>NZ_JADKYP010000099.1 GCF_015354405.1 Nocardia sp. BSTN01 | reverse complement strand
TCGATGCATCGCTGGGTTCGCTAACGGCCGACGACGTGCTGAGCCTGGTCACGGTCGAGTTCATCATCAGCATGGTGGCCGAGCGGGCGGCGCAGTCGTGACCGCGATGTCGCTACCACCGACGGTGCTGCCCGAGCTGCCTGAGTCGCTGCCCGACGGCAGCCGGATCCTGGTCGGCGCGGATCTCACGACGGTGGCGCGGGTTACCCGCCTGCTCGGTGAGGAATCGGGCATCGAAGCCCGAGTCTTCACCGCACGCGAGTCGGCCTACTGTCGCCGGCACCGCAGCTCTGGTCAGCACTTCGCTGCTCGTTTCGCCGCGAAGGAGGCCGTGCTCAAAGCGTTTGGCACCGGCGTGGGCCCGGGCCTGGACTGGACCGACGTCGAGGTGATCAACAATCGGCAAGGCAAGCCCGATGTACGGCTACACGGCGGCGCGGTCGACCTGGCCCGCGAGCACCAGGTCCGTGAGATCTCGCTGACCCTGACCCACACCGCCGATATAGCCGCCGCGTACGCCGCGCTTTTGTGTGGAGGGACCGTCAGATGACGCTGGAGGGAACGGCGGCGCTGGTGACCGGCGCCTCACGTGGTATCGGGCGCGCGATCGCGCTCGAACTCGCCGCGCAGGGCGCGGCGGTGGCGGTGAACTACCGAGCGAACAAAGACGACGCCGACAAGGTCGTCGCACTGATCGAGGAGCGGGGCGGCAAGGCGATCGCCTTGGCCGCGGACGTTTCCGATCTCGCCGAAACCGAAGGGCTGGTCGCCGCCGCCCTGGCCGAATTAGGTCGGCTTGACATTTTGGTCAACAACGCCGGCATTGCCGTCAACGGATTGCTGTGGGACGTAGACCCAAGCGAATGGTGGCGGGTGATACAGGTGAACCTGGGCAGTGCCTACCACGGAATCCGCTGTGTCGCAGAGCATTTCATGGCACAACAGGCAGGTTCGATTGTCAATATTTCCTCGGTTGTCGGCAGCCGAGGTTGGATCGGCACCACCAACTACGCAGCCTCCAAGGGCGCTCTGGACGCACTCACCAGGACCAGCGCCATCGAACTGGCTCGGTTCGGCATTCGCGTGAATGCGGTAGCGCCTGGATACGCGCCGACCGATCTCGTCAACGAATTACTGGACAAGAGCGCGGCCAAACTGGTGAAGCAGGTGCCGCAGCGGCGCCTCGCCGAGGTACAGGACATCGCCGACGCCGTCGTGTTCCTTGCCTCGAATCGCTCCCGCCATATCACCGGACAGGTCCTGGCTGTCGACGGCGGCTTCTCCAGCCAGATCGGTCTGGGTCGGCCATGAGATTCCACTTTGTCGACCGTATCGACTCGTGGGTCGCGAGCGAACGGCTGACCGGTCGCAAGGTCACCTCTGCACACGAGGACTACTGGCAGACCACACCGGACGGTCCGGTTATGCCGCGCGCCCTGGTGCTGGAGTCACTTGCACAAGCCGGGTCGTGGCTACTAATGCTCGGCTCCGATTTCACGCGGCGCGCAACTCTGCTCGGCGTCGAAGAGGTGCGATGGGGAGACGATGTCCGCCCGGGCGACGTGCTCCGACTGGACGTCCAAGTGGACTCGACACACGACGACGCCGCGGTCGTCTCCGGAACGGTACGAACCAACCAGGCGACCGTGCTCGAGGCCCGGCATCTCATGTGCGCGCTGGTAGACGCCGAACTCCTCGAGGAGAAGGACGAAACACGCAGGCTTGCAAGGCATCTGCAAGGATTGGCGGGTCTGCGATGAGGCGGGTAGCCGTCACCGGCGTCGGCGCAGTCACCCCACTCGGACTCGACTCGGCTTCCACCTGGGAGGCTCTAGTTACGGGCCGCAGCGGGATCGGGCGACTCGAAACCTTCGACGTCACCGGATTTCCGGTGCGGATCGCCGGTCAAGTGCGCGGATTCCGGCTCACAGACACCGTGCCGACGACGATCGGCTTCCGGCACCTTTCGCGCGCCGGCGAGTTCGGCGTCGCCGCAGCCTGGCAAGCGCTCGCCGACGCGCACCTCGAACCGGGCGCGTACGCTGCCGAACGCTGCGGAATCGCCATGGGTGCCAGTGTCGGCCGCCCCGACCTGCAATGGCTCCTCGATGTCGGACACGCGCGGGCCAGTAGTGGAAATCCGCTCGCGCTGGTGCCATACCCGCCCGGCGATGCGATCGCCTACAGCCAGAACATAGCAACAGCCGCGATGTCCCGGATGTTCGGTGCGTCCGGACCCATGATCGGCATCAGCACGGCATGTTCAGGGTCCGGGCATGCGATCGGGGAGGCTTACCGAGCTATCCAGGAGGGTGATGCGGTCGCCATGCTGGCTGGCGGCTATGACTCACTGACCACCTGGACCGATGTCCTTGGTTTCAGCTTGCTCGGCGCGCTGAACGCCGATGCCAACGAGGATCCGGAGACCGCCTGCAGGCCCTTCGACCGCCACCGCGCCGGATTCGTGCTCGGCGAGGGCGCGGCAGTACTGGTACTGGAGGACTTGGATGCGGCGCATAAGCGGGGCGCGACGGTTCTCGCCGAGATCGTAGGTTATGGATCGACACTGAATGCCTGGCGTATCACCGATTCTCCGGCCGACGGCAACGGCGCCATACAGGCCATGGAGGCCGCGCTGGCAACGTCGCCGCACGGCTCGGAGATCATCGATTACGTTGTCGCACACGGCACCGGCACGCACGGCAACGATGCGTCCGAGACGATGGCGATCAAGAAGGTATTCGGCGCGCGCGCCTATGAGCTGATGATCAGCTCACCCAAATCGATGACCGGACATCTGACCAGCGCTGCAGCAGCTCTCAATACAGTTGCCGCGATCTACGCCATGCGCGACCAGGTAGTGCCGCCGACCGCGAACCTTACCACCCCCGACCCGAAATTGGACCTCGACTACGTACCGCTCATCGCACGCCGGGCACCGGTAGGTGGTGCCCTTGTGAATGCCTTCGCATTCGGCGGCACCAACACCAGCCTCGCGCTTGTACCGCCGGAGAAGTGATGCAGACCGAAACATTCGACCGCATAGTCACCGTCGATCCGGGCATTAGTGCGGTGGTCGTCCGGAACATCCCCGGCACCCTGCCGATATTTGCAACACATTTTCCCCGCTTCCCGCTGTATCCCGGTGTCCTGCTGCTCGATACGATCGCCGCCGCCTCGGCGCTGGCGGCCGGGCTGGGCGAGTGCTGGGAATTGCGGGAGGCCCGCGGTCTGCGGTGGCGAGCACCGGTCCGGCCGGGCGACTGTGTCGAGATTCAGGTCACCGCGGTCACCGACGCCTGGCGTGCGATCGTCACCGTCGACGGGCGCAAGGTCGCCTCCGCTGACCGCATCGAAGTCGGTCCGACGGAAATCTCCACAGGAGGCACGCTGTGAACCCCCGAACAGTGGTCGTAACTGGTGTCGGCCTGATCACCGGACTGGGAATCGGCGTCGAGGACTGCTGGGCTGGCATGCTCGCCGGACTCAGTGCGGTACGGCCGATCTCGACCTACGACCCAACTCCATTGACCGCTCGGCTCGCGGCCGAGATCGACGATTTCGAACCGCTGAACTATCTGAGCAAGCGCACCTTACGAACCGTGAACCGCGGCGATCAGCTGGCTGTCGCGGGCGCACGGCTGGCGTTGCGCGATGCCGGTCTGCCGGAGAACGACGAATTAGGCCCGCGCACAGGCCTGTTCCTCGGCGCGAACAAGGAGATCTCGCGGATCGATTCGCTGATCGAGAATCTGCAGCAGGTGCGGAGGCCCGACGGGACCGCCGATCTACAGGCGCTGGGAGAAGGCTCCCGGACAATCGTGCCCCCGTTGTTCTACGTCGAGGGATTGCAGTCGGCGTCGCTGTTCCATATCTCGCAGATACACGGGATACGCGGCGTCAACGCGTTTTTCGCTGGCACAGCCGATGCCAGCAGCAACGCCATTGGCCGGGCCATGCGCGCCATCCGGCGCGGCGACGCGGACGTAGCACTCGCCGGCGGGTCCGAGGACGCCACCGGCTGGTGGTCGATGTCGAAGATGGACTCGCTCGGCGTACTCACACCAGACAATGGCCACGGGGCGGCGGCCTTCCGCCCCTTTGACACTGGCCGATCCGGCGCAGTGCTCGGCGAGGGGGCGGCAATTCTTGTCCTCGAGGAACGCGAACGAGCGCTTGCGCGCGGCGCGCGGATCTACGCCGAGGTCTCCGGTTACGGCGCGGGTAACGACCTTGCCAGCCCACCGAAGCCGGATCGCGAGGGAACGGGCGTTCGGGTCTCAGTCGCCCGAGCCCTCGACGACGCGAAAATCGCGCCGGGCGAACTCGATTACGTCGTCGGCCACGGTTCGGCCACCCGGCTCGGTGATCTGAGCGAGGCGCACGGCTTGCATGCCGCGCTAGGTGGCGAACGCACCGCACTGAGCGTCATCAAACCTCAAACCGGTCATCTGGTTGGCGCGGCGGGCGCCATGAACGCGGCAGCCGCGGCGCTGTCAGTCCATCACGGGATCGCCCTACCGATACTCAATCTGGATACGCCCGATCGGCGTATTACTGGAACCACCGCACTGGACCTGGTCCGGGGCACCGTACGCGAGACCACGATCATGCACGCCTTAGCACTCGGCCGCGGCTTGGAAGGCCAGTCCGCGAGCGTTGTGCTTTCCCGCGCGAGCTAAACGATAGGAAATCCGTTGCGCGAGAATAAATCTTCAACCCCACCCGTCGTCGTCGCGTCGGTTGGCGCGGTGACAGCGCTCGGCGCCGGCACCGCGGCCCTCTGGAACAACGCCAGCGCGGGACAGGTCGGCATCGGCCCTGTTCGCGGCTTCGATCTCAGCGCGATCCGTACCCGCATCGGCGGACAGGTGGCCTCCGACACCACGGTACGTGAACCGTCCATTGCCTTCGCCCTGCGGGCGGCGTCAGAGGCCATGCGAGACAGCGGCATCACGATCGGCGAGACCCTTGCAGCCGAACGCTTCGGTGTCGTCTACGGCACGTGCAATGGCGGCTGGCGCACCGCAGAGCTGGCGTACCGCAAACAACTAACGGGCGGCACACCGGATTGGCAGGACTGGCTGCTGGTGCCTCCGCACGCGGGCGCGGAAGCGCTGAGCGCCGCTTTCGGCATTCGCGGACCGGTGATCTCGCTGAACACCGCGTGCGCATCCGGCGCCCACGCCATCGCACACGGCAGTGAACTGATCCGGTGCGGGCGCGCCGACGCGGTGCTGGTCGGCGGCAGCGATTCGTTCACCGAGACCGCCTTCGCCGGCTTCAACAGTCTCGAATCACTGTCGCCGCGACCGGCCGCACCGTATTCAAGGGATCGAGAGGGCCTTTCACTCGGAGAAGGCAGCGGGATGCTCGTGTTGCTTTCCGAGGAGCTGGCCCGGCAGCGAGGTATCACTCCTCTGGCCTACGTTCTCGGGTACGGCATGTCGGCCGATGGCTACCACCCGACCGCACCGCATCCCGAGGGCGCCGGCGCCGCACGCGCCATTAGGGCTGCCCTGAGTTCGGCCGGACTGACCACAGCGGACGTGGTCTACATCAATGGGCACGGTACCGGTACTCCGAAGAACGATTCGGCTGAGAGCAATGCCGTGCGCGCAGCCTTCGGTCAAGATGCCGTGCAAATCGCGTTGAGCAGCACTAAATCGATGATCGGGCATCTACTCGGAGCCGCAGGCGCTGTCGAAGCGATCGTCACGATCCTCGGTCTCGCACATCGGATGGCACCCCCTACCGCGAACTTCGGCGAGACCGACCCGAAGTGCGGGCTAGACCCGGTGCCGGGGCGGGCACGTGCGATGGACACCGACGTAGCACTATCCAACAATTTCGCCTTTGCCGGAGCCAACGCGACCTTGGCGTTGGCGCGCGGGGACTCCCCCAGGAAACCCGCGACTATCGCCAGTCCAATTGGCGTCGTCATCACCGGCCTCAGCCTGGCCACACCGCTCGGCTTCGATCCGGCTGATGCTTTGCGCCACTACCGATCCGGGCTGACCGCCCTGCCCGAAACGGATGGCCTGCGAGCGGTACCGATCGATGTCGATCTGTCCGCGGCTGGCGACACCCGGCGACGGCGGCGTATGGATCGATTGTCACAACTGGCGGTCGCAACCAGCCGAATGGCATTGGAGGACGCGAAGCTCAGCGATTCGGGCGATCTGCTGACCGCTACCGGCGTCATAGTGGGCACCGGCGCCGGACCGGTCGAGAGCAACGAGCGCTTCGCCACGCCAGTCCTGGAACAGGGCCTGCAATACGGCGATCCAGCCGTGTTCCCCAACACAGTATTCAACGCGGCGGCCGGGCAGGTGGCGATGTCACTGGGTACCAGGGGACCGACCACCACCATCACCTCCGGCCATGCGGCAGGTGCGGCCGCGCTCGGCATCGCAGTCGATCTGATCGGCTCGGGGCGCGCGAACTCCCTGGTGGTATCGGCCGTGGACGCCTTCTCCCCCGGCCTACTCGCCGCATACGGCGAAATTCCCGTGTTCGCAGGCAATTTCACGCTTTCAGAGGGCGCCGGGGCACTGGTTCTGGAGTCGATCGAGCAGGCCTCGCTCCGCGGGGTCACCGCATACGCCCGCGTCCTGGGTTACGGCACCGCCTCCGACGGCATCGGTGTCGGCCGCTGGGATCAGCGTGGCAACGGGCTGGAACGCGCTATGCGCATCGCGCTCGCCGACTCCGGCCTCGCGAGCGAGGAGATCGCCGCCGTCTGGGCCAACGCGGCGGGCATCGCCCTCGCCGACGCACCCGAATTGCGCGCTATTCATCGCGTCTTCGGTGATATCCGCGTCGAGACGCCGAAACGTATTCTCGGCGAGCCGATCGGCGCAGGAGCCCAGCTGTCGATCGTGCTCGCAGTGACCGAATGGAAGACAACTGGCTCGGCCGCCCCCGTACTGATCAACAGCTCCTCACTCGGCGGTACCCATACCAGCATCGTTATCGCCCCTTGGACAAGGACTTCCGCATGACTCCGACCTACACCGTGACGGTCGCCTCGACCGGCGCTTTCGTACCCTTCGAACCGATCGGTAACGATGACCTCGAAAAGCTCTGCGGTGCCTTGCCTGCCGACGTGCTGGAGGGAATCCAGGTACAGCGGCGGCACTGGATGATCGACCCTCGGACCGGTGAACATCGCATCAGCAACAGCAGGATGGCGCTAGCCGCAGTCGAGCAGGCACTTGAGCGCGCCGGGATCGAGCCGCAGGAACTGGAACTCCTGGTGGTGTGCACGGCCAGCCCTGACTATCACTTGCCGAATGTGGCGACGATGATCCAGTCGTATCTCGGGCTGGAGCGCTGCGCGACCATTGAACTACGCGCTGGTTGCGCAGGTGCAGTCCAGGCGCTCGATGTGGCACACCGACTCCTGGCCGCCGGCATGCACCGGAATGCCGTCGTGGTCGGGTCGGAGGCGATCTCGCCGATCATCGCACCGATCTATCTGGATTCCGAACCCGATCGTATTCGGATGCGAGATCGCCTGACCCTGTTCACCTTCGGCGACGGCGCCGGAGCTATCGCACTGACCGCCACGGAGGGCGAACCGCGGCAGACGCACTTCGTGAACTCGTGTATCGGCGGCCTGCGCAGCCCCGGCATGCAGGTGATCGGAGGCGGTACTGATATCTCGTTCCGCGAACAGCGCACCCGCAAGAAACCGGTGGAGATGAAGATCGATGTACCGGGCACGTCGACATTCGGTCCCAAGGTCTTCGCTGCCGCCCTCTCGGATGTGCTGAGCTCCACCGGCCTGCACGTAGCGGACTTCGCGCACATTGTGTTGCCCGAGGGCAACGCTGGCTACTTCAACCGCGAACTTGCGGACGCGGGCATCTCCGAATCCGATTACCAACTCCTGCAAGGCCGGATCGTCGAAAATCTGGCCGATGTGGGCGCCACCGGCTCCGCCGCCGTCCCACTCTCCCTCGATGCCGGAGTCCGATCCTCGACCGTAACCGACGGCGACCGAATCCTGCTGCTGGGCATCGAAGCCAGCCGCTATGTGTACTCCGGGTTGGTCCTCGACTGGAACAGCGCGCCCTGAACCGTACAACCGCGACAGAAAAGGAAAGTGCATGAACGCATCGACGGCGCGCGGGCGGAGACTGTTCACCAGCGAATCCGTGACCGAAGGACATCCCGACAAAATTTGCGATGCTATCAGCGATTCGATATTGGATTCGCTGCTGGCTGCCGACCCCTCGGCCCGCGTCGCCGTCGAGACGATGGTGACCACCGGCCAGGTACACGTGGCCGGTGAGGTGACAACGACCGCCTCCGTGGATATCCCGAGCCTGGTACGCGAGAAGATTATCGAAATCGGCTACGACCGTTCACAGAAAGGCTTCGACGGCAATACCTGTGGAGTGAATGTCGCTATCGGCGCCCAATCGCCTGATATCGCCCGAGGCGTTGACCATGCCTACGAAGCGAGAGTGGACGGCGTCGATGACCACGCAGCGCAACAGGGAGCCGGCGACCAGGGGCTCATGTTCGGCTACGCCAGCTCGGAGACGCCAGAGTTGATGCCGGTACCGATTGCTTTGGCACACAGGCTTTCTCGCCGACTGGCCGAGGTCCGCAAGAGCGGGCTCCTGGCATACTTGCGGCCGGACGGAAAGACGCAGGTGACCGTCGAGTACGCCGGTGATACTCCTGTGCGCCTGGATACGATCGTCATATCGACGCAGCATGCGCCCGATATCGACCTCGACGAGCTGCTCGCCGCGGATATGTCCACCTACGTGATCGACCACGTACTGCAGGAACTCGGAGGCACCATCGGAATCGACGATCTCCGGGTGCTGATCAATCCCACCGGGAAGTTCGTGGTCGGTGGTCCGATGGGTGATGCGGGCTTGACCGGCCGAAAGATCATCGTAGATACGTACGGGGGTATGGCTCGCCACGGAGGTGGAGCGTTCTCCGGAAAGGATCCGTCCAAGGTCGACCGCAGTGCGGCCTACGCGATGCGGTGGGTGGCGAAAAACGCGGTGGCAGCGGGGCTTGCCGACCGGATGGAGGTCCAGGTGGCCTACGCCATCGGCAAGGCCGAGCCGGTGGGTCTGTTCGTCGAGACCTTCGGCACCGAGAACTTCGATCCGCTCGAGATTCAGTTCGCGATCACGGAGGTCTTCGATTTGCGTCCCGGCGCGATCATTCGAGATTTGGACCTGCTGCGCCCGATCTATGCCCCGACCGCGTCATACGGCCACTTCGGTCGGACCGACCTCGACCTGCCCTGGGAGCGCACCGATCGTGTCGACTCGCTGAAAGCTGCCGTCGGATGATCTTCGTAACCGGTTCGATAGCGACGGACCACCTGATGCGATTCCCAGGCCGGTTCGCTGAACTGCTGTTGCCGGACCATCTGGACCACGTATCGCTGAGCTTCCTCGTCGAGGACCTCGTCATTCAGAAGGGCGGCGTTGCGGGGAACATTTGCTACGGCCTCGGGCTTCTCGGTCATCGCCCCGTGTTGATCGGCGCAGTCGGTACCGACTTCCGGGAGTATGGGTTATGGCTGTCGGGCCATGGCGTCGAAATCCGCGGTGTGCGAACGTCCTACCAAGCACAGACAGCTCGCTTCATCTGCACCACAGATAGTCAGATGGCCCAACTGGCGAGCTTCTATCCCGGCGCGATGGCCGAGGCTTCACAGATTTCGATCGCGGCTTTGGTGGAGCGTTTCGGTCGCCCGGAACTGGCCGTGATCGGAGCGAATGATCCCGCTGCGATGCTGGCGCATACCGCAGAATGTCGTGCGCTGGGCATCCCGTTTGCGGCCGACCCGTCGCAGCAGCTGGCCCGGCTGGAGGCTGAGCAGGTACGAGATCTACTCGACGGCGCCGACTACCTATTGACCAATGAATACGAGTGGCGACTTGTGCAGTCGAAGACGGGGTTGACGGCCGCCGAGATCGCACAGCGCGGGTGTACTCGGGTAACCACCCTGGGGGCCGCAGGCGTAGAGATCGCCGATTCGGATGGCACCGCAATACGTGTTCAGGCTGTTCCGGAAACGGCGAAGCTGGATCCGACCGGTGTGGGGGACGGATTCCGGGCCGGCTTCCTGTTCGGTCGGGTCAACGGCTTCACCCTGGAGCGATCGGCTCAGTTGGGCTCCGCTGTGGCAGTAATTGTTCTCGAATCACTTGCGCCGCAGGGCTGGTCGTGGGACCGCAGCGCGGTCCTCAAACGCATCGGGGGCGCATACGGCAAGCAAGCCGCACAAGAGATCGCTGAGTTGTGGAAGGAGTAGCCAGCCCATGACTCAGTTCGACACCACCCTTTTGGACACGCTCAGGCGGCGTGTCGTGATCGGGGACGGTGCGATGGGCACGACGCTGCAGGCCGCGGATCTCACTTTGGATGATTTCCGGGGCCTCGAAGGATGCAACGAGATCCTCAACGAAACCCGGCCCGACGTGCTGCGGCACATTCACCGGGCCTACTTCGAGGCCGGTGCCGACGCGGTCGAGACCAATACCTTCGGATGCAACCTGCCCAACCTCGCCGACTATGACATCGCGGATCGGATTCGCGATCTGTCCGAGCGCGGCACCCGCCTCGCCCGCGAGGTCGCCGACGAGATGGGCAAGTCCGCGGACGGGACTCCCCGGTATGTGCTGGGGTCCATGGGTCCGGGCACCAAGCTGCCGACCCTGGGTCATGCTCCTTATGTATCACTGCGCGATGCCTACACCGAGGCCGCGCTCGGCATGCTCGACGGCGGCGCGGACGCCATTCTCGTCGAGACCTGCCAGGACCTGCTGCAGGTCAAGGCCGCGGTCACCGGTAGCCACCGCGCCATGGAAGCCGCGGGTCGCCGGATTCCGATCATCACGCACGTGACGATGGAGACCACCGGCACCATGCTGGTCGGCTCCGAGATCGGGGCGGCGCTGACCGCGCTCGAGAAGCTCGGCATCGACATGATCGGGTTGAACTGCGCCACCGGCCCGGACGAGATGAGCGAGCACCTGCGGCATCTGTCCAAGCACGCGCAGCTGCCGGTGTCGGTGATGCCGAACGCGGGCCTGCCGATCCTGAGTGCGAAGGGTGCGGAGTACCCGCTGACCGCCGAGGAATTGGCCGTCACGCTCTCGCAGTTCGTGTCGGAGTTCGGGCTGTCGCTGGTGGGTGGCTGCTGTGGCACCACGCCCGAGCACATTCGGCAGGTGGCCGAGGCGGTGCGCGAGGTCGAGCAGGCGCTGCGTCCAATTCAAGAGCGACGCAAGCCGGTGCACGAGCCTTCAGTGTCGTCCATCTACAGCGCGGTGCCGTTCGAGCAGGACGCCTCGATCCTGATGATCGGTGAGCGCACGAATGCCAACGGCTCGAAGGCCTTCCGCGAGGCCATGCTGGCCGGTGACTGGCAGAAGTGCCTCGACATCGCCAAGGACCAGACCCGAGACGGCGCACACATGCTGGACCTGTGCGTGGACTACGTGGGCCGCGACGGCACCACCGACATGTCGGAGCTGGCGTCGCGTCTGGCGACCGCCTCGACGCTGCCGATCATGCTCGACTCCACCGAAACCCCGGTGCTGAAGGCCGGTTTGGAACATCTAGGTGGGCGCTGCGCCATCAACTCGGTGAACTTCGAGGACGGCGACGGCCCGAAGTCGCGTTACCAGCAGACGATGGCGCTGGTCGCCGAACACGGTGCGGCCGTGGTGGCTTTGACCATCGACGAAGAGGGTCAGGCGCGCACCGCCGAGCACAAGGTGGAGATCGCCGAGCGGCTCATCGCCGACATCACCGGCAACTGGGGACTCGAGGAGTCCGACATCGTGATCGACACGCTGACCTTCACCCTGGGCACCGGCCAGGAGGAGTCCCGGCGCGACGGCATCGAAACCATCGAGGCCATCCGCGAACTCAAGAAGCGTCACCCGAATGTGCAGACCACGTTGGGTCTTTCGAACATCTCCTTCGGTCTGAACTCGGCGGCGCGGCAGGTGCTCAATTCGGTGTTCATGCACGAATGCGTGCAGGCCGGACTGGATTCGGCCATCGTGCACGCGTCGAAGATCCTGCCCATGGCGCGGATCCCGGACGAGCAGCGCGAGACCGCCCTCGATCTGGTCTACGACCGGCGCACCGAGGACTACGACCCGCTGCAGAAGCTCATGGCCCTGTTCGAGGGTATGTCAACTGCCTCGTCCAAGGCTTCGCGCGCCGAGGAGCTGGCGGCGCTGCCGCTGGTCGAGCGGCTGGCCCGGCGGATCGTGGACGGCGAGCGCAATGGCCTCGAGGCCGACCTCCACGAGGCCATGAAAGATGTTCCGCCGCTGCAGATCATCAACGAGACCCTGCTCTCGGGCATGAAAACCGTTGGCGAGCTGTTCGGTTCGGGTCACATGCAGCTGCCGTTCGTGCTGCAGTCGGCCGAGGTGATGAAAACCGCTGTGGCGCAACTGGAACTGCAC
>NZ_JADKYP010000098.1 GCF_015354405.1 Nocardia sp. BSTN01 | reverse complement strand
ATTCGAGCAGATCGCCACCGACGGCACCGTGCTCCGCGCGCAAGTCGGCAGCGGACTGCACGGCGTCACCACCGGCGCCGACGACCGAGACGAGATGGGCATCTGCATCGAGCCACCCGAATACGTCATCGGCAACGCCCAATTCGAACAATTCCAGTGGCGCAGCCAGCCCGAGGGCGTGCGGTCCGGGCCCGGCGACCTCGACCTCGTCATCTACTCACTGCGGAAGTGGGCGCGGCTCGCCGCGCAGGGCAACCCGACCGTGCTGCTGCTGCTGTTCGTGCCCGACGCCGAGATCGTCACGCGAACCGACATCGGCGCCGACCTGCAAGCACACCCCGAACGGTTCCTGTCGCGCCAGGTAGCGGCCCGGTTCGCCGGATACCTGGTATCGCAGCGCAATCAGCTGCTCGGGCTGAAAGCGAAGAAGCACACCAACCGCCCCGAACTCGTCGACCAGTACGGATTCGACACGAAGTTCGCGTACCACATGATCCGGCTCGGACTGCAGGGCGTCGAGCTGCTCACCACCGGCCGCATCACGCTGCCGATGCCCGAACCCGACCGCACATGGCTCACCGAGCTCCGCAACGGCGAGCACACGAAAGACGAAGCGCTCGACCGCGCAAACGCACTGCTCGACCAGCTGAACACGCTCGCCGACACCGCCGACCTACCCGCCCGCCCCGACCGCGCGCTGCTCGATCGGTGGCTGACCGACACCTACATGCAGTCCTGGACCGAACGGGGAATGCTGTGACCCAGAACGGCGACATCTACCTGTCGACCACCGGCCAGCCCGGCGAGTTCGACTACCTGTGCACTGTGAACGGCGCGACCCCGCAAATCGGTCTGCGGTGGGCAGGCGGCCGGCAGTACCGCGCCGGTCGCATCCTCACCACCGACAGCGGCGCAATCCACGCGCTCGCGATCCGGCCCATGCAGCCCGCGTGGGTGGTGTGGGACGACATGTATATGCGGATCACCGACTACCACATCGCGAAAGACGCGCCGCACACGATCGGCTGCAGCCAGGGCGGCCCGTTCGGATTCGCCGAGATCGACGGAAAACCGGTCGCGCTCATCGTTGTTGAGCCGTCGCCGCCGAGCGCGACACTCGATTGGTTCCCCGCCGAGCGAGCCCGCGCGATCCGCGACTACCTCGGCGAGCCGGGCGATCACCTCGTCATGGTGCCCGACGACAGCAACCCGGGCCACCTCGTCACCTGCGACCCGTGGGCGCCCGAATTCACTCGATCCGAAGCGGGGAACGATGTTCGAAACGAATGATGCCCGGTTCAGCGATTACGACCGGCTGCAATACCTAATGTGCCCCAACCCATTTCTGCCGCCCGCATGGCCTGCCGATAGCTGGGACCTCCCAGCGGATCCCCTCGCGCCGCGGGAGCGGCTGTGGGATGAGGCGTTCGCCCCGCGGTGGGACTCGCATCCGCCGGTGATCACCCCGAAACTCGGTCCCGAGGAGTGGGCGGCGTGGCATATGCGTGGCCATAACTTCGGGCTATCGGTTGGTCGAGCGAAAGCGATCGCGGCAACTGTCGCGGAGCTGATGAGGACGGAGTGACAGATATGACGAAGGCCGATGTTCGGTGCGCCCGCTGCAAGGCCACCGTGCCCGACAACATGACGCTGTGCCAGCGCTGCGGCACCGACATCGTCGCCGATCTGCTCACCGTGCCCGCGCTACTCGCCGAGCTCACGGTCACCCGGGCAGGGCAGGCCCAATTCAACGGCGAACGCACCGGCGGCCGATCCGCCGAAACACCGCTACCGATCCGGCCCACCAAGGGCCGCACCATGCTCGGCGGACTGTTCGCCGCCGACCCCATAATCCAAGGCGACACCGCCCTGACCCGACTCAGCACCGCGGTCGGCGAATGGGCACGGCTACTGGCCAAGCACCACCGCGTCGCCATCCCGATCGGCGCCCCCGGCCTGGTGCAGCTGGTCGCGAACGGCCGCACCCGCGCCTATCTGCCGGAAACCTCCGCCGCGTGGCAGCCTGCCGGCCGCGGCACCGCCCGCGACCACACCCACACAACCGGCACCGTGATGCGCGTCGACGGCGTTGTGCCGTACAAGCCCCGCAAACGTATTCACGTCTCGCGCCGAAACGCTGACGCGCTCACCTCACCGGCCACCGCGGTCGAGCAGGCCGCGATATGGCTCGCCTGCCACCCGCTCGAGCTCCGCCGATTCGACACCGCCGGCGACCTCGCCTCCGACATCCACCAGGCGCTGAAACAGATCCGCGCCACCATCGACCGGCCGCGCGAGCCGCGGCAGATCGGCCCGTGCCCCGAGTGCGGTGTCGAGCTGCTCGCACACCCTGACGACGACGGCCGGCTACCAGCGTTCGTGCGCTGCCGCGGATGCGACACACAGCAGGAAGTCGACACCGTCATGCAGCGCGCCCTCGACGCTGTCCGCGACCGACTGTTCACCGTCCTCGAAATCGTGCGCATCACAGCGCAATTCGGCAGCCCGGTCGCGAAACGCACCCTGCACCGGTGGGCGCACGACAACCTCATCGAATACCGCGGCTACCTCCACACCGACAAGAAGTACGGCACCCGCATCACCGACCACCCCATCCACCCGCGCGACCCGCGCGTCTACCGACTCGGCGACGTCCTCGACATCGCCCGCCGCGACCAGAAAGGCACAGCAGCATGAACCTCCACCGCTTCACCATCGACCGCGCCGCCCAAGACCCGAAACCCAATGTGTGGCACCACAAAGGCCGGTTCTTCACTCTCTACCGCGACGATGTCCCCAACGATGTTGTCAACCTCACCGCTCAAGTCGAGACCATCCTCCAGAAGCCGCGGCCGGAATTCTCCGCGCGCTTCCACATCGGCAACGAGGGATCCGAAACCCCGTACGACGGGCATCTGACCATTCTCGGCAGCGGCATCTACTGGGGGCTCGGTACCCGCGGCAAACTCGCCGCACGAATCAGCCGCTGCGCCGAACACAAGTGGGAGGGCCGCGACATGAAAATCAGCATCCATGACGGCAAACTCTGGCTCGCCATCTGGACACACCCCGGCAGCTGGACTCGCGGCGAATTCGCCGAATGGCGCACACGGTCGTTCAACCTGAACCCGCTCGACCACCTGTACGGCGAGCCGCGGTTCCACTACTCCGACACCGATACCGCCGAACTCGCGATCCGCATGCCTGAGGACACCTACACCGTCAAGGCCACGCTGCAACTGCGGACGTTCGGCCGGCCCCGAGCGAGGCGGCGCACCGAAAAGTGGGTAGTCGACGTCGATGCGCCGGGCGGCATCCCCGAGCGCCCCGACCGCGGCAGCTACAAAGGCAACCGCGTCCACGGCTTCGCGGTCTCGCTGCCGCAGCGCCGAGACGACTGGCAGATCGACGCACAGGCCGCGATCGAGGCATGGGTGCTGCAACAGCGCGCCGCCAGCGGATTCCGTGCACCGGAGGCCCACACCGCATGAACCTGAGAAACCTACTCCGCTGGCGCACGCCCCTCCAGAACATCGTCACAATCCGCACCGAGGACGGCACGGTGCTGCACACAATCCACCTAGCGCGACCAACCCGATTCCGGCCAAATACCTGTGAGATCGTTGTGCCGAACTGGGCCCGAGACGACGATATTTGGAAGCAGGTGCCATGACCGGCGACCATATTCGGCGAATGGTGGTCGGGCTCACGCCCCGGCAACTCCCTGCCGGCATCGTGCGATGGAGGATCAACCGGAAGCGCGACGACGGCACATGGATCAAGGGCGAGTGGATCAACGGGTCACCGCCCCGATATCCAGAGGTCACCCCGGCCGATCTCCTCGAGTACGACATGCGTCAGCTGCCGCCGCGCCGGGTGACCATCCTCGGCGACACAGTGCGCGAGTGGACGCCCGACGACCTCGAGTTCGACCCGTCTGCCTTCCTCGGCGAGCGCATCGTCGCCGCCCTACACCGCGGTGGAGAATCGACACCATGACCGACACCGCCGCGCCCGTCTGGGGCGTCTGGTCCAACGACTGGATCCAGCGCGAAACGCTCGCCGAACGCCCAGAACTGAAAGGTCTCAACGGCCAGATCGTCACCCTCGACCATCCCGACGGTCGGCGCGAAACCTGGAAGGTCGCCGGCGGCGAGCTCGCCGAAACGCCGACCCGGCTGTGCGGGATCTGCCGGGAGAAGCCTGTCGGTCCGGGCGGACAGATGTGCCCGGAGTGTTTCGCCCGTATCGACCACAAGGGCAAGACGGACCCATACGGCATGGGTGGCTAAGCGACTCGCCCGGACACAGAGACACGTCGAGAGAATCGACGGCGTAACCCCGATCACCGCAGCGCGACCCACGCCCTGCGGTATCGTGGCGCCATGGGCAGCCAGGGAAGTTCTACTGCGCGCGCCGGGCGCCGGAAGGTCGACGTGACCACCGTTAAGCCTGGTCAACTCGCCAGAATGGCCAAATCGAACGCCGTACCGAGCAAAGACCTCCGTGCGGCCATCCAGCGGGCGGCAGCACGCAAGAAGTGACCGAATACCAATCCGAGCGGTTGACAGCGGATCACATCACCAATTTCTTCGATTGCGGCGAACCGACCATGGACACATGGTTGGACGATCACGCCCTTCGAGATCAAGAACTCGGTATCTCTGCCACTCATGTATGGGTCGACCAGGGCGGCGAGATGGTCATCGGCTACTTCACCCTCACGCCTACGCGCGTTAGCGAGACCGAGGGCGCACCACTCTGGAAGCGCCTGAAACCGAAACAGTTCTGGGCCAGCGAGGTCTACGGAATCCTCATCGCCAAGATCGCCCTCGACCAATCACTCCGCGGCGCCGGCCGGAGCGTGGACCTATTCGGCGACGCCATCTACCTCGCCATCGAAGCCATGCGAACAATCGGCGGCGTCTACGTCGTTATCGACCCGATGGACAACCGGCCGAGGCTGCGATCCCTCTACGAGGGCTACGGATTCGAGACCGTCGAAGGTACCGACCGCATGTACATGCGCGTCGACGACTTCTGCGACGGTGGCGTGCCCATCTGATCAAGAAGTTGCTGATCATGTACGGTGGCACTACGAAACGCTGCTGACGACCCGACCCCAAAATCGGAAACCAGCAGCACAGCGGCCCGCTCGGGCCCCCATACCTACGCCCATCCCGACCCCGTCGCGGTGGGCGTAGCTGTATCCCCAAACTTGCAGCGCGACCACGTCAAACCGGGTATCTGTGGCCCGGCAAGCGCACCCAAAGAGCAAGCGTGCAAGCCCGGGACATCGAGCCGGGTGGTGTCGCTGCGTCCAGCGCTGCAACCCTTCCCTGAAATCGAGGTATCAGCAATGGATCTCGTCTCCCTGGTGCGCGCCCTGCTGTGCCACCCTGTCGCCCCCGTCTACACCGAGCCCGTGCTGCGGGTATGGCTGTGGTGACCAGGCTCGTCGCCTGCTGGCTGCGCAACCTCGCCGACCACATCGACCCGCCCCGCCGGCCGCGCATCCAGTTCGCGCCAATCCACGTCGCCGACCGCGACCGCGACGCTCTCGCCCGGTACTGCCGCGAGCGCGCCCCGAAGGACACCGCGCGCCTGCTGCGCCGCTGACCTCACCGCGCCATCCCGGCCCGGTGACAATCCGAGAGGAAACAACCATGCTGCTCAACGTCCTATCCGCTGGCGCTCAGCTGCTGCCCTGGCACGCACTCGGCAGCTACATCGGCGGCATGATCGGCGACCTCATTCAGGCCGCGCTCCGATGACACCCAGCGTCGGGCGCATCGTCCACTTCCAGCACCCCGACGTCGGCGTGTGCCCGGCGCTGATCACCGCGGTAACCGACGAGGGCGACGTATACCTGACCGTCTGCCCGCCCGGCCATCCGCCCGCGCCGCTCAACGATGCGCACAACGAACCGATCGCAGTGCCGTTCGCCGAGACCGCGACCGATCGGCACTGGTCCTGGCCGCCGCTAGTGGAGAGCTGAGACATGCGAGTACGCAAGAAGCCTGTCGAGGTCGAAGCTCACCAGTGGTTCAAGAACGGCGACCACCCCGACGACTATGTCGGCGACATCCCCGCCTTCGGCACCATCTTCACCGCCGAGTACCGCCGCGAGCAGAACTGGGACGGCGCAGTCGTCGGCCGCTACCGGCACCCCGAAGTGCCGGGCGACAAGGCATGCGAGCACTGCGGCCAGATCATGGACACGCACGGCTGGATAGACACCCTTGAGGGCGGCCACATCGTCTGCCCTGGCGACTGGGTCATCACCGGCGTCGAAGGCGAACGGTACCCATGCAAGCCCGGCATATTCGCCAAAACCTATGCGACGGTGGAACGCAGCGATTCGGCATCCGACAAGATCAACCAGCTGATCGAAGCCGCCCGCCTTCAGGTCGCGGATATCGAGGACAAGTCGACGCGTGAGCAGCTGATCGCGGACCTCGCTGACGCTCTCGAAGAGACCACTGATCAGGCCGAGTAGGCATGGTGCCGACCAAGTACCTGCACCGGTTCACACAATGCGTAACCGCATCGGGCACGCGGAAGCACTGGGGCGCACCGGTCTCCGCGCAGCATCCGCTTGCCCGCGTAGAGCACCCGGCCGGGACGCTGGCGCCCTACTGCATGGCCCCGGCCTACGCCGTGCCAGCTCGTCCGTTGCCGAGCGACAGCGACCTCAAGGGCTGCGCACACTGCGCTCGCATCATCCATTCGTTCCCCGACTGAGCTGATGGCCCGGGCCCGTCTCAGTCCCTGCTCGGTGCCCGGGTGCCCTCGGCTGCAACCCGGCCCCCGATGCGCCGAGCACGAGACCCAGCGGGGCCGCCACCTACGCCGCACCACTCCGACCAAGGCCACCCGCGACTATGCCGAGCAGCAGCGTCGAGCCGCCAAGGTTCGGGCGCACCGCGCTCGCTATGGGGACTGGTGCCCCGGCTGGAAGCGGCCCGGCCACCCGAGCGCCGACCTCACCGCCGACCACGTCACCGCGGTCGCCAACGGCCGACCCGATGGCCCGCTGCAGGTCCTCTGCCGGTCCTGCAACAGCCGAAAGCGCGACCACTGAACCGCCCGAATCGGACATTTGAGGCCGGTCGGGCGTCACGTTTCCGCAGGTCAGAGGGCGTGTGCCGCACCCCCAGGGGGGTGCCCCTGACCCCCCGTCGGCGCTTCGCCCCGTCTGAGGTGGCTAGGTGGTGCGGAGGGTTCAAAAGTTTTCAGTCGCCCGAATCCGGCGTCCGATTCCGCTGCTTCGGGATGAGGCTGACGATTCCGAGCACGGCGACGAACAGGCCGAGCACGACGCCGATCGGCTCGCCGCCGGTGAGGCTGATCAGGAACAGCAGCAGACCGACGGTGATGATCACCGCGTCGATGAATCGTTTGTAAGTCACTGAGACCCCTTGGATTGGTCGACCCGCGCCGCGATGGCGCGGATGCCTTGCGATCAATGTCGGTGTCTGGAATGTGGCTGTTACCCCCTGCCCGGCGCGAGGCCGGTCGGGATGTGTCTTGTCCGGGCGGCGCGATGCTGCCGGGAGGAGGTTGACCGATGCCGCGTGGTGGTGCCCGCAATCGCAGTGGCCCGCAGCCGGATCCCCGTTCGGGCCGCACTGATCGCCGCGGACTCGCGTTCGTCCAGTTGCCGGCCGAGGGCTACTCCGGTCCTGTGCCCGACTTCCCGCTGTCGCGGCCGAAGGCCCGCGAAAAGCAGCTGTGGGCGAAGGTCTGGACGTACCCGCAGGCGGCGCAGTGGGCCCGCGAACCGTGGCGCCACGAGACGATCGCCATGTACGTGCGGTGGAAGGTGCGCGCCGAGCAGCCGAATGCCGCAGCCGCGGACGCTGCCGCATCTCACCGATTCGCCGATCAGATCGGGCTCACCCCGGCCGGCCTGCGTGAGAACGGGTGGGAGATCGCGGTCGACGAAGTGGCGGCAGCCCGCACCCAGCGCGAGCCCGCACAGGGCGACACCTCGGCACCGCCACAGCGGCGGTTGAGGCCGGTGTCCGGTGGGGGCAGCTGAGGAAGGGTGGGTCGTCGATTTCCCGACCCTCGGCGATATCGGCGAGGCGTGGATTCGACAGCACTGCCGCCAACCTGACGGCTACCGCCGCGGCGCCGAATTCCGTTGGTCGGACTGGCAATTCTGGTGCTCGGCGAACTACTACGCCATCCGGCCCGGCGTCCACTGGCCGGCGCCCGACGAACCGCTGTTCAACCAGGCGTTCGTGTATCGACGCGGGCAGGTCGTCGCCCCGCAGAAGACGGGTAAGGGTCCGTGGGGCGCATCGATGGCGTGCCTCGAAGCGGTCGGACCATCGCAGTTTCTCGGCTGGGCCGAGGAAGGCGACGGGTACGCGTGCTCGGACTGGGGTTGCGGCTGCGGCTGGGAATACCCGTATCTCCCGGGCGAGCCGATGGGCATGCGTCACCCGTCGCCGGTTATCCAGCTGACCGCGAACAACGAAGACCAGGTCGGCAACGTCTACCGGCCGCTGACCGCGATGATCAGGCTCGGCCCGCTCGGCGACCTGATGGCCGTGCGCGAGGGCTTCATTCGCATATTCGGCGACACCGGCGGCGAGGATTTCGACCGCATCGACGCCGTCACCAGCTCGGCGCGCGGCCGAGTCGGCAACCCGGTGTCGTGGGTGCTGCAGGACGAAACCGGCCTGTACACCAAACAGAACAAGATGGTCGGCATCGCCGAGACCCAGCGCCGCGGCGCGGCCGGCATGCGGGGGCGAACCCTCGAGACCACGAACGCGTGGGATCCGGCCGAGAACTCGACCGCGCAACGTACCTACGAATCGAACGCCAAAGACGTGTTCCGGTTCTACCGGGAGCCGCCGAAAGCGTTGTCGTGGAAGAACAAACGCGACCGCCGCCGGATCCTGAAATACGTCTACGAGGGCTCGCCGTGGGTGAACCTCGACTCGATCGAGGCCGAGGCCGCCGAGCTGAACGAGACCGATCCGGCGCAGGCCGAGCGGTTCTTCGGCAACAGGCTGGTCGCCCGAGCTGGCACATGGCTGCCGCCTGAACTGTGGGACGCGGCATATGCCCAAGCTGTGGCTTCCTAACCCGCCGCCCGGCACCGCAATCTGTGTCGGGTTCGACGGGTCGGAGAACAACGACTGGACCGCGCTGCGGGCCGAAACGCGCGAGGGATTCCAGTTCACCCCGAGATACGGGCCGGACAAGCGGCCGACGATCTGGAATCCGGCCGACTGGGGCGGACGGATCCCGCGCGGCGAAGTGCACGCCGCTGTCGCGGAAGTGTTCGAAACCTGGCGCGTCGCAAGGATGTACGCCGACCCGCTCGACTGGCGCAGCGAGATCGGCGACTGGGCACTCGCATACGGTGAAGAACACGTCATGGAGTGGGCGACAAACCGAATCAGCCCGATGTACTTCGCGATCCGGAGATTCGAAACCGACCTGTCGACTCGGCGAATCACCCACGACGGGTGCCCGATCGCGGCCACGCACATCGGCAACGCCCGCAAGGTAACAAAGCCCGGCGACAAATACGTGCTCGGCAAGCCCGCCGATCACCAGAAGATCGACACCGCGATCGCGTCCATCCTCGCCCACGAAGCGGCATCGGATGCCCGCGAGGCGGGCTGGGAAGACGTCGACACCCGCATGTACTCGATGCGGTGATACTGCAGGAGGTGAGCGCCTACATGGTCGAGTTGCGCAGAACGCTCACCGACGACGAACGCGACATCGTCAACCGGCTCAACGCGAAACACCATCGGCTGGCACGCCAGGACAAGATGCACCGCGCCTACTACGGAGGCACGCAGCGGTTGAAGCACCTCGGCCTCGCGGTGCCCGAGGAGCTCCGCATTCTCGAGCTGGTCATCAACTGGCCGAAGATGTACATCAAAGAGCTCATGCGGCGGCAGAAGATCAAGAGCGTCTACCAGCCCGGCAGCGACGGCAAGGGCCCGGCCGACGTGCCGCTGCAGGAAGGGTTCACCGCGAACAACCTGCTCTCCGAAATCCCGATCCTGTGCAAGGAAAATCGGATCTACGGGCGCGCGATGCTGTCGGTTGGCACCAACGAAGACGATCCCGAGCATCCGCTGATCCGGGTCGAATCTCCTCGGCAGATGACGGTTCTCGTCGACACCCGCAAACGGCGCATCGCAGCCGCGCTACGCCAGTACTACGACGAGGACATGCGAGAGCGAGTCGGCACGCTGCTGCTGCCCGGCAAGACTCTCCAGCTCACGATGAGCAAGGGCACATGGGATCTCGACGTCGTCGGCACCGACAACGGTGTCGACGAGCACGGCCTCGGGCGCGTGCCGGTGGTGCTCGTGCTCAACGATCGCGAGACCGGCGACTGGGACGGCGAAACCGAGATGGCCTCGGTCATGCCGATCACCGACGCGTGCGCGCGGACACTGACCGACCTGCAGTACGGCGTCGAGACCGTCGCGATGCCGAAACGCTATGCGCTCGGTTTCAGCAAAGGCGATTTCGTCGATAAGAACGGCAAACCACAACCGGCGTGGCAGAGCTACCTCGATGCCCTGTGGGCGACGCAGAAGGGGCCGAAGGACGCGCAAATCGGGCAGCTGCCGGGCGCGGACATCAGCGGATTCCACAACACCGTGAAGATGTACGCCGAACTCGCCAGCTCGGTAACCGGCCTCCCGTTCCGATTCTTCGGGCAGAACACTGCCAACCCCGCCGCTGAGGGCGCGATCCGGGCGGACGAGTCCCGCATCGTGTCCAACGTCGAGGAGTCCAACACCGAGATCGGCACCGCGCTCGGTTGGACGATGGCGCTGTACGAGCGATTCCGCACGGGCGAATGGCCGGCTGCCGGTCTGCCGATCGCGGTCGACTGGCGCAACCCCGCGACTCCGACCGCCGCCGAGGAAGCCGACGCCATCACGAAGAAGACCGGCGGCAACCCGGTGCTATCGCGTGAGGGCGCGTGGGACGAGATGGGCTGGGACGAGCCGCGCAAGGCCCGCGAGCGCGGCTACTTCGCCGCCGAGGCCGAGGCCGATCCGGTCGCCCGGCTGGCCCGTGACCTGAACACGAACGGTGCGGGCGATGCCACCGCTGCTGCCACCGGCGTCGGCTGAGTACTACTCCGAACAGCGCGACATCACTGCGAAGGTCCTCAAGGCGGCGCGCGACATCTGGGGCCGCCAACCGCCGGCGGAATTCGACGAGTGGTTCGCCGCCAACGCCGACCGGCTCGTCGCGACGATCACCGCGGGACAAGCGAAAGCGGTCGACGGCGCCGACGACTACGTCGGGCGTGTGCTCGGCCAGCTCGGCACCCCGGTCGACCCGGATGTCGGTATCGACACCTCACGCCTGATCGGTATCGCCTCCGACGGCCGCGACCTCGAGGGGTTGCTGTACGGGGCGATCGTGCACGCCAAACACGATGTAGGGCAGGGCTATTCGCCGTCGCTGGCGTGGGAGAAGGCGAGCAAGACACTGCTGCAGTACACGCAGACTCAGGTCGCCGACGCGGCCCGGGTCGCGACCGGGCTCGCGATCACTGCCCGCCCCCACGTCGGCTATGTGCGGCTGATCAACGTGCCGTGCTGCCCGCGCTGCGCGGTGCTGGCCGGCCGCTGGTACAAGAAGGCCTCGTTTCAACGCCACCCCGGCTGCGACTGCCGCAACATCCCCGCCACCGAGGACGTCGCCGACGATCTGACCACCGACCCGCGCGCCTACTTCGACAGCCTGTCGGCCGCGCAGCAGGACAAGCTATTCGGCAAGGCCAGCGCCGAGGCGATCCGCGACGGCGCCGATATCTCGCAGGTGGTCAACGCCGAGCGCGGCATGAAGGTCGCCGGCGTCTATGGCCGCGAGCTCGCGATCACCACCGAGGGCGTGACCAAGCGCGGCATAGCCGGCAAGGCGATCCGGGCCCGTGGCCGCAACGCCGCGACCACGCCGCGGCTGATGCCCGAAGCGATCTACGAGATCGCCGAGGACCGCGCCGAAGTGCTGTCGCTGCTGCGCAAGAACGGCTACATCTTCGAGGGACAGCCGACACGGGCACCGAAGCCGACCCCGAAACCCGCTGCCGCCGAACCCGCGCCCACCGTCGAGGCCGCACCGGTCGAGACGCCGAACGTCGGCGAGGCCGCGCCGAAACGGAAGGCGCGCAAGACCTCACCGTTCGCCGGTCAGTCGACCGCGGACCTTGAGGCGCGCATGTTCGCCAAGGCCGAGGCCGGAATCGTCGACGACGAATTCGACGCTCTCGCCGCCGAGATCGACCGCCGCACCATCCGCGCGCAGGTCGAGCGGGAACGCCGCGCCGCAGCCCGGGAGACGAAGAACCGTACCGCGGACTCGACCTACGAGCAGCTGCTCGCGCAGGGCGTCGACGACGAGGAAGCGATCGAGCAGGCGTACGGCGTGCCAGTCGAGCGGCAGCGCCGCTACAACGCGACCTCCACCCTCAACAGCTGGGGCTACCAGGGCAAGAGCCTCGACGCTCAGATTAGCGCGTGGCACAAGGACGAGGCGTATCGGGCGTGGCTGCAGGCCGAGAACGACACCAACGGCTACATGCTGTCCAAGGCGGGCGAGAAAGCCGGCACCGATCCGCGGAGACTGTGGTCGATGCCCGAGGCGCAGGCCCGCAAACACGCCAGCGAAGAACTCCGGGCATGGTGGGATGAGCACGGCCGCGTGACGAAAGCCGAGCTGAAAGCGCAGCTGCTCGACCCGACCGAGCTCGCGCGGATCCAGTCGAGCAGAAGGGATTTCCTGACATGAGCGCTCAGGAATACCTCGACGCCCGCAACGCT
>NZ_JADKYP010000097.1 GCF_015354405.1 Nocardia sp. BSTN01 | reverse complement strand
CTCGTCGACCAGCCGGTCGGTGGACACCGCCCGGCCCTGCGCGATCACCAAGCGCGCCAGCAGGGCCCGGGTGAGCCGGCCCGCGAGCCGGATCGGAGTTCCGTCGAGTGCGATGTGCATCGGCCCGAGGACATGGATGCGCCGTTCAGCCATACCATGCCCCCTGCCACCGTGACATCCCGGACACCTTCCCCATGGCCCGCCCCGTCCGTGCGCCGACGGGACGGCCAAAACGCTGGACATCTGATTTAAATCAGATCTCTACTAGAAATTTTCGACGCTGTCTGTCGTTAGCTTCATGGTTGCCAAATTGTTATATCCATTCCGTGTGATAGTTCCGGTATGTATGTGTTGTGCATCACGTTCCGGCCGTTCCGGGTTGCGACACACGTGGTTCGATCCTGAGTGGCGAGGTGAGCGGCTTGTAATGCAATTGTGACTTTTTCGGTGAACTGTGGTTTCGCGGTCGGATGACCACCTCGGCTCGTATATTTCATCGCAACTTCGGAATTGCTCTCGATATCGGTCCAATTGCTTGCCGCCCGATTCGACCGGAAGTGAACCAGAAGTGGGATGGGCGAGGCTGACGTTCACAAACCTGATGGATGGGGAGGTTTCGAATGGTTCGAACGTCACAGAACGCGGTAACGGAATTCGGTGGCGCAGGGCAGGAGAAATCATGAGTCAGAACAGGATCCGTCCCCGGCCCACCGTGCCGGACATCGTGGCCCTCTTTCACGACGACGATCAGGCGGGAGAACTGTTCATGCGGACCGACGAGGTGATCGCGGTGCCGGCCGGTCAATTCGTGGCCATGGCCCGCGCCGTCGCACAACTGGCCGACCGCGCCCTGGTCGGCGGCGGAATTCACGCGGACCGCCCGGACGAGGGAACGCTCGGCGCCTTCGGGGACGCGGGCGAGAATTCCGTCACGGAACCGGAGCCGGTCACGCGCGGTCTCTATGTCGACGCCGACGGTGACGTCTGGGAGCACGACGAGCTCGGGTGGCGGTTACTGCTGCAGGCCGGCGTGGTGGTCGACCCGGTTTCCCATTGGGACTGGATCCTCGGCCATGTCGGTGAATTCGGCCCCTTCACTTTCGTCGCCGCGAGCTGAGGAATTCACCGGCGGAGTTTTTATCGTCAGACTGACGATTACAATGCCCGTCATGGGCAGTGGTTTTCGCCTCAATGCAGCGGTCGCGGTCGATTTGGTGGTTCTGACCCTGGGCGCCCGCCACACTGCCAACGACACGCTGTGCGCGCTGCTGGTCCAGCGGCTCTACGCCCCCTATCGCGGACGATGGGCGCTGCCCGGCGGATTCGTCCGCCCCGAGGAAAGCCTCTCCGCCGCCGCGGTCCGGGAGTTGCGCGAGGAAACCGGAATTCGCGGCGACCGCATGCATCTGGAGCAACTGGCGACCTACGGTGAACCCGGCCGTGATCCGCGCGGCCGGGTCATCAGTACCGCCTATCTGGCGCTGGCGCCGAATCTGCCTCCGCCGCAAGCGGGTTCGCAGGCCACGGCGGCCGGCATCTGGTCGGTGGAACAACTGCTCGCCGAGCGCGGCCGCATCGCCTTCGACCATCGCCGAATCCTCACCGACGGCGTCGAGCGGGCCCGCGCCAAGCTGGAATACACGCCGCTGGCCACGGCCTTCTGTGCGCGCGAATTCACGGTGGCCGAACTGCGCCGGGTCTACGAGGTCATGTGGGGCACCGACATCGATCCACGCAATTTCCACCGCAAGGTCACCACCACACCGGGTTTCGTCCTGGCCACCGGCGCCACCACGACCCGCGACGGCGGTCGTCCCGCCAAGCTCTATCGCGCCGGGCCGGCGCAGGTGCTGCATCCACCGATGTTGCGGCCCAGCTGATTCCCCGTCGTTGCCGCCGTGTGCCCGCGAGGTGGTACACCGGGAGTATGACGGAGGTCACTACCGGCGCGCCGACGGTCGCCGGGCGCTCGGCGGAGTTCTGGGGATATCTGATGTGGGGGCTGGCGGGCGTTGTCATCGCGGTCCCGGAGTTGGCCGCGGTCTTCGATCTGGCCGACTGGCCGACGATTTCGGCGACGATCGGCCACCTCGAAAACGCGCATTCGTGGGTGCGGCTCGTGGTCGTCTTCGTGATCGTCGTGCTCGCCTACTATTCGCTACCGCAGCTGGCGATGCCGCCGCAGCGCCCGGCCGCGGTCGCGGGCCGGCAGACCACGGCCAACGGCCGGCTCACCCCCGACCCGGACGCCGTGCGCACCGAGGGGATGGGCGGCTATCTGGTATCGGCCTGCGCGGCACTGGCCGCGGCGGTCGCCTTCGCCGGTGGAGCGCGGGCGGTCGATCCGGGGACCTTCTCCGGCGCCTACGTGCTCTACGGAACCATCGCCCTGATGTGGGTGATCGTGCCGAGCGTGCTGTCGATGTTCTTCGCGCGGGAAGTGCCGTTCCCCACCCTGTTTCGCACCATCGGCTATCTCGAACATCGCGCGGGATTCGTCGCCGCGCTGCTGCTCGGACTGCTGGCGATCCTGCTCATCCACCTCGCGCTCTACCCGTGGCCGCGGATGAACAGCTGAGGCGATCACGCGCGGCGCGGCGACCCGAACAGCACGACCTCCATCAGCGCCATGACTCGCTGCGGCGGGCAGAGGTTTTCGTCGTCACCGAAGACCCGGCCCAGATCGACCACGAGTCCGAATCCGGCCTGCACCAGAATGCGCGCCTGCGCCTCGGACAACTCCGGCCGCACCGCGACCAGCAATTTCACCCATTCCGCCACGATCAACCGCTGGATATTGCGCAGGACGGTGCGTTCCTCGGGCGGGACGTGACTGAACTCGGCGTAGTAGACGAAGGTCAATTCGCGTTCTTCGAACGACCCGGTGACGTACAGGTCGATCAGTTTCGACAGTGCCTCGGCCGGGGATTTCGACGAGGCGGTGGCCGGGCCGATCGCGCCCGACACCCGATCCGCCGCCCGCCGGAACGCGGCCGCGAGCAGGTCGCTCTTGCTGCGGTAATACCGGTAGACGGCCGAGGCCGCGGACAGATCCGCGGCTGTGGCGATATCCTCCACGCTCACATTCGGATAGCCGCGCTGATGAAACAGCTCCACCGACTTCTTCAGCAGCAGTTCGTGTTTGAACGACTGCGGGATCTCCGCCGGCCGGGCAGTGGCGGCCGACGGCGCGGCGTCCGGAAGGTCGGCGCCGATGATCGCCCACGCGGCCGAATTCAGGACGGCGGTCAGCGATTTCACGGGGAGCGTGGCATGGTGGTCGCCGATGCTGCTGACGATGCTGAGCAAGGCCACCGCACGCACCAGCCGATCGCGGCGGGTCAGCTCCGGGCGCAGTTCACCGAGCAGGCCGGCGAGGGCGCGGATCGAGGTGGTGAACTGCTCGTCCAGCGTGGCGCGATCGGTGTCGTCGAGGTAGCGCCCCTCCCACCGGGCCAGCGTCACGGTCGGGCGATTGGCGATGGTCGCGGCGATCATGGTGTCGAGCACGCCGGCCAGCCGCTGCTGCGCCGGAAGTTCGGCGGCCTCGGGATCCACCGTGGTCGATTCCACCGTCAGCGCGCCGAGGCGCAGCAGTTCCTCCCGGAACAGCGCGTACTTGCTCGGATAGTGCCGGTACAGGGCCGCCGAGGAAATGCCGAGGCGGGAGGCGATGTCCTCCATGCTGACGCCGTGGTACCCCAGCGAGCCGAAGGCCGCCGCCGAGGTCGCGGCGATCTGGGCGCGCCGATTCTTCGGGCGTCGGCGAATCACCCGCTCCTGCGGCTTTGTTGTCGGCTGTTCTGCGGGGCTCGCGGTGCCGCGCTCTGCGCTCACGGTTCCGGCCTGTCTGTGGTGCGGCGGCACTCCTCGGCACTCATGAATGCCATGGTAGTCACCGGGTGATTCGGTCTGCCCGGTGTTACCGCCGGTTCCGGGAGGCCGACGGGGATCGGTGCGGCGGCGGCGACGACCGGTTCCGGGCCGGATCGGGACAATTGTGTCCTATCGCCACCGATTCGTGAGCTGCGGGGGTACGGCGGAATGAATGAAAGATTTTCTGTCGCAAGGAAATACCGACCGGATTCATCTTTTCGCGGCCGCCGCCAGGCTTGGGCGAACGACCAGATCGCTTGCTCGTATCGAAATAGCATCGTTTCGACTCTCGTCTCTGGCAGCGGGTGCCCGCCGCGCCGTACGCTGCGCTGGCACTCGGCACCGATCCGGCATCCCCGCCGGTCGCCGAACTCATCCGACACCGTGGTAGCGAAGGGACTCTCGATGCGCACGCTGGACCTGGAACGGATCATCCGGGCACCTCGCGCCGACGTCTTCGACTGGATCACCGACGCCACCAACTACCAGCGCGTTCCGGCGATCCGGCGGGTCACTCCGGTCCGTCCGGGCAATGTCTCCGAACACGGGGTCGGGGCGGTGCGGCTGCTGGTGACGCCGCTGCTGCGGCTGACCGAGGAGGTCGTCGACTACGACCCGCCGCGACTGTTCCGTTACCGAGTGCTGAAATCGCTTCCGCCGCTGCGCCGCCAGGACGGAACCGTGACCTTCGACGACCATCCGTCGGGCACCCGGGTGCGCTGGCATTCTCAATTCGAGGTCGCCACACCGCTTTTCGCCGCCGCGTGGACGCTGGCGCTGATCCCCGCCGTCTATCTGGGCGTGAGCGCGGTCCTGTCCACCGCCGAGGCTGAACTGCGTCGCGACTAGGCCGGCTCGGCCCTCTGGTCGGCGCCTCGGCTCAACGCCGCCCAGGCCATCTCCCGCAGGATCGGCCGAGCCCGTCCGGCCAGAGTGGGGGAGGCGCTGTGCGGTGTCGAGTTGATCAGGCCGAAGGTGGCGTGCGCCGTGACTCGCGCGGCGGTCTCGTCCAGTTCCGGGTGCAGGCCGCGCAGCACCCCGACCCAGATCTCCACGTACTGCCGCTGCAGGCGGCGGACCTGTCGCCGCGCGGATTCCGGCAGGCTTTCCAGGTCCCGGTCCTGGATACGGATGAGCTCGGGCTCGCCGAGGGCGAAGTCGAGGTGGAATTCGATCAGCCCGGACAGAGCCGAGCGCGGTGACTCGGCCTGTTCGGCGACCGCCTTGCCACCCTCGAACAGCCGGGTGCTGATCCCGACCAGCAATTCCACCAGGAGGGCTTCCTTGTTGGGGAAGTGCCGGTAGACCGCCGGGCCGCTGATGCCGGCGGCCGCGCCGAGGTCGTCGAGCCGCACGCCGGGATAGCCGCGGTCGGCGATGAGTCGCGCCCCGGCCTCCAGTAACTGCTGCCGCCGCTGCGCCTTGAGCTGCTCCCGGCGTGTGGGGGCGACGGCCTCACCGCTGCTCATCGGGCTCCTCTCCGCAGGTCGGGGGCGTTGGGCGGTCCGGTTTCCGGCACGCCTGGACATTTCAGTTAACGAAGATTATCTTAGTTTCCAGTTATTGGCCACTAACCGAATGGGCAGGATGGCGTGATGACCCTGACGCAGGACGTGCAGGCCGGCAACCGTGCCGCACATCTGGCGCTGCTCGACGAGCTGCGCGCGAAGCTGGCGGCGAGTGCGCTCGGCGGACCCGAGCGGGCCCGCGAGCGCCATCTGGCGCGCGGCAAGCTGTTGCCGCGCCAACGGGTGGACCGGCTGCTGGATCCCGGCAGCCCGTTCCTGGAACTCTCGCCGCTGGCGGCCGACGGCATGTACGGCGACGACTGCCCCGGCGCCGGGGTGATCGGCGGTATCGGACGGGTGTCCGGGCGGGAATGCGTGATCGTCGCCAACGATGCGACGGTCAAGGGCGGCACCTATTACCCGATGACGGTCAAGAAGCATCTACGCGCCCAGGAGGTGGCACTGCAGAATCATCTGCCGTGCATCTACCTCGTGGACTCCGGCGGTGCGCATCTGCCGCATCAGGACGAGGTCTTCCCCGACCGCGAACACTTCGGCCGGATCTTCTACAACCAGGCGACCATGAGCGCCAAGGGAATTCCGCAGATCGCGGCGGTGCTGGGGTCCTGCACCGCGGGCGGCGCCTACGTTCCCGCGATGAGCGACGAAGCCGTGATCGTGCGCAATCAGGGCACGATCTTCCTCGGCGGGCCGCCGCTGGTGAAGGCCGCCACCGGCGAGGTGGTCACCGCAGAAGAGCTCGGCGGCGGCGAATTGCATTCGCGCACATCGGGTGTCACCGACCATCTGGCCGACAGTGACGAGGACGCGCTGCGCATCGTGCGCCGCATCGTCGGCACCTTCGCGCCGAAGTCGCCGAGTCCGTGGGAGATCGCGGCGCCGGTCGATGCGATCGCCCCGCAGTCGGAGCTCTACGACGTGGTCCCGGTGGACCTGCGTACGCCCTACGACGTGCACGAGGTGATCGAGCGCGTCGTGGACGGCGGTGAATTCCAGGAATTCAAGGCCGAATACGGCCGCACCCTGGTCACCGGCTTCGCGCGCATCCACGGCCACCCGGTCGGCATCGTCGCCAACAACGGCGTGCTGTTCGGCGAATCCGCACAGAAGGGCGCGCATTTCATCGAACTGTGCGACAAGCGGGTCATTCCGCTGGTGTTCCTGCAGAACATCACCGGTTTCATGGTCGGGCGCGCCTACGAGGCGAGCGGTATCGCCAAACACGGCGCGAAGATGGTGACCGCGGTCGCCTGCGCGCGCGTGCCGAAGCTGACGGTGGTGATCGGCGGTTCCTACGGCGCCGGCAACTATTCGATGTGCGGGCGGGCCTATTCGCCGCGCTTCCTGTGGATGTGGCCGAACGCCCGCATCTCGGTGATGGGCGGTGAACAGGCCGCGTCGGTGCTGGCCACGGTGCGCGGCGAGCAGCTCGGCGATGCCTGGAGCGCGGAGCAGGAGGAGGAGTTCAAGGCGCCGATCCGGGATCAGTACGAGCGCCAGGGCAATCCGTACTACTCGACCGCGCGGCTGTGGGACGACGGAGTCATCGATCCCGCCGACACCAGAACCGTGCTCGGCCTGGCCCTGTCGGTCTGCGCGCAGGCGCCCCTCGAACCTGTCTCCTACGGCGTATTCCGGATGTGATCACCATGCTGAACAAATCTCACCCGGTGCCCTTCGACACCGTGCTGGTCGCCAACCGTGGCGAGATCGCGGTGCGTGTGATCCGCACGCTGCGCGCCATGGGTATTCGCTCGGTGGCGGTCTACAGCGACGCCGACGTCGCCGCCCGGCACGTGGCCGAGGCCGACGTCGCGGTGCGGCTGGGCCCGGCGCCGGCGCGGCAGAGCTACCTCGACATCGATCGGGTGGTCGATGCCGCCGTGCGGTCTGGTGCGCAGGCCGTGCATCCCGGTTACGGCTTCCTGTCGGAGAATTCGGCCTTCGCCGCGGCGCTGGACAAGGCCGGCATCGTCTTCCTCGGTCCGCCCGTGCGGGCGATCGAGATCATGGGCGACAAGATCGCGGCCAAGACCGCGGTCGCCGATTTCGGCGTTCCGGTCGTGCCCGGTATCGCCCGGCCCGGCCTCACCGACGACGAATTGATCTCGGCCGCAACCGAAATCGGGTATCCGGTGCTGGTCAAGCCGTCGGCGGGCGGTGGCGGCAAGGGCATGCGCCGAGTCGACGATCCCGCCGATCTACCCGCGGCGCTGGTGAGCGCGCGCCGGGAGGCCGCCGCGGCGTTCGGCGACGACACCCTGTTCCTGGAGCGGTTCGTCGCCACACCCCGGCATATCGAGGTGCAAATCCTCGCCGACCGGTTCGGCAACGTCCTGCATCTGGGGGAGCGGGAATGCAGCCTGCAACGCCGGCATCAGAAGGTCATCGAGGAGGCACCCTCGCCGCTGCTGGATCCGCAGACGCGGGCCCGGATCGGCGCCGCCGCCTGCAATACCGCGCGCAGCGTCGACTACGTGGGCGCGGGCACCGTCGAATTCATCGTCGCCGCGGACCGGCCGGACGAGTTCTTCTTCATGGAGATGAACACCCGGCTGCAGGTCGAACATCCGGTGACCGAACTGGTGACCGGCGTGGATCTGGTGGAATGCCAGGTTCGCGTCGCGGCCGGGCAGAAGATCGTCGCCGAACAGGACGACATCCAGCTCACCGGGCACGCCGTCGAGGCCCGCGTCTACGCCGAGGATCCCGGCCGCGACTTCCTGCCCACCGGCGGCACCGTGCTGGCGCTGGCCGAACCGCAGGGGCCCGGGGTGCGGGTGGATTCTGGGCTGCGCACCGGCAGTGTGATCGGCAGCGACTACGACCCGATGCTGTCGAAGGTGATCGCGCACGGCCCCGATCGCGCGACCGCGATCGCCCGGCTGGATCAGGCGCTGGCCGACACCCAGGTGCTGGGTGTGCGAACCAATACCGACTTCCTGCGGTTCCTGCTGGCCGATCCCGATGTGCTGCGCGGTGATCTCGACACCGGGTTGCTGGACCGGCGCGCCGGAGATTTCCGGCCCGCACCGGTCACCGACGACCAGTTCGTCGCCGCGGCGGTGGCGCGCTGGCTGCGGGCGTGGCCGGCCGCACCGCAAGGCCCCTGGGAAATCCCGGACGGCTGGCGCATCGGCACCGCGGCCCCCACGGTGCTGCGGCTCGAAGGCGGCGATCGCGTTGTGCACGTGGCGATTACGGGCACACCCGCCGACGCGTGGGTGGCGGTGGACACCGGGCTGCCGCGTTCGCTGACCGCCACGCTCGACGACGCGGTGCTGACGATCGCCCTCGACGGAATCCGGCTGCGGTATCGCGTCGCCGAACAGGCCGGCCCGATCTGGGTGGCCGGTGCCGACGGTGTCGCGGCGGTGCGTGAGGTGGCCGAGCCGAGTCTGCGCGGCGGCGACGAACAACTCACCGACGCCGAAATCCTCAGCCCCATGCCGGGTTCGGTGATCGCGGTGCATGTGGCGCCGGGCGCCGAGGTGGCCGCCGGTACCCCGATCGTGGTGGTCGAGGCGATGAAGATGGAACACACCTTGACCGCGCCGGTCGCCGGAAAGGTGGAGTTGCTGGTCGCCGCGGGTGACCAGGTACAGGTCGAACAGGTCCTGGCGCGGATCGCCGCCGAACCCGCCGTGGACCCCGAGGAATCAGACCCCGAGGAATCGGGCCCCGAGGAATCGGATACCGAGCAGAAAGAGGCACAGGCATGAACGATTTCCTGTCCACCGGCACGTTGCCGGAGGAGTACCGGGAGCTGGCGCTGACGGTCCGCGACTTCGCGAATCAGGTCGTCGCGCCGGTGGCGGCGAAACACGATGCGGCCCATACCTTCCCGTACGAGGTCGTATCCGGTATGGCGGATATGGGTCTGTTCGGTCTGCCGTTCCCGGAGGAGTACGGCGGTATGGGCGGCGACTACTTCGCACTGTGCCTGGCGCTCGAGGAACTCGGCAAGATCGACCAGAGCGTGGCGATCACGCTCGAGGCCGGGGTGTCGCTGGGCGCCATGCCGATCTACCGGTTCGGCAACGAGGCGCAGAAGCAGGAGTGGTTGCCGCAGTTGACCTCCGGGCGCGCGCTCGCCGGTTTCGGTCTCACCGAACCCGGTGCGGGCAGCGATGCCGGCGGTACCCGCACCACCGCCGTGCGTGACGGCGACGACTGGATCATCAACGGCAGCAAGCAGTTCATCACCAACTCGGGCACCGATATCACCCGCCTGGTGACCGTGACCGCGGTGACCGGGGAGTCGGAGGGCAAGAAGGAGATCTCCACCATCCTGGTGCCGGCCGACACCCCGGGATTCGTCGCCGAACCGGCCTACAACAAGGTCGGCTGGCACGCCTCGGACACCCATCCGCTGAGCTTCACCGACGTGCGGGTGCCGCAGTCGAATCTGCTCGGTGAACTCGGCCGCGGTTACGCGAACTTCCTGCGGATCCTGGACGAGGGCCGGATCGCGATCGCGGCGCTGTCGGTCGGGGCGGCGCAGGGCTGTGTCGACGAGAGCGTGCGCTACGCCGGTGAGCGGGAGGCGTTCGGCCGCACCATCGGCAACAATCAGGCGGTGGCGTTCAAGATCGCGCGAATGGAGGCGCGGGCGCACGCCGCACGCACCGCCTACTACGACGCGGCGGCCTTGATGCTGGCGGGCAAGCCGTTCAAGAAGCAGGCCGCGATCGCGAAGCTGGTCGCCAGTGAGGCCGCGATGGACAACGCCCGCGATGCCACCCAGATTTTCGGCGGCTACGGCTTCATGAACGAATATGCTGTGGCCCGGCACTATCGCGATTCCAAGATTCTGGAAATCGGCGAGGGCACGACCGAGGTGCAGTTGATGCTGATCGGACGGGAGCTGGGACTGTGAGCGAGCCGATGGAGCCGGTGCGCCGGGTGGTGCAGCGCGGACTGTGGTTCGAGGAACTGGAAGTCGGTGTGCTGTACGAACACCGGCCCGGGCGCACCATCACCGAAGCGGACAACGTCGCGTTCACCACGCAGACGATGAATACCCAGGCACTGCATCTGGACGCGGCCTTCGCCGACGGCCTGCCGCCGTTCAATCAGCGGCTGGTCAATTCGATGCTCACGCTGTCGACGCTGGTCGGACTGTCGGTGACGCAGCTGACACAGGGCACCATCGTGGGCAATCTGGGTTTCTCGGAGGTCGCCTTCCCGAAGCCGATGTTCCACGGCGACACCCTGTACGCCGAAACACTGGTGACCGCCAAGCGTGAGTCGAAGAGCCGTCCGGGCGAGGGGATCGCGACCTTCGCGCACACCGGGCGCAACCAGCACGGCGACGTGGTGGCCACCGCGGTCCGTCAAACCCTGATGCGGATGCGCCCGAACGGCGAGTAGGAGAGCGGATGAACTGGGAACTCCCGGGCCCGGCCTGGCTGTTCTGCCCCGCCGACCGGGGTGAACGCTACGAGAAGGCCGCCGCCGCGGCCGACGTCGTGATCATCGATCTGGAAGACGGCGTCGCGGCCGCGGACAAGGAGACCGCGCGCGAGGTGCTGATGGCCACACCGCTCGATCCGGAGCGCACGGTGGTCCGGGTCAACGCGGCAGGCACGCACGATTTCGACGCCGACCTGACCGCGCTGGCCTCGACCGCCTACCGTCGCGTCATGCTGCCGAAATGCGAATCGGCACAACAGCTCTCGCTGTTGTCGGACTACGAGGTGGTCGCACTGTTCGAATCGCCGCTGGGCGCGCTGCGCACCGAAGAGGTCATGGCCGCGCCGAATGCGATCGCCTCGATGGCCGGAGCGGAGGATCTGGTCGCCGGACTCGGTGGCAATTCCAGCCGCCGCGCCGACGGCAGTTATCACGACGTGGCGCGGCAGTTGCGCTCGACCGCGCTGCTGGCGGCGAAGGCGTACGGCAAGATCGCGCTGGACTCGGTGTATCTCGATATCGCCGACCTCGACGGACTGCGCGCGGAATCCGACGAGGCGGTGGCGGTCGGCTACGACGTCAAGGTCGCCATCCATCCGAAGCAGCTCACGGTGATCCGGGCGGCCTACGCGCCGGCGGAGGAGGAAGTGGACTGGGCCCGCCGGCTGCTGGCGGAGGTGCCCAGCAATCGCGGGGTGTTCAGTTTCGAGGGACGCATGGTGGACGGCCCGGTGATCCGGCATGCCGAGCGCATTCTGCAGCGCGCCGGGGCCCGTTAGAGCTAGGAGAGTCATGACGCAACCACAGTGGCAACCCGATCCCGGGGACGTGGAAACGGCGCGGGTCACCGACTTCGCGCGATTCGTCGGGGCCCGGACCGGACGAGAATTCGACGACTACCACTCGCTGTGGGAATGGTCGATCACCGATCTCGCCGGGTTCTGGGGCGCGCTGTGGGAGTACTTCGAACTCGGCGACGCGCCGAACACGGTGCTGGCGAGTTCCGATATGCCTGGGGCGCAATGGTTTCCGGGACAGCTGCTGAACTACGTCGATCAGATCGCACGCCACGCCCGCACCGATCGGCCCGCGATCGTCTACGCCGGCGAACAGGGCGGCCTGACCGAGATCTCCTGGGCGGAACTGCTGGGCCGTGCCGCCTCCTTCGCGGCGACGCTGCGCGAGCTCGGCGTGGGACCCGGTGATCGGGTCGTCGGCTATCTGCCCAACATTCCCGAGGCCGTGATCGCCTTCCTCGGCACGGCCGGTATCGGCGCGGTGTGGAGTGCGTGCGGACAGGACTATTCGGCCAAGGCGGCGCTCGACCGGCTGGGACAGCTGGAGCCGGTCGTACTGGTCACCGCCGACGGTTACCACTTCGGCGGGAAACAGCACGACAAACGTGACGATATCGCCGCCCTGCGGGCCGGGCTGCCGACCGTTCGAGCCACCGTCGTGGTGCCGCGTCTCGGCGGTGCGGTGCCCGACGCCCTGGACTGGAATACGGTCGCCGCGCCCGAGGGTGCCGAATTGTCCACCGAGCCGGTCGGTTTCGCGCACCCACTCTGGATCCTGTTCTCCTCCGGGACCACCGGTCTGCCGAAGGGGATCGTGCACGGGCACGGCGGCGTCCTGCTCGAACATCTGAAAGCCGCTGCGCTGCAGTCGGATATCGGGCGCGGCGACGTCTTCTTCTGGTACACCAGCCCCAGCTGGATGATGTGGAACTTCCAGGTCGCCGGCCTGCTGGTGGGCGCGACGATCGTCTGCTACGACGGCAGTCCGACCTTCCCGCACGCCGATTCGCTGTTCGACCTGGCGGCGCGCACCGGCACCACCGTGCTCGGGACCAGCCCGGGTTATGTGCTCGCCTGCATCAAGGCCGGTGTGGTGCCGCGGCGCGACCACGAGCTCTCGGTGCTGCGCACGGTCGGTATCACCGGATCGTCGCTGCCGCCGTCGTCGGCACTGTGGTTGCGCGACAACGTCGGTGAACGGGTACAGGTGAACTCCATCAGCGGTGGCACCGACGTGGTGTCCGCCTTCATCGGCGGTGTGCGCACGGTGCCGGTGTGGCCGGGCGAGCTGTCGGTGCCGTTCCTCGGCGCCGCGGTGGATGCCTGGGACGAATCGGGCCGGCCGGTGCGCGGCGAGGTCGGGGAACTGGTGATCACCGCCCCGATGCCCTCCATGCCGGTGTCGTTCTGGAACGATCCTGATGGAACACGCTATCGCGCAGCGTATTTCGAGATGTTCCCCGGTGTCTGGCGGCACGGC
>NZ_JADKYP010000096.1 GCF_015354405.1 Nocardia sp. BSTN01 | reverse complement strand
CCGGATCGCGATCCGCTTCCTCGGCCAGTTTCCGCAGGTCGCCGTGGTAGCGGTCGAGCAGGATCGTGGCGTTCTCACCGAGCCGGGTGGCGGTCGATTCGTCGTAGCGGCGGTAGTGGCCGCGTCCCAGCGCGTCGACGAGGTCCTGCCAGTCGGCCTCGGCGACGCGCTGCGGGGTGCGGTAGCCGCTCGATCTCAGCTCGCGCGCGGCGGCGACGGCGATATCGGCGGTGATCCGGGCACTCATCAATTGAGCCAGCACCAACAGCTGGAACAGCGGAGCCGGTTTGTCGGCGAGGGAGATTCCCGCCTCGGCCGCATAGGTGGTCCCCGCTCGATCGAGCAGTTCCCGGGCGATCCGATCCTCGTTCCCACTCATCTGCGACACCCCGCTTTCGTCGACCCGGCGATTCACTTCCCGGCTAACCCGAGACGCGCAGGTGAAACCCGCCGGAAAGAACGGTCGGCGTTCACTGCCTCACAGCCGGGACGTTCACTGCCTCACGGCTGGGACTTGAAGACCACCAGCGGTTCGCCGGACGGCGCGACCACCAGGTGCCCGCTGCGAGCGCCTTCGGTGAAGATCGTGACCGTGGGCGGGTGGTCGGGCGCGGAGCTGTCGCGACCGATGATCAGATGACTGACCTTCGTCTGCGGTGACCCGACGGTGCGCGGGGCGCCGGCCAGCAGTGCCGCCAACTTCGGCACATCGATCGCGCCGAGGTCGATAGGCGCGAGTTTCGGATCGCGGCTGCTGGTAGTCCAGGTATCGAATCCGCCCTTGTAGGAGGCTCTTTCGGTGGTCGACGGGTCCCCCGGGCGGGGCCGCTCGATCGAGGCGTGCTCCGGCATCAGCGTCACGTCGTCGGCCAGCAGATCGCCGTAGTGCTGACGGTAATCGGCGAGGAACGCTTCGATGCCGGCGGCGGTCGTCATATCCGGCGGCGTGTGATCGGCGAGCGGACCGTTGTCACTGCTCACCCAGCCGCAGAACATTCCGATCAGTACCGCGGCCGCCACGGCCCCACCGGCCACCATCCAACGCCTGGACCGTCGGCGTCGCGCCGGGCGCACGACGGGAGCGTCGACCAGATTGGCCGGAATCTGCAGATCACCGATGACCTTCTCCACATCGGCGAAGGTGCGGGCGCTCATCGCCGCGGCGGTGCGCCGCTGGTGATCGCCCTCGGAGAGCTGGCCGTCGTCGCGGGCGGCGTCCAGCAGCGCGCAGGCGTCGACGCGATCCGAATCACGCACGCGCAGAGCGCTGTTCGCGGCGCCGGAGGACGCGCCGGTACGGCGGGATGTGTCGAAGGTTCCCATCGGCGGCACCTATGTGTGGAATGGATAGACGCGAATCGGATCGCCTGCGGGCGTGGCCTCCAGGTACGCGTTCTCGTTGAACGAATTGCCGACGTAGATGCTGATCGTCGGCACCTTGGTGATGGTGTCGATGCCCATGCCGATATGACTCACCGCGCCGCCGGGAACCTTCAGCAGCGGTACCGCCCGCGCGATCAGGTCGCCCAGCGCGGACGTGTTCACCGCGGCGAGGTCGAAGATCGGCTTGTCGGCCGAACGGGTGGTGACGGCGGTCGACGGCATGAAGCCACCCCGGTAGGAGTAGTCGGCCACCCGATTCGGCTGCCGCGCCGAGGTGCGGTCGACCGAGGCGAAATCGGGAAAGAGGGTCAGGTCGTCGACGGTGGTATCGCCGAATTTCGCCTGGTAGTCGCCGCGGAACTTCTCGAAGCCGGCTACCGTGGTGAGGTCGGGCGTCTCGAGCACCAAAGGCCGCACCACCTGCGGCGCCGCCGCTGCCACCGGTTCGGGAGCGGGGGCGACCCGATGCGTCAGCAGATATCCACCCACCGCCGCGGCGGTCACGGCCACCGCCACCGCACCCGCGAACCACGCCGTCCGGCTCTGCGTCCCCGCCCGCGGATCGATCGGCGCCTCGGCGGGGCGTTGCAGATCCGCGGTCAGTTCGGCCAGGTCGCCGAGGGTTTCGGCGGCCGCGGTCAGATCGGTGAGGGTCTGATGTTCCTGCGCCGAGAGCTGGCCGTCGGCCAGGGCGGTGTCGAGGGCTCGGCAGGTTTCGGCCCGGTCGGCGTCGCGGGCACGAATGTGCGCCGGATAGCGGCCCACCCGCCGGGGCGGGCCCGGTGGCTGCTTCCATTGCGCACCGCCGGCGGGCGGTTGCAGATCGTCGACCAGATTCCGCAGTTCGCCGACGGTCTTCGCGGTCGCCGCGCGGTCGGACCGGTCGTGGTACTCGTCGGCGCCCAGTTGGCCCTCGTCGAATGCCGCATCGAGCAGGGTGCGCGCTTGAACTCTGTCCATATCGCGGGCCCGCATACTGCCGGGTGCCGGCATACCCGGCATTCCGGACCCAGATGAGCTCACCCCTGGATGGTAGCGACTCGGCATCCGCATCTCGGCGTGTCGGAGCGCGACCGGGGCGACCCCCGACCTCTGGGGTCTTTTCGGCAGCCGGCGGTCACCCATACAGTCGCATCGATGTGGTCGGGGACCGATCGACTATGGAGGAACCGATGAAACGCAGTCTCGCCGCCGCCGGTGTCGCCGCCGCGCTCATGACGGGTGGACTGTTCGCCGCGGGGACCGCAGCCGCCGCGCAACCGGCCCTCACCGACGGCCCCATGCTGGGCTCCTCGAATGTGGGCTGCACCGAACAGGGCTGCACCTCGCCGCTGGTGAAATTCCTGCTGATCGATCTGCTCGGAAATCTGGACAGTTTGTCCGCGGGTGTTCCTCCGCAATCCCGCTGAATCGGCACATCCCGCGCGGTACCGTGCGGATATGAAGGCCGTGGTGTGTTCGGAAGGCAAGCTGGAAGTCGCGGATATCCCGGCGCCGAAACCCGGGCCCGGCCAGCTGGTGATCGCGGTGTCGCGATGCGGGATCTGCGGATCCGATCTGCACGCCCGCCTGCACTGTGACGAACTGGCCGAGCTCGCGGCCGTCACCGGTTATCCGAACTTCATGCGCTCCCATCAACGTGTGGTGCTCGGTCACGAATTCGTCGGGGAGATAGTCGAATACGGCCCCGGATGCCGCGAACGCTGGCAGCCGGGCACCCGGGTGGTGGCCCTGCCGATCGTGCGCAACGGGCGCACACCGGAACTCACCGGGCTGTCGGAGCAGGCGCCCGGCGGCTACGCCGAACAGGTCGTGGTGCAGGAATCCATGACGTTCCCGGTGCCCAACGGGCTGGCCACCGACCATGCGGCGCTGACGGAGCCGATGGCCGTCGCCTGGCATGCGGTGCGCAAGGGAAGGGTCGGTCGCAACCAGCCCGCCTTCGTGGTCGGATGCGGGCCGATCGGCCTCGCGGTCATCAGCATGCTACGCGCCGCCGGCGTGAAAAACATTGTCGCCAGCGACTTCTCACCGCGCCGCCGGGAACTGGCGCGCCGGTGTGGCGCGAATGTGGTGGTGGATCCGAATCTGGAATCGCCGTGGACGGCCAACCCCGCGAAGGGTCGCATCTCCGGCGTCACCGATATCCTCAATCTGGGTTTCGACACCATGACGCGACTGCGCAGCATCCCGAAACTGCCCTGGTGGTACCTGTTCCGCCTCGCGCACAGCCTGGACGCGGCGCCGGGCGGGCCGGTGGTGTTCGAATGTGTGGGCGTACCGGGCATCATCGACCAATTGCTCACCAACGCACCACCTTTGACCCGCATCGTGGTGGTCGGGGTCTGTATGGAGACCGACCGCTTCCGGCCCGCGATGGCGATCAACAAGGAGATCGAACTGCGCTTCGCCTTCGGCTACGACCCGGGTGAATTCCGCGACACCCTGCACATGATCGCCGACGGTAAGGTCGACCCGGCCCCGTTGATCACCGGGACCGTGGGATTGGCAGGTGTCGACAATGCCTTCGCCGCTCTGGGCAGTCCCGAACAGCACGCGAAAATCCTTGTGGACCCGTCGAGTTCGCTGATCGACGTGTGATCGTTCAGCGGTCGAGCAGCGGGAAGCGTCCGGAGTCCAGCAGGGTCGCGATCGCCTCCAGCCGGGCCGGCGGCAACGCGTAATCCGGATGGGCCCGCAGGATCGACGCGGCATCGTGCAGGCCGGCCATCTGTGCTTCGGCATCGGCCGCACTGCGACCGCCGGGCGTCACCGGATGCCCGGCGAGGCCGGGCCTGCCGGGCCGCACCCGGCCCTGATCGACGGCGGTCCGCACGCGGCGCGAACATCGGCACGGCGCTGCCGGATTCGCCACCCCGCAGGTGGAGTCGAGGAAGTTGCCGAGCCGAGTCCGCGCCCGCTCCAATCGTTTCCGATAGGCCGCCGCGCCGATGCCGAGAATCCACGCGGCCTCGGCCGAGGACAGTTCGAAGACATCGGCGAGCACGAACGCGACCCGCTCGTCACGAGCGAGACATTGCAGCATCGCCTGGCTGCAGACGAGCCGGACCTCCCGCGTGAGCACCGTCGCCTCGGGGCCCCGGTAATCCTGTTCGGCCAGCCCCTCCAGCAGATTGGCGCCGAAGCCGTCCAGCTCCAGCTGTGCCGATTCCTGCGGGCTGCGGCGGCGCTGATTCAGCAGATAGTTGACGCCGATGCGATAGGCCCAGGTCGTCAGCTTCGCCTCGCCGCGCCAGCTCGCGAGATTGCCGACAGCCCGCAGCAGGATCTCCTGCACCGCGTCCTCGGCGTCGGACGGATTGCCGGTCATCCGTAAGGCCAAGCGGTACAGCGGATCCTGCAGCAGCCGCACCACCTCGGTGACCGCGCTCCGGTCACCGGCCACGGCGCGATCGACCAGGGCGGTTTCGGCCACCCGCTCGTCGGCGTCGTCAACGCTCATCGACCTATCGTGCGGTGCCGCGGACGGCACCGCAACGGCGCAGGTCACTGCCGCGTTGCCCGGACCTCGGTTCGAGGTTCCGTGAGCTGCGAGTCGCGCAGCCAGGTCGCGACGGCCGCTCCGATCGCATCGGGACGGTCCTCCGGTGCGTGGTGTCCGGCCGCACCGATTCCGACGACCTCGACCGCGGCGAAGGTCTGGCGCGCCCATTCCACCGCGTCCGACGATCCGAGGCCGACGCCGGCATCCACAGCCATCACCAGCTTGGGGATATCCGGTGTGGATGCCATCCAGCGGCCGTAGTTGTCCATGACGGCGGCGACGTCGGCGGGCTCGCCGTCGAACGGAATCTCCCTCGGCCACACCAACATCGGCCGCCGCGACTCCGGCGTCGGATACGGCGCGCGATACACGTCCAGGTCGGCCGGAGTCAGGCCGCGCGCGCCGAACGGGAGATTGAACTCGATGAACATGTTGTCGCGCAGGATCATCTGCTCGCCCTCCGGTGACCGGAACCGCCGGAACAGCTCCGCGCCCTGCTCGGGCATCTCGGACCAGTTCAGCGGTCGCAGGAACGTCTCGAGCACCGCGACGCCGCGCACCCGGTCGGCATGCCGCGCGGCCCAGTCCATACCCAGCGCCCCACCCCAGTCGTGGCCCACCAGCACGACCTCCTCCAGTTCCAGGGCATCGAACCAGGCGTCGAGGTAGCGGGCGTGATCGGCGAACCGGTAGGCGATATCGGGCTTGCCCGACTCCCCCATCCCGATCAGGTCCGGCGCCAGCACCCGGGTCAGCGGGTCGACATGCGCAATCACGTTGCGCCACAGATACGACGAGGTCGGGTTGCCGTGCAGGAAGACCACCGGAACCGGTCCGGTGCCGCTCTCGCGGTAGTTGACGAAGGAATCGAGAGTCACGACGGTCGGCATGATGTGTCCTCGGATCGGTGCCCGGCCGATTTCTCGGCCCTTACATCCGGTTTCGACACAGGCCGGACCAGGTTGTGACAGGCATCTGCTGTGATGCGGGACACATCGCAGTCTCGAGGGGTCAGCGGGCGCGCGGCGGGCGCACCCGGCCCATCGGCGTGGTTTCCGGTTCCCGCAGCTGGTCGACGATTCCCTCCGCGCTCCGCGCCGCGGTCAGACAGGCCTCGGTCGTGAATCGGTCGGCCAGCGGATGGCGCGCCCGACCACGCCATTTCCGCACCGCCGCCACCGCGTGCGCCTGCACTTCGCCGCCCGGAGCCTCCGGCGGCAGCCCCAGGCGCAGGTGCGGTGCCACGCCGGAACCGCCGATCAACCGGTACAACTCGGTGACATCGTCCGCGGGCAGGGGCAATTCGTCGGTGCGCAACCGCCCGAGCAGGCGCAGCTCGGCGAATCCGTGCACATCCGCCAACAGGCTGTTGATATGTGGCAGCAGGTCGTCGGCGCGGGTGCCCGGATGGGCGGCCACGATGCGCGCCACCGCCGTCAACGCCGAATGCGCCTTCAGTTGATCGGCTCGCTGGGCGAACTGCACATCCAGCACCGTCCGCAGTTCCTCCACACCGCTGCGCTCGGCGAGTTCCCGTGCCAGCGTGGCGGAATCGCGCACCCCCAGGCGGATCAGCGTCACCGCCATCCGGATGCCGAACAGGCCGAACCGGGCCGCGAGGTGCGCCCGCAGATCCGCCGGCACGGGCAGCGGCAGCTCCGGATGGGCGAATCGGTCCGCGGACAGCAGCGCGATGCTCAGATCGTCCACCGAGATCCGCGCCAGCGCCTCGAAGGCGTCGAATTCGCGCTGCCGCAGCGTCGCGCCGGCGAAGGCGAGCAGACCGGCGACCGGAATGACCGCCTGGCACAACCCGGTTCGTTCCAGTTCGGTGGCGAACCGGGCCGAGACCTCGCGCGCCGAATGCAGGGCATCGATACGGCCGGCGCCGATCTCGTCGGCCCGGGAAACCACGCCGATCACGCCGAGCGGACCCGAAACACCCTGCCGGGCAGCCCCTCCGGCGCCGATGCGCTCCAGGAATCCGATATCGGAGGCGTCCAGCCGGCGCAGCAGATAGACGACCGCGTCGGCCTCGGGCACGGTCACCGCCGCATCCGCGTCGGGCGTCAGCAGGCGCGAGGTGCGCAGCGACACCTCCCGCGACAGCGACGAGGTCCCCGGGGTGTCGATGATGGTGGTCCGAGCCAGGGTGGCGGCCGGCCACTGCACATCGAGATGGTCGACCTCGTGCTCCCCGGCGGCGTTCCAGCGCAGCGCCGACAGGTCGAAACTCAACCCGTGCGCTCCGGGCAGGCCGTCGGCGCCGGGGGTGCGCCGCACCACCACATCGGCGCTCGCGCCGTCGGTGGCCAGGGCGCTCACCCGCGGCGCCGGACCGTGGCGGTACCAGGTCACCATCCGGGTGCACTCGGTGGCATCGGTCGGCGCGATGTCCTGTCCGACCAGCGCATTGAGCAATGTCGATTTACCCGCCTTGAGCTGCCCGGCCAGCGCGACCCGCAGCGGTTGGTCGAGACGGCGCGCACAGTCACCGAGCATCGCGGCGGGGCGCGAACGCGGCGCGTAGGCCTGGCGGGCGGCCGAAACCAACCGGCGCGCCTCCCCCACGATGCCCGGCGTCTGGTCGCTGACCTGGTAACTCACGCGTCGACCGTACCCGAGCAGTCTGGGAATCCCGGTGCCCTGGGTTACGACTGCGCCCCGCGCGCATGACGTCCGGACGCACCCGCGGGCGGCAGCATCACATCGGCATGACGTCGCAGTTCGGCCACCACGCGCAATTGCCGCTCGAGTTCCGCGCACCGCTCGGCGCGCTGGGCGTTGGCCACTCCGGCGGCGTCCTGCGCGGCCTGCAGCGAATCGTTGATCGAGCGCAGGCTCCGGTCGGCGATTCCGGTGAAGTGATCGCGCAGAATGCGATGGATGCGATGCAGCCGGTCGCGCGACTCCTTACCCGCCTCGAAACTCACATCGTCGAGGTAACGGCGCACCGCCATCTTCGCCTCGCTGCGCTTGCGGGCCAGCCGCTCCCGCTTGTCGTCGCGAAAAGCCTTGCCGCCCAGTAGCACACCCGCGCCCAGTGAGACCGGATTGATCAGGGCCAGGCCGGCGACCGTACTGGCCAGACCGATCATCACCATGCCGCCGTAGGAACCGCGCATACCGACGAGCAGTTTGTGGCCGATGCCGAGATCCGGTTCGAGATCGGCCAGCGTCACCGCCGCCACCCGCGATTCCTCCAGCTCCGAACCCGACCGCACCGCGGGCAGATCCACCGCGCCGAACTCCAGGAAGTGCTCGGCCACCCGCTCGGCCAAGTGGATCGCGCGATGATGCGTCCACAGCAGATTGTCGCCGATGGCGGTGTCGGTCGTCTGCATCAGCCACTGCTCCAGCTGATCCCACAGCCTCCCGGGGTCGTTCTCGTCGACCCACTCCTCGGCGGTCCTGCCGATGGCGCGCAACCGATCTCGCAGATCATGGTCGATATCGCCGGCCAGATCGGTGATGCCGTCGCCCAGGGTCTGCTGCCAGGCGGCGGTCCGGCGATGCAGCTCCTCGGCCTGCGCCTTGGCGGTGCGCAGTTCGCGGATGGCCATCGCACCGCGTTCGGGGTCACGCAGGGCGACCAGCTCGCTGCTCAGCGCCAGCGCGAGATGCTCTGCGGCAGAGGAGATATCGAGCGCCACCGCGCGCTGCGCCACCGCCTGGTCCCGGGCCACCACCTGTTCCCGGAGGAAGTCGAACAGCACACCGAAACCGGATTCCCGGCCCAGTTGCTGGTCCTGCAGCCGCATGGCGTGGCTGCGCAGCAGGGCCGATACCGGAATGATCGGCAGTGCCAGGCGATTACGCTCCAGATGTGCCTGATCGGCCTGCAAGACCTGACGCCAATGCGGATACAGGTCGATCTTGCTGAGTATCAGGGCGACGGCCGGGCACAATTCACGCACCTGCCGCAGGAAGTCGACCTCCGGTTCGGTCAGTTCGGTGGAGGCGTCCGAGAGCACCAGCACCGCGTCGGCGGCCGGGGCCAGGGCGAGAACCGCCGCGGCCGTGGCTGTCGCGTGACCGCCGACCGGCGGGGTGTCGATGACGACGATCCCGTCGGCCAGCAGCGGATTCGGCAGTTCGATCTCCACCCGCGCCACCCGGCCGTGCGGAGACTGCGGTGTGACGGTGTGAATATCGCTGAGCGGCACCGATATCCGCCGATTGTCCCGTTCGTCACCGGACGGCGTGGTGATGACGATCTCGGCCCGGGCCTGCGGGCCGTGGGCGAGCACGATCGGCACCCCGGTGGTGGCATCGTCACCGACCGGGCTGATATCGAGATTCAGCAGCGCGTTGACGAATTGGCTCTTGCCCTGGTTGCCCAGACCCACCACCACGATGCGGCGGCGGGGGTCGCGGATCCGGCCGGCCAGCACCTCCAGCCGGCCGACCAGATCGTCGCGATCGGCGGTGCGCGCGGCGGTGATGGTTTCGGCGAGAATCCGCGACAGCGGTGAGGCAGACGCCTCCGGGGCGGTGTTCGCCGCGACCACACTGCTCATTTTCGTTGCACCCCAACCTGTTTCGTTACCGAATCCGATGCTTGGCCGCTACCCTCAGTGCAGCAGTCCGCCGGTGATGTCACCCGAGGCGTGCGTATCGGTCATGGTCGAGGCATGACCGGACGCGTCGCCGAACAGGCTCGAATCGGTGTGACCGCCGGTGTCGAGCCCGCCGGACAGCGAGCTGTTACCGCCCGCCGCCAGGGTGCTGTCGATGCCGCTGTGCGCGGTTCCGCCGAGGGCGCTGTCCACGCCGCCGCCGATCCCCGAGGTACCGACACCGGAGATATCGGTTCCGACGCCGCTGCCGAACGCGTGCGACACATCGACGCCGGACCAGGTGCCGGCGGCCGTACCCGAGAGCGCCGAGGAAGCATCCGTCCCGGCGTGCAGCCCCGAATCGACCGAGCCCGTCAGACCCGAACTCGCATCGGCACCCGCGTGCAACCCCGAATCCGCCGCGCCCGACAGCGAGGTCGACAGACCGCCCGCACCGTGCAGACCGGACTCCGCCGTCCCGGACAGCGAGCTGCCCAGCTCACCGGCACTGTGCACACCCGACGCGGCAGTCCCGGACAACGACGTACCCAGGTCACCGGCACTGTGGACGGCCCCGGCACCAGCACCGGACAACGACGTGCCGAGGTCGCCCGCACTGTGGACCGCCCCCGCACCCGCGCCGGACAGCGATGTGCCCAGATCGCCCGCGCCGTGCACGGCCGATGCGCCGGCTCCGGAGAGCGAGGTCGCCAAGTCGCCGGCCGTATGGACTCCCGCATCGGCCGATCCGGACAGCGAGGTTCCGAGGCCGGACGCGCTGTTCACCCCGGACGTCGCCGCGCCCGACAGCGAGGACGACAGATCCCCGGCCGCATGAACACCCGAAGCCGCGGCCCCGGACAGATCGGCACCGCTGTGCACCGCGCCGCCGAGACCACCCGACAACCCGGTCTCCAGCCCGGTAGCGCCCTGCGCCCCCGAGGCCACCGCCCCACCGAGCCCGGCCCCGATGCTGGTAGCACCCCCCAGCCCCGCGGCAGCGTTCGCCGCACCGCTCAGGGCACCGCCGAGTCCGGCCCCAGCATTGGCGGCACCACCCAAGGCACCACCGAGTCCCGCACCAGCATTCGCAGCACCGCCCACGGCACCACCCAGACCTGCACCAGCATTCGCAGCACCGCCCACGGCACCACCCAGTCCCGCACCAGCATTCGCAGCACCGCTCAGAGCACCGCCGAGACCTGCACCAGCATTCGCAGCACCGCCCACGGCGCCACCCAGACCTGCACCAGCGTTCGCCGCACCGTTCAGGACACCGCCGAGACCTGCACCAGCATTCGCCGCACCACCCAGCGAATCACCCAGTCCCCCAGTCATATTCGCCGCTCCACCGAGCGCACCGCCGAGACTCGCGCCCGCATTCGCAGCACTATCGAGACCGGCCCCCGCTTCGGTCGCACCCCCGAGAGCTCCACCGAAGTCTGCTCCGGCCTGCGTCACACCCCCCAGAGCGCTGCCCCAGTGAGCCGCGTCCCCGAGCGAACCCTCCAGTCCCGCACCGGCATTCGCGCCCCCACCCAGCGCACCACCGAGACCCGCACCAGCGTTGGCCGCACCACCCAGGGCACCACCGAGTTCCGACCCGACCCCGGTCGCCGCACCCGCAGCACCGGACAAGCCCGCACCCACATCACCAGCCGCATTGAGCGCACCGCCAAGACCGGCACCGGCCGCCACCGCGCCACCCACCGCTCCTCCGAGATCGGCACCCGCGTCGGCGGCACCACTCAGCGCACCACCGAGACCCGCCCCTGCATTGGCGGCACCACCAAGGGCACTACCGAGGCCCGCGCCCACCTGCGCCGCACCGCCCAGCGCTCCTCCGAGATCAGCACCAGCGTTGGCCGCACCGCCCAGCGCACCACCGAGATCAGCACCAGCGTTGGCCACACCACCCAGCGCCCCACCCAGTTCGGAACCCACGTTGGCTGCACCGCCCAGGGCACCACCGAGGCCCGCGCCCGCCTCCGCCGCGCCAGCCAGGGCACCACCGAGACCAGCACCCGCGTCGGCCGCGCCACCCAGGGCACCACCGAGACCAGCTCCGGCGCTGGCCGCACCACCGAGATCAGCACCGGCGTTGGCGGCACCGCCCAGCGCACCACCCAGTTCGGAACCCACGTTGGCTGCACCGCCCAGCGCACCACCGAGACCAGCACCGGCGCTGGCCGCACCGCTCAGCGCACCACCGAGGTCAGCTCCAGCGTTGGCCGCGCTTCCCAGGGCACCACCCAGTTCGGAACCCACCTCGGTCGCCGGACCCGCAACACCGGACAAGCCCGCACCCAAATCGCCCGCCGTGTTCAGCGCACCACCGAGGCCGGCACCCGCGTTGGCGGCACCGCCCAGGGCACCTCCGAGACCCGCGCCCGCCTCCGCCGCGCCACCCAGGGCACCACCGAGACCAGCACCCGCGTCGGCCGCGCCGCCGAGGGCACCACCGAGGCCGGCACCCGCGTCGGCCGCGCCGCCGAGGACACCACCGAGGTCCGCGCCCGCCGCTGCCACGCCGCCCAAGGCGCCGCCGAGACCGGCCTCCGCCGCGCCACCCAGCGCTCCTCCGAGATCAGCTCCGGCGTTGGCGGCACCACCCAGCGCACCCCCGAGTTCCGAGCCCACGCCGGTCGCCGCACCCGCAGCACCGGACAAGCTCGCACCCAGATCACCGACCGCGTTCAGGGCACCACCCAGGGCACCGCCGAGGCCCGCGCCGGCTTCCGCCGCACCGCCCAGGGCACCGCCGAGGCCCGCGCCGGCTTCCGCCGCGCCGCCCAGGGCACCGCCGAGGCCCGCGCCCAGTCCGGTTTCGAGTCCGGTGCCGAGTTCCCCGCCGGCGTTCAGTGCGCCGCCGAGAGCGCCTCCGAGGGCTGCGCCCAGGCCGGCGCCGGCTTCGGCTGCGCCGCCGAGTGCTCCATTGAGTTCGGTTCCCAGGCCTGCGCCGGCTTCGGCCGCACCGCTCAGCGCTCCGCCGAGGCCGGCGCCGAGTCCCGCGGTTGCTTCGGTCAATCCTGTTGCGGCGGAGGAGATTCCGGCTTGGATGCCGGTTTCGATTCCAGTGGAGAGGTCGGCGCCGACCTGCGCGACGGTGTCTGCGGCGCCTTCGATTCCGGCGGAGAGGCCGAGATCGGTGCCGGCGGTGCCGGTGCCCGAGAGTGCGCCGCCGAGGCCGACCGCGACCCCGGTCAAGGCACCCAGTCCGGCGGTGAGCCCGGCCGCGGCGCCCGCACCGAGCGAAGCGGCCGCACCCAGACCGGCGGACAGCCCCGCCCCCAGGTCGGCGCCGAGGCCCGCGCCGAGACCGAGGCCCGCACCGGCCTCGATTCCGGTTTCTCCGCCGAGCGCGGCCCCGGCTCCCAGGTTGGCTTCACTGATCGCCCCCGCTTCGCCGGCCAGGCCGCCCGCGACTCCGCCGCTACCACCGGCCGTCGCGCCGAGTCCACCGTTGGCGGCCGCCCCGCCCCCGGCCGCCACGATGGCGGCGAGCTGCGAGCCACCGGTGACCAGGGCGGATTCGGCGACCATCGGCGCCACGGCGGCGATATCTTCCGGCGTCACCGCCTCCAGCCCGGCCGCGCACAGCGACTCGGTCGGGTTGGTGCAGTAACCGACGGCGGCCTCGTGGTCGCGCAACAGGTTGAGGATGAATTCGAGAATGGCGTTGGGGGTCATCGCAGATCGTCTCCTGGATCGGCGGACCATCGTGTCGATCCGCAGCAGTCGAATTGCCTTTCACGCTAAGAACCTCCGGCGTTACGCGAAACGGGGCGAATCCCCTGATTTCCGTATCGGTGCCGATAGGGGATTCGGGAGCATTAGGGGACTTTCCCCGAACCTTCCGGATCAGCGGTAACGACGGCCCCCCGGCAACCGACAGTGGGATAGATCGTGACGACCGTAAATATTCGTGACGACCGCAAATACCAACGACAGGGGTTCTCGAATGACTCAGGGCCTGACGCTCGGCATCACGGTCGGGTCGTCGCGCACGGTTGCCGCGACCGGCTCCACTTCCGCGAGCGCCGACCCGGAAAATGTCTCTGTTCACATTCGTCGCCACCGTTTCGGATCGG
>NZ_JADKYP010000095.1 GCF_015354405.1 Nocardia sp. BSTN01 | reverse complement strand
CTCCTCGATCGAGGCCTTGACCTCTTCGAAGCGCGGATCGGAGAAGGACAGGGACATCGAACCGGAGAAGTCCTCGATCGGCGAGAGCTCCTCGAGCACCTCCTCCAGCCCACCGACCGGGCTGGCGTCGCCCCGGGCGATGGCCCGCTCACGCCAATCGGGGGCGCCGACCAGCCACGCGAACGATTCGGTTTGTAGATCGAGAAGGTCCGGAACCTCCAGTGGTTCCCGAATCTTCGCGAAAGACACCCGCTTCGGGGCTCCGGGAACAGTGAACATGTCACGGCCCGCCGTGGTGGCCTTGGTCTGGGTGGAGACTGCCAAGATGCGTCCTTCCAGCACCTCACGCGCGTCGCCCGGTGCCTGTACGTACGAGACACCAAGCGACCGTCGCTTGTCTGCTACGAGTTCTGCTGGTTACAACCCGGACAAAACCCGAACAGCAAACAACGGAAGTAACACCTCAACGGTGGAACTTTCGTGATGCGATCAAGGAATGGACAGGAGGCAGCCAGCGCAAAGTCCAAACCTACACCCACGAAGAAGGGGTGTCAAAGTACCATCCGAACCGAGTTCCGGATGTTCGGCGCGCCGGACCCGCCTCCGCTGGCTGCGTTCGAGTCTCCGGCGGCGCCTCGACCTGGGTACTCGACCCTGTCACAGCTGCCGCTGTTGTGAATAGCGTGACGGTTCGGACGTAAGTCGTCAAGTGGCGAGACCACCTCGATAACTGCGAGATCCCCTGTGGCGCTGGCGAATCACACCGTCACGCGGGCGAATATCCGCCGCTGAGCTGGGAAGATTCCGCAGGTGACGGGCTCGAACATACTTCCGAACCCGTCTGGGCCACTCAACGGTCGGCGATCTCGCTCGCCAGCCAGTGACCGTCCACCTTCTGCATGTGCAACACGATCGGACCCGACGCGCTCTCCTGCGGAGCGCCGTTCTTGGTCGCGCTCACGGTCAGATTCACCAGCAGTTCCGCCCGGTCATCAGTGAGCAAAGTCACACCGATCGGGTCGGGAGTGGCCTGCGCGGTCGACTGCGCCTGCTGGATCGCGGACACCGTGGTGTCGGCGAACTTGTCGAAATCGCCGCGCATCTTGCCGGTGACGACCTTGTGCACGGCATCCTTGTAGCCGCCGACGGTCTTCACGTCGTAGGAGTAGACCGTCTTGAGCGCGTTGTCGGCCGCCGCGGTCACCTCCTGGGTGGCCTTGGTGTCGACGAAGGCCTTGTTGCCGTTGTCCACCCCGGGTTTGAATGCCGCGACCACCGCGAACGCGGTCAACAGCACACTCGCCACGATCAGACCGGCGGCCAGACCCCAGGCGGCCGGCGCGGGACGCGGCAGGCGACCGGGACGCGGCAGTTTCCGGGACGGACGCGAGGCCACCGGCGGCGCCGGACGCGTGGTCGCCGCACCCGCGCGCACCGTCCGGGTGCGCGATTTGGCGTTCGCCGACTTACCGGCGAGCTTGGCGGACTTCGCGCCGGACGCGGTGCGATCGGCGCCGCCGCGGCGGCGGATCGTGCGCTCGGCGGATTCGGACGAGCGGTCGCCGGGCTTGAGCCGCGGGGAAACCTTGTTGATCGGCGGGCGGGATGCCATCGGTATACCTCTCCTACGATCCCGGCTGGGGGGCGGGCGCCTCGGACGGATTCGCGGGCGCGCTCGGCGCGGGCGCGGCGTTTCCGTTCGCCGGCGGTGGGGCCGCCCCGGCGGGACCGGGGGTGTCCAGCGACACCAGTTGGCCGAGCGAATTGGCCTGCTCAGCCTTCCAGGTGTCACCGTCCTTCTTCATATCCAGCGTCCAGGTCGCTCGGAAGGACTGCACCGGAACGTTGGGCGCGGTCTGCGTGAGTTTCAGCACCACGATCGCCGAGGCCTTGTCGCGCTCACTGTCCAGCGAACTCAGCGCCGCTCCCAGCACCTTGCTGTCGATCTTGGTCTTCGACTTCTCGGCGGCATCCTTGATGCGGTCGTGGTTCTCGTTGAGCTGGGTCAGCATGTCGCCGGTCATCGAGGACCGCATGGTGGTGATCGACCCCTCGACATCGCCGGGATTCATCGAGGTGAGGTTGATCGCCGCCTGCCGGGCGGCGTCCAGCGCGGTATCGCGCGCATCGGCGCGCGGACCGTCGGTGAACCACATCGCGCGCACCCAGCCTGCGCCGAACCACGCCGCCAGCACCAGGGCCGCCACCAGCCACACCGCCGCGACCGAGGTCACCACCGTGCGCAGTGTCGACGAACCCGGCCGGGCGGCGGACGGCTGCTCGCCGGCGGACGGGCGCACCGACTCGTCGGTCGCATCGCCGACCGGTGCACCCAGTCGGGCGGTCTCCTCCGGCGACGCGTCAGCTACCGCCTTTTCGGCGTCGTCCAGCGGCTCCACCGCAGGTTGCGAGGAGGGGTTGGGCAGATCAGAACTCACAGCGACACCCTAGCGTCGTCGGTTTTCCGGACTTGCCTCCCGTACCCGCCTCACCGCTTCGGGGTCACTCCGATGAGAGTGGCCAGCTGGATGGCGACGGGGCTCAGGTTGAGCTTGTCCGGATCGGTCTTGGGCTTGGAATCCCACGGCTGCGGGACATTCGGATCGGCGTACTGCGCACGCGCGCCGCCGCGGACGTCGGTCGGACTTCCGAACGGCACGTCGCATTTCGCGTCCGTGTTGAACGGGAAATCGTCGCGGGTGTCGTCGAAATTGGGATTCTGCGCCTTCATCTGGTCGAGAATGCGCTGAGTTCCCTCGTACCCGACGGTACAGGCCGGCGGATTGTTGGTTTCCAGCACCAGCCCGAAGTGGGTCGTGCCGTCACCGGGCGCGGTCGCCGAGCCACCGACCGACAGCAGCGGCAGCATCTGCAGCAGCGGCTTCAGCGTGTAGGTCTGCGGCGACACCGCCTGCAGCAGCAGCCGCAGATTCGACAGATCCGTGGTCAGCGGCTGCGCGCTCTGATCGAGCAGCTTGCCGATCTGCTCGCCGGCGTCGGCGCCGGTGCCGATCAACCGGCGGATATCGGGATCGTTGGCCCGCAACTGCACGGCGAGCCGATCCAGGCCGTCGCTGAAGGTCCGGATCGCCGGAGACTGATCGGCCTGGGTGCCCAGCACGGTCTGCGCGTCCTGGATCAGCTGCACGGTCTGCGGCAACGCCTCGACGCCGGTCTGGGAGAACTTGTTCAGCGAATCGACGAGAATGCGCAGGTTGTCGCCCTGCCCGTCGAAGGCCTTACCGAGTTCGGTGACGGTCGTGCTCAACGCCGTCAGATCCGTCGTACTCGAGAAATGGTTGACGCTGGCGAGCAGATCCTCGACCGGGATCGGGGTCTCGGCGCCGTCGATGACCGAACCGTCGCGCAGGTAGGGACCCTTCGACGTGTCCGGAACCAGATCCAGGTACTGCTCACCGATGGCCGAGCGGTTGGCGATCATGGCCTTGGCGCTGGCGGGGACCTTCGGCTTCCCGGAATCCAGCTCCAGATAGATCATCACGCCGTCGGGGGTGATGTCGAGCGAGTCCACCCGCCCGACCGGCACACCGCGATAGGTGACCTCGGCGCCCTTGGACAGGTTGGCCGTCGTCTTCGCCTTCACCTTCACCTGGTACTGGCCGAAGCCGAGCATATGGTCGAGGTGGATGTACTTCGCGCCGACGAAGACCACGCCGAGCACAGCGATCACCGCGAAGGCGATCAGCTGGTAGCGCACCAATCTACTCATCGCGGCTTCACTCCCAACTGATCGAGAATCGACCCGATCGGGTCACCCGGCTTGGCGGGGGCCGGAGCCACCACGGTCGGCGGCAGCGGCACCAGCGACACCGTGGGCCAGCCCGGCCGCGGGCCGTTGCCGTTGTAATACGGATTGGTCGGATCCACCGGCACCGGCGGCCCGTACTTCGGCGGGATGTACACCGGATCCGGTTTGCCCACACCGAGATTCGACATCAGGACGCCGATCTGCGTATCCACCGACAGCCAGGTGTTCACCGAACCACCGAAGGTCGATTTGATCGCCTCGTCCGGGAACGGATAGGTCAGCACGAGCGGGAACGCGGTCACCAGATCCGGCGCCGAACGGCCCAGCTCCTGCAGCGTCGGCCGCAGCGCCTGCAGATCGCGGATCAGGTTGTCCTTGGACTTGTCCAGCACGTCGACACCGGCCTGGCCGACCCGGTCGAGTTGCTTCAGCAAGCCGATCAGCTGCGGCCGCTGCTCGTCGAGAATCTTGATACCGGCGGGCAGTTCGTCGAGGATCTTGCCGATCTGATCGGACTGCTGCCCCACCCGGCTGGATAACGTGCCCAGGCTGTCGAGCGCGTGCTGGATATCGGCGACCTGCTGGTTGAGACCGTCGATGAGGGTGTCGGCCTGATCCAGCAGCGACCGCACCCGGTTCTCCCGGCCGGCCAGCGCCTTGTTCAGTTCCACCACGATGGGCTGCAACTGCGCCACGCCACCGCCGTTGAGCAGCAGCGACAACGCGCCGAGGACCTGTTCGATCTCGACCGCGTGCCGGGTCCGGTCGACGGGGATGACCGCGCCGTCCTTCAACCGGTCGGGCGAGGCCTCGTCCTTCGGCGCCGATAGCTCGACGAATTTCTCACCGAGCAGATTCGACTGCCGCACTTCGGCATGCGCGTTGGCGGGCAGCTTCACCGAGGAGTTGACCACCGTGTGCACACTCGCGGTCCAGCCGTCGGGAGCGACGTCGATGGACTCCACCCGGCCGACCGGCACACCCTCGACCTTGACCGCCGACTGCGGCACCAGATCCAGGACGTCGTCGAAACGCACGTCGATATGCATCGGATGGTCACCCACATCGGCGCCGCCGGGCAGCGGCACGCTGTAGATACCGTTCGACGAGCACGAGCCCACCAGTATCGCGGTCACACCGACCACCGCGACGGCACCCAGTCCGCGAGCCGTCCTGCGGAATGCGAAGGGCGTCATCGCTGGCCACCTTCCTGCTGCGACGGCGGCTGCCGATCCGACGGGGTGCCCGGAACGCTGCCGGGAGCCGGAGTGTTCTGGATGTTCTCACCGCTGAGGATGCCGAACGGCAACACCAGCGACGGCGTCTGCACACCGCTCTTGATCTGATCGGTGATCACCTTGCACTGATCCAGGATCGGGCGCATCTGCCGGCTGATCGCATCGAATTTCGGGTCGCCCGGCCGCAATTGGCCGAGGTCGAGCAGCTTGCAGACGGTACCGAACGGGTTCTGCAGATCGGTGAAGTTGGCGCGCATGTCGAGCGTGCCGGACTCACCGTTGTGGATGTTGATCAGGTTGCTCAGCGCCACGGGCAGCACCGGCAGCGCGTTCGCCACATCCTGGCGCTGATCGGCCAGAGTCTGGGTCAGCTTGGTCAGCGCGTCGGCGTTCTCGGCGACCAGATCCCGGTTGTCGTCGATGAACCGGGCGACGTCGCCGAGCGCGATCGACAGCAGATTCAGTGCCTGCCCGAGGTTCTCCCGCTCACCGGAGAGGAAACCGGCCAGATCCGCCAGCTGCGTGTTGAATTCGCGCACCTGCTGGTCGTTGACCGCCAGCGTGTGCACGAAGATCTGCAGATTCTTGATCGTGTCGAAGATGTCGCCGCGCGCGTCCGACAGATACCGGGCCGCGTGCGAGAGCTGGGTCAGGCTGTTGGCCAGCGCGTCCCCGTTCCCGGACAGATTCGCGGCGCCGGTGCGGACCAGCTCGTTCACCGCGCCGTCCTTGTTGGCGCCGTTGGGCCCCAGCGCATCCGACAGTTCCTGGATGCTCTTGTACAGCCGGTCGACCTCGACCGGGGTCGCCGTGCGGTCGCGCGGAATGGTGGCGTTGCGCGGCATCTTCGGCCCGCCCTTGTAGACGGGCGTGAGCTGGATGTAGCGGTCCGACACCACCGACGGCGTGATCTGAGCGGCCTTGGCGTCGGCCGGAATGTTGTATTTCCGGTCGACGTGCATGGTGACCTTCACCTGATCACCCTGCGGCGTGACCGAATCGACCTTGCCCACCGGGACGCCGAGGATGCGCACCTCGGAGCCCTCGTAGATACCGATCGACTTGTCGAAGTAGGCGGTGATCTTGGTGGTGTTGTAGCTGCTGAACAGCCACCACAGCACACCGGCGACGACCACCACGGCAACCGTGCCGAGGGCCAGGGCGATCTTGGTGCCGCGGCCGGATTCACGGATCACCGTCAGCGGATCCCGGCGCGATCCCTTACCGAGAGCAGCCTGCATCAGTTGCCTCCCAGGGTGCGGATCGGCGGGCGGTTACCCGGAATCTCCGGCAGCGCCGGCGGGATCAGGTTGACGATCACCGCGTCGAACCAGCGCCCGTTGCCCAGCACGTTGGCGTACAGGCCGTAGAACGGCGCCGCCAGTTTCAGCGTCTTGGAGATGTTCTGCTGATTGTCGTTGAGCATGTCGATGGACTTCTTCAGATTGGTCAGCGCCGGACCGATCTGCTGCTCGTTGTCGTGCACCAGCGCACTCAACTCGGCGGCAACGGTTTTCGCGCCGTTGAGCAGCTGCGAGATGGCCTGCTGGCGGACATTCAACTCGGCCAGGAGCTCACCGCCGTTGGCCAGCAACCGCTCGAACTGCTCGTTGCGGTCGGCGAGCACCTTGGTGGTCTTGTTGGTCGCGTTGAACAAGTGCTTGAGCTCTTCGTCGCGCTTGGCCAGCGTCTCCGACAACCGGGCGACGCCGTCGATGGAGCCGCGGATCTCCGGCGGGGTGCCGGAGAACGCGTCCGAGAGCACCCGGAAGCTGGTGGCCAGCTGCGCGGTGTCGGTCTGCTCGATGTCGGCGGCGGCATCGCTGAACGCCTCGACCACGTCGTACGGAGAAACTGTGCGCGACAACGGAATTCGCTTGTCCGGATCGGCCGGGTGGGAACCCTTGGGATCCAGCGCCAGATACTTCTGCCCGAGCAGGGTCTTGATCTGGATGGACGCGGTGGTCGAATCGCCGATCCACGCGTCCTTGGTCCGGAAGTCGACCAGCACGCGGTCGCCGTCGAGGCGCACGTCGGACACATCGCCGACCTTCACGCCCGCGATGCGCACCTCGTTACCCTTCTTCAGGCCAGCGGCCTCGGAGAATTCCGCGGTGTAACTGGTGCTCGCGCCGATGATCGGCAATTTGCCCAAGAAGAACGCCGACAGCGCGATCAGCAGCACCATGAACAAGCCGAGCCCGCCCATGAACGCCGGGCTGCGGTTGCCGAAAAGAACCCGGTCTTCCATCAGCGGCCACCCTTCCCGTGACAGCGCGGCGCCGGGTTGGTATAGACCGGCTGATTCACCGTCGGCATCTGGGCCGGCAGATTCAATTGCGGCGCATCCTGCACGCCCGGACCGGCGACGATATCGATACCGCAGAGATAGAACTGGAACCACGAGCCGTAGCTGGCCGCGCGACCCAGTTTCTCCATCTTGATCGGCAGATTCGTCAAGGCCTGATTCACCTCGCCGGAGCGATCGTTCAGGGTGCCGGTCAGCTGGTTCAGGCCGGCGATCGACCCCTGCAGGGTCGGCCGGGTGGGAACCAGCAGATCCGCGGTCGCCGAGGCGAGATTGCCCAGCGACTGCACCGCCGAGCCGATCGTGCCGCGTTCGGCGTTGAGCCCGCTCACCAGCGCCTCGGTGTTGACGATCAGATCGTTGAGCTGTCCGTCGCGAGCGTTCACCGCGTCCAGCACCTGGTTGAGGTTCTTGACGATCTCACCGATCACCGCATCCTTGTCGGCGATCTTGTTCGTCAGGCTCGCGGTATTGCGCACCAGATCGGTGATCGTGCCCGACTCACCCTGGAAAACCTGGATGATCTCGTAGGACAGCTTGTTGACGTCCTCGGCCGACAGCGTCTGGAACAGCGGCCGGAAACCGTTGAACAGGGTGGTGAGATTCAGCGCGGGCTTGGTCCGCTCCAGCGGAATCGTGGCGCCCTTCGTGATCTTGCGGCCCTGCTGTCCGGCGCCCTGCTCCAGCGCGATGTAGCGCTGCCCCACGAGGTTGCGGTAGCGGATGGTCGCGGTGGTGCTGGCGGGCAGCCAGTCCCGGTCGGTGAGCTGGAAGTGCACCTCGGCCATGTTGCGGTCGACGACCGCTACCTTGGTGACCTTGCCGACCCGCACACCGGCGATGCGCACCTCGTCGCCCTTGTTCAGCGAGGTCACATCGCTGAACCGCGCCTTGAACTCGGTGCCGCCGCCGGAGTAGTTGGCGATGGTGAGCGCCAGGAACGCGGTCGCGAGCACTGTCACGAGCACGAAGATGCCCAGTTTGGTCAGGGGCCCGCCCAGACCACGCAACGTGGCCTTCATCGCACACTCACCTCACTTCCACGCATCGCGGGGGCGCCGATCCGGCTCACCCAGCTGGGCACCTGATCGGGCGAAACCCCGTTCGCCGCACCGTAGATCGCACCCAGGGTGTGCTGTTCGGCGGGCGAACCCATGGTCGTGGCGCCCGCTGCGCCGTAGACCGAGAACTGTGCCGCCGGCAGCTGACCGATGTTCTGGTCACCCGGATTCCGGGTCGGCGGCTGATAGGAACCGTCGTTGGCCGAGCCGGTCGGATACTGACCGGGATCCACCCCGAGCGGATATTCGGGGAAGCACGCCGGCGGCCGGTTCGTGTCCAGCCAGCGCGGCTCGTCCTGGTTGGGCAGATAGCGGCCGCGCGGATTGGTGATCTCGATCGTCACCCGCGAACCCGGAGTATCGGTGCCCTTGCCGAAGAGGTTGTCGATGCGCGGCTTCAGCTGCGCGAAATTCTTCATCGTGCACGGGAACGAGGGCGAATAGGTCGCCAGCACTTCCAGCGCCTCACGCGAATCGGCCGCGACATCGATGATGTTGTCGTGGTTGGCCGTCAGGAAATCGGCGGTCTTCGACGACGTCGGGGTCAGGACCGAATACAGCGTGTCCAACTGCGAACGCTTCTGCACGATGGTCGCATTCAGCGTGCGCAGATTGTCGAAGGCATCGACCAGCTGCGGCAGCGCGTCCGAATAGGTGTCGGCGACCGTCGCGAAGGTGCGGATGTCGTCCTGCAGCTGCGGCATCACGCCGTTGATATCGCGGAAGATGTCGTCGAGCCGATCGATGGTGTGGCCCAGTTCCTCACCCTGACCACCCAGCGCCTGCGACAGCGCGCCCAGCGTCGAGGCCAGGTACTGCGGCGGAATCGCCTGCAGCAGCGGCATGATCGAATCCAGCAGCTGGCTGACCTCGACCGCGTTGCCGCTGGCGTCCTGATACAGCGTCATTCCCGCCTGCAGATGCTTCGGGCTGGGCTGCTCGGGCCAGACCAGATCGACATAACGCTCGCCGAACAAAGTCTTCGGCAGCAGCCGCGCCGTCACATTGGACGGAATCTTCGATGCCTTGTCCGGATCGATCGCCAGATGCAGGGTCACCTTGCCGTTGGCGGATTCACTGGACCGCACCTCGCCGACATTGACCCCGCGGACTTTCACATCCGCATTACGGGTCAACGCGTTTCCGACCGTATCGGTGATCAGATCGACCTTGACCACCTTGACCCACACCTTGTTGTAGGCCGCGATCGTTGTCCCGAGAAACAGCGCCATCACCACGAAGAACACGATGCCCAACGTGCGGATCCGGAGTTTCTCGGTAGAGCGCCAGAATTGCACACTGCGCGCGCTCATGCTCCCACCTTTCGGACCGCTGTCGCCGCGCCCTGTCCGCTCATCCCGCGACTCGCACTGTCGTCGTCGTACCCCAGATCGCCAGGCTGAGGAAGAAGTCGAGGATGTTCACCAGAACGATCGACGCACGCACCGCGCGTCCCACGGCCACACCGACACCGGCCGGACCGCCGGTGGCGTTGAAGCCGTAATAGCAATGGATCAGGATGATCACGAAGGCGAACACCAGCACCTTCACGAACGAATACAGCACGTCCTCGGGTGGCAGGAACAGACCGAAATAATGGTCGTACGATCCCGTGGATTGCCCGTTGAACCACACGCTGATCTGCCTGGATGCGATGAACGTGCCGAGCAGGCCGACGATGTAGAGCGGAATCACCGCCACGAATCCCGCGATGACGCGCGTGGTCACCAGGAACGGCACGCCGGGTACGGCCATCACCTCGAGTGCATCGATTTCCTCGGAAATTCGCATCGCACCCAATTGCGCGGTGAAACCACAGCCGACCGTCGCCGACAATGCCAATGCCGCGACCAGCGGCGCCAATTCGCGAGTATTGATGTAGCCGGTCAGAAAGCCGGTGAGCACCGAACTGCCCAGGGCGTCGAGAGCTTTGAAACCCTGCAGGCCGACGACGACACCGACCGAGGCCGACATCATCACCACGACGCCGATGGTGCCGCCGATGACCGCGAGTGCACCCGAACCGAAGGTCACCTCGGCCAGCAGCCGCATGACCTCCTTGCGGTAATGCACGACGGTGCGCGGAATCCACGCGATCGCCTTGGAATAGAACGACATCTGATCGCCGGCGCGATCGATGACATTCACCGGCGACTTGAGCGCAGCACCTACTCGGCGCATCCGCCTCGAAAAGATCGGAGAACGCTGGGAAACAACCATCGTCACGAACCCTTGGCCGGGACAACCTGCAGGTACACCAACGTCAGCAGCAGATTGACGAAGAAGAGCACCAGGAAGGTGATCACCACGGATTGATTCACCGCGTCACCAACACCTTTCGGTCCCCCCTTGGGATTCAAACCTTTGTAAGCGGCGATCACGCCCGCGAGCAATCCGAAGATCAGAGCCTTGAATTCACCGATCCAGAGGTCCGGGAGTTGCGCCAGCGCGGAGAACGACGCCAGATAGGCGCCGGGAGTTCCGCCCTGCAGCAACACATTGAAGAAATATCCACCGCAGATGCCGACCACCGAAACCAGGCCGTTGAGCAGCAGCGCCACCAGCATCATGCCGAGGACGCGCGGCACGACGAGGCGCTGCACCGGATCGATGCCGAGCACCTCCATCGCGTCGATCTCTTCGCGGATGGTGCGGGAGCCGAGGTCGGCAGCGACGGCCGAACCCGCGGCACCGGCGATGATCAGCGCGGTGACGACGGGAGCGGCCTGCTGCACAGTTGCCAGCACACTGGTTGCGCCGGTGAACGATTCCGCACCGAGCTGCTTGATAAGTGAACCGGTCTGCAATGCGACAACGGCGCCGAACGGGATTGCCACCAGTGCGGCGGGCAGGATCGAGACGCTCGCGATGAACCACGACTGCTCGATGAACTCACGCCATTGGAAAGGCCGGCGCAGGGTGTTGCGTGCCACGGAAATGAGCAGCGCAAATATGTTGCCGGCCTGCGCAAATCCCGACTCGACCGGAGTGCGCAGCCGTGCCAGGGGTTGATTCACGGTTGCGTATGTTACCCGTTGGTTGTGTCGTGTCGCACGGTGGTGTCGTACGCGCCGCCCTGATATTGCGGAGCGTTACCCGTATACGCCGGAAGGACTTGTGTATCGCCGTTCTCTTCCATCGACTCGCGGATCGCCACCTGCGCCGAATGCGGCAGGGTGTGCATGATCTCGAGCACGCGGCGACGACGGCGTTCCACGGCCTGGCGCACCGGCATACCCGGGGTGGCCTTCATCTGCGGGATGATGCCCTCGACGTCCTCGGTGCCGTTGTCGTAGTGGCCGGCGTCGGCGAGCGCCTGCTCGCGCGCCATCTGGGCCTCGTCCTTCTCCTCCGACATGCCGATCGGGCCGACCATGCGGCCGTTGAGGAACTGCTTGACCACCGGCTCCTCCGAGGTCAGCAGGACCTCGCGCGGGCCGAACATGACCAGCTGGCGGCGGAACAGCATGCCGATGTTGTCGGGCACGCTACGAGCCAGGTTGATGTTGTGGGTAACGATCAGAATCGTCGCGTCGATCTGCGCGTTGATGTCGATCAGCAGCTGCGACAGATAGGTCGTACGCACCGGGTCCAGACCGGAGTCCGGCTCGTCGACCAGGATGATCTGCGGGTCCAGCACCAGCGCGCGGGCCAGGCCGGCACGCTTGCGCATACCACCGGAGATCTCGCCGGGCAGTTTGCCCTCGGCGCCGAGCAGACCGGTCAGCTCGAGCTTCTCCATCACGATCTGCTTGATCTCGGATTCGCTCTTCTTGGTGTGCTCGCGCAGCGGGAAGGCCACGTTGTCGAACAGGTTCATCGAACCGAACAGCGCGCCGTCCTGGAACAGAACGCCGAACAACTTACGGATCTCGTAGAGCTCCTTGTTGGAGCAGGTGGTGATGTCGGTGCCGTCGATGTAGATCGAGCCGCGCTCTGGGCGCAGCAGACCGATCAGCGACTTCAGGAAGACCGACTTACCGGTACCGGAGGGGCCGAGCAAGGCGCTGACTTCCCCCGTGGGCAGGGTCAGAGTGACATCCTGCCAAATCCGCTGGGACCCGAAAGATTTCGTAACACCTTCGGTCCTGACCTCGACGCCCACGTCGACCTCCATATTTCTTCTGACGAGCGCCCATGGCCGCGTCACCGTATTTCAGCGCGGTGTGACGCGTCACACTGGGGTGCGGCCACTGTATCGCATGCCGCTGGTGCAGGACACCCTACCTGACTGGGCGGTAGAAATGTCGACGGTCATGAGCCGGTCGCGACAGTTCACAACATTCACCACGAATATGTGAAAAGGGCGGCCCCGCAACGGGACCGCCCTTTTCCGGACTCGATTACCGCAATTACTTGACGGAAACCTTCGCGCCGGCCTCTTCCAGCTTGGCCTTGGCGGCGTCGGCGGCGTCCTTGGCGACCTTCTCCAGGATCGGCTTCGGGGCACCCTCGACCAGGTCCTTGGCTTCCTTCAGGCCCAGGCCGGAGACGATCTCACGCACGACCTTGATGACCTGGATCTTCTTGTCGCCGGCACCCTCGAGGATGACGTCGAACTCGTCCTGCTCCTCGGCGGCCTCGGCGCCACCGGCGGCCGCGCCACCGGCAACAGCGGCAACCGCGACCGGAGCGGCGGCGGTGACCTCGAACTTCTCCTCGAACTTCTTGACGAAGTCCGAGAGCTCCAGCAGGGTCATGTTGCCGATGGTCTCGAGCAGCTCGTCCACGTTGGCCATGGTGTTTCCTTTCGGTTCATCCCGCATCGGCGGGAAAAGAGTATGGGGGTTTGTCGACTTGTCCGGGTCGGCTTATTCGGCGTCGGCGGCCGGGGCCGCTTCGGCACCGCCCGCGGCGCGCTGCTTGTCCTCGAGCGCGGCGAACAGGCGAACCACCTGGCCGGCCGGCGCGGCGAACAGGCCGGCCGCCTTGGTCAGGTTGCCCTTCATGGCGCCGGCCAGCTTGGCCAGCAGCACCTCACGCGACTCCAGGTCGGCGATGCGCTCGACCTCGGAGACCGACAGCGCGGCGCCGTCCATGTAGCCGCCCTTGATGACCAGCGCCTTGTTGTCCTTGGCGAAGGTCTTGAGGGCCTTGGCGGCGTCGACCGGCTCACCGGTGATGAAGGTGATCGCGGTCGGACCGACGAACAAGTCATCCAGGCCTTCGACGCCCGCCTCGGCGGCCGCACGCTTGACCAGGGTGTTCTTGGCGACGGAGTAGGTGGCATTGCTGCCCAGCGCACGACGCAGCTGGGTGAGGTTGCCGACCGACAGACCACGGTATTCCGTGATCACAGTGGCCGTAGCGCTCTTGAACTGCTCGGTGATCTCCGCGACCGCGGTGACCTTCTCTGGTTTCGCCATACTTCGCCTCCTCTCTGGATGGTCGGTTCTGCGATGAACTACCGACTCGCGGAGGCTGGACCCGGGGAGGCTACGTCGACCCGGCGACAAAGCAAACGCCCCGGACGCAGAGTGGTCCCGGGGCGCACAAGAAACTCGACGTGAGCACACAGCTCACATGTCGTCCCTCACCTCGGCTCTCCCTGCGTGGGCCGCCGGCAATATCGCCGGACCTTCGACTGCCTGACGGCAGCAACCAACGGTCTTCGGTAGAACGATTGGGGGTGATCACCGAACTGGTCGGCGACCGTTTAAAAGAATAGCGGACCAGCAGCTAGAAGCCAAAACGAGGCTTACATCTACGAGATTGCTCACCT
>NZ_JADKYP010000094.1 GCF_015354405.1 Nocardia sp. BSTN01 | reverse complement strand
GACTGGATCACCGTCACCGACCACGGCAGCATCGTCGTGCACGGCCGCTCCGATTCGACGCTGAACCGGCACGGCATCCGGATGGGCTCGGCCGATATCTACCAAGCGGTGGAACAACTTCCGGAGATCGCCGAGGCCCTGGTGATCGGCGCCGAACAGCCCGACGGCGGCTACTGGATGCCGCTGTTCGTCACCCTCGCCCCGGGTGCCGAACTGACCGACGAGCTGAAACAGCGCATCAGCGCGACGATCCGTAGCGAGGTCTCGCCGCGTCACGTCCCCGACGAAATCATCGCCGCTCCGGGCATTCCGCACACCCGCACCGGCAAGAAGCTCGAGGTGCCGATCAAGAAACTGTTCCAGGGCGCGGACCCGGATCGCGTGGTCGAACGCAGCGCGGTCGACAATCCGGACCTGCTCACCTGGTACGCCGAGGTGCCGGCCCGGAAACGGGCGACGTAGGCCGAGCCGCGGAAGCGGTACGCTGCCGGTCGGTGGCCGCCGAGTACGCACGGCGCACCGCATTCGGGCCGAGGGCGATCAGGCGGCGAGCTCTCCCGCCTCCTCCACCGACAACCGGCCGTCGACCATGCGGTAGACCGCGTTCATGCGGTGCAGATGGGTGCGGTCGTGGGTCACCAGCAGGGTGGCGGCGGCGTGGGTGTGCACGACTCCGAGGATCAGGTCGATGACGGCGGCCCCGCGTTCCTGGTCCAGGGCGCTGGTCGGCTCGTCGACGACGAGCAGCGCGGGGTCGTGCATGAGAGCGCGGGCGATGTCGACGCGCTGTCGTTGACCGCCGGACAGCTGGGCCGGGCGCTTCTTCTCGTGACCGCGCAGCCCGACGGCGTCGAGCAGATCCATGGCCTTGTCCCGGGTTCGGCGTCGCCGGCGCGGCGAGACGACGGTGTGGCCACCCAGATGCCGCATCACCTCGAGTTGTTCGACCGCCGTCAGGGCGGGAATGAGATTGGGCTGCTGGAAGACGATCCCGATGCGTTCCCGGCGCAGGGTCGTGGCCTCGCGCCGGGACACTCGGGCGAGGTCGACACTGCCGTCGTCGGTGTCGAGCAGAATCCGGCCCGAATCCGGGCGCACGAGCGTCGAAACCGTTGCCAGCAGACTGGATTTGCCCGACCCCGAGGGACCGGTGATGGCCGCGATCTCGCCGCCGCGCACGGTCAGTGCCACCCGGTCGAGGGCGGTGACGCGGCCCGCGCCGTCGGGGAAGGTGAGGGTGAGATCGGAGACGGTCAGCGTGGTGGTCATCGAAAGCTCCTGTGCGGTAATCGAATCAGCGAGATTGGTTGAGCGCGGTGAGCGGATCGGTGGTGGCCAGGAAGCGCAGGGCGAACACGGCGCCGAGCAGCCCGAGCCCGATCAGGGCGAGTGCGGGCACCACGGTCGTGGCTGCGCTGAGCACGAACGGCACCGCCCCGCCGAGGAACGCCCCGGCCAGTGCGGTCACCCCGACCCCGGCGCCGACGCCGAGGAGCAGCACGATCAACGCCTGGCCCAGGGCGTCGCGAACCAGCGCGGTCGTGGTGGCGCCCAGCGCTTTCAGCGTGGCGATATCCGGCGTGCGCTGGATGGTCCAGACGGTGAAGAACGCACCGATCACCAGGGCGGAGATCACGAACAGCATCACGGTCATCAGCGTGAGCGAACCGTTCTCGGCCCGATACGACCCGATCGCCTGCCGTGCGCCGTCGACGCTCGTCGTGCGGGTGTGCGCGGCGCTGTTCACCGCATCGGTGCCGGGCACGCCGGAGGCGACCAGAATCGTGGCCGCCCCGCCGCGCGGATCGAGGCGCTGCCAGTCGGACAGCGTCGTCCAGACCACCGGGGTGTGCGCGTACCAGTCGTCGTCGCCGACTGCCGCGACCGTGAAGGTCCGGTCGCCGATCGACACGCGCTCACCGGCCGTGGCCGAGAGGTCTTCGGCGGCGGCCTTACTCAGCACTATGGTGCCGGGCCCGGTAGCCACCTCGTTGCCGAACGCTGTGCCGTCGACGCCGAATATCGCCACCTGGACCGGTGCGGTTCCCTCCCGTACGGCCTGGCTACGGCTGATGCCGACCGGGTCCACGGTTCCTCCGGCCCGCTGCCAGCGCTCGACCTGTTCGCCGGTCAACGCCGAGGAATCGAACGACGGGTCGGCGCCGGTATCGGCGAACACGACGCGGCCGCCGGACAGCCGCTCGAGGGCGGAAATATTCTGATGGGCGAGTCCGGCGGTGAGTCCGCTCAGAAAGCTCACCAGCAGGGCCACCATGGTGACGACCAGGGTGATGAGCAGGAATCGGCCGCGGGCGGCCCGCAGATCTCGCAGTGCGACGAACATATCTCCACCCTCGCGGTGAATCCGCCGGTGGGCATCGCCTGCGCGGACACTTCGCGACCGCCCGACGGTGGGGTGCCGATTCCACCTTTCGATGGATGCCGCACCGATAACCGCGCATAAGCTGGCAGCGTGCACCGCTCTCCGCTCACCCCCGTTTTCGCCGCACTGCAGGTAGGACTGCATGTGTTGATGACGGCGCTGGTGGTCGTGGTGATGGTGCGGGCGGCCGTGCCCGGTGACGAGGGCACCCGGCCCACCGTCGCGGTGATCGTGCTCGCGGCGCTGTTCCTGGTCGTCTACTTCGCGGGCGGACTGCTGCGCGGGCGTCCGGTCGCGGCCCGGGTGTGGCTGGGCGGGCTCACGGTGCTGTGGCTGGCGTTGATCGTGCTGGTTCCGGAAGCCGTCTATCTGGTGTTCGGACTGTTCTTCCTCTATCTGCATCTGCTGCCGCGACTGTGGGGGCTGGCCGCGGTCGTCGCCGCCACGGTCGTCTCGGTGGTCGGGTGGGGATTACACGAGGGGTGGACGGTGCCGGGAATCGCCGGGCCGGTGCTGGGCGCGATCGTCGCGATCGCGATCGGCCTGGGTTATCGGGCACTGTTCCGGGAGGCCGCCGACCGGCAGCAGCTGATCGACGAATTGCTCTCCACCCGCGCCACTCTCGCCGAACGCGAACGCACCGCGGGCAAACTCGCCGAACGGGAACGGCTGGCCCAGGAGATCCACGACACCGTCGCCCAGGGGCTGTCCAGCATTCAGATGCTGCTGCACGCCGCCGAGCGCGACGCGCCGGATCATCCCGCGCTGCAACAGATCCGGCTCGCGCGTGAGACCGCCGCGGACAATCTGGTCGAGACCCGGCAGCTGATCGGCGACCTCACCCCGGCGGTGCTCGAGGGGCAATCGCTCAGTGATGCGCTCGAACGGATCGCCCGGCGCGCCGAGGGCCCCGGGCTCAGCGCCCGCACGGTGGTCGAGGGGACCCCGATGCGGCTGCCGATGCCCGTGGAGGCCGCGCTGGTACGGGTGGCGCAGGGCGCGGTGTCGAATGTGGTGCGGCACGCCCGCGCCGACCGGATGCGGATCACACTCACCTACGGTGACGACGCCGTCCATCTCGACGTGGTCGATGACGGTGTGGGGATCGATCCCGCGGTCTTCGGGGGCGGCACCTTCGGCCTCAACGCCATGCGCAGCCGCGTCGAACAGCAGGGCGGTGTCATGGACGTCGAATCCGAACCGGGACATACCGCCGTAACCGTGTCGTTTCCGCTGCACGACTCGGACCCCGCCGCCGCCGAGCTCGTCTCGCGGGAGGACCTGCCGTGATCCGTCTCCTGCTGGCCGACGACCACGCCATCGTCCGCGCCGGATTGCGGGCCCTGCTGGATTCCGGCGAGGACATCACGGTGGTCGGGGAGGCCGCCACCGCCGAGGAGGCCGTGGCCTTCTGCACCACCACACATGTCGATCTGGTGCTGATGGACCTGCGGTTCGGCCCCGGCAAATCCGGAGTGGACGCGACCCTGGCCCTACGCGCCCTGCTCGCTCCGCCGAACGTCCTGGTGGTGACCAACTACGACACCGACGCCGACATCCTCGGCGCCATCGAGGCGGGTGCCTGCGGTTACATCCTCAAGGACACGCCGCCACCGGAACTCCTCGCCGCCGTGCGCGGAGCGGCGGCGGGGGAGAGCGTGCTGTCGCCCTCGGTCGCCTCCAAGCTGATGACCCGCGTCCGCAAACCGGACACCACCCTGAGCGCCCGGGAGATCGAGGTGCTGCGCCTGGTCGCCGACGGCCATTCCAATCGCGATATCGGCAAACACCTGTTCCTCAGTGAGACGACGGTGAAATCCCATCTGGTGCATATCTATTCGAAGCTGGGCGTGAGATCGCGGACCTCGGCGGTGGCGCGGGCCCGCGAGCGCGGGGCCATCTGAACGGCGACGAGCGCGGCCGGGGCCCACGTCGAGCGCGGCCGGGGCCGTCGGCGCGTGTCGGGGCCCACCACCGGCCACCGCTTCCTAGGGTGTGCTCATGCCTTCCATCACCGATCCCGAAGTGCGGGAATTCCTCGCCGCCGGAACCCGTACCGGCAAATTGGCTCTGGTCGCCTCCGACGGCCGCCCGATCGTCAATCCGGTGTGGTTCGTCCTCGACGGCGACGACCTGGTCTTCAATACCGGCGCAACCACCGCCAAGGGCAAGGCGCTGGCGCGCGACCCCCGCGTCGCCCTCTGCGTCGACCTCGACGAACCGCCGTACGCCTATTTCCAGGTGCAAGGCGTCGCCACCCTCTCCGAGGACCCCGCCGAACTCCTGCGCACCGCGACCGCCATCGCCGCGCGGTACATGGGTCCGGACCGCGCCGAGGAATTCGGCCGACGCAACGCCGTCCCCGGCGAGCTGGTCGTGCGGGTACGGCCGGACAAGATCCTCGGTGGGCTGAATATGACCGGGTAGCCGGAAGAACTCAGCGGCGCCGGGCGTACTCCGCGGCCGCGGCCCAGTCGATCAACACGCACGCTTGTTCTCCGACGGTCCAGGCGTCGTGGCCGGGCGGGCACTGCATGAAATCTCCGGGGCCGATCTCGCACTCGGTGCCGTCGTCCATCCGGATGTGCATCCGCCCCGACACGCAGTAGCCGATATGCGCGGCCTGGCAGCTGTCGGTTCCCGCGATCGGCTTGACGTGGGTGGACCAGCGCCAGCCCGGCTCGAAGACGGCCCGGCCGACCGCGCCGGAGGGTGCCTGCACGACCTCGAGGCGCCCGCTGCCGGATTCGAATTCCCGCGTCTCGTCGGCGGCGTCGAAATTCCGCACCAGCAACGACGTCCGCGCCGCGCCGTCCATATCGTCCTCACGCACCAGGTCGAGATTGCGGAAGACCGCCGGCTCGTCGCACAGGGCGGCGAGGGTTTCGGCGAAGCCGGTCGTCTCGGGCAGCGCGGAATTCGCCATGGCCTGCTCGTAGGAGGGGAATTCCACGATCTGCAGATAGGTGTCCGGGTGGTCGCGGTCCCGGGTTTCCATACTGTGCGTCGCCGAACGCGTTCCCTCCGTGGCGGTCAGCCACCGATCCAGCGTGCGATTGAACTCGTCGAGCTGCGAGGTCTTGAACTCGATGGTCTGAACGAATTTCGTCATTGTGGTCACCTTCGAAGTTGTGGATGACCCCGGGCATGATTTTACGCCCCGCAGCACCCGGTGAAGCTGCGCTGCAACGAGATCACCACGCCGCCCGCTCGGCAGCGAGCTCGGGCGGCCGGGCCGAACTTTCCGGGATCGGCCGGACACCTAGACTCCGGGCATGACCGTGCATTTCATCGGGGCGGGTCCCGGGGCGGCCGATCTGCTCACACTGCGGGCGGTGGCGCTAATGCGGGAATCTCCGGTGTGCCTGTATGCGGGGACGTATCTGGACCCCGAGGTGCTGGCGCATTGCGCGCCGGAGGCGGAATTGATCGATACCCAGGGATTGGACCTGGACGAGATCGTCGCGCACTGCGCGCGGGCCGATGCCGCGGGTAAGGATGTGGCCCGGCTGTGTTCGGGGGATCCGTCGATCTATTCGGCGCTGACCGAGCAGACCCGGCGGCTCGACGGACTGGGGATCTCCTGGGATGTGACGCCGGGGGTGCCGGCGTATGCGGCGGCGGCCGCGGTGCTGGGCAGTGAACTGACCGTGCCGGAGGTGGTGCAGTCGGTGGTGCTGACGCGCACGCAGGCGCGCTCGACCGCGATGCCCGAGTCCGAGGCGCTGGGGAATTTCGCAAGTACGCGGGCCAGTCTGGTGCTGCATCTGGCGATCACGCGGATTCGGGAGCTGGCCGCGGAACTGGCGGACGAGTACGGCGCGGACTGTCCGGCGGTGGTGGTCTACCGGGCCAGCCAGCCGCAGCAGCGGATTCTGCGCGGGACACTCGCCGATATCGCCGGCCGGGTGGAGGCGGCGGGGCTGCGGCAGGCCGCGGTGATACTGGTCGGGCGGGCCCTGACCCCGGCGCTCGACTGTGCGCAGTCGCATCTCTACGACCCCGGGCGGGAGCGGCACCCGGTGTCCGGACCCGGCGCGTGACCCACCGCGCGCACCGCGATGTCCGTCACGCGGAACCGGAATTCCCAGCGGGTTCCCAGTGCCGGATCGAACCGCGAGGTGGCGGGGGCAACGGAGTCCAGTGCTGATGTCGGAGCGCTATCGCCCTTCTTGGCTCATTGTCGGTACCTGGCGGTAGATTGGTTCGGTGTTCATCAGCGAATCTCGAAACGAGGCCGATCCGTGGCCGGTGGGTGTGGTCGGGCCCATGTAACAAGATCGGCCCGACGGACGGATAGGTCCTATGAACATTTTTGTCTGATTGCAATCGAAGTGAGCCCCGAATGCCGGACGCCACGCTCGGATGAGGTGAGCGTCGGCATCGGTGTGCCATCGGGGAGCGCTGCGTGGCGTTCCGGAAGCGAGGTTACGGGTTGGACCGGCTGGATTTCGGCGGAAACGGCGAAGCTGGCGGCGAGGTAACGCCCGCGGCAGTATCGGGGGATCAACTGTTCCCGCTGTCGCCGGCGCAGCTCGGAATCTGGTACGCCCAGCATCTCGATCCGCAGGTGCCGATCACGATTGCCCAGTACGTCGACCTGCGCGGTGACATCGACGTCGAGGTGCTCTCGCGCGCGAGCCTGGACGCCTCGCACGAGCTGGGTTCCGGCTTCGTGCGCATCGTCGAACGTGACGGTCAGCCGCTGCAGTACGTCGACCACACCCTCGCCGACAGCGACGGCGTCGACCACGTCGATCTGCGTGACGCCGAGGATCCGGAGGCCGCCGCGCACGAGTGGATGCGCGCCGACATCGCCCACCCGTTGAATATGGTCACCGACCGCCTGGTGCGTTCGGTGGCATTGCAGCTCGCCGACGACCATTGGTTCTGGTACTCCCGCGCCCACCACATCGCCCTCGACGGTTTCGGCGCGGTGAACCAGGTGAACCGGATCGCCGAGCGCTACACGGCCTACCGCGACGGGGTCGAACCGAAACCGCTCAAGGCCTCCGACCTGCGGGATCTGGTCGAATCCGAACTCGCCTACCGCGACAGCACCCGCTTTCAGACCGACAAGGAACACTGGGCGCAGCGGGTGGCCGGCCTGGAGGAGGGCACCAGCCTCGCCGGCCGCAATGCCCCGCCCGCGCCGCTGAACACGGTGGTCGGCGCCGCACTGTCGAACGAGCGCAACGATCTGCTCGCCGCGGCCGTGCGAGCCCACGACTCCACACCGTCGGTCCTGTTGATCGCCGGTTTCGCCGCCTACCTGGCGCAGTGGACCGATGCCGAGGACGTGATCCTCAGCCTGCCGGTCACCGCGCGCACCACCGCGGTGATGCGGCGTTCGGGCGGCGCCACGTCGAATATCGTTCCGCTGCGCTTGCACGTCGGCCACGACACCACGGTCGCCGAACTGCTCAGGTCCGTGCAGACGGAGGTCTCGGGCGCGCTGCGGCACCAGCGCTACCGCCACGAGGACATCCGCCGCGACGCGGCCGCCGCGAGCCGTGAATCGGGCGTCGGCGACGGTGTGGTGACGACGGAGTTCTTCGGCCCCTGGGTCAACATCATGTTGTTCCAGGACGAGCTGAAACTCGGCAACACGCCGGGCCGCTTGCATGTGCTCTCCACCGGTTCCATCGAGGATCTCGGCGTCAACTTCTATCAGACCGAGGGCGGTGCGCGGTCCCGGATCGACTTCGAGACCAACCCGAACCTCTACACCGAAGACGAAGCGCGCCACCATCATTCGCGCTTCCTCGAGTTCTTCGACCGGTTCCTGCAGGCGGGTGAACAGGACCGGCTGTGGGGTCTGCCGATCACCACGGCCGTCGAGCGGGACGCCACCGTCACCGGCTGGAACCGCTCCGCTCACGAGGTGCCGACCACCACGCTCTCGGCCCTGCTGGACGCCGCGATCGCGCGCACGCCCGGCCGGACCGCCATCGACTTCCAGGGGCAGACGCTGACCTACGCCGAATTCGGCGCCCGGGTCAACCGCCTGGCGCGGACCCTGATCGCCGACGGTGTGGGCCCGGAATCGCTGGTGGCACTGGGCATGCGGCGTTCGCTGGATCTGGTCGTCGGCATGCACGCGGTGCTGAAGGCCGGTGGCGCGTACGTGCCCATCGATCCGGATCATCCGGCCGAGCGCACCGCCTACATCCTCGACAGCGCGGGCCCGGTGTGCGTGCTGACCAGTTCCACCGACGAGGTGGACCTGCCGGATTCGGTGCGGCAGGTGCGGATCGACACGCTCGACACCACCGGTGTGTCCGATGCGCCGATCACCGACGCCGACCGGCTCGCGCCGCTGCGCGCGGACAATACCGCGTACGTCATCTACACCTCCGGTTCGACCGGCCGGCCCAAGGGCGTCGCGGTCACCCACCACGCCATCGTCAATCAGCAGCTGTGGATGCTGCACGAATACGGCCTGACCGAGGCCGACGTCTATCTGCAGAAGACCGCCACCACCTTCGACGTCTCGCTGTGGGGTTACTTCCTGCCGCTGATGGCCGGCGCGAAACTGGTGGTCGCCGATCCGGACGGGCATCGCGATCCGGTCTACGTCGCGCAGATGATCGAGCGGCACGCGGTGACCGTCACCGACTTCGTGCCGTCGATGCTGACGGTTTTCGCCTCGCACGCCACCGCGGGTCAATGTGATTCGCTGCGTGCGGTTTTCGTCATCGGTGAGGCGCTGCCGCCGGAGACCGCCGCGATGTTCCGGGCGATCAACCCGGACGCCGGCCTGCACAACCTCTACGGCCCCACCGAGGCCGCGGTCTCGGTGACCTACTGGGAGGCCACCGCCGCCGACACCACCACCGTCCCGATCGGTATCCCGGAATGGAATGTCGATGTCTACGTGCTGGATTCGCGGCTGCGTCCGGCCGCGATCGGCGCCCCGGGTGAGCTGTATCTGGGTGGGCGGCAGCTGGCGCGCGGGTACCGCGGCCGGCCCGATCTGACCTCGGATCGGTTCGTCGCCAATCCCTTCTCGAGCACCGGCGAGCGCATGTACCGCACCGGCGACCTGGTGCGCTGGGGCCGGCAGGCCGACGGGACCGGTGTGCTGGAGTACATCGGCCGTACCGACTTCCAGGTCAAGTTCCGCGGCCAGCGCATCGAGCTCGGCGAGATCGAAACCGATCTGCTGGCGCATCCGGCCGTCAGCCAGGCCGTCGTGCTGGTGGTCGACACCGCGACCGGTCAGCAGCTGGTGGCGTATGTCGTTCCGGCGCCGGGATATTCGATCGACGGGGCGGATCTCACCCGGTTCGTGGCCGAGAAGCTGCCCAGCTACATGGTGCCCGCCGCGATCATGGTGCTGGACGCGTTCCCGCTCAACACCTCCGGCAAGCTGGATCGCAAAGCGCTGCCCGAACCCGTGTTCAGCGCCGATGCGACCGGTTACCGCGCCCCCCGCACGCAGGCCGAGGAGATCGTCGCCGGCGTCTTCGCCGACGTGCTGAGCCAGCCCCGGGTCGGCGTGGACGACAATTTCTTCGACCTCGGCGGCAACTCGCTGGTGGCGACCCAGGTCGTCGCGCGCATCTCTGCCGCGTTCGGCGTACAGCTGGGCGTGCGGGCGCTGTTCGAGACGCCCACCGTGGCCGGTATCGCGGCCCGGGCCGACGCCGCGGCCGAACACGGCGGCGACGGCGACTTCGCGGCGCGCCCGCCGCTGGTCGCGCAGCATCGCCCGGACCGGGTTCCGCTGTCGCTGGCACAGCAGCGGATGTGGTTCATCAACCAGTTCGACCCCGCCGCGCCCACCTACAACCTGCCTTTCGTGGTGCGGCTGAGTGGCACCGTCGACATCGACGCGCTGCAGACCGCGCTGCGTGACGTGGTGGAGCGGCAGGAATCGCTGCGCACCATCTTCCCCGAGTCCGGCGCCGGCGGCTATCAGTTCGTTATTCCGGCCGAACAGGTCGACCTGGGTATCGAGGTGGAGCCGATCGACGCGGCGGATCTGCACGATGCGCTGGCGGCCTTCGCGTCCGCCGGATTCGATGTGTCTCGGGAACTTCCGATCCGGGTGCGGATATTCGAGATCTCCGCCGGCCGCGACAATGGAACACGGGACTTCGCGGTCGCTTTCGTCGTTCACCACATCGCCGCGGACGGATTCTCCTTCGGTCCCCTGGCGCGCGACGTCGCGGCCGCATATCTGGCGCGTGCGGCCGGTTCGGCCCCCGCCTGGTCACCGCTGCCGGTCCAGTACCAGGACTACAGCCTCTGGCAGCGGGAACTGCTCGGTTCGGAGGCCGATCCGGATTCCATCGCCGCCCGCGAAATCGGGTATTGGCGAGAGGCTTTGGCCGGTCTGCCGGATCAGCTGGAATTGCCCGCCGATCGCCCGCGGCCGCCGGTGCAGAGCTTCCGCGGCCGCCGGGTCGATTTCGCCATCGACGCCGAATTGCATGGGCAATTGGTCGAACTGGCCCGGGCCCACGGTGTCAGCCTGTTCATGGTCATGCACGCCTCGTTGGCCGTTCTGCTGGCCCGGTTGTCGGGTACCAGCGATATCGCTGTCGGCACGCCGGTCGCCGGTCGCGGTGAACAGGCGCTCGACGACCTGATCGGCATGTTCGTCAACACGCTGGTGTTGCGTTCCGAGGTCGAGGGCAGCATCGCGTTCAGCGAATTCCTGGCGCAGACCCGGGAAGTCGACCTCGCCGGATTCGCGCACGTCAACGTGCCGTTCGAACGACTGGTCGAGGTGCTGAACCCGACCCGATCGCAGGCGCGGCATCCGTTGTTCCAGGTGATGCTGTCGTTCCAGGAGATGTCGCACGCCACCTTGGAACTGCCCGGATTGTCGGTGACCGCCGACGAACTGGACGTCGACATCGCCAAATTCGACCTGCAGTGGACCATCACCGAGGAGCGTTCCGGCTCCGGTGCGCCCGCCGGGATGGTTGCGGAGGTCTCCTACGCCACCGATCTGTTCGACGCGCCGACCGTCGCCGAATTCACCGAACGCTATCTGCGGATCCTGAAATCTGTTGCCGCGCACCCGGATACGGCGGTGCGTGAGATCGATCTGCTCGACGATGCCGAACGGGTCACGGTGCTCTCGGGCTGGAACGAGACCGCGCACGGAGTTTCGGCTCCGACGGTGCTGGATCTGTTCGCCGAGCAGGTACGGCAGCGGCCCGACGAGCTCGCCGTGGTGTTCGACGGCGGCATGCGCGAGGACGGCGGCGAGCCGATCGAGCTCACCTACGCCGAATTCGACGCGCGCGTCAATCGTTTGGCTCGCAAGCTGATCGACCTGGGCGTGGGACCGGAATCACTGGTCGGCGTCGGCATCCGGCGTTCGGTGGATATGCTCGTCGCGATCTATGCGGTGATGACCGCCGGTGGTGGGTATGTGCCCCTCGACCCCGACCATCCGGCCGAGCGCACCGACTACGTGCTGGCCTCCTCGGGCCCGGTCTGCCTGCTGACGACCACCGACGACGGGGTCGCCGCGAGCGACATCCCGGTGATCGCGGTCGACACCGTCGACCTGGGCGACTATTCGCCGACCCCGGTCGGCGATGCCGATCGACTCGCCCAGCTGCGGCCGAGCAATACCGCATACGTGCTCTACACCTCCGGCTCCACCGGCCGTCCGAAGGGTGTCGCGGTCGCACATGCCGCTGTGGTGAACCAGATCGCCTGGATCACCGCGCAATACCGCATGGGGCCGGCCGATGTGGTGCTGCAGAAGACCCCGGTGACCTTCGACGTGTCGGTCTGGGAGTTGTTCGGCACGCTGGCGGTCGGTGCGAAGATGCTCATCGCGGCACCGGACGGGCATCGCGATCCGGTGTATCTGTCGGAGATCATCGGCCGTCATCGGGTCACCATGACGTCGTTCGTGCCGTCGATGCTGTCGGTCTTCGTCGGTGCCGCAGTTCCGGCCGAATGTGCCTCGCTGCGTGCCGTTCTCGTCGCTGGAGAGGCGCTGCCGCCGGCGACGGTGACCGCGTTCCGGCAGTTCTCCACCGCCGCGCTGCACAACCTGTACGGCCCGACCGAATTCACCGTGCACGCGACCGCATGGCACCTGGACACCGTCGCCCCGGCCACGGTGCCCATCGGCCGCCCGGTGTGGAACACGCGCGCCTACGTACTCGACCAGGGTCTGTCTCCCGTTCCGGTCGGGGTGCCCGGTGAGCTGTACCTCGGCGGGGTGCAGGTCGCGCGCGGCTATCACGGCCGCCCCGACCTGACCGCCGATCGATTCGTAGCCGACCCGTTCGGCCCGCCCGGATCACGGCTGTACCGCACCGGTGACCTGGTCCGCTGGACCGAACCGGACGCACCCGAGGTCGGCCGCGCGGGGGTGCTGGAATACATCGGCCGCACCGACTTTCAGGTGAAGTTCCGCGGTCAGCGCATCGAACTCGGGGAGATCGAGGCCGCGCTCACCGAGCATCCGGCGGTCAACCAGGCAGTGGTCCTCGTCCTGGACACCGTCGCCGGTGATCAGCTCGTCGGTTACGCCGTCACCCCGGCCGGGCCGGTCGACATCGACAACATCAAGGCTTCGCTGCACCGGCGGCTGCCGGCGTACATGGTGCCCTCGGCGATCGTGGTGCTCGACGCGCTGCCGCTGAACCCGTCCGGCAAGCTGGACCGCAAAGCGTTGCCCGCGCCGGTGTTCGAGGTGCGCGAATTCCGCACTCCCGCAACTCCGATCGAGGAGATCGTCGCCCAGACCTTCGGCGAGGTTCTGGGGGTGCCCCGGGTCGGCGCGGACGACGACTTCTTCGACCTCGGCGGCAATTCGCTGATCGCCACCCAGGTGGCCTCGCGCTTGGGCAACGCGCTCGACACCCGCGTCCCGTTGCGCATGCTGTTCGAGGCGAGCACCGTGGCCGCGCTGGCCGCGCGAGTGGAATCGCATGCGGGCGACGGTGCGCGCAAGTCGCTGGTGGCACGGGAACGCCCCGAACAGGTGCCGTTGTCGCTCGCACAGCAGCGGCTGTGGTTCCTCAACCGCTACGACACCTCCTCGGCGGTCAACAACATCCCGGTCGCCATGCGGCTGTCGGGTGAATTGGACGTGGCCGCCCTCCAGGTCGCGGTCATCGACGTGATCGACCGCCACGAATCGCTGCGCACGGTGTTCCCGGAGACCGGCAGCGCGCCGGTGCAGGTGGTGCTCGACGCGGCGCAGATCGTGCCGGACCTCACCCCGGTGCCGGTGACCGAGCACAATCTGATCGACCACCTCGTCGAACTGGCCTCCATGTCGTTCGACGTGACCAACGAAGTGCCGTTGCACGCACGGCTTTTCGAGATCAGCGAAACCGAGTTCGTGCTCGGTATGGTGGTGCACCACATCTCCGCCGACGGCTGGTCGATGCATCCGCTGGCCCGCGACGTGATGGTCGCCTACGCCGCGCGCACCAACTGGGAGCAGCCGGCCTGGACCGAACTGCCGGTGCAGTACGCCGACTACGCGCTGTGGCAGCGCGAGGTGCTGGGTTCGGAGGACGATCCGAACTCGTTGATCTCCAACCAGATTCGGTACTGGACCCGCGAACTCGCCGATCTGCCCGACGAACTGGTGCTGCCCGCCGACCGGCCGCGCCCGGCGGTGGCGACGTATCGCGGTGGCACCTATTCGTTCGTCATCTCGCCGGAAACCCAGCGGCGACTGGCCGACCTCGGCCGCAAGTACAACGCCTCGCCGTTCATGGTGGTGCACGGCGCGCTGGCGATCCTGCTGGCGCGGCTGTCGGGTACCTCCGACATCGCGATCGGCACGCCGGTCGCCGGTCGCGGGGAGGCCGCGCTCGACGATCTGATCGGCATGTTCGTCAACACACTGGTGTTGCGCACGAACGTCGACGGCGGCATGACCTTCGCCGAGCTGCTGGCCCAGGCCCGCAACACCGATCTGCAGGCCTTCGCG
>NZ_JADKYP010000093.1 GCF_015354405.1 Nocardia sp. BSTN01 | reverse complement strand
TACGATCTGAAGATCGAGGGCCCGGGCCACGTCCCGATGCACAAGATCGTAGAGAACGTGCGGCTCGAGGAGGAACTGTGCGAGGAGGCGCCGTTCTACACGCTGGGCCCGCTCGCCACCGATATCGCACCGGCCTACGACCACATCACCTCGGCGATCGGCGCGGCGATCATCGCGCAGGCCGGCACCGCGATGCTCTGCTACGTCACCCCGAAGGAACATCTGGGGCTGCCCAACCGCGACGATGTGAAGACCGGCGTGATCACCTACAAGATCGCCGCGCATTCGGCCGACCTCGCCAAGGGGCATCCGCGGGCGCAGGAACGCGACGACGCGTTGTCCAAGGCGCGCTTCGAATTCCGCTGGCACGACCAGTTCGCGCTGTCGCTGGACCCCGACACCGCGCGGGAGTACCACGACGAAACGCTGCCCGCCGAACCCGCCAAGACCGCGCACTTCTGCTCGATGTGCGGCCCGAAGTTCTGCTCGATGCGCATCTCCGCCGATGTGCGCGAGTACGCGGAGAAGCAGGGGCTCACCGACGTGGAGGCCATCGAGGCCGGTATGGCCGAGAAGTCGGCCGAATTCGCCGAGGCCGGCGGAAAGGTCTACCTGCCGGTCGTGTCGTGACAGCGAAAGCTGTTGTGCCGTAACGGCATTGCCGTTGCGCTGCGCGCGCCGACGCCGCCCGCCGCCAGGGTGGGCGTCGGCGCCGCAGATGTGCCGCCGGCCCGCGGATGCCAGCTCATCGCTCGATGTTCGCGAGCGTCCGGATGCCGGTGAGGATCACGCGGACGCCGTGGTCGAATTCGTCGTCCGGATCTACGGCGGACAGCTTCGTGACCAGATTCGCCGTGCGCGGATAGCGATCGGGGTCGACCGCCCGGTCGATGTGCGCATAGGGGTTGTCGGCACCGTAATCCGTACCGGTGCGGGCCTGCTCCTCGATCACGAATCCGACCGTGTAATGCAGGACGATCGGGAAGACCCACCCGGCCTCGTCGGCGGAGAACCCCGCGTCCTCCAGCGTGCGTAGGGTCAATTCCATGGTGCGCCACATGGATTCGTCGCTGATGAAGGTACCGGCGAGCAGTCGGCCGCCGTCGCGGTGCCGCAGCATCGAACCGCGCAGGCGCCCGGCCAGTTCGGCGATCCAGTCCTGCCAGGTCTCGCCCCGGCGCGGCCCCTCCACGCGGTCGACCGCGGCGGCGAAGACCGCGCGCGCCATCACATCGAGCAGTTCCTGCTTGTTCTTGACATGCCAGTAGAGCGCCGGCGCCTGCACATTCAGCGCCGACGCCACCTTGCGCATGGTCAGCCCGTCGAGCCCGGTCTCGTCCAGCAGCTCCAGCGCGGCCGCGCCGATGGCGTTGGCGTCGAGTTTCATCGCACCTCCCAGTCGATTGCTTGACAGCTTAACAATGTTCTGGTGTCCTTAACGACGTTAAGGATTTAACAACGTTAAGGAGCGGGTCGTGCGGACAACGGATGTAGTCGTCGCAGGTGGCGGACCTACCGGGCTGATGCTGGCGTACGAATTGCGACTGGCCGGGGTCGCGGTGGAGGTACTGGACGCGCTGCCGGCGCGCACCGGTGAATCCCGGGCCGGAGGTATCCACGCGCGCACCATGGAGATCCTCGACCAGCGCGGCCTGCTCGACGACCTCCTGCGACAGGGGCGCACACTGCCGCGCGGCCACTTCGGCGGACTCCCGTTGGACTTCGGCGATTTCCACACCCGTTTCCCCTACACCCTCGCGGTATTGCAGTCGGTGATCGAGCGCGAATTGGACCGCCACGCGACGGCGGCCGGCGCGCCCGTGCAGTGGGATTCGCCCGTCATCGGTTTCCGCCAGGACGATTCCGGGGTGGACGTCGAGGTCGGCGGGAGCCGTCCCCGCCGGATTCGCGCCGTCTACCTGGTCGGCTGCGACGGCGGGCGCAGTTCGGTGCGCAAGCTCGCGGGCATCGGATTCGATGGTACGGACGCGACGGTGACGGGCATGATCGCCGACGTCGAACTCGCCGCTCCGCCCGCCGAGCCGTTCTTCGGCGCCCGCGGCGCGACCGGCGACTATTCGGTGATCCAGTTCGAGCCCGGGTGGTACCGGTTGATCGCCCAGTGCCACGACCGGGTGCGCGAACGTGGCAGTTCGTTGACCTTCGACGAATTCCGCGACGCGTTCACCGAACTCGCGGGCACCGATTTCGGCATGCACAGCCCGCGGTGGGTCACCCACTACGGCGATGCCGCCCGGCAGGCCGATCGCTACCGCGTCGGCCGGGTGTTCCTCGCGGGCGACGCCGCGCACATCCATTTCCCGGCCGGTGGCCAGGGCCAGAATCTGGGGCTGCAGGATGCGGTCAATCTGGGCTGGAAGATCGCGGCCGTGCTGCGCGGCAACGCCTCCGACGCACTGCTGGACACCTACGAATCCGAACGCCATCCGATCGCCGCGCGTGTACTGCGGAATACGCGCGCCCAGACGGCGCTGTCCCGACCGGGTGCGCACGCAGACGCGTTGCGCGAGAGCATGTCCGACCTTTTCGACATCGACGAGGTGCGCCACCGCCTCGGGCTCATGATCACCGCACTGGACATCCGCTACGACTGCGGGGACGAGCACCCACTGTGCGGCCGGCGCGTGCCGGACGCCGATATCGCGACCGCCGACGGGGCCACCCGCGTGCACGAGCTGATGCGTTCCGGATACCCGATTCTGTTGGTACGCAACGCCGCCGAGATTCCCGATATCAGCGCATGGAAGGATCGCGTCGAGATCGTGTGCGCCACGGATCCGGCCACCGAATGGATCATCCCCGGATTCGGCTCCGTTCCGGCGCCCGTGTACACCCTCATCCGGCCGGACGGGTATATCGCTTGGGCCGCAAGCACTTCCACCACCGAGGGGCTGAGCACGGCACTCGGCAGGTGGGTCGGCGCCGGTTCCGCCGACCGGTGATCTCGGCGGCTACCCACGCCGCTCCATCGGCGCCCGCCGTGGCGTCGCCGCTACTTCCGGGGCTGCCAGCGCGCGACGAAATCGTCGGGTTGCGGTGCGGGACCGGGGAGTTCGCCGGGGGTGCGCAGTCCGTCGAGCAGCAGCGCGAGTATGCGGTGGCGCAACTGTGCGGTTCGAGTGGCGTCGGGGAGGATGATCGCGGCGCAGGCCTCCAGGACCAGGCTGAGATCGGCGATCGTCACTCCGTCGCGGACGGCGCCGGAAACCCGCGCCCGGCGCAGTATTTCCTCGTTCAGCTCCGCGGAGCGTCGCACCTGAGGCGCGAACGATTCGTCCGGGGTGAACGTGCCGGCCAGTCGCACGGTCAGCGAATGCACATCGGCGTCGACCACCCGGCGCAGGAATTCGGCGAGCACGTCGGCGTCGGACGCCGACTCGAGCGCGGCCTCGGCCTCGGCGTTGTAGCGGCACAAACCCTGGTAGCAGAGCGTGCGCAGCAGCGCCTCCTTACTCGGATAGCGGCGGTACAACGCACTGATTCCCACACCGGCCCGTTCGGCCACGGCCGAGATCGGGGCGGTCGCATCGGCGAGGAAGACCGCGCGCGCGGCATCGAGGATGATCCCGTCGTTGCGTGCGGCCTGCGCCTTGCGACCGGGAAGCGCCTGGTGAGCTGGGGAATCGGCTGATTTCGGCATGGTTTCAGCGTAACACTTGAAACGGAATGATCCGTTCTGATACGGTTCTAACAGAACGAAACATTCCGTTCCGAAATGGAGACGATCATGACCATCCGCCCGTTCCACATCGACATCCCGCAAGACCGCCTCGACGACCTCGCCGACCGGCTGCACCGGGCGCTGTGGCCGGACGAGCTACCCGGCGTCGCTGACGCCTACGGTGTGCCGGGCGATCGGGTGCGCGCGCTGGCGAAGTACTGGTTGAACGACTTCGATTGGCGCGCAACGGAAGCGCGACTGAATGCGCATCCGCAGTTCCGCACGCAGATCGACGGCGAGGATATTCACTTCCTGCACGTCCGCTCGTCGCGTCCGGATGCGCTACCGGTCATCCTCACCCACGGCTGGCCCGGTTCGGTGCTGGAGTACCTGGACGTGATCGAGGCGCTGACCGAACCGGAATCCCCCGACCATCCGGCCTTCCACGTGGTCCTGCCGTCGCTGCCGGGCTTCGGCTTCTCCGGCCCGACCCGCAGCACCGGCTGGGACACCCAGCGCACCGCCCGCGCCTGGGTGGAGCTGATGGACCGGCTCGGTTACCAGCGCTTCGGCGCCATCGGCAACGACGGTGGGTCGATGATCTCCCCGGAGATCGGCCGGCTGGCCGGCGATCGCGTGGTGGGTGTGCACGTGACGCAGTTGTTCTCCTTCCCCTCCGGCGACCCGGCCGAATTCGACGGACTGTCCGAAGAGGATCTGGGGGCGCTCGCACACCTGCAGTGGTTCCAGGACAACAAGATGGCGTTCAACATCCTGTGCAGCCAGCAGCCCCAGACGCTGGCCTACGCGCTGAGCGACTCTCCGCTCGGGCTGCTGGGCTGGAACGCACAGCTTTTCGGCGAAAGTCTCGATCCGGAATTCGTGATCGGCAATATCGCGCTGTACTGGCTCACCGGCACCGCGGCCTCCTCGATCCGGTTCTACTACGAGAACGCCCACGCCACCGAGCGTCCGTCCGGGCCGACCACCACCCCGACCGCGCTGGCCATGTTCGCCGGGGATTTCCGGTCGATCCGCCGGTTCGCCGAGCGCGACCACGAGAACATCGTCAGCTGGAATTCCTACGACGTGGCATCGGTGACCGGCGGCCCCAACGACGCGGCCGGACACTACGCCGCGCACGAGGCGCCGCAGGTGCTGGTCGGCGACATCCGGACGTTCTTCGCCCGGGTCCGGTGAATCCCCCGGCGGCTGAGCAGTCGTGCCGACTGCTCAGCCGGGGTGCCCTACCGCTGCTTCTTCCCGTCGACCGTGGTCTCCACACCCGATGGGGTCACGCCCTTGGCCTTCTTCTCCGCTCGCTTCTCCTTCAGCGACTTGCCGGATTTCTTGGACATGGTGCTGCGCGGAGATTTATCGGACATGAGGGTCCTTTGTTCGGCAGGATCCGAATGATCCTGTTGGCCCGACCGTACGCGTCCGTACTCCCGCATCGGCGTAATGCGCCGTCAGCACGGCCGCGTGGACGACCACACTGCGGTCGCGTGCCGGCGCGTCGTAGGGTCTGTCTCGTGAAACTGCTGCCGTTGCCGGAACCGGGCACTACGCCGGTCCGGGTGCTGACGATCGCCGGAACCGACTCCGGGGGTGGGGCCGGAATTCAGGCCGATTCGCGGACCATGGCACTGCTCGGCGTCCATGCGTGCGTGGCGGTGGCCGCGGTGACGGTGCAGAACTCGGTCGGGGTCAGCGGTTTCCACGAGATTCCGCCGCAGACCGTCGCCGATCAGGTGCGGGTGGTGACCGGCGATATCGGGGTCGCGGCGGCCAAGACCGGCATGCTGGCCTCGACCGCGATCATCGAGGCCGTGGCACAGGTCTGCGACGAGGTCGGTATCGGACGCGACGGCACAGTGCCCTTGGTGGTCGACCCGGTGGCGGCCTCCATGCACGGCGACCCGCTGCTGCACGCGGAAGCTCTGGACGCACTGCGCTCGGTCCTCATTCCGCGCGCCACGCTGGTGACCCCGAATCTGGACGAGGTGCGGCTGCTCACCGGCATCACCGTCACCGACGACCGCAGCGCCCGCAAGGCCGCCGAGGCGCTGATCGCACTCGGCCCGCGCTGGGCCGTCGTCAAGGGCGGCCATCTGCGCTCCTCCGAATTCAGCACCGATCTGCTGTTCGACGGCGACCGCTTCCACGAGCTCACCGCACCCCGCATCACGACCGGCAACGATCACGGCGGCGGCGACACCCTGGCCGCCGCCTCCGCCTGCGCCCTGGCGCACGGCTATCAGGTGCCGGAGGCGGTGGCATTCGCCAAGGAGTGGACCACGCGCTGCCTGAAGGATGCCTACGACCTCGGCGCCGGCCACGGTCCGGTGTCACCGCTGTGGCGGCTGCGCGAAAACTGAATTCGCCTCACGACCAGGTCGGACGAACCGGCGCGCTCCCAGGAAGCTCACAGGTCGGACGCAGCGCTGCCCAAGGCTGATCCCCGAGATTGGGATCATGACCGAGACAGCGATGGCGTTCCAGGCGGCCACCACCCCCGACTCGACGCGCACACCGGTGCTCGAGGTCGTGATCCCTGTGTACAACGAGGAGCGCGATCTCGCCGGATGTGTCCGCCGGCTGCACGCATTCCTGCGTGACGGTTTCCCGTTCTCGACCCGAATCACGGTGGCGGACAACGCATCCACCGACTCCACCCTTTCCGTAGCGCACGAACTCGCCGCGGAGCTGCCCGAGGTCGAGGTCGTCCACCTCGACCGCAAGGGCCGCGGACGCGCGCTGCGTGCGGTGTGGGAGGCCTCCGACGCACAGGTCGTCGCATATATGGACGTCGACCTGTCCACCGACCTCAACGCCCTGCTGCCGCTGGTGGCCCCGCTGGTCTCCGGACATTCCGATCTGGCGATCGGCACCCGGCTGGCGAAATCCTCGCGCGTGGTGCGCGGCCCCAAGCGCGAGATCATCTCCCGCTGCTACAACCTGATCCTGCGGGCCTCACTGCAGGCCCGGTTCTCCGACGCCCAATGCGGATTCAAGGCGATGCGCACCGATGTGGCGCGCCGCATCCTGCCGCTGGTCCAGGACGGGGAGTGGTTTTTCGACACCGAACTGCTGGTGATCGCCGAACGCGCCGGGCTGCGCATCCACGAGGTTCCGGTGGACTGGATCGACGATCCGGACAGCCGCGTGGACATCGTCGACACCGCCCGCAAGGATCTGCTCGGCGTGTGGCGGGTGGGCCGCGGGCTGGCCACCGGCGCCCTGCCGATCAACGAACTGCGCGCCGCCATCGGACGGGAACCGCTGGTGGACGGGGTGCCGCTGGGCATGGTCGGGCAGCTGGTGCGCTTCGGCATCATCGGTGTGCTCTCCACGCTGGCCTACATGCTCCTGTATGTGATGCTGCAGTCCGTGGTCGGCGCCCAGCCCGCGAACTTCGCCGCCCTGCTGATCACCGCGGTCGCCAACACCGCGGCGAACCGCGCCTTCACCTTCGGCGTGCGCGGTTCGGGCAACGCGGTCTCCCACCACTTCCAGGGCTTGCTGATCTTCGCCTTCGCCTGGCTGCTGACCAGCGGTTCGCTGTTCGCGCTGCACCGGTGGGCGCCGGACGCGTCCGTGCACGTGGAACTGCTGGTGCTGGTGGTCGCGAATCTGGTGGCGACGCTGACCCGATTCGTGGGGCTGCGCTGGGTTTTCCGCAATGCGGTCGCCGGCAGCGCCGTCGAGGACATCGCGACCGCGCGGGTTTCGACCCAGCCACGGTGACCACAACCCTCACCCGGCCGATGTCCGGGTCCGCATCGGCCGCACCGCCGGCGCCGGTCCCGGATCGGCGCCGATGGGAACGGCCGGCGCTGACCGTCCTCCTGCTCGCGACAACCATCGCCTACCTGTGCAATCTGAGTGCCAACGGGTGGGCGAACGCCTTCTACGCGGCTGCGGCACAGGCAGGTTCGGTGTCGTGGAAGGCGTTTCTCTTCGGTTCCTCGGATGCCGCGAATGCGATCACCGTGGACAAGACCCCGGCCGCCCTGTGGCCGATGGATCTGGCGGTACGGGCGTTCGGGCTGTCCAGTTGGAGCCTGCTGGTGCCGCAGGTGCTGATGGGCGTGGGCGCGGTCGCGTTGCTGTGGGCGACCGTGCGCCGGCCGTTCGGGCCGGTGGCCGGACTACTCGCGGGCACGGTGCTGGCCGTGACACCGGTGGCGGCCCTGATGTTCCGGTTCGACAATCCGGACGCCCTGCTGGTCCTGCTGATGGTGGCGGCATGCTGGGCGATGACGCGCGCACTCGAGAACGGGCGGCTGCGGTGGCTCATCCTGTGCGGCGCCTTCGTCGGATTCGGCTTCCTGGCGAAGCAATTGCAGGTGCTGCTGGTGGTGCCCGCGCTCGCGACCACCTACCTGATCGCCGGCCCGCCGCGCCTGGGCAAGCGAATCGCGCAACTGGGCGCCGCGGCGGCGGCCATGGTCGCCGCCGCCGGCTGGTGGATTCTGCTCGCCGAAGTGTGGCCGGCAGATTCTCGGCCGTATTTCGGTGGCTCCCAGCATAATTCGGTACTGGAACTGACCTTCGGATACAACGGACTGGGCCGGCTCAACGGGGACGAGGTCGGCAGCCTCGGGCCGCCCGGCGGCGGATTCCGGGGCGAAAGCGGGATTACCCGGTTGTTCCAGCCGGCCCAGGGCGGACAGATCGCCTGGCTGCTCCCGGCCGCGCTGATCCTGCTCGTCGCGGCAATAGTGCTGCGCGGCAAGGCATCCCGCACCGATCCCCAGCGCGCCGCGCTCGTACTGTGGGGCGGTTGGCTGGTGGTGACCGCCCTGGTGTTCAGCTTCATGCGGGGCATCTTCCATCAGTACTACACGGTGGCGCTGGCCCCGGCGATCGCGGCACTCGTCGGTGCGGGCATCACGATGCTGTGGCGGCATCGGGAACGGACCTGGGTCCGCGTAGTCGCCACGGTGACGATGGCGACGACGACCGCCACGGCGTGGATGTTGTTGTCGCGCAATCTCGAATTCGTGCCGTGGCTGCGCTGGCTGGTGCTTGTCGGCGGGATCGTGGTCACCGTCGCACTGCTGTTTCCGGCGCCGCGGCGGATCGCTGTCGCGCTGGCGATCGCCGCGGGCGTGGCCGGTGTCGCGGGGCCGCTCGCCTATACCGTCGACACCGTCGCGACCGCGCATACCGGGCCGATTCCCAGCGCCGGGCCCAGGATGCCCATGCGTTTTCCCGCGGGTATGCGGATGCCGTGGGAGCAGAGTTCGGGCGCCGAGGGTTTCGTGCGGGCCGGTGACCACGGTGGCCGGGCGGGCGGTCTCGCGGTGGGCCCCTGGGGTCGCGACAACCCCGGCGGCAACGCGATGCAGGTCAGCACACCGAGCGAGACGTTGACCGCCCTCCTGGACCGCGACGGCGAAGCCTACGAATGGGTCGCGGCGACCGTGAGCTCGAATCGGGCGGCCGGATATCAGCTCGCCACCCAATTGCCGGTGATGGCGATCGGCGGATTCAACGGCAGCGATCCCTCCCCGACCCTGGATCAGTTCCGCGACCACGTCGCGGCGCTCGACATCCACTACTTCGTCGACGGTGCGGATCGCGGACCGGGCGACGGTGCGCAGGATTCGACGGCCGTGCGGATCACCGCCTGGGTGCGTAACCACTTCACCGCACAGAACGTGGACGGGGTGACGATCTACGACTTGACCGCCCCGCGGTGAGCGCGCCGGCGACAGTTGCCCCCGGAAACGACGATGCCCGCCCTCGAAGAGGGCGGGCATCGCGTGGTTGTAGCCCCGACGGGATTTGAACCCGCGCTACCGCCTTGAGAGGGCGGCGTCCTAGGCCGCTAGACGACGGGGCCGAGAACTGCGCTCCGGCAACCGGAGCCCGGTCAGCTTATCGGTCCCGGGCGACGGCACCAAATCGGGTGCTCACATTCGCGGTCTCAGAAAGGCCGCCCCTGGATGAGGCCGAAGATTCCGGCGATGAAGAACAGTGGGATGAACAACGCGGTCGCCACCGGATCGCCGTTGAGATATCCCTGCCGGATACCTTCCAGAGCTGCCGCAGAACCCGAATCCATGATCGATTTCCCCTCGCTCTCCATCTGATGCATTGCCCGATTACGCTAGCGCAGCCCAGCACCCTTCCCAGCAGCGCTGTTCCCACCGGCGGGCGTGATGTCAGTGTGGCGTGTGCAGTCCCATGTGCAGGGTTACCGCCCACTGGTGCACGATCTGCTTGCGGCGGACCGAGTCGTCGGTCAGGACATCGGCCAGCCCCAGGCCGCGGGCCATGTCGAGGGTGGCCTGCACCAGGTGATGGGCGACCGGATCGGAGTCGTCGACGCCGAGCGCCTCGACGGCCAATCGGTGCGAGACCCGGCCGAAGTGCGCCTCGAGCGGCACGATGCGTTCGCGCAATACCGGATCCGCCGCGGCATGGGTCCACACCTGCAGCGCCGCCTTGAACAGCGGAGTCGTATAGGACTCGACCAGCTGCGCCACCACCGCCTCGGTGCGGCCGACACCCTGCGCCACCTCGGTCACGGCCGCCGCCTCGGTCTTGGCCTGTGCCATCCGGGTGTCGAACATGTACTCGAGGGCGGCGGTGATCAGATCCTCGCGGGTGGGGAAATGATGCTGAGCCGCCCCGCGCGAGACCCCGGCCCGTTCGGCGACGACCGCGACAGTGGCCGCCGCCCAGCCCATATCGGCCAGACAGTCGATGGTGGCCTCGAGCAATCGCTGCCGGGTGGCCCGGCTGCGGTCCTGCTTGGGTTCGTGCGATGCGGTCATGATCGGTTCATTCTGCCCAGCTGGGTGGGCGGCGCTGGAAGAAGGCTGTCATCCCCTCGATCACCTCGGGCGTGCCGAAGAAACTGCCGGAGCGTTTGGCCAGCTCATCGGCGGTGCGATCGAATTCGGCGACCAGGGACGCATTCACCAGCCGCTTACTTTCGGCCAGCCCCTGCGGGGATCCCTTGCGCAATGCGCCGCACAGCCGGGCGACCTCGGCGGCGGCATCGTCGGCGGCGACGGTGATCAACCCGATGCGCTCGGCCTCGGCCGCGTCGAAGGTCTCGCCGGTCTGGTAGTAACGGGCGGCGGCCCGGGAGGTCAGCCGCGGCAGCAGCGTGAGCGAGATCATGAACGGCGCCAGGCCCAGCCGCGCCTCGGTGAGCGCGAAACTGCTCGACGGTCCGGCGACCGCGATATCGCAGGCGCCGACGATACCCATTCCGCCCGCGCGCACGTTGCCGTCGATCTGCGCGACCACCGGTTTGTGCAGTTCCACGATGCCGCGCAGCACGTCGATCATCCATCCGGTGCGGATGTCGGCGGCCGCGGCCGGATCGGCGTCGAGCGCTTCCTTGAGGTCCGCGCCGGCGCAGAACGTGTTACCGGTGTGGGTGAGGATCACCCCGCGGGCCTGCTCGTCGGCCCCGGCCTTGCGCAGTCCGTCGAGCAGTTCGCGAACCAGCTTCGAGGACAACGCATTCCGATTGTGCGGTGAATCCAGCGTGAGTACCGCGAAGCCGTCGCGCAGGTCGTACCGCACGAAAGGCGTTTCGGTACCGGTGGTCTCGGTACCCGTGGTTTCGGTGCCGGTGGTTTCGCTCACGTGTGCAATCCTCCTCGTCCGGTTCGGGTGGTGTCCTCCGGCCGGGCCGCGCGGGGCGGCCCGGCCGGTCGCCGCTCAGTACGACTTCGGCAGCCCCAGCGAGTGCTGGGAGACGAAGTTCAGGATCATTTCCCGGCTCACCGGAGCCACTCGCGCGATCCGCGCCGCGCCGAGCATGCCCGCCAGACCGATGTCCGCGGTCAGGCCCGAACCACCGTGGGTCTGGATGGACTGATCCAGGGCCTTGATACTCGCCTCCGCCGCAGCGTATTTCGCCATATTGGCGGCCTCCGCGGCACCGAAGTCGTCGCCGGAATCGTAGAGTACGGCGGCCTTCTGCATCATCAGCTTGGCCAGTTCGAGTTCGATCTTCACCTGGGCCAGCGGATGTGAGATGCCCTGGTGCGCCGCGATCGGCGTCTTCCAGACCTGCCGTTCCCGGGCGTATTCGACCGCCCGGTCGATGGCGTAGCGGCCCATGCCGACCGCCATCGCCGCACCCATGATGCGCTCGGGATTCAGCCCGGCGAACAGCTGCGCGATCGCGGCGTCCTCCTGGCCCACCAGCGCGCTGCCGGGTAGGCGCACATCGTCGAGGAACAGCGTGAACTGGTTGTCCGGCTCGATGATGTCCATCTCCTGGCGGTTCTTCTCGAAGCCGGGAGTATCGGTCGGGACGATGAACAGCGCCGGCTTCAGCTTGCCGGTCTTGGAATCCTCGGTGCGCGAGACGATCAGCACCGCCTCGGCCTGATCCACACCGGAGATGAAGATCTTGCGGCCGTTGAGGATCCAGTCGCCACCGTCGCGGCGCGCGGTGGTGGTGATGTTGTGCGAGTTGGAGCCGGCGTCGGGCTCGGTGATGCCGAACACCATCTTCGACGAGCCGTCGGCCAGCCGGGTCAGCCAGTACTGCTTCTGCTCCTCGGTGCCGTACTTGGTGATGATGGTGCCGCAGATCGCCGGCGAGACCACCATCAGCAGCAGCCCCGCGCCCTGGGCGGCCAGTTCCTCCATCACCAGCGCCAGTTCGTAGATTCCGGCGCCACCGCCGCCGTACTCCTCCGGCAGGTTCACGCCGAGGAAGCCGAGTTTGCCCGCCTCGTCCCACAATTCGTCCAGCGGCTCGTTGCGGCGCGCCTTGGCGGAGACGTAGTCGCGGTAGTTGTACTTCGCGGCGAGCTTGGCGACGGCCGCCCGCAGCTGCTTCTGTTCGTCGGTCTCGATGAAACTCATGGACATTCTCCTGTAGTGGGCCGCTATTCGGCGGCGGCTTCGGCCGGTGTCGCGGTGGCTTCGGCCTGGACGACCGCCAGCACGGCGCCGACGTCGACCTGTTGTCCCGCCACCACATTCAGTTCGGTCAGCACACCGTCGGCCGGGGCGGCGATGGTGTGCTCCATCTTCATGGCCTCGAGCCAGAGGATCGGCTGGCCCTTCTCGACGGCGGTGCCGACCTCGGCGCCCAGCCGGATCACCGAACCCGGCATCGGCGCCAGCAACGATCCCTCCGTGACCTGGTCGGCCGGGTCCGAGAAACGCGGCAGCCTGCGCACCGCGACCGGGCCCAGCGGCGAATCGACCGCCACCAGATCGCCGTAACGCGCGACCTCGAACCGCCGCCGCACCGAGCCACGCTCGCCGGGCACGCCGAGAACCACGACATCCGGTGTGGCCTCGATCAGTTCGAGCCCCTCGTGGCCCTCGACCTCGAGTCCGGAGCGAGTGAGGCGGTAACGCACCTCGTGCGTGCCCGACACCCGGCTCTCGTAGGACTTGCTCTGCGCCTGTGAGGGCAGGTTGCGCCAGCCGCTGGGCAGCGCCGCCCCGACGCGCGCTCGCGCTCGGTTGGCGGCCGCGTCCGCCAGCGCCGCGGCGACGACGGACAGCGCCTCGTCGCCGGGTGAAACCAGCGGCGCGGCAAGCTTTTCCAGGCCGTGAGTGGCGAAGAACGCGGTATCGGTGTCACCGGCGAGGAAGGCCGGATGCCGCAGCACCCGCACCAGCAGATCGCGGTTGGTGACCAGTCCGTGGATGCGGGCCCGCTGCAACGCCGTCGCCAGCAGATGCGCCGCTTCCTTGCGAGTGTCGGCGTAGGAGATGACCTTGGCCAGCATCGGGTCGTAGAACACCCCGACCGCCGAGCCGTCCACCACACCGGAGTCCAGCCGCAGACCGGCCTCGGTGAGGACGGTGAATTCCGCTGTGCCCGAGGCGAATTCGATGTGATGCACCGTACCGCTCTGCGGCTGCCAGTCGTGTGCCGGATCCTCCGCGTACAGCCGCACCTCGATGGAGTGGCCGCGCATCGGCGGCGGCTCCTGCGGCAGCCGGTAGCCCTGCGCCACCTGCAGTTGCAGCCGGACCAGATCGAGGCCGGTGGTGCATTCGGTGACCGGATGTTCCACCTGCAGGCGGGTGTTCATCTCCAGGAAGAAGAAATCGCCCTGCTCGTCGGCGAGGAATTCGACCGTGCCCGCGCCTTCGTAGCCGATCGCCTCGGCGGCGAGCCGGGCCGCCTCGAACAACCGCTCCCGCATCGGGGCGACCCGCTCGACCAACGGCGACGGCGCTTCCTCGACCACCTTCTGATGCCGACGCTGAATCGAACATTCCCGCTCACCCACCGCCCAGACCCGGCCGTGGGTATCGGCCATCACCTGTACCTCGATGTGGCGGCCGGTTTCGAGGTACCGCTCACAGAACACCGTCGGATCGCCGAAGGCCGATTCCGCCTCGCGCCGGGCCGCCTCGAGTTGATCCGGGAGTTCCGCCAGCGAGCGCACCACCCGCATACCGCGCCCGCCACCACCGGCGGACGCCTTGATCAGGACGGGCAGCAGGGCCTCGGTGACCTCGGCCGGATCGAGTTCGGCCAGCACCGGGACGCCCGCGGCGTCCATCATCTTCTTGGATTCGACCTTCGAACCCATCTGTTCGATCGCCGCGACCGGCGGGCCCACCCACGCCAAGCCCGCATCGATCACCCGGCGAGCGAATTCCGCGTTCTCGGAAAGGAATCCGTACCCCGGATGAATCGCGTCGGCGCCCGCGGCGTGGGCGGCCTCGATGATCAGATCGGCGCGCAGATAGGTCTCGCCGGGTGTGTTGCCGGGCAGCCGGATCGCCGCATCGGCCTCGGCCACATGCGGTGCGTTCGCATCCGCGTCGGAATACACCGCGGTCGTGGCGATGCCCATGCGCCGGCAGGTCGCGAATACGCGCCGGGCGATCTCCCCGCGGTTGGCGACCAGAACGTTCGTGATCGGCCCTACTGTCATCTCAGACCTCACATCCGGAAGACGCCGAAGCCCTCGGCGCCCTTGATCGGGGCATTGTGGATGGCCGACAACGCCATTCCCAATACCGTGCGGGTGTCGCGGGGGTCGATCACACCGTCGTCGTAGAGCCGGCCCGACATGAACATCGGCAGCGATTCGGCCTCGATCTGGGCCTCGATCATCGCGCGCATGCCCTTGTCGGCTTCCTCGTCGAACGCCTGGCCGCGCGCCTCGGCGGCGGCCCGGCCCACGATCGAGATCACACCCGCCAGCTGCGCACCGCCCATCACCGCGGATTTCGCACTGGGCCAGGCGAACACGAAGCGCGGATCGTAAGCGCGCCCGCACAA
>NZ_JADKYP010000092.1 GCF_015354405.1 Nocardia sp. BSTN01 | reverse complement strand
GTCCATATAGTCGATCAGGGCCGAATCGACGAGCTCGACTTCGGAATTTTTGCGCCGCACCGGAATTCGCGTGGCGACGAAGCGGCCCCCGGCATCGAGCGGTTCGTTGGCCTGGGCGACGACGTGCCGGTCCTCCTCGTCGGCGGTCAGGTAGTCGACCTCGTCGGTGACGGCGCCGTCGACCACCCGGCGATACGGGGTTTCGATGAAACCGAACGGATTGACCCGCGCGTACACCGAGAGGTAGCCGATCAGGCCGATACTCGGGCCCTCGGGCGTCTCGATCGGGCACATCCGGCCGTAGTGGCTGTAGTGCACATCCCGGACCTCGAGGCCGGCGCGCTCCCGGCTCAGTCCACCCGGTCCCAGCGCCGACAGTCGGCGCTTGTTGGTCAGGCTCGCCAGCGGATTGCGTTCGTCCAGGAACTGCGACAGCTGTGAGCTGCCGAAGAACTCCCGGACCGCCGCCGTGATCGGGCGGATGTTGATCAGTGTCTGCGGGGTGATGGCCTCGACATCCTGGGTCGTCATCCGTTCCCGGACCACTCGCTCCATCCGCGAGAGCCCGATGCGGATCTGATTCTGGATCAATTCGCCGACCGTGCGGACCCGCCGGTTGCCGAAGTGGTCGATATCGTCGACCTCGACCGGCACTTCCGGCCCGCCGGGTGCGGTCATCGTGGAATCGCCTACGCGCAAACGCAACAGATACTCGATGATGGTGACGATATCGTCCTCGGTCAGCACGCGCGGACCGCCCGTGCGGCCACCGTGCGTCCCGAGTTTCTTGTTGATCTTGTAGCGGCCGACCGCGCCGAGGTCGTAGCGGTTGTCCCGGAAGAACAAGTTCTCCAACAGGTTCTGCGCCGACTCCTTGGTCGGCGGCTCGCCCGGCCGCAGCTTGCGGTGGATGTCGAGCAGCGCCTCGTCGGTGCCGGCGATGTTGTCCTTGGCCAGCGAGGTGGTCATGATCTCGGAGAAGCCGAACCGCTCGGCGATCCGTTCGCTGCTCCAGCCCAGTGCCTTCAGCAGCACGCTGACCGGCTGCCGACGCTTGCGGTCGATCCGCACACCCACCGTGTCACGCTTGTCGACATCGAATTCCAGCCACGCACCACGCGACGGAATCACCCGCGCCGAATACAGCGTCTTCTCCGTGCCCTTGTCGATCGATTCGTCGAAGTACACACCCGGTGAACGCACCAGCTGCGACACCACCACACGCTCGGTGCCGTTGACGATGAAGGTGCCCTTGTCGGTCATCATCGGGAAATCACCCATGAAGACCGTCTGCGACTTGATCTCACCGGTGTTGTTGTTGACGAACTCCGCGGTCACGAACAGCGGTGCCGCGTAGGTCATGTCCTTGTCCTTGCACTCCTCGATCGAGGCCTTGACCTCTTCGAAGCGCGGATCGGAGAGGGTGAGCGACATCGTTTCGGAGAAGTCCTCGATCGGGCTGATCTCGGCCAGCACCTCGGCGAGTCCGCCGATCGCGTCATCGCCGCGCGTGGCCGCGCGCCGCTGCCATTCGGGCGCTCCGACCAGCCGGGCGACCGAGTCGGTCTGAACCTCGAGCAGTCCCGGAATCTCCAGGGGTTCGGTCAGTTTCGCGAACGAGAGTCGTTGCGAGATTGTCAAGGCGCATCCTTCCAGCACCTCGCGCGGTCACGGCACGGGTGACCGGTACGAGATCTGCTTGTCCTGTAGGGGCTGTCTGCACAATCCGCACCGGATGTCGTCCGAACATGCCTCGGCCGAGCCGATGGACAGTGACGCGCAGATTGCATCACTGTTCACGGCTGATTCGTATTTCGAGAGTTGGCGGGCATCCGGGCTGCGGGAGGTCCCAAAGTACACCGCAATGAGAAGGTTGTCGAGAGAACAACAAAAATGAGACACCATATATTCGGTGTCTTCCCACTTCAATAATGACAGCCGTATATGCGATTCGTCAAGTCGATTGTCCTCAGGGTCGGGGAGCCGTGCCGGTCACTTCACGCTTCCCGCGGTCAGGCCCGCGACCAGCCGCTTCTCGATGAGTGCGAAGAGCACGACCACCGGCACGATGCCGACAGTGGAGATGGCGAACACGAACTGCCAGGCGGTGTCGTATTGACCGACGAATTTCGTCAGCGCCACCGAGAGCGGCTGATTCTCCGGCGTGGTCAATACCACCAGGCTCGCCGCGAATTCGTTCCAGCAGGAGACGAAGACGAAAATCGTCGCGGTGACAATTCCGGGCCATACCAGCGGCAGGCTGATTCGCCACAGAATGCGTGGCCGGGACAATCCGTCGAGTTGCGCGGCTTCCTCGATCTGCACCGGAACGGAGGCGAAGAAGCTGTGCAGGATCCACACCGCGAACGAGAGGTTGAACGCCGCATTCACCAGAATCATCGCGAACCAGGTGTCGTTGATGCCGACGGCGAAGAACTCCCGGATCAGGCCCGTCACGAGCACCGCCGGTTGCAACATCTGGGTGACCAGCACCGCGCCGAGAAAGACGGCTCTACCCGGAAACCGCCGTCGCGCAGTGTGATACGCGGCCGGTACCGCCACCGCGAGCACGAGCAGGGTCGCGAGGACGGCGATGGCGAGAGTGCTGACGATATTGAACGGCAGCGGCGTCTCCGGGGTGTGCCACATATCGGCGTAGTTCTCGGGCCGCCACCGATGCGGCAGATAGGACGGCGGAATGCGCAGGATCTCCGACCGGGGTTTCAGCGATCCCAGCACCATCACGAGGTACGGGACGAGAAAGACGGCCGCGATCACCACGCCGGCCGCGGTCAGTCCCCAGCGCCGCTTCGGTGTCCGCACGGCCCGCTCCCGGGTGGTCATGTGCCGGACTCCGCGGTCGGTCGGACCAGTTTCACATAGACCGCGATGATCACCGTGATCAGTGCGAAGTTCAGCACGCTCATCGCCGCGGCGGTGGCGAGCTGCTGATTCTGCCGAATCAGCTTGTAGGTCAACGTGGTCGTGGTGTCGGCGGAGAATCCGGCGATGCTGCCCGTCAGCACCTGCAGGATCGGCAGCGAATTGAAGACGTTGATGATGTTGACGACGGTGGCGACCGCGATCGCCGGACGCAGCTGCGGCAGTGTCAGATACCGGTAGCGTTGCCAGGCCGATGCGCCGTCCACCCGGCCCGCCTCGCCCACTTCCGCCGGAATCGAGTGCAGCCCGGCGAGAATCGTATAGGTGGTGAACGGGATCGACACGAAGACCGCGACCGCGATCGCCACCGCGAAGGCCGGCCCCGGCTCCTTGGTGAATCCGAAACCCCGATCGAGCACACCGATATCGACCAGGAGGCGATTGGCGAGGCCGACCTCCGGATCCAGCAGATACGCGAAGACGCTCGTGGTCATGACCACCGAGGCCGCCCACGGCACCAGGATCGCCAGCCGGATCACGGTACGGCCGGGAAAGTCCAGGGCCAGAAACTGCGCCAGCGCCGCCGAGAGCACCAGCGTGATCAGCACGACGGCGACGACCCAGACGACGGTGTGGGCGAGGACGCTGCCCAGTTCCTCGATACCGAACAGCCGGCGGAAGTTGGCCGTCCCGGCGAAGCCGCGATCGCGACCGTAGGGGCTGAGGTCACGGGTGCTGGTCCAGATCATGTATCCGGCGGGAAAGGCGACCACGGCGGCGATCAGGATGATCACCGGGCCGATCCACGGCAGGGCGCGGATCGCGGATCCGGTGCGGCCCCGGGGGGCGCTCATTGCGCCGCCCGCGCGATGCGGCGCAGGACCTCCGCCGCGTCCGCGCCCTGTGTCACCGTGCCCATCTGCTGCCGGATCGCGCCCTGGACCGCGGCCCATTTCGGATCGGCGGAAGGATAGAAGCGGGCGACCGGCAGGGTGGCGGCGAAAGCCTCGGTCACCGGATCGTGCGCGAGTGCGCGCGCACCGGATGCGGTGATCGGGATGAAGTGTTCCGCCCGCACGAAATCCGAGTAGACCGTGGGCGAATAGAAGTAGTTGAGGAACTGCCGGATCGCGGCCTGTTTGTTGCCGTGTTTGCGAAATGCCATCAGGTGATCGGCGACGCCGAGGGTCACGGGCGCGCCGGTTTTCGTCGGCGACGGTGCGGTGGCGTAGCGCAGCGCCGGATTCTGCCGGTCGATCATGCCCAGCACCGGCGGCAGACCTTCGATCATGCCGATCCGGCCCTGGATGAACCCATTGATCACGTCCTTGCGATCGGTGGCGCCGGGATTCGGCTGGGTGTCGCCCGCCGCGGCCAGGGCCGACATCGCCTGCACCCCTTCCCGATTGGCGTCGGTGTCGACGGTGAGGGTGGCGCCTTCCGACCAGCTGCCGCCGGCCCCGAAGGTCCAGATCGACGTCTCGCCCTGCGCTTCCTCACTGCCCAGTGGCAGGCCGTAACCGGAGATGCCGCCGCCGAGGGCCTGAATGCGGTGCGCGTCCTCCCGCAGTTCGGACCAGGTCCGCGGCGGGGCGGTGATGCCGGCGCGGGCGAACAGGTCGGTGTTGTAGAACAGCGTGCGCGTCGAGGCGAACAGCGGTAGGGCCCACTGGGTTCCGTCGATGGAGGCGTTGCGCGCGAAACCGGGATCGATGTCGTGCAGTACCGCCGGGTCGGCGATATCGGTTGCCGGATAGAGCATGTCGTCGGTCGCATAGGCGGAGTAGGCATCGATGCCGAGAATATCGGGAGTGGTGGTCACCGACTGCAGATCGGTGCGGACCACCTCGTTGATCGATTCCCACGATTCGACCTGCAGATGGATCGTGATCGCCGGATTCTGTGCGCGGAAGTTCGCGATGATCGTGCTCCACTCCGCACGGGTCGTGTCGCTGTAGGCGGGGACCAGCAGCGCCAGCGCGTTCGGATCGGAATCGTCGGCGCTGCGGCCCCGGAAACCGCATGCGGCGACGGCCACCGACAGCACCACGAGAAGCGCGGCGAGCGTGAACGGAACGCGCGGCCGACCGGACACCAGCGTCAACCTTCCCCTCTGTACAACCGTCACCTGCGGCATTCGCGGGACATCGGCGGATGCCGGAGGGTGGTGACCGGTCCGGCTCGTCCGAATCTAGTTGACATGATCGAATCGGGGTCCGATTCTGAGACCGTGCCGCCCTCCACCGAGAGCTCTGATCGCACGCATCCGCCCCGGCCCCATCTGGCCGCCGAGGTGGCCACCCAGCCCGACGATTGGGTATGGGCAGCGGAGGTCGCGGCAGAGCACCGAACGCTGTTACCGCACCCGGGTGAACGGGTGGCGGTCGTCGGCTGCGGCACCTCCTATTTCATGGCGAGGGCGATCGCCGAACTCCGGGAGTCGGCCGGACACGGTCTCACCGACGCCTGGCCGGCGAGTGCGGTGCGAACCGGGCGTGCATACGACCGCTATCTGGTGATCTGCCGTTCCGGCACCACCACCGAGGTGGTCGACGCGATGCGGGCGATGCCTGCCGCGGCGGCGCGTACCGTGATCTGCTCCAGCCCGGGTACCCCGGTACTCGAGCTCGCCGACCCGATTCCGGTCGACGCGATCGACGAGCGGTCGGTGGTCCAAACCCGTTTCGCGACAACCACTCTCGCGATCCTGCGGTGGCATCTGGGGGAGGATCTCGCTCCGGCGATCGAACAGGCCCGCGCGGTGCTGGCCGAGGCCGCCGAGTCGAGTGTGCCGGACGTGCTCCGGCACGCGGAGCAATTCACCTTCGTGGGAACGGGTTTCGCCGCGGCACTGGCGGACGAGGCAGGGTTGAAACTGCGGGAATCCTGCCGAGCCTGGACGGAGGGGTATCTCGCCAACGAATACCGGCACGGGCCCATCAGTATCGCGGCGCCCGGACGTGCGGTCTGGGCGCTGGGACCCGTCGTCGCCGGGCTCCGCGACGACATAGTCGCCACCGGAGCCCATTTCGAGCATCGGGATATCGATCCGATGGCCGAGCTGGTGCGCGTGCATCGGCTCTGCCTGCTGCGGGCCGCGGATCTCGGGGTGGATCCCGATCGCCCGCGCGGACTCCGGCGATCGGTGATCCTGCGATGAGGGCAGCGGAAGAGCTCGATCCGGTCCTCGCCATGGATGTCGGCGGTACCACGATCAAGGCGGAGATCAGCGACTCCGACGGCCGGATCGCCGCCGCCGCGACGGTGCCCACCCCGCACGGCGAGCGGGCGTTCGACGCCATGGCCGAACTCGGCGACCGATTGCTGGCCGAGGTCTCCTCCGCTACGCGGGCCGGCCTGCGGCGCGGGGCGATCGCGCTGCCGGGTATCGTCGACGCCGCACGGTCGGTGGCGGTGTTCAGCAGCAATATCGGCTGGCGAGATGTGAAGGTGGGCAGCCGCTTTCAGGACCGATGGGGATTTCCGGTGCTGATCGAACACGATGTGGCCGTGGCCGGCTGGGCGGAGTGGCGCCTGGGCGCCGGGCGCGGTGCCGACGACGTGCTGGTGGTGAATCTCGGCACCGGGATCAGCGGGGCGCTGACCGTCGGGGGCCGGCTCGTGCGCGGTGGCGCCGGACAGGCCGGTGAATACGGTCATATTCCGGTGCGCCGCGACGGGCGGCGGTGTTCGTGCGGGAATATCGGCTGTGTGGAAACCGTGGCCTCCGGCCCGTCCATCGCACGGGCCTACGGCGAGCGCACCGGTCGCGACATCGACGGCGCCGAAGCGGTTTTCGCGGCCGTGTCCGGCGACGCGCAGGCCCGGGCGGTGATCGACGACGCGATCGACGCACTGGCCGACGGACTGCTGGGCGTCGTGCACGCGGTCTGCCCGCAGCGCATCGTGATCGGCGGCGGACTGGCGGGCGCCGGGCCGGTACTGATCGACGGACTGCACGCACGACTGGAGCGGCTGGTGCGGGTGGCGCCGGTGCCCGAGGTCGTCGCCGGTGCCTTCGGCGCGCGGGCCGGGCTGGTCGGCGCCGCCCGGTACGCCCGGCTGGGGGGCCTGGCATGAACGACGGACAGCCGGTGCTGCGCGGCCGCCTGGTCACCTCGACCGGGATCATCGACGATGCGGTGATCGAGGTGCTGGACGGGCGCATCGAGGCGGTGCGGACCCTCGCACAATGGACGTTCGGCAATCGGGGCGCCGAACCGCCGGCACATCTCGGCACATTGCTGCCCGGCCTGGTCGACATCCACAACCACGGCGGATTCGGCCACCGATTCGACACCACCGATCCCGAACAGGCCCGCGCGGCGGCGCGCTATCACCATCGGCAGGGAGCCACGACGGTACTGGCGAGCATCGTGACCGCCGCACCCGACACGATGGTGGCCCAGGTCGCGGCGCTGCGCGAGGTGGCCGCGAGCGGTGAGATCGCCGGAATTCACGTCGAAGGACCCTTTCTGTCCGAAAGGCGCTGCGGGGCACAGGATCCCCGCTATCTTCTGGATCCCGATCCCGGCCTGGTCCGGCGCCTGCTCGATGCCGCGGGCGGATATCTGCGCGTGATGACGCTGGCGCCCGAACGCCCCGGATTCGCCGCTGCCGCCGAGCAACTCGCCGAGCACGGCGTGGTGGTGGCGCTCGGCCATACCGATGCCGATTACGAGCGGTTCCGGGAAGCGCTGGCGCCCAGCGGATCCGGGACGCTGGTCACGCACCTGGCCAATACGATGGCGCCGCTGCATCATCGCGCGCCCGGCCCGGTCGCCGCCGCGCTGGTGGCCGCCGCCGCGGGCGATGTGGTGGTGGAGATGATCGGAGACGGCGTGCACATCGAATCCGGTTTCGCGGCATTGGTCTTCGCGACCGCGCGGCACCGCGTGGCGCTGGTGACCGATGCCATGCAGGCCGCGGGGCTGCCCGACGGCGACTACCGTCTCGGGCCGCAGGCGGTCCGGGTGGAGGCGGGGGTGGCGCGGGTGCCGGGCGGTGCGCTGGCCGGAGGGACCGCGAGGCAGTTGCAATGCCTGCGCTGGGCGGTGCACGAATGCGGTGTGAATCTGGTCGACGCGGTGCGCGCGGCGGCGGCCACACCGGCGGCCGCGATCGGTGCGACGGCGGCCGGCGATCTGCGGCCGGGGATGTTCGCCGACGTGCTGGTGGTGGATTCGGATCTGGAGTTGCGCGCGGTGCTGCGGCGAGGACGGTGGTTGAAGTGATTCTGACCGTGACGCTGAACCCGGCCTACGATATGACCTATCGCGTCGAGAACTTCGAACCCGGACGGGCGCATCGGGTTTCGTCCGTCGAGCAGCGGGTCGGCGGTAAGGGCATCAACGTCACCCGCGTGCTCAATCAGATCGGGAAATATTCGCGCGCAACGGGTTTCGCCGATCACACGTTCTCCGCGGCCGCCGAACGCGAACTGCCGGTGGATTTCGTGCACGCGCTGCCGTGGGTGCGCCGCACCGTCGTGATCAGCGAATGCCACGCCGGTGCGGCGACCTCGCTGTGGGAACCGGGGGCGCGGCTCACCAATCCGGATGCGGTGGATCAGCTGCTGGTGCGGGTGGGCGGGCTGGTGGGTGAGGCCGGCGGCATCGTCGTCTCCGGATCGCTGCCCGGCGGCGTCCGCGCGTCGCTGCCGGCCGACCTGGCCCGCATCGGCATCGACGCCGGAGTTCCGGTGATCTGCGATGTGGACGGTCTCGCCCTCGAGGCCGCCGCCCGGGTGCCCGGGGTGATCCTGATGCCCGACCTGGACGAGCTCACGGGACTGACCGGCGCGCACCCGGCCACCACCGAGGAAGTGGCCGCGGCGGCCGCCGCGCTGGTGGACGCGGGTGCGGCAGCGGTGATCGCGACCCGCGGCGCGGACGGCATGGTCGCGGTGACACCGGACGGCGCGTGGTCGGCCGCCCTGTCCGAGCCGCTGTCCGGTAATCCGACCGGCGCCGGTGACGCCGCGGCCGCCGCGGTGATCGCCGCGCTGGCCGGACCCGATCGGCCGGAGTGGCCCGCGATCCTCGCCGACGCGATGGCCACCTCCGCCGCGGCGGTGGTGATGGCCGTGGCCGGCGAGATCGACCTGTCGCTGCGGCAGCGGGTGCTCGCAGAGGTCGTGGTCGAGAAGCTGGCTGACCCGGCCGGCGGCTACTGACGCCTGCGGTCCGGACTTCGACATCGGGTGAAGGGCCCTGCCGGCGTATTCCGCCGCGCCGCGCCGATGCGGCGGCCCAGGCGGTGCTGGGCGGTACATTTCGAACGGGCTTGTCGTTGTCTGCGCGCCGAAAGCCGATGGTCGGCGCCTCGGACCGCCGAACCAGAGGATCGTCGAACCGGAGTTTCCGGAAGAGGTGAGCTGATGCCCGACCCCGACCCCGCTGCCGCCCCCGAACCGGTCGCCGGCCGCGACCTCGCGCCTGGCACGGGCCCTGCCGTCGAGCCCGGCCCCGACCACGAATCCGGCCGCGCCTCGGAGCCCGGTGCCGCCGCGCCGGCCGACGACGTGGCGATCTGCCGGATGCCATTCACGGTGCGCGCGGCGCAGGTACTCGCGCTCGGACTGGCCCTGGTCGGCATCGGGTGCACGGTCACCGCGGGCTGGCTGTCCGGCTCCCATGTCGCACTGATCACCGGGCTGTCGTTCATCGCGAGCTGGGCATTGGGCGCGGTCGCACTGGCCTTCGGCGCCGTCGGCGCGAGCATCCGGATCGGCGCGGTGCTGCTCGCGATACTCAACGCACTGTGGACGGTGCCCTCGATCGTCGTTGGCCGCCCGCCCGGCTGGCTCGGGCCCGTGGTCTCGGTGCTGGTCGCGGGATTGCTGCTGCGACGCTCGGCACGTGACTGGTTCGAACCCTAGAGTTGCCGACCCCCGGCGCCGATCAGGAGGCGGCGGCCGTGGCGTGTGCCGGGGTCCGGCTCGACCCCGCGGATCGCACCGCGAGCAGTTCGGCCGCGATCGCCACGGCATGTTCCATCGGAGTGCGGGCGCCGATGTCGAAGCCGGCCGGTGCGTGCAACCGTGCCAGTGTGTCGGCGCCGAATCCGCCGGCCTGCAGGGCCTCGAGCCGATGGTCGTGTGCCGAATGCGAGCCGAGCGCGCCCAGATAGCCCAGCTCGGGCAGCCGCAGCGCGACGGTGAGCAGGGGGATCTCGAATTTCGGGTCCTGGGTCGCGGCGACGATCGCGGTGGTCCGGTCGATGGCCCCGGCGCCGGCCTGGGCGTTGAGATAGCGGTGCGGCCAGTCCACCACCACCTCCGCGCCCGGGAACGACGCGGGAACGGCGAAGGCCTCGCGCGGATCGCAGATGGTCACCCGATAGCCGAGCAGCCGGGCCTGCGTCGTCAACGCGGCGGCGAAGGTGTTGGCGCCGAAGATGATCAGCCGGGGCGGCGCGGTGTGGGAGGAGACGAACACATCGGATTCCGGCAGTGACACCAGCTCGGTGTTGTGCCGGCGGTCGGTGACCAGATGCTGGCCGATCACCTCCGGATCGTTGTGCCACACGACGGTGAACACCGTGACAGGCTTGTGCCGCGCGATATCCCCGGCCACCGCCGCGAATTCCGGAAAGTCGTTGCGGGAGAACGGTTCTACGAATACGTCGATGGTCCCGCATTCCGCGCTCACCTCGAAACCGGAGGTGGCGTCGAAACGCCGCAACTCCCGGTGACCGGTGCGTGCGGCCTCCACCGCGGCCTCGTAGACGGCCGCCTCGTAGCAGCCGTCGGAGACCGATCCGTGCACGCCGCCGTCCGGGTCGACGAGCATCGCCGAGCCCACCGGTAAGGGGGAGCTGCCGAAGGTGCGGACCAGGGTTGCCAGGCCGCCCGTGCGGCCGCTGTGCCAGACCCGTAGCAGGTCCTCGACGATGTCACGCATCACATGCTCCCGATCAGCGTGCGCGAGTGGGCGGGCCGCCGGTCGTCGCGTCCCGTCGCCAGATCGTCACACGTGAGGGCCACGATAACCGCTCTCGTGCGCGGCGTCGTGTCGGCGATGGGAATTCCCCGACGGGCACCGATCGGCGCGGGAATCCGGTTGTGACATAGCACAACCGAATAACCGACCGGGTTGTCCCGTCAGGCGAACAGGCCGCGAACGAACGGCAACGAATCGACCAGTGAGGCGTTCACCGTCCCGCTGTGATCGGTGGGATAGACCCGGAAGGTCAGCGGCTGCCGGTTGGCGGTCAGAACTCCCGCGTAACGCAGCGTCTCGGGGGTGATCACATCGGTGTCGCGCAGGCCCTGACCCATGAAAAGCGGCCTGTCGTAACCGGTTTCGGGCAACCCGAGGTAGCCGGCCAGCAAACCGTGCAGATCCGGAATCTGCGACAACGGGCGGGTGAACAGATCGCCGATCACCACACCGGCGGCGGCCAGATCGTCACCGAGCGGAAGGAGGCATTCGTCCTTCGCGCGGTCGAGCCAGTAGCGGCCCGAGTCGTTCAGGAAGGATTCGATGCCGAGTTCCGGGAATGTGGTGCGCAGGCCGCTGAGGATGTAGAGCACGTAGCCGGTGGTGTGCGGGCTCAGCTTCACCGGCGGAATGCCCGGGCCCAGTGGCATCAGGATGTCCTCGATATAGGCCGGGACACCGGTGCCGACCGCCCCTCGGTAGTCCAGCTCCGGCCCGCCGAATTCGGTCGCGTAGCGCGCGGTGAACATCGCCGCGCCGCCACCCTGCGACTGGCCGACCACCACCCATTCGTGCGAGAGCTGCGAGTAGTGGCCGACGGCGGCTCGCACGGCGTCCACCACGTTGTGCGCCTCGACGACGCCGTTGAGGTACGGATGGTCGCCGGGCGTGCCGAGGCCCGCGTAATCGGCGGCCACGATCGCATAACCCTGCTTCAGCCAGGTGCCCAGATAGGCCCAGTCCCGCTCCACATCGCCGGGGCCGGCGATGCTGTAGGCGCAGCTGTCGCCCAGGCCGACGGTGCCGTGCGCCCAGGCGACGACCGGCCAGCCGCCGGCCGGGGCCGGTCCCGGCGGGAAGTACACGGCGGCGCTCGCGACCGTCGGCTGGTTCCCGACCGTGCTCGTCGTATAGAGGATGCGCTGGGAATCCACGGAGCCGGGCAGCGTCGCCGCCGCGGACAGCGGCTCCACCGATTGCACCGCCGGCGGGTCTGCCGCGGCGCCGGGCGCCTCGATCACGGCGGCCGTCGCGGCCAGTGCCAGGGAGCAGGCGACGCCCGCCACCGCGGTCCACAGTGTGCGCATCGTGTTCCTTTCCGGGTTCCGGTGCCGACCCCCGGGGGCACGACGATCAGTGTCACAGCGGGTCGGCCGAGCCGCCGAGGTATGTCCGAATCGTACGGAGCCGGGAGTGGCGCGGCGCACACCGAGGGCGGCCGCCCTCGCTTGTGAAGGTCCTCACAGTCGGCAATGCGTGCCCTCGAATCATCGCGGTGGTAAGGCTCACTGAAACAGTACGGGCGTTACGTAAAACCGCATGTCAGCCCTACTCGCCAGTAGAATGAGAGCGTGCAATCACCAGGCAAATTTTGCAGGCTTAGCAAAGGGCCCCGCAAAGCTAGCGGAGATTCACACTTGCAACAGGTAGACGGCAATTTTTAGTTGTGCCATCGTGTGGAAGTACACCCGTTGGGCATAGCAACCCTGCAAATTGCCGCTCCAGCAGAGTTCGGACATCGCGACCCGTAGTCGGCGCGGATGTCCGGCGAGCGGGGCAACCGAGACCGAACGAAGAAGTGGAGTCATCAGATGTCGAACGTCGGCACCCCGAAGACCGCTGCGGAGATCCAGAAGGACTGGGACACCAACCCGCGCTGGAAGGGCATCACCCGTGAGTACACGGCCGAGCAGGTCGTGCAGCTGCAGGGCAATGTCGTCGAGGAGCACACGCTTGCCCGCCGGGGTGCGGAGCTGCTGTGGGAGGGCGTCAACGCCGAAGGCGAGTACATCCACTCGCTCGGCGCTCTGACCGGTAACCAGGCCGTGCAGGCCGTGCGTGCCGGCCTGAAGGCCATCTACCTGTCCGGTTGGCAGGTCGCCGGTGACGCGAACCTGTCGGGCCACACCTACCCCGACCAGTCGCTGTACCCGGCCAACTCGGTGCCGTCGGTCGTGCGCCGCATCAACAACGCGCTGCTGCGCGCCGACGAGATCGCCAAGGTCGAGGGCGACACCTCGGTCGACAACTGGGTCGTGCCGATCGTCGCCGACGGTGAGGCCGGCTTCGGTGGCGCGCTGAACGTCTACGAGCTGCAGAAGGCCATGATCGCCGCGGGTGCCGCCGGTACCCACTGGGAGGACCAGCTGGCGTCGGAGAAGAAGTGCGGCCACCTCGGTGGCAAGGTGCTGATCCCCACCCAGCAGCACATCCGCACCCTGACCTCGGCTCGCCTGGCCGCCGACGTCGCCGACACCCCGACCGTCGTCATCGCCCGCACCGATGCCGAGGCCGCCACCCTGATCACCTCCGACGTCGACGAGCGCGACCGTCCGTTCATCACCGGTGAGCGCACCGCCGAGGGCTTCTACCACGTCAAGAACGGCATCGAGCCCTGCATCGCGCGTGCCAAGGCCTACGCCCCCTACTCCGACCTGATCTGGATGGAGACCGGTATTCCGGACCTCGAGGTCGCGCGGAAGTTCGCCGAGGGCGTCAAGTCCGAGTTCCCGGACCAGCTGCTGGCCTACAACTGCTCGCCGTCGTTCAACTGGAAGGCGCACCTGGACGACGCCACCATCGCGAAGTTCCAGCGCGAGCTGGCCGCGATGGGCTTCAAGTTCCAGTTCATCACCCTGGCGGGCTTCCACTCGCTCAACTACGCGGCCTTCGACCTGGCCTACGGCTACGCCCGCGAGGGCATGACCGCCTTCGTCGACCTGCAGGAGCGCGAGTTCAAGGCGGCCGCCGAGCGTGGCTTCACCGCGATCAAGCACCAGCGTGAGGTCGGTGCCGGCTACTTCGACACCATCGCCACCACCGTGGACCCGAACACCTCGACGGCGGCCCTGAAGGGCTCCACCGAAGAGGGCCAGTTCCACTGATCCGCCTCCCCGAGTCTTCTGGCCAGACCAGGAGCCGCGTCGGTCGCGCTGGCGGCCGGCGGTGGGGTACGGCCTCGAGTTCTGGTCGTACCCGGTGAGTCACGGGGTTGCCTCACCACCCGACTCGGCACTCCTGCAACGAGTGTCTGAAGCCCTTCCCGTCGAACAGCCCCGGCGGGGAGGGCTTTTCCCTTAGACCACCGACAGTTGACGACGTACCCCACCAAAATTCGATACGAGACAACTGATTTCGTACGAACATGGGTAACTCATCGGGTACACCCAGAACCGGTTTGGCACCCGACGCAACAACGGATGCACAACTACCGCGGCACTTGGCCGCCCGCAAAAAAATCCGGAGAGGCGGAACCGCAGTGAGCAGCAGCGAGAAGATTCAGCGCGTCGGAGTCATCGGCGCCGGACAGATGGGCGCCGGAATCGCCGAGGTCTGCGCCCGGGCGCATGTCGATGTGCTCGTGTTCGAACAGACCCGGGAACTGGCCGCCGCCGGCCGCGCCCGCATCCTGCGATCACTGGATCGCGGTGTGAGCAGCGGCAAGATCACCGAGCGAGAGCGCGAACAGGCCGCCTGGCGGCTGCGGTTCACCTCCGACCTCGGTGACTTCGCCGACCGGCAGCTGGTCGTCGAGGCCGTCGTCGAGAGCGAAGACGTCAAGACCGCGATCTTCAGCGAACTCGACAAGGTCGTCACCGACCCGGATGCCGTGCTGGCCTCCAACACCTCCTCGATTCCGATCATGAAGATCGCCGTCGCCACCAACAACCCCGAGCGGGTCGTGGGTATGCACTTCTTCAACCCGGTGCCGGTGCTGCCCCTGGTCGAACTCGTGACCACCCTCAAGACCAGCGAAGCGGTGTCCGCACGCGCCGAAGCCTTCGCGGGCGAGGTCCTCGGCAAGCAGGTCGTGCGCTCCGCCGACCGCTCCGGCTTCGTCGTCAACGCGCTGCTCGTGCCGTACCTGCTCTCGGCCATCCGCATGGTCGAATCCGGTTT
>NZ_JADKYP010000091.1 GCF_015354405.1 Nocardia sp. BSTN01 | reverse complement strand
GGCCGCGCCGCATTCGACGCCGGCGAACCGACCACCGCGAACCCCTACGCCGCCGCGGCACGCGCCGGACTGTCCTATCGCGACATCGTCGTCGACGGCACCGATATCGCCGAGGCGAACCCGCGAGCGACCATGCTCGCTCGGATGTGGCTCGCTGGCTGGCAATCCGGCCGCGACGCCGACGAATCGTCCCGCAGCTAAGCGGGATACGCGCGCACCGCCCCGCGCACATCGGGCGGCACCCCCAATTGTCCCGACCGGCGCGAGGCCGGCCGGAATCTCCGCGACGGAGGAACACCAGTGGATATCAAGCTGCCTACGCATCCGGTCTGGGGTCGCGCGATCGGCCACCGCCGAAACGGCGCACCGATCTACCTGATTCAGGGCGGATCGGGGGAGGGCGAACCTCCCGCCGGCGGCGGCCAGGGCGACGGCACCACACCGCCCGAGGGCTCGGCCCCGCCGACCGGCGAGGACCCGGGCAAGGGCAGCGACGGCGGCGATCTGGGCGAGGGCGGCAAGAAGGCGCTCGAAGCCGAGCGGAAGTTGCGGGCTGACGCCGAGAAGGCCCAGCGCGCGGCCGAGGCCAAGCTCAAGGCCATCGAGGACGCCAACAAGACCGAGGAGCAGCGCCGCGAGGAGCGCATGCGCCAGCTCGAGAAGGACGCCGCGAAGGCGACCCGATACGAGGCAGCCAACGCGGCCGGTCTGCCGCTGTCGATGGCCGGACGCCTGGTCGGCGACACCCCCGAGGAACTCGCCGCCGATGCCGAAGCGCTCAAGGCAGAACTCGCGGGCGTAAAGCCCGCGGACGACACCCCGCCCAAGCCCCCGACCCCGAAGCCGGACCGGCGGCAGGGCGGCGGGTCGACCAACGCCACTGGTGGATCTATGGCGGCCGGACGCGACGAGTACCGGGCGCGAAAACAACAGAACACCAAGTAATTCCACACTCTGAAAGGAGGGCACACGATGGACCTCAACGTGAAGACCGACATCTTCGGTCAGGACGATCAGTCGTGGCTCGCTTCGGCCGAAGGCACCGACCGGGCACGCCCGATCACCCTCGACCTGTCCACCTTCACCCAGGCCACTCACTACCCCGAGGGCTGGATGAAGTCGGGCTACGCGCTCAAGAAGCTCGGCAGCGGCCTGTACGGGCTGTTCTCCGTCGGCGACGAGTCGACCGCGGTGATCGCCGGCCATCTTCTGACCGCGCTCCGGGTGCCGGCGGGACTGACCAAGGTCGCTGGTGCTCTGCACTGGCACGGCGGCGTGATCGTCGCCAAGTTGCCCCACACCGTCAACGCTGCCGGGCAGGCGACTGCCAAGCAGATCAGCTACTTCTGAGAGGAGGCGTAACCGATGGCACTCGTGATCAATTCCGATTACGTCCAGCCGGCCGAACTGACCGGTTACGTGCGCGAAGCGTTGGCCGACATGCCGGTCAACGATCTCGCACTCGTCGACAACCTGTTGCCCGACAACATGATCGACGACGTCGAGTTCCGGGCGAACATCACTCAGCGCGGTCTGCGCCGAGCCGCTCAGTTCCGGTCGTACGACACCGAGGCGCGGATCACCGGCCGCAAGGGCATCACCCGAATCTCGGGTGAGCTGCCCCCGATGTCGGAGAAGCGGCGACTCGGCGAGTATGACCGGCTGCGGCTGCGCAAGGCCGACACCGCGATCCGCGACCTGATCTTCAACGACGCGGTCGAGCTGGCGGACGCGCTGCGGACCCGGATCATCATGGCCAAGGCCGAGGCGATCTACAGCGGCAAGGTCACCCTCGCGGAGAACGGTCTGTCGCTGACCGCCGATTTCGGTCGTGCGTCCGGCAACACCGTCACCGCGGCGACCAAGTGGGGAGTGACCGGCGCCGGCGCAGCCGACCCGATCAACGACCAGGAGACGTGGTTCTCGGTCTACCGCGGCACCAACTCCGGGAACCCGGGCCGCGCGATCACCTCGCAGCGCGTCATGTCCGCGCTGATGCGGAACGACAAGATCCGCGCGTACTGCCTGCCTCCGGGCTCGACGCAGGGCGTCGTGACTCGCGACCAGGTCAACGCGTTGTTCACCTCGTTCGGGCATCCCCCGTTCGAGATCTTCGACGCTCAGGTCGAGGACGCGGCGGGCAACGTCTCGCGGCTGTTCCCCGATACCGCGGTCGTCTACGTGCCGGGCTCGGGCGTCAAGATCGGCGAGACCGCCTGGGGCACCACGGCCGAGGCACTCGAGCCCGACTACGGCATCGACGAGACGGACGCGCCCGGCATCGTGGTCGGCTCGTACATCGACGCCGATCCGGTCGCGCGGTGGACCAAGGCGTCCGGTATCGGCCTGCCGCTGCTGCTGAACGCGAACGCCACAATGGTTGCGACGGTGCTGTGATGGCAGCGCTCAACACCACGGTGCACGTCTACGACGACGAAGGTATCCCGCACATTTACGGCCCCGGGGAGATCCCGCCGGACTGGGCGATCGCGAAGATCACCAACCCGGACGTCTGGGCCGAGGACGACGAGGACGACGACGTGATCGCCGATCCCGTCATCCCGACCGATCACACGCCGCAGGCTGGCAACACCCCACCGGCGAACGACTCGGACAACGGCGGCCAGGGCGACGGCGGCGACCAGCAGCCGGGCCCGGGCGATGCGCCGGCCAAGCCGATCGACGAGTGGACCGTGCCGCAGCTGCGCGACTACGCGCAGAAGGCTGGTATCGATCTGGACGGGGTGACCAGGCGAGCCGACATCCTCGCCGCGGTCAAGGCGGCGGCTGCCGCGCCCGCACCGAATGGTGACGCTCAGGCATGACCGCTGAACCGCTGTTCGCGATCGACGACGTGCAGGAGTATTCGGGCGAGACGTACAAAGATGCCGAGATCACGCAGGTGACTCGGTTCATCGCTCGCGCGTCGGCGAAGATGCGGTCGAGTGTGGCCGGCCTCGACGAGCGACTCGTCGACGGCCGCCTCGATCCGGAGACGGTCAAGGGCATCGGCGCCGCGATGGTGCTGCGTGCTCTGGCCGCCATGCGCCGCGGAATCGACGTCACCCGAACCGAGTATCCGGAGATCAGCGAGTCGTACGGCGGCAGCGGCACCAGGGCGAGCCTGGTGTACCTGACCGACGACGAACTCGACGAACTCACCGACACACCGGATACCGGCGACGCGTTCACGATCCGGACTGGCATCGCATGACCTTTCGCGAGAAATGGACCGTGCTGCTGCCCGGCCCGGCAACGACCGATCCCAGCACAGGCAACTCCATTCCGGGCGAGCCGGACGAGGTGCCGTGGACCGGTCTGCTGCAACAGCGGATCATCACCGCGCCCGAGCAGGACGACCTCGGCGGCGGCGTCACCACCGAGCGCCTGACCCTGCTACTGGATCCCGGTCTGCCAGTCGCGCTCGACCGGCGAGCGGTGCTGCGGTTCGACGGGCCCGCCGATGTCTCCGACATCGTCGCGGTCGGCGACACCGTCACCGTGCAGGGCACACCTCGAGTCCGCCGCCCCGCGCGGGGATCTCGGCGGCCCGCGTATATCGCCGCGATCGTGCGGCACGCATCCGACATGAAGGAGTAACCCATGCTCGCCACATGGACCGACGACAACGGCGTCACCCACACCGGCTCGGCCGACGGCCGCGCCTACCGCCAGCATCGCGCCAAGCACCCGGAAACGGCCGAACCGGCGAAGCCGGTCGAGTTCGCTACCGGAGGCACCGTAGAGCCCGCCCCGGCCCCGGCCGACGGTGAGGCATTCATCCCGCTCGCATCGTCCGAACCTGCCAGCGCCGCAGGCGAACCGGTCGGCGATCCCGCAGCCGCGGCCGAGCCGCGGAAGCGCAGCCGGTAGCCGATGGCCGGCTCGGCGCGGCTCACCATCTTCGATGGTGTGGTCAATGGCGCAGCGCGGGTGCTGTCGACGTCGCGGCGACGCGAGATCGCCAAGGAGATCGTCGAGGAAGCACGAGCGACCGCGCCCGTGCTGACCGGCGAATTCCGTGACGGCATCCGCGAGGACATCCACGGCAACGACGTCGACGTCGTCGATGACGACCCCGACGCCATGTACAAGGAATACGGGACCAGCGATACGCCAGCGCATGCGACGCTGACCGACGCTGCCCGCAAACACGGCCGGTACTCCGGATGGCAGCCGCGAGGGCGCCGCCGATGACACCGATCCCGTTCGCGCCCGGCGCCGTCCGGGCGTTCCTGATCGCGCAGCCGAAATTCACCGCGAAGGTGCCGGCCGACGCGATCACCACCCGCGAACTGCCCGCCCCGCTCACCGGTGTGTGTACCACCATCCGGGCGCCGGGCAACGTGGGCGAGGACCCGCTGCTGCGAAAGCCGCTCGTCCAGGTCGACGTGTGGGCACCGAAAATCGAAATCCTCGGCGGCACAACCGACCCCGAAGAACTCACCTGGGATATCGCGGCACTGGCAGGCGAACTGCTGGCCCGCGCGAAACCCCAAGAGTTCCGGGGCTCGGGTTGGAATGCCCGATGGACCGACGGACCGATCAACATGATCGACCTCAAACGCGGCCCCGACACTCCGCTGTACCGCGCGACGATCCGCGTGGAACTCAAGATGCGCGCGCCGCGCCACTGAAAACCATTCCAGTGCAGCCTATTTCGTGCTGCGCGCAATTCCTCTGAGGAGGTAGTCATGAGCGTTCACGCTGATCCCGAAAAGGCGTATGTGTGGCTCGACGGCGACGGATACCGTGCGCCGGCGGGCACCGTACTGCCCACCGACCCGTTCGCCGACAACCTGGTGTCCGGCTCCATCATGTGGGATCCGTTCGGCGGCATCGAAGCCGGCTTCGAGCTGAACGGCACCCGCGACGTCACACCGAAAAAGGTGTGGAACCGCCGCCGCGCACCCTACAAGGTGGTCAAGTCGCCCACCGAGGAGCGCATCAAGCTGCGCTGCGTCGACTACTCGGTCGCATCGACGCTGACCGCGCTGCAGGGCGGAAGCATCTCCGAAACCTCGCCCGGCTCGGGTGTGTTCCAGTGGAACGCCGGCGACGACGAGGACTTCGCGTTCGTCGCGGTCCTGCGCGACGAGGACGGCAACGCCGGTTTCTACTCGCCGCGAGTCACTCTCACCACGCCGCCGCCGCGGACCTTCGGCAAGGAAGACCTCGACGGTTTCGAGTTCGAACTGCTCGCGCTCGACCCGTTCGTGCCGTTGACCTCGTGGAACCCGCTGTGGGGCAGCTTCGTGGTCACACTGCCTCCGGGCACCACCGGCGGCACCTTCACGCTCGGGTTCGGTGGACAGAACACCAGCGGCCTCGCCAACGACGCCGCGAACAGCGCGGTGCAGACCGCGCTCGAAGGGCTGTCGACCATCGGCACCGGCAACGCGACCGTGACCGGCTCGGTGGGCGGCCCCTACACGGTGTTGATCAAGAAGCCGGGCCAGCTCAGCGCGTCCGGCGCGAGCCTGACCCCGTCGGGCACCGTGAAGGTCGAGCGAGGGTAATCAGTGGCGACACAACGCAAGTCCGGCGCCCAGTCGGCGTCGACCTCGCGGCGGCAGGCGCGGCCGGCAACCCCGGCCGCGCCCGCGGCGCCGGAACGAATCGGCATCCTCGACGAACTCGGCGTCGACGGCGGCGACCCGCAACCGATCGCGCTACTCGGTGTCGAGTGCGACGTGCGGCGGCGATTCACCGGCGACGAGGCGGCGACGTTTCTGCACTACCTGATCGGCGACAAATTCGAAGAAGCGCTCACGCTGCTCACCACTGACGGGCCTGCCCTGTGGGCGAAGATCCGCGAGCTCGACCCCGCCCATGCCGCCGTGGCGATGAACCGCATCACCAAGATTGCCGGGATCTATGACGCGGAGGGGGAACCGTTCGCGCCCCGGCGCTTGCCGAGCTTCTCGAGCCCGGCCGCTGGGGCGCAGCCTTCGCACGAGTCCAGCGCCACTACGGACTGAATCTGCGCACGGCTCTCGCCGAGATGCCGTATCGGGATGTCGCTGCGCTGCTCACAGATTCAGCAGCGCGCGACACCCAATCCGCCCGCGATTCGGAGAACATCGCGCGCCTGGTCGACCGCCTCGACTACCTGCTCAATTTCGACTACGTCGGCGGCACAACAGATCCCGACGATCCGGAAGTCAAACGCGACCGCGAGCGCCGCAAGGCGGCCGGCATCAAACCGCCACCGCTTCCCATCCTCGCGCCGATCGCGCTGCGCGATCCGGACGTCACGGCCGAGCTCGCCGAACGCGCTCGCGCCGAGCACCAGAAATACGAAGTGCCCCCGCCCCGGAAGTTGGGACTGCGGGAGCTGATGGCCCGATACGAGGGGAGGTGACCGCATGGCCGGTGGCCGGATCGACATCCTCGTAGCACCCGACACCCGCGAATTCGTGGGAAAGATGAAGCGGGACCTGCAGCCCGCGATCGGGGCAGCGACCGCGCTCGGCGGGGCGCTCGGGCTGGCGTTCGCCGGCACGGCCGCATTCGGTCAGGTCATCAAGATCGGCAACGAGTTCACGACCACGCTGAACACGATGAAGGCGGTCGCGAACGCGTCGGCCTCCGAGATGGCCGATGTGTCGGCGAAGGCCAAAGCTCTCGGAAACGACATCACCCTGCCGGGCACTTCGGCCAACGACGCCGCGGCGGCGATGACCGAACTCGCCAAAGGTGGGTTCAACGTCAAACAGTCGATGGACGCGGCGAAGGGTTCGCTGCAGCTGGCCGCCGCTGCCCAGATCGACGCCGCGCAGGCCGCGACCATCCAGTCCGCGGCGCTGCAGGCGTTCGGGCTGCAGGCAGGCGATGCGACCAGGGTTGCCGACGTGCTCGCCAACACCGCGAACGCGTCGAGCGCCGAAATCACCGACGTCGCGTACGCGTTGCAGTCCGGCGGCGCGGTCGCCCATCAATTCGGCCTCACGGTCGAGGACACCGCGGCAGCGATCGGCCTGTTCGCCAACTCCGGCATCAAGGGCTCCGACGCCGGCACCCTGCTCAAGTCCGCACTGCTGGCGCTGACCGACCAGGGCAAGCCCGCCCAGCAGGCGATGCACTCGCTCAACCTCACTGTCTACGACGCGCAGGGCAAATTCGTCGGCCTCCACAGTCTGTTCGGTCAGCTGCAGGACGCATCGAAGCGGATGACCGACCAGCAGTACCAGGCCGCTACCGCGACCCTGTTCGGCAGCGACGCCGCACGGTTGGCCGGCATCGCCGCGGAGAAGGGCGCCGCCGGCTACGACGCCATGCACGACGCCATGTCTCGGCAGGGCTCGGCCGCCGACGTCGCGAACGCGAAAATGCAGGGCCTGCCCGGCGCGATGGAGCGGATCCAGAACGCCGCCGAAGGCATGGCCCTCGAGGTGTACGACCTCGCCAAGGGACCGCTCACGGCGTTCGCGTCGGGCGCGGCCGACCTGATCAACGACGCCACCCCGCATCTAGTCGACGGACTACACACCGCGGCCGACGGCGCGGTCGAGCTGGGTCGCGCGGTCGCGCCGGTGGTGAAGTTCGTTGCCGACCTGCCGGCGCCCGTGCTCGCCGCGACCGCAGCGCTGGTCGCGCTGCGGGCCAGCGGAATCGGCAACACGCTCGGCACGCAGGTCGGGAACATGCGTGACAAGTTCCGCGGGTTCAACGAAGAGATGGCGGTGCAGCAGCAGCTCGCCGCCCGCAGCGGCGTCGAGCTGGGCCGCTACGGCGCCGCGATCGCCACCCTCGAGGCGCGGGTGCCCGTGCTGTCGAAGATGGGGGAGGCGTACCGCAACAGCGCGGAATCGGCGACCGTGTTCGCCCGCACGCAGGGCACCGTCGCCGCCGCGGCGTCCGGTGTCCGGTCGGCCGCCAGCGGTGTCGTGTCGATGCTCGGCGGACCGTGGGCACTCGCATTCACCGCCGGTGTCGCAGCGATCACCGCGAACATCGAGTCCGCCCAATCGGCGAAGGCCGCCCAGCGCGCGCTCGCCGACGCCACCGCCCAAGGTGCCCGTGCGCAGGCCGATTTCGCGAAGGCGGTCGGCGCCGCCAACGGTGGACTGTCACAGCAGGCAGTGTCCGCAGGATCCGCCGCCGTGCAGGCCTCACTCAAAGGCATCACCGAACTCGGCGAGCGCGGGCACAGCTCGATCGAGAACCTCGGCCACCTGCTCGACAACATCTCCGGCAACGGGCTCGGCAGCAACGACGCGTGGGAAAAGGAATACGACAAGGTCACCGGCGCAACCGAGCAGTACGAAGCGCTGCGCAAGGTGATGGGCGACCTGAAACTCGACATGAACGGCGTCGGGGAAGTCGTCACCCAAGGCGGACCCGCCTACGACAACCTCATCGCGAAACTGCAAGCCACCGGCGACGCCGGCAAACAGGTCGCCGCCACATTGAAGACCGCGCACGACCAGCTCGCCGAAGCCGCGCGCGCCGCGCAGACCGCGAGCCCCGGATTCTTCGACCTCACCGCGGCCGTGAAGATCCTCGCCGACCAGTCCAGCTCGGCCGCCGACCGCATCGACGCCATGAAGACCGCGCTGCAGGTGCTTTCAGGCAAGCCCGTCGCTGTGCAGGACGCGCTGGCCCGGTACAACGCGCAGGTGCGCGAGACCGCGCAGGCCACCGTCGATGTGTGGGACAAGACCCAAGGATTCGGGCAGGCGCTGATCGGGCAGGGCGGCCAGGTCGACACCGCCACATCGAACGGCCAGCGGCTCTACGACTCGCTGACCAAGATCCGTGACGCCACGATCACCGCGGCCGAGGCCGGCGCGAACATGGATCCGATTCTCGAGCAGAACCGGAAGCAGTTCGAACAGCTCGCCGCGTCGGCCGGCCTGAACGCCGACCAGGTGCGCGTGATGGCCGAGCAGCTCGGATACCTGCCCAAGGACATCACGATCCTCGCGCAGCTCAAGGGCGCCGACTCGACCGAGCAGCAGCTCGTCGTCATCGAGGGACTGCTGCGCAACAACGCGCAGGGCGTCGACATCCCGGTCACCGCGCTCACTGCCGAAGCGCGAGCCGAACTCGACAAGACCGGCGCCAAGGTCGAGGAAGTCAACGGCAAGCCCGGCATCGTGCACGTCAGCGCACCCGACGTGGCGGCCGTGATCGCGAAGCTCGACGAGCTGATCAACAAGGCACTGCCGGACAAGACGCAGCGGATCAACGTCGAATACCAAACCCGCGGCGAGGCACTCACGCAGCAGGGCAAGCCGTCGGACTTCGTCGGACCGGTCACGGTCGCGCCGAAGCCACGCGCCGACGGAGGCATCGACGGGCCGCTGCCGTCGCAGGCGAAGATCCAGCCGGTCCAGTCGCGGTTGTACCAGTACGCCGAACCCGAGACCGGCGGCGAAGCGTTCATCCCGCTCGCGCCCGCGAAGCGGTCTCGCTCAACCGAGATCCTCGGCACCGTCGCAGCGCATTTCGGGTACGGGCTAACGCCGATGGCCGACGGCGGCATCGCCATCGACCGGACGATGACGGCACTACGCGCCGAGGCGGGCAAGCCCTACCAGTACGGCGGCGTCGGCAATCCGTCGTGGGACTGCTCAGCGCTGGTCTCGTACGCCTATGCGCTGCTGAAAGGGCTCGAACCGCACGTCCGCTACTTCACCACCGAAAGCGATTTCAGCGGCCTCGGATTCCTGCCCGGCGCCGACCCGACCGGCCGCGGCCTGAACATCGGTGTCTACCGCGGCGGCGGCGGCGAGTACTCGCACATGGCGGGCAAGCTCAACGGCACCCCGATCGAGTCGAATTCGTCCGGCGTGCACATCGGGCCCGGCGCAACCGACCCGGGCGACTCGCAGTTCCCGCTCAAGATGTATCTGCCGGGGTCGGCATTCAGTCCGCCGGACAACGGCAGCGGCCGAAAGAGCAAGCGGCGCAAAGAGAAGTCGTGGGACGAGTCCGACGAGCTCGAGCTGCAATCGGCGATCGTGTCGCGCGACAAGGCCAACATCCAGCGCGACAAGGACCTCGCCGACCCGAAGAAGGACGACAACGACAAGAAGCAGGCGCAGATCTCGGCGCAGCAGGCCGACCTCCGGGTGCGCGAACTCGAGCAGAAGAAGCAGGACGCGCAGGGCAGCGGCGGCGACGTGCCCGAAGCACCGCCGCTGCAAGGGAATCTGACCGACGACCAGATCCGGTTGCAAGAGCTGCACCAGGCCGTCGAGGACGCCAAGTTCGACCGTGACGACGTGTACGCGGACCCGACCGCGACCGAGGCCGACCGGCACAAGGCCGACCGCGACTATCAGAAGGCGATCAACGCCGAGCGCGCCGAGATCAAGAAACAGCGCGACGAGGCATGGGGACTCGGCGGCAGCAACACCAGTAGCCCGGTCGCGCTGCTCGGCGAAGCGGTCAAGTCCGCGGTCACCGGCGCGGCCGGTGAGGCGCTCTCGGCGATCGGACTCGGCGGCGACATCGGCGGCACGACCGGCGCGCTGATCGGCATCGCCGCAACCGTCGCCCAGAAACAGGCATCCGACGCCGCCGACCAGGCCGCCGCCGCGCCGCCGCCGGCATCGGCGAGCGACGACGAGATCCGGGCACAGGGACCTGTCACGCCCGGCACCTACAACTGGCTGCCGCAGCTGCTCAAGACCTTCCAACTTCCGATGGTGCTGCGCGACCAGGGCGGCCCGCTGCCGCACGGTGTCGCCGCCCTGAATCTGTCCGGCCAGGAGGAATACGTGCTGTCTCCCGGTGACCTGCGCAACGCGCGCGCAATGGCCGCCACCCGCGCCCCGGCGCCCGCACCCGTCCACAACATCGACGCCGGCGTCACCATCGAGAACCTGCACACCGGCATGAGCGCGGGCGAGTTCCAACGCGAGTGGAAGCTGATCAAGCAAGGCCAGCGTGACCGAGTGTCCGGGCTGGTGGCGCGATGATCCCACCCGACGACACCGTCATCGGCTGCGAGGGGCCGCGCGGCCAGTGGTGGGACGTCGCCGGTCCGGACCAGTGGAAGCAGGGCATCGCCCTGGCCGACGAGGAGTCCGGCACCGACTTCGACGGCATGTTCGATCCGCCGGTGACCGCGCTGTACAACAGCACGGCGTACGAAATCGGCGCCACGTTCAACGGCATCAAGGAAGACAAATACGATTTCGCGCTCGCATTCGAAATCATGAGCCTGCCCAACATGCCGTGGGCGCGAATCGATTCGGCGTTCCGGAACAGCTGGTCATACAAGCGTGACTCCAAGATCTGGGTCACCGCGGACGGATCGCGCCGGTATCTACCGGTCCGCCTCGCTGGCAAGCCGCGGCTCAAGACGAACAACGACCCGAACTCCGAGAAGACCGCCCGCATCACCCTGCCGTTGGTGGCCGGCTACCCGCGGTGGATCGAGGCACCGCAACCGTCCTCGTTCATCACACAGACTGACACCACCGGCGGCGGAACCGAAACCGGACACGTGTGGGTCGACAACCCACTGCCCGAGGACTACGACGCCTATCCGATCTGGGATATCCAGGCCGCAGCCGAGGGCATCACGGTCACGCTGCCGGATTACTCGTGGGGCAACGACCTTCACGAGCGCGCCGACGAGGACGCGCTACGCAAGGTCGTGCTCGCGCCGCTGCATCTCGGCGAGCACCTGCACATCACCGTCGACCCGATGAGCATGGGCGGCCAATTCAACACGGCGACCAAGAGCGAATACAGCGGCCGGATGGGCGGTATCCGGCTGATGTACCCGATCCCGGGCGGCGGCGTCGTACCCCGCCAGCAGATCCCGGTCACCGTCACCGGGGCGCCGATCGGCACTCGTATCCGTCTCACCGTGCCGCGTGAGTGGCCGCGACCGTGGGGGCTCGACGAATGACCGCGATCGCCGAAGACATCGACTTCGATGCCGTATTCGACGAGATCGTCGCCGACCTCCGCAAGGACAACGACCGGCGGCTGATCCCGCCGAAGATGTCGCTGTTCGACGGCGACTTCGTCCTCGCGGGCGAGATCCACCGCGAGATCTCCGCGAAGTTCACGCTCCCGGAGAACGAGACCGGCACCGGTGTGGTCGAGCTGCCCGCGCAGTACTACCTCGCGCGGTGGCTTACCGACGTCTACGGCCGGTCAAAGAAGAACGTGATCATCGTCGTCGAGAAGGACGGCGGCCAGTGGTCCGGATTCCTCGATGACCTCGAGCAGTTCAAGGATCCCGAGACCGGGCAGCGGATCGTACGCGCGCACTTCCTCAGCGACTACGAACACCTGAAACACATTCTGGTCTACTGCAATCCGTTCCTGCCGCCGGAATTCCAGTTCCCGCGCGTCTACATCATGGGCCCGCTGCCCGCACGTTTCGCGCTGACGCTGACCCTGTTCCTGCAGCTGCTGCGGCTTGAGGGCTCGCTGTGGACGCTGCCCGACAACCCGCTCGACCCGAGCCAATGGATCAATTTGGACCAGTCGACGTGGTCGCAGGTGGTCGAGCCCGTCGACCTGTTCGCCGACTCATCCACGATCTGCATCGTCCACAGCCGGTTCAAGTACATGCACGACGTGCAGAAGCGCATCACCGACGATGCACAGCTGACGTGGCAGCCGCGCCGGCACATGCCCGGCGACCCGCCCCCGTGGCCCGGCGCGAATGTGAAGCCCGGCGCGATCGTGTGGAAGCTGGTCGACAACTCCGCATGGAACACCGAGACCAGTTTCGGCGGCTCGGTGTGGACCGGCCTGGTGCGCGCGTTCACCGAAATCGGCTCCGACGGATACACCGAGGGCGTCGACATCATCGACGACCCCACGTTCCCGAGCGAGTACGGGCAGTCGGGCTACTGGGGAACGAATCCCCGTGCGCCGCACATCATCCTGCGCGACGGCGACCACACCGCCATCACTTCGAACTCGTTCCACTACAAGCCCCCGAGCGATGTCGGGTTCGTAGCCGGTGGTCACTCAGCCTATGGCGTGAACGAGATGATCTCGGCGGCGATCAACATGGCCGGCGACTTCATCAGCGCCATCATCCCGGTCGGCGCACCGCCTCTCGGGGGAGCTGCTGATGCCCTCGCGAAACCGCTCTACACCGACGTCGTGCTCAGCTGGCAGAAGATCAAGCTGATCGGCCGGGCGCAAGAGCTCGGCTGGTCTCATCTGCACGAAACCCTCTGTGGCGGAAGCGATCGCGCGTACTGGGTGAACGCGCTTATCGCGCTACGTACCGGCATCTGGCGGACCTCCGAGAAGACGACTCACACCGTGACGGTCGTCGACGGCGCCGAGGGATTGCGGATCGGGCAGAACGGCAAAGGCAACGCCTGGTTGGGCACGCGGATCGGCACCACGGTCAAGGACTGGGGCGAGCCCGGCCGCGTCTACGTCGACCGCATCAGCGAGCTGGTGCTCGAGTGGTCGCGCGACAAGGCGGTCGCTTGGACCATCACCGTCGGCCACCGCGACCCCGAGGACCCGGTGCAGAAGGCAATCGAGATGGCGCAAGAGCTGTTCTCCATCACCCGTGACCTCGGCGTCCTCTGACACGAAACGGAGACCAACGACATGGCCGGCCGCATCTGGCGCATCGAAGACATCGACCCCGACAACCCCGAGGAACGGTTTCTGCCCGCACTGCAATGCATCCCGCTCGGCCCGGGAATGCAACGCATGGTGCTGCCTGAGCCGATGTGCCGCATGATTTCCAAGCACCTGACCGAAGCAGGCTGCCCGCCGATGGATCCCGCGCTGGCGACGAAGGAATACCTGCCTCCAGTGCGCGGGATCAACCATCCCCTCAACGGTGCCGCTGACTGGGTGAAACCCGGCACCCCGGCGCCTGAGCCGTACACGGTGCAGGACCCCGAAAGCCTCACCGTGCACGAACAAGCGGCGCAGCTCGAGCGGTATCGGCACATGGGCTACCGGATCGAGAAACCGCAGCCCGAACCCAGCGCCGCCCGCACCGTCGACGCGATCGACGAACCACCACGGTTCGACCCCGGCACGCACAGCGTGACCGAGGTGTGCAGCTACCTGCGCGAGCTGGCCGACACCGATCCGGTCGAACGTGGCCGGGTCCTCTATGCGGAGCGAAACGGCAAGAACCGCAACGGAATTCTGAAGAGGTTCACATGAGCGAACGCTATTGGCCGCTCGGCCACGGCCGAATCCAGACGTCGCCGTTCGGGCCGCGCGATGGTGGATTCCACTACGGCCAGGACTTCGGCCGCGACGGTGGCAGCGCGGGCATGCCGGTCTACGCCGCGCAGGCCGGCCGTGTAGTCAACGCCGGACCGGCCAGCGGATTCGGCGGCCCGGACCCCGCGGGCTGGGTCGTCATCGACCACCCGACCGAGGCCGGTAGCGGCACCACGGTCTACGGCCACATCGTGCGCGAGGTCGCGCCCGGCGACCAGGTCACAGCAGGACAGCGCATCGGCCGTATCAACCCCGACAGCCGCAGCAACGGCGGCGTCGCCCCGCACCTGCATTTCGAAGTTCACCGGTCGGTGTGGGCGAAGGCAGACAGCGGCGACCGTCTCGACCCGCTGCCGTGGCTGACCGGCGCGAAAGAACCAGGAGGCGAAAACATGCCAGCAGATATACCGGCCGCCCCGCCGGTCACATTCGGCATCGACATCTCGAATCACCAGGAAGGCCTCGACCTTCGGCGCGTGTTCGATGAAGGATTCGAATACGTCATCGCCAAGGTCAGCGAGGGCGACTACTTCCGCGACAGTGAATGGCCCGGATTCCGTGACACCACCCTCGCCGCGGGCAAGATCCTCGTCGGCTACCACTACGTGCGCGCCGACTGCGATATCGAGGCACAAGCCGACCTGTTCGTCGCCCAGCTCGGCGACAAGAGCATCCCCGCGATGATCGACCACGAGGCCAACTCCGGCGGCGCGGATGTGGCCCGCGCGATGGTCGCGGCGATCCAACGGCGCGGCGTGCGTGTCGGTCTGACGTATCTGCCGCGCTGGTATCACGAGCAGATCGGCTCGCCCGACCTGACCGGCCTACCGCCGCTGATGTCGTCGAGCTACGGCGCCTACCGAGCGGGCTACGCGTCGGCGATCTACCCGGGCGGCCACGACAGCGGCTGGCAGAGCTACGGCGGCCTCGACGTCGCGATCTTCCAGTTCTCCGAGCAGGGCCTTGTCGCGGGCCGCTCGGTCGACGTCGACGCATTCCGCGGCACCCCCGACCAACTCCGAGCACTACTGACAGGAGACGAAGACATGCCCAGTGCAGACGAAATCGCCAAGGCCGTATGGGCGCACCGGCCCACCAAGCCCAACGGTGCGACCGACGCCACCGCGGGCGAGATGCTC
>NZ_JADKYP010000090.1 GCF_015354405.1 Nocardia sp. BSTN01 | reverse complement strand
CCCTAGTACGCGCCGTCCACGACCTCGCCGCCGCCGCGACCTCGGTGCGGCGCTGGACATCCACCGCCGGGCGGCGAGCCAACGGCACGCTGGTGCTCGCGCTGCCACCGTTCACCGAACAGCTCGAGCTGCTGCGCGGGCTGCGCACCCTGCTCGAACGCGACGGCGACCGCGTCACCGCCACGGGCTGGACCGACCTGATCGCGACCACGACACAGTTCGACGACACCTACCTGCAGGCGGTGCGCGACGAGCTGAGCGTGCTGCGCTTCGACCACGGCGTCGAGTTCGACGCGGGCCTGGGCACCGCCAACAAGATCACCGATGTCGTGGTCCACCGGCCACCACCCGCACGCCGGACACGATTCGGAACGTCGCGCGGCGCAAGCGTTTTCGACGCGATCGCCGACGGCGACGCCACCTCCGATCCGGTGATGCAGCTGAAGGATCACGCGCTGGCCGAACTCGCGGACGTGGTCGCCGCAGCCGCCGACGAGTTACACGCCTTCTTCCTGCGCCTCCGCGACGAAACCGCCTTCTACCTCGGCTGCCTGATCCTGCGAGACCACCTCGACCGCACCGCGATCCCCTACTGCCTGCCGCGCCCCCACCCGTCCGGCACGACGCGGCTGCACTGCCGCGGGCTGCGTGACATCACCCTGGCCCTGGGTCCCGCCCCCGCGACCGTCGCGGGTAGCGACCTCGCCGCCGACGGGCGATCGCTGCTGATCGTCACCGGCGCCAACAACGGCGGCAAATCCACGTTCCTGCGCAGCATCGGCGCCGCGCAGCTGATGATGCAGGCCGGAATGTTCGTCCTCGCCGAGGAATTCGCCGCCGACGTCCGCGACGGGGTGTTCACCCACGTCGTCGGCGACGAGGACCACACCCTGTCCTACGGCAAACTCGCCGACGAACTGGTCCGGATGAACGCGGTGGTCGACCGGATCGGGCCGCACGGGATGTTGTTGTGCAACGAGGCGTTCGCCTCCACCGGCGAACGCGACGCCGGCCGTATCGCCGGGCCGCTGCTGCGCGCGCTCACCGAGGCGGGAGTGAAGGTCGTGTTCGTCACCCACCTCCACGACTACGCCCGCACCCGCCACGCCGACGCGCACCCGGGCGATCTGTTCCTGCGCGCCGAACGCCGCGCCGACGGCACCCGCACCCACCGCATCGTGCCCGGCCCGCCCGAGCCCGGCGGTCACGGCTACGACCTGTGGACCGCCACCGAACTCGGCTGACGGCCGTGCCTCAGGCGGAGGGACGCAGACTGCTCAGCACCCGGATCGCATCCGACAGCGGGATCATGCGGCCGGGTTGTTCGGCGAGCAACCCCATCTCGATGTACTGGCGAATCAGCATCGACGGGGTGATGCAGTGTTCGGCGGCCGCCTCCCGGATCCGGTCGCGCAGATCCTTCGGCAGTTTCAGCGAGGTGGTGACCATGCCGCGTTCGATCTCCTCGCCGGTCGGCGGCAGTGCGGGCGCGGCGGCGGTGTCGTCGAATACCAGGGCGTCCACGACCGCCTGCGGGTCGGCGCCGGGCTTCGGTTCGAAGATGTGCTTGTCGGTCATCGGTTCGCCTCCCATGCGGTGTATTCCTCGAGCTGCTGCGGGCGCATCTGCGCGGCCATCACGATCTCCCAGGTGCCGGCCGACTCCGGCGACGGCCGCATCCGCAGCATCACCACCAGCGGACGTCCCGCATCGGTGCGGCCCCAGACGGTGGTGACGGGCAGCCCTTCCGGGGTGCAGGCCGGGCGCGGCCAGCGCCGCGACGAATACAGCACCTCCATCACCTCCCAGGGCGCCACCTCGGCACGAGCCAGGAACGAGTGGATTCCGATCCACCATGCGTACTCCACGCAGCCACCATAATACCCGCGTATTACCTACTCCGGCAGTGGTGACCGCCGCTGCGGCAGCACCACCGTGCGATCGAACGCCGCCGGATGGGCCGCGGCATGCTCGACCGCCGCCGCGATCTCCGCCAGCCCGAAGGTGGTGACCGTGTCATTCGACAGATCCAGCAGCCTTTCGCGCCCTCCCCCGGGCGGACAACGGGCTAACGGGTCACCAGATCAAGGTCCGCTCGGGTACCCGCACACAGGCAAAGAAGCGTTTGCCGATATCGCTGCCGTCGTGGTTGTAGGCGTTCATGATCTCGGCCAGCTCGTCGACCAGCTCCTGCAGCGCCGGGCTGGGATTGTCGATACCGCAGTCGCTGACCCAGCCCCACTCCCGCGGCACACCCTCGATGGTGACGATGATCTTGCCGACGTACGGCGTCGCGACCGAATAGGAGATCTCGATGGGAGCATCGCGGATCGGCGACCGTTCGGCCAGCTCCGCACGATGCTGCGGCATGCTGAAAATCTTGGCGAAAGCGATGTCCTGACTGATCATCTCGGCGATGCTCGCCAACGTGGCATGCCGGCCCACCCGGTGATAGCGGGGACCGTAGTCACGATCACCGCGCGGCCCCACCGCCTGCGGATGCTTGGCCAGGATGCGGTCGAGCATGCGCTGGGCGGCATCGCGTTCGGCCGCGCCGGTGGCGGGATGGTCGATCAGCTGGCGCAGCCGGGAAATCCGGGGGCTCAGGGCCGTTGACATGGTCGCGGTCCTCTCCTCGTCGTCGCACGGCAGCCGCGGCCGCGGTCGGTCAGGGCAGCGGATCGACCAGCACCTGATGGTCGATGCGTCGCAACATATCCGGCCGAGCGGTCAAACACGGCCAATTGCGAGAGACCGCCTCACTGGCGGCGTGTCCGGCCGCCACCAGACCATCGGCATCCGAGCGCCCGGCCAAAAGCGCCGCGACCCGAGACGCCGCGCCGGTGTCCAATCCGGTCACCACGGTATGCGGCAGCTCGAGCAACACCGCGAGAATATCGAGCCGATCCGGCCGGATCAGCGCCTGCCCCGCCGCCGCCACCGCCGCGGGCACCACGATGGTGTGGCCGGCTTCGGCCGTCGCCCACGCCACCGCGTGCACGTACGGCAGCCGCCGCGTCCAGCCCACCACGGCGGCGGTGTCGAACACCACGCCGCCCAGTGCGGCCGGGCTCACGCGGCGCCGGCGCTTCGCCGATCCAGATCCTCCGCCGACAGTGGCGGCAGGCCCTGCACCCGCCGGGCCTGATTCACCAACTCGAGCGGCGGCACGCCACCGAAACTGGACTCGATGGCATCCAGCGAGATATCGCGATCCATCCGATCCCGCAGCGCGGCCGACACATAGGCGGACAGATTGTCGATCCGCCCCGACGCCTTCCAGCGCTCCAGGGTCGATACATCATCCTTCGGCACCGAGATCGTCACCTTCTTCGTCTCCGCCATACCAACAGGGTACGTCAGTATGGCGGCCGGACGGCAGCGACTACCGGCCGAAGACCGTGGCATGGGCCTGCCGCAGCAGCTCGATCAGCTCCTTGCCCGCGGTCTCGTCCAGCGCCGCGAAAGCCGGGGCGATCAACTCGTCGGTCAGCGCCTCGGCCGCAGCCCAGCGCTCCCGCATCGCGGCGCTCACCTCGATGGCATCCACGCGCTCACCCCACCCGAACAGCCGCGCCTGCGTGGGCCCGTCGGTCCGCGGCGAACCGCCGATCAGCACCGCCTCGAACGGCGACAACCCCGTCGCCCGCACCGCCATCAGATGCAGGCCACCACGCAGCTCACGCAGACAATGGATCAACTGCAGCACCCGGCCCGCGGCATCCTCGGCGAGCGGCAACGCCCGCCAGCCCGCGAACAGGCTCACCCCCGCGACATCGGCGGTATCGGTCACCACCTGCAGCAATTCGGCCAGCCGGTCCGAGCCGTCGAATCCGGCGAGTTTGCGGCGGCCGAAACCCTGGCACGCCGCGAGATAGCCCGCCGCCGCCTCCGCCGGCGGCATCGCCACCGAATTCCATGCTGCCCGAACGGTTTCCGGCTCGAAGAACCCGAACGCCGCGGTCACCACATCGGCGTCCACCTCGCCGAGCACCCCGCCACGCCCGCGCGTATAGGGTCCGATGAAGCCGTCCACGCCGGTGGTGGCACCGAAGGCCTTGGCCTCGCGGGAGAACATGAACGCGCCCCCGATGGTCTGGATCTCGGATTTCACCGCGGCCGGCACCGACACGGCGGACCCCTTTCGACGAGAGCGACCGATCCGGCCGCTCGGCTTCTTCGACAATCCCCCGGAGCCTATCTCGCTTCAATCCACTAATGCCAGCTCCCGGCGGCAATCCACCGCCCCCGCGAACAACCCCCGAGCTAATCCAGCACCACACCGCCGCAACCCGCCCGCCCGCGAGACGGCCTCGCCACCGCCCCGGCCGCCCAACCCACCGGCCCGACGCTCGCGAGATTCCGCCGCCGCCGGCGACCGGCTTCCCAGCACCGCACGGTACGCACGAAATCCCGTATAACGTAACGGCATCGGCACGTTCCCCGGAATTCATGGGAGGATTCACCTATTCTCGGGTCCGGGCCCGGGTACCACCGATTTCGAAGCGAGCGAGGGATGACCGACAACCTCGGCGCGACCGCACCCGACCCCGGTGCCGACCGCGCCACCGCCACGCAGACCGCGCTGACGTCGCTCGTCGCCCGCTTCGCCCAGCAGTGGCAAACCTCCGGCGAACCGCCCGATCTGTCGGCCCACCTGCCCGCCGAACCCGCGCTGCGCCGCTCCGCGCTCATCGAACTCATCAAGGTCGACCTGCACGAACGCTGGCAACGCGACACCGACGCACCGCGCCTGGCCGACTACCGCGAACAATTCCCCGAACTCGCCGCCGCACCCCTGCCACCCGACCTCGTCTACGAAGAGATCAACGCCCGCAGCCGCCGCGACCACCACGCCGTCGACCTCGGCGAATACGAACAGGACTACCCCATCCAGATGGCCCGCATCACCGAAGGATTCGAGGACCTATCCCCCTCGGCACCCGGACTGCGCACCACCATGCTCGCCGACCCCACCGCCCTCGACGCACTCGACACCATCAACCCCGGCGCCACCGTCGACGACTTCGACCTGCTGCTACCCCTCGGCCAAGGCGCCTTCGCCCGCGTCTTCCTCGCCCGCCAACGCTCCATGGGACGCCTCGTCGCCGTCAAGATCTCCCACGACCGCGGCAGCGAACCACAAACCCTGGCCCAACTCGACCACGACCACATCGTGCGGGTCTTCGACCAACGCCAGATCACCGACCAGCGCCTCAAACTCATGTACATGCAGTACGTGCCCGGCGGCACCCTGCTCGGCGTCCTGCGCATGCTGCGCCGCACCCCACCCGCCCAGCGCAACGGGCAACTCCTGCTCGAAGCCATCGACGCCGCCACCACCACCGGCGGCGTCCTCGAACCCCAGCCCTCACCCACCCGCACCGAACTCGCCCGGCTCAGCTGGCCCGAAACCGTCGCCTGGCTCGGCAGCCGCCTCGCCGCCGCCCTCGACTACGCCAACCGCCGCGGCATCCTGCACCGCGACCTCAAACCCGCCAACGTGCTGCTCACCGCCGACGGCCAACCCAAACTCGCCGACTTCAACATCAGCTTCAGCCGCCATCTGCCCGGCGCCAACCCCGTCGCCTACTTCGGCGGCTCCCTGCCCTACATGGCCCCCGAACAACTCGAGGCCTGCCACCCCGAATTGGACACGACCGCTGCGGATCTGGATACCCGCACCGACCTCTACGCCCTCGCCGTCGTACTGTGGGAACTGCTCACCGGCCGCCTCCCCTTCGACGACGGCCACGACGCCGGCGAAACCGAAGAATCCCTGCAAGCCATGATCGACCGGCGCCGCACACCCGTCGCCGCCCGCTTCGAAGCCGACCTCCCGCCCGACACTCCCGCCCTGCTGCGCCACGCCCTGCTCACCTGCCTGTCACCCGACCCCGCCGACCGCTACGCCACCGGCGCCGACCTCGCCCAGCAACTCGACCTCAGCCAGGACCGCGCCGCCCGCGACCTCGTCGACCCGCCCACCCACAGCCTGCGCGCCCGCCTGCGCATGCGCCCCATGCCCGTGGTCACCCTCTCCAGCCTGCTCGGCCACCTGCTCGCCGGGCTCTACCTCGGCTCCCACAACCTGCGACTCATCCGCGACGCCCTCGGCCCCGACGCCGCCCACCAGATGGTGCGCCTCGGCATCGTCATCATCGCCATCGCCTACCCGATCGCCATCGCCGCCCTCATGTACTGGTGCCGCTCGGTGTTCGTGATACCCAACGGATTACGCCGCGGCAGACAATTCGACGCCGACACCCTCGCCCGCGCCCGCGCCGACACCCTCGCCTGCGGCGACCGCATCGCCGTGGCCACCTTCGCGGGATGGCTTGCCGCACTCGGGGTCTTCCTCGTCAAACTGCACACCCTCGGCGACGTATCCCCCGGCATCACCACCAGCCTCATCGCCTGCAATCTCGTCGCCGCCTGCGTCGCCGTCGTCTACACCTACTTCCCCGTCACCTACTTCGTCCTGCGCTGGTACTACCCGGGTCTGGTCGCCGCCGGCGCCACCACCCCCGCCGATGCCGCCATGCTCCGACGCATGGTGCACCGCAGCCGCATCTACCTCGGCGTCGCCGCCTGCGTCCCGCTCATCGGCGTCCCCGCCGGACTGGTCTTCCTCACCCCCGAGCAGCAACAGACCGTCATCGGCCCCATCGTCGGCCTCTGTGTCGGAGGACTTTTCGCCTTCCTCATCACCCTGCGCACCTTCTACCTACTCGAATCCGACCTCAACGCCCTCGACCGCATCCTCGACCCCCACCCCCACTCCTGACCGGCTGCGGTCACCCGACCAAGATCGGCTAATCTCGAGGCGGTGCTAGGACATTCACATGCGACCAGTGGTGCGCTCGCGTGGGCGGGAGCCGCTGCCGCGCTACCACTTTCGATTCTCACCTTCCCCGCCGCGCAGATCGGCCACCTCGGCACCGTCGACCTGCTCATGGGAACCTTCCTCACCGCCGGCGCCGCCCTGCTGCCCGACGCCGACCACCCCAGCGGCACCATCTCGCATGCGCTCGGACCGATCACGCACACCGCCTGCAAGATCATCTCCACCGTCTCCGGCGGCCACCGCCACGCCACCCACTCGCTGGCCTTCGTCGCGGCCGTCGCCTACGGCACCTGGGCCGGCGAACACTGGATCGGCCGCTGGTTCACCCTCGGCCTGGTCTTCTTCCTGCTCGCCCTCGCCGTACGCGCGCTGAACCTCTGCCCGCCCGGCGAAGGACTGCGCTCCTACGCCACCATCGCGGTACTCGCCGTCGCCGGCACCTTCGCCATGGACCAGTGGATCTCCGACAAACCCGCCTGGCTGCCGTTCTCCGTCGGCCTCGGCGCCCTCGCCCACCTACTCGGCGACTGCCTCACCGACCGCGGCTGCCGGCTGTTCTGGCCACTGGACATCCGCACCCGGATCCCGATCATCGACCGCACCGGCAACAAGGTCGAAACCTGGGTGATCTCACCACTGTTCGTGCTCGGCACCCTCGCCGCGCTCTGGTACGTCATCACCCACCAGCCCTAACAGCGTCACCGCGTCGCGGTCCGGGCTGCCCGGCTCGGCCTGGAACGCGACGAACCGCTGCCCGTCCGCCGCGGTCAGAATCTCCGACGTCAACTCCATCCGGCCCACCGCCGGATGCCGGAACATCCGCCGCGTACCGCGCTTGGCCCGCACATCGTAATGCGCCCACAGCGCCTCGAAATCCACCGTCGCCGCGCACAATTCATCCGTCAGCGCGGCCAGCTCCACCGGATGCGACCCCGCCCCCTGCACCACCCGCAGATGCGCCACACAGTCGCGCGCCATCCCCGTCCAATCCTCGAACACCGTCCGCGCCGCCGGATGCGTGAACACATACCGGATCAGATTGCGTCGCACCGGCTCCCACTCCTCGATCCCCCACAGCAGCCGCAACCCCTCCGGATTGGCCGCCAGCAGATTGCTCACCTGATCGAGCACGAAAGCCGGTGTGGGCCGCACCGATTCGAGCAGCAACACCATCCCCCGCCCCGCCGGCTCCACCGGCGCCGCCGCGGCGGCCGACCGTGCCCCCGCCAGCCGCGCCACCCGATGCAGATGCGCCGCCTCGTCGGAATTCAGCAGCAACGCCGACGCCAGCGCCGCCAGCACCTCCGGGCTCGGATTGCGGTCACGGCCCTGTTCGAGCCGGATGTAATAGTCCACGCTCAGACCCGCCAGCGCCGCCACCTCCTCGCGACGCAGACCCGCCGTCTGCCGCCGCCGCGTTCCCGGCGGCAGACCCACCTGCGACGGCTGCACCCGCGCGCGGCGCGCACGCAGGAAATCTCCCAGGGCCCGACGATCATTCACTCATCCAGTGTGCCCGCTTCCCAGCCACGCCGGGGTAGCCCCGCCGGGACCAGGCCACAGCCGGTCTCCCCGCCGCCCTCGCCGCGCCGCACCGTGGACCCATGACCGACACCACCCACACCCTCATCATCGGCGGCAGCTCCGGCATGGGCCTCGCCCTGGCCCGACGACTCCTGCCCGCCGGCCATCGAGTCACCATCGCCGCCCGCGACACCGACCGCCTGACCGCCGCGACAGCACAGCTCGGATATCCCGATCAGATCAACTCACAGCGCGTCGACATCGCCGAAGAAGCCTCCATCGCCGCACTTTTCGACACCATCGGCGCCATCGACCACGTCGTCGTCACCGCCGCCGACATGCGCCACGGCTACGGCCCGCTCACCGAACTCCCCGCACGCGACGCTCGCACGGTCCTCGACATCAAGGTGCTCGGGCCGTGGCTGGTCGCCAAATACGCGGCAGACCGGGTCCGCAACTCCCTCACCGTCACCTCCGGAATCGCGGCCTACCGCCCCGCCCCCGGCGGCTCGGTCGTCGCCACCGCCAACGCCGCTCTCGAGGGCCTGGTCCGAGCGCTCGCCCTCGAGTTGGCGCCGATCCGGGTCAACGCCGTCTCGCCCGGCTGGGTCGACACCCCGATCTGGGACGACTTCGCCGGCCCCGACAAACACGCCCGCCTCACCGCGATGGCCGCCCGACTGCCCGCCGGCCGCATCGGCCGTCCCGCCGATATCGCGGCCGCCTTCCACGCCGTCCTCGACAACGACTTCCTGACCGGCGAAGTCCTCCACGTCGAAGGCGGACACCGCCTGGTGTGACGAACGGCCCCCGCACATGGCGGCGCCCCGCACCACCCGTCATCGGCACCGCCACCACTGCGGTGCTGAATCGACGGATATGCGGGGCGCGCGCCCTGCCGGTCAGGCCAGCTGAGCCGAGACGATCGTGATCGGCTCCACCGGCACATCCTGATGCCCGGCCTTGGAGCCCGTGCGGACACCCTCGATCGAATCCACGACCGCGTTACCGTCGACGACCCGACCGAAGACCGCGTAACCCCAGCCGTCCTGACCCGGGTAGTTCAGGAAGTCGTTGTTGGCCGTGTTGATGAAGAACTGAGCACTGGCCGAATGCGGATCCGCCGTACGCGCCATCGCGACGGTGTACTTGTCGTTGCGCAGCCCGTTCTTGGCCTCGTTCTGCACCCGGTTGGGCGCCGGCTTCTGCTGCATATCGGCGGTCAGACCGCCGCCCTGCACCATGAAACCCGGAATCACACGGTGGAAGATCGTCCCGTCGTAGTGGCCGGACTTGACGTAGTCCACGAAGTTCGCGACCGTCTGCGGCGCCTTCGTCTCGTCCAATTCGAGGGTGATGTCCCCGGCTGATGTGTTGAGCAACACTGTGGTCATCCGGTCATCGTATGGCAGCCGCCCCCACCCGGCCGACAACCCCTCATCTCGGACACACGAAGCGACCTTGTTCGTCGTGTGCTGTTTTTTGTTTTCGGTGGTTGAGCTGGAAAATCTGCGGCGCGCAATAGCGGTGATACATAGTTAGATGCGCATATCTCCATCACATATTGTTTTCGGTGCCCATCACCGGAATGCCGCCCGACATCGCCTGGAGCGCCGGCGCCTCCGGCTGCGGGAACGGCCGGAACGGACTCAGGCCTCGTACAACTCCAGCGGCAAGTCGTCCGGGTCGAAGAAGAAACCGAAACGGCGACCGGTGAATTCGTCGACCCGGACCTCCTCCACGACCACTCCCCTCCCCCGCAGCTCCGCCAGGCCCGCGGCGACGTCTTCGACGGCGAAGGCGAGATGACGTAACCCGCACGCCTCGGGCCGCGACGGCCGCGCCGGCGGATCCGGGAACGAGAAGACCTCCAGTTGGGCACCGTCCGGTAGGGCGAGATCCAGCTTCCACGAACGACGTTCGGCCCGGTAGTGCTCCGCTACCACCCGCAGGCCGAGTACCTCGGTATAGAACGTTTTCGACCGCTGATAGTCCGATGCGATGATCGCCGCGTGGTGAATCCTCCGCAACTCCATCGCCCGACCGTAGCCACTCCGTCATGGCGGTGTTCGTTCCCGCCGAGTTGGTCGGTGGCCCCGCGGCGACATGATGGTCTGACATGTTTAGATGCGCATACGTCCATACCGGTATGTCGACTGCTTGCGGCTTTCGCTCGGCATTTGGCCGACCACTTCGGTCCCGATCAGGAAACAGTCTGCCGCCCGGTCACTTTCACCCGGCGGACAACGCCTCTTTCGCGGCAGCGATGGCTTGTTCCCGGTATCCCCCGCCGAACAGCACGACATGCACCAGCAACGAATACAGCTGATGCAGCGCGATCCGCTGTTCCGCGCCGGGCGCGAGGGGGAAGCGCTCCCGGTACGCCTCCAGGATGCGGTCGAGATGCGGAGCACCGAACAGCCGCAACATGGCCAGGTCAGTCTCGCGATGCCCCCCGTGGGCGGCCGGATCGATGAGCATGACCCCGCGCACGGTCCAGAGCACGTTGCCCGCCCACAGGTCGCCGTGAATACGGCACGGCGGTTCCGGCGGTCCGGCAAGTGCGCCGATCTCGTCGATCACCCGCTCGATGAGCCGAATACCGTTGCCGCCCAGCACCGATGCGGCGGCCGGCACCAGCGGCCGCAGTCGATACCGCGCATACCAGGGCCCCCACTCCCCCGCGACCATCGCGTTGTCCTGCGGCACGGTGGCGATACAACCTGTCCACGGGGCGCCGTACCGGTCGACGGTGTGGGTGTGCAGGTCGGCAAGCGCTGCACCGAACCGTTCCGCGGCCTCGCGGCTGGGCGCCACCGAGTTCAACCACGGCAAGATCAGGGTGCGGTCGTCGGCGCCCAGGACCTGTGGGATCAGATCGGCGGCGTCGGCCTCGCGCAGCCAGCGCAGTCCCGCGGCCTCGGCGGTCAAGGCGTGGTCCGCAGTCGAACCCGGTTCGCCCACAGCGCTTTTCACGAAGGCATCGCGTCCGTCGGCGAGCCGCACGCGATACAGGGTCCAGGCGTGCCCGTGGCCGACGGTGTGCTCGGCGACCACCGGCATGCCCAGCAACGGCTCCAGGTGCGCCGCGAGGTCGCTCACGAGGCGTAGACCGTCTGCCAGATCGCGCGCCCCAGCGCTCGGGCCAGCTGTTCGTCGTCCACCGGATGTCCGGCTCCGAAGGTGAAGTCGATGGCACGCTCGACCATGCAGGTCAGGGCGATGGCAGTGGCCTCGACCTCCAAATCGGCGGGAATCCGGCCGTCCGCGCGCTCGCGATCCAGCCGCAGGCGGACGAGTTCGGTGAAGCGCTGCACCCGCTCCTGCCAGTAGCGGCCCACGTCGCGGTCATAGCCCGCCACCTCGGTGAGCGCGCGCAGCACGCGATGGTGGGCCCGGGTTCCCGCGATCATCAGACGCATCGCGGTGACCACCCCGGCCTCGCCGTCGAGGTGATCCGCGGCCCACCACAGTTCGGCCGTGCGAAATTGATCGTCGGTCGCGAGGGCGGCCATCCGGATCAACAGTTGACTCTTGTCGGGAAAGTAGCGATAGAAGGTGGAGCGGGCGATATCGGCCTCGGCGGCGATTCGGGCCACCGGCAGCTCGGTGTAGGTGACACCCGTATCCAGCAGCCGGTCCACGGCCGCGAGCACCCGCCGCTCCACCGCGTCGCGCCGTTCGTCGCGCTCACGAGACCGCGAGCCGGGGCGGGTCAGCGACGCCATGTCGTGGGTTCGTCGAGGACGGCCATGGGCACATTGTCGCTCGAGTCACCAGGCAGTGCAGGCCACCCGGCCGTAACTCGGTCCGGCGACGCCTGGATTTGCCCCTGCCCGGTCCGATCGCGATCACAGCGGGCGCGACGTGCGGACTACACGGGGTTTGGGATTGCGCGCCTGCCGGCACGGCGGGGCCTGCGGTCGGAACCGAAGGACGTGACTGGCGGGATGGGAGGGCTGAAAAAGCACGCTATCTAGGTCACTGGCAGCCATGTTGCTTGGTCGGGGACGGTCGCGCGGTGCGGCCTCGCTGTCCCCACTGATGGAAAGATTGGCAGGCGATAGCTCGCTACGGTCGAGGCTGTTGTCGTATAGGGAGCAGGTCCGGTGATTTTCGACAGTCTCGATGTGTCCTACGGGCGGACATGGTGTCGATCCTTCGGCACAACTCATCCACAGCCGATCTCACGGGCGGTTGCCGCACGCTGTCATGCCGATGCCGAATACTATGCGGTGTTGTTGACTGCAGAGCAGCGCCCATTGGCGACGGTCGAGTTCATGCATAAGTATCAGGAAGCGTGGACCTGGCAGGTGCATCTGTTCGACGAACGCTCATTTCAAACGCACAGGGTCCACCTGACGACCTACTCGACAGGGTTACTTCGGATCGACGCCATCGTCCGGCGGCAGTGCTCGAGCGAGCAGCAGTACTTCGCCCGGGCGTGGGATCGCCTCGAGGTATCGGAGATCTCGGTTGATGGATTGATCGAGACCAGAACCTGGCTCAACGGATCCGATCTGGCTCGCCCCAGCCCGGATGCGCCGGCGGAGTTGTCCTCGGCGCCGATCGACGATCTGTTGATCCCGGCACCCGACTTCGGCGACTGGCATGTGTTCCTGCGGTTTCTGATCGAGTTCGGTCATGAGCCGGCCGCCACGGTCACCTTCAACGAGCCCGGCGTCGAGTTGCCGCAGGGACCGTTGCGCGCTGGTGAAATCGAGCAGCTGTTCACCACGGGTCCACGGGTCACTCCGGAAGGACCGGCTGTCGTCGAGCTCATCGGCGCGGGCAAGGTGCACGTCCCATCCGGGCAGCTGGCCGTGATGGACCCGCTCACATTCGACGAACCCGAGGAGGCCTGGCAGAGGATTACCATGCCGCCGGGCGTGTATCCGGTCACCGTGGCGGTCTGGCGGTTCGCCGACGTCTACCGCGGGTCGGTCACGGCCGCCGTCCGGGTGAGCGTGCTCGACACTCCTGTGAGCGTGTGGCAGATGTGTGTTCGGCCCGACCAGGACCCGGCAATGCTCGGCGACGGGGAGTTTCACGGGGTCGACTCCGACACCGGCATGATGGCCTTCTTCGACGCGGCCCGCCCCATGATCGAGAATGAATTCGGCGACGACGAGCTACTCGAGCGCGTCTACGAGGATATCGTCGCAGAACAGCCCAGCACCGAGACCCAGTCGAACCTGATCGCCGTCCGCACCGACAGACCCGACGGAGTCTATCCCGTCTGGATCGGGCGTACTGACGATGGACAGGTGAGCTGCGTGGTCCTCGACTTCCAGCTCTATCCCCCGCTGACGACGAATCTCACTGCCACCTGGTGACTTCCGCCGCCGGATCGAGTGGTCTCGCCGCCCGGCGTGGACTGTTCGGAGACTCGCCGGAAGGGCGAACTGCAGGTTTCGGAAGAAATGTGTGGCGACCTCACACAGATCTCACCGGTTTGTCGATGGCGGCGCTCACTCGCTGGCGTCGGGGTGTGGCTTCTGCGGCCGAACTCGCCGTCGATTTCAGGTCCACCTCCGTGACAGACGCCCTTCCTTCGTCTCAGAGTTGTCGGGAAGCGTTCTTGGGCTCAAAGGATCACTGCATCACTGCGTGGATGATCATGTCGGCGTGGAGGTTTGGGTGCGTGATTATGGATGTCTACTGCTCGTCAGGACGAGGTATGGCGCCGGTGGCGGGCTGGTGAGTCGTTCAGCGCGATTGCCCGATCGCTCGAGCTGCCGTTGCAGCATGTGCGGAGGTTTCTCGCTCAGACCGGTGGAGTTCGCCGGCCGCCGCCACAGCGGCGCAGCCAGCACCTGACGATGGCCGAACGGGAAGAGATATCCCGTGGCCTCGCCGCGGGCCGCTCGGCGCGGACGATCGCCGTGTGCTTGGGGCGTTCGCCGTCGACCATCTCGCGGGAGATCGCCCGTAACGGCGGCCGCGCGGACTATCGTGCCGCTGCGGCCGATCACCGGGCCTATCAGCGAGCACGTCGGCCGAAACCGGCCAAACTGGTGAGGAATACGAGGCTTCGTGCGCTGGTCGAGGAGAAACTCGCGACCTGTTGGTCGCCCGAGCAGATCGCCGGGTGGCTGCGGCGGCAGTTCCCTGGCGAGGAGTCGATGCGGATCTCCCACGAAGCGATCTACCTGACGTTGTTCGACCCGCGCCGCAAGGCGATCGACCGGACCCTGACCCGCCGTTTGCGCACCAGGCGGCCGATGCGGCATCCGAAGCGGGCTCGTCCACAGCGACCACCGGGGCGTCACCGCCTGCGACGGCGCCTGCGCTTTCGAGGCGGCAGCGGTGCTCGACACAGCTGATCATCAGCGGCAGATCCCATACCAGGGCGCGGCCCCGGTCCGGGTCTATCGCGCAGACCGGGCATACCCGCGGCCTGCACGGGTACGGCAGCCGGGCGCGTCCCATCGGGATTCGACGCGGCGGACGATGTCTCGGTCGATGGTCCCGGGCAGCAGCAACACTGCGCCCGCTCCAACACCCCCGTCCCCGGCGGCGCCACCCGCCGACGGGCTTGCGGGACCGGGCCGCGCCCTGACCCTCCCGCGCCGCCACAGGCTTCACCGGATCCAGCCTGCCGATCCGGGGCTGCACCCGGCACGAAATTTCGCGGTCCGAATTCGGCTTCAAGCACTGACAATTTGTGATAACAGCCACAAACAGCAGGTGGGCCGCGTTTCGTTCCCTGATGCGTCTCGCGAGAAACCGGCACTCGCGCTGAGGGTTTCAGCCGCCATCCGCACGGCGGTCCACGCACGGTGAACGCGGTCTGAATAAATGAAGTCTTTGAGTTCACTGTCTGTTAGCTGACCTCGTCTGTGATTCCTTCGTCCCTGAACCACTCCGTCTCGAGGTTCCGCAGAAATGATGATGAGGAAATTCGCCGCGACCGCCGCCATGCTGGTCGCCGCTGTCGGCGTCGCGGCCGGTACCGCCACGGCCGACCCTGCTGCCCCCGCGGCGCCCGAGAGCGTCTACTACAAGGCCAGCGTCGTCGACAACGACAAGGCCGTGATCAAGACCGACGGCGGCTCGATCGTCAACGAAGACGGCATGCTGAAGATCAAGGCCGCCAACGGCACCGTGCTCGCCGGCACCCCGCTGAGCTTCCGGGTCGACGACTTCGAGTTCCCGATCGCCGCCGACATCTCCGGCAACACCGCCACCCTGACCCCGCAGTACGACGTACAGCACGCGGTCTACAAGCCCGTCGCCCTCCCCTTCGAGGACTCGGCCCCGTGGAAGACCCCCTACGACCGTGAGACCGCCGCCTTCAACCGCCTGAAGGACACGATCTCCACCGGTGCCACCATCGGCACGCTGACCGGTGGTATCGGCGGCGCGGCCATCGGCTGCATCGCGGGCGCTGCCCTCGGTGTCGTG
>NZ_JADKYP010000009.1 GCF_015354405.1 Nocardia sp. BSTN01 | reverse complement strand
TGCAGGGCCAGGAAGCGGTCCGGGCGGCCGGTGGCGTCCTTCATATCGCTGGGCAGCAGCGTCGAGGAGTTGGTGGCGAAGATGGTGCGCTCGGGCGCGAGTTCGCCGAGCCGGCGATAGGTGTCCTGCTTGATCGACAGCACCTCCGGCACCGCCTCGATGATCAGATCCGCGTCCCGGGCGGCCTCGGCGAGATCGCTGGTGAGCGTGATGCCCGCCGCGATGGTCTCGGCCTTGCCGTCGCCCGCGCCCTGCACCTGCTCACGGTAGGTGGCCGCGAGTTTGTCGAAGCGCTCGTGCGCGGCGGTCAGCGCCTCGTCGTCGATGTCGTAGGCGGTCACCTCGAAACCGTGGAAGGCGGTCTGGAAGGCGATCTGGGATCCCAGGACTCCGGTCCCGAGGACGCTCACCTTGCGAATCGTCGCGGACATGTCGACTCCGTTCTGCGGACCGTGGCCCGCGCTGGTGTTTTTCAGATGCCGGAGACCGCGGCGCTGCGGAAACCGGCGACGAGTTGAGCGATCTGGGCGTGCAGATCGGCGATCGGATCATGGTGGGGATGCACGCCGGTGGACGGGCGCACCAGCGCCATGTGCAGGACCGCGAAGAGACTGCGGCCCGCCACGCGCGCCGCTTCCCGCTGGGCGGCCGTGGGCCCGCCGGAGTCCGCGACCGCGGTCAGCAGGATCTCGGCGAGCACCGACTCGAGCTGCGCCACCAGCGCCAGGCCCTGTTCCCGATACGTCTCCTCCGGTGGCCCGAACAGCAATTCGCGCTGGTAGGCGATGGTGTTCTCGGTATTGCGCGCGGCCACGAGCAGAATCGGCCGCAGCAGTGCCGTGATCGCGCCGACCGGATCGGCGATGGCGCGGGCGCGGCGAGCGCCCGTCTCGAGTGCCGACCGGAAGTCCTCGTTGTAGACCATGAGCAGCAACTGCCCCTTGGACGAGGCGTAGCGGAAGAGGGTGCCCGCGGCGATATCGGCCCGATCGGAGATCTGCTGGGTGGTGACCGCGGCGAACCCGCGTTCGGCAAACAACTGCGCCGCCACCTCGAAGATCCGGCTCTGCTTCGCACGCATATTGCGGACCCGCCGCCCGACCTGCTGGTTCTGCTGGGTGTCCGTCACTCGACACCTCCCATCGGCCTGCATTAATGAGTGCGCTCATTAATGAGCATACTCGGAGCTACCGGCAGCGCAACACGTCCAGCATGACCTCGGACATGCCCGCCGGTGATGGCCTCGCCGCAGGCGTGGCCCGTTCGTGACGACCGGCCCGGCCGCGACAATGGATCGACCGCGGTCGCGGCGACCGCGGCAGCGAAGGAGGGCCACGATGGCCGAATGGGTGACCACGGAGCGTGAGATCACCGCGAGCGTCGATCTGTGCACGCCGCGGGGCCGGCTGAATTCCGACGCGGTGGGCTGGACGCGTCGGCCGCTGCATCGGGCGAATCTGCGCGGCTGGGGTCGCACCAAGCGATGGGAGTACTGGGGCATCGTCACTCCCGATCACATCATCGGAATCGTGCTGACGTCGCTGGATTACGCCGGGCTGCAGGGGATCTACCTGCTCGACCGGGCGAACGGCACCGAGATCGTCAAGGATGTGGTGACGCCGTTCGCCCGCGGTGTGTACCTTCCCGATCGCAGCGGTGTCGCCACCGCGACCGGATATGGCGGCGATCTGGTGATCGAATTGCGAAACGATCCGGCCGGCACCAGGATTCACGCCGCCACCCCGCGCATCGACATCGATCTGACGGCCGGGCTGCCGGCGGGACACGAATCGCTGGCGGTCGTGGTGCCGTGGAGTGCGAAGCGTTTCCAGTACACGGTCAAGGATCTCGGCCGTCCGGTGTCGGGCACCCTCACCGTGGACGGCGTCGCCTACGTGGTCGCCGACGGGTTCGCCGTCCTCGATCACGGACGCGGGAAGTGGCCGTACTCGATCGCGTGGAACTGGGCTGCCGGCTGCGGCCCGGAGACGGCGATCCAGCTCGGCGGCAAGTGGACCGACGGCACCGGTTCGACCGAGAACGCGCTGTTCGTGCATGGCCGGCTGCACAAGATCGGTGACGAGCTGGAATGGGTGTACGACCGCCGGGATTGGTTGCGGCCGTGGCAGATTCGTGGTCCACGTGTCGCGGTGGAGTTCACTCCCTTCCATGTGCGCGAATCCCGGACCGCGCTGGGTGTGCTGGCCAACGACACTCATCAGTGCTTCGGGCACTTCACCGGGCGCGCCCGCACCGACGAGGGGGACTGGGTGGAGTTCGACGGCCTCACCGGCTGGGCGGAAGAGGCGCGTAACCGCTGGTGATCCGAAACGCTACCTACTCGCAATAGCTATTGCGTTCTTGTCTCGCGGATGTAGCATTATCGAAACCGAGAATGCGATTTCCGCGAGCGAAGTTGTCGCGACGCAGCGGGGCTCCGGGAGGTGGCGGCATGGCGATAACTCTGCCGGGGTGGTCCCGGAGTATGTCCCGCCGTTCGGCGGGCGGGCTGCAGACCGTCGGCGGGTTGTTCGCCATGTCGGCCGATGCGGTGAAATTCGCCTTCCGCCGGCCCTTCCAAACCCGCGAATTCCTGGAGCAATCCTGGTTCGTGGCACGGGTGTCGCTGATTCCGACCCTGCTCGTGGCGATTCCGTTCACCGTGCTGGTGAGCTTCACCCTCAACATTCTGCTGCGCGAGCTGGGTGCGGCCGATCTCAGCGGCGCGGGCGCGGCATTCGGCGCGGTCACCCAGGTGGGTCCCATGGTGACCGTGCTGATCGTCGCCGGATCCGGCGCCACCGCGATGTGCGCGGATCTGGGCTCGCGGACCATCCGCGAGGAGATCGACGCCATGGAGGTCCTCGGCATCAATCCGGTACAGCGACTCGTCACCCCACGCATGCTCGCTTCGGGACTGGTGGCGCTGCTGCTGAACAGTCTGGTCTGCATCATCGGTATCGCCGGTGGTTACGTCTTCTCGGTCTATGTGCAGAACGTCAACCCCGGTGCCTTCGCCAACGGCATCACCTTGCTGACCGGGCTGAACGAAGTCGTGATCTCGGCGGTCAAAGCGCTGCTGTTCGGCCTCGTCGCCGGCCTCATCGCGTGTTATCGCGGGCTGATCGTCTCCGGTGGCGCCAAAGCCGTGGGCAACGCGGTGAACGAAACCGTGGTCTACGCCTTCATGGCGCTGTTCGTGATCAATGTCGTCGTGACCGCGATCGGCATCCAGATGACGGCCAGATGAGGGGGAACGGCTGTGGTACTGGAAGCGAGATATCCGCGTGCCGTGCGGCGGGCACGCCGGCCGGTGAAAAGCCTCGGCAACATCGGCGATCACACCCTCTTCTATGTGCGGGCGCTGTTCGGCGCTCCGGTCGCCGCCTGGCGCTACAAGAAGGAGACCATCCGGCTCATCGCCGAATTCAGCATGGGCTCGGGCACATTGGCCGTTTTCGGCGGAACCGTGGTGATCGTCGGATTCCTCACCCTGGCCACCGGAGGCACCCTGGCCGTGCAGGGTTACAGCTCGCTGGGCAATATCGGGATCGAGGCGTTGACCGGATTTCTGTCGGCATTCATCAATGTGCGCATCTCGGCGCCGGTGGTGGCCGGCATCGGACTGGCGGCGACGTTCGGCGCGGGAGCCACCGCGCAGTTGGGTGCCATGCGGATCAACGAGGAGATCGACGCGCTGGAATCCATTGCCATCGAACCGATCGCCTATCTGGTGGGTACCCGCATCGTGGCCGGAATGATCGCGATCACCCCGCTGTACTCACTGGCGGTGGTGGCGTCCTTCCTCGCCAGCCGGGTCACCACCGTCTTCCTGCTCGGCCAGTCCTCGGGGCTGTACGACCACTACTTCACCACCTTTCTCAACCCGCTCGATCTGGTGTGGTCGTTCGTGCAGGCGATCCTCATGGCGCTGACGATTCTGTTGATACACAGCTATTTCGGGTTCTTCGCCGCCGGTGGGCCGTCCGGCGTGGGTATCGCGGTCGGCAACGCGGTGCGGACCTCGCTGATCGCGGTCGTCTCGGTCACCCTGCTGGTCTCACTGGCCATCTACGGCTCCAACGGCAACTTCAACCTGTCGGGCTAGGGGAGAAGCCTTGGTGCGCAAGATTTTACGTCCGATAGTGGGACTGCTGTCGATCGCCGCGATCGCCGGGGTGGTCGCCCTGGCGGTGGTCATGTTCCGCGGCGGATTCGCCGATACCGTGCGAGTCACCGTCCTGTCGCCGCGCGCGGGCCTGGTCATGTATCCCGACGCGAAGGTGAAGATGCGCGGGGTGACCGTGGGCAGGGTGGCCGTGGTGGACGAGCGGCCCGACGGACTCGCCGCGATCCAGCTGGCCATCGACGCCGACCAGGTGCGACGGATCCCGTCGAATGTGACCGTGGATATCGCCTCCACCACGGTGTTCGGCGCCAAATTCGTCGAATTCCTGCCGCCCGCAGAGAAATCCGCGACCTCGATCCACGCCGGCCAGATCTTCGACTCCGGACATGTGACGGTCGAGATCAACACCATCTTCGAGCGATTGACCGCGGTGCTGGGGCAGATCGAACCGGAGAAGTTGAACGAGACGCTGGGGGCGATCGCGGGTGCGACCAACGGCCGCGGCGAGCAGGTCGGGCAGATGCTCACCGATCTCGACTCGTTCCTGGCGAAGATCCAGCCGGCCCTGCCCGCCCTGAGCCGCGAGATCGCCGCCGGACCGAATGTGGCCGCTTCCTACGGCGACGCCGCGCCGGATCTGCTGTCCACCGCGCACAATGCCACCACGATCAGCCGGACTGTGGTGGATGAGCAGGCGAATCTCGACGCGCTGCTGGTCAATGCGATCGGCCTGGCCGATGTCGGCAATCAGGTGCTCGGCGACAACGGCGCGCCGCTGGCCTCGATGCTGCACCTGCTGGTGCCCACCACCGATCTGGCCGCCGAATACGCACCCGCGCTGAAGTGTTCGATCGAGGGCCTGGACTATATGGACAATGTGAAACCGGTGCAGGTTCCGGGTATGGGCCTGACGGTCAACTTCCTGTGGGGCGCGGAACCGTATCGGTATCCGCGTGATCTGCCGAAGGTCGCGGCGTCCGGTGGTCCGCAGTGTTCGGTGCTGCCGGTGCCCTACAACGGCAAGCCCAAGTTCGTGGTGGTCGACGACGGCGCCGTGCCGTTCCCGAATACCAACCGCACCCTGCGCGTGAATCCGGATCTGCTGCAGAGCGTGCTGTTCGGCGCCGTCGATCCCACCGCCGGAGGTCCGCGATGAGACAACGGGATACACCGCTGCTGAAATTCGGCGCCTTCGCGCTGGTGATGGTGGTTCTCTCCGGATTCCTGGTCCTGGTCTTCGGCCAGTACCGCACCGGTTCCACCAACGGCTATTCGGCGGAATTCACCGACTCGTCGGGACTGCGTTCCGGAGACAGTGTGCGGGTGGCCGGTGTCGAGGTGGGACGGGTGCAGGGGGTGACGCTGCGTCCGGATCAGCGGGTGGTGGTGACCTTCGACGCCGACCGCGACATCGTGCTCACCGGAGGCACCAAGGCCGCCATCCGCTTTCTGAATCTGGTCGGCGACCGCTATCTGGAATTGACCGACGGCCCGGGATCGACCGCGACCCTGCGACCCGGGGCGCGTATTCCGCTCGAACGGACCACGCCCGCACTGGATCTCGACCTCCTGCTCGGCGGCCTCAAACCGGTGCTGCAGGGCCTGAACGCCCAGGAGGTCAACTCGCTCACCTGGTCGCTGGTGCAGATCGTGCAGGGCCAGGAGGGCACGGTCGATTCGCTGCTGACCAAGACCGCCTCCTTCACCTCCCGGCTCGCCGACACCAGCGATGTGGTGGGCAAGGTGATCGACAACCTGAACCAGGTCATGGAGACTCTCGCGAGCAACGGCACCAAGTTCTCCGACGCCATCGACCGCCTCGAGCAACTGGTGACCCAGCTGTCGCAGGACCGCGATCCGATCGGTTCCGCGATCGACGCGCTCGACCGCGGAACCGCGTCGGTCGCCGACCTGCTCACGCAGAGCCGGGCTCCCTTGGCCGACACCGTGGACCAGCTCGCGCGGCTGGCTCCGGCCGTGGACGACGGCAAGGACAAGGTCGACTACGCGTTGCAGCGGGCGCCGGAGAACTTCCGGAAGATGGTGCGAACCGGTTCCTATGGCAACTTCATCCAATACTTCGTGTGCGCGTTGACCATTCGGGTCAGCGATCAGTCCGGGCAGGTGGTCCAGCTGCCCTGGATCAAAACCGAGACGGGGAGGTGTGCACCGTAATGCTGCATTACCGCGGCGCTCATCTGTTACGCCCCGGACTGGTCGGGATCGTGATGATGGTGTGCGTCATCCTGATCGGCCTGCAGTCGCAGAAGTTCATGGCATGGGGCACCACCGTGCGTTACCAGGCGCTGTTCGGCGAGGCGGCCGGGCTCGCGGTCGGCGACGACGTGATCGTCTCGGGCGTGCGGGTCGGCACGGTGCAGAAGGTGGTGCTGCACAACGGGGATGCGCTGGTGGTGTTCTCGGTGAACTCGACCATCCGGCTCGGCGTCGACAGTTCGGCCCATATCAAGACCAGTTCGTTGCTGGGCAAGCGCGATCTCACCGTCGTCTCCGCGGGATCCGGCCGGATGCGCTCCCTCGACACCATTCCGTCGTCCCGGACCTCCTCGCCGTATTCGCTGACCGACGCCGTCGGCGATCTGAGCACCAAGACCTCGGCGATCGACATCGATTCGCTCAACCGCTCCCTCGACATGCTGTCCTCGACGTTGAACCACATCGCACCGCAGGTGGGCCCGGCATTCGACGGGCTCACCCAGTTGTCGAAGACGATCAACAGCCGCAACGAATCGCTGCGGCAGTTGCTGGCCGGCGCGGGTACGGTCACCTCGGTGCTCGCCCAGCGCGGTCAGCAGGTGAATACGCTGATCCTCAACGCGAATGCGCTGGTCGACGTGCTCGCGCAACGCCGGCAGGAAATCGTCGATTTGCTCGCCAACACCTCGGCGGTGGCGAAGCAACTATCGGGCCTGGTCGCCGACAACGAAGCCGTGCTCGGCCCGACGCTGGACCGGCTGAACTCGATCGCCGCGATGCTCGAGAAGAATCGCGACAATATCGGCAAGGCCATACCCGGATACGCGAAAGTCGCACTGACACAGGGTGAGGCCGTCTCCGGCGGCCGCTTCTACAACGCCTACGTCGCCAATCTCATCGACGGCCAGGATATTCAGCCCTTCATCGACCGGGCGTTCGGTATGAACCCCCCGGCCCAGTTCCCGCTACCGCATCCGGAGCCGCCGCGATGAGTACGAGATGGATCGTCCGGATCGTCGGTGCCGTGGTGATCGTCGCGGTCGTGATGACCGGGGGCGTGATCGGCTATCGAGAACTGTTCGGGCCCAAACACTTCACGGCGATATTCACCACCGCGACCGCCATCTATCCCGGCGACGACGTGCGTGTCGCCGGGGTGAAGGTGGGGCATATCCGATCGATCACCCCGCGAGGGACGACCACCGAGATGGTGCTCGCCGTCGACCGTGATATCCGCGTACCCGCCGACGCGCGGGCGGTGATCGTGGCGCAGAGCCTGGTCGCGGCCCGCTACGTCCAGTTGACGCCCGCGTATCGGACCAGCGGCCCGACGCTCGCCGACGGTGCGGTGATCCCGGTCGCACGCACCGCGGTGCCGGTGGAATGGGACGAGATCAAGACGCAATTGACCAAGCTGGCAACGGGTTTGGGACCCAACGGTGACGCGGCCGGCAGTTCGATGGGCCGGTTCGTCGACAGCACCGCCGCCGCGCTGAGCGACGGCAACGGGGAGAAGTTGCGGCAGATGCTGGCTCAGCTGTCCGCGGTGGGGCGCATCCTCGCCGACGGCAGCGGCGATATCGTCGACATCCTGCAGAATCTGCAGACCTTCGTGGACGCGTTGAAGGGCAGCGGTACCGAGATCGTCCAGTTCGAGAATCGGCTCGCGACGCTGTCCAGTGTGGTCGACGACAGCACATCCGATCTGGACGCCGCGGTGCGCGAACTGTCGGTCGCGGTGGGTGAGGTCCAGCGCTTCGTCTCCGAGAACCGCGCGAAGGCCGGCGAACAGGTGCAGCGGCTGGCGAACGTGACCCAGAATCTGGTGGATCATCGCGCGGATCTGGAGAATCTGCTGCATATCGCGCCGAACAGCATCGCCAACTTCTATCACATCTACAACCCCGACACCGGCACGGAGGCAGGGGTTTTCGAACTCAACAACTTCTCCAACCCGATGCAGTTCATCTGCGCCGGTGTGGCCAGTATCGAGAACGCCACGGCCGCGGAATCGGGGGAGAAGTGCCGCCAGTATCTGGGCCCGATCCTGCCCCTGCTCAGCTTCAACTATCTGCCGTTCCCGGTGAGCCCGGCGACCGGGCCGGCACCGGATCCGAACAACGTGATCTACAGCGAACCCGATCTGGTGCCGAAGATCGTGGGACAGCAACCCGGCCCGCCGGCGCCGACGTCGGTCACCGAACTGCTCCAGCCCTGGGGGAGGCCACCGTCATGATCGCGCGGCTGTTGGTTCTGTGCGCGTGCGCACTGGTCACCGTCACCGGATGTGGCTGGCGCGGAGTGGATTCGCTGCCGTTGCCCGGTGCCCCCGGACGCGGTGCCGACGCCGCGATCTACCACGTCGAAATGGCGAATATCGGTACGCTGGTGTCGAATTCGCCGGTCATGATCGACGACGTGGTGGTGGGCAGCGTCGGGTCGATCACCGTGCGCGGCTGGCACGCCGTCGTGGACGTCTCGGTGAAACCGGATGTGGTCGTGCCCGCGAATGTGGCGGCGACCATCGGCCAGACCAGTCTGCTCGGCTCGACCCATCTGGCGTTGAATCCGCCGGCCGGACAGGCGCCGAGCGGGCGCCTGCAACCCGGGGCGACCGTGCCGCTGAATCGGACCTCGACCTATCCGTCGACCGAACAGACCCTCGCGTCGCTGTCGGTGGTGCTCAACGGCGGCGGGATGGGCCAGATCAACGACATCATCCATAATCTCGACGCCGCGTTCTCCGGTCGCGAGGGCGCCATCCACGACCTGATTCCGCGCTTGGACGCGTTCATGACCGTGCTGGATCAGCAGCGCGACAATCTGCTCGCCACGCTGACGGGGTTGAACCGGATGGCGGAAACCTTCGCCCAGCAACGGGATACGGTCAGCGACACGTTGCGTCAGATCGGGCCCGCGCTCCAGGTGCTGCTCACCGAGCGGCCCACCATCACCACCGCACTGGACAAACTGCGCACGTTCAGCGACACCGCGACCGGGGTGATCTCGCAGGTGCAGGCGGATCTGCTGACGAATCTGCACAACCTCGAACCGACCCTGCGGGAATTGGCCGACGTGGGGTCGAAGATCGACGGCGCGGTCGCCTTCCTCACCGTGTTCCCGTACGGGCAGTACGGCATCGACCACGGTATCCGCGGCGACTACGTCAATCTGTTCGCCACCATCGACCTCACCGTGCCGCGGTTGCGGCGCGAACTGCTGCTCGGCACGCCACTGGGAGATCCGAATGCCGTGCTGCAGGCCATGGTCGGCGACCCCGGCTACGGCAAGCAGACCAACGACCCGCTGGGTGCACCGGTGAACCCGCCCGATCCGAACGGAGGCGGCCGATGATTCTCACCCGATTCGTCCGAGCGCAGCTGGTGATCTTCTCGATCCTGGCCGTGATCGGCATGGTGTCGATGGCCGTGCAGTACATGCGGCTGCCGACCCTCGCCGGCATCGGCACCATGAAGGTGACGCTGGAACTCCCGACCTCCGGCGGGCTGTACCGATTCGGCAACGTCACCTATCGCGGGGTCCAGATCGGCAAGGTCACCTCCGTCGATCTGACCGACGACGGGGTGTTGGCGACCCTGTCGATCGACGGCGGGCACAAGATTCCCGCCGAATTGCGCGCGCAGGTGCGCAGTGTGTCGGCGGTGGGTGAGCAGTACGTCGACTTGCAACCGCGCACCGACGCGCCGCCGTATCTGCACGACGGATCCGTGATCGACGTGCGTGACAGCACCGTTCCGCAGCCGGTGGGACCGATGCTCGACGAACTCGACAGTCTCGTCGGCAGCATTCCGAAAGACAGGCTGCACGACATGCTCGACGAGGTGTTCACCGGTGTGAACGGCGCGCGCTACGACCTGCAGTCGCTGCTGAATTCGGCCGCGACCGTGGCCGCCGATGCGAACCGGACCGGCGACACCACCCGTGACCTGCTGGCGAAGGCCGAGCCGCTGATGGACTCGCAGGACCGCTCGGCCGATGCGATCCGGATCTGGGCGCGCGGCCTGGCCGGGGTGTCGGGACAGATCGCCACCGACGACGAGCAGGTGCGGACGCTGCTGAACACCGGGCCCGGTGCGGTTCAGGAGGCGACGAAACTACTGGATTCGGTGAAACTCACGCTGCCGGTGCTGTTGTCGAATCTGACCTCGGTCGCGCAGCTGGGCGTGACCTATCACGCCGGGCTGGAACAGGTGCTGGTGTTGCTGCCGCCCGAGGTCTCGATCGTGCAGGCGGTGCAACCCACCAAGAACGCACAGGGGTTGGGGCCCGGCGACTTCCGCATCAGCGGGATCTCGGATCCGCCGGCCTGTACGGTCGGCTTCCTGCCGCCGTCGGCATGGCGACCGCCCTCGGACACCACCACGATCGACACCCCGGACGGGCTGTATTGCAAGCTGCCGCAGGATTCGCCCGTCGCGGTCCGCGGTGCGCGCAACTTCCCGTGTGCCGGCAAACCGGGGAAGCGGGCGCCGACGGCGGAGATCTGCAACAGCGACCAGGAGTACGAACCGGTGGCGCCGGATCAGCCGGTGGTGGGGCCGTATCCGCGCGATCCGAATCTGGAATCGCAAGGCATCCCGCCGGATTCGCGCTGGAATCCCCCCGCCCCGGCGCCGGCGGCGCCGTTGCCGCAGCTACCGCAGATCGAGCTTCCCAGGATTCCCGGACTGAACGCGCCCGCGGCATCGCGCACCGGGACCGAACCGTCGGTGGGTTTCGCGCACTACGACCCGCACACCGGGAACTATCTGGCGCCGGACGGAAGGATGTATCGGCAGGATGATCTGGTCGGCGCCCGGCCGGCGAGCTGGAAAGATATGGTGGCGCACTGATATCGAGGCGCTGATGTCGCGTGCGCTGCCGATCAGACCGGATCGAACGAGGAGATCAACCACTTCCCGTCGACGTGTGCCAGCGACACCTTGACGCTGCTCGAGGTCATCGACGGATCGGGTTTGTCGGAGGTGGTGGTGGTCTGGTTGATGAACACCAGCACCGCGGCCGAATCCGGATGGATCTGCTCGACCGCCGAACGAACCACCGCCGCGGCGGTTTTCACCGACTTCTGCTTCGCGGCCGGCGCCACCACCTGCTGGGTGAACTGCCCGTAGTAGGTGAGGAAATCTCCGGTCAGGAAGGATTTCGCGGTGGTGAGATCGTGGTCCAGGGTATCGGGGGCGTAGGAGAGAATGGCGACCGAGCCGTTGGTGGCGGCCGCCGTGGCCGCCCGTTGGGCAGCGTCGTCGGTCTGCCGGTCGGGGCGGTACTGCGTGAAATACAGGCTGGTCGCGGCGACCACGGAGGCCACCGCGAGCCCGCCGAGCAGTCCCGTCCCCACGCCGGCACGGTGGGTGCGTATCCATGACAGCGCTGCGTGCGTGCGCATAGATTTTTGCGGCGGAGTTTCGGAAGGCGCAGGGGGAGAAGGTTTTTCGGCGTCGACGCCGTCGGCACCGGTGTCTGCGACCGCGGCGCTCCGGGGCCCGGAATCGGATGCTGTGCTCATGGGACGAACTCCACTTTCGACATCTTGAGTCGGCCGTCGACGCGCTCCACGGTGACGCTCAACCGCCAGGCGCGCGGTTCCTGTTTGGCGCCCGCGGAATTGGTGACCTCCGAGGTCGCCGCGACGAGGACCACGGCGGAGTCGTCGGTCATCGACTGCACCGCGGCGGCGTTGACCCTGCCCTGGGTGGCGACTTTGGACTGCTGGATCACCTTGGCGAAATCGTCGGCGCGCGACTGGAAATCGTTGCGGAAACTACCCGTGGAATCGTCGAGCACGCGCTTCACGTCGTCGGCGGCATGATTGAAATCCAGTGAGGTCAGCGTGGTCACGCCCTGCCGCGCCGCCGCCACGAACTCCGCCTCGCGATGCTGTTTCGCGGTCACCTCGTGATGGCGCCACATCATGTATCCGCTGCTGCCCAAGCCGGCGCACAAGACGACTGCCGCGACCGCCACGCCCGCCGTGCGCCGCCGGATACGCCGAACGCCGCCCAGTCGCGGTCGTATGCGGCGACGGCTCTTCTCGGTCTTCGCGTCGGAATCTGCCTCTACGCCAGAATCAGCCTTTGCGTCGGCGTCGGGCTCCGCGTCGGCGTCGGATCCGGGGGCGGCATCGGTAGCCGCGTCACCACCCCTCGAGGGCGGTTGTCGGGAAAGCGATTGGACCGCAGACCTTTCCGGGGCGGAGGCTTCATCGGCCAGCTTTCGCTCGGCACTCGGGGCGGGCTGCCGGGTCGACGCGACGTCCCGACCTGGAGCGGCAATGTTGTCTTTTGTGCCGGGCGTAGGGGCATCGCTGGCCGGCGTGTCGTTCGCGTACGAGGGTTCGCTCGACTGTGCGGCGGCCCCGGCGCGGCGGCGCAGGGTGGCCGCGCGGGCTCGGGCGCGGGCAGCGGCCGCCACCGCCTCCGCGGCTTCGGCCTCCGCCTCGGCAACCGCTGCGGCCAGCAGCAGATCACGATCGGTGATGTCCCCGGTATCCGGCGGCGTGGGGTGTTTTCCGGACGTCACTGCGTGCTCCGTTCGTCGGGCGGCGCCGGGCAGATCGGCGAGAACAATATTTTCGCGCAACGAGAACTGTACTCTACCTGCGTTGACGGATGAAGGCTGTAGTTATTGCGGGATTTGCATGTGACCTCAGGGATTGTCATTGTCAATTCTAGAGAATATCCTTCTCTCATGGTGGCGGGAGGCGCCATGACGCGAGGTCGGCGGCGCCTGCCCCTGTGCCTGTCCGCGGCCGAGCCGCATTCCGGAGATTTCCGCAAGGGGTGAACCAGTGACCATCAGCGCGGCCAGCGACGTCCACTACGACCCGTACGACGTCGAACTCAACGCCGATCCCTATCCCATGTTCCAGCGCCTGCGCGACGAGCTGCCGCTCTACTACAACGCGCAGCACGACTTCTACGCGCTGAGCCGATTCGAGGACGTCAACGCGGGCCTGATCGACAAGGACACCTTCATCTCCGGCCGCGGCGCCATCCTGGAGCTCATCAAGGCGAATATCGAGATCCCCTCCGGCGTCCTGCTTTTCGAGGACCCGCCGGTGCACACGATCCACCGCAAACTGCTGTCGCGGATGTTCACTCCACGCAAGATCAAGGCGCTGGAATCGAAGGTCCGGGACTTCTGCGCCGAAAGTCTCGATCCGCTGGTCGGTACCGGGCGCCTGGACTTCATCGCAGACATCGGCGCCCGGATGCCGATGCGGACCATCGGCATGCTGCTCGGCATCCCGGAAGAGGATCAGGAGGCGATCCGCGATTTCGCCAACGAGCAGATGCGCACCGAGGAGGGCAAGCCGATGAAGGCCGCCTCCGAGGGCATGGTGTCCGGCGACATCTTCGGCCCCTATATCGACTGGCGCGCCGAACATCCCTCCGACGACATCATGACCGAACTGCTCAACGTCGAATTCGTCGACGAGACGGGCACCGAGCGCCGCCTCACCCGCGACGAACTGCTCATGTACGTGAATGTGGTGTCCGGCGCCGGGAACGAGACCACGACGCGGCTGATCGGCTGGGCCGGAAAGGTGCTCGCCGACCATCCCGAACAGCGCCGGCTGCTGGTCGAGAATCCGGCTCTGATCCCGCAGGCGATCGAGGAACTGCTGCGCTTCGAATCGCCCGCCCCGCACACGTGCCGCTACGTGACCCGCGAGATCGAGTACCACGGGCAGAAGGTGCCCGAGGGGTCGGTGCTGATGTTCCTGATCGGCGCGGCGAACCGCGACCATCGCCAGTTCGCGCCGGACGGAGACGTTTTCGACATCCTGCGCGCGCCGCAGCCGCATCTGGCGTTCAGTGTCGGCACCCACTTCTGCCTGGGTTCGGCGCTGGCGCGGCTGGAGGGACGCATCGCACTCGAGGAGATCCTGACACGATTCCCGGAGTGGGAGGTCGATATGTCGCAGGCGCGACTGTCGCCGACCTCGACGGTGCGTGGCTGGGAAAGTCTGCCCGCCGGCACCTGATCCCGTTGTCGCGCAAAGCGGATCGCGAAGGCCGGCCGGCCCTGGCCGGAGGCGTGTTCGTCTCCTGGATGCAATGATCGGACTCGCATGCGTTTCTGATCGGAGTCGAGGAGACAGCAGATGAGCTTTCCGCAGCGGTACGGGCCGTGGGCGTTGGTGGTCGGTGCCGCGCTGGGACTGGGGGCCGAATTCTGCCGTCAGCTCGCCGAGCGCGGCCTGAACCTCGTCATGGTGGCGCTGGAGAAGGACGAACTCGACACGCTGGCAACGGATCTGGCCGACCGCTACGGCATCCGCACCCGGACGGTGACCGGAGACATCACCGCGCCGGAGGTGCTGGAATCGGTAGCGCTGCTGGTCGACGACGTCGAACTGGGCCTGGTCGTCTACAACGCCGGGCTCTCGGTCTGCGGTATGTGGCTGGACACACCGCTGGAACGGCATCTGAAGACGATCGACATCAACGTGACCACGATGATGACCGTGCTGCACCGCTTCGTCCCGCCGATGATCGACCGCGGCCGCGGCGGCGTGATCCTGCTCAGCTCCATGTCCGGTCTGCTCGGCACCCCCATGTACGCCTCCTACGCGGGCACCAAGGCACTGACACTGAATCTGGCCGAATCGCTGTGGGACGAATGGCGTCCGCACGGCGTCGACGTCGTCGCGGTCGTGCCCGGGCCCACCGACACTCCCGGCTACCGCGCCGACCGACCGCGCACGATCCGCAATTCCCCGAAGGTGATGCCGGTAGCCCCGGTGGTCGCCGCCGGCCTGGCCGCACTCGGCAGACAACCCTCGGTGATCCCCGGCCGGGCCAACCGATTCAACGGCACGCTGCTGTCGCGAATACTGCCCCGCAAGAAGGCCGTCGCCCTCATGGGCAAGAGCATGCGCGAGATGTACGCGGGGGAGTAGAACGTCGGCGCGATTGGCGTCCGAATGCGCTGGAGCCGAGCCGAATTCGCATCAGGTCGGTTATGAGGTGAAGCGCTCGCCGACCCAGGCGAGGGCGTCGGGGAGCGAGGCCTGCAGGACGCCGCGATGGTCGGCGCCGGGGTAGGTGCGGTAGGTGACCTGCTGGTCGGTCAGGCGCAGACGGGCGACCATCGCGTCGGTCGCCCGCGGGGGCACCGTCGTGTCGGCGCTGCCCTGCAACACCAGGAGCGGCGCGTCGATGCGCAGCGTGCTGGGATCGTTGTCGGTCAGTACTCGGAGGAAAGGCGCGGCGTCACCCAGTGGGCTGAACGCGGCATCGGCGGGAAGGCCACCCCAGCTGTCCGGCGCGCGCAGGGCGCCGATGCACCCGGTGTCGGCCTCGGGCAGCAGGCTCAGTGCGCGCGGCGTCAGGAAGCGGGCCGGATCGATATTCTCGGCGGTCTGCGCACCACGAATCAGCAACGGCAGGAACGCATTCGAGTTGCCGAGCGTGTCGGCCAGGGCCTCGCCGGCTCCGACCGTACTCGCCACGCGCTGCGCTCCGATGCCGAATTCCACCTGCGATGCCGGTGCGAGTGCCACCACGGCGCGCAGGTCCAGTCCGGGTGCCCAGGCGCGGGCCTGCGCATCGGTGAAGATCGCCGCCTGGCCGCCCTGCGAGTGGCCGATCGCCGCCCATCGCGTGCCGATCGATGCGTCGAGTTCCCGCGCGGCGAGTGCCATATCGGCGACGGCCCGCGCCTCGGTGGCGCCGATCAGGTATCCGTGCGGGCCCGGCGTGCCGAGGCCCTGGTAATCGCTCTGCGCCACCGCGTATCCGGCCGCGAGCCAGCGCTGTTGCACCTCGCGCACCTGTGCGGTGTAGTCGTGGGCGGGATAGTCGGGGCCGGTATCACGCGAGGGCGCGCAGATATCGGCCACACCGGTGGTGCCGTGTGCCCACGAGATGAGCGGCCAGCCGTCCGGCGGCGGCGTGCCGTCGGGTACCGCCAATGTTCCCGAGACCGCCACCGGATGCCCCTGCAGATCCACCGAGCGGTACAGGACGAGCAGATTCCGCGCCCCGGGCAGCCCCGGATCGCCGGTGATACTGCGGGCCCGGATCACCGAGCCGTGTGGTCCGGCGATCGCCTCGGCGGGGGCGTCGTAGAAGGCCTGACCCTCCGGGACGGTCGTGCTGCCGGTGGGATCCGCCGCCGCGGTGGCCGTCGTGGCCGCGAGCGAGACCAATGCCGCGACGACCAGCCGACCACGTCGTGCCCGGCGATTGCGGGCGATCTTGGTCGGTGTCGACACGCGAGACATGAATCCAACATAACCAGGCCGGGTGAAGCCCGGCCATCGCGCTGGAATCATTGGGGCTCAACTTGTCTGCATATCGATACCTCCGCGCAACCAGCCGATTCGACGTCCGCGCGCGCCATCACAACCCTGTGCGCTGACAGATTGCTGATGTGGCGATACTCGGTGCCTCCGATGCCGCCTCCCGCTTCCCCCGGTAACCTCGGCGCGGAGACCGCTCGCCGAAACGAAGTGGAGCCGACTGTGACCGAATCAGCCGAGGCGTACCTCGCGGACGAACCCGACCGGCCCATCGTGGTCGGCGTCGACGGCTCGGAAATCTCCTATCAGGCGGTGGCCTGGGCCGCGGTCGACGCCGTCCTGCACGGGCGGCGTCTGGACATCATCACCTCGGCCACCCTGCCGACTGGTTTCGGCTCCGAAGTGTGGACGGGCGGCGCGGATTGGGTGCGTGAGGACGGTGAGCGCATCGTCGCCGAAGCGCGCCGGATTGCCGGGTTGGTCGAGGGGCCGCTGGAGATCAATGCCGAGTTGGTGTTCGACCCGATCATCCCGACCTTGATCAAACGTTCGGAACGGGCGCACCGCCTGGTCGTCGGCAGTCGCGGGCGCGGCGCCGTCCGGCGGGCGCTGCTCGGATCGGTGAGTTCGGCGGTGGTGCAGCGGGCGCACTGCCCGGTCGCGGTGATTCCCGGTAATTCCGCGACCGACATGGTGACCGCGGCGAAGCCGGTGGTGGTCGGCGTCGACGGCACCGAGAACAGCGAACCCGCGATCGGGGTCGCCTTCGACGAAGCCTCGCGGCGGAAGGTGCCGCTGATCGCTGTGCACACGTGGAGCGATATCAGCCTGCCCGAGGTCGCGGTGGCCGGCTGGGACACGCTGCGCGAATCCGAGCGCGCCGCGCTCTCGGAGAGTCTGGCCGGATGGCGGGAACAGTACCCGGATGTCGACGTGCGGCCGGTGGTGTGGGCCGATCGACCGGCCCGTGCGCTGCTCGCCGAATCCGAACATTCCCAGCTGGTGGTGGTCGGCAGTCACGGACGGGGCGGGTTCACCGGCATGCTGCTCGGGTCGACCGGTCATGCCCTGTTGCAGTCGTCCGAATGCCCGGTGATCGTGGTGCGCCGGCGGTGAGATGCCCACCGGGCGGCCGACCGGCCGCCCGGTGACAGTCGTCGATCACACCCCCGAGAACTCCAGTTCCAGTTCCGGTTCGCGGATGGCGCGGCCGGGATCACCGGTCTCGAGCGGCGTTGTGCGCCCGATTCCCGGGGTGTGTCGTGTCTCCGGCGGGTTCCGAAAAAAATTTCCTAGCAAAACGAAGTGTCTCGCGGACCGGTCGAGGCCGGCGAGCGATGTCGCGGGTGCACCCTGTACTCGGTTCCGCGAAAGCTGAAACTTCCGATCGGAATTGAAACGTGTTGTCGAGCAAGGCAACTCGCCGACTGGCGTGCGGTGTGCGCGGCGGACTCGGTTCCGGTTCGAGGTAACCGATTCTGTCTGGAAGTTGCTGGAAAATAGCTACAAAGCGGTAGTGAAGCGGCTTCCGGTTTTAGAGGAGGTGCTTGCTTGAAAAGTGGACGCTTGATATGTTGCCTCGGTCACTAACCGGTACCGGCCGTGACCGATAACTCTCAGGCGTGATTCCGGCGACTGAGAGGCGATTGAACACGCTCACAAAGGAGATTCATCGATGGGTTCGATGGGCGACTTGCTTACCGCGTTGATTCCGGCCCTGGGTTCCGCAGTTGCGGGTGACGGGCTGTGGGAAACCTTCCTCGGTTCGCTCGGAAGCATCGTCAAGTAATTCGACGAAAACGCTCGTATTCATCGAGTTGCGCGCGGTAACTCGGTGCACGGATATTTAGGAGAAAAGTATGGGATCGCTCATCGATATTCTGGGAATGGGCACGCAGAGCGCCGGTTCGGTCGGAACCACCATCGTGAATGCGCTCATCACCCTCAGTGGTGGCACCCCGGCCGCCGGAAAATAATCCAGTCGTCGATGGTGGGGGCTCACTCGAACCGGGTGCGCCCCCACAGTGCTGTGTAGAGGTGGTTGTGGTGTCGAGCGGTAAAAGGGCCGGCGCGGTGCGCGGGATCGCCTGGCTGGTGGCATATCTCGGTGCGGCCGCCCTGCTGTGGACGTCGGTCGCGCCGATCGGTTCGGCCGCTCCCGCGGCGCATATCGTCGGTGAAACCCCGGGCCCCGGGCGTGTACTCCGGATCAGCGTCCATTCGCCGGCGATGGATCGCGACATCCCGCTGCAAGTGTTGCCCGCGAAGGACTCCCGTACCCCGGCGCCCACGCTGTATCTGCTCAACGGCGCCGGCGGTGGCGAGGACGCCGCGACCTGGCTGGCGCAGACCGATGCCGCGGACTTCTTCGCCGACAAACACGTCAACGTGGTGATCCCGATGGAGGGCGCGTTCAGTTACTACACCGACTGGGAGCGCGACGACCCGGGCCTGGCGAAGAAACTGAAGAACAACGGCCGGAACAAGTGGGCCACCTTCCTCACCGACGAGCTTCCGCCCGTGATCGATTCGGCCTTCGGCACCACCGGCGCCAATGCGCTGGCCGGCATCTCGATGGCCGGTACTTCGGTGCTGGATCTGGCGATCGAGGCCCCGGCGCTCTATCGAAGCGTCTCCGCCTACAGCGGTTGCGCGATGACCAGCGATCCGCTCGGCCAGTCGTTCGTCAGCCTGGTGATCAGCCTGGGCAAGGGCGATGCGACGAATATGTGGGGACCGGTCGGAGGTGAGGGCTGGAAGGCACACGATCCGTATCTGCACGCCGACCGGCTGCCGCGGATTCCGATGTACATCTCCAGCGCGAGCGGACTCCCCGGCCGGCACGACAGTCTCGCCGACCCGAGCGTGCGCGCGAACACCGGGGTACTGGCCAATCAGGTCCTGCTCGGCGGCGGGATCGAATCGGCGGCGAACTACTGCACGACCAAACTCGCCGAGCGCACCCGGGAACTCGGACGCACGGACATCACCTACACCTTCCATCCTGCGGGCACCCACTCGTGGGGCTACTGGCAGGACGACCTGCACAAATCCTGGCCGATGATGGCGGCGGCGATCGGCGCGAACTGAGCCGCTCCGCCGCCGCGCGGTCCGTCACCCGTGTGTGGCGAGCCGTTCACTCAGCTCCCGGAACGAGCGCAGCAGCAGTTCGCCGTACCGCGCCGGGTCCGGGAGCATGTCGGCGTCGGAGCTGACCGCGATCACCACCTGATCGCCCTGAGAAGTGATCAGATGCCGCAGCCCGTCGCCGTCCATGATCGGGAGTACGCCGAAGACGCTGATCACCGGTGCCCCGAGAAATTCCAGACGGTCCGCGACCGGAGGCACATTGCTGACGGTGGTGTTGGACAGCGGCACCGTGTCGACCTCATCGAAAACCCGCTGCGCGCGAGCCCATCCGGCCAGGCGCAACAGCCAGGCGGGTGAGGTCTGCATACGGCTCTCGCGGGCGATGACCGCCGGATCGGCCCAGCGCTGCTTCTCCTCCCGGGCGGAGTTCCGGATGGCGTACAGGCGTTCCAGCAGATCGGCGAGATCGGTGTGCAGGTCCACCGACATCTGGCACAGCTGATTCGCCGAATTCCACTGCGTGAGTTCGCGCATCGAGATCGGCACCATCGCGCCCAGCGATGCGGACGGCGTCTCGCCCTGCTCGGCAAGATAGGCCGACAGAGCGCCCGAGACGACCGACAGCAGCAGGTCGTTGACCGTGACCCGCTCGGCGGAGGCAGCTGTCGCCGCCTTGACCTGTGCGAGCGGCAGGGTGACCAGATCGAAGACGGGTGCCGTGCCGATGCGGCGATTGAAGCGCGTGGCGGGCCGCAGCGGAATCGGTTCGCGGAGCAGGTTTTCCGCGGCCTTGGCTGCTACCGTGCGTGCCGCCGCGCGCGTGCGGGCCACGCCGGAGACGAAACGTGTGAATCGATACGGTGTGACGGCGGCGGCGCGCATCAGCGCGCCCGGCTGCGACCAGCGACGATCGGTCGTAGGGAGCGGAGGATGAGTGTCCGTGGTGCCGAACAGTTTCCGTTCGAGTTCGCGGGTGGCCACACCGTCGCCGACGCTGTGATGGAACTTCAGCACCACGATCGTCACCGGATCGGCGGTCCCGGGAAATCCGCGCACACCGTCGAAGAGGTACAGCTGCCACGGCGGGCGGGTGAGATCCATCCGCGCCGCGGCGATGTCGGCCAGGCGAGCGCGCGCCTCGGCCCAGGACCACGACGCGCGCTCCTCGATCGTCACGTGATGATCGATGTCGAAGCCGGGGTCGGGAACCCAGTACGGCAGGTCGACGTCACCCGGTACACGTTCCACGCGGCGGTGGAACAGCGATGCGTAACCGAGCCGCTCCCGCATCCAGGCCCGCACCTGGGCCCGGCTCACCGACCGGCCTTCCGGTTCCGCCGCACCGGCGAAGACATAGGCGGCGACGATATTCGACGGGTGCCGCTCGAACTCGTCGTAGACGAATACCGCATCGCGCGGCGTCAGCTGTTCGGCAGTGAGGTGGAGACCGCTGCTCGCAGCGCGGACCGTTGTCGTCGTCATGATTACTCCTGACCGGCCATTGTGCGGCGGGCGAGAATATGTCCGCACAATTTCTTCCGCGGCGGAGTCTACAGTCGCGGCGACCGATGCGGCGATGGCGGTAGGGAAATCCGGTGCGGAAATGCGCGACGGTCGAAAAATGTATGAATCCGATGCGATGAATGGAGGAATTTCGGAGCGCGCGGGAGACGGGGTGGTCCGGAGCGGTCACGCCGGGGCGGCGTCAGCAGAGCATCGATTCCAGATAGTAATAGCTATTGCGCATTACTTTGGTTGCGGTCGACACGTTCTCCGCATGATTGCCGTCAGCGCCTCAGGCGACTGTCCGTAGCCAAGGTTGCGCGTCGATGGCAAGGAGTACCTCCCAGCGCTGGGGGCGGCTTCCGGTTGTGCGGTGGGGCAAGTACTGGCATCGTCTTCCCGGCGGGACAGCAGCGGGCGTGAGGGATGTGATGAGTTCTGAATCCAACCGGCCGCCCGGACCCGTGCCGCAACCGTTCGGCCCGCCGGTCGGCTCGGCCGATTGGTTCACGCCGCCCCGTCCACCGCAGCCGCCCCCGCTGCGCGATTCGCGTCCCGCGGCCTCGCCACCGCGCATAGTCCGGCGGCCGCCGGAGTCCCCGGAATGGGCGATCGATCCCGATGCCATCCAGCTCGCACTGGGTCCGTCCACCCGGCCGCCGCGCCGGCCCCGCCGGCGCAAGCCGTGGATCGCCGCCGCGGCCGCCGTGGTCGCGCTCGCCGGTGGCGGAATCGCGCTGGCGGTGACGGCCACGCGCGAGGAACCTGGTACCGCCGCCGCGGTCGCGACCGCGACGAGCTCGGCCCCGGCCGGATCCGCCGAAACATCCGCCCCGGCCACCGCGCCGCAGACTCCGGCGTGCCCGGCCGAGTCGCACGACGGCATCGTCGTCGGCAACGGTGCCGGTGGCGTCACCGACGGGCCGAATTCCATTCTGGGATTCGAGTATTCGTATTACACCGAGCGCAGCGGTGTGCGGGCTCAGGCCTTCGTCGCCCCGGATACCGTCAACGTCGCCGCCGCCGACGGTCTGCAGCAGGCGATCGACACCGTGATCCCGCCCGGGACCACGTACTGCGTTCACATCACCACGCGCGAGCCGGATCTGTTCGATGTGGATATCGAGGAGCATCGGCCCGACGGCGGCCACACGACCTACCAGCAGTCCGTGCGTACGGTCATCCGTGACGGCCGCACCCTGCTCTATGAAATCCGCGGGCGGTAACGCCGATCCGGCGGGGCTGTACCGATGCCGCGGGCGCCGGTACGCTGCGAGATGCCCCGCGCGTGAGAGGATGTGCCATGGATACTCGCATTGTTTCTCGACAGTGCACCCTGTGTGAGGCGCACTGCGGAATCCGGGTCACCGTCGAAGGCGACCGCGTCGTCCGGATCGAGGGAAATCCCGACGATGTGCTGTCCGAGGGATATATCTGTCCCAAGGCCACGGCAATGGGAGCGCTGCACCACGACCCGGATCGGCTCCGCACGCCGGTACGCCGCGTCGGCGATCGGTTCGAGCCTATCGGCTGGGACGAAGCGTTCCGCGAGATCGGCCAGCGGCTGCGCCGGATCCGCGCGGAGCACGGTCCGAGCGCGATCGGCATGTATCTGGGAAACCCTGCGGCACACAGTTCTTCGGTGTTGTACGGCGTGCTGCTGCGGGTCGCGCTGGCGACCCGCAACTTCTTCTCCGCTTCCTCGATCGATCAACTCCCGCAGGAGTTCGCGGCCTGGCGGATGTTCGGATCCAATGTCCTGATGCCGGTCGCCGATATCGACCGCACCGACCGGCTGGTGATCCTGGGCGCGAATCCGGCGGTGTCGAACGGGTCGGTGACGACCATGCCGAATGCCAAGCAGCGCATCAAGCGGGTGCGTGAGCGCGGCGGCACGGTCGTGGTGATCGATCCGCGCCGCACCGAGACCGCGCGACTGGCCGACCGGCACATCGCGGTCGTCCCGGGTGGTGACGTCTATTTGCTGCTGGCCGTGCTCAATGTGCTGATCGACGAGAAGTTGTGCGACGAGCGGGCCGTGCGTGCGCGCTGTTCGGGCTGGGACGAACTGCGCGAGACCGTCGCGCAGTGCACGCCCGAACTGGCGGCCCCGCATGCCGGTGTCGACGCCGAGACCATCCGCGGATTCGCCCGCGACCATGCCGCGGCCCGCTCGGCCGTGCTCTACGCGCGGATCGGCGTATGCCAGCAGGTGACCGGCACACTCACGCACTGGCTGGTGAACACGATCAACGCGGTGACCGGCAATCTGGACCGGGCGGGCGGGCAGATGTTCGCGACCGCGCCGGTCGACGCCGCCCGGTACGGCAAATATCTGTCGATGGGCCACGGCGCGTGGACCGACCGCTCGGGCCGCTACAAGTCCTTCCGGTCCGAACTGCCGGTGGCGGCGCTGGCCGACGAGATTCTCACCGAGGGCCCCGGGCAGATCCGGGCGATGGTCACCTACGCCGGCAATCCGGTGCTGTCGACGCCGCAGCGCGGGCGCCTGGACGCGGCGCTGGAATCGCTGGATTTCTTTGTGGCCGTGGACATGTATGTCACCGAGACCACCCGGCACGCCGACATCATCCTGCCGCCGGTGTCCCAGCTCGAGCGCGAGGACGTCAACCTGCTGTTCCCGGTGTTCAGCGTGCGCAACAATCTGCGCTACGACGCCAAGGTGTTCGAGCCGCCGGCCGACGGCCTCGAGGACTGGGAGATCATGGCGCGGCTGGTCACCGAGGTGGTGCCGCTGCCGGCGCGACGCCTCACCGGCCGGATGCTGAACGCGGTGTTCGAACGCCTCTCGCCGGTGCGGCTGGCCGCGCTGGGCATCGCGGCCGGCCCGTACGGCGTGCTGCGCCGCGGCCGGGCGGGCCTGACCGTCACCAAGCTGCGCGCCTCCGCGGGCGGCATCGATCTCGGGCCGCTGCGCCCCCGCCTGCGCACGCTGATCGGCACCCGCGACCGCAAGGTCCGGTTGGCGCCGCAGGATTTCCGTGCCGAGGTGGCGAAGCTGCTCGCCGACCTGCCGGCGACTCCGTCCGCCGGAGCCGACGGATTCGATCTGCGCCTGATCGGCCGTCGCCATCTGCGCAGCAACAACTCGTGGCTGCACAACGTCCCGGCCATGGTGAAGGGCCGCGATCGCTGCACCGTCCTCATGCATCCGGCCGACGCCGGCGCGCGCGGGCTGGCCGACGGCGAACCGGTCACCGTCACCTCGTCGAGCGGTTCGATCGTGGTGACCCTGGAGGTCGGCGACGATATCCGCCCCGGCACGGTCGCGATCCCGCACGGCTGGGGCCACCGCGAACCCGGCGTCGGCTGGCGGGTCGCCGCCTCCCTCCCGGGCGCCAACGTCAACCTCCTCCACGACCCGGCACTGGTCGACCCGCTGTCCGGCACGGCTGCCGTCAACAACACCTGGGTCAAGGTGAGCACCACCGCATAACCGGCGCGACAGCGCCTACGGCCCGGTATCTTTCGAGCGATCGAACGCTCTCGGTACGGATGTGGTTGGCTGTACCGTCAGCGGATACGGGCCGATCGACCGGAAGGGTGTCATGGCTGAGGAAGTGCTCGCGGAGATGGTGTCCACCGTCTTCCAGATCGTCGCGCACGAGGGCGCGGCGGTGCGCGAAGGTGACACCCTGGTGCTGCTGGAATCGATGAAGATGGAGATCCCGGTGGTGGCCGAGGCGGACGGCACCGTCGCCTCGATCAATGTGAAGCCCGGCGACGTCCTGCAGAAGGGCGATCTGATCGCCGTCATTTCCTAGCTTCGCCACGACACCACTTCGGCTCACGGGCGGGTGCCGTAGCCTTTGTTCCCGTGTCCACTCTTAGTGATCTGCTCGCCGAACACACCGATCTCCCCGGTGCGGCGGTGGATCATCTGCAGCGCGTGGTGGGGGATTGGCAGCTCTTGGCCGACCTGTCGTTCGCCGATCTGCAACTGTGGGTCGGCATCGGCCCGGTGACCGACGGGGCCGACGTGGTCTGCGTCGCCCAATGCCGGCCCACCACCGCCCAGACGGTCCAGCCCGACGATCTGGTCGGATCGCTGGCGTCGCGCCAGGAACATCCGCAGATCTTCCAGGCCCTGAGTTCGGGGGAGATCGTGCGGGTCGAGGGTGACGGCGAATCCACCGGCGTCTACCACCCCACCCCCGCGCGGGTCATCCGCGAGGGAATTCCGGTGCGCTGCGGCACCGACGTCATCGCCGTGCTCGGCCGCGATACCGATATGCAGCGCTCGAAGATCCGCGGCAGCCTCGAGCACGCCTATATGAGCTGCGCCGACGATCTGTGTCAGATGATCGCCGACGGCACCTTCCCCACCCTCGAGGACCGCACCGGCTCACATTCCAGCCCGCGCGCCGGGGACGGCTTCATCCGCCTCGACACCGCCGGCCTGGTCGTCTACGCCAGCCCGAACGCGCTGTCGGCGTATCACCGCATGGGCCTGCAGAGCGAGCTGGCCGGCCAGGATCTGGCCCAGTCGACCCGCTCGCTGATCACCGATCCGTTCGACGCGCAGGAGGTCGTCAGCGACATCCAGGCCGCGCTGGCCGGCAAATCGGGCCGCCGGATGGAGGTCGAGGCGCGCGGCGCGACGGTGCTGCTGCGCACGCTGGTGCTGCGCCCGCACGGTGAACTGGCGGGGGCCGCGGTGCTGGTCCGCGACGTCACGGAGGTCAAGCGCCGCGACCGGGCGCTGCTGTCCAAGGACGCCACCATCCGCGAGATCCATCATCGGGTGAAGAACAACCTGCAGACCGTCGCCGCCCTGCTGCGCCTGCAGGCCCGCCGCACCGAGAACGAAGAGGCCCGGGTGGCGCTCACCGAATCGGTGCGCCGCGTCACCTCCATCGCTTCCGTGCACGAAATGCTGTCGATGTCGGTGGACGAGGAGGTCGACCTCGACGAGGTGGTCGATCGCCTGCTGCCGATCATGGCCGATGTGGCGACCGTCCACACCGCGCGCATCAAGGTCCGCCGCGACGGTTCGCTGGGAGTTTTCTCGGCCGAACGCGCGACCCCGTTGGTGATGGTGCTGACCGAATTGGTGCAGAACGCCATCGAGCATGCCTTCGACGCGGGCGAAAACGGCACTGTCACAATACGTTCCGAGCGTTCGGCGCGGTGGCTGGATGTCATCATCAGCGACGACGGACGCGGGTTGCCGGAGGGATTCAGCCTCGAGGGTTCCGATCGGCTGGGATTGCAGATCGTGCGCACTCTGGTGACCGCGGAACTCGGGGGCTCGATCGGTTTGCATCCCGGCGCCGATATCGGCACCGACGCCGTGCTGCGGGTGCCGCTGGGTCGCCGCAACGCGCGCTGAAACGGCGCCTCACGCACACGCGAGTCGCGGAAATCGGATAAGTCCGAATCGCTGTCGAACGGTTATGTGAAATGGCGCGGGAAAACAATCCGGCAACAAAAACAGTGAAGCCCGGCACCTTTCCGGTGCCGGGCCGAAATGCGTTACCGGTCGGGCTGTGCGGTTACTACAGGCCGGTAACGCCGCGCGTCTCAGACGACGCTGCGAGTGCGGGTGCGGGCGTTGCGCCGCTTCAGCGCCCGGCGCTCGTCTTCGCTCATACCACCCCACACGCCGGCATCCTGTCCGGAGGACAAGGCCCAGGACAGGCAGTCGGCGGTCACGGGGCAGCGGGCGCAGACCAGCTTGGCATCGGCAATCTGCGCGAGCGCCGGACCACTGTTACCCACCGGGAAGAACAGCTCGGGGTCCTCGTCGCGACAGATGGCCTTGTGGCGCCAGTCCATTCCTCTGCTCCTTTGCATGGGCGCCGTAAGGCGCCGCTGGTTTGTGGTCCGTTCACTTGTGCGTCTCGAATGTTTCCGCACGGTTGCTTGTGAATGCTTTCACGAACACCGTAGATGTCAATAGCCTTCGGGTGCACCGTGGGGAAGCTCACGCTCTAAAGCCCTGAAAAGCCGGGCCTGCGGAGTCCTTTGTACTCGCTTGTGCGGGTTTCCGCAGCGCAACTGCGAGGTTTCTCAGTTGTGTCGGGCGGAATCCGGCTCGGGAGCGACCACTTCGAGCACTTCCGGCACCGAGGTGAAATCCACCACGTTGCGGCGGCCGATGAAGTCGCCATCGATTTGCAGGCCGACCTCGTCGTCGGCTTCGATTCGCACCGAAGATACATCGTCGACGCGAAACAAATTGCGGGCCTTCGGATCTCCGTCGGACGCCAGGAGTTGCCTGGCGACCGACAGTGTCGGCAATACCCCCATCGTCCGCATCGCAAACACACCGAGTCCGCGTTCGAAGGTCGTCCCGGGATTGGTGCGCACGGGAGTGCTGTCCAGATAGGTCCACGGACTGGTGTTCGTGACGAAGGCGTAATGCACGCCCGGCACCGGATCGTGGCCGGGAACACGCACGGTGATCGCGGGCTCGCGCCGCTTGGCCCGGAAGAATTGCCGGACCGTGGTGCGCAGGTACCGGGCCGGCGTCGCGGCATGGCCCGCGGCGCGGCTGCGATCGATCGCCTCGCACACGTCGGCGTCCAACCCGACGCCCGCGCTGAACGCGCACCAGCGGCCGTCGGCGACCATCAGGCCGATCCGGCGATCGCCGGCGTGGGCGTCGCCGCCGTCGAGTGAGAGCAGGTCGATGAGCTGATTGGTCGCGGCCACCGGATCCGCCTCGATACCCAGCGAACGCGCGAACACGTTCGCCGAACCGCCCGGGATCACGCCCAACCGCGGGATCCAGGTGCCCGCTCGTTGCGCGGCGGCCGATTCCGCGGCGCCGACGGCGTCCGATGCGGACGCGCTCGGTCGCGGCAGCGGGAGGAATCCGTTGACGGTCTCGTTGACCGTGCCGTCGCCGCCGTGCACCACGATCAGGTCCATCTCGGCATCGGTCGCCCACTGCGCCAATTCGGCGGCGTGGCCGCGATGCTGGGTGTGGGCCACGATGAGCTGGGTGCGGCTCTCCAGCGCGTGGGCGAGCAGATCCCGCGTGGCCGGAGTGGTCGAGGTGGCATTCGGATTCACGATCAACAGCGTCCGCACCCTGAGCAGCCTACTGAGCGATCGCCGGCGAATCCCGCCGCGGAGGTGACCACGGGTGCGAGGCCCGGTTCGCGCGGTTCTACGCTGGGCGGGTGGCGAAGCAGAACGCGGACAGTGAGAGCACCGGCGGCACCACCGGCGGCGCGACCGACCCGACTCCGGGCACGGTGCGCGCGGCCGGAGCGCTGGCCACGCTCGAGGGCCTGATCGGGGTGATCATCGCGATCGTGCTCGTGGTGCAGGGCATCACGTCGGCCGACACCTCCGCGAAATCGGCCTACGGCACCGCCGCCTGGTTCGTCATCCTGGCCGGCGCGGTGCTGGCCGCCGGCCTCGGCCTACTGCGCGGAAAGCGCTGGGGCCGGGCCATCGTGGTGATCGCGCAGGTGCTGCTGCTGCCCGCCGCCTGGTACATGCTCAGCTCGCATCGGTTCGAACTGGGCATTCCGGTCGGGCTGCTCGCTCTCGTCACCCTCGGCCTGATCTTCTCGCCGCCGTCGGTGCGCTGGATGGCCCAGGCCTACGACGCCGCGGACTGACGCCACATCGGCCACAGCGGCGGTCCGCCGCCGGTGACGTCGAGTTCGCCGCGCAGATCGAAGCCGTAGCGCTCGTAATAGGCGATATTGGCGAACTTGCTGGATTCCAGGTATGCGGGCGCGCCGGTTTCGTCACAGTGCGCCAGCCGCGGCGCCAGCAGCGCGTGCCCGTACCCCTTGCCGCGGACCGCGGGATCGGTGCCGACGATGGCGAGATACCAGTGCGGTTCGTGCGGATGCGCCTTGCTCATCCGATCCGACATCCGCCCCACGGAGAGCAGCCGCAGCCGGAACGCACGCGCCAGCGCGGGCAGCATTCGCAGTTGATCGGCGTCGGAGGAATTCCACTGCCCGGGCGGCGACCACACCGCACCCCCGACGATCCGGCCCGATGCGTCGAAGGCCGCGTCGACCGTCCCGTGCCGCAGGTACAGATGCCGGATCAGCACGCCGAACATGGTCGCCGCGCGGACGGGCCGGGAGCGTTCGGCGGGTATGCACCACCGCATGATCGGATCGTCGTCGAACGCCAGACCGAGCACGCGGGCCAGTTCGGGCACTTCCGATTCCGTCACGGGACGAACGGTCACATCCATCGGTCCACCCTATGCCCGCGACCGCGCGAAACGCCGCCTCAGCGGCCATTGTGGCGGCCGGACGCGCGCCGGTCGACCTCGGCCAGGCGACGGTCGAGAAAATCGCGCTCGGCGGCGTTCTCGGTCAGCAGCAGAGCCTCGGAGTAGGCGAGCCGGGCCTCGTCGAACCGCCCGAGTTCGGTGAGGAAGTGGGCTCGTGCGGCGGGCAGGTAGCTGTATCCGGCCAGCTGCGGTTCGGCGGCGAGGGCGTCGAGCTCGACATACCCGGCGGCCGGACCGCCCGTCATCCCGATCGCGACGGCTCGATTGAGCGCCACCACCGGCGAGGGCCAGATCCGGATCAGCACGTCGTAGAGCCCGCGGATCTCCTGCCAGTCGGTGGCGGCGTAGCTGGGCGCCTCGGCATGCACGGCGGCGATCGCGGCCTGCAGCGCATAGCGGCCCGGCCGCCGTTCCAGCGCGAAGCGCACCAGTGCGATGCCCTGGGTGATCTCCGCCCGATCCCAGCGCGCGCGATCCTGATTGGCCAGCGCGACCATGGCGCCCCCGGACGTCACCCGCGCCGCGCGGCGGGCGTCGGTGAGCAGCAGCAGGGCGAGCAGGCCCGCGATCTCCGGGTCCTCGGGCAGCAGACCGTGCAGCATCCGCGCCAGATCGAGGGCGCGTTCGGTCAGATCGCGGCGGATGAGGTCGTCGCCCGACGGTGCGGTGTGCCCGGTGGTGAACAGCAGATGCACCACCGCCAGCACGGCCTCGATGCGCTCGGGCAGTTCGGCCGGCGCCGGTACTCGATAGGGAATCCGGGCCGCGGCGATCTTCTTCTTGGCGCGGGTGATCCGCGCGGCCATCGTGGGCTCGGCCACCAGGAAGGCGCGCGCGACCTCGGCCGTGGTGAGCCCGCAGACCAGTCGCAGGGTGAGCGCGACCTGGGTCTGCGGGGCCAGCGCCGGATGACAGCAGGTGCAGATCAGTCGCAGGCGATCGTCGGGGAACTGCGGATCGTATGGATCGATGGCATCGAAATCTGTTGTCCCGGTGGTTGTCTCGTCCGCGATCAGCAGTGGCAGCGCCCGGCGCGCGGTGGACTGCCGGCGCAGCAGATCCAGTGCGCGATTGCGCGCCACCGTGGTCAGCCAGGCCGCGGGCCGGGACGGAATTCCGTCCGCGGCCCATCGCACCAGCGCCTGCGCGTACGCGTCCTGGACGCATTCCTCGGCGAGCTCGAGGTCGTGGGTCACCCGTACGGTCGACGCGAGCACGAACGCCCACTCCCGTCGATGGGCGTCGGCCACCGCCGCGGCGACCCGATCGGCGGAGCGGTCGATCGGGTCGGGGGAGTGGTCGTCGAGCACGGTGCGGCTCAGCTCAATTCGAGGACCGGGCGCACTTCCACGCCCCCGGAGCCCATCGGCACGCGGCGGGCGATGGCGATCGCGGCGTCGAGATCCTCGGCCTCGATCAGGTAGTAGCCGCCGAGCTGCTCCTTGGTCTCGGCGAACGGGCCGTCGGTGATCACGAAGTCACCGGCGCCGTCCGGCCGCACAGTGGTGGCGGTGTGACTGTGGTGCAAGGCGTTTCCGCCGCGCAGCGCCGCCGCGTGGGCCTCGCCGAACTGCCGGTGACTGTCCGCCATCGCGCCGCCGGACTCCGGTTCGGCCACGGCACGCTCGTCCTGGTAGATGAGGATCAGATATTGCGACATGGTTTCGTCCTCCGAGTGGGTGGCCCGCCTTTCGAGCCATTCAACTCTTCGACGCGCACCCCGCCGCGGAATCGACACCGGCGCGCAGAATTCTCAGGATTTTCCGGAATCGGCGAGCCGCGCCAGCGCGTCACCCGCGAGCCGGAACCCGGTCCACTCGTCCTGGGCCGCCGCGCCCAGCCCACGGTAGAACTCGATCGAGGGCGTGTTCCAGTCCAGCACCGACCAATCCACCCGGGTGTACCCGTTGGCCACGGCCTCGCGGGCCAGTTCGGCGAGCAGCGCTTTGCCCAGGCCGCGACCGCGCGCCTCCGGCCGGACGTACAGATCTTCCAGGTAGATGCCGTGCTTACCGGTCCAGGTCGAATAATTGAGAAACCAGATCGCGCATCCGGCGACCCGCCCATCGACGGTCGCGACATGGGCGAACAGCGCCGGCGCCGGACCGAACAGGGCGGTGTGCAGGTCGGCGGCGGTCAAGGCACACTGTTCGCGCGCCTTCTCGTAGTCGGCGAGGTCGTAGACGAGTTCGACGAGGTCGGGCACATCCTCGGGCGTGGCGCGGCGGATCATCGGCTCGCCTCGGTGTCTGATTCTCGGCTCGCCTCGGGCGCCACGATATTGTGCGCCAGAATCGTCGCGGCCTGGTGATCGTGACCGAGCACGCTGATCGCGGCGGTGGACAGGAAGAATCGCCGTCCCTCCCGGGCCGGGAACCCCGCCCAGCGCGCGATCAGCACCCGGGAGAAATGTCCGTGCCCGACCAGCACCACATCGCGTATCCGCAGCGCGGGCGCCACCGATTCCAGCACCCGATCGGCCCGCGCGCCGACCGCATCGGCGGATTCACCGCCCGGGACGTCGCCGGTGAAGACCGTCCAGCCCGGCGCGGTTTCGCGGATCTGCGGGGTGGTCAGGCCCTCGTAGTCGCCGTAATCCCATTCGACCAGGTCGTCGTCGATGCGCGGATCGGGCAGCCCGGCCAGTTCGGCGCTGCGCACGGCGCGCTGCTTCGGGCTGGTCAGTACCAGCGGATCGCTCAGGCCGAGTCCCGCCACGACCTTCCCGGCGGCGCGGGCCTGCGCTTCGCCGCGTTCGGTGAGCGCGATATCGGTGCGCCCGGTGTGTTTGCGCGCCGCCGACCACGCGGTCTCGCCGTGCCGCAGCAGCACCAGCCGATAGTCCCTGTCCGATGCACTCATGATTTCGATCATGCCGCACCGCGCGGGCGGCCCGGCGGACGGACCGAGGCGTGGGCTCAGCTGGTTCCGTAGAGCCGGCCGCCCCGCAACTCCAGCACCATCGGACCGCTCACGGCCAGCGAAATCGGCTCCCCGTGATAGTCGCTGCGCCGCAACGGGATCCGCTTCTGCTGGGCGCCGCTGCCCGGATCGAGCGCCGCGATACCGTCGGCGACCGGAACCAGGACGTTGCCCGCCATCATCGCCGGTGCGCCCAGGGCGTCCGGTGCGGTCCACAGCGGCTCGAAGGTGCTCGCGCTCAACGCGATCACGCTGTTGCCGGTGAAGACGAAATATGCGGAACCGAGCCGGGTGACCGTGCTGTTGTCCGCGATCGGCGCGGTGAGACGATGTACCGCAAGCGAATTCGCGCTGGCATCGTAGATCGCGAATTCCGGTGGCGCGGCGTCGGTTCCGGGAAGATACAGCGCGATCCGGTTGTCCGAGACCGCGACGACGCGGGCGTCGGCGGCCGCGGCGCCGGGTTCGGTCAGGACGTGCGAGCCGTACTCCTCCGGAGCGGAGGCGTCCTTCGGCGCCGGATTCAGCACCGTCAGCCGGTTCGCGGCGTCGTCGGGGCAGCGTTCGAGCACGGCCAGGCGGCTGCCGCCCGAGGCCGCCGACAGCAGCGTGCAGTCGTGCCGGGGCTGGGTGTGCGGGTTCACCTGCGCGTCGACGTAGCCGTATTCGAGCGTGCGGACCAGATCCGACCGCCACACCTCCAGCCGGCGCGGACCCTGGGCCAGCACGTAGGTGCCGTCGGTGGACAGCCGGACCTGGGAATCCATATAGCTGCTGCGCGCGGTGCGCCGGCGCCCGTCCTCCGCGCCGAGCATCGTCGTCTGGCTGCAACCGCGCGGATCGCGATACGTGGCGATCACCGTGGCGAATTGGCTCTCCAGCGCGCACAGCGGCAGATCGCGCTGATACTTCCAGAGCTCGCGCCCGGTGGCGGCGTCGAGGCCGCGCACGGTGCCGCCGTCACCGGTGATGGCGACGCCGCTCGAGGTCAATGCCCGCGCGGCGACGCCGTCCGGGGCGTGCCATCGTTCGGTGAGGGTGTCCGGCAGCCGATCGGCCACCGGCGCCACCGAGGCCGGATGTGCCGCCGGATCGGATTCGGTGCCGCGGGCGTCGCTCGTCGACCACACGACAACCCCCGCGATCGCCACGACAACGGCGATCGCGACTGCGGCATAGAGGTCGGCGCGCGTCCGCCGCTCGGGTGCGAGCACGTCAGCGAGACTAACCGATCCGGCGACTAGGCCGATGCGGCAGTGTGATCGCCACCCGTTGCCGCACTACCGGACTCGGCTGCCGAGTCGGCACCGCCGGTGGTGTCGCCGGCCTCCGCGGCGGGCTTACGACGCCGGCGGCGGCGGCGCCGCGCCGGCTTGTCACCCTCGGTCGCGTCGCTCGCGGGCTGATCGTCCGGAACCGACTGCGCCGCAGCACTTTCCGCGGTGTCCGTCGCCGAGTCGGCCGACTCGCCCGTGGTGCCCTCGGCCGTGTCGACGGCCTTGCCGCCACGGGTGCGGCGGCGGTTGCGCTTGCGCGGCTGGCGTGCCTCCCGCTCTTCCACGACCGCATCCGGTTCGCGGGCGGGGGCGCGCCGCACGGTGCCGGTCGCGTTCTCCGGAATACCGAGATCGCTGCGCAGATGCTCGGAGCGCGAGTAGGTTTCCACCGGCTCGGGAATGCCCAGGCCCAGTGCGGAATTGATGCTCTCCCAGCGGTGCAGCTCGTCCCAGTCGACCAGTGTGACCGCGACACCCGTACGCCCGGCCCGGCCGGTGCGGCCGATGCGGTGCACGTAGGTCTTCTCGTCCTCGGGGCACTGATAGTTCACGACGTGGGTGACGTCGTCGATATCGATACCGCGGGCGGCGACGTCGGTCGCGACCAGCACGTCGATCTTGCCCTTGCGGAATTTCTCCAGCGCCTTCTCCCGCGCGATCTGACCGAGATCGCCGTGGACCGCGCCGACGGCGAAACCGCGGTCGGCCAGATCGTCGGCGACCTTCTGCGCGGTGCGTTTGGTGCGGGTGAAGATCATGGTCGCGCCGCGGCTCTCGGCCTGCAGGATCCGCGCGATCAATTCGCTCTTGTCCAGCGCGTGCGCGCGGTAGACGAATTGCGCGGTGCGATCGTGCACCGCGGAATCGGAGGGTTCCTCGGCCCGGATATGGGTGGGCTTGTGCAGGAATGTACGGGCCAGCGTGATGATCGGGCCCGGCATGGTCGCCGAGAACAGCATGGTCTGACGCTGTTCGGGAACCATCGACAGAATGCGCTCGATATCGGGCAGGAAGCCGAGGTCGAGCATTTCGTCGGCCTCGTCGAGCACGAGGACACCGACCTTGCCGAGAATCAGATGCTGCTGTTCGGCCAGATCCAGCAGGCGGCCCGGGGTGCCGACGACCACGTCGACGCCCTCGCGCAGCGCGGCGATCTGCGCGTCGTAGGGGCGGCCGCCGTAGATCGAGGTGACGCGCAGGCGTCCCTGCTGATTGCTCAGATATTTACCGGCATTCTCCAGATCCTGGGTGACCTGGACGCACAGTTCCCGCGTCGGCACGATGACCAAAGCGCGGGGAGTGCCGTCCAATGCCGTGGTGCCGGAATCGGCGGTGGAAATTCGGTGCAGCAGCGGTACGCCGAATCCGAAGGTCTTGCCCATACCGGTGCGGGCCTGGCCGATCAGATCGTCGCCGGCCAGCGCGAGGGGGAGGGTCAGCTCCTGGATGGCGAAAGTGTGTTCGATTCCGATCTCGCCGAGAGCGCGCACGATTTCGGGGCGAACGCCCAATTCGGCGAATGTCGGAGTGGTGTGGGTTGAGTCGAGTTCCGCTGTCAGCAGCGTGTCCGCCAACCCCGGTTCTTGTTCGACGGTGATCTTGCTCAGGATTCGTGCCTTCCTCGTGTTGATCGCATCCAGCGCGCACGAGGGTGGATTGGGACCGGATTTCCGGGCCACCACATTTCCGGCGGTTTCCACCTGCACTCTCGCCACCCGGATCGCTGTCCGAGCGCGGCGCAAAGGGGGTCGCGGATCTGGTGCGCGCACATTTTCGGTGGGCCCCGGTTACCCCTTGTCGCACTGCCTCGACCACCGGTCTCGATCAGCCGGCCGGGATATGGCGGTGCGAGCGAAAATTTCCGTTGCCCATAGAGATTGTAGCGTGATAGCTTTCTTCGCCTCGCTCCCGCTATCGTCTGCCGCCGCTCGGTGTCCGGTCCGTATGCGGCACACGGTAATTCATCGTGACCCGCGAAATTGCGCGGTCGACCGGCACGGTGATTTCGCGCAGTATGCGGACGGATGTCGGGCGGTCGATATGTCTGCTTCGGTCCGCCGGGTTTCCGCGAGCGGTCCGGCGCGGCGTGGTCCAGCCCACATATGTGAGACGGTGTGTCACACGATAAATTGGTCGCTGTGAGCTTGGCAGAGACCGTGGGCGTCGCGGCCCGCAACGCATGGGCGCTGACCTTCGGCGACGGCATCGAAGCGCCCGTCCCCACTCCCTCGACGGTGCTCTGGGACGAACCGCATCGGCTGCTGCGCCGCTTCGACGGCGATCCCGCCGGACCGCCGCCCGCCGACGACACGGCAGTGCTGATGGTTCCGCCGCTGGCGGCCCCGGCGGTGTGCTTCGATCTGCGCCCGGACCAGAGTATGGCCCGCTTCCTGCTCGAGATCGGCCGCCGCCCCTACCTCGTCGACTACGGCGAGATCGGCTTCGCCGACCGCCGCATGGGATTCGAGGACTGGGTCGACGACATCCTGCCCGAGGCGGTGCGGCGCGTCTCGGCCGATCGCGACGGAGCTTCGGTCGATCTGGTCGGCTGGTCGCTCGGCGGCGTGCTGTCGCTGCTCACCGCCGCGGCCGACGCCGCCCTGCCGATCCGCTCGGTCACCGCCGTCGGCGCACCGCTGGACTACAACCGCGTCAACGGTGTGCCGCAGGTCCGCGCGCTGGCCCGGATCGACGGCGGTCGCGCCGTCTCGACGCTGATCCGCGCGGCCGGCGGGGTCCCGGCGCCGCTGACCCGCATCGCCTACCGGGCCGCGGCCTGGGATCGGGAATTGCGCCGGCCGATGTTCCTGGCGAGCAATCTGACCGATGCGGCGACGCTGGCCCGGATGGAGACCATCGACCGGTTCCAGTCGCAGCTGCCCGGCTACCCGGGCCGCTTCTACAACCAGCTGTGGAGTCGGTTCATGCTGGCCAACGACATCGGCAAGGGCGTGGTGCACGTCGGCGACCGGCCGATCGCGCTGGCGGAGATCACCGCGCCGGTCCTGCTCGTGGGCGGGACCGACGACGTCATCACCCCCGCGGCGGCGGTGGCGCACGGGCAGCGGACGCTGACCGGCGCCCGCGAGGTGCGCTACGAGACCTCGCCCGGCAGTCATCTGGGCATCCTGATCGCCCGCGACACCACCTGGAGCTACCTGGAGAAATTTCTGGGCGACCAGGCATGAACCGGCCGTGGAGGGAAAGCAGCTACTCGTCGGCTCGGACATGCCGGTGTGACGCGCGGCCGGAAGGGGAACTCTTTTCGGCGTCGCGCCGCCGCCCCCTCCGGGCACCGACCCGTTAGGGTGGTCTTCATGGGTGCAAACACATCTGGCGCGCTGGGTGTTTCGACCGAATCCGATCATCGAATCCCCGCCGGCCATCTCGGTGTCACCGACCTGTTCGCGGTGCTCGCCTACGGTGAGATCTCCGCGTTCTACCGCTTGGCGGAAGAGGCGAAATTATCGCCCACGCTGCGGGGCAAGGTCGCGGTGGCGAAGATGGCCGCCGCCGAGATGGAGCATTTCGACACGCTCGAGCGCGCGCTACAGGGCCGCGGCGTCGACGTCTTCGACGCGATGGCGCCGTTCGTGCGGGCCCTGGACGACTATCACGCCTCGACCGATCCCTCGAACTGGCTCGAGTCGATGGTCAAGTTCTACGTCGGCGACGGTATCGCCGCCGACTTCTACGCGGTGCTCGCCGATGCGCTCGCGCCGGACGTGGCCGCGGTCGTCCGCGACGTGCTGGCCGAAACCCACCATTCGGAATTCGTCATCGAGGAGGTGCGCCGGGCGGTCACCGTCAGCCGCTCCGAGCGCGACCGGCTCACGCTGTGGGGCCGCCGGCTGCTCGGTGAGGCCATCACCCAGGCGCAGTACGTCATGGCTCAGCGCGACGAGCTGACCGAACTGGTCCTCACCGCGACCGGCGACCTCAACGGGGTGGCGGCGCTGTTCGAGCGGATGCAGAACTCGCATGCCGAGCGGATGCGGGTACTGAGCCTGGGATGAGCCGCCCGCGACGGCCGCCGGGACCGGCGGCTGTTCGCTGACAGCACAGGCAGGCGCATCGTCGCCGGCCCCCTCGCTGCACTAGCCTGGGCAGCGACACCATCTGGACTCTAGGAGGTTGGCCGTGGAGGTCAAGATCGGCATTTCGGATAGCCCGCGGGAACTGGTGATCGCCAGCTCGCAGACCCCCGAGGAGGTCGAGGCGCTGGTATCCGGCGCGCTGAGCGGTTCGGGTGGTGTGCTGACCCTCGAGGACGAGAAGGGTCGCAAGTACCTGATCCAGGCTTCGAAGGTGGCCTACGTCGAAATCGGCACCTCCACCAGCGGCCGCGTGGGTTTCGCCGCGGTGTGATCCTCCTGCGGCGAAGAACTCGTCGCCGCTGTATCGAACTCGAAAGGCCCGGATCCGCGATAGCAGATCCGGGCCTTGTCGTCGGCTCAGTGCCTGTGCCTTCTTATCGCTGGGAGAGCGGCACGCGGGACAGGCCACCCCAGCAGAGCTGAACGGTGGTGTCGACGGCCTCTTCCTTCGGGATCGGCCGGTCCGCTTCGAGCCAGTAGCGCGCGGTGATCTGGCTGGCGCCCACGAGTCCCACGGCCAGGATGCGGGCGCGGTAGGGGTCCAGTCCGGAATCGTGGGCGACGAGGTCGAAGACGGCGTCCACACAGGCCTCGGTGGCCTGTTCGACGCGCCGCTGCACCTGCGGCTCGCTGGTCAGGTCGGACTCGAAAACCAGTCGGAAACCCTGGGTTTCGTGATCGACGAAGTCGAAGTACGCCGCGACGGCGGCACGGACGCGCTGCCGGTTGTCGGTGGTCGACCGCAGCGCCTGGCGGACGCTCGACACCAGGGCATCGATATAGTTCTGCAGGACCGCCAGATACAGTTCGAGCTTACTCGAAAAGTGCTGGTACAGAACGGGTTTGGAGACGCCGGCGCATTGCGAGATCTCGTCCATGCCGGCGGCGTGGTAGCCGCGGAGCACGAAAACCTCGCTGGCCGCGGCGAGCAGCTGGGCACGGCGGGCCTCCCGGGGTAGGCGGGTTCCGCGCTTGCTCGGTGCCATGGCCTCGGACGACAGTCGCGAGGACGTCATCCGGTCCACGAGGTCAGTCATTTCGGTTCTCCCAGTCGATTCCCAGCGGGAACGTGGATGTGCACGGTATTCAACGAACGATACTCGTTCGTGATGCAGCCCGCTGCGGGTCGGGTGCACTGGCTGGGAAGCCGATCCCGTTCCTGCCGTTGTGGTATTCGAATAACCTTCCACACCTATTGGCAATTTGTCAGTAACTGGCCGCCGTGAGAAATCTCGCACAGTCGTGAGATTTCTCGCAACCCCGGCCGGTCAACGGCAGGTATGTAGATGCCACAGAACGGCCTGTGAGAATCTGTTCGGGTGAGCGATCAAGGGGGCAGACCGACCGGCGGGCCCGATTCGCCTCGCCCCGCAGGCGTGCTGGCCGCGCGCGCGGAACCGGTCGGCGCCGGCCGGCGTGACCGGCAGCAACCTACGGAAATCCCCGAATTCTACGATCCGCTCGGCCTCTATTCCGGCAATGGCCACGGCGATCGTTCCCATCAGCCGCTGCGCGCGAAATGGGATCCGACCGGTGCCCACGATGCGGCGAATCGGCCACGGCCGGAACGGGATACGAAGAAGCAGAGCGCGCTGGGCCGGTTCGTCTCCACCTACGGATGGCGAGCCTACGCACTGCCGGTCCTGGTGATCATCACCATGCTGGTCGTCGTGGACGCCGTCAAGGGGGGTACCGACACCTCCGGCGGTTCCACTCCCGCCCTGGGCCGGCTCAGCCAGCACACCAGCAAGGCCGGCATCATCGGCGCCCCGCCGAAGGGCGACGGTAAATTCGCCGGCGATCCGCCCTCCGGCGCACTCCCCGCGGGCGGTGCGTTCACCGAGACCGCGGCGGGCACCTGGCATATCGTTCCCGGAACGTCGGCGCAGGTCGGGGCCGGTCAGGAGCATCAGTTCAGCTACACCGTCGAGGTCGAGAACGGTGTCGACACCACCTCGCTCGGCGGGGACGATTCGGTCGCCAAGATGGTGGAGGCGACCCTGGCCAATCCCAAGAGCTGGACCCACGACCCGCGTTTCGGTTTCCGCCGCATCGACACCGGCGAACCGGATTTCCGGGTGTCGCTGACCTCCCGGCAGACCACCAAATCGGCCTGTGGTTTCGAGATTCCGATCGATTCCTCCTGCTACAACTCCGATCTCGGCCGAGTGGTGCTCTCGGAGGTGCGCTGGGTGCGCGGCGCCACCGCCTTCGAGGGCGATATCGGCTCCTATCGCCAGTACCAGATCAATCACGAGGTCGGCCACGCCATCGGCTACCACGAACACCAGCCGTGCGAGATCGACGGCGGTTTGGCGCCGGTCATGATGCAGCAGACCTTCGGCACCCGTAACAACGACATCGCGACTCTGGACCCGCAGGGCGTGGTGCCGATGGACGGCAAGAAGTGCCGCTTCAACCCCTGGCCGTATCCCCGCGGATGACGACGGCATGTCAACGCCACAGCTGATCTCGGGAGTACATGGGTAACTCACCGGGGACGGGCTACCCCGAGTGGGCAGCCAACCGCCGGCCCGACACGCAAGTCTCGCGGCAGTAGGCGGCACGTTAAAGTTGCGGAGAGGCGGCACTGGGAAGAACGGCCCGATTCGCCGCGTTGCACCCATCAGCCCTATCGGCGAATTCGATTCGAGGAGTCTGCGACGTGTCATCACCACAGTCCCTGCCGCCACTGGTCGAACCGGCCGCGGAGCTGACCAGGGATGAGGTCGCCCGCTACAGCCGGCATCTGATCATTCCCGATGTCGGGATGGACGGGCAGAAACGTCTGAAGAATGCCAAGGTGCTGGTGATCGGTGCCGGTGGTCTCGGCTCGCCGGCGCTGCTGTATCTGGCCGCCGCCGGTGTCGGCACGCTCGGCATCGTGGAGTTCGACGAGGTGGACGCGTCGAATCTGCAGCGGCAGATCATTCACGGTGAATCCGATATCGGCCGCAGCAAGGCCGACAGTGCGCGCGATTCGATTCTGGAGATCAATTCCGGCGTCGAGGTGGTGCTGCACAAGATCCGGCTGGAGCCGGAGAACGCGGTCGACCTGTTCACGCAGTACGACCTGATCGTCGACGGCACCGACAACTTCGCCACCCGCTATCTGGTCAACGACGCCGCCGTGCTGGCCGGCAAGCCCTATGTGTGGGGGTCGATCTATCGGTTCGAGGGCCAGGTGTCGGTGTTCTGGGAGGACGCCCCCGACGGTCCGAACGGTGAGAAGCGCGGCATCAACTACCGCGATCTGTACCCCGAGGCGCCGCCGCCGGGCATGGTCCCGTCCTGCGCCGAGGGCGGTGTGCTGGGTGTGCTGTGCGCGTCGATCGGTTCGATCATGGTCACCGAGGCCATCAAGCTGATCACCGGCATCGGGGAGACCCTGCTCGGCCGGCTGATGGTCTACGACGCACTGGATATGAACTACCGCACGATCAAGCTGCGGCGCGATCCGGAGCGTCAGCCCATCACCGAGCTCATCGACTACGAGGCGTTCTGCGGTGTGGTCTCCGAGGAGGGCCAGGCGGCCGCGGTCGGTTCCACGGTGACCGCCCGCGAACTCAAGGACATGCTCGACGCGGGCAAGGACGTCGCCATCATCGACGTCCGCGAACCGGTGGAATGGGACATCGTCCGCATCGACGGCGCGACCCTGATCCCCAAGGACCGCATCCTGTCCGGCGAGGCCCTCGCCGAACTCCCGCAGAACACCCCGATCGTCCTGCACTGCAAGACCGGCATCCGCTCCGCGGAGGCACTGGCGGCCCTCAAGCGCGCCGGATTCTCGGACGCGACACACCTCCAAGGCGGAATCGTCGCCTGGGCCAACCAAGTAGACCCGAGCCTGCCGGTTTACTGAGAGAAGGTCTCCGCGCAGAGACGACTGATTTCGCGACTACATGGGTAACTCGTCGGGCACGCCCGAACCGGATAGCTTTCCGACGCAGGACCTGTGACCGACGCATGCGGCTCGCGACTTGTATGGCCTGAATACGCGGGGAGGCGGGCCGGCGGGGTTACGGTACGGCCGTGACATCTGTCGAACCTCCGGAGCATGTGCGGGCCACTTTCGGGCTGCGCGAAGTGTCCCCGGTCGCGCTGGGCGACTGGGACGGTGGGTGGCGGTGCGGAGAGGTGGTGCTCAGCCCGGTGGCCGATCACGCCCGGGCGGCGTGGTCGGCGAAGGTTCGGGAAACGCTGCGGGTGGACGGGGTGCGGCTGGCGCGGCCGGTGCGCGCCACCGACGGTCGCTACGTGGTGTCCGGCTGGCGTGCCGATACCTATATGGACGGCACTCCGGAACCGCGCCACGACGAGGTGGTGTCGGTGTCGTTGCGCTTGCACTACGCCACCGCCCGGCTGGAGCGCCCGCGCTTCCTGGCCCAGCAGCCGATCGCGCCGTGGGTCGATGTCGATGTCTTCGTCGCCGCGGACCGGGCCGCCTGGGAGACGGTGCCGCTGCGCAGCCTGAAAGCCGGTGGCATGCTGCCGGTGACCACGCCCGACGGCCGCCACAGCATCGATATGCTGGCGCAACTGGCGACGCTGCGGAAACCGGTGCAGATACCGTCGCAGCTCGTGCACGGTGATCTGTTCGGCACGGTGCTGTTCACGAACGGCCAGGCTCCGGGGCTGACCGACATCACCCCGTACTGGCGGCCCGCGTCCTGGGCGGCCGGGGTGATCGTGGTGGACGCGCTGTCCTGGGGCGGTGCGGATCCGGGCCTGCTCGAGCGGTGGTCGGATCTGCCGGAGTGGCCGCAGATGTTGTTGCGCGCGGTCATGTTCCGGCTCGCGGTGCACGCGCTGCATCCGCGTTCGACACCGGAGGCGTTTCCCGGCCTGGCGCACACCGCCGACATGATTCGGTTGATGCTGTAGCGGGCCCGCCGATCGAATCGACCGGCGAGCCCGCATTGTCGTGAGTCCAGCCCTCAGACGCCCGCGTGGGCCAGTGACGGCACCCGCTCGACGGCGAACGACGAGCGCAGATAGAACCACCAGGTGAGTCCGCCCATCACCAGGAAGGCGACGGCGTAGGCCCAGAAGGCCGGTGCCATCCCGCCGAAGTGGATATTGGATTCCCGCAGCGCCTGCTGCAGCACCCACCCGCCGGCCGCGCCCACCGCGCCGACGACCCCGATCGCGGCACCCGCCTGCCGTTTGGCCGCGGCCAGAGCGGTCGCCGGGTCCTGGCCGTACTCGGCGGCGCGGCGCTTGGCCTCGGCGCCGAAGATCGAGGGGATCATCCGGTAGGTGGAACCGTTGCCGATGCCCGACAGCACGAACAGCAGCAGGAACGAGATCAGGTACAGCGGAAAGTTCTTCATCGAGAGCGCGGCCACGATCAGCGCGGTGGCCCCGGCCATACCGGCGAAGACGTAGACGGTGATCCGGGCGCCGGTGAATCGGTCGGCGATCCACCCGCCGAAGGGCCGGCTCAGCGATCCGACGAAGGCGCCGAGGAAGGCGAGGTTGCCGATCGTGGACATCCAGCCGATCTTCGCCAGCTCCGGGAACGTGGATTTGAGCAGGGTGGGGAAGGCGAACGAGAAGCCGATGAACGATCCGAAGGTGCCGATGTAGAGCACCGCCATGATCCAGGTGTGCCGGTTGGTCAGTGCCAGCCGATAGGAACTGCCGTCGGATTTCGCGCCGGTGATCGAGTCCATGTACCGCAGCGCACCGAACATGGCGACGAGGATGAACGGAATCCACACCAGCACCGCGAGGGTGATGCCGAACCGGTAACCGGCGGGATCCTTCGCCATGAGATGGGTGCCGAGGGTGATGATCAGCGGCACCAGCAGCTGAGTCTGCGCGACCCCCATATTGCCGCCCGCCGCGTTGATTCCCAGTGCGGCGCCCTTCTTACCCTCGGGAAAGAAGAAATTGATATTCGCCATCGACGAAGAGAAATTGCCGCCGCCCACGCCGGCGAGCGCGGCCAGCAACATGAACACCCAGAACGGCGTGCCGGGCTGATTGACGAAATAGGCCAGCCCCAGGGTCGGCAGCAGCAACATGCCCGCGCTGAAGACGGTGAACGCGCGGCCGCCGAATTTCGGAATGGCGAAGGTGTAGGGCACGCGCAATGCGGCGCCGACGAGGGTGGGAGTGGAGGTGAGCAGCAGTGAATTGGCCACGGCGTCCGGGCCGCTCAGATAATGAAAGCCCGCCGAGCCCATGGCGGTGACCACGCTGGCCCACAGCACCCAGATACTGAATCCCAGGTTTTCGGAGAAGACCGAGAAGGCGAGATTCTTACGGGCGGTGCGCTTTCCGCCGTTCTCCCAGAAGGTTTCGTTGTCCGGCTCCCAGTGCTCGAGCCAGCGGCCGCGGGCCTGATGGTGGAAGTCGGGAGCGGCGGTGGCCGATATCGCGGCGTCGGTGGTAGTCATCGGCGCGTTCCTCTCGAAGGGATGCGACCGCCCTCATCTCGGGGACCCGGAGGTCGGGGTCCGGCGGTCGTATCCACGGTAGGAACGCGAAATTACGTCCGATTCACGCTCCGTGACGTTCGCAGCAACACTCGCTCACCCCGCTTCCGGCACCACGGTGACGAATCGTTTACCTGTCGGCGGAAACCTTCACCGTTCGGGGTATTCGGCGATGAGCGAGCCGAGGAAGCAGTTGGCGGCGCGCGCGGCGCGGTCGGAGTCGCCGTCGATCACGGCGTGGACCAGCTCGGCGTGTTCGTCGTGATACTGGTTGCCGTATTTGGTTGTGCGAGAACGAATCACGTCCTCGATCACGGGCAGCAGCGAATCGTAGAACTCGAGGTAGACGGTGTTGTGGCTGGCGGCGACGATGGCGCGGTGCAGCGCCACGTCGGCGTCGATCGCGGCGGTGCTGTCGGTATCCCAGACCTGGCTGCGCCGGTCGAGCAGTCGCAGCAGGGTCTGCACGTCGTTGTCGTCGCGACGCAGCGCGGCCAGCCGGGCGGCCTGCACGTCGAGGGCTTGGCGCAGTTCGAGCACATCGCGTTCGACGGCGTCGGCGAAGTATTTGGTGAGGGTGCCGCCGAGATCGGAGGCGGCGATGACGTAGGTGCCCGAACCCTGCCGGCGTTCGAGCATGCCGGCGTGCACGAGCGCCTGCACCGCTTCGCGCACGGTATTGCGGCCGGTGCCGGTCAATTCGGTGAGTTCCGGTTCGGTCGGGATGCGGGAGCCGATCGGCCAACGCCCCGAACGGATTTCAGCGCGCAGCTGTTCGGTGACCTGAGCGATGAGGCTGGTGCGCCGGACTGGTTGCACGGCCAATAGAGTACCCCTCCTCACATTTGTTGCCCGCTTTCATCCAATCATCCTATGATTTCGCGGTGACGGTTACCAATCTGCAGTCGACCACCGACATCCGGCGCCGCGGTCTGGCCGAGGGCCGGATCCTCGTCCTCGTCGCGATCGTCGTCTCGGCGCTCACCCTGCGGGTGGCGGTCACCGCCTTTACTCCGCTCGCCGAGCGGATCGGCCTCGATATCGGCTATTCCACCGCCATCGTCGGTGTCTTCGGCATGATCCCGACCGCCATGTTCGCGCTGGCCGGGCTGATCACCCCGATCTTCGTGCGGCGGCTGGGCCTGGAACGGACGGCACTGGTCGCCATGTGCATGGCCGGGGCCGGGCAGCTCACCCGGGCGCTGGTGCCCGACACCTGGGAGCTGCTGAGCCTGTCCGCGCTGGCGCTGGCCGGTATGGGCATCGGCAATGTCGTGATTCCGCCGCTGGTCAAGCGGTATTTCGCGGATCGACTGGCGGTGCTGAGCTCGGTGTACATCACGATGGTGCAGATCGGCACCGTGGTGCCGGCGCTGATCGCCGTCCCGGTCGCCGACGCGGCCGGCTGGCGGGTCTCGCTCGGGCTGTGGGCGCTGCTCGGATTCGCGGCCGCGGTGCCGTGGCTGGGTGTGCTGCGGGGGCGGCGCGGTCACGACCGCGCCGACACCACCGCGGTGTCCGAGGTGCCGGGCGAACAGCCCGCGCGCGCCGGCAATATCCGGCGGTCGCCGCTGGCGTGGGGGATGGCCGCCATGTTCGGCATGACCTCGCTGGTCACCTACTCGATGTTCACCTGGCTGCCCAAACTCTTCGCCGACGCGGGCGCCGACGCGAGCTTCGGCGGCACGATGGTCGCCTTCTTCTCCTTCATGGGCTTGGCGGCCGCGTTGACCGCACCGTCGTTCACCGCCCGCATCCGCAATCCGTTCCCCGTCGTGATCGCCTGCGCAATAGCGTTTTTCGCGGCGTTCGCCGGCCTGCTGATCGCCCCGATGAGCGCACCGTGGCTGTGGGTACTGCTGCTGGGTCTCGGGCCGAGCACCTTCCCGATGGCGCTCACGCTGATCAATCTGCGTACCCGCACCCAGGCCGGTTCGGCGGCACTGTCGGGCTTCACGCAGGGCGTCGGTTACACCGTCGCCTGCGTCGGCCCCCTGCTGTTCGGTGTGCTGCACAGCGTGGCCGGCGGCTGGGGCGCGCCCTTCGCCCTGCTGGCGGTTGCCGTCCTGGTGCTGGTGGCCGGCGCCTGGCAGGCGTGCAAGCCGCGCATGCTCGAGGACACCTGGCACTGACCGGCTTCCGCGGCGCGACCGCTGGGCTGTTTCACCGCTCGGGTTGCGCCGCGGTGAGCTTGTGGCCATGATGTGAGCCGACGGCCGCGCAATGTGGCCCGGACCACTCGCCGCCATCGATCTCACCGGCTCCTCGTGTGAGCGTCGGCACTTTGTGACGCACGGAAACCGTTGTGTCATATGGGCGAAACAAAGTCCCGGTTCTCACCGGGAAATCGCCGAATTCGTGAGCAACCGTTGATTTGTGCGTCATGTGGCGCAGCATCGCGGCAATACCCGTTTTCTACCTTGGGGCCAACCGGATTTCAGGAGGCCCTGTTGAGCACGCTGACGCGTAACCACGACATCGAGCAATGGGATGCCGAGGATGTCGCGGCCTGGGAGGCCGGCGGCAAGAAGATCGCCCGTCGCAATCTGATCTGGTCGGTCGTCGCCGAACATGTCGGATTCTCGGTGTGGTCGATCTGGTCGGTGATGGTGCTGTTCATGCCGACCGACAAGTTCGGCATCGACGCCGCCGGGAAGTTCTTCCTGGTCGCCATGCCGACCCTGGTCGGCGGCATCCTGCGCATCCCCTACACCGTCGCCACCGCGCGCTTCGGCGGTCGCAACTGGACGATCTTAAGCGCCCTGATGCTGCTGATCCCGACGCTGCTGACGCTGTACTTCATCAACCAGCCGGGCACCTCCTACACCACGTTCATGGTGGTGGCGGCGTTCGCGGGCCTGGGCGGCGGCAACTTCGCCTCCTCGATGACCAATATCAACGCCTTCTACCCACAGCGGCTCAAGGGCTGGGCGCTGGGCATGAACGCCGGCGGCGGCAATATCGGCGTCCCGGTGATCCAGCTGATCGGCCTGCTGGTGATCGCCACGCTCGGCAACTCCTACGCATCGGTCGTCTGCCTGGTGTATCTGGCGTTCATCGCGGTCGCCGGTCTCGGCGCCGCGCTCTACATGGACAATCTGCGCAACCAGAAGGCCGATCTGTCCTACATGCTGGAGTCGCTGAAGGTTCCGCAGTCCTGGGCGATCGCCTTCCTCTACATCGGTACGTTCGGCTCGTTCATCGGCTTCAGCTTCGCCTTCGGCCAGATTCTGCAGATCGGCTTCAAGGCCGGCGGTGATTCGGCCGCCCAGGCGAGTCTGCACGCCGCGCAGATCGCCTTCATCGGCCCGCTGCTGGGTTCGCTGGCCCGCCCTTACGGCGGCAAGATGGCCGACCGCTTCGGCGGCAGCCGGGTCACGCTGGCCGGGTTCGCCGGAATGATGGTGGCGGCGGTCGTGGTCGCGGTGGCCAGTGTGGCCGCCGACCACAACGGCGGCGTGGCCTCGGGTGCGACCATGGTCGCCCTGGTCTGCGGATTCATCGCGCTGTTCGTGCTCTCGGGAATCGGCAACGGGTCCGTCACCAAGATCATCCCGTCGGTCTTCGACGCGAAGTCCAAGAGCCTTCCAGTGAGCGCCGGGGAGCAGGCCGCCTGGTCGCGTAACACCTCGGGCGCGCTGATCGGCTTCGTCGGTGCGATCGGCGCCCTGGGTGGTGTGGCCATCAACCTGGTGCTGCGCTCCTCCTACGCCTCCACCAATTCCGCGACCACCGCGTTCTGGGTGTTCCTCGGCTTCTACGTCGTCTGCGCGATCGTCGTCTGGTCGGTCTTCCTGCGGCGGCCCGGAATGCGTTCGGCGCGTACCGAATCCGGTGTCGTCGCCCAGGCGGAAGCCCTGGTGCTCGAGGCCGAACGGTCGCCCGAATCCGATTCCACCCAGTCCACCACCTCGGCTCGCGCCTGACCATCGGAAAGCATCGGAGGACAGTCATGAACACGACAGTCGAACCCACGCAGCGCAAGACCGTGGTGGTCGTCGGCCACGGCATGGTCGGGCACCGGTTCGTGGAGGCGCTGCGCTCCCGCGACGAGGCCGGGCAATGGCAGGTCGTCGTGCTGAGCGAAGAGGACCAGGCCGCCTACGACCGCGTCGGCCTGTCGTCCTACGTCGGCGCCTGGGACAAGAGCGCGCTCGCCCTGCCCGGTAACGAGTACGCCGGTGACGCGCTGGTGGATCTGCGCCTCGGCGTGCGCGCCGACGAGATCGACCGCGCCGCCCGCAAGGTGACCACCTCCTCCGGCGACGTGATCGGTTACGACGCACTGGTTCTCGCGACCGGATCGTATGCCTTCGTGCCGCCGGTGCCGGGCCACGACCGTCCGGAATGCTTCGTCTACCGCACCCTCGAGGACCTCGACGGCATCCGGGCCGCCGCGCAGAAGGCGGGTCCCGGTGCGGTCGGTGTGGTCGTCGGCGGTGGACTCCTCGGTCTGGAAGCGGCGAATGCCCTGCGGCTCCTGGGAATGACGCCGCATGTCGTCGAGTTCGCGCCGCGGCTGATGCCGGTACAGGTCGACGAGGGTGGCGGCGCGATCCTGGAGAAGCTGGTCACCGATCTGGGCCTGCACGTGCACACCGGTGTCGGCACCTCGGCCATCGAGCCCGCCGAAGACGGTGCGGGTCTGCGGGTTTCGCTGTCCGACGAGTCGGTGATCGATGCCTCGCTGGTGGTGTTCTCCGCCGGTGTACGCCCGCGCGATCAGATCGCCCGCGACGCCGGACTCGAGATCGGGCCGCGCGGTGGTGCGCTCACCGACCTCGGCATGGTCACCTCCGATCCGCACATCTACGCCGTCGGTGAGGTCGCGGCCGTGGAGGGCACCTGCTACGGCCTGGTCGCCCCCGGCTACACCACCGCCGAGATCGTCGCGGACCGGCTGGTCGGCGGCGCCGGCGAATTCCCGGGCGCCGACCTGTCGACCAAGCTGAAACTGCTCGGTGTGGACGTGGCCAGCTTCGGCGACGCCCATGCCACCACCGAGGGCGCGCTGTCGGTAGTCCTGCACGACGCCGCCAAGGGCACCTACGCCAAGCTGGTGATCTCCGACGACGCGAAGACGCTGCTGGGCGGCATCCTGGTCGGCGACGCCTCGCAGTACGCTGCGCTGCGCCCGCTGGTCGGCAGCGAACTGCCCGCCGAACCGGCCGCGCTGATCTCGCCCGCGGGCGCCGAACTGGGTGCGGACGCCCTGCCCGACGAGGCGCAGATCTGCTCCTGCAACAACGTGAGCAAGGGTGCGATCTGCGGTGCCATCGCGGAGGGCGCCTGCGATATCGCCGGCGTCAAGAGCTGCACCTCCGCCGGAACCTCGTGCGGCGGTTGTGTTCCCATGATCAAGAAGCTGCTCGAGCAGTCCGGCGTGGAGATGTCGAAGGCGCTGTGCGAGCACTTCACCCAGTCCCGGTCCGAATTGTTCGAGATCGTGCAGGTCACCGGAATTCGCACCTTCACGGAACTGATCGCCAAACACGGCACCGGACTCGGTTGCGATATCTGCAAGCCGACCGTCGCCTCCATCCTCGCCTCGACCTCGAGCGACCACATCCTCGACGGTGAGCAGTCCGCACTGCAGGACACCAACGATCACTTCCTGGCCAATCTGCAGAAGAACGGCACCTATTCGGTGGTGCCGCGAATGCCGGGCGGCGAGGTGACGCCCGAACAGCTGATCGAAATCGGTCAGATCGCCAAGGATTTCGGCCTCTATGTGAAGGTCACCGGCGGTCAGCGCATCGACCTGTTCGGCGCGCGGGTCGAGCAGTTGCCGCTGATCTGGCAGCGACTTGTCGACAAGGGGATGGAATCCGGTCACGCCTACGGCAAATCGCTGCGCACCGTGAAGAGCTGCGTGGGCTCCACCTGGTGCCGCTACGGCCAGCAGGATTCGGTCGGCATGGCGGTGCTGCTGGAGAAGCGCTACCGCGGCCTGCGCTCGCCGCACAAGCTGAAGATCGGTGTCTCGGGCTGTGCCCGCGAATGCGCCGAGGCGCGCGGTAAGGACGTCGGCGTCATCGCCACCGAGAACGGCTGGAACCTCTATGTCGGCGGCAACGGCGGCCTCAGCCCGAAGCATGCGGTGCTGCTGGCCGGTGACCTCGACGACGAGACGTTGATCCGCTACATCGACCGCTACCTGATGTTCTACATCCGCACCGCCGACCGGCTGCAGCGCACCGCGCCGTGGCAGGAAGCGCTCGAGGGTGGTATCGAGCACCTCAAGCAGGTCGTCTGCGAGGACTCCCTCGGCATCGCCGCCGATCTGGAGGAGAGCATGGCCCGCCACGTCGCCGGCTACAAGGACGAATGGGCCGCGGTGCTGGAGGATCCCGCGAAGCTTTCGCGCTTCGTCACCTTCGTCAACGCGCCGGAGGAGGCCGATCCGACGATCGCCTTCGACGAGAGCGGGGAGCGCAAGACGCCGGTTCTGCTCGGCCTGCCCGATGTGCCGACCGCGATTGCCACGCCCGGGAAATAGCCACGTAATCGTGCGGAAACAGGACGCCGGTACTTATTAGGTAAGGCGTTCGGAGGAGATTACCGATGACCGTTATCGACACACCCGGCTTCGCACCGGCAACCACCACCGGCTGGACCTCGGCCTGCCGGCTCGATTATCTGATTCCCGGCCGCGGCGTGGCGGTACTGCTCAGGGGCGGACGGCAGGCCGCGCTCTTCCTGCTGCCCGACGGCACGCTCTACGCCGTCGGCAATATCGATCCGTTCGGGCGGGCGGCGGTCATGTCGCGCGGCATCGTCGGCGACCGCGCCGGTGTGCCGGTCGTCGCCTCGCCGCTGCTGAAGCAGTCGTTCTCGCTGCTGGACGGCCGCTGCCTGGACGACGACTCGGTCGCACTGCCCGTCTACGGCGTGCGCGTCGTCGACGGGGTCGTCGCGGTGACCAACGAACCGGTCCAATACGGCGGTACGCCGTGAACGAAGCGCGACCCACCGAATTGAAACCTTTGGACGGCTTCACCATCGGTGTGACAGCCGCCCGCCGGGCCGACGAACTGGCCACGCTGTTGAGTCGCCGAGGCGCGAATATCGTTTCCGCCCCGGCGATTCGCATCATCCCCCTGTCCGATGACACCGAGCTGGAGCGGGTGACGCGGCAGTTGGTCGCCGATCCGCCGCAGATCGCCGTCGCCACCACCGGCATCGGCTTCCGCGGCTGGATGGAAGCGGCCGAGGGGTGGGGCTTGGCCGAAAACCTCCGGGACACGTTGGCTGCCACGCGTATGCTGGCCCGTGGCCCCAAGGCCAAGGGCGCTATCCGGGCCGCCGAACTACGCGAGGAATGGTCGCCGGCCTCCGAATCGTCCGCCGAGGTGCTCGATCACCTGCTGGCGGCGGGTGTCGAAGGTGTGCGCATCGCGGTGCAATTGCACGGTGCGACCACCGAATGGGAGCCGGTACCCGACTTCTGCGAGGTGTTGCGCTGCGCCGGCGCCGATGTCGTGCCGGTGCCGGTGTACCGCTGGGTGCCACCGGACGATCGTGTGCCGATGGACCGCCTGATCGAGGGCGTGGTCACCTCCGCGCTGGACTGTGTCACGTTCACCAGCGCACCCGCGGTGGCCTCGATGTTGATGCGGGCGAAGGAAACCGGGCTGCTCGAGGGCGTCCTGCAGGCGATGCGTTCCCGGGTGCTGCCGGCGTGCGTCGGCCCGATCACCGCCGCGCCGCTGGAGGAACTCGGGGTGCCGACGTCCATGCCGGGCCGCGCGCGACTCGGGGCGCTGGCCCGCCACGTCGCCGAGGAACTTCCCCGCCGCGCCAACCGGATTCACGCCGCCGGGCACGAATTGAGCGTCCGCGGCGGCTGTGTCGTGGTGGACGGTTCGGTGCGTCAGCTCGCTCCCGCGCCGATGGCGTTGATGCGGGCGCTGGCCCGTCAGCCCGGCCGGGTGGTGTCCCGGGAGGATCTGCTCGCGGCGCTGCCCGGCGGTGGTGACGACACCCATGCCGTGGAGACCGGAATCGCCCGGCTGCGTGCGGGTCTCGGTACACCGAAGGCGATTCAGACGGTGGTCAAGCGCGGCTATCGGCTCGCTCTCGACCCCGCCGAATGCGTGGACAACAACACCCGCCCGCCGGGCGGGTACGCCCCGTCGCTGCGGCCACAGCGACCCGCGCCCATGGCAGGGGTCTGGTGAGCGCCCCCGCGCTGGTGCTGGTGGCGCACGGCACCCGGAGTGCCGAAGGTGTGCGGATGATTGCCGCATTGGCCGATGCGGTACGTGCGGAGATGGGACGTACCGGCGCGGAAGCGCCGGTACGAACCGCCTTCGTCGACGTGCTCGGCCCGACGCCCGCCGAGGTGCTGCGCGAGCTGAACGGTGTTCCGGCCGTGGTGGTTCCGGCCTTCCTGGCCTCCGGTTACCACGTCTACCAGGATGTCCCGCGCGAAGTCCGCGACAGTGGGCATTCGGATGTGGTGGTGACTCCCGCGATGGGCCCGGACCCGATGCTGGCCCGGGTGATGCGGATGCGGTTGCACGAGGCCGGGATGCGTCCCGGCGACGCGGTGGTCTTCGCGGCGGCCGGATCCTCCGACGCCCGTGCGCGCCACGATGTCCGGCGGGCGACCGCCATGCTGGCGGAGGAGCTGGGGGTCACGGTCCGCACGGCATATATCGCCACCGGCGAGCCGCGGGTGCCGGATGTCGTTGCGGCCCTGCGCGAATCCGGTGCCGAGCGGGTGTTCGTCGGCTCCTACCTGCTGGCGCGAGGGCTGTTCCACCAGCGCCTGCACGAGTCGGGCGCAGACGGAGTCGCCGAACCGCTCGGCGTGCATACGGCGGTGGTGCGCCTGCTGGCCGACCGCTATCGCAGTGCGGCAGCCGAATTCCTGACCACCGCAGCCTGATTCGTCCGAAGCTCGAGGGGTCCGCAGCAGCCATGCGGGTTCGCATACGCCCGGTGCCGCGATCTGCGGTGATGCCGTCGCTGCCGAGGGTGAAGAAGCTGCTGTCGGCGTAGACCGGTGAGTTCCGCCGCGTACTCGACGAGGCGTCCGAGCGACCGGTGTGGTGACCGGTCGCAGGGGCGCGTCGTCCGAGTCGTTCAGGATCGCGGGACGACCGTCAGGTCCCCGTTGATCACCGTATCGGTCAGCTCGCGAGCGAGCATATTGTGCGGGAATCCGGGTTCGACGGCACTGGCCGCGTCCAGCCGATCCAATTGCGCCGCATCGAATTCCACATCCAGGGCGCCCAGGTTGTCGGCGAGCTGAGCCGGGGTGCGGGCGCCGATGATGGGAGCGGTCACCGCCGGATTCCGCAGCGTCCACGCGAGTGCGGTCTGGGCCGGTGTCCGGTCCAGTTCCGCCGCGACCTCCTTCACCACCTCGGCGATCGCGAGGCCCCGTTCGGTCAGCGAACCGTTGGCCAGCGCGACGTTCTTACGACTGCCCTCCGGCGATCCCGCGGCCGAGGCGTCCAGATCGGCGGTGGTGTATTTGCCGGTCAGCACGCCGCTGCCGAGCGGCGACCACGGAATCACGCCGAGCCCGAGTTCCCGCGCCATCGGGAACAGGTCGTGTTCCACGGTGCGTTCGATCAGGCTGTATTCCACCTGCAGCGCCACCAGCGGGGACCAACCGCGCAGGTCGGCGATGGTCTGCATGCGCGCCACCTGCCAGGCCGGGGTGTCGGAGATGGCGACGTAGAGCACCTTGCCCTGCCGGACCAGATCGTCCATGCCGCGCAGCACCTCCTCGACCGGCGTGGTGAAGTCCCAGGCGTGCAGATACAGCAGATCGATGTAATCGGTGTTCAGGTTGCGCAGGCTGGCCTCCACCGAAGCGAACATCGACTTGCGGTTGTTGCCGCCGGAATTCGGGTCACCGGGCCGCCGCAACATCGTGTACTTCGTTGCCAGCACCAGGCTTTCGCGATTGTCGCGGGTGAATTCGCCGAGCAGCCGCTCGGAACTGCCGTTGGTGTAGACGCTGGCGGTGTCGATGAAATTGCCACCGCGCGAGACGTAGTCGTCGAACAGTTTGCGCGCCTCGTCCCGTTCGGCGCCCCAGCCCCAGTCGGTGCCGAAGGTCATGGTGCCCAGTGCGAGCGGTGAGACCCGCAGTCCGGACCGGCCGAGCAGCCGATAGGTGTCGAGAGTGAGCGCCATATCTTCCTCCTGTGTGGATTCGATTCTCGACGGCAAGTCTGCGCGGCCGGGACGCACGCGGTAAGGGAAGGTTTTTCCTGGGATCGCCGGTACCAGCCTCGTCGTAGGATCGACAGCGATGACCGCCACCGTGGAAGTGACACAGGAACTGGGGGCCTTTCTGCGCACCCGGCGCGAACGACTGGATCCGGGTGATTTCGGTTTGCCGCTGCGCCGCCGGTCCCGCCGCACCCCCGGACTGCGCCGTGAGGAGGTCGCCGAGCTGGCCGGCGTGAGCACCGACTACATCGTGCGACTCGAACAGGGGCGTGGATTGCGGCCCTCGCCGGAGGTGCTCGACGCGCTCGCACGGGCCCTGCGCCTCGCGCCGGATGAACGCATCTATCTGTTCGATCTGGCCCGGCAGCGGCCCCCGGACGACGGCAAACCGGCGACCACGGCCTCACCGGAGCTGGCCCGGCTGGTCGCGGATCTGGCGCCGATACCGGCGATGGTGCTCAACCACCGCTACGACATCCTGGCCTGGAATCGCGAGATGTCGCGCCTGCTGCTGGATTTCGACACGCTGCCGCCCAGGCATCGCAACTCCATGTGGCTGTGCCTGCTCTATCCGGGGATGGGCAACTTCTACGCCGACCGCGAACGGACCGTGCGGGAGGGGATCGCCGGCCTGCGCGCCGCCTGGGCCGCCCATCCCGACGACCGGGTCCTGACCGAACTGATCGACGAATTCCGCACGGGCAGTGCCGAATTCGCCGAACTGTGGGAGCGCAGAGATGTGCGCGTGCAAGGCCGCGGGCACAAGACGATGCATCATCCGCGGGTGGGTGCGGTCACCGTCGCCTACGAAGCGCTGATGCCGCTGCAGGACCCCGATCAGCGGCTGATCATCTACCGCGCCGCCGACGACGCGAGCCGGGCGGCACTGGATCGTCTCGCCGCCGAATAGGTCCGGCGAAAAAATCCCGAGAAAATTCGCGAACTGTGTCGAATATGCGAGATCGGCCTCGACCAAGGGGTGACAGCGAGTCGGAAACACACCCCAGGAGCGATCATGACCGACATCAGCACCTTCCTCTGGTTCGACAGTGCCGCCGAGGACGCCGCCCGGTTCTACACCGAGCACATACCCGGCGCCCGCATCACGGGCATCACTCGTAATCCCGACGGCTCGGCCTTCGTCGTGCAGGTCGATCTGGCCGGACACGCGCTCACGTTGATGAACGGCGGACCCGGCCATCCGTTCACCGATGCCGCCTCCGTTCAGCTGGTGGTCGATGGGCAGGACGAGGTGGACCGGCTGTGGGCGGCGCTGACCGCGGGTGGCAAGCCGGGGCCGTGCGGCTGGCTGACCGATCGCTACGGCCTGTCCTGGCAGGTCGTGCCGGCCGAGCTGCCGGCGTTGATGGGCGGCGAGCACGCGGCCGCGGCCGGCGCCGCGCTGCAGACCATGTCGAAGATCGATATCGCCGCGATCCGCGCCGCCATCGCCGCGCACTGAGCCACGTCCGTGGACGTCACCACCGGACGTTCCGGTGGTGACGTCGTGGTGGCAGGGCCGTGGCAGCTGCGCAGACGGATAGCCCGGAGGATGCGGGCCGCCGGTGCCGGGCTCGCCGCAGCCGCCGCCTGCGGGCCCGGCTTCCCGGTGGACACGCCTCCCGAGAGTACTGCGGGGACCGCGACAGGGTGGAATACTCCGCGTATGCACCGGCTTCCGCGCTGTTTTGCTGTCCTGTTCGCCGCCTTCGCCTCGATTGCCGCGATTGTGCCCGCGGTAGCCTCGGCAGATCCCGGCGGGCCCGCCATCGTCGACGTCCATCCGCTGGGCGGTCGCCAATATTCGGTGGTGGTCTATTCCGCGGCGATGAACAAGCAGATCACCGTATGGATGTCGCATCCGGATTTCGCGGCGCCGGCCCTGTATCTGCTCAACGCCGTCGACGGCGGTGAGGACGGCGGGCCGTGGACCACCCGCACCGACGTCGCGCAATTCTTCGCCGACAAACCGGTGAACGTGATCGTCCCGATGGGCGGGCGGGCCAGTTACTACACCGACTGGAAGTCCGACGATCCGGTGCTGGGCCGCAACGAGTGGACGACGTTTTTGACCCAGGAGTTGCCGCCGCTGCTCAACTCGCGGTTCCAGATGACGGGCCGCAATGCCGTCGCGGGCACCTCGATGTCGGCGACCTCGTCACTGGATCTGGCGATCGGGGCGCCGGGCCTGTACCAGGCGGTCGGCGCCTACAGCGGTTGTCCGCTGACCAACGGCCCGATTCCGCAGGCGTACGTGTATTCGCAGCTCGGCGTCTTCGGGGCGAATGCCGGGAATATGTGGGGAGGACCGGGTGATCCGGACTGGGCCGCTCACGATCCGGTGGTGAACGCCGATCGGCTGCGCGGAACCGCCCTCTACATCTCCTCGGGTAACGGGGTGCCCGGCGCGCACGACACCCTCGCCGATCCCTCGATCGGCGGCAACGCGGGCGCGCTGGCCAACCGGGTCGCGATCGGCGGCGTGATGGAGAGCGTCGTCGACTCCTGCACCGGACAGCTCACCGGTCGCCTTGCCGCCCTGGGCATTCCGGCGACTGTCGTGCACCGCAACGGCACTCACGCGTGGGTGTACTGGCAGGACGATCTGCACGACTCGTGGTCGGTCTTCGCCCCGGCGCTGGGAGTGTAGGCCGGATTCCGATCAGCCGGCCGTACCCGGCTCGGACGTCGTGCGGCGGGCCCGGTCGAGTTCCCAATACGCGCGCAGGGCGGCGATGCGGCCGTCGGCGTCCACCCGATAGGTGAACACCCCGTCGACCTCGACGGTGATCTCCCTGCGGACGCTGGTGATGGTGCCGACGAAGGCGACCTCGGCGCCGCAGGCGTAGGAGTCGCGCATCCGGAAGGCGATATCGCTGTCGGCGATGGCGGTGTCCCAGAACGCGGCGATCGCGTCCCGGCCGCGGTGGCCGTTGCCGGCGGGGTCGTACGGCGATCGGCCGACGGGATCCTCCACCACCGCGTCCGGGGCGAACAGATTCAGCCAGGTGGCGCGGTCCTTGGTGCGGACGGCGTGCTGGGATGCCAGTCCCGCCGCGCGAGCCGGATGGTCGGCCATCATTCTCCTATCGGTGCGCGGCGATGACGGTGTCGCCGTAGCGGGTGATCGCCTCGATCTTCTCGGCGAGGTCGCGGGTATCCGGCGTGGCGTCGTAGACGCTGCGGAACCCGACGATCACATCGGTGACACCCGAGGCGGCCAGATCCGCGATGCCCGCGGTGTCGAAGGGGTCGCGCGCCACCACGTGGATCTGGAATTCGGAGGTTCGCGCCGACCCGGAAGCGGCGTATTCCGAACGTAATTCGGCCAGCCGACCCAGGAGTGCGGACAGTTCGCCGAGGTCGCCGCCCGCGTGCATCCACCCGTCGCCGCGCCGGACCGCACGCCGCAGCGCGGGCTCGCTGTGCCCGCCGACGAGGATCGGAATCGGTGTGGTGGGGACCGGAGTGATCTCCACGGCGGGCAGGTCGTAGATCTGTCCGCGATGGGCGAATTCACCGCCCCCGCACAGGCCGCGCACGATGTCGATACCTTCGTCCAGCCGTGCGCCGCGCCGCTCGAACGGGACGCCCATCATGGTGAAATCCTGTGGCCACGGGCTGATTCCGACGCCCAGGGAGAGCCGGTTGCCGCTCAGCACCGCCAGCGTCGCGGCCTGTTTGGCCACCAGGACGGGCGGGCGCACCGGCAATTTCAGCACGAACGGTGTGACCCGCAGTGTGGTCGTGGCCGTGGTGATCGCGGTGGCGGCGATCATCGGCTCGGCAAAGGGCTTGCCGCGCAGGAACTCTCGTTGCCCGTCAGCGGTGTAGGGGTAGCGCGGGTCACCGTCGCGCGGATAGGCCAGGCTGTCCGCCAGGCAGATGCCGGTGAAACCGGCCCGCTCCGCGGCCCGCGCGAGGTCCACCCAATGCACGGGGTCACCGCCCGCCTCGGCGAAATGGAAACGCATGACCGCCATGGTGGCCGCCGGTCGCGGTGTGGTGGGCCGGCGGCCCGCTCAGCGGCTCGGCGGGACGACTCAGTGGGCCGACGGGTTGACCCGGCCCGTACCGCGGGTCAGCGGCCCACCTGCCGGCGATAGGTCACCTTGTCGAATTCGCGGCCGTACTCGTCCACGGCCACCACATCCATCTCGCTGGCGAAGAATCCGGGTCGCACATCGACCCGGATGAAGGAGTAGTTGCGGAACCGAACCCGCGACCAAGGTGCGGCCTCGTCCTGTTTGGTGCCGGCCGGTGTCCACACATAGCTGTTGGGCACCGCGGTGTCGGGCACCTCGTGCCCGCGGTAGGACTCCGGGGAGCCGGGCTGGAAGCCGTAGCGGGGACGGCCGCCGCCGCCCACCGTGTAGTAGACGGTGCCGTCCGCATCCGGGTAGACGATCGAATTGTCGCCCGCCGCCTTGGTCGGGCGTCCGCCGCGGATCGGGTCGGTGCGCTCGAAGATGTGGTTGTGCCCCTGCAGCACCAGATCGACCTGATAGCGGTCGAACAGCGCGCACCACGCATCACGCAGACCGCCGTCGCTGGCATGGGAATCGGTGGTCGAGTACGCGCAGTGGTGAAAGAAGCAGACGATGAAGTCGATATCCGGATTCGCGCGGTACTCCGCGAGAGTCCGCTCCACCCAACTGGTCTGGGCGCCGCCCGAATAGCCGGTGTTGGCCTTGATCTCGTAGGAGACGTCGTTGGCGTCCAGTGACAGCACCGCCACATTGCCGTAGGTGAACGAGTACGCAGACGGGCAGCCCGCGGGCCCGTTGGCCGGAAGGTCCAGGCGGGCGAGGTGTCCGCCGTACCCGTGGGTGTCGTAGGCGGCCTCCATGTCATGGTTGCCGGTGGCGAACATCCACGGCGTGGTCGACGCGCTGGCTTCGATGGCGCCGAAGTACACGTCCCACACATACGGATTGAACTTGTCGAATCCGTCGGGCAGTTTGTCGCCGGCGGCGACGTAGCGCGGCTTCTTCCCCGCACCCGAGGGGTCGGCGTAGGCGATATCGCCCGCCAGCACATGGAAATCCGGCTTGCAGGCCACGATCTGGCGCATCACGTTGTCCGCGTGCGGGACGGCCGGGTCGTTGTCGGGTTTGTAGTACTTGTCGTCGTAGTCGCCGGGGGCGATGCCCGCCGGCTGGGCGGGTGTGTCGTCGGTGCCCTGATCGCCCATCATGGTGAACCGGAAGGGCAGCACCGCATTGCGCACGCTCGGCATCGCGGTCGACGCGGCGCGGATGTCGCCGACGAATCCGTCGGAGGTGCGCCAGCGGTAGAAATGCGGCAGCCGTCCGGGCAGGCCGTCGACCGGCGCGTGCACATAGAACTGTTCGGCGGCGAGTACGCCGCTGTCGCTGGTGGGGATCTGGGTCACCAGATCGCGCACCTCCGCCTCGACACTCGCGCCGAGCGCCGGGGTCGGTCCGTGATCGAGAAAGACCTTGGCGCCACCGGGATTACGCGACAGCTGCGCGGCGAAGCGCAGCTGGCTGGCGGCGTCCGGGCCGAAGCCGACGTGGCGGCCGCCCACCGCGAGCTGCGCCTGATCGGCATAGGCCCGCCCCGCGAACGGTGAGGTGCCGACGGCGGCCACCGCGGCGGCCGCGGCCGAACCGCGCAGGAAGTTCCGCCGCGACACCGCATGCCGCCGCAGATATCCCCGGTGCCATTCGTGCTGTTCGGCCATCGTCATGGTGGCGGCCAGCTGCTCGGGGATTCCGGTATCGGGGACGTCACCGGCAGGATTCAAGCGATTCCGCATGAGGTTGGATGCTGGTCCAACCACCGCACCGGAGCAACCGCTGCGGGTTCCCAAGGGCGCGAATTCTCGGTGAATTCTTCGAACCGGCCACCGCGGGATCGGTCCGGATCTGTCGGTGCCCGGTGTGAGAATGCCGTATGGCCTATGACGAAGAGTTGGCGGACCGGATCCGGGACCTGCTCGGGCCGGCGGTGACCGAGACGGTCGAAAAGCGCATGTTCGGCGGGCTGGCCTTCTTGGTCGGCGGCAATATGGCGGTGGCGGCCAGCGGCCAGGGCGGCCTGCTGGTCCGGGTCGATCCGGCGCAGGCCGAGGAGCTCATCGACGGCTCCGCGGTCGCGCCGATGGTGATGGGCGGCCGGGAGATGCGGAACTGGTTGCGGGTGGCGCCGGAATACCTCGGCGACGACGAGGTCCTGCACACCTGGCTGGATCGCGGGCTCGGATACGCCCGTACGCTCCCGCCGAAATGACCGGAACACGTTGTCCCGCTGTGTTATTCGGGCGCTTGCAGGGCGGGGAACCAGATATCGGTGAGGACTTCGGCGGCGGCGGCCGCGGTGACCTCGATGGTGCCCTGCATCGCCCATCGGGTGAAGAAGCGTTCCAGCTGCGCTACGAGTAGTTCGATGCGCAGGCGCGCTTCGTCGCGGCGGCCCTCGGGCCAGCGCGCCAGATAGTCCGGCATCCCGTCGGCGAGCTGCATGATGCCCTCCCGCGCGAGGTCGCGGAATTCCGGTTCCAGGGCGGTCGCCTCGTCCCAGGCGGGAAGCAGATCCTTGTTGTCGAAGAACCACTCGATGGCCCGGCGCATCCACGTGGTGAACTCCGCGCGGGAACCGGTGGCCAGGACCCGGTCCAGATCCCGGTAGAAGAACTGGACGCTGGCGAGTGTGCCCTGTTCGGCGATCGCCCGCAGCACCTCGGTCTTACCGGTGAAGTGCAGGTAGAAGGTGGCCCGGCTGCAGCCGACCGCGGCCGCGATGTCGTCGACGCGCACTCCCAGATAGCCCTCACGCGCGAACAACTGCCGCGCCTCCTCGACGATGCGCATCCGCGTCGCGCGCTTCTGCTCATCGCGCAGCGACCCGCGCCGGGCGGTCGATTCCGAAGGCATGACGTTGATGATAGACGCCCGCACACTCACTGGACGCCGTGTCCAGTGAGTGCTACGGTGTGTGCCACGTCACGTCCGGCGCTGCGCCGAACGCCGCGGTGAGGAAACAGAAGATGCGCGCATTGCAATTGACCGGGCCCGGCACGCTGGAGCTTCGCGAGGTCCCGATCCCCGAGATCGGACCCACCGAGCTGCTGCTGAAGGTCGGGGCGGCCGGAATCTGCCATTCGGATTCGTTCGTGCTCGGCTTGCCGTTCCCGCTGCGCGACGATCCGCTGACGATGGGCCACGAGATCGCCGGCACCATCGAGGCCGTCGGCACCGAGGTCGACGGTCGTCGCGCGGGGGAGCGGGGCCTGGTCTATCTGTGCTGGTCCTGTGGCGTGTGCCGAGAATGCGTGAGCGGTAACGAGAACGTCTGCCTCGCGGCGGGTCGCACCGCGATGCCGCCGTGCCCGGGACTCGGGCCGGACGGAGGGATGGCGGAATACGTTCGCATTCCGGCGAATTCGTTCGTGCCCATCGGCGAGCTGGACTTCGCGACGGCGGCGCCGCTGGCCGATGCGGCGCTCACGCCGTATCACGCCATCCGCGGGGCCGCCGACCAATTGCGGCCCGGCGCCACCGCCGTCGCGATCGGCATCGGCGGGCTCGGACATGTCGCGGTGCAGATCCTGAAGGCCACCACGGCCTGCCGCATCGTCGCGGTCGACATCTCCGCGGAGAAACTGGAGCTCGCCACGGCATGCGGCGCCGACCTCACCCTGCCGGCGGACGAGAAGACCGCCGCCCGCATTCTGGACCTCACCGACGGCCGGGGCGCCGAGGCGGTGTTCGACTTCGTCGGCAACGACGCCACCGCGAAACTGGCCGTCGAATCGGTCGCGCCGAACGGCGCCTATCGCATGGTGGGACTCGACGGCGGTATTCCGGGCATCGACGCCGGACCCGCCGGCGGACCCGGCCTGCCGTGGGGCGCCACCGTCCGAAAGTCGTACGGCGGCACGAGAAGTGACCTATACGCCTCGGTCGCGCTCGCCCAGCGCGGCGCCATCGGCGTATCGGTGGAACGTTTCGACCTCGCCGAGGGCCCGGCCGCATTCGAACGACTCGACCGGGGCCTGATCCGCGGTCGTGCCGTGCTCATCCCGTAAGCAGAAAGTGAAGGTTATGACGCGAGCTGCCGACCCGCAGGCCATCGCCGCCCGGATCACCGCCGACCTCACCGGTCCCGGCGGACCGTTCGAGATGGTGGTCGAACAGGTACTGGGCGCGCCGATCCCGGTGATGCGCGATCGGCGGCGCAGTATGGCGGAGCTGTTCCACGCGGGCACGGCCTGGGGTGACCACGACTATCTGGTGACCCCCGACCGCCGGATCACGTTCGCCGAACACGGCGCCGAGGCAACGGCTCTCGCGCGCGCACTCGCCGATCGATACGGTGTCGGCAAGGGCGACCGGGTGGGCATCCTCGCCGCGAACACGCCCGAATGGGTGACGACGTTCTGGGCGGCGCAACTGCTCGGCGCGATTCCGGTGGGCTACAACGCGTGGTGGGCGCCGCGCGAGATCGCCTACGGTCTGGAGCACACCCGCCCGACGGTGGTCGTCGCCGACGCCAAGCGCGCCGCACTGCTGGCCGAGGTGGGCAGCGACATTCCGGTGCTCACCATGGAATCCGATCTGCCGCGGCTGATCGCCGACCATCCCGGCCCGGCGCCGGAAGTGCCGATCGCGGAGGACGACCCGGCGGTCATCCTGTACACCAGCGGCACCAGCGGGCGGCCCAAGGGTGTGGTGCACACCCAGCGGAACCTGCTGGCGGTCTGCGACTATCACCGATTCACCGATGCCATGGCCGCCGCCTTCCGCGGACAACAGCTCGGACCCGGGCCCAGCGATCGCCGATTCCTGTTGACCTCACCGCTGTTTCATATCGCGAGCCTGCACAATCTGATCATTCCGCGGCTGGCCACGGGCGCGACGGTGGTGATCAACACCGGCAGCTTCGATCCGGAGCGGGTGTTGTCGCTGATGGAGCGGGAACGGGTGACCAACTGGGGTGCGGTGCCGACGATGGTCAGCCGCATGCTCGAACACGACCTGTCCCGTTACGACCTGTCGAGTCTGGTCGCGTTCTCGCTCAACGCCGCCCCGTCCTCGCCGGCCTTCCACCAACGGCTGCGCCGGGAACTCCCGATGGCCGAGGTCGCGCTCACCACGAGCTACGGTCTCACCGAAAGCGGCACCGCGGCAACGGTTGCCACGCCGCCGGTACTGGCCGCCCACCCCGACACCGTCGGAATGCCGATCATCGGAGTGAGCATCGAGATTCGCGATCCGGACAACAGGACGCTGCCCGACGGCGAGGAGGGCGAGATCTGTGTGCGCAGCCCGTACGTGATGCTCGGCTACTGGAACGACCCGGCCGCCACCGCGACCGCTATCGATGCCGAAAGGTGGTTGCACACCGGCGATTTCGGTGTCCTCGAGGAGGGCCGGCTGCGCCTGTCGGGACGGCGGTCGGATCTCATCCTGCGCGGCGGGGAGAACGTGTACCCGACCGAAATCGAGAACGTGCTCGACGAGCATCCCGCGGTGCTGGAATCGGCGGTGCTCGGTGTGCCGCACGCGGATCTGGGGCAGGAGGTGGCGGCCGTCGTGGTCGTCGCCGATCCCGCCGGCGTGACCGAGGACCAGCTGCGGGCCTTCACGGCCGAGCGGCTCGCCTACTTCAAGGTGCCGGCCCGCTGGGTGATCACGGCACAACCGTTGCCGCGCAACGCGACCGGCAAGGTCGTGCGGCGCGAGATAGAGATCTGACGCGCCCCGCCGGGGCGGGTGGCTGAAAGAGGGACTGTCATGTACGACAGCATCATCAAGGGCGGTACCTGGTTCGACGGCACGGGCGCGCCGTCGGCGGTGCGCGACGTCGGCATCCGCGACGGGCGGGTGGCCGCCGTCTCGGCCGAACCCCTGGACGAGTCCGGCTGCGAGACCGTCGTCGACGCCACCGGCAAATGGGTGATCCCCGGGATGCTCGACATCCACACCCATTACGACGTGGAGGTCCTGCTGGATCCGTCGCTGTCGGAATCGGTGCGCCACGGCGTCACGACGGTCCTGCTCGGCTCCTGCTCGCTGTCCACCGTGCATGTCGGCGCCGAAACCGCCGGCGACCTGTTCGGCCGGGTGGAGGCCATCCCGCGCGGACATGTGATCGACGCCGTCGGCGATGTGAAGACCTGGCGCGACGCTCACGAATACGCCGCGGCGCTGGACGCCTCGCCGCTGGGGCCGAATGTGGCCGCGTTCCTGGGACATTCGGATATCCGCGCCGCGGAGATGGGCCTGGACCGCGCCACCCGCACCGAGGTGAAGCCGACCGCCGGCGAGCTGACCGCGATGCGCCGGCATCTGGACGAGGCCCTCGACGCCGGCTTCGTCGGCATGTCCTCGCAGCAACTGATGTTCGACAAACTCGACGGCGAGACCTGCCGCTCCCGCACCCTGCCCTCCACCTACGCCACGATGCGCGAACGGCACCAGCTCAACGCGATCCTGCGGGCTCGGCGGCGCGCTCTGCAGGGCGGGCCGGATGTGGCGCGACCGCAGAGTTTGGTGGCGATGGCGCTGTCGAGTCTGGGAATCGGGCAGCCGCCGCTCAAGGTGAGTCTGCTCTCGGCGGCCGACATCAAGGCGATTCCCCTGGTGGCACACGTGTTTCCCGCCTTGGCGCGGGCGATCAACGCCTTCGGCGGCGACTTCCGCTTCCAGCATCTGCCGGTGCCGTTCGAGGTGTACGCCGACGGTATCGATCTGGTGGTGTTCGAGGAATTCGGTTCCGGCGCGGCGGCATTGCATCTGTCGAATCAGCTGGACGAGCGCCGCCGGATGTTGCAGAGCGAAAGCTATCGCCGCCAGTTCCGCAAGGATTACGATCGCACGTTCGGCCCGCGGGTGTGGCATCGCGACTTCTTCGACGCCGAGATCGTGGAATGTCCGGACAGCTCGGTCGTCGGCAAGACCTTCGGTCAGGTCGGCGTGGAACGCGGGGGAGTGCACCCGGTCGACGCTTTCCTCGATCTGGTGGTGGAGTACGGGCCCAAGGTGCGCTGGCGCACCACGATCTCCAACCACCGGCCGCGTGTGCTGGATCGCTTCGCCGCCGATCCCGGCATGCAGCTGGGTTTCTCCGACGCCGGTGCGCACCTGCGCAATATGGCCTTCTACAACTTCGGACTGCGGCTGCTGCGCCGCGTGCGCGATGCCGATCTGGCGGGGCGCCCGTTCATGTCGGTGGAACACGCGGTGCACCGGCTCACCGGGGAATTGGCCGACTGGTACGGGCTCGACGCGGGACATCTGCGCGTCGGAGACCGCGCCGACGCGGTGGTGATCGATCCGGCCCGGCTGGATGCGGGACTCGAGCGCTACGCCGAACACACGATGCCGTACTTCGGCAATCTGTCGCGCATGGTCAATCGCAACGACGACACGGTGAACGCCGTATTCGTCGGCGGCCGTTACGTTTTCGGCAACGGAGTAGCCGCGCCGGTGCTGGGGTCGCAGCGCAGCGGGCGCTTTCTCGCCGCCGCCTGACCCGGTCGGCCGACGGACCGCCCGGGTTCGTTTCCGCGATACCGGTATCGGTCGCGTTTGTGCCGGTGAGACGAGCGACGGACGTGTCGGATGTCGCCCGGACCCGGGTGGGGGCCGGCGCTCATCCGAGGTGGTCGAGCTTGCGGTGCAAGACGGCTCGCTCGCGATCGTTGCCGCACAAGCTCGCCGCCAGCTCCCACTCCTCGCGGGCCTCGCTCGTGCGGCCCAGGCGGGCCAGCAGTTCGCCCCGAACGGTCGGCAGCAGATGGGAATTCGGCAGCGCGCCCTCGGCGCGCAGACCGTCCACGATCGCGAGTCCGGCGTCCGGGCCCTTCGCCATCGCGATCGCGACCGCCCGGTTCAGCTCGACCACCGGTGACGGGGCCAGACGACCCAGCGCTTCGTAGAGGTTCACCACGCGGTCCCAGTCGGTGTCGGCGACCGAGCCGGCGACGGCGTGGCATTCGGCGATCGCGGCCTGCACGCCGTAATAGCCCAGCCCGCGGCCGACCTGTCCGGCGCGGCTGAGGGCGGCGCGGCCGCGCCGGATCGCCGCCCGGTCCCAGCGCCGCCGGTCCTGATGCTCCAGCAGCACCGGCTCACCGTCGGGGCCCGTCCGCGCCGGGAAGCGGGCCGCGGTCAGCTCGAGCAGCGCCAGCAGTCCGTACACCTCCGGTTCGTCCGGCACGAGGTGCGACAGCACCCGGGCCAGCCGCTGCGCTTCCCCGGCCAGATCGAAGCGGATCAGTTCGGTGCCCGAGCTCGCCGAGGAACCTTCGGTGAAGATCAGATAGATCACGCTGAGCACCGAGCCGAGCCGGGCGGCACGCGCACCCGTCTCCGGTACCTCGAACGGAATATGTTCCGCGGCAAGCGTTTTCTTCGCCCGGGTGATCCGGGCCTGAACCGTCGCCGCCGGAACGAGAAATGCTCTGGCGATCTCGTCGCTGGTGAGACCGCCGACCACGCGCAGCGTCAGCGCCACCCGCGCTTCCCGGGAGAGCACCGGATGACATGCCGTGAAGATCAGAGCCAGCACGTCGTCATCGATGCGATCGGGATCCCACAGCGGTTCCGCTCCCGAACGCACCGGATCCGCACCGGGCCCGCCGGTCAGCACGCCGCCCTCACCCAGGTCGCGGGCGAGGGCGGCGTAGCGATCGTCGAGGGCCGACCGGCGGCGGAAGGTGTCGATCGCGCGCCGCCGCCCTACCGTGAGCAACCAACCGGCCGGATTGTGCGGCGTCCCCTCCCGCGGCCAGGTGACCAGCGCCTCGGCCAGTGCTTCCTGCGCCAGATCTTCGGCGAGGGCGAAATCGCCGGTGTAGCGGGCCAGCGCGCCGACGATGCGGGCGGATTCGATCCGCCACACCGCGGCGACCGCCTCGCGTCCTGTGGGATCGGCCGTCATCCGGACGTTCCGTTCAGAGCTGCCCGGTGGCCTCGCGCCACGCCCGCTCCTTCTGAATCCAGACGTTGTCCTGCGGGAATTCGTCGATCGTGGGCACCCGCCGGATCTCGGTCTTGCACCCCTTGACGATGACCGGCATCCGCTTCGCCCACTCGACCGCCTCCTCCTTCGAGGCCACGTTGAGAAGGTAGAACCCGCCGAACAGTTCCTTCGTCTCCCCGTACGGACCGTCGGTGACGACCGGGGTTTCCCCGTCGTAATCGACCACCACACTCTCGGCAGGGTCGAGTCCCTCCGCGGCGAGCAGCACGCCCGCCCGGATCAACTCGTCGTTGAACTTGCCCATCGTCTCCAGCATGGTGCCGAAATCGACCTCGCCCATGCTCGCGTAGGCCTCGTCCGTGGCGCGCATGATCAGCATGTACTTCATGGTGTGTCTCCTTCGTCTCGCGGATCCCCTCCGGACCCTCTCACCCCTAGGTCGAACGACAACCCCTGTGGATCGACAAAGCCACCGAAATTTTCCGAAAGATTTTTCCCGCCCGCATTATCGCAGGTAGACGTGATTCTGTGGATGCTCAGCTACTATCCGATTGTCGTCCATCTGCTCAGAATGTACAGTTTGTACATGGCCGAGCTAGCGTCCGAACGCCCTGCCCACGTCCCCACGCTTTCCTTCACCGAGGCGCGGGCGCGGTTCACCGAGATCGTCGGCCGCGCCGAATACGCCAAAGTTCCCACGGTCATCACCAAACGCGGTCGCGACGTAGCGGTGGTCATGCCGATCGAAGCGTTGGCGTACCTGCTGGCCCGCCTGCCCGGCGACACCGGGCGTAAGACGATCGCGGAAACGGTCGAGCGGCTGGCGGAAATCGGCGCCGACACCGGTCTGACCCACGATCAGATCATCGACGCTGTTCGGGAAGTGCGCGAGGACGACGAGTGATCGTCCTGGATACGAGTGCTCTCATCGAACTTCTCACCGACGAACGGGGTTTGCGTCGCCAGGTTGCCGCTCGGCTCATCGCCGAGGAACGCGCCGGCGAAAAACCCTATGCGCCGGCCCTGATCGATGCGGAGGCGGCCAAAGTTCTTCGGCGGCTTGCTCGCAAGGTGCTTCCGGAAGATCGTGCGACCGAAGCCATCGACGAGCTGGCCGCAATGGACCTGGTCCGCTGCACCTTCGACCACCTGCTGCCCCGCATCTGGGAGTTGCGCCACAATATGTATCCGTTCGATGCGGTGTACGCGGCACTCGCCGAAGATCTCGGGGCCGCGTTGGTTACTACCGATACGAAGTTCGAGCCGGTCGCAGCGAGCGGGATCATCAGGTGCCGTGTAGAGACACTCGGCATACCCGCCCGCTGACGGGGCCCTACCCCTTGTTGGTGGTGCGCAGGGCCCAGGCGAGGACGCCGAGGGCGCCGGTGTTGGCGAGGGCGCGCAGGATGTTGAGGGTGATCCAGGGGCCTTCGAATTGGTGGCGGAGGGTGGTGAAATCGCCGGAGGAGGTGTCGGCGAGCTGGTTGTTCAGCGGGACGTTGCCGCCCGAGGTGATGAGGAAACTGATCACGTTGAGGGCCAGGGCGAGCAGGACCCACCACAGCACGGTGCGCTGATCGGTGCGCCAGTACAGCACGGCGGCGAGGCCGGTGAAGGCGACCGAACCGAGGAAGCTGAGCATGAAGACCGGGTTGACGATGACGGTGTTGATCCGATTCATCACATCCACGAAGGTGCGGTCGTCGAGTTGGCGCAGGGCCGGCATCACCGAGCTGGCGTAGGCGTAGAAGACGCCGGCCAGCAGGCCGGTGGTGACGGTCGCGCCGATCAGGGAGCCGGTCGCGAAGCCGGAGGTGGTCGAGGTGGCGGTGGCGGTGGTCGCTGTCATGCACTCAGTACATCGGGAAACGGTGAGCGTTCCCATGGTCCGGACGCTCGCTCCCATACGCGAGCGTCCACGGGTCCGGTTTCCGCCGGGCCCGGCCGCGGGTAGCGTCGCAACCATGGCCACCATCCGCCACGAGATCGCGATCGACGCACCGCCGCAACACATCTGGGACGTACTGCGGGATATCGGCGCCGTGCACGAGCGCCTGCTACCCGGCCGGGTCGCCGATACCGCGCTCGACGGTGAGCACCGCCTCCTGACCTTCCTCGACGGCCACGTGATCCGCGAACGCATCGTCAGCGTCGACGACGACCTGCGCCGCCTGGCCTACAGCGTGATCGAGGGCGCGCGTCCGGCCCTCACCCATCACCACGCGTCTTTCGAAGTGCGCGAGACGGATTCACGCACCGGGCGACTGATCTGGACCACCGATCTGCTCCCGGACGAACGCGCCCCCGAAGTCCGGATCCGGATCGAATACGGTGCCGCGGAGATGAAACGAGCCATCGAAGCGGCAGCGGTCCGGGGAGCGTCGCCGGGAGCGGCCGGAGTCAGCGGAACGGTGTGATGTCGGCGAGTCGCCCGGCGCGCATCTTGTTCACCCATTCCGGGTCGGCGAGCAGTGCCCGGCCCAGCGCGACGACATCGAATTCACCGCGTTCGAACTGCTCGCGCAGCAGGGTGAAGCGCTGGGCCTGGGTTTCGTCGATGGTGTCGCCGCGGAAGACGCTGTCCACGCCGACCGAGCCGACGGTGATCACCGGCAGCCCCGTGATCTTCTTGGTCCAGCCGGCCAGGCTGAGATCCTCGGCGTCGTCGGTGAATTCGGGCAGCCAATGCCGTCGCAGCGAGGTGTGGAAGATGTCGACACCGGCCGCCACGAGCGGGGTCAGCAATTCTTCTAGTTCCGCCGGGCTTTCGGCGATGCGCGCGCTGTAGTCGACGCCCTTCCACTGCGAGAAGCGGTAGATGATCGGGAAATCCGGGCCGACGGCCGCGCGGACGGCGGCGACCACACGAGCGGGGAAGGCGGCGCGCCGCCGGAGGGAGCCGCCGTAGTCGTCATCACGGTGATTGGTTGCGGCCCAGAAGAATTGATCGAGCAGATAGCCGTGCGCGCCGTGCAGTTCGATGCCGTCGAATCCCAGCTCCCGGGCCAGGAGCGCGGACTCCACATACGAGTCGACGAGTGTGTCCAGGTCGCCGGTCGTCAGCGCACGTCCCACCGGTGCTCCGGTGAAGTCGACTCCGGAGGGGCTCACGGTGGGGGTTTCCGGCTCGAAGTGGGGTTCGTTCCCGCGATCGACGCCGGTATGCCACAGCTGCGGCACGATGGCCGCTCCTTCGGCGTGTACGGCCTCGACCACCGCCCGCCATCCGGCCGCACTCTCGTCGCCGTAGAACCGCGGCACCTTCCGGATGGGCCCGGCCGCCGGTCCTCGGACGTAGGTCCCCTCGGTGATGACGAGGCCTACGCCTCCGGCCGCATGTTCGCGGTAGTAGTCGATATTCTCCGCATCCGGAACACCGTCGGGCGATTTCGCCCGCGTCATCGGAGCCATCGCGAACCGGTTCCGCAACCGCAACGATCCGGCGTGAAATTCGGCGAACAATTCGTCCAGGCGAATCCCCGGCTCGCCGCCCAAACCCTGTGACATGCGGCACATTTCCCTTCCGATTCGACAACTCGGCCCTCGAATGGGAAGACAACGCGCTCGCCGCCATCGACATTCCTGCATGCCGGTGAGAGTCCCTGATAGGGAGCTGCCCTCGAAAAGGAGGGGCGCTCAGCGCGCGGCGGCGTCCAGGGTCGGGCGGATGATTTCGTCGGCGAGCCAGTGGGCGACTCCGTCCGGGTACGGGGCGGGCGGGTTCAGGACCAGGTGGGTGAAACCGGCGTCGATCAGCTCGAGCAGCGTCTCGCGTATGCGGCCGGGGGCGTCGTAGGAGATCGGTAGTTGCGCCGAACGGGTGATGTGTGCGGGATCGCGGCCGATCGCCGCGCAGTGCTCGTCCAGTGCCCGGCTGTGTTGGCGGAGCGTATCGACGCCGGTCAGCGGGGGTCCGATCACATTCCAGAGATCGGCGTGGGCGGCCACGATCGGCAGCGTCGACGCACCCGCACCGGCGAGCAGAATCGGCGGGTGGGGCCGCTGGACGGGTTTCGGATCGCATTGGGCGCCGGTGAGCGGGAAGCGTTCGCCCGGGAAGTCGAACACCTCCTCGGTCCACATTCGCCGGATCAGGACGCACGCCTCCGCCAAACTGCTCACCGCGTCGCGCCAGGTGCCGACCGGAATGCCGTACGCCGCGTACTCGGGCGCCACCATCGTCTCGAAGCGGGGATCGTTGCGTGGGAACCCGCCGACGCCGATCCCGAAATCCAGTCGCCCACCCGAGATCACGTCGACGGTGGCCGCCATCTTCGCCAGTAGTGCCGGATGCCGAATCCGGTTGTTGGACACCAGCAATCCGAGCCGGAGTCGCCGCGTCCGCGCCGCCAGCGCCGCCAGCGACGTCCAGCCCTCGAGGACCGGGCCCGCCGACCGGCTCCCCGCCGAATCGCTTCCGTCGTGGCCGGGCAGCCCGACCGCCGCCCGCGGCAGCAGATGGTCGTACAACCAGGCATGCTCGATCTCGGGTATGTCGTCGGCCTCCAGCCACACCCGCAGGATGTCCGCGTAGCCGACGTGTGCGGGTGTCGTCTTGATGCCGAAACTGGGTGCGCGTCCGACGGAATCGCTCATACCGGCGAAGCTAGTCCGTGGAGTGCGCTCCAGGTCAAGGGCCGCGGAACGGCCGGATCAGCGCGACGGCGGCAGCACCGGGCTCTGCCAGGCCCGGGCGTACTTCTTCTTGTTCGCCGTATCGGCAGGTTTGCTGCGATAGACCACGTACGGGCGCACCAGATAGCCGACGGGGGCGCTGAACATGTGGACCAGCCGCGTATAGGGCCAGACGGCGATGAGCGTCAGCACGATGAGCCCGTGCGCCTGAAAGGTCCAGGGCGTACCGACCATCAGGTCCGGCTGCGGATGGGCCGTGAAAAGGCTTCGGAACCACGGAGATACGGTCTCGCGATAGTTGTACGTGCCCCACAGCAGATTGCTGCCGACGGTATTGAGCAGCCCGGTGATCAGCGCGGCGGCGAGCAGCACGTACATGAACATGTCGTTGGTGGTGGTGGCCTTGCGGACGGCCGGGACACGCACGCGGCGATAGGCGAGGATCGCGATACCGGCGATCACCGCGACGCCCGCCACCGTGCCCGCGGAGACGGCGATCACGTGATAGAGGTGTTCGGAGATGCCGACGGCATCGGTCCACGACTCCGGAATCAACACGCCCAGAACATGTCCGCCGATCACACCGAGCATGCCGAAGTGGAACAGCGGGCTGCCCAGGCGCAGTAACCGGGATTCGTAGATCTGCGAAGACCGTGTGGTCCAGCCGAATTGGTCGTTGCGATAGCGCCAGAGGTGGCCCAGCACGAACGAGGTGAAGGCGATGTAGGGCAGGGTGGCCCAGACGGTGGATGTCATCGTCGATCTCCGGATCCGGCGAAAAGCCCTGCGGTAGCGGAGGTTCCGGCGGCGGGCGGCGAGTACAGGTCGGGGTTCATGGCGGGATGCATCGACTCGCCGTTCATCGAATACGGTTCCAGCCCGACGTCCTCGTCCGGCGGTCCCTGTGCGGCGAGTTCCGCGATCCGGCGGCGATCTGCCGTGGTGGGCGGGGGCAGGGTGGCGAGGACGGCGGCCAGGGCGCCGGCATACGGCGATTCGCTGTCGGTGAGCGACAACCGCAACATCTCCAGCACCGGTACGTGCTCGCCGAGCAGGCGTTCACCGCCGATCGGGTCGACGGTGGCGGCGAACTCCAGCAGCACCGGAAGGTGGTCGGGCAGTTCGCGATCCGACAACTCCGCCCCGGCGTGCCGATAGGCGTGCTTGAACCGCAGCAGCGCCATACCGCGCTTGCGGGTGTCGCCGTAGGCGTAATAGGTCAGATGCAGGCTGGCGCGCCGGCGCAGGTCGAAGGTGTCGACGTAGTCGCGCGCCAGGGTCAGCGGTGCGGTACCGGTCAGGTGGGTGAGCAGCCGATCGAGATCGGCGCGCACCGGCTCCGGGAGCGAGGCCACGGCGTCGGACAGGTCGGCGAGCATCGCCAGCGTGTCCGGACCGGGGTAATCGAGCAGGAGCGCCGAGATCCGCCAGATCAGCCGGCGATCCCGTTCGGACATCCGGACGACCGGCGCGGGGCGCTTTCGCAACGTCAGCAGTCCCATGCCCGCACCTCTCGTCGTGCGGAACCGGGGCGAGGGCACATCCTCATCGGCTCGCTCCGGTCGGTTCGTGCAGCGTGTCGTCGGCCACCTCGTGCGCGGGACCGCTCGCGTGCCCGTTCGTCGCCGGATCCCCGTTCGCGGCACCGTTGCCGTTGCGTTCCGGCACCAGCCCCTCGGTCGACCCGCCGTCCCAGTTCAGCAGATTGATCCGCGACGACTTCTGCTCCGGCGCAGCGTGATTGGCGTCGACGAGCGCGAACTTCTCCGACGTCACATCGAAGGCCGTCATCCCCGGGCCGCCGTCGCCGTCCAGACTGCACCCCGTCGCCAGCGAATCCAGTTCGTGTGCCCGGGATGTCGCGCCCGACGGAATCACGTACCGATGCTCGTATTTGGCGATGGCCAGCAGCCGGTACATCGCCTCGATCTCCTCCGGTTCCAGGCCCACCGCGCCGGGAATCGTCAGATCGGGTTCCTGGCCGAGATTGATCGAGCGCATGAACGACCGCATCCCGGCCAGCCGCTGCAACGCCGCGCGTACGGGCCCGATATCCCCGGCGGTGAACAGTTCGGCCAGATATTCCACCGGGATGCGCAGTGAATCGATGGCGCCGAACAGATTTCCGGCATCCTCACCGTCGTGTCCGGTCTCGGCCAGCACATCCACCACCGGCGACAGCGGCGGCACGTACCAGACCATCGGCATGGTCCGGTATTCCGGATGCAGCGGCAACGCGATCTTGTAGTCGACGATCAGCTTGTAGACCGGCGAATCCTGCGCCGCGGCAATCCATTCCGGCGAGATCCCGGCGCGTTCGGCCTCGGTGATCACCCGCGGATCGTGTGGATTGAGGAATACGCCCAGCTGCGACGGATACAACTGCTCCGGATCGGTGACCGAGGCCGCCTCCAGTACCGCGTCGGCGTCGTAGAGCATCACGCCGATGTAGCGCAGGCGCCCCACACACGTCTCCGAGCAGACGGTCGGGATACCGACCTCCACGCGCGGATAGCAGAACGTGCATTTCTCGGCCTTGCCGGTCTTGTGGTTGAAATAGATCTTCTTGTACGGGCAGCCGGTGATGCACTGCCGCCAGCCGCGGCATTTGTCCTGGTCGACCAGCACGATGCCGTCCTCGGCGCGCTTGTAGATCGCCCCCGAGGGGCAGGAGGCGCCGCAGGACGGGTTGAGGCAGTGTTCGCAGATGCGCGGCAGATAGAACATGAAGGTCTGCTCGAACTCGAGTTTGACCTGGTCCGACAGCCGCGCCAGCAACGGGTCCCGGCCGACCTGATCCGGCCCGGAGCCGAGGTCGTCGTCCCAGTTCGCGCCCCAGGTGACCTTCGTATCCTCGCCGGTGATCAGCGATTTGGGCCGTGCCACCGGGGTGGTGTCCATGGCCGGTGCGGAGAGCAGATTGTCGTAGTCGTAGCTCCACGGGTCGTAGTAGTCCGACACCGTCGGCAGATCCGGATTGGCGAAGATGTTGAGCAGGCGCTTCATTCGCGACCCGGACTTCAGCGTGAGGCGGCCGCGGCGGTCCAGCGTCCAGCCGCCCTTCCACTTCTCCTGGTCCTGGTACTGCCGCGGATATCCCTGTCCCGGCCGGGTTTCCACATTGTTGAACCAGACGTACTCGGTGCCGCCCCGGTTGGTCCAGGCCTGTTTGCAGGTGACGCTGCAGGTGTGACAGCCGATGCACTTGTCCAGGTTCATCACCATGGCCAGCTGTGCCATGACACGCATATCAGTACTCCACTTCCTGTGAGCGTGTTCGGACACAGCGTGGTGACCTCGTCATCGTCATGTCAGTACTCCACTTCCTGTGAGCGTCTCCGGATCGTGGTGACCTCGTCACGCTGATTTCCGGTGGGCCCGTGGTAGTTCAGGGCGAACGACTGCTGGGCGTATCCGCCGATCAGATGCGTGGGCTTGATCATGATCCGGGTGAGCGCGTTGTGGATGCCGCCGCGTTTGCCTCGGCCCGCCCGCATGTCCGGGGTGCCCTCGATCCGCGGTACGTCGACCGCGCGGTCCTGGGCGTGATACATGAAGACGGTGCCCTCGGGCATGCGGTGGCTGACGATCGCCCGGGCGACGACCACACCGTTGCGGTTGACGGCCTCGATCCAATCATTGTCGGCCACACCGATTTTCGCCGCGTCGCGATCCGACATCCAGATCGCCTGCCCGCCCCGCGAGAGGGTGAGCATATGCAGGTTGTCCTGATACGCGGAGTGGATGGACCACTTCGAATGCGGAGTGAGGTAGCGGACGGTGACGCCCCGCTCACCGACCGCCCCCACATCGGGTTCCCGGAACAGCACCGACATGTCGAGCGGCGGCCGGAAGATCGGAAGTTGTTCGCCCAGTTCGATCATCCAGTCGTGATCGAGGTAGAAGTGCTGGCGTCCGGTGAGCGTGTGCCAGGGCTTGAGTCGTTCGGTGTTGATGGTGAACGGCGAGTACCGCCGGCCGCCGGTTTCGGACCCGGACCATTCCGGTGATGTGATGACCGGCACCGGCCGCGCCTGCGTATCGGCGAAGGTGATCCGCTTGCCCTCGTGCTCGGCCGCCAGGTCCGCCAGCCGGGTGCCGGTGCGGCGCTCCAGCGCGTGGAAGCCCTCCACCGCCAACCGCCCGTTGGTGGTGCCGGACAGCGCCAGGATTGCCTCCGCGGCGTGCACATCCTTGGCCAGCGACGGGCGGCCCTGCGCGGCGCCGGAGACCACGGCGCCGTTGACCCCGCGCAGATAGTCGACCTCGGCGTCGGGGACGGTCGTGACGCCCTTGGTGGTGACCCCGAGCGTTTCGATCAGCGGGCCCAGCGCCGCCATCTTCTCGGCCAGCTTCGGGTAGTCCCGTTCCACCACGACGAGCTTCGGCATGGTGCGGCCCGGAACGGGTTCGCATTCACCGGCTTTCCAGTCCAGCACCCGCCCACGCGCCTGCGCCAGCGCGTCGGCCGAATCATGTTGCAGCGGAACGGCGACCAGATCCTTGCGGACGCCGAGATGTTTCTCGGCCAGCCAGGAGAAGCCGCGCGCGATGCGGTGGAAGGCCTCGAAATCGGTTTTCGCCTCCCACGGCGGGGAGATGGCGGGGGAGAAGGCGTGTACGAACGGATGCATATCCGTCGAGGACAGATCGTGTTTCTCGTACCAGGTGGCCGCGGGCAGGACGATATCGGAGAACAGCGTCGTCGACGTCATCCGGAAATCCAGCGACACCAGCAGATCCAGTTTGCCGGTCGGCGCCTGTTCCGGCCGGCGTACCTCCTGCGGTGGCACCCCGGCCGAATCGTCGGCCTGCAGATTGGAATCCGCGCCGAGCAGATGCCGATGGAAGTATTCGTTGCCCTTCCCCGAGGAGCCGAGCAGATTGGCCCGCCACACGGTGAGCACACGCGGGAAGTTCCGTGGTGCGTCGGGATCCTCGCAGGCGAACTCGAGATCACCGGATTTCAGGTTGCCGACCACATAGTCCTGCGGCGTCTGCCCGGCCGCCTCGGCGGCATCGACCAGATCCAGCGGATTGCGGTCGAACGTCGGATATGTCGGCATCCAACCGAGCCGCGAGGCCAGCGCGATATTGTCGGCGGCCGTGCGCCCCGCGAAAGCACCGGAACCCAGGGGGGAGGCGAAGGTTTCGGAGGTGAAGGGGTCGTAGCGCCACTGGTCGTTGGTCAGATACCAGAACACCGTGCCCTGCATCTGCCGCGGGGACCGCTGCCAGTCCAGGCCGAATGCCAGCGTGGACCAGCCGGTGACCGGGCGGCACTTCTCCTGGCCCACGTAGTGCGCCCAGCCGCCGCCGTTGACGCCCTGGCAGCCGGTGAGCAGCGTCAGGGTGAAGAAGGCGCGATAGATCTGATCGGAGTGGAACCAGTGATTGGTCCCGGCGCCCATGAGGATCATCGACCGGCCGCCGGAGCGATCGGCGTTGTCGGCGAATTCGCGGGCGATGCGAATGGCTTGTGCCGCGGGCACTCCCGTGATCGACTCCTGCCACGCGGGAGTGTAGGGCGCACTCGGGTCGTCGTAACCGCTGGGCCAGTCGCCCGGCAGATCCGGGCGCCCGACGCCGTATTGCGCGAGCAGCAGGTCGAAGACGGTCGTCACGCGGCGTCCGGCGAGGACGGTGGTCGGCACCGAGCGGGTGACCGTGCCGGTCTCGCCGTCGAAGCGGGGGAACTGTACGGCCGCAGCATCGTCGGTGCGGCCGTACAGAGTCATCAGCGGATCGACGTCGCCGAGGTCCAGATTCCATCGCCCCGCGCCGGATTCGGAGAACCGGTCGCCGAGGGTTCCGTTGGGCACCACGGGATTTCCGTCGCCGTCCAGGAGGACGGTCTTGTGCTCGGCGTTGTCCACATCGAAACCGGAAAGGCCCGCGGCGGCGAGATCGGCGGCGGTGAGGAACTTTCCGGGCAGCCAGGTGTGGCCGCGATATTCGCCCTCGCCGTGCCGGCCGCCGTCGCGCTCGTCCAGCGTGATCAGGAACGGCAGATCGGTGTAACGCTTGATGTAGTCGTCGAAGCGCGCGGTGGACCTGTCGACGAAGAATTCGCGCAGCACCACGTGGCCCATCGCCATCGCCAGGGCGGCGTCGGTACCCGGGCGGGCGGGCACCCATTCGTCGGCGAATTTGGTGTTGTCGGCGTAGTCGGGGGAGACCACCACCACCTTCTGACCGCGATAGCGGGCCTCGGTCATGTAGTGCGCGTCCGGGGTGCGGGTGACCGGGACGTTCGACCCCCACATGATCAGATAGCCGGCGTCGAACCAGTCCGCGGATTCGGGAACGTCGGTCTGGTCGCCGAACACCTGTGGCGAGGCGACCGGCAGGTCGGCGTACCAGTCGTAGAACGACAGCATCGAACCGCCGAGCAGGGAGATGAACCGGGCGCCGACCGCATGCGACACCATCGACATCGCGGGGATCGGTGAGAAACCCGCGATGCGGTCCGGCCCGTACTGTTTGATGGTGTAAACGTGTGCCGCGGCGGCGATTTCGGCGGCCTCCCACCATTCCGCCCGCACGAATCCGCCCTTACCGCGCGCGGATTTGTAGGTCGTCGCCTGCTCGGGGTCCTCGACGATGGATTCCCAGGCGAGCACCGGATCCTTCAACCGGGCCTTCGCCTCGCGGTACATCTCGAGCAAGACTCCGCGCACATACGGATAACGCACGCGCGCCGGGGAATACGTGTACCAGGAGAACGAGGCGCCGCGCGGGCAGCCGCGCGGCTCGTACTCCGGTTTGTCGGCGCCGACCGAGGGATAGTCGGTCTGCTGGGACTCCCAGGTGATCACGCCGTCGGAGACGTAGATCTTCCAGGAGCAGGAGCCGGTGCAGTTGACGCCGTGCGTGGACCGGACCACCTTGTCGTGGGCCCAGCGGTCGCGGTAGAACTCGTCGGCCTCGCGCCCGCCGACCTTGTGCACGGTGCGAAGATCACCCGACACCTCCCCGCGCTGGAAGTAACGGCCCACCTTCAGCAAAGCGTCGGCCGCCGACTCGGGTACGCCGTTCGACACCGCGGGTACGCCGTTCGACTCTGATGAGGGGGCCGAACCCTTTTTGTGCGATATGACCACAACGCCCCCATCGAGACACATGAACCGGGCTGACCAGTCCGAGAGTAAGGACGCTCGCGGGGGCGGCAAAACGATCCGCTCACACCGCGCGCGCGGCACCGGTGAGCTGTGAGGTGGGGGAAACGTCCCGGTCACTGGGCAATTGCCGATTGGCCGGGGTGATTCCGGTGCGACCTGCGACGATACTGATTCTCACGGTGCCGAGCCGCTGGCGCAGAGCCGCCGTCCACGCGCTCGGTGATGCTTTGGAAACCGGCGCTTCGCGGGCGTTTTACATTTGTTAACACATTCGCGCGGCGTCGAATCGAGTCGAAAGGATAGCGGCGCGCGGCTGAAAGTGACGGCGATTACCGATTTTCGGCGCTGTTTGCCGAACGGTCGCACCACCTGCCCGGCACGTGGCCTACGGTGTCACGATGGCGATGATTCCGACCGATGACCTGCCCACCCCGACGGCGAACGTCCTGCGGCGCCGGGCGCGCGCAGCCGGTCTGTCCATGAACGCCCATATTCGCGGCGAACTGATCGGGCTCGCTGGTCGGCGTGTTCCGCTGGACGCTGTCGTGGAATTTCTGGATGCCGAGCGTCCCGGCCGTCACGAATCCGGCATCGACGCCGACGCCATGGCCGTGATCCGTGACTACGACCTTCCGGCGCAGACCTGGAGCGTTCTCGCGCGTCGCGCGGGCGCCGCCGGAATGCCGCTGAGCGCCTACATCCGGCAGGAGCTGATCACCTCGGCCCGCCGGACGACGGTGCACGACGTGGCGTTGGAGATGCTCGAGGTCCAGCAGGCGAATCCCGGTCTGGTCATCGATATGGACGCGGTGGCAGCCGCGGCTCGATACGTGCGCGCGGAGTAGTTCTCCTCCGCGAGGAGCGCTGCCCACACTATTCGGCCACGAGTTCTGCTTCCGACTCCACCGCCCGCACCACCGGCTCCGGTACCCGCAGCGGCCCCGGGGTGTAGGTGACGGCACGCAGTGACCCGGTGTAGCGGAACGGGCCGCGGCGCTGTCGCAGATCCCAGGCGACGGGGCCGCGGGCGTCCACGCCGACCGAGATACCGGTCCAGGGGGCCATACCGACGAGCTGGACCCGGTCGGTGAGGGTGGCGACGGAGGTGCCGTCGAGGGAGAGGGTGAAGTCCCAGCGCAGGCGCGGCCGTACCGTCGCGGCCAGGGTGACCTCGCGGGCGCCGGGGGCGATGCGGGCCGACACCTCGGTATACCGGCCGAACGAGTTGAAACCGAACACGATTCGGCCGTTCTCGATGTAGAGCAGATAACCGCCCTGCGGATCGCCGTGGGCGACGAGTACCCCCTCGTCACCGTCCTGATAACCCGCGAGTTCGGCGGTGACGGTGAAATCGCGGTAGGCGATGAGGCGTTGCGAGCGATACCGCTCGAGCGTCGGCGTCCCGGGCAGGATCCGCACCGGCTCGGACAGCCGGGCTTCCTCGGGGCGCCGGCGCGCCAGATCCCGGCGGGTCAGCAGCGGGAAGACGGTATTGCGCCAGGCCGCCTCGTCCCAGGCCGCGGCCAGTTCACGCACCTTTCCGGGAAATTCGGTTGCGACATCGTGTAATTCGGTCGGGTCGGTCCGCACGTCGAACAGCTGCCAGTGCGGCGCGTCCACATCGCCGCCCGGCTCGTGCAATGCGAGCAGTTTCCAGCCGTCCCGGTAGAAGCCGCGATGGCCGGTCATTTCCGAATACTGCTCGACATGCCGGGAGCGAGCATCGAGGTCCCGCAGCACCTGTGCCGCCGACACGCCGTCGAAATCCTTGGCCGGTAATCCGTTTCGCACCGACGGCCGCGAGACTCCGGACAGTTCCAGCAGGGTCGGCGCCAAGTCGGTGACATATACGTATTCGTCACGAATCACGTTGTCCGGCAGACCCTTCGGCCAGGAGATGATGAACGGCACCCGCACCCCACCGGCGAAGGTCTGTCCCTTGTAGAACCGGAACGGCGTGTTCGACGCCTGCCCCCAGCCTCGCGGATAGTGCACGCCGAGACGGGCGGTGCCGATCAGGTCCTCGTCGTGCGGGACATCGCCGACCCAGTCCGGATCGTCGACGTGCGCGAATTCGGCCAGATAGCTGCGGGTGCCGACCGGGCCGCCCTCGGCGGTGCCGCCGTTGTCGGAGGTGAACACCACGGTCGTGTTGTCCAGTTCGCCGAATTGCTCGACGGTGTCGAGGACACGCCCGAGGCTCTGGTCGATGCTGTCGACCATCGCGGCGTACACCTCCATGTACCGGGCAAAGCGGCGCTGCTGCTCGGCGCTCAGCGAATCCCATTCCCGCGCTTCGTAACCCGGTTCGGTGTTGCGTGGTTGCTGCTCGGTTCCCGGCGCGAAGAGTCCCTGCGCCAGCTGGGAGGCGAAACGACTCTGCCGCACCGCGTCCCAGCCCTGCGCGTACCGCCCGCGATATTTCGCGAGGTCGACGTCCTTGGCCTGCAGCGGGCCGTGCATGGCGACATGGGCGAAATAGAGGAAGAACGGCTTGTCCGCGTCGTGGGCGCGCAGATCCTTCAGGTAGGTGATCGCCTTGTCGGTCAGGTCGTCGGTGACGTAGTAGTCCTGCGGATACTCCTCGATATCCACGACGGAGGAGTCGGAGACGATCTGGTTCGGGTAGAAGAACGAGTTGAAACCCTCCAGCGAACCGTAGTATCGATCGAAGCCGCGCTGTGTCGGCCACGAATCACGGTGTGCCGCAGGGTTCATCGTGGCGTCGCGCACAAGATGCCATTTGCCGACCGCGTAGGTGGCGTAACCGCCGGCCCGCAATATCTCCGGCAGGGTCAGCACATCGTCGGCCAGTTCCAGGCGCAGACCCGGATAACCGGGATCGGCGTTGGCGACGAAGCCGAATCCGGCGCGATGGGAATTGAGGCCGGTCAGCAGAGCCGCGCGCGAGGGCGAGCACAGCGGGGTGGTGTGGTAATTGGTGAGCCGGACCCCGCGTTCGGCCAGCCGGTCCAAGGTCGGCGTCTCGATTTCGGAGCCGAACGGGCCGATATCGCTGTAGCCCATATCGTCGACCAGCACCACGATGATGTTCGGCGCTCCCGCGGGCGCGCTCGGCGGATGGTCCCACGCCGGGGTGGATTCGGCGGTGGTACGGCCGATCTCGCCGGTGAAGGCGTCGTATCCGCGGGCATACTCGGGCACTGGCATACGACCAGGGAACCCGCCGCGGCGTGCTGCCACCAGGGTTCGGCGCACTGTGCGCGCAACCGGTATCAGCCGGGCACGGAAGTCGCCGGAATTCGAGGTCGTCCGGTCGTCGCGACGTCAGCCCGGCAGAGGCAGATATTCGACCGGCGCACCGTCGACGGCGTCGGCGGGGACGACGACCAGAGCGTCGCGATCGAGCAGCCCGGCCAGATGTGCGGTGCGGATATGGCCGTCGGCGATCCAGCCGCCCTCCTCGGCCGCCCGCGCGGGCAGGATGCGCGGCACCGGACCGGAGACGTCGCCGGCGTTCAGGAGGGGGCCGGTCCGCACCCGCGCCGGTATGCGGCCGGTGAGACCGGAGACGATGGCCGGGGCCAGCGCCCACAGCGTCGCGACCGCCGCGTAGGGATTACCCGGTAGTCCGAGAACGACAGGGCCGCCGGGCAATTCGGCGACCACGGTGGAGCCGCCCGGCCGCATCCGCAAGCGGTGCACCAGAATTCGCGCCCCGGCCCGATCCAGTGCGCCGCGCAGTTGGTCGGCCGCGCCACCACCGGTCGCGCCGACCACGACCAGCAGGTGGTCGTCGGTCGTAGCGGAGAGCACATCGTCGAAGCCGTTCGGTGTGTCGCGCAGATGGACCCGGTCCGACGATTCGATTCCGTGCCAGGACAACAACTCCGGGAAGACAGGGCCGATCGAATCGCGGGTCTGGCCGCTGTGCAGCGGGCCTTCGCTGCGAATTTCGTCGCCGGTCATGACGATTCGTGCCCGCACCGGTCCGCGGACCTGCGCGGTGACCACCTCGGCGGCGGTCGCGACGGAGATCAGTGCCGCGTCGACGGGGGTGCCCTCGGCGGCGACGATATCGCCGCTGTGCCAATCCTCGCCGAGGTGGCGCACATCGTCGCGGATCGGCGCCTCGGGTAACCGCCGCAACAGTCCGTCGTGCAGCCGGACGAATTCGTCGCGTACCACGGTGTCGGTACCCTCCGGAACGTGGGCGCCGGTGGCGATGCGAACCGCTTCACCGGCGAGCAGGCCCACCGGTCGCTCACCACCCGCGAAGCCGACATCGTGGCGCAGGCGCCACGGTTGCTCGCCCGAGACCGCGTAACCGTCCATCGCCGACACGTCGAAGCGGGGCAGCGCCGAGGCCGCGCGCAGCGGGGCCGCCAACGCCGCACCCCGCACCGCCGCCGGCCGGACCTCGTGCACCGGCAGCCGGGTGATGCCGGTGCGCAACAGGTCGCGTGCCCGCGCCAGGGGCAACGCCGGGGCGGCGGCCTGGGCCGCGCGCACTTGTTCCGGGGTGTCGCAATCGGTGATACCGGGCAGCGTCACCATCAGGGTGTCGACCGGGACCAGCGCCTTCATCGGCTGATTGGTCACCGAATCCAGCTGCCGCAGGGCCGACAACAGCGCCGTCCGCCGCCACACCCCGACCAGATATTGCGGACGGCCGGACTCGTCGGTCGCGAACACCGCGTCGGCATCGGAAGTCGTCGCGCGCCCGATCAATTCGCCGATCACCGCGGCGGTGAGAAAGGGTAGGTCGGCAGCCAGGACCACGACCAGATCGGCCGGGAAGTCACATTCCTCGAGGGCACGGACCGCGCAGGCCACGGCCGCGACCGGCCCGGCTCCGGCCGGTACCTCCTGCACCTGCCGGATCTCGGGCGCCAGTTCGGGCCGATGCGGGCCGACCACCACCGTGCGCACACAGTCGGCGACCGCGTCCAGCGCCACGGTGAGCATCGCCCGCCCGCCGACCGCGATCGCGGGTTTGTCCACCCCGCCCATCCGGGTGGCCCGCCCACCGGCCAGCACGATCGCGTCGACAGTGGTCACAGCGGCTCACCCGGGAGGTTGATCATGGACCGATGGTAAACCGCCCACATCGGACGGCGAACGGCACGCGGACGGGCGCAGGCTCGTCGTCGGCTCGCGGCCGCGTCAATCGCAGGGCGCACGCAACAACCGGAAGCGGTTCGTCTCCGGATCGGTCAGCATCGCCTGAGCCGGTGGACGCACCGCGGCGCCCTGGCAGGGGACGGCACCCGCAGCGGTGAGCCGGGCGACCTCGTCCGCGGGATCGCCGGTGGAGTAGGTGACGACATCGAGGTGGACGCGATCGCATTCGCGGGCCGCGACCTGGGTGCGCAGGAATTCCAGCCACGGACCCTGACCGGTGGCCGAGCGGATGCCGGACATCCGCGATTCGTCGTGGGTCAGCGGCCACCCCGCGGCGGTCTCCCAGAACCGGGCCAGCCGGGTGGGATGCGGAGTGTCGACGACGATCGCGGCGACCGCGCCGGTATCCACATATTCCTCGCGCGGCTCGAGGACGCAGAATTCGTTGCCCTCGGGATCGGCGAGCACCGTCCAGGGCACCGCGCCTTGGCCGATGTCGATCGGCCGCGCGCCCAGCGCCAGCGCCCGATCCACTTGCACGCGTTGATGATCCAGCGAACGACCGACCACATCGAGATGGATGCGGTTCTTCCCGGACTTGGGTCCGGCCGTCGGCACGAACATCAACGACACATCGGCGGCATCCGGATCGGAAGCAGCCACCTCGACCGCGTGCGGACGGTCCACGGTGATCTGCCAGTCGAGCAACTCCGCCCAGAACCGCGCCACGTTCCGTGGCCTTATCGCATCGAACACCACGCACGCCAGACGGGTGGTCATTCCTCCACGGTAACCGCCGAACGGGAGTAATGGGCGAATTCGGATACCGACGGGCCGATGCCGAGGTCGACAGCCGGATCCGGCGATGCCGTCAGTGTCGGATTGCCGCGATGCCGTCAGTGGTCGAATCGGTGGCGGGCGGCGGCCAGGTCCACGCGGTCGCCGCGGATCGGACAGCCCTCCTCGGCCAGCCGGCGCAATTGGCGCTGCACCAGATGGCTCGCCGGGGTGCCATCGGCGCGCAGCACGCGATGCCAGGGCAGATCGGCGGAGTCGGTGCGCATGATCCAGCCGACGGTTCGCGGCGTCGACAGTCCGGCGGCCGCCGCGATTTCGCCGTAGGTGGCGACCCGGCCGGGCGGAATGGCCGCGACCAGTTCCCGCACCCGCTCGATCTCGGCGTCCGTGGTGGGCATCAGAGCACCGACCGGACGACGGCCGCGGTCTCGGCGGGACGCGCCTGGGCGACCATGTGATCGCAGTCGAATTCGTGCAGCGTGAAATCCGGCAGCGTGGCGAACGCCTCGACGGTCGCAGGGGTGACGAACGGGGATTTACCGGCGCGGACCAGCACGGTCGGAATGTGCGGCGGCGGCAGCACCAGCTCGCGCGCCAGCTGACTCCAGTAGGACGTGACGGCGGGCACGCTCATCCGCCACGTCACCCGGCCCTCGGGCGTTTCGACCAGGTGTTCGGCGAGTTCGGCATCGAGCAGTTCGGGGTCCACGTCGGCCCAGGCCGTCTCGAGTTTGTCGTGGCGCGCCTCGGCGATGTCGGCGTAATCCGGCCGCGCCAGACCCGCCTCGGCGATGTCGTGGAGCAGCACCGGATCGAGGCCGATCGCGGGATCCAGCAGCACCAGTGCGCGGACCAGGTCGGGGCGGTGGCGGGACAGATGGACGGCGACCGCCGCTCCGAACGAATGCGCCACGACGACCGCCGGTTCGGTGAGCAGCGGAACCAGATCGTCGACGATCTGCTCGAAGGTCCACGGCGGCAGGGAACTCGCCCGCCCGTGGCCGCGCAGGTCGGGAGCGAGGACGCGTACCTCGGGCAACTGCCCTTCGGCCAGCGCGCTCCACCGCCGCCCGTGTCCGGTCAGGCCGTGCAGGGCGAGGACGAGTGGGCCGTCGGCGGGGCCGAATCGATGAATAGGGGCGTCGGGCACCCGATCATTGTGCCGTCGGCGCGGCGGTGGTGCGACCGGTGCGTTCCGTTCGCGAGAATCGGGCACGGGGATTGCCGGGTGCTGGCCGCGCCGGTGAACCGCCGGGGAACGACTGCGGCGGTGGGATTTTCGGCCCGATATTCGCAGCGGCCTCGACGCGCCGCGGTGCGGCACGGCGTACACGCCGTCTACCAGGCATTATCGGTCGCGGGCGGAGATCGGCGTGAAGTCGTGAATAGCGCCCGGACGGGCGTGGCGCCGATCACAACACGGACACATCGGATGCGCGGGGTGCGTTTGCTGTCACGGAATTCGATCCTGTCGGGGGTGTCTGTTGAAATAGCGCGTGTGATGCGATCGGATAGCTCGGTGCGACTGGTGCGCCGCAGTGAGACCGCACCCCGGCCACGCGAGTGGGGTGCCGATGTCCGAACGCTGTTCGCGGGTGGGTCGGGCGCGGACCCGGGCTGGCGACCCTGGCAGGTGCTGGGCGGTCCCGGCACCGGGAAAACCGCGCTGCTCACCGATCTCGCCGCCGATCGCATCGTCGCGGGCGCCGATCCGGACTCGGTGCTGGTACTCACCCATTCCAAACAGGCCGCGCTGCGGGTCCGCAACGCTCTCACCCGGCAGTTGACCGCGCTCGCACCCGAACTCGGCGGGGTGCCGGGCGCCGGGCGCGAGCCGATGGTGCGCACGGTGCACTCCTACGCCTTCGCGATCCTGCGCACGCACGCGGCCGCGCGCGGCAATCCGCCGCCGCGGCTGCTGACCGGCGCCGAGCAGGACGTGGTCCTGCGCGAGATGTTGCGCGGCGAACTCGCCGACATGTCGTCCGGCGCCGAGGTGCTGTGGCCACCGCGCCTGCACGCGGCACTCGGCACCAATGGTTTCGCCGAGCAACTGCGCGACCTGATGTTGCGCGCCACCGAGCGCGATCTGGGACCCGAGGATCTGATCGAACTGGGGCGCCTGCACGAACGCGAGGAATGGGAGGCGGCCGGATCGTTCGCGCAGCGCTACGAGCAGTCGATGCTGTTGCGCTGGTCGGTCGGCGTCCAAGCCCCCGAGGCCAGCGCCCCCGCCCTGGACGCCGCCGAACTGGTCGGCGCCGCACTGGACGTGCTGATCGAGGACGAGGAACTTCTCGTCGCCGAGCGCGAACGCATCCGCACCCTCCTGGTCGACGACGCCCAGCATGTGGATCCGCTTGCCGCACAACTGATTCGCGCGATCGGGTCCGGGCCGGCGACCACCGTCGTGGCCGGCGATCCGGATCAGGCGGTCTTCAGTTTCCGTGGTGCGGACACCCGTTTCGTCACCGAACCCGATGCCCCACCCGAACGCCGGATCGTCCTGCACGACGATCATCGCTGCGCGCCGGCGGTGCACGACGCGGTGGCCCGGATCGCCGCCCGCATGCCGGGCCGGACCGCGCACCGCTTCGACGTGCGGACCGGCGGACCCCATCTGCTCGGCGATCCCGCCGTCGACGGGCAGGTGCTGGTGCGGGTTCTCACCACCCCCGCCAAGGAGGCGGCGCTGATCGCCGACCACCTGCGGCGGGCGCATCTCACCGCGGATGTGCCGTGGTCGCGGATGGCGGTCGTCGTGCGCTCGGTGCCGCTGTCGCTGGGGCCGCTGCGCCGCGCGCTCACCGCCGCGGGAGTGCCGGTGCTGCAACCGAAACCGGACACCCCGCTGGCCCGGCGGCGCGGCGCCGCGTGGATGCTGCAGTCGCTGCGCGCCCTGCTGGTGGTCGAACGCGGGCGCTCGGAGATGTTCACCGAGGACGATGCGCTCGATCTGTTACTGGGCCCGCTCGGCGGCGCGGATCAGATCAGCCTGCGCCGCCTGCGCCGCGGCGTTCGCCGCGCGCTGATCGAGCGCGGGTATCCGCGGACCGAGCCGAGCACGGGTGGCCACGGCGACGCGGAGCTCGGCGCCGGTGAGCCGGGAGCCGAATCTCCTACGCGGACAGGCGAACCCGAGCCGGGTCTGCCCGGCAATGGCGATTCCGCGCCACCGGCGCCTGGCTCATCGACAGTCGAGGAATCGCCGGCGGCCCTCGCCCCCTACTCCGAACTCGACCGGTCCTCGGCGGTCGTGCTGCGCGACCTCATCACCGGAGTGGGCGATCGCACCCTGCTCGATCGGCTCACCGAGGTCGAGGTGGCGCCGCTGGTGCGGGTGCTGCGGGCAGTCGACCGGGCGCGGCGGGCGCTGCGGCGCGGGGCCGGGATCGAGGATGCGTTGTGGGCGTTGTGGACCGCGTCGCGGCTGGAGAAGCGCTGGGTGGCGCAGTCCGAGCGCGGCGGCGCCGGTGCCGTGCAGGCCGATCGCGACCTGGATGCCGCCGTCGGTCTCTTCGATGCCGCTGCCGCCTACGTCGACCGGCTGCCCGGCGCATCCGTCGAAGGTTTCGTCGAATATCTGGAACAGCAGGAGATCAACCAGGATTCGGCTCCGCTGACCGAACCGGGTGACGCGGTGGCGATCGTGAGCGCGCACGCCGCGGCCGGCCGGGAATGGGATGTGGTGGCCGTCGCCGGAGTGCAGGAGGGGATCTGGCCCAACCTGCGTCCGCGCGGGACCTTGCTCGGCATCGAGGAACTGGTCGACCTCATCGGGGGCGTGGCCGATCCGGGCGAGCAGGTCAGCCGGGCCGCGCCGATCCTCGCCGAGGAGCGCCGGTTGCTGTTGCTGGCGTGCAGCCGGGCCCGCCACAGCCTGCTGGTGACCGCGGTCGAATCCGTTACCGGAGAGCGCGATCTGGTGCCGTCCCGATTCCTGGCCGAACTCGATCCGGAGGCGGAACCGGGGGAGCCGGGACGTATTCCGCCGCCGGTCGATCCGGGGCGCGCGCTGGTCGCGCAGGCGCTGATCGCCGAATTGCGCGGCGTGGTCTGCGACGACGGCGCCGACCCCGCCCGCCGGGACCGGGCCGCCGCTCAATTGGCCCGTCTGGCCGCGGCCGGTGTGCGCGGCGCCCATCCGGACGAGTGGTACGGCATCGCGGATCCGAGTTCGGAACTGGCGCTGTGGGACGACGGTGACGGGCCGGTCGCGTTGTCCCCGTCGACGGTCGAGCTGTTGCAGACCTGTCCGCTGCGCTGGGCGCTGGAACGACACGGCGGCAGCGACGGGGACAATCCGCATGCCGTCAAGGGCAATCTCGTGCACACCCTGGTCCAGGCGCTGGCCGGGCGAGTGACCGAGGAACAGGTGAAGGCGGCGCTGGTCAAGGCATGGAAGGCCGTGGACCCGAGTTCCGGGGAGGACGGCCCGCACAGTTGGCACTCCCGGCTGGAACTACGCCGCACCGAAGCCATGGTCGACACCTTCCTCGCCTGGTTGCGCAACACCCGGGCCGAGCTGGCCGAGGTCGGTGTCGAGGTGCCGGTGGACTGTGTGCTGCCGGCCCGCGACCCGGACGAGGTGCCGGTGCGCATCCGCGGCCGCGTCGACCGGGTGGAGCGTGACGCGCTGGGCCGCTTCGTCATCGTCGACGTCAAGACCGGCAAGACCCCGATCTCCAAACAGGCCGCTCAGGATCACGCACAGCTGGCGACCTACCAGGTGGCCGCCGGGGCGGGCGGATTCGCCGCGGAGGTGGACGGCGACCGCGTCGAACCGGGCGGCGCCCGGCTCGTCTACGTGGCCAAACCCAGCCGCGACGGGGCCACCGAGCGGTTGCAGACCGCACTCGATTCCGACGGTATCGCCCAGTGGCGCAAGGCGATTCACGATGCGGCGGCCGCCACCCGCGGGCCCGGCTTCCTGGCCATGCGCAACGACGGCTGCCGGCACTGCCAGGTCGCCGGCAGTTGCCCCGTGCAGGACACGGGCCGCCAGGTGACGGATCGATGACGATCACGCCGGAGCAGCTGGCGCAGGCACTGGGCCTGCCGCCACCCACCGACGAACAGTCCGCCGTCATCGCCGCACCGCTCGGCCCGACCCTCGTGGTGGCCGGTGCGGGCGCGGGCAAGACCGAGACGATGGCCGCGCGGGTGGTCTGGATGGTCGCCAATCGGCTGGTGGCGCCGGACGCGGTGCTGGGGCTGACGTTCACCCGAAAAGCCGCGCAGCAGTTGACAACTCGCATTCGCACGCGCCTGGCGCGGCTGGCCGGATCGCCGCTGCTGCGCGAGATCGACAGCACCGGGCGCCTGCGCGCGACCCTGGTCGGATCCGAGCCGGAGATCAGCACCTACCACTCCTACGCCGGGCGGCTGCTGGCCGAACACGGTCTGCTGCTGCCCGTGGAGCCCTCGGCCACACTGCTCACCGAAACCCAGCTGTGGCAGCTCGCCCATCGCGTGGTCACCGGCTGGGACGGTGATCTCGATACCGAGCGCACCCCGGTATCGGTCACCGAGGCGGTGCTCGCGCTGTCCGGTCAGCTCGCCGAACATCTGGTGGAACCCGAGCAGTTGGCGGTGGCGCATCGGGAGCTGGAACGGCTGGTGGAGACGCTGCCTCCCGGTCCGCGCCAGCGCGGCGGTCCGAATCAGGAGCTGCGCGGGATCGTCAAAGCCCAACAGGATCGGGTGGCGCTGCTGCCGCTGGTCGCGCGGCTCGGCGAGGAGTTACGGCGCCGGGGCGCATTGGATTTCGGCTCGCAGATGTCGCTGGCCGCGCGGCTGGCCGCCACGCACGCCGAGGTCGGTGCGGCGGAATGCGAGCGGTTTCGCCTGGTGCTGCTGGACGAATATCAGGACACCGGTCACGCCCAGCGCATTCTGCTCGCCGCATTGTTCGGTGACCGCGGCGCGGTCGGTCTCGGCGCCGAGGCGCCGCAGACGGACGTCGCCACCCGCCCGGCGGTGACCGCGGTCGGCGATCCGATGCAGTCCATCTACGGCTGGCGCGGTGCGTCGGCGGCCAACCTGCCCCGCTTCACCACCGATTTCCCGGCCGCCCCGAATGTCGCCGCGCCGGTGTTGCCGCTGCTGACGAGCTGGCGCAATCCGCCGGAGGCGCTGGAGCTGGCGAATCTGGTCGCCGAACCACTGCGCGGCGCCGAGGGCGGGGTCACGGTCGACGCGCTGCGCCCCCGGCCTCAGGCGACGGCCGGCACCGTCGCGCTGGCTCTCACCGACACCGTTGCCGACGAACGGAAGTGGGTTGCCGAGCGGATCGCCGCGGAATGGGAGCAGTGTGCCGACGCCGGACGGCCACCCCCGACCTCCGCGGTCCTGGTGCGCCGCAACGCCGACGCCGCGCCGCTGGCCGAGGCGTTACGCGCGCGGGGGCTGCCGGTGGAGATCGTCGGCCTGGGCGGTCTGCTCGCCACCCCGGAAGTGGCCGATATCGTCGCCACCCTGCGTTTGATCGCCGATCCGGCGGCCGGCAGTGCCGCGATGCGCATCCTCACCGGCGCGCGCTGGCGGTTGGGCGTGAGCGATCTGAAGGCGTTGTCGGCGCGGGCGCGGGAGCTGTCGATCGTCGGGACGCCGGGCCGCGCGGAACCGATCACCGACGCCGCCGGGCTGTCGGATGCGCTGCGGGCCGTGGCGCCCGAACCCGCCGAACAAGCCGGCATCGCGGATGCGATCGCCGATCCCGGTTCGGCGCAACGATATTCGGAGCTCGGATACGCGCGCATCGTCGCATTGGGGCGGGAGCTGGCGGCCCTGCGTGAACGCAGCGGGCAGTCGCTGCCGGAACTGGTCGCCGATGTGGAACGCACGATCGGGGTCGGTGTGGAAACCCAGACCCGTCGCGCGGCCGCCGGCGCCGGTGCGGGGCGCGAACATCTGGACGCCTTCGCCGACGTGGTCGCGGGATATGCCGGTGACCACCGTGCCACCCTGCCCGGTCTGCTGAGCTTCCTCGCCGCCGCCGAAGAGGTCGAGAACGGTCTGGAGCCGGGCGAAGTCGAGGTGGCGCACGACCGCGTCCAGGTGCTCACCGTGCACGCGGCCAAAGGGCTGGAATGGGAGGTTGTGGCCGTCCCGCACGTATCGCGGAGCCTGTTTCCCTCCGGGAACGCCGCCGCGACCTGGCTCGGCGCACTCGCCGAACTCCCCACCTCGCTGCGGGGCGACCGGCAACGTGACAACGACGGTGACGCAACGGATACCGCGCCCGCGCGCGACGGGGTACCGGTCCTCGACCTCACCGAACTGTACGACCGCACGGATCTGGAACGGGCGATCAAACACCACAAGGAGGCGCTGGCCCGCCGCCGCCTCGACGAGGAACGCCGCCTGTTCTACGTCGCGCTCACCAGAACCGAACGCGCACTGTTCGTTTCGGCGCACCACTGGGCCGAGACCGGTTCCACGCCGAAGGGGCCCTCGGATTTCCTACTCGAACTGAAACGGTGGACCGAACATCCGGAGTCTCCCGGACACGGCACCGTGCGTGTCGACCTGTGGGCCGACCCACCACCCCCCGACGCACCCAATCCCTTCACCGACAATCCCGCCGTGGCCGACTGGCCCCGCGATCCGCTCGGCGTGCGGCGGCGTGCGGTCGAAGCGGGCGCGGACCTGGTCCGCACCGCGCTCGCGCACCTTCCGCCCGAACCTCGTGAGCACCGCACCCAGCCGACGAGCGGCCGAACCGCTCCCGCCCGGGCCGAGATCCCCCCGGTTCCGTCCCGCCGTGCCCACGACGCCACGAGCGAACTCGAATCTGCGCGCCAGCTGGATCTGTTCGCCGACCTGACGGACGACCCGGCGACCTCCGGCACGGACGGCACGGTCTCCGGCAACGGATCGGCCGAAGGCGCGGCGCCCGACCACGATCCGGATCCCGAAGGCTGGGCCGACGATGTGGACGCCCTGCTCACTGAGCATTTCGCGACGGTCGAGGGCATCCACGAAGTGGAGTTGCCCGCGCAGCTGCCCGCCACCGCGCTGGTGGATATGCGGGCCGATCCGGCCAAGCTCGCGGCGCGGCTGCGGCGGCCGCTACCGTATCCGCCGAGCCCGCTGGCCCGGCGCGGCACCGCATTTCACGCCTGGTTGCAGCGCTGGTTCGGTGCGGTCGGGTTGCTCGATTTCGACGAACTGCCCGGCGCCGCCGACAGCGGTGCGGGCGACGCCGACCTGATCCGGTTGCAGGAGGCGTTCCTGGCCTCGCCCTGGGCCGACCGCAACCCCATCGATGTCGAAGTGGGATTCGAGACCAGCATCGGCGCCACCCTCATTCGCGGCCGCATGGACGCGGTGTTCAGCGAACCCGGCGGCCGCTGGCTGGTCGTGGACTGGAAGACCGGCTCGGAACCGTCACGCGCGGAAGAACGCTCGGTCGCGATGCAGCTGGCCGTCTACCGGGTCGCCTGGGCCCGCATGATGGCCGCGCAGACCGGGGAAGCCGAAGAGCTCGTGCTCGACAAGGTCGGCGCCGCATTCCACTACGTCCGCAGCGGCCGGACGGTCGCGCCCGCCGAACTGCCGGGGCCGGCCGAACTGGCCGATCTCATCGCCGAGGTCGCGCCCGCCTGGGCGCCGCCCGCCGACCCGCGGGCAGGGGCCGGCCCGGAACTCGCCGGCGACCTTCCGCCCGACGAGGAGTACGGCGACGAGCCGCCGCCCGACCCGGTGTCCGACGCCGATTTCGACCCGGACTACCCGCCCGAGTGAAAGTCGTTGCCGCTCAGGCCGCTTCGCGGCTGATGCGCAGGGCCTGGGTGATCATCGGCACCTGGAACGGCAACCGCAGCACCGACACCCACTTGATCGCCTTGGCCGCCTTCGGATTTCGCACCGAATCGGCGGCGAACTGGATGTTGGCCGGGAAGACCGCGAGGAACAACAGAACCGCGAGCCGGCCGCCGAGCCGCCGGGTGCGCGGAGCCGCCAGGGCGGCCGCCACACCGATTTCGGCCACACCCGAGGCGTAGGTGTAGGTCCGGGCCCGACCCGGGAGAGCGGGCGGCACGATCGAATCGAAGGGCTTGGGCGCCACGAAATGCAGGGTCCCCATGCCGAACAGCGCGGTACTCATCAGCACCGCTCGCCGCTGTGAGGCCCGACCGGCGTCACTCATGCTGTGTCCTTTCCTCGCCCCCGGCTGCCGCGCTCTCTCCGTCGCGAGCGGGGCCGTTCCGTGGTGACGCTACGCTGCCGCCTGCGCTCCTGCCCACTCACGCTGTGTTGTTTCGGCGTGAGTGGGGTCGCTTCGTGGTGACGCTGCGCTGCCGCCTGCGCTCCTGCCCACTCACGCTGTGTTGTTTCGGCGTGAGTGGGGTCGCTCCGTGGTGACGCTGCGCTGCCGCCTCCGCTCCTGCCCACTCACGCCGGGCAGTTCCCACTCGCGTGCCCAGTCCGTGGAGTCGGCATCCGGCCGGTACGCTGCGGATCTGTGGCACAGGTGAGCAACGACATATCCGGGGGATGCCGTGTTCGGTGACAGCTCACGAGGTCTGGGCCGTTTGACGGAACGCCCCGATTACGCCCTGGTCGGCATTCTGCGCATTCCGGAGATCCGGACCAGTCCCTGGGTCTCGCTGACCCGCCGGGTCGCGTTCGCGGTGCTGCTGCTGGTGGCGGCGACATTGGTGGTCTATTTCGGCCGCGCGGGATATCACGACAACCGCGGCGAGGAGCTGACCCTGCTCGACGCCGCCTACTACTCGACGGTCTCGCTGTCGACCACCGGCTACGGCGACATCACCCCGATCACGGAGCAGGCGCGGCTGATCAACACGATCGTCATCACCCCGCTGCGCGTGCTGTTCCTGATCGTCTTGGTCGGTACCACCCTGCAGGTGCTCACCGAGCGGTCACGACAGGCGTTCAAAATTCAGCGATGGAGGCAGAGGGTGCGTAATCACACCGTGGTCGTCGGATACGGCACGAAGGGCCGGACCGCGGTCGACGCGATGCTCGGCGACGGGGTGCAACCGGCCGAGATCGTGGTGGTCGACACCGACGCGACCGTGCTGGAGGCCGCGGCCAACGCCGGGCTGGTGACGGTGCACGGCTCGGCGACGCAATCGGATGTGCTGCGGCTGGCTGGAGCTCAGCACGCGGCCTCGCTGGTCATCGCCGCGAACCGTGACGACACCGCGGTGCTGGTCACGCTCACCGCGCGCGAACTCAACGCCAAGGCCAAGATCGTCGCCTCGATCCGCGAGGCCGAGAACACCCATCTGTTGCGGCAGTCCGGTGCCGATTCGGTCGTGGTCTCCTCGGAGACGGCGGGCCGGCTGCTCGGTATCGCGACCACCACCCCCAGCGTCGTCGACATGATCGAGGACCTGCTCACCCCCGAGGCCGGTTTCGCCATCGCCGAGCGGGACGTGGAATCCGACGAGGTCGGCGGCTCGCCGCGGCATCTGCGCGATATCGTGCTCGGCGTGGTCCGGGAGGGCACGCTGATCCGGGTCGACGAGCCGGAGGTGGATGCCCTGGAAACCGGCGACAAACTGCTCTACATCCGTCGCGTGCACAAATAGCACGGACGGCGGTACCCGGCGGGGTCGCGCAGCTGCCTCTTCCAGGCCCGCGCGGCCACCGCGATACGCTCGAAGCGTGTCGGTATTCGAACTGAATGGTCTTCCCCTGCTGTCGCGTTCCGCTCTCGATCGTGCCGAGATATTGCGCTCGGACGAGCAGGCACTGAAGCAAGGCTGGGCCGAGGCCAAACTGGTGCGGATGAACCGGCGAGGTCAGGTTCGGATCGACGGTGATCAGCTCGTGCTGGAAGCGGCGCTGGACTATGCGTCCGAGCCGATGCCCGAGGCGGTCCTGCTGGGTGTGGTCGACGGCGCGCACATGTGGGCCGTTCGGGACAACGAGCTCGAGGGTCAGCTGATGGACTTGCGGGTGGTGGGCACCACGCTGCACCTCGACGATGTCATCCTCGGCGTCCTGTCCACCGCGTTGGCGCTGCTGAACTGGCACGACCGCGCCCGGTTCAGCGCCGTCGATGGCAGCCCGACCACGGTGTCGAATGCCGGCTGGTCGCGCGTCAACGCTTCCGGGCACGAGGAATTCCCGCGCATCGACCCGGCCATCATCTGCCTGGTGCACGACGGCGGCGACCGGGTCCTGCTGGGCCGTCAGCAGAACTGGCCGGAGAAGATGTTCTCGCTGCTGGCCGGATTCGTGGAGGCGGGGGAGTCGCTGGAACGCTGCGTCGAGCGCGAGGTCCGCGAGGAGGTCGGTGTCGCGGTGCGCGATATCCGCTATCTCGGCAGTCAGCCGTGGCCGCTGCCCCGTTCGCTCATGCTGGGGTTCGCCGCGGTCGCCGATCCCGCCGCGCCGCTGGTCTTCTCCGACGGCGAGATCGCCGAGGCCCACTGGTTCACCCGCGACGAGGTGCGCACGGCGCTGGCCGCGGGTGCGTGGGGTTCGGTCACCGGCGACACCGGAAATGCCGAGCAGCAGCGGCTACTGCTGCCGGGCTCCATTTCCATCGCCCGCACCATCGTCGAATCCTGGGCTGCCGCAGGCTGATTCGCCCGCGACTCGCCGCCGGTCAGCCGATCGCGGCGAGCGCGGTCTTCACCTGGGCGAGGCTCGGGTTGGTGGCAGTGGATCCGTCGGAGTACTTGACGGTCGGCACCACATGGTTGCCGCCGTTCACGCTGCCGACGAATTCGGCCGCTTCGGGGTCCTGTTCGATGTCGACGACGGTGTAGGTGATTCCCGCCTCGTCGAGTTGCTTCTTGAGGCGGCGGCAATATCCGCACCAGGTCGTCGAGTACATGGTCAGGTCAGTAGCAGTCACGCCTGATTGAACATCGAATGGGTTTTCCGTGTTCCCACGGCTGGTTGTGACCTCTGCCGGAGGGACTTGCCAAGCAAATAGTAAGCGCGCATACTAAATGCATGAGACAGATCGCCGCAGCTCACGCCGTATCCACCGCCGCGCCCGCCGACTTCTTCGCGGTCTGGGCCGATATGGTCGCCTGGCCGGAATGGAATGCCGACACCGAATGGGTGCGGCTGGACGGCCCCTTCGTCGAGGGCGCCACGGGGACCTTGAAGCCGAAAGGGGGACCGAAGGTCGCGTTCGTGGTCGAGAAGCTGACCGATGAGGAGTTCGTCGACGTCTCGCGGCTGTTCGGCGCTCGGCTGACCTTCGCCCATCGCGTGGTGCGGACGGCCGCGGGCACCGAGGTGGCGGTGACCATCTCGATGACCGGTCCGCTGCGCCGGCTGTGGTCGGCGCTGATGGGCCGCGGACTGGCCGACTCCGTCCATCGCGACCTCGCGGCGCTGGTCGAGACCGCCGAGGCGCGCCGCGCCGTTCCGGGCACCCGCTGAATCGTTCGCCCGTTGAATCGTTTCAGGAGGACATCATGAACACGTACTGGCTGGCCGTCGTCTCCCGCGATCACGTGCGTCGCGGGGTGGAGCTCGGCATCGCGCAGGCCAATCACGGCAAGCGTGCCGCGGTCGAACGGATGCGACCGGGTGACGGACTCGTCTACTACTCGCCCAGAACCGGTATGCGCGAGGGGGAACCGGTCAAGTCGTTCACCGCGATCGGCACGGTCGACGACCGGCCCGCGTGGCAGGCGGAGGATCCGGGCGGCTGCTTCCGGCCGTGGCGGCGCGCGGTGACCTTTCGCCCGGACGCGCACGATGTCGCGATCGATGCCGTGCGCGGTGATCTCGATCTCACCAGCGTTCCCAACTGGGGCATCGTGCTGCGGCGCGGTGTGGTGGAACTGAGCGCGCACGATTTCGCGGTCATCTCGCAGGCCATGCTGGGAGAGGACGCGGGTGGGTGGTCGAGGGCGGACCGGTGAGCGACGAAACCCACGCGCTGCGAACGGAATTCGGTAGTGCCGATGAGAGTCCGGGCCTGTTGTTGTGGCAGGTGACCAACCGGTGGCAGGCGGCGGTGCGCGCGGCGCTGGCCCCGTTCGATCTCACCCACGTGCAGTTCGTGCTCCTGGCCGCGCTGACGTGGTTCGGTGGATCGAATGCCGACACCCCGATCACGCAGCGCGATCTGGCCGCCCATGCCGCCACCGACCCGATGATGACCTCCCAGGTACTACGCGCTCTCGAACAGAAGGGCCTGATCCAACGGCGCGATCATCCGCACGACCGGCGCGCGAAATCCTTGGTCCCCACGAAAGCCGGTGTGGCACTGGTGAATCGCGCGATCGTCGCGGTGGAGGACTGCGACCGGGCCTTCTTCGGGCCGTTGCGGGGCCGGACCGCCGACTTCGCCGCAGCGCTGCGGACGCTGCGCGACGCGCGGAGTTGAGCGACGCTCGCGCCGGCCGAGGGCAACGCGCTGTGCACCCGTGAGGCCGGGTAACCGCGGGGCGTCGTCGCGGCGGCGCGGATGTCGGTGGTGCCTGTCATGATGGAGCGCGTGCCTGTCCCGACCTCATCGACCAGCCTGCGGCTCGACGGGCTCGATCCCGAGCAGGCCGCCGCGGTGCGGGCGCCGCGCGGGCCGGTGTGTGTGATCGCGGGCGCGGGCACCGGCAAGACCCGGACCATCACCCACCGCATCGCGCATCTGGTCTCGGCCGGGCATGTGCGCGCCGACCAGGTGCTGGCGGTGACCTTCACGGCCCGGGCGGCAGGTGAACTGCGGGCACGGTTGCGCGCGCTCGGCCTGGGGGGTGACGCGCAGACGGTTCAGGCGCGCACGTTCCACGCCGCGGCGCTGCGACAGCTGAAGTACTTCTGGCCACAGATCGTCGGCGATGTGCCGTGGAAGCTCATCGACTCCAAATTCGCGGTGGTCGCCCAGGCCGCCCAGCGCGTGGGGCTGCCGACCGCGACGGAGAATGTGCGTGATCTGGCGGGCGAGATCGAATGGGCGAAGGCCTCGCTCATCGCGCCGGAGGACTACGCCGGCGCCGCCCAGCGCCACCATCGCGACATTCCGTATCAGGCGGACAAGATCGCCGCCGTCTACACCGGCTACGAGACGTTGAAGAACACCCCGGACGGTCTGCTGCTCGATTTCGACGACCTGCTGCTGCACACCGCCGCCGCGCTCGAGGACTACCCGGCCGTGGCCGAGGAGTTCCGCGGTCGCTACCGGTGCTTCGTCGTCGACGAATACCAGGACGTGACCCCCCTGCAGCAGCGCGTCCTCGACGCGTGGCTCGGCGATCGCGACGACCTGACCGTGGTCGGTGACGCCAATCAGACGATCTACTCGTTCACCGGCGCCAGCCCGGCCTATCTGCTCGACTTCTCCCGCCGGTTCCCCGACGCCACCGTCGTCCGGCTGGAACGGGACTACCGTTCGACGCCGCAGGTGGTGTCGCTGGCCAATCGCGTGATCGGCGCCGCCCGCGGCCGGATCGCGGGAACCCGGCTGCAGTTGGTCGGGCAGCGCGCCGACGGGCCGGAACCCTCCTTCGCCGAGTACGACGACGAGGTCGCCGAGGCCACCGCCGTCGCCAAGGGCATCGCCGGCCTGCTCGGGCGGGGTGTTCCGGCCGCTGAGATCGCCGTGCTGTATCGCATCAACGCCCAGTCCGAGGTGTATGAGCAGGCGCTGACCGAGGCGGACATTCCCTACCAGGTCCGCGGCGGCGAGGGGTTCTTCCAGCGAGCCGAGGTCCGGCAGGCGGTGCAGGCACTGCGCCAGGCCGGAGCCCGCGACGATCTGCCCGCGGCCCGTGGTCCCGAGGTCGTGACGCTCGTGCGCGCGGTCCTGGCCCGGCTGGGACTCACCGCCGAGGAGCCGGCCGGTGCGCAGGCTCGCGAACGCTGGTCGTCGCTGGTGGCCCTGGTGCAGCTCACCGAGGAACTCGCCGCCCACGATCCCGCCCTCGAATTCGTCGGGCTGCTACGGGAATTGGCCGTCCGTGCCGAGTCGCGCCACCCACCGACCGTGCAGGGTGTCACCCTCGCCTCGCTGCACGCGGCCAAGGGGCTGGAATGGGATGCGGTCTTCCTGGTCGGTCTGGCCGACGGCACCCTGCCCATCGCCCATGTGCTCGGTGAGGGCGGCGCGGTGACCGACGAGGCCGCGCTGGAGGAGGAGCGGCGGCTGCTCTACGTGGGCGTGACCCGCGCGCGCGAACATCTGCGGTTGTCCTGGGCGCTGTCGCGCGCCGACGGCCGGCGGCGCAACCGGCGGCGCAGCCGATTCCTCACCGGGTTGGTGCCGGAGGATTCCCCGGCGTCGATGGTCGCTCAGCAGGCGGGGACGCGGGGTGGTCGCGGCCGCCGGCTGCCGGTCTGCCGGGTGTGCGGACGTTCGCTGCTCAATTCCACCGACACGCTGCTCGGGCGGTGTTCGGGCTGTCCGGCCGAGGTGGACACCGAACTGCTCGGCGCGCTGCAGGAATGGCGGCGGCAGCGGGCCGAGGAATTGCAGATCAAACCGTTCGCGGTGGTGAGCGTCAAAACGCTGACCGCGATCGCGGAACAGGTGCCGATGGACGAGGACGCGCTGGCCGCGATTCCGGGTATCGGACAGCAGAAGTCGCAGCAGTTCGGTCCGGAGCTGCTCGCGATCGTGCGATCACGGGTGCGCAACCGGTGATTCGGCGAAGGTGCCGCGAAGGACAAAACCGCAGGTGAAAAATAGGTTGTGCGGTTGTGTATCGCACCCGTAGGGTGGTGATCACGCGCTGGGAGGGCATTCCGGCGCGCACAGTGATCAGTCGGATAACGAGTAGGAGGGAGGTAGACAAAATGAACAACATCGTGACTCTCGCTTCGAGAAGCGTTGTGGCACCGGTGGTTTCTGTCGTGTCCGCCTCCCGGGGGGTCCTCGCCTTGCAGGGGACCGGTCTGTCTGTCGCAAGCATTATCGGTGCTCGACCGCAAGCGCCCGCATATGCAATTGCCGCAGACAAGTCCGAGTGGGGTTGGCATCAGGCACACATCGGTTTCCACACCGACGCAGCCGACGCCTTCGCAGTGGAAGCCGATCGTATGACGGCGAATCTGCAGGCAGCCCGCCTCCGCAACGCACACCCAGCGACCGTGATCAGTAACCGACACCGAAGTCGGTTCAGGTAGCACCAGCTACCGCAGCCTCCTGGCCACGGATCGCCCGAAGCGAAACCGTGGCCATAGTTCTTTTTCGGCCTCCAGCCACCGGCACCGGTTTCGCGGAAGACAACGAAACGACCGCTGCACGAGCTGAAGGAGCAAGACGTGTCCACCGCGACCGCTACTCGCGTGACATGCCGATCGACCCAGGCCTCGAGGCCGGCCCGCACCCGCGGTGTCGCGCTCGCACTGCCCTGCCGAGTCGGTGACCCGGACCTGTGGTTCGCCGAAAGCCCCACCCAGCTGGAAGAGGCCAAGACACTGTGCGCTTCCTGCCCGATCCGCAAGGGCTGCCTCGCCGCCGCCCTGGATCGCGGTGAGCCCTGGGGTGTCTGGGGTGGCGAAATCTTCGAACAGGGCGTCGTGATCGCCCGCAAGCGGCCGCGCGGCCGCCCGCGGAAGGTCGCACTGGCGTGATCGGCGCCGGTTCGGGCCGAGCGCGGATCCGCCTCGGCCACTTCTGGGAACACGAACAAGCCCCGCATCCGATGTCGGATGCGGGGCTTGTCCCCTATTCGGCGCCCGTCGGGGCGAAGGATCAACTGGCGCTGCGGTATTCGGCGTAGCCGGGCACCCAGTCGTGCATCAGCTTCATGAAGGGCACCTCGGCGTCGAGCTGTGCGCAGATGCCGATCGAACCCATCAGCACCCGGAACACCATGATGTGTTCGGCCGGAAGTTGCAGCGACATACCGGTTTTCATCTCCGGGCGGCTCACATCGGTGGCCTTGCCCGCCACGCGCTGCATCCACTTGCGGGTGAAGTGGAAAGAATCCTCGCGGATGGGATCGGTGAACGGGCGCAGATAGTCGGCGATCTCCGCGTGCGTGACGGTGCGGCCTGGAATCACCCAGCCGTTGCTGTACATCAGATCGGTCAGTTCCTCGAACCGATCCTCGACCGCCATCGCCACCATCTGGCCGAGCACCGGCGGGAACCCGTCGGGCAGCGGCGCGCAGGCGCCGAAATCCAGCACCGCCAACCGGCCGTCGTCGAGCATCATGAAATTGCCGGGATGCGGGTCGGCATGCAGCAGTCCGGCCAGAGCGGGGGAGGAGAAGTGGAATTCACCCATCAGGGTTGCCACGCGGTTGCGCAGTTCGACGGTGCCCGCCGGATCCTGTTCGCCCCGCTTGATGATGCCGGAGACCGCGGTGCCGTCGAGCCATTCGGTGACGATCACCTTCGGTGCCCCGGCCACCACTTTGGGTACCAGGAACCGAGGATGGCCGTCGAAGGCCTTGGCGAAACGACGCTGGTTGGCGGCCTCGGTCCGGTAGTCGAGTTCTTCTTCGGTGCGTTCGGTGATCTCGGCGAGAATGGGTTTGACGTCGGCGCCCGGGATGACGGCGCCGATCATGCCGGCCATCCGATTGAGCGTCTTGAGGTCCGCGCGCAGGGCCTCGTCGGCGCCGGGGTACTGGACCTTCACCGCCACCGTGCGGCCGTCGGACCATTCGGCCTTGTGGACCTGTCCGATACTGGCCGAGGCGGTGGGGGCGTCGTCGAAGGAGCGGAAGCGCTTGCGCCACGCCGTGCCCAGCTGTTGATCCAGCACGCGATGCACCGCGGCGGCCGGCAGCGGCGGGGCCGCGGCCTGCAGTTTGGTCAGCGCCTCGCGATAGTGCTCGCCGAACTCCTCGGGTACGGCGGCCTCCATCACCGACAGCGCCTGCCCGAATTTCATTGCGCCGCCCTTGAGTTCGCCGAGAACGGAGAAGATCTGCTCGGCGGCCTTCTGATTCAACTCGGCATTGATCTCGCCCTTGTCGCCGCCGGCGAGTTTGCGGCCGAACCCCACAGCGGCCCGTCCCGCGATACCGAGTGGAATCTTCGCCAACTTGGCGTTGCGGGATGAGCTACGGCGCACAATCTCAGACACACCCCCATCATGGCTGACCCACCGTGCCGCGTGCCATGTGAATTGCGTGAACTCCACCCCTGGATCGAGACGTGTCATCGGTCACAGTGGAGTCGGTCCGGGCGGTGGTGGGGGCGCGCGAACGCATGGCAAACGGCTCGTCCGTGGTGGTCGGCGGGCCTCCGTCCCTAGTTTTTGTGGTTTCCACTAAAAGTTGGCCGTGGGATCTGGTACGTCATATTTTAGTCGTATAGACTAAAACTATGACCACAACGCGAGAGGCCGCGGCGGCCATCCGGGAGGTGCGACGCCCGGAAGATCTGTTCGGCGCGGCGACAACGGATTCCGCCGCTCGCCGCAGCGCGCATCGGACGTATCTGCGGCTGGCCGCCGCGCTGCACCCGGATCGGGTGCCCGCCGCCGAGGCCGAGCGGGCCACCGCGGCCTTCGTCCGCCTCGGCGGGCTGTACCGGAGCTGGCTCGCGTCCGGGCAGGCCTTCGAGGTGTGTGGCGTGCGGGGCCCGTATCGCCTCGGCGCGATGCACGCCCGCGGTTCCGTCGCGGATGTGTACCGCACCGATTCGGCCGCAGTGGTGAAGATCGCACGGCGTCCGGTCGCGAATTCGCTGCTGGCGAACGAGCGGAACGCGTTGACGGACATCGCCGCGCTCACCGCGGAGCACGAGTGGCTGGCGCCGTACTTTCCGCGCCTGATCGACACCGTCGACCACACCGATACCGACTCCGGCGAGGTTCGCTCGATCAACGTGCTCGACGCGCTGACCGACGGGTTCGTGACGCTGGCCCAGGTGCGCGCCGCCTTTCCGGGAGGGCTCGACCCGCGCGACTACGCCTGGATGCACCGGCGGCTGCTGCGCTGCCTGGCCGGTGCGGCGACCGCGCACTGGGTGCACACCGCGGTCTCGGCGGAGAACGTACTCATCCATCCTCGGCTGCACGGGGTGGTCCTGGTCGGCTGGTCGTTCGCGACCCGGCCCGGGCGGGTGCCCGCGGCCACACCGGCCTCGATCGACTATCCGCCCGAAACCGGGACCGGGGTCTGCCCGCGCACCGATGTGTATCTGGCCCACCGGCTGCTGCTCACCATGCTCGGCGACCGCGCGCCCGCGCCCATGCGCGCCTTCGCCGAGGGATGTCTGCAATCGGCGCCGAGGCTGCGGCCCGACGCCCGCAGCCTGCTCGACGAATTCGACGACCTGCTCGACCGGCTGTACGGCGCCCGCCGCTTCCGGCCGTTCGAACTACCGAAAGGACAGTGATCACCATGGGATACGGACAGTGGGACGACAGCGCCTACGACGCCGCCCGCACCTTCCGCGCCGCCCGCGGACTCGACGACTTCGGCTACACCGCCGACATGCGGGCCAAGCCCTATACGGAGTGGGTCGCGCATCCGCTGCTCGATCCCTTCGGCGTCGGAGCGCGTGAATCGCGCGACTCCGCCGAGCACGGGGCCTCGCTGCCGATCGCGGTGCTGTTCGACGTGACCGGGTCGATGGGGCGGGTCCCGCGCATCATGCAGGAGAAGCTGGCTACCCTGCACGGGCTGCTGCAGCGCAAGGGGTACGCCGAGGATCCGCAGATTCTGTTCGGCGGGATCGGCGATGCCGACTGCGATCGGGTGCCACTGCAGATCGGACAGTTCGAATCCGACAATCGCATGGACGAACAGTTGCGGCTGATTCTGCTCGAAGGCGGCGGTGGCGGACAGAAATCCGAAAGCTATGAGCTGGCCGCGTATTTCATGGCTCGGCACACGGCGACCGATGCGTGGGACAAACGCGGACGTAAGGGGTATCTGTTCATCGTGGGCGACGAGCTGAACAAGCCGCGCCTCGCCGCCGGGCACGTGCGCCGGGTGATCGGCGACGATGTGCCCCACGACATTTCGGTCCCCTCGATCTACCGCGAGCTGGCCGATCGGTGGCATGTGTACTACATCCTGCCGAATCAATCCCATTACTACACCGACCCGGAGATCTCCGAGCACTGGCGGGGAGTGCTCGGGGAACGGGTCCTGCGCCTGGACGATCCGGCAGCGGTGTGCGAACTCATCGCGCTGACCATCGGCATCGGCGAGGACCGCGTCGATCTGGGCACCGGGCTGGCCGATCTGCGCGATATCGGGTCCGCCGACGCCGCCGACGTCGTCGGTAAGGCACTGGCGCCGATCGGTACTCCCGCCGGTCGTCGCGTCGCGGGCGCGCTGCCGGCGGCGACGCCGGGCGACGACGATGTCCGGTTCTGACCGCGAATCCGATCCGAAAAGCGAAGGGATATCACCATGTTCGGCGACCGGCATGTGATCGTGGTCGATCTGGGATTCGGCGACGCCGGGAAGGGCGCCACCGTGGATTGGCTGTGCTCGCCACAGGCCGGCCTGGACGTCGCGGCCGTCGTACGTTTCAACGGCGGCGCGCAGGCCGCGCACACCGTACTCGCCGACGGCCGGCGGCACACCTTCCGGCAGTTCGGATCGGGCACGCTGTCGGGCGTGCCGACAGTGCTGTCGCGGCATGTGCTCGTGGATCCGATCGCCCTGGCCGCCGAGGCCGAAGCGCTGACCGCGCTGGGTGTGGCCGATCCGCTGGGATCGATCTTCGTCGACGAGCGGGCGTTGCTGACCACTCCGATCCACGGCGCCGCCAACCGCTGCCGGGAGGATGCGCGGGGTGCCGCCCGCCACGGTTCCTGCGGGATGGGTATCGGGGAGACCGTGCGCTACGCCCTCGAGCACGATGCGCCCCGGGTCCGGGACTGTCGCACTCCGGATATCCTGCGCCGCAAGCTGATCGCGCTGGAGCAGCACTTCGCACCGCTGCTGGCAAGCGGGCGGCACGGCTACGAACCGATCGACGCCCTGGTCGGGGCCTATACGGAATTCGCGCGGTCGGTGGCGCTGGTGCCGGGTGAGCAACTCGCGGTGTTCGCCGCCGCGGGCCGGCTGATCTTCGAGGGCGCCCAGGGCGTGCTGCTCGACGAATGGCGGGGCCTGCATCCCTATACCACCTGGTCGACGGTGGAGCCCCGCCATGCCCGCGCCATGCTGGCGCGTATCGGGGAACCGGGCGTAATACTCGGAGTGACACGCGCGTACCAGACTCGCCACGGCGCGGGCCCCTTTCCGACCGAGGATGCGGAACTGTCGATCCCGGAGCCGCACAACGTCACCGGCCCGTATCAGGGCGTCTTCCGTGTCGGGCATCTGGATCCGATCCTGCTGCGCTACGCCGTGGACGCGTGCGGGGGAATCGACGCGCTCGCCGTCAACCATCTGGACCTCGTGGCGGGTCGCGACGATATGCGCACCGCCGCAGGGTATTTCGCCCCGGACGGATATCGGGACCGGCTCGACTGCGGTCCCTGGCGGGATCTGGACCATCAGCGGTGGCTGACCGGGCTCGTCGCCCACAGCACCCCGGATCTCGTACCGCTGCCGGCGGATGTTCCGGAATTCCTGGGACGCCGGCTGGGCGCGCCCGTGGTGCTGGCCGGGCACGGGCCCGATCGTGCCGATCGTGTGGCCCGGGTCGCGGCTGCGGCATGATGGTTCGCCGTGGAGCAGCAATCCGCCGTATCGCTCGATGTCGTCGCGCTTCGATTCGGCGCCGACGACACGACCGTCACCTTCGCAGTGGCGCCCCGGCAGTGGGATCCGTTCGCCGGCGAACTCGCCCTGCCCGGTGTGCTGCTCGGCCGCGGTGAGCGGCTCGCGGCGGCGGCCCGTCGCGCGGTACACGGCAAACTGGGTGTGCCCGACGATGCGATCCTCGCTGTCGGGCAACTGGTCACTTTCGACGAGCCGAATCGCGATCCACGCGGTCCGACGCTCTCGATCGCGATGTGGGCGGTTCTGGGGCACCCGGCAGCACCCACCGATGCCGAGCAGTCGAGAACCGATGATCCGGCCGGTTTCGAGCAATCGGACGGCGGGGGGTCCGGCATCGTCGAGCGGGCCGGCGGCGATTCTTCCGCCGGTGCCGAGCAGACGAGCGGCGATGGTTCCGGCGGTGCCGAGGGACCGGGCGATAGTGGAACCGGCAGCGCTGCAGGCCCTTTCGGTGTCCGGTGGGTTCCGTTCGACGACGTCCCGCCGCTGGCCTTCGACCACACCATGATCGTCGAGGTCGCCCGGGAACGACTCGCCGAGATGCTGTGGAAGGATCTCGCTTTCACCCGGGCGCTGATCGGCGAGCACTTCCCCGCGACCCGCGCGGTAACCCTCGCCACCGCGCTGTCCGGTACTCGTCCCGACCCGGGCAACCTCAACCGCACCCTGGCCGCGATCCCGGGACTCACCCGCACCGGGGAACGACTGCGAACCAAGGCCACCGGACGACCCGCGGCCGTCTGGTCCTTCACCGGCGCGTCGTCCGGCGAGCGCTGAGCCGACGACACTCACCCACCTCGCGGCCGCGACGACGACTCGGCCCTCGTGCGCGACAGCCACCACATCATCGAGGTACGGCCTCATCACTGCCCGAGTCACCGCGCGCGCTACCCTCGCCGCGCTCATACCTGTCCTCCGGCGACGGAGGCCGTGCGATCCTCGTCCGGCGCTTCGGCCGCCGTGGCTGCGATTCGGCGGCAGGCGCAGTCCGCGTGCGGGGTCCAGCGACGCCGGGCGATGCGCCTGGTATGCGGATCCAATTCCAGTGTGGTGTCCAGGGTTCGGGGCGGGTCGTCGGCGGCGTCCTCGATGATCGATTCGATTTCGCGCAATGTCAGGGCCGCGGTGGCGGCAATGGTGGCGGGGGAGGCGTAGCCGGTCCGGCCGAGCAGCTGCGCCGCCAGATGCGGCCATTCGGCGTCGAATTCGGTGCGGGTCAGATCGGCGCAGCGCAGACAGCTGGTGCCGCCGGGCAGTACCAGCGGCCCGATCACGCCGTGCCCGTCGCGGATGCGCACCTGCAGGTGCGGGATTCGGCGCACCAGCAGCATGCTGACCAGCTCCGGCGCCGGGACCAGCGCGTCGGTGAGAATCACCAGATCGGAGGCCGGCAGCGAATCCGTTGCGCCGCTGCGATATTCGCTCGACCTCGTCGGGGTGATGCCCAGTTGCCGGATACCGCTGTGCAGCGAATCCGCCAGGGGGCCGCGGCCGTGTACATGCACCGTCCGTATCCGAGTGCGGCGAGCCCGCGGCCGGACCAGCAGTCCGGCCGCGTCGATATCTCGTAACAGTTCCAAGGCCACGCCACCGAGGCCGAGTTGCCCGGCCTCCCACAGGAGCTGGGGATGGCTGTGCAGACCGTCGAGCAGCCGGACGAACGCGACGACCGCATCGGTGTCGACGGCGGGCGGGTGCAGGAGTACCGCGCGTTCGGGGTCCCATCCCAATTGCACCGCACCCGAGGGCCGGCGCAGAACCGCCACCCGCGGATGCAACATCGGTCCACGTGCGTGTGACAACGTCATGGGGTCAGTATTGTCGGCGGGCCGAGACACACCCGCGGGAAAACTGCTGGTTATCCACAGGTTCGGTGTTATCCACAGGGTGCTTCGGATGATGTCGCAGCATCACTGTGAACGCATCGTTTCACAAAACTCGCCGACGACTCGCCGTGAATTTTCCAGACCGGCGCAGAGAGTGCTAACGCCCGGCCACCGGCGGCCGACAATCGGGTCGATTCGGGTCGGTTAAAGGAGCAATATGGTCAGCGCATCCCTCGACGTGCCACCGGTGGCGTCGCCGCACGGCGAACATCGGTTTCGAACCCGCGGCGATCGGCCGATCGCCGCGGCCACGATTCGCGAGTACGCCCGGGCGATAGGCGCCACCGACCCCATCCACTGCGACGAACGCGCCGCCGCCGCACGCGGATTCGATGCCCTGGTGGCCCCGCCGACCTTCGCCACCACGGTGTGGATGCGCGCCGAGGAACGGACGCTGGACGCACTCGTACCGGGTTTTCACAGCGGATGCGTCGTGCATGCCGACCGCACGCTGGAAATCGTGCGCCCGCTGTTGGCCGGCGACCGCATCAGCTGCGATATCGGATTCGAATCCTTCCGCCACTACCGCGACTACGACGTGGTCTCGGTGACCACCCTGTTGCGCGACGACGACGGTCAGGTCGTGACGAGCGGCTCCTCCACCCTGCTGGTGCACACCCAGCCCGGAACCTGTGCGCGTGCGCGATCCGGGGCGCCCCAGCGGCCGCACGATCTGGAACCGGTCCCGGCGCAACGGCGGCTGCGCACGCCGCAGCGGGACCGGATCCAACCGCCGCTACCGCGCCCGATCGTCGATCTCGGCCCGCTGGCGGTCGGCGCGGATCTGCCCGCCGACACCGTCACGGTCGCGGCCGACGATGTGCTGCGTCACGCCGACGTCGTGGATCCGCGGCGGTCCGGCGTCGCGACGGGGGCGGTACCCGGCATGCTGACGCTCGGCCTGGTCGCCGGCTACCTCGGCCGCTGGCTCGGCGATCCGACCGCACTGACCAAACTGCGGGTGCAGTACGCGCCCAAGATGCACTATCTGCCGGTCGACTCCGACGCTCCGGCGTCGATCCTGTTCGGTGGCCAGGTCGGCTGGCTCAGTTCGCGGCGCCGCACGGTGACCGTCGTGGTCGACGCATTGTCTAAGGGGCGCAAGCTGTTCGGCTACGCGACCGCCGAGGCGCGACTGGGCTGAACCGCGCCGACCGGACTCGGTGACGCCGCCGGCTAGCGGTCCTCGTTCTCGCCGCGCTCGTCATCGGTGTCGCCGTCGGAGTCCTCGTTCGGCCGTTCCTGTTGCGCCGCAGCGCCTTCGCGGCGTTCGCGCGCCTCGGTCTCGGCCAGCTGTGCCAGCGGATCGTCGAAAACGTTGGCGCCGCCACCGATCACACCGTCGATGAAGCCGCTCGGCTTGTCGAGATCCTCGGAACTGGGCAGCAGGTCCGGATGCGCCCACACCGCGTCGCGGGCCGACATCCCTGCGTCGGTGGTCAGCCGCTGCCACAGCGTGGCGGCCTCCCGCAGCTTGCGCGGACGCAACTCCAAGCCGACCAGGGTGGCGAAGGTCTGCTCGGCCGGTCCTCCGGTGGCGCGGCGGCGCCGCAGCGTCTCGGCCAGCGCACCCGCACCGGGCAGCCGGTCGCCGACGGCCTCGGCCACCACGACCTGAACCCAGCCCTCGATCAGCGCCAGCAGCGTTTCCAACCGCTCCAGCGCGGCCTTCTGCTCGGGGGTGGTCTGCGGTTCGAAGGTGCCCTGCGACAGCAGTTCCTCGAGTTTCGACGGATCGGTCAGCGACATCGGATCGATGTTCTGCGCGGCCTCCTCGATCGCGGAGAAGTCCATCCGGATGCCACGCGCGTAATCCTCGACCGCGCCCAGAACCTGCTGCCGCAGCCACGGCACATGGGCGAACAGCCGCTGGTGGGCGGCCTCGCGAGCGGCCAGATAGACCAGGATCTCGCTTTCGGGAAGCTCCAGGCCCTTGCTGAATTCGCTGATCGCGCTCGGCAGCAGCGCCGCGGTTCCGGCCGGACCCAGCGGCAGCCCGATATCGGTGGAAGTCAGTACCTCCTGTGCGAGCTGTCCCAGCGCCTGCCCGAGTTGCGAGCCGAAGGCCAGACCGCCCATCTGCCCGAGCATGCCGAGCATCGGCCCGGCGAACTGCTTGGCCTCCTCCGGCAGTGTCGAACTCCACATACCCGAGACCTGCTCGGCGACCGGATCACACAGCCGCTTCCAGGTCGGCAGCGTCTGCTCGATCCAATCGTTAGGCGACCACGCGACCGTCCTGGTGGCCCCGGCGGGCAGGGTGGTCGCCGCGTCCAACCACAGTTCGGCCAGGTGCGCGGCATCGCTGACGGCGCGCTGCGCACCATCGGTGATCGGCGCGACCGTCGATCCGAGTTGCTGGCGGGCCAGCCGCTTGGCGACGTCGTAGTTGACCGGACTCGCCTGGCCGCCCGGCTGGCTCATGGTGGAGAACATCTGCCCGAGCGAGGTCAGCATCTGCCCGAAGGCCGCGGGATCGAATCCGGCCGCGCCCGAAGACCCCATGCCGAAGGCGAAGGGGTTGTTCGCTCCGGAACCGGCCTGATCGTCACGCTTGTCGCGGTCGGGATCGTCGTCGCGGTTCGAGAATCCGAAGGGCACGTCGCTCATGCCCCCAAGGCTACGCGGATGGTGATCGTGGAGCCGCTACTGTGGGCCGGGTGAATCGTCGGATCATCACCTTGATAGCGGCTCTGGTGCCCGTGCTCGTCCTCGGTGTGGTGGGCAGTGCGGTGACGGTGCCGTTCGTCGCTCTCGGCCCTGGTCCCACCTTCAATACCCTCGGCGAGGTGGAGGGCAAGCAGGTCGTCGCGGTGCAGGGCGCCGCGGTGGATCCGACCTCCGGACACCTCAACATGACGACGGTGTCCGTTCGCGACGGGCTGAATATATTCGAGGCGATGGGCTTATGGGTGGACGGCCGCTACGGCCTGGTGCCGCGGGCCGAGGTCTACCCGCCCGGCGTTTCCCGCGACCAGGTGGACAAGTCCAACCAGGCCGATTTCAAGGAATCCGAGGACAACGCCGAACTGGCGGCGCTGAACTTCCTGAAGTATCCGACCAAGGTTCAGGTGCGCGTGGTGGCCGACGACGGCCCGGCCAAAGCGGTGCTGCAGAAGGGTGACGAACTGGTGAGCGTGAACGGGAAACCGATCACGACCTCCAAGGACGTGATCGACGCGGTGCAGGGCGCCGCCCCGGGCACGACGATCCCGATGGTGATCCGCCGCGGCGGCGTGGAACAGACGGTCGAGGTGAAACTCGGTGCGCGCCCGGACGATTCGAACAAGGCCTACCTCGGCGTCACCCCGCAGGAGGTGCCCGCCGGTCCGCTGCAGGTCGATTTCAATCTCGCCGATATCGGCGGCCCGTCGGCCGGTCTGATGTTCAGCCTGGCCCTGGTCGACAAGCTCAGCCCCGGCGAGCTCAACGGCGGACGGTTCGTCGCCGGCACCGGAACCATCGATCCGCAGGGCAAGGTCGGCCCGATCGGCGGTATCCAGTACAAGATGATCGCGGCCCGCGACGCCGGTGCGGAGACCTTCCTGGTCCCCGCCGACAACTGCAACGAGGCTCGCCAGCGCACCCCGGACGGCCTCAAACTGGTGAAGGTCGACACGTTGTCCAGCGCGGTGCAGTCGCTCGACGACGTCAACGCCGGGCGTCCCGCCCCCAGTTGCGGTTAGTCCGGCTCGTTCTCGAGCGTGTGGCGCAGCGCGTCGATCAGGTTGGGGGCCAGGTTCGGCGCGGTGCGCAGATCCAGATCGGGGAACGCCTCGTCCTCTTCGGGGCGTAACTGCAACAGGCACAACGAGACTCCGTCGCGCAGCACACCGGCGTAGAGCCGCGCGTCGCGGCGCTCGGGATGAGTCTGCGCGGCGTCGCGACCGGCGCGGTCTGCGGCGTCGCGATCGGCCAGCAGCGGTGCGATGGCCTCGTCGAGCGTGCGTTCGGCGTTCGGCGGCAGCACCACGATCTGCTGCACCAGCACCACCCCCTCGACGGCGGGCGGCCAGCTGGTGGTGGCGAGGAATTCGTCGAGGGCCATCGAATCGCCGCTCAGATCGTCGGGAAGCGGTTCCTGGGCAATGGGAGTCAAGGCGGCCCCGTCGTCGAGCTGATCCTCGAGCGTCGGCTCGGCGGCCACCAGGTCGGCGGTCGGCACCAGCGCGAACAACTGCGGTGGCTGATCCCAGCCCTCGGTGTCGGCGAACTCGGCCACGTCCCGGATGCAGCGGTACAGGGCGGAGGAGGGATTGTCCACAGTCACGGCCGACACTGTACGTCCAGCGCGAGCGCCCGCGTCCCCGCCACGGCATACCGGAGCCATCGCGATCCAAGCCGACCCGTTTTACGTAGAGTGGGGCGCGAGAGACGGTCCGCAGGGACCATACGCATCATCGGACTGCGGTGTATCGGCCGACAATCGCTTCGGTACGCCGCCGGATCTGGGAGAGTGGCATCGTGGGCATGCGCCCCCCGACAGGCTTACCTTCGCTGTCTCGACGCAGCCGGATATTGCTGATCACCGCGCTCGTGATTGCGGCGTTACTGCTGGTCGGCCCGCGGTTGACCGACGCGTACACCAACTGGTTGTGGTTCGGCGAGGTCGGCTTCCGCCAGGTGTTCACCACGGTGCTCGTCACCCGGCTCCTGTTGTTCCTCATCGTCGCGGTCGCGGTCGGGGCCCTGGTCTGGCTGGCGCTGCTGGCCGCCTATCGAACGCGCCCGGTCTTCGTCCCGGTGTCCGGTCCCAGCGATCCGATCGCGCGCTATCGCACCACCGTGATGGGCCGGTTGCGGCTGTTCGGCATCGGCATCCCGGTGCTGGTCGGCCTGCTGTCGGGGCTGGTCGCGCAGTCGAGCTGGGTCACGGTGCAGCTGTTCCTGCACGGCGGCTCGTTCGGGATCAAGGATCCGCAGTTCCACATCGACGTCGGTTTCTACGCCTTCGATCTGCCGTTCTACAAGCTGCTGCTGAACTGGCTGTTCGTGGCGGTGGTGATCGCGTTCTTCGCGAATCTCGTCACGCACTACATCTTCGGCGGGCTGCGGCTGTCCGGTCGTGAGGGCACGCTGACCCGCCCGGCCCGCATCCAGCTCGCGCTGATCGCGGGCACGTTCGTGGTGCTGAAGGCGGTCGCCTACTGGTTCGACCGGTACTCGCTGCTGTCGAGCACCCGCAAGGAGCCCACCTTCACCGGTGGTTCCTACACCGATATCAACGCGGTGCTGCCGGCCAAGCTGATCCTGATGTCGATCGCGATCATCTGCGCCGTCGCGTTCTTCGCCGGTGTGGTGCTGCGCGATCTGCGCGTGCCCGCGATGGCGGCCGCCCTGCTGTTGCTGTCGTCGATCCTGGTCGGCGCGGTGTGGCCGCTGGTGGTCGAGCAGTTCGAGGTGCGCCCGAACGCCGCCACCAAGGAAGCGACCTATATCGAACGCAACATCACGGCGACCCGGCAGGCCTACGGGCTCACCGACGACAAGGTCTCCTACGTCGACTACAAGGGTTCGCAGACCAAGGATCCGGGATCGATTCCGGCCGATCAGCAGACCATCGGCAACATCCGGCTGCTGGATCCGAATCTGCTGACCCAGACCTTCATCCAGCGTCAGCAGCTGCAGAACTTCTACGGCTTCCCGGACCCGCTGGACATCGACCGCTACACCATCAACGGCGAGAAACAGGACTACATCGTCGCGGCTCGCGAACTGGTGCCGCAGAACCTGTCCGGTAACCAGACCGACTGGATCAACAAGCACACCGTCTACACCCACGGTGACGGCTTCGTCGCGTCCCCGGCGAACCGGGTGAACGTGGCCCCGCCCAAGGAAACTCAGCAGGCCGCCACCGGCGCCGGCACCAGCAGCTCCAGCGGCGGGTACGGATATCCGGTCTTCAACGTCGGCGACAAGTCGACGGTGAGCGATCTGTTCACGCCCAAGGACAAGCAGGCCATCCCGGTCGATCAGCCGCGCATCTACTACGGCGAGATGATCTCGAAATCCGATGCCGACTACGCGATCGTGGGCGGGAACAACCAGCCGCCGCGCGAATACGACACCGGCACCGATCAGTACACCTACACCGGCAAGGGCGGTGTGCCGATCGGCAACTGGTTCAACCGGCTCGCCTTCGCCGCCAAGTACGCCGAACGCAACATCCTGTTCTCCGGCGCCATCGGCTCGGATTCGAAGATCATCTACAACCGCGATCCGCGCAGCCGCGTGCAGCAGGTGGCACCGTGGCTGACCACCGACGGCGATATGTATCCGGCGGTGGTGAACGGGCGCATCCTGTGGATCGTCGACGCCTATACCACGCTGGACAACTTCCCCTACGCCCAACGCACCTCGCTGGAAGGCGTGGTCGAGGACAGCATCGACCAGAACACCGGTCGCACGCTGCCGCGCAAGGAAGTCAGCTACATCCGCAATTCGGTCAAGGCCACGGTCGACGCCTACGACGGCACGGTCAACCTCTACGACGTGGATCCCACCGATCCGGTGCTCAACGCCTGGCGTGGGGTGTTCCCGAACTCGGTGAAGCCGCAGAGCGAGATCTCGCCGGAGCTGCGTGCGCACTTCCGGTATCCGGAGGATCTGTTCAAGGTGCAGCGCGAGATGTTGGCGCGCTACCACGTCAACGATCCGCGTGAGTTCTTCACCAACAACGCGTTCTGGTCGGTCCCGAACGATCCGACCTCCGACACCCCGACCAACGCGCATCAGCCGCCGTACTACGTGCTGATCGGCGATCCGAAAACCGGCCGCCCTCAGTTCAATCTGACCAGTGCGATGGTCGGCTTCAAACGCCAGTTCCTCGCGGCCTACATCCAGGTCGCGGCGGATCCGGAGAACTACGGCAAGTTCACGGTGCTCAAGCTGCCGACGGATTCGCAGACGCCGGGCCCGCAACAGGTCCAGACGTCGATGACCACCGATGCCCGGGTCTCGAACGATCGGACATTGCTGACCGGTGGCAACACCAACAAGATCAAATACGGAAATCTGCTCACCCTGCCCATCGGCGAGGGCGGCATCCTCTACGTCGAACCCTGGTACCTGGAGCGCAACAGCGGACCGACCACGGCGTCGTTCCCACAGCTGGTGAAGGTCCTGGCCTCCTACGGCGACAAGGTGGGCTACCAATCCACGCTGGGTGATGCCCTCAACGACGTCCAGGACGGATTGGGCGCCGCGACGACGCAGCAGCCCGGGCAGGCGGCGATCAACCCGCCCGGCCAGCAGGGCAGTACCTCACCACCACCGTCGAACCAGAACACTCCGCCGCCCTCGACGACGGCGCCGCCACCCGCGACCGGGTCGGCGGGCAAGGACGCCGCGGTCAAGGAGCTCAACGACGCCCTGAAGGGAGTCGAGGACGCGCAGAAGTCCGGTGACCTCGGGCAGCTGGGCAAGGCGCTGGAAGGCCTGCAGAAGGCCATCGACGCTTACAACAAGGCCGGGGGTTAGCGGCGGCCGGTGATCGACGACAACGGCGCCCCGGTACATCCGGGGCGCCGTTGGCATCTCTGCGGGCGTGCGCGGAACTGCCGCGCTCGGGCTCAGCGGCCCAGGGAGTCGATCAGACCGCTGTTCTGGTCGAGGACCTGCTGGAACTGCTCGCCCACACCGAACTGCTGCGCGGCCTGCTTACCGGCGTCGGTGGCCTTGTTGATCAAGTCCTGGCGATCGTTCGGCAGCTGCACCGGAGCGGTCGGCTCGGGCTGCGGGGCCGGCGCCGGCTGAGTCTCCTCGGCGGGCGCGTAGCGCAGGTACTGACCGCACACCGGCCAGGCGCCGGGGCCCTGGGTCTGCAGCACGTTCTCCGCGACGCGGATCTGCTCTTCCTTGCTCGCGTTCTGCGGCGAGCCGCTGCCACCGTTGGCGTTCCAGGTGGACTGCGTGAACTGCAGGCCGCCGTAGTAGCCGTTGCCGGTGTTGATATTCCAGTTGCCGCCGCTCTCGCACTGCGCGACACCGTCCCAGTCGTGGGCGGGCGCAGCCGAAGCAGTGGTGGAAGCTGCGAACGGGACGGCAACAAGGGCGCCGGCGACGGCGGCGAAGCCGAGGGCGCGACTGCTGATCTTCCGGTTCTTGTTCATGGTGGTGTCCCTCCCTGCGCCCGCCGGCCCGGCGATGGTCTGCCGCGTCCCTGCCCCCAGGAGGTCGGGGATCCCCGAACCGCGGGGCAGGCTTGCCGGTGTGCAACGGTTCGGGTCTGGATGCCCATCACGGGTTCGCTCCGGGCCGCGATCGACCATAACGAAAAGATCTCGACAGATCACGTCTTGATAACAGAGACAATTGCATGAAGCGAATAACCCGATCCGGGCGTTGATGCAGGTTGGCTATGCAGTGTTCGGACATTCCTGTCGTTCGTTATGTGGCAGTTATGTGCGGTGAATCACGCGAAAATAGTGGGCCGGGTCACGTTTTTCAGGCATGTTTTGTGGAAACGCGCGCGTTTCCCACACGAGTTCTTCTCATTCGGGTGTTGCGAGGCTTCCCTACCGAGTCGCCGGTTCGTCCGATTCGAGCGTCGCGTGTGAGATTTCGGCGGCCGGTGGGCGGTGTCGATGCGATCCGCGAGCGTGGCCGACCGAATTTCGCTTGCGCGACGCTGTGGCGGCCGACGGCGAAGATCGCGTCGGGGCTCGTCGAAACCGGCGCTGACCACCGGATTTGCTACGTCTGTCGACTCGTGTGTAATGTTGTGTTCACCGACGCGGGGTGGAGCAGCTCGGTAGCTCGCTGGGCTCATAACCCAGAGGTCGCAGGTTCAAATCCTGTCCCCGCTACTAGTGAAGAGGTCCCGGAACCAGAAGGTTCCGGGACCTTTTTCGTGTTCAGCAGTGCTTATATCGACGGAAAACCCTGACTCCGCAGATGTTCTCGCAGGCGGTGCCGGCCTTTGAGACTGTCGCGGTCGGCCAGGCGGTGGAGTACGGTGGCGATCCAGCCGATCGAGCGACCGTGTTCGGCGTTGTATTCGGCCAGCCGGGTGTCGTAATCGTCGATCACGGCATCCCCGGCGGCGTCGTAGACGTCGTGATGCAGGACCGCGCGTTGCGGCAGTCGCGGTTTCACACCGGCGGATTCGGCCGGATCGGGGACACCGACCGCCAGTCCGAAGGCGGCGAACACTCGGTCCGGCAGATTCAACTCGGCGGCGATGCCGTCGGGGTTGTTGCGGATACCGCCCACGAAGACCGTGCCCAGACCCAGTGATTCGGCGGCGATCACCGCGTTCTGCGCCGCGAGGGACGTATCCACGAAACCGAGGATCGTGGACTCGAGGTATTCGGTCGCGTCGACCGTCGCCTGGCGGGCCGCCGCGAGCCGGGCGATCCGGCCCAGGTCGGCCAGCCACACCAGAAACAGCGGCGCGCGGCGGATGAAATCCTGATCGCCCGCCAGCGTCGCCAGTCGATCGCGGCGCGCCGGATCCCGCACCGCGACGACGCTCCACGCCTGCAGATTCGACGAGGTCGACGCCGACTGTGCCGCCGCGACGATCGCGGTCAGCTCCTCCTCACCCACGGGCTCGTCGAGGAAGGCGCGCACCGACCGGTGCGCGAGCTGCAACTCGATCACCGAGTTGGTCCGCGCCAGGGAGGTCAGCTCCGGATCGCGGTAGCGGCCGCGCACGGGATGCAGGTTCGTCGTCGTCACCCGGACAGTGTGGCGTCGCGCGGCGGGCGAGCTCCATCGTTGCGATCACCGTGCGCCGATGGACCGCCGTGGTTGTGACGTACACCCAGGCCGCCTCGCCGTTTTTGTGACATATTCCGGATTTCGGCCCGAACCGGGGGGCGTCGTTCGTGCGGTGCGGTTCGATGACCGCGATCGGCGGAAGGATGGGCGGATGCGGTTTCGGCGAAACAGCTTGTCCGCGTGGACGGTTGCGCTGGTGGCCGTCGCGAGTGTCTCCTCGGTGACGGCCGCGCGTGCCGAGCCGCCGGGGCGCTGGGAATCGGTCTATTCGACCTCGTCGCCGGTGAGCTCCGTCGTCTCGTCGGTGGTCACCCTCGCGGCGCCGCTGCCGCCGGACAGCCCGCCGCATCCAGCGGCCTGCGACACCCTGTCCTATCTGCGGTGGCGCTCGGCCGACGGGCCGGCGGACGCCGCCGATGCCGACCGCGTACTGGTGGCGCAACCCGGCATCTTCGAGGGAGCCGGCGCCTTCGACAGCGTGGCCCGCAATACCGTCGCCCAGGCTGCCGCCGGCGGACGGCACATCGAGTTCTGGGCTCTGGACCGGCGCTCGAACTGCCTCGAGGACCACACCGGCGTCCAGGCCGCGCTGCGGACCGGTTCCTTCGACACCGCGACGGACTACTACTTCCACGACGCCGAGGTGGACGGCCGGCGATTCGCGGGATTCGCCGACGGCGCGGAGACGGCATGGTTGCGCGATCAGGGGCTCGCGCAGACGCTGCGCGACGAATACGACGTACTGCGCGCCGAATTCCCGGATCAGCGAGTGCGCCAGCAGAAGGTGCTGTGTGGCGGACATTCGCTGGGCGGGTTCATCACCGGATATTTCGCGGAGTGGGATGTCGACGGCAACCCGGCCACCACCGACGACGCGGGATACAACCAGTGCTCCGGTTATTTCGCGCTCGACACCACCATCGCGGCGGGCCTGAGCCTGCGCGGTGTCGAGTTGCCCGACCTGCCGCCCGCTGTCGCCGCGCCGGTGGAATCCGTTTCGTGGCAACTGGATACGACGCTTCCGGTCCTGCGACTGCCCGCCGTCATCAACCCGGAAACCACCAACCTGCTCGCGCTGGCCGGACTCGCGGCGCGGCTGCGCCCCGACGGCGTGAACGATCTGGTCGATCGCCTGCCCGACAATCCGAACATCACCTGGACGTTGCGGACCCTGCTGTCACAGAACGCGGCGATGTTCGCCACCGGGAATCCGGACGTGCGCAAGCTGACCGCGACCAACGACGCGGTCCTCGGCGCGATCCTCGACGACAATTCGCAGCCGTTGGGTTTCCTGCAGGCCAGCCTCGGATTCGTCACCGGCGGACCCGTGGGACCCAAGACCTTTCCGGTTCCCGACGCGGTGGCACGCAGCCCCCTGGCGCTGCGGATGTTCGGCGACGCCCCGAAGGCGTCTCCCACGGTCTACGACCCGAATACGGTCTATCGCTGGGCGGACTACGACGACGTCGCGGCGTTGACGTCCCCCGAAGCCGCGCCCTACACCGGTCCGGACAACGAGGTGAGCTCCATTCACGAACTGGCCCGCAGCCTCTGCGAGCCGCCCCTCGACTTCACCGAATGGTATTTTCCGAGCCGGCTCGCGGTCGACCTGCAACAGACCTCGGCACCGTCGTTCGCGCACAACCACATTCATCTGGACGGGGTGAACCGCAACCCGATCCGCACCTTCCGCGGCAGCGGCGGCATCCCGGTCGCCGATTCCGGCAATCCGCGCGACCGGGTCACCGAACTGCCCGGCTACAACCACATCGACGTACTCACCGCCGCGGCCACGCAGAACGGCGGCCGACCGGAAGCGGTCTCGGCGGGACTCGCCGAATTCGCCGCGGAATGAGCGATCCATACGCCGCCACCAGGCGTTTTGGTTTTCTCCGGACGGTTGCGTAGGGTTGGACATACCGACGCGGGGTGGAGCAGCTCGGTAGCTCGCTGGGCTCATAACCCAGAGGTCGCAGGTTCAAATCCTGTCCCCGCTACTAGGGAGTGCGGTCCCGGAACCACTGGTTCCGGGACCGTTTTTCGTTCAGCAGGACATGCGCCGGCGGAACCGGTACGCATTTGTGAACAACCCGAATGTCGTAGATATCGCAGTCATGCGGTGCCGCAATGTGTTTCTGCCGCTCGGATGGGTAGAAGCGGAGCGGAATCAATCGTGTTGCGACATCGTGCCGCGTCTCACTGAACGGAAGGCCGATCGAGACCAGCAGGAAAGAGTTCGACCTGCTGGTGATGCTCGCTTCCAAACCCCGCCAAATGGTCACCCGCAGTGCCCTCATGGAGCAGATTTGGGACGGTTCGTGGCCCAGCCGCACCCTCGATACCCACGTCAACACACTGCGCCGGAAATTGGGCGGCGGTGAGTGGATAACGACGGTGCGCGGCATCGGCTTTCGGTTCGTCGGTGACGGTGCCATGAAAACGGCGTAGGGGCCCGTCGCGATCGTGGATTCGTTGCTCGCCGGTCAGGCGAAGCCGCCCCAGCGTCCGGCCCGGGCATAGCGAGGCTCGAAGACCCGGCGGTACAGAAGCCGGGCCGGAGCCGGCAACTGCCGCAGCACCGCAGCGCGCTCGATGCTCGGCAAGCCGTCGAGAATCCACGGCAGGAATTCGGCGGCCCCACTCAGCCCGTACTCGCGGCGAATGTAGCTCTGGAACCGATTCCAGCCTTTCGATCCCAGGTGCTGCGCGATCAGCGGAAGGGCGCTGTCTTCCTCGTGATCCATGTGTTCACGGAGTATCCGGTCGGCGTCGTCCACCAGTGCGGCCAGGTTGGGCCGGTGGTGGGCGAGGGCGTCATCGATCGCGGCGAGCAGTGGATCGATACGGGCGTGCTCGGCCTCCATCTGATCGAGGACGGCCGCCTCGCCCGGTTCGCGCACACGATCGCGCAGCTGCGGCCAGATCGCCTGGTCTTCCGCGTTGTGATGGTTGACCAGCTGATTCTCGAAGGTCTGCCACCCGGCTCGGACGGCGGGGTCGTCCGCCTTCCCGGCGGCGACAGCGCGGGTCATCCGCTGCAAGTCGCGCCGAAAGGCGTCGTGCGCGGCGTACATCATCGTGAAGTCGACGTCGCCCACGGCCCCGCTGCTCCTGTTTCGCCGGGCTTGCGCGTGCATATCGTTGGTATCCATAGGTTCTCCTGACCTGGAATAGTCGGTCGGCCGATCAGTCCGGCACGATTCGCCGGGACCGGTTGCGGAGCTCGCTGTCGATGCGGACGAGCACGTCGTGGACCACGCAGCTCATCTCGATCCGCGGCTCGGTGCCGGGGCGGTTCCGAAAGACGTTGGCGTACGCGGTGGAAGCGATGGTGCCGTCTTCCTGCGGGCGCAGGCTCATCGTGTTGAACCGGTGGCGGCACCGCATCGGATCGCCGGCGCAACTCTCGGCGTCGGCGGTGAGAACCGCGACTATGTCCGCCCGAGTGCGGGCGGGCGGCTGTGGGCCGGCATGTACGAGCTCGCCGTCTGCTACGAAGGTCTCCGCGAAGGCGGTGAAGTCTCGATCGTCCAGTCGCCGCATCTGGTCGGCGTAGAACTGCTGTACCTCCGCGTACAGCTCGCCCCGGCTGACAACCGTCGTCACTCCATCGCTCCTCGCAGGTCGGTGGGGGCGACGACGTTCGCCCACGGGACCCTCCGCCGGCTCGTGCCGTGGCGCGGCTGGTCCTGCCCCCTCACATCGGTCGCCGCACCCGTGCGTCCGCGTCGCGGGCATGTGACGGGCCCGATCCGCGCTCGGCATACGGCGACTCGCAAACTATGCACCTAAAGTGCTTATCAGGCAACCGGGCAATCACCGAAGGGACCCACTCGGGGGTATGCTGGGATCGTGACCGAGGGTGATACGTCGTTTCCCCCGCTGTCCGAGCGGACTTCCTTCTTGATCGGACAGCTGGGCTTTCACATCGCGTATCGGTTCGGCGACGCGCTGGCGCCGTTGGGAATCGGCCCGCGCCACTTCAGCACCTTGAAGCTGTTGCAGGCAAACGACGGTCAGTCGCAACAGCAGCTGTGCGACACGCTGCGAATTCATCGCAACGTGATGGTCGGACTCGTGGACGATCTGGAGAAGCGCGGTTTCGTGGAGCGGCGTCGCCACCCTGCCGACCGGCGCGCGCATGCTGTGCATCTGCTGCCCGCCGGGCAGGAGATGCTGTTACGGGTCGAGCCGATCGTTCGCGAACTGGACGACAGCATCCAAGAGCCGCTGGAACCCCACGAGCAAGCCGTCCTACACGAGCTGCTGGACAAGGTGGTCGCCGGCGCCGGCCTCGCCCCGGGGGTGCATCCCGGCCTCAGCCGCGGTATGGGGCCGACCTGCTGATTCGCGTCCCGCGCGGATGCCGTCGCCCGGCCGGTGGTCCGTCCGGCGCTGGTCCAGCTCGCTGTTCCGGCGGCGATGCGGCACCGGTGCTGGCAAGAGAGAATTTACGCACCTCTGACCGGTGGCGCCCCAATACCGGTATCCGCTCGATCATGATTGACATGCGAATTCGCAGATTCTTTGTCGCAGAATCCCCTCGGGCCGAATCAGGCTGCATTGCAGGCATTTTCGCATGGGTGGGGGCGGGAAGAAGGAGATTGTCAATGCACAGCACACTGATCGTGGCGAAAGTGGATCCGACATCGAGTTCCGCCGTTGCCGACGTGTTCGCGGAATTCGACCGGTCCGAGATGCAGCCTCTGATGGGCACTCGCCGCCGTCAGCTGTTCTATTACCGGGGGCTCTACTTTCATCTGCGGGACTTCGTGTCGGCGGACGGTGGCGAGCGGATCGAACAAGCCTGGTCGGCGGCGGAATCGAACCGGACGGCCACGACCCTTCCGGCTCGGCGTCACCATGAGCACCGCGGTCGGCGCCACCATGGGTCTCGACACGGAGTACCGGGTGGTCAGCGACGGCGGCCCGCTCCACCTCGTCGACCACCGCTATGCCGTGCCGAACCTCTACAGCTATCTGGTGCCGAGTTCTTTCGCTGCCGAGGTCGCACGACGGTCGGTGCACAGGGACAATGCGCGGTGGTGTCGACGGGGTGCACCTCGGGAATCGACTCCGTCGGTTATGCCGTGGAACTGACCCCGGAAGGCTCCGTCGACGTCATGGTGGCCGGCTCCTCCGATGCGCCGATCTCACCGATCACGATGGCGTGCTTCGACGCGATCAAGGTGACAACCCCGCGCTACGGGGATCCCCATCGCGCCTCCCGCCCGTTCGACGCGACGCGCAACGGGTTCGTGCTCGGTGAGGCTGCGGCGATGTTCGTTCTGGAGGAGCGGGAGTCGGCCCGGCGGCGCGGCGCGCACAGCTACGCGGAGATCGCGGGATACGCCACCAGCGACTGGATCGTGTCGGTGCGCGGGGTCGGCTTCGAGCTCGCCGCCGGGTCCCGGCATCACGGTGGTCCGCCGCGGCGGCCGATGCGATCACACTCGGACCAGTTCGTCGTCCGGCTCGTCGAGTTCGTGGTGTTCCGTGCGGGCATCCTTGGGCAGCGCGAGGAAGCCGATACTCACCAGCACCATGAGCGCCACTCCGAACCACAGCGTGTAGGCGAAGGTATGGGCGAAATTCACCGTGTTGGCTCGCTTGCCCGCGTCCGAAAGCGTCTGTGCCACAGCCGGAGTGACCTTAGCCGGGGCGACGCGGCAGCTCTCCGGTACCGCGGTCGGATCTACCTGCGCCGACCGGTCCGTAACGCACGCCCGGAAATTCGCCAGGATGGTGTCCTGCGCGGACTCGGGTAATCCCTGTGCGGCCAGCTCGGCTCGAGCCTGGGGAGTCACCGCGTCGGTTCCGCGCGCCGAATCGTGGTCCAACTGGGTGAAGAATACGACGCCGACCAATGCGACCCCGAGTGCCAAGCCCAATTGCTGTGCGGCGCTGAGTACTCCCGACGCGCTGCCCGCCTCGTGCGCGGGCACTTGACCGAGCAGCAGGTCGATGGTGGGCGCCAGCACCGCTCCGAACCCCAGGCCGGTGACGACGAGCGGGAAAATCATCTGCCACGAGGCGAACGCGCCTTCGTAGTGCGCCGTCATCACGCTGTAGAGGTAAAGCCCCGTAATGGTGACCAGGCCACCGGCGACGAGCACGCGTCTGCCGAATTTCGGTGCCAGCGTGTTGGCCGAGAGTCCCGCTCCCATACCGGCGCCGACGGCGAAGAACACCGCGGTCAGTCCGGCCCGCATGGGCGTCCAGCCCAGGCCCTCCTGCATGAACAGCGTCCACACGAGGAAGAAGCCGCCGAAGCCGATCCAGAACAGCATCCAGGCGACGAGCCCGACGGTGAACGGGCGCGAGCGGAAGAGTGCGAGGTCGATCAGCGGCGAGCCGGACGTGCGGGTGCGCCACCGTTCGTAGGCGATGAAGGCCACGAAGACCACTGCCGCCGCCGCCATCATCGCGAATGTCCAAGCAGGCCAGTGCAGTCGCCGCCCTTCGGTGAGCGGGTAGACGAGCAGCAGCACGGCCGTGATCGCGAGCACCATGCCGAGGACGTCCAGCCGAGGTGCGGCCGCTGAACGCGAATCCCGCATCACCGCGGCCGCCGCGACCAGCGCGATGACGCCGACCGGAACGTTGACGAGGAAGATCGGACGCCAGCTCAGGCCGAACAGATCGGCCTGGACCAGCAGGCCGCCCAGTGACAGGCCGACCGCGGAGGCCGATCCGGAGACTCCGCCGTACAGTGCGATCGCCTTGCCGCGTTCATCTTTCGGGAACGTGACCCGAATGGTGGCCAGAATCTGAGGCACCATCAGGGCGGCGAATACGCCTTGGACGAACCGCGATCCGATGAGCATCGAGGGGCTGGTGCTGATGCCGCAGGCGAGCGAGGCCAGCGTGAAGCCGACCATACCGACCAGGAAGATGCGTTTGCGCCCGTAGATATCGCCAAGACGCCCGCCGGTGATCAGCACGGCTGCGAAAGACACCACGTATGCCGCGACGATCCAGGCCAGCTGCGAATACTCGGCCTTCAGATCGGTCTGCAGGCTCGGTAGCGCCACGTTGACGATCGTGACGTCGAGTAGATCCATGAATCCGGCGGCGAGCACTACGGCGAAGGCAATCCAGCGACGTGCGTCCGGCGGGGAGGAGTCGGCGGTCGAGAGGGGAAGAGTCATCGTAACCTCGTCGTTTTCGAACGGAGAGTGGAACGGATCCTCAAACTATGCACCTAGTGTGCTTATCAAGCAACCGTGCAATCACTGATGGGTCGTAGTTGGGCTGCCTCGCAGGCTCGAGTGGCGGCCGGATCTCCGGGCGGCCCGCTGGTGTCGTGCCGCGCCCGGCCACCATGCGGGTCCACGCCTGGCTTCGCTGCCCGGCGAGGCGGCCAGTATCGACGAGGCGTGTGCGGTGACTCAGCGCTTACAACCCGAGGCGGCACTGTTCGGCACCCTGACCGGGCTGGCAGAAATCAATGACGTCCTCGATGCCACCTTGGTCGCGGTCCTCCGGGAGGGCATGGACGAGCGCGTCGCGGCAGGGCGGGCGATCGGGCAATTGTCCGAGCTCGGAACGGCGTCGGAAGCGGTGATCGGACCGAGTCGTTGATCACCTCACCCGAATCACATTGGTACACGGCGGCTCTCGCCTTGTACCCTCGATTCGCAGCCGTCGTGCGTGAGCGCCACGGTCGTCCGCTGGAGGGGTTTCGGTATTGGGGGAGAACATGTTCGAAGTGACGAATCGGCGCGTCCCCTCGGTGGTCCCGGTCCGCCCGCGGTGATCGGGGCTGCGGCGCCGTGCGGAAAACGGTTGCCGTACATGCTGATCGCGTTACCGGGCGGGCCGATATCGAGAGGTGCGAAACCTCTGTTGTGCAAGCGATTTCTTCATCCACACTGCGAAAAGGGGTTCCTCGATGGTGCTCGCGATCGAAATCATCTTCTATCTCGCCATCGCGCTGTCGCTATGGTTCCTCGGATACGTCGTCCAGCGCCTGCTGACCGACGATTCCGGTCACGGCTAGATCGCGCCTCCGCGCGCTGACCGTGCCGGAGGCTCTCCAGTGTGGCCGCCCGTACGCGCGAATCTTAACCGATCCATTTGTAGTACTCTGATCGAAGTGTTTTGAACCGTAGTACTACAGATGGAGTGGTGTCAAGTGGTGCGCACGAATCCGGAACGCCGGCAGGTTCTGCTGGACGCGTCGATCGAGGTCCTGGCCCGGGAAGGGGCCCGCGGGCTGACCTTCCGGGCGGTGGATCAGGAGGCAGGGGTCCCGGCGGGAACGGCGTCGAACTACTTCCCCAACCGGGACGCGCTGCTCGTTCAGGTCGGCAACCGCTACTACGAGCGGCTGATCCCGAGCGAGGAAGCGATGGCGAAATCGCGCGGACCGCAGACCCGCGAGACGATGACCGAACTCATGACCGAGGTGGTCGAGCGCGTCTTCCATTTCCGCACCGGCTATCTCGCGATTCTCGAATTGCGGTTGGAGGCCACCCGCCGTCCCGAACTGCAGGCGCTGCTGACCGAGCGAGTCCGCGCGGACCTGGACTTCAACATCGCCAACTTCCGGGAGTCGCAGCTGCCCGGCGACGAGGACGCCGTGGTGCTGCTGTACCTCGCCTTGAACTGGCTCATTCTCGAACGGCTCACTCTTCCCGGCATTTTCGACGAGCAGCGGGCCGCGGAACTGGTGCGCACGATCGTGGAGCGTGCCATTCCCGTCGCGGGGTGATCGCCGTTTGCCGGGAGAACGCCGCGGCCGCACTGATTCACTCGGCCGTCGGCGCTCCCGCCACCCGGCGCTCGCCGTTGTTGCGTTCCTGCCAGCGGCGGTAGACCTCGACCGCATCGGCGCGGGGTTCGTGGCGCATCGGCAGACGGCGCTGATCCCACGGCTTGGCGAATTCGTCGTAGAAGGTGTTCAGCTCGAAGTACTTCCGGTCGTCGACGTAATGCGGAGCGTAGGCCTCGCGGGTGGTGAGGAAGACGACCTCGTCGGGGGAGCAGTAGTACAGCGCGCCCAGGCACATCGGGCAGGGCAGGGCGAGGATGTAGATCGTGGCGCCGGTCAGATGTTCGGTGCCGAGGGTGGTGCAGGCCTGGCGGATCGCGAGGATCTCCGCGTGTGCGGTCGGGTCGGCGGTCTGTGCGACCAGGTTGGGGCTCTCGGCGAGAATTTCCCCGTCCTCGACGATGACCGTCGCGAACGGCCGGCCGCCCTCCTCGACGTTGCGGCGGGCCAGATCGATGGTGCGTTGTGCGAAATCCATTGCACTCCTTGGAGAGTCGGGTGCTCAGAAGGGCTTGGTGGGCAGGTACTTGCCGTCCAGCGTGATCACGGCGCGTTCGCCGCCCTCCGGGTCGGGCACCTTGCGCACGTCGAGTGTGAAGTTGATGGCGCTGATGATGCCGTCGCCGAACTGCTCGTGGACCAGCGCCTTCAATGTGGTGCCGTACACCTGCAGCATTTCGTAGAAGCGGTAGATCGTCGGATCCGTCGGCACGCCACCCGGAATCGACCCGCGGGTCGGGATGGTCTGCAGCAGCGCCGCGGCCTCTTCGCCCAGCCCGAGCAGTTCGGCCACGGCCTCCGCGGACTGTTTCGGCAGCGGATGCTGCCCGAGGATCGCCGCGGTCACGAAGGCCGTCGAATAGCCGGCGGTATCGGCGATCTGCTGCCAGGTGAGATCCTTGGCGATCTTGGCCTCGACCGCAGTGGCGGCCAGCGCTTGGCGGGCGGTCGGATCGAATTGTGCGTGCACCATGAGGTTTCCTTTCCTTCGCCGCCGTATCACGCTGCGGCACAGGGGTTTTCAGGCGGCGATGGTTCGGTCGGATCCGGCCGGATCGATCACCGTGCCGGTGCCGGTGCCGATGTCGAAGACCCAGCCTTCGACGGTGACGGCTCCGGTCGACAACGCCCGCGCCACCGCCGGGTGGGTGGCCAGATTCGCCTTTCGGCCAGCGCCGTCATCGCCCCGCAGCCGGAGTGCCCGCACACCACGATGCGTTCGACGCCCAGCATCGGTGGTGAGGTCATGCATGAACGCTCCGTTCGGAGTGGCTGGGGGACTGAGACCAGCCTGCATGACCAGTAGCTATAGGGTCCAATACTTGTATCGAATCGTAACTATAGAATGGGTCAATAGTCGCGTGCGGTCGCGTGGATCGCGCTGGTGAACGCGCGGGCGGCGGCCGAGTGGTAGGCGGTGTGGCGGCGCAGTAGTTCCACCGTGCGGATCGGCAGGGGAGGGTTCAGGGGTATCGGGTGCAGATCGGCATGTGCGCGCGTGATCGCATCGGGCAATACCGTGGCGAGCGATCCGCGCCGGACGAATTCCAGCAGCGCGCTGATCGAATTCGCCTCGACCGCGATATCCGGAGCGACACCGGATTCGTCGAAGTACCGGTCGATGTGCAGGCGCGTGGCGAAATCCGCACTCAGCAGCCCGAGCGGGACGCCGGCGAGGGCCCCGGCCGACAGTGGTTGCGCGGCAGCGGCGAACGGATGGTCAGAGCCGACGACCAGACCGAGTTTCTCGGTGAACAGCGCGGTGTGCTCGACCCCGGCGGCGTGCGCGCCGGCGAAGGCGATCCCCAGATCGAGCCGGTCGGCGAGCAGATCCGCCTCGATCGCATCCTGGGTCGTCTCACGAATGGTGAGGCTGATTCCTGGATGCTCGCAACGAAATCGGTGCACGAGCGGTCCGATCAGATAGGCGGTGAAGGTCGGCGTCGTCGCCACCCGCAGATGGCCGCGGGACAGATCCTGGACGTCGTGCACCGCGCGTTCGCCGGCCTCGAGGTCGCGCAGTGCCAACCGGGCATGCCGGGCATACGCCTGGCCGGCATCGGTCAGCCGGACCGTACGGCCGGAGCGATCGAGCAGGACCACGCCCAGCACCCGCTCGAGCTGTTTGATCTGCTGCGACAGCGTCGGCTGGGAGATGCGCAGGGAGTGCGCGGCGCGGGTGAAGTTGCCGTGGTCGGCGACGGCCAGCAGATACCGGATGTGGCGCAACTCCATCGGCCAACTATAGGTCCCGTCAATGGCGGTGATGGGGACGGCGTCTTGGACACTATCGGCCCTGTTCGGCATGCTGGCGATACCACCCGCGCAGCCGATCGGAGCGAGGACAGCGATGAACCGAGACAACGACCACCTGCGCCGGGCGATCGCCCTGGGCGAGGAAGCCGGCCGGCGGGGCAACCGCCCCTTCGGCGCCGTGATCGTGGCCGCCGACGGGACGACGATCGCCGAGGGGCGCAATGAGGTCGCCACATCCGGTGTGGTCACAGCACATGCCGAACTCGCCGCCCTCACCGCCGCGGGCCCGTCCGCCGTTCTCGCCGGCGCGACCGTGTACGCCTCCGGCGAGCCGTGCCCGATGTGCGGCGCCGCGCTCGTATGGGCTGGCGTCGCCCGTATCGTCTTCGCCGCCGCGGAGGCGGATTTCGCCGTGATCATCGGCGGGTATCCGCGGTTCGCCCTCGGTTGCGCGGAGGTCGTCGGGGCCAGTGATGCGCAGATCGCCGTCTCGGGTCCGCATCTGGGGGAGGAGGCGCTGGTCCCGTTCCGGCGCTATCTCGAAACCGTGGGTCCGACAGCGTAATTCGCGTCGCCGCTCAGCTCGCCCACTCCACCCACTGGCGATCCGCGGTGAACACCACCGACGTCGAGTGGTGGTAGTTCCGGGCGTTCAGCTGGGCATCGATATCGGCGCGGATGGCGTCGAAGGATTCGACGGTGCGTTCGGGGGTCCGGGGATCGAGGACGAAGGCGAGTTCCAGATCGAGGCGGCTGCCCACGGTGGAGGCGCGAACGAAGGATGCGGCGAAGCCGTGGTCGGCGCGGACCTCGTCGCACAGCCGCTCGACGTCGGTGACCACCGAGTGCGGGGCGGCCATGGTGAGAATTTCGCGAAAGGCGGAGCGGAACAGCCGAATCGGGATCCAGAGATAGGCCAGGGACACGATGATCACCAGCGCGGGGTCGACGTAGCGCGCGATATCGTCGCGGCCGGCGGCCTCCAACGCCACCGCCGCGCCGAATCCGGCCAAGGTGATCAGGCTGAAGGCGGCGTCGCCGCCCCATTCGGCGGCCTCCGCCCGGACCAGCCCCGAACCGGAGCGTCCGGCCCGCCACAACACCAGCGCCACCAGCACGCTGAGCAGGGACGCGGTGATCGCGTACGCCAGCGCGGAGACGGCCGAGACGGCCCGGCCGCCGTGCAGGATCTCGCGCACGGCGTTCACCGATCCGTAGACGCACAGTCCGCCCAGGGCGGTCGAGCGCACCACGATGGCGACCGGCTCCCAGGTCTCGCGCCCCCACGGATACGACGCGTCGGCCCCCTTCGCGACGGTCCGCTGCGCCGCCACCGACACCGCCGAAAGCGCGATGCCCACAAGGGAATACAACCCGTCGAACACGATCATCTGCGATCCCGCGGCCAGCCCCCACGCCAGCGAGACCACCACGAACACCACCGAGGCCCACATCGAGAACACGAGCGCGCGCATGCGCCCACGCTACGACCCGGCTGTCAGCGGTGGACCGATTCGCCCCGGGAACGGGGTGGGTGTCGCGGCCGCGTTCGTTCTTCGGAGATCATCGATTGACGAGGTTTCGTTAGCCGCCTAATGTTCGTCGATAGGCGGCTAACGATTCGGAGTGAAATGATACTGATGACCGGCGCGACCGGACATATCGGCCGAGAGCTCGTGGCCGAACTCGACAGAACGGGTGCGGCGATGCGCTTGTTCGTCCGGGACCCGGCGCGCGCCGCCGATCTCCCGTCCTCCGCCGAACGCGTGGTCGGCGATCTGACGGATTCGGCGGCGTTGCGGGCGGCGTGCGAGGGGATCGACTCGCTGTTCCTGCTCGTTCCGGGACTGGCGGTGGAGCCCGCGCGGCATGCGGTGGCGGCGGCGCGGGATGCGGGGATCCGGCATTTGGTGCTGGTGTCGTCGTACAACGTGCTGGGCGATCCGATGCCGGCCATGGGGCGCTGGCACCACGAACGGGAGGGCATCGTCGGTAACTCGGGCATGTCCGCGACGATCCTGCGCCCCGGCGGATTCATGACCAACGCTCTGGAGTGGGCGCCCGATATCCGCGCCGGCCGGCCGGTATTCGATCCGACCGGCCCCGGGCGCTACGCGCCGATCGACCCCGCCGATATCGCGGCGGTGGCGGCGATCGCGCTCACCGAGCCGGGACACGACACCACCTACTGCCTCACCGGCGAGCAGACCTTCACCATCGGAGAACAGGTCGCGGTGCTGGCCGGCGCGATCGGCCGTCCGATCGAGGTCGAAACCGCCACCACCGCCGAGGAGGCCGTTCGCTCCCGCTATCCCCAGGGGGCGCCACCGGCGCTGGCGGCAGCGATCCTGGAGGGCTTCACGCTGATGCGCGCCGACACCGTCGGCCTGCGGACCGATACGGTACGGCGGTTGCTCGGCCGCGCACCGCGAATCTTCGCCGACTGGTGCGACCGCAACCGCGACCTATTCCGTTGACGGACAGTGTTTTCGGCGCAGCGCGGGCTACCGCTGCGAGTTCGCTCGCGAACCCGCGGTGATCGGGCGCAGCCGGTCCCGCATCTCGCTGGAGAGGGCCGCCGCGATATCGCGCAACGCCTCGATGAACGCATCGGTCGCCGCCGCGGCCACGGTGCGATCCAGTACTACTGCTTCGTATTCCGGGTCGAAGCCGGGCGGTTGGCCGAGGTGACCGAATACTGTGACACCGCATTGGTGGAGCGAGTTCTCGAACCGCTGCGATGAGCAGGGTGCGTCCGGGCGACTCGGGGCCGCGATACCGGCTGTTCAGGATTCGATCAACGCGTAGATCGACGCCGGTGACCCCGCGCCGCCCTCGGTGACGAATCCGCCCACGACGACGGTGAAGTCCCGATCCGGCAGTTCCCCCAGGTGAGCGAGGATTTCCAGGCTGAGGCGGTGCTCACGGTACAACAGCTTCGATACTCGGTAGCTGTCGTCGGTGCCGATATCGGGGCTGAAGGCGTCGGTGCCGAGGGCGCCGCGCCGGCCGAGTACGCCGTGGTCGAGCAGCCAATGCACCGCCGCCACCGAGAAACCGGGGTGATGCATGCGGCCCTGCGCGTCCATCGACGCGAAATCATCGGTGCCCCAGTATCTTTCCCAGCCGGTGTGCAGGAGGACGGCGGCCTCGGCGGGGAAGGGGCCGTGCTGTTGCTGCCATTCGAGCAGATCGTCGACGGTCACCGCGTAATCGCGATCGCGTTCCGCCCGCGCGCTGATGTCGATCCGGATGCCGGGCAGGACGAAATCCTCGGGATCGAGCCGATCGGCCGTGGCCGCACCGGCGGTGAAGTGGGCCGGTGCGCCCCAATGGGTTCCGGTGTGTTCGCCGACGGTGACGGCCTGCAGGTGGAAGCCGTGTTCGCCGAGAGTGGCGATGGTGTCGATCCGCGGCGCGGGATCGCCGGGGAACACCGAGACGACCTCGGCGGACAGTGGATGCGACAGGTTCCGCACGCCCGAATACGCCATGGGTTCGCCTCCCGGTGTGGCACTGCCCTCTTCTCCGCTGCCCGCACGAGATCTCACGGTAGGCGGTTCCGCACCGGAAAGCGCCGGTGCGGAACCGGCCGAACTATCGCAGGTACACCGGAACCGAGATGTGCCCGTTGGAGATGAAACTGCCCAGCGGCTTCAGCTCGGAGGGGTCGACCGCCAGCCGCAGATCCGGGAAGCGTTCGAACAGCGCGGGCAACGCGATGGCGGCCTCCATGCGCGCCAGCGGAGCGCCCAGGCAGTGGTGCGCGCCGTGGCCGAAGGCGAGATGTTCCTTGTTCGCCCGGTGTACGTCGAACTCGGCGGTGGTCTCGCCGTGCACCTTCGGATCGCGGCAGGCCGCACCGTAGGAGGCCAGAATCGCCTCCCCCTTCGGAATCCGGATCTCGCCGACCTCGATGTCCTCGACGGCGTATCGCAGCGGCAGATGCGCGACCGGCGCCTGGTAGCGCAGCGTCTCCTCGACCAGTTCCGCCCACGGCACCCGGCCCTGGACCACATCGGCGCGCTGCTCCGGATGGGTCAGCAGTGCCACGATGGCCTGGTCGATCAGATTGAGCGTGGTCTCGTGGCCGGCGTTGATCACCAGCATCAGGGTGTCGACGAGTTCGGTCTCCGAGAGCTGGGCGCCGTCCTCGTTGCGGGTCGCGATCAGCACACTGGTGATGTCGTCACCCGGGTTCTCCCGGCGGAACGCCACCAATTCACCGATCAGGCGGCCCATCTCGATGAAGTTCGCCTGCGCCTGCTCCGGTGTGAACGAGGTGTCGAAGAAGCCGTCGACACAGGCGTGGATGGCCGAGTCCAGATGGCCGGGCACGCCCAGCAGTTCGCTGATCACCCGGATCGGCACCGGGTAGGCGTAGTTCGGGCGCAGGTCCACGACCTCGCCCGGCGCGGTCGCGCTCAACCGTTCGAGCAGATCCGCCACGATCGCCTCGATCCGCGGACGCATCGCGGTGGTGCGGCGATGCGTGAACGCCGGGGCGACCAGTTTGCGCAGCCGCCGATGCTCGGTTCCGTACGCGGTGAACATGTTCTGCGCCGCCACCCACGGTTGCAGCGGCCACGACTCGTTGATGTCACCGTTGATGTAGGCCGACCAGTGCTGACGCGGATCCTTCGACACTCGCGGATCCGACAGCAGATTCTTCAACACGACCGCATCGGTCACCGACCAGGCCGGCACTCCGCCCGGCAACTCCACCAGCGCCACGGGACCGCGTTCCCGGATGCGCTCGTTCTCGGCCTGGATATCGGCGCCGGTCAGATCGAGCACCAGTGGTTCCTGCTTCATCGGAAGCTCCTTACACCAGATTCAACGGAGGAGATGCGGGGAAGGTGACCGGCAGCGCTGCCATCGCACGGTGGAACGGGCCGGGACGCCAGGTGATTTCGCTCGGCTCGATGGCCAGGCGCATCTCCGGCAGTGCGTCGAGCAGCTGGTCGATCGCGTCCTGCACCACCAGGTAGGCCACCGAACGGGCCGGGCAGGCGTGCGGTCCGGCGCTCCAGGCCAGATGTGAGCGGTTGCCGGTGCGGTCGCCGCCGGCGATGACCGGATCGTTGTTGCACGCGGACAGGCTGATGACGACCGGCTGATGCGCGGGCAGCCAGGCGTTGTCGATCAGGATGGGCTGGCGCGGATAGCTGATGGAGAAGTTCGCCATCGGCGGATCCTTGAACAACACCTCGTCCAGTGCGTCGCGGGTGGAGAGACTGCCACCGAGCATGCCGCCGCCGAACCGGTCGTCGGTGATCATCAGCAGCAGGGTGTTGGCGATCAGGTTCTGCTGGGGCTCGATGCCCGCACCGTAGAAGCTGATCAGGTTGTAGAGCATCTCCTCGTCGCTGAGGTTGGCCGGGTGGTGGGCCAGCCGCGAGGTGACGTCGTCGCCGGGGTCGGCGCGGCGCAGGTGGATCAGCTCCATCAGCGCCTGGCTCAGATGTTCCATACCCCAGGCCGCGTTCACGGTGTCGAACAGCGCGGCCATACCGGTGGCCACTCGCTGACCCAGCTCGGCCGAACAGCCCACCATGCGGTTCAGCGATTCGAAGACCAGGGGGAAGGCGTACTGCGACACCAGATCCGCCGATCCGGCTTCACAGAAGCTGTTGATCAGCGGGACCGCGATCTTCTCCACCGTGCTGTGCAGCGCGTGCAGGTCGATACCGTCGACGGCCGCCGTATACGCCTGCCGGTAGCGCAGGTGGACGTTGCCGGCATTGCGCAGCGCGTTCGGATACCACTGCATCATCGGCCGCACCGGGCAGTCTTCGGGAATGGTGTCCTGCCACGCCCGGGGGTCGGCCGGGAAGTGCTCGGGATCGTTGAGGATTCGCAACGCGGTGTGGTAGCCGATCACGAGCGTGGCCGGGACGCCGGGGGACAGCTCGATCGGGACCAGGGAACCGTAGCGACGGCGCATCTCCCGATACGTGCCGTGCGGATCGGCGGCGAATTCCGGTGTGTCCAGCAGAATCCGAGGACCGTCGGTGTCGACCGGGGAGCCCATGTGCTGGACCGGGCAGGTGGCGGGACCGCCCGCGTCGGGGAGTGCGGACAGTGCAGAACGTGGTGTGGTCAAAAGATGTGACTCCAGAGAATGAACTGTCGAGCGCGACGAAGAATTCCGCTGTCGGTATGGTCCTACAGCGTCACCCCACATCTGTTGTAGGACAAGAGGCTTGGTTAGCCGCCCGGCCGGACATCCGTAACCGGACTGTCGTCCAGGGTAGCAGGAACGTACCGAACTCTCTGTCGGTCTTCCACTCTCGGCACGCCGGTGCGGGACGGGCCGGTGAATCACCGTGAAACACCTTGTGAGCGGGCATATTCACCGCGGTACCGCCGAACTGTCGGTCCGGTGTGTTTGCATACCACCATGACGAGCACCGATCTGCTGGCAGACGCCTTCGGGCGGATCAAGGAGAACGTGCACGGCGCGGTCGCCGGGCTCACCCAGGAGGAACTGGCCGCGCGGCTGGACCCTGGGGCCAATTCCATCGCCTGGCTGATCTGGCATCTGACCCGCGTGCAGGACGACCACATCGCCGATGTGGCCGGCACCGAACAGGTGTGGACGGCGGCCGGCTGGTCGCGCCGCTTCGATCTGCCCTTCGACGAGTCGGCCACCGGATACGGCGACGATCCGGACGAGGTGGCGGCCCTCGGCGGTATCTCGGCCGAATTGCTGCTGGGCTATCACGACGCCGTGCACGACCGCACCGTCGACTACGTCCGCACCCTCGCCGACGCCGACCTGCCGCGGATCGTCGACACCCGCTGGGATCCGCCGGTGACCCTCGGCGTGCGGCTGATCAGCGTGGTCGACGACGATATCCAGCACTCCGGTCAGGCGGCGTTCATCCGCGGAGTGCTGTTGCGCCGCCGCTAGCGCCGGTGCAGGGTCACCGGAATCGCCGACGGCGAGAGGACGAAGTCCCGGTTCGAGGCCCGCACGACGTAGGCCGGATCCGGCTCGGGCCGCCATCGCGCCAGCAGCGCCGCCGAGGCGAGCGTGATCTCCAGCAGCGCGAAGTGATCGCCCAGGCAGCGCCGGCGACCGACGCCGAAGGACAGGTTCGCCTGCTTGTCGATCTCACCGGTGCGGGCGGGCGACCAGCGGTCCGGATCGAAGGCCTCGGGATTCGGGAAGTGGCACGGGTCGTGCTGGACCAGATATGGGCTGAACATGATGGCGGTGCCGTCGGGAATGGTGAGCCCGCCGACGGTCACCGGCCCGGACGCGTTCCCGGCGCTGATCCACGGCCCCCAGAACCGAAGAGTTTCCGAGACAACCTGTTTCAGGTAGTTGAGCTTGCCGATGTGTTCCGCGCGGACCGGTCCGGCGCCGACCACATCGTCGAGTTCGGCTCGTACCCGTTCGGCGATATCGGGACGCCGCATCACCTCGTGCCAGAGCCAGCCGGTGAGCGAGGCCATCGACCCCACCCCACCGGCCAGCATCAGAATGGCTTCGTCGATGATGTGGTCGTCCGACAGTCGGGCGCCGGTCTCGGGATCGGTGTGACGGATCAACGCCGACACCACATCGTTGAAATCCTCGTCGCGGCGGCGGTACTCGGTGATCGCGGCGCCGATCGCGGCCCGCAGGTGGCGCGCCTTGCGCTCCCAGCGCCGATTCGCGATCACCCGCAGGCGGCGGATCTGAGGCGGCAGGGCGGTGCGCAGAATGACCTGGCTCAGCAGCCACGGCACGTTGTCGCGAATCCGGCGCCGGGCCTCCTCGCTGAATTCGGCGGTGAACAGGGTCGAGGACACGGTGTCGAGGATCAGGCCGTGCGCCTCGTCCATCAGGTCGACCCGGACGCCCGCGGGCAGTGCGGCCGACCAGGTGTCGGCGAGTTCGGCCGCGGTGACCGTGTATTCGGCGAGCCGGCTCTGCCGCAGGGCGGGCGCGATCATGCGCCGGCGCAGTTTGTGTTCGGCGCCGCGCAGTACGTTCACCGAACCGCCGGCCACATCGGCGATCGCTTCCCGCAGATCGTCGCGATTCAATTCCGCGTCGCCGAGACCGATCTCGCGCACCAGCTCCGGCGTGGTCAGCACATAGCCGGTCTTGCGGCCGAACCGGATGCGCACGATCGGGCCGAGTTCGCCGAGCGAGGTCACGAATCCCGGGGCGTCGCGCAGGGCGCGCAGGCTGTGGCCGATCAGCGGCAGGGCGCCGGGCGCGGTGGGCACGTCGGACAGCCGCTGTGGCACCGGTCGCTGTGCGGCGGGCTCGAGGTCGGCCCGTGCCTGCTCATAGACCTCGACGATCGCGTCGATGCGGCCGGACTGTCGCACCGAATCGCGATGACGGGTCATCTCGGCACGCATCGAGAGCAGCCCGCCGCGGTCGTTCACCAGCACGCCGATCGTCTCCGCCAGCGCCGCGGGGGAGGCGTCGCCGGCGCGCAGACCGCCGCCCGCCGGAACGGATTCGGCCAGGTCCGGATCGCAGTACAACACAGGCAGGCCGGTGGCGATCGCTTCGAGCAGCACCATGCCCTGGGTGTCGAAACCCCACGACGGAAACAGCAGGGCGTCCGCGGCGGCCATGACATCGAGGCACTGCTGCTGAGAAACCCGGCCGTGCAGTGTAATTCGATCCGAGAGCCCGTGTTCGGCGACCACCGCGGCCGCGCGTGCGGACAGTTCGCCCTCGCCGTATACGTCGAGGGTGCAGGCCGGGACGCGCCGCACCGCCTCGATCGATTCGAGCAGTCGCTTCTCCGCGGAGAGCCGTCCGCACCAGAGCAACCGCAGCGGAGCGTCGATGTCGCGGGCGGCCGCGGGCCGCTGATCGTCGAGCAGTGCGTCGTCGACGCCGTTGGAGACCACCCGGATCGGCCGGGTGAGGCCGTGGTCGAGCAGCAGATCCGCGAAATGGCGGGTCGGTGCGATGACCCGGTCGGCGGCCTGCCCCTGGCCCACGATGGTGTGCCACGCGTGCCGGGCCGCCCGGCTCTGCGGGCCCCGCGGCATCCGCGCGGGATGGGTGACGAAGCGGCCGTGCAGGATTCGCAGCGCGAGCGCCGAGAGGTAGGGCGCCGGGGCGGTGTGCTCGATGAAGGCGTCGTCGCGGCTCTGCGCGGTGTGTATCAGCGGAATACGGTGCCGCCGTGCGGCTTTCATCCCCGCGATCGCCACACCGTAGGTGGTGTGGGTGTGGACGAGATCGACGGGGCCGCGGGCGGCGAAGGCGGCATCGATCAGCGCGGCGTTGCGCGCGGTCGGCAGCACCATCGGAAAGCCGTTCACCACCGCGCCGGCCAGGGGAGCCAGTTCGACCACCCCGTCGTCGGATGCCATATCCGGCGGCATCGCCGCGCCCGACAGTGGCGCCACGAACAGCGTCACCCGATGTCCGGCGCGTTCGAGGCCGTGGCGCAATGCGGCCACCGCGGTCTGCACCCCGCCCAGCGTCGCCGGGTGATAGTCCATGAACATGGCGATGTGCACGCCCGGCACGTTACCCACGCGCCCGGTTGTTCGATATCCCATAGTGTCCCCATCGGGTTTCTCGGCCGAAAGTGTTGCGCTCTCGGGAAAAGGGGAGATAACTCGACATGAGAATCGCCATTCCGCTGACCGGCACCCGCGGCGACGTGCAACCGGTGCTGGCCCTGGGGCTGGAATTGCGGCGCCGGGGCCACGACGTGGTGCTGGGCGTGCCGCCGAATCTGGTCGATTTCGCCACCTCGGCGGGGCTCGCCGCGCGCGCCTGCGGGCCCGATGTGCAGCAGCTCTACAGCTCCGAGGACGGGCAGCGGGCCCTCGCCGCGGGCAATACGCTGCGGCTGATGCAACTGGTCGCCCGGCAGATGGCCGACTACGCCGATCGGATGAACCGCGAGGTGGTCGAGGTGTGCGCGGGCGCCGACCTGATCGTGGCGAGCACCGTCACCGAGGACCGGGCCTGCTCGGTCGCCGAGGCGATGGATGTGCCGCTGGTGAGTCTGCACTACTACCCGGCGCGGGCGAACGGGGCCTACCCCTTCCCGGGTGCGCTGCCGGCGAACTGGGCGCCGCCCGCGCCGGTGAATCGCGCGACATGGGCGGTGGCCGAGAATCTGCGGCGCATCGTGTTCATGCGCTATCTGAACGATCTGCGCGGCATGCTCGGACTGCCGAAGTCGCGGGCGAGTATCGCGGCGGTGCTGGCGCGGCGGCGGGTCCCCGAGGTGCAGATCTACGATCCGGCGCTGGTGCCCGGACTACCGGCGCAGTGGGACGGCCGGCGCCCGTTCACCGGATTCCTGACGCTGGATCAGCGGACCCGGCATGCGGTCGGCGAACTCGGCGACGACCACACCGCCATCCTGTCCTGGGTGCGCGCGGGGGAGGCGCCGGTGTTCTTCGGATTCGGCAGTATGCCGATCAGCGATCCCGCCGCCGTCCTGGCCATGGTGCGCGAGGTGTCGCGGCGGCTCGGCGTGCGGGCATTGGTGAGTGCGGGCTGGAGCGGTATGGAAACCGTTCGTAGACAGGGTGATTCGACCGTGAAGGTGGTCGGCCCGTTCGCCCACGACCTGGTGTTCCCGTACTGCGCGGCCGCGGTGCATCACGGTGGGATCGGCACGTTGTTCGAGAGTCTGCGCGCCGGTCTGCCGACGCTGGTGTGCTCGGTGTCGTTCGAACAGCCGATGTGGGGCGGGCAGGTGGACCGGCTCGGCCTCGGCGCACATCTGCGTTTCACCGACCTCACCACCGAACGACTCGTGCGCGGCGTGACCACGCTACTGGAACCCGAACGCCGCGCTCGCGCACATCAATTCGCGGCCACGTTGCGCACCGAGGGCGCCGCCGCCCATGCCGCCGATATCGTCGAGGCGGCAGCCCGGTGAGGATGATCGCCGCGGATTCGGCGGTGATGTTCCGCCGGTGCGCCCGGCACACCCTGCGCAGTCCGGACACGCTGATCATCTCGCTGCTCATGCCGATCCTGGTGATGCTGCTGTTCACCTACGTCTTCGGCGGCGCGATCGACGTCGGCGGCTCCTACCTCGACTATGTGGTGCCCGGAATCATGTTGTTGTGCACCGGATTCGGCGCGTCCATCACCGCGACCGCGGTTTCGGCGGATATGACCAGGGGCAGTATCGACCGGTTCCGGACGCTGCCGATGTTCCGGCAGGCGATCCTCGCCGGGCACGTCGGCGAGGGGGTGGCGCGCAATCTCGCGGCCATCGTGATCGCGGTGGCCGTGGCCGTACTGCTCGGCTATCGCCCGCACGCGGATGCGCTGGGCTGGCTGGGCGCACTGGCCATGATCGTGCTGTTCGTGGTGGCGATCTGCTGGATCGCGGTGGCGCTGGGGCTGGTGGCGAAGAATCCGGAAGCGGCCGGCGGGATGACCTACGCGATCATGTTCATCCCCTACATCAGCAGCGCGTTCGTGCAGACCTCCACCATGCCCGGATGGCTGCGCGGCTTCGCCGACTATCAACCCGCCACACCCGTGGTCGACACCGTGCGCGGCCTGCTGAATTCGAGCGGGACCGGCGGAAGCGCCGCATGGGCCCTCGCCTGGTGTGCGGGGCTCGCGGTACTCGGATTCGGCGCGGCCAGTGCGATATTCGATCGGCTCTCCCAGCGATAGGCGACCACGGCTCGCCCGGCGCCGGTGCCGTGCCCAGTGCCTCAGCGTCGCGGCGGCGCGGTCAGATCGAGCTGTGCTCCCGCGGTGGCGTCCAAGGTCGCCATGCACATCCGCAGCACTTCGTCGCGCGAAATACGCTGATGGGCAAGCCATTCGACGGCCACCTCGCGGATGAAGGCGATCCATCCGGCCAGCGCCGCGGCGGCCACCTCGCGCGTATGCCCCGTGGCGCCACATGCGTCGAGGACGCGCTCGCACAGGGCATTCAGATCCTCGACCACCGGACCGCGTACCGCCGGATCGGCCGCCAAGGCGGTGCGGTTGGCGATGAGAACCAGTGGAATGTGGGCGCGGTAGAAATCCAGATGGGCCACCAGGCTGCGGTAGACAGCGGTGCGAACCGGCTCCTCGGGATCGATGCGCAGTTCGGCGAGCAGTCGATCGTGCGCCCGTTTCCAGATGGCCGCGAAGAACTCCCCCTTGGTGGGGAAGTAGTGGTACATCAGGGCGCGGGAGGCGCCGGCCTGGGCGGCGATGTCCTCCATCGCGACCTCGTCGAATGAGCGTTCGCCGAACAATCGCGCGCCCACGTCCATCAATTCGTCGCGGCGCTGCTCGGGGGTGAGTCGGCGTCGGCTCGGCATCTGCTCATCGTAGGCGTGCGGTGTTGACGCGAACCCGGGAAGCGGCCTACCGTGGACCTTATTCAACAACCGTCTAATAGGGGTCGGCATGCGACGAGTGCTGCAGATCTGGCTACTGGTGTTCGGGCTCGTCTGTGCGGGGATCGCGCTGGCGCACTTGGTATTCGGCACCGCCAGCATCATCGGCGGCGGCCCGGTGAACGCCACCGTCGATTCCGATATGCGCTTCTACGCGGTCGTGTTCGGCGCCTACGGCCTGGCCGTGGCGTGGTGTGCGCGCGATGTGGAGCGCCGAGGGCCGGCGATCAACGCCCTCGGCGCCGTCTTCTTCGCCGGCGGGCTCGCCCGGATGCTGGCGTGGGCGGTGAGCGGGGAACCGAATTGGTTCTATGTGCTCATGACGCCGGTGGAACTGCTGATTCCGGTCCTGAACTACTTCCTGGTGCGGGCCGTGTGCGTCGACCGTGGGTCCCACGACGGCCGTGCATCCGGCGTCGGCGCTCTCGGCGGGGCGCCGGCTATGCGGCAGGGGCGGATCGGATAACGCCCGCCCGCGGTGAGTTTCGCCCGGTTCAGTGCGGGCCGCGGTTGTCGCCGGCGAGGCGGCCGCGCCGGATCAACGCTCGTTTGGCGCCCGGTGCGATCGGCGGCAGCGGCGCCTCCGAATCCGGTTCCGGCTCGGCGGGATTGGGCCGGACGAACAAGGTGACCGAGGCGGCCGGACTGAATCCGCTGCGGGTCATCAATGTGGCCGAGGCGGTGTTGCTCTGCTCCACGTCGGTCACGATGCGCCGGGCTCCCCGCGCGAACAACGCCTCCGAACAGATATCCACCAGTCGCCGCGCCAGTCCGCGTCCCTGCATGTCCGGTGCCACCGCGACCCATTCGAGGTATCCCCAGTCGTCCCGGAGTTCGAATTCCATGGATCCGAGGACGAATCCCACCACCCGATCCGAATCCAACGCCACCCAGCAGGCGTTGTCCGCCGAATCGAGGTGCTCGGCCACCGACGTCAAGGACCACGACGTGTAGGGCTTGACGTCGGTGTCGAACACCTCGTGCCCCAGATCCAATACCTGCCGCAAATGCCCCAGACCCATGGGCACGAGCACCGCATCGCTGTCCATTCGCCCAGTTTGCCAGAGGTGTGCCGGGCGGCCGGAGTGGGAAATCAGCCGTTGGGTTGATTCGGCGCGCCGTCCATCGGCGGTGCCATACCGGGTCCGCCGCCCTGTCCGGGAGCCGCACCACCCGGGCCAGGACCGTTCTGCCCCGGATCGCCGCCCTGCGCCATCCCGCCGAAGCGGCTCGACCGTCCGGTGCGGCCACCCATCTGACCGGATTCGGTGCCGCTCGTGATCGCCGTCGCGGTCGCGGTCCCGTTCGCCTCCGTGCCCTGAATGCGCACGGTGTCACCGACTTTCACCTCCGAATGCTGGGTGCTGCCGGAAATCGTGTAGGTCTGGCTGAAGTTGTCGGCGCTCTTGGCGGTGATCGAGGTGTCCGAGACCGCGGTCACCGTGCCGGTCTGGGTGATCTCGGTGGTGTAGCCGCCGTTGCCGTCGGAGATCACGAACTGGCCGTGCAGGCTCGCGCCCGTCATGCCCATACCGCCGGGACCCGCGGCATCGCGCCCGCCACCCCAGCTGGTTCCGGGGCCGCCCGGACCGCCGTGCTCACTGCCGCCGGAATGGGTGGCCGCGTAGACGACGCCGCCCCCGGCCGCCGCGATCACCGCGGCGATGCCGACCGCGGCCAGCGACTTCTTCGTCGACCAGATGGCGGCCGGCTGGGTCTGCGGTGCGCCCCAGGTGTGTTCCGGCCCGGCCGGCGGCTGTGGGGTGGGCCTGGCCGGCGGCTGTGAGGTGGGCTCGGTCATCGCGTACTCCTTGTCGTCGAAGACGATCGCGGGCCGTCGATGCCGCGATCGCGTTGCTCGGTCAACCCTGCGGTGCGAAGCTGGGTCTGCGCTGTGGACTCGTTCGGTACTCGCTGTGGTGGGCGGGCCGCGACCGCCGCACTCACAGCCGACCCCCAGACATGGCACAGCGGACGCATAGCAGCCGTCCCCAGACTGGGGTCATGACCACCACGAACACCCCGGCCGAACGCGTCGTGATGCGCCGCGCGGACGGCAGCCCCGTGACCGTCCTCGTCGTCGACGACGAACCGGTGCTCGCGGAAATGGTGTCGATGGCGCTGCGCTACGAAGGCTGGCAGGTCGTCACCGCCGCCGATGGCCGCACCGCGGTCACCGCCGCCCGCGAGAACCGCCCCGACGTGGTGGTTCTCGACGTGATGCTGCCCGATATGACGGGGCTCGAGGTGCTCGCGAAGCTGCGCCGCGATCTGCCGTATCTGCCGGTGCTGCTGCTGACCGCGAAGGATTCGGTCGAGGACCGCATCGCCGGTCTCACCGCCGGCGGCGACGACTACGTCACCAAACCGTTCAGCATCGAAGAGGTCGTCCTGCGCCTGCGCGCGCTGCTGCGCCGCACCGGTATCACCACCGTCGACAACGACGCTCAGATCGTGGTGGGTGATCTGATGCTCGACGAGGACAGCCACGAGGTGACTCGCGCGGGCGAACCGATCACCCTGACCTCCACGGAATTCGAACTGCTGCGCTATTTCATGCGCAACCCCCGCCGTGTGCTGAGCAAGGCACAGATCCTGGACCGGGTCTGGAGCTACGACTTCGGCGGACGCTCCAATATCGTCGAGCTCTATGTCTCCTATCTGCGCAAGAAGATCGACAGCGGGCGCGAACCGATGATCCACACCCTGCGCGGCGCCGGATATGTCCTCAAACCCGCCGGCTGAGGCCCCGGCCGGGCCGCGGCCCCGCCGGTGGTGGTCGGCACGCGGCTGGTCGTTGCGCGCGCGACTGCTCGTCGGGCAATTGCTGTTGCTGGTGGTCGTGGTCGTAGGTATCGGCGCCGCAACGGAATTCGCGCTGCAGCAGTTTCTCGTGCATCAGCTCGACACCGAGTTGGTCGATGTGCAGAAGCGTTCCCTCGGCGAGGCCGGTGGTGGTCCGAGTCTGGGCCCGCCACCCGGCGCTCAGGACCACGACAACCGGCCGCCGCCGCCGAACCACGGCGGTCCGGGGCCGGACTTCCTCGACCGTCGCGGTATCCAGGCCGATACCGTCGGCGCCAGTATCGACGGCACCGAGATCACCGCCGCCAAAATCGACGCCGACGGGACCCAGACGCGCCTGTCGGCGGCCGCCCAGCGGCAGCTGGCCGAGGTGTCGTCGGACGGCACTCCCGTCACCGTCGACCTCGACGGGCAGGGCTCCTATCGCGTGGTCGCGAATTCGACCTGGTCGGGGGCCACGGTGGTGACCGGTATGCCGTTGACCGCGGTCCACGCCACGTTGATGCGGGTCCTGCTGATCCTGGTGGTGGTCACCGCGGTGGTGTTCGTCATCGCGATCACCGTGGGTATCTGGGTGATCCGCCGTGCGCTCGCGCCGCTGGACCGCGTGGCCGCCACCGCCTCCCGGGTCGCCGATCTGCAGCTTGATCGGGGCGAGGTCGAATTGCCGGTGCGGGTTCCGGCCGACGACGCCGATCCACGCACCGAGGTCGGACAGCTCGGCTCGGCGGTCAACCGCATGCTCGATCACATCGACGGTGCCTTGTCGGCCCGCCACGCCAGTGAGACGCGGGTGCGGCAGTTCCTCGCCGACGCCAGTCACGAACTGCGCACCCCGCTGGCGGCGATCCGCGGCTATGCCGAACTGGCGCAACGGAAACGGGCCGAGGTGCCCGGCGATGTCGCCAACGCGATGAGCCGAGTGGATTCGGAATCGCGGCGGATGACGGCGCTGGTCGAGGACATGCTGCTGCTGGCCCGGCTGGATTCCGGGCGCGGCCTCGAACACGAGCCGGTTGATGTGACGCGGCTGACCGTCGACGCGGTGAGCGACGCCCATATCGCGGGCCCGGACCACCGGTGGGATCTGGATCTGCCGGATGAACCGGTCGTCGTCACCGGCGATGCGGCGCGACTGCATCAGGTGCTGGCCAACCTGCTCGCCAACGCGCGGGTGCATACCGGTCCCGGCACCACTGTCACGGTCTCGCTGGAGCGCGAGGCCGGCGGCGGCGCGATCTGGCGGGTCGCCGACAACGGTCCCGGTATTCCGGCCGCGCTGCAGCCGGAGGTGTTCGAACGCTTCGCGCGCGGTGATTCCTCGCGCTCGCGGCGCGCCGGGAGCAGTGGGCTCGGGCTGGCGATCGTCGCGGCGGTGATCAAATCGCACGGCGGCGAGATCGGCCTGGACAGTGCGCCGGGGCATACGGTCTTCACCGTTCGCATCCCGGGCGAGCGCGACGGCACCGAAACCTCACAGCCGGCCCACAGGGAGGCCCAAGGTGTCAACCACCTCGATCGATAACGATCGACGTATGACAACGACTGTGCTGGCGGCGCCCCCGGCCACGGCGACGACCGAGCCGCCCGAGCCGCGGGCCTCGGGTCCGCGGTGGCGGCGGCTGTCGCTGGTGGCGCTGCTGGCGGCCACCGCGCTGCTGTACGTATGGGACCTGGGTGCCGGCGGCTGGGCCAACGAGTTCTATGCCGCGGCCGTGCAGGCCGGATCGCAGAGCTGGAAGGCGATGCTGTTCGGATCCAGCGATGCCGCCAACGCGATCACCGTGGACAAGACGCCCGGCGCGTTGTGGGTCATGGACATCTCCGCGCGGATCTTCGGCTTCAACTCGTGGAGTCTGCTGGTGCCGCAGGCGCTCGAGGGCGTTGCCGCGGTCGCGGTGTTGTACGCCGCGGTGCGGCGGGTCGCCGGGCATTGGCCGGGCATCCTCGCCGGTGCCGTGCTGGCGCTCACGCCGGCCGCGGCGCTGATGTTCCGGTTCGACAATCCGGACGCCCTGCTCGTGCTGTTGCTGACCGCCGCCGCCTACTGCGTAGTGCGCTCCATCGAAAAGGACAGCGCCGCATGGTGGTTGCCGCTGGCGGGCGTGGCCGTCGGGTTCGGATTCCTGGCGAAGATGATGCAGGCGTTCATCGTGCTGCCGGTCTTCGCTGTGGTGTATCTGCTTGCCGCGCAGGCACCCTGGAAGACGCGGCTGATTCGTTCCGTACTGGCCGTGGTGGCGATGGTGGTGTCCGCGGGCTGGTATCTGGCCGTGGTCGCGCTGTGGCCGGCCTCCTCGCGGCCGTTCATCGGCGGTTCGCAGAACAACAGTGTGCTCGAATTGGCGTTGGGCTACAACGGTTTCGGGCGGCTCACCGGCGACGAGGTCGGCGGTCTGGGCAATATGAACCACGACGTCGGCTGGGCGCGGCTGTTCGGTTCCGAAATGGGCGGCCAGATCTCCTGGCTGATCCCCGCGGCGCTGATCCTCGGTGTGGCCGGACTGTGGCTCACCCGCCGCGCACCCCGCACCGACCCGACTCGCGCGGCGCTGCTGCTGTGGCTGGGCTGGCTGGTGCTCACCGGCGGGATCTTCAGCTTCGCGAGCGGCATCCTGCACCCCTACTACACGGTGGCGCTGGCCCCGGCCGTCGCCGGCAGTGTGGCGATCGGCGCCCGGCAACTGTGGTTGCGGCGCAACGACCTTCGCGCGACCGCCGTCCTGTCGGGCACGCTGGTGGTGACCACCGTGCTGGCCTGCATCCTGCTGGCGCGCACCAGTGAGTGGAATCCGTGGTTGCGGCCCGTCATCGCGGTCGTCGGTGTCGGTGCCGCGGCGCTGCTGCTGGTCGTCTCCCGGTTGCCACGGGCACTCGGTGCGGCGGTGGTGGCCGTCGCGCTGGCCGCCGGACTGGCGGGACCGACTGCCTACGCGCTGGCGACGGCATCGACTCCGCACACGGGGGCGATCCCGTCCGCCGGACCGTCCACCGGGCGCTTCGGTGGGATGCCGCCGGGTGGCGCGCCCGGTGGTCAGGGTGGAAATGCTCCCGGCAGTGGGCAAACCGGGCCCTCGAACGGCACGCAGTCCGGATCTGCCGCCGGTTCGCAATCGTCGCCCGGCACGCGAGCCGGCAGCCGATCCGGCACGGGGAACAGCCAATTCGGTGCGGCGCCCGGTGGGCAGTCCACGACGAGCGGTGCGACCGCGCATGCCGGCGGACCGATGGGCGGGCTCCTCGGCGGTATCACCGTCGGCTCGAATCTGTCTGCGGCACTGAGCGACAACGCCGACGCCTACACCTGGGTAGCGGCCGCGGTCGGCTCCAACAGCGCCGCCGCCTACCAACTGGCGACCGGCGACCCGGTCATGGCTGTCGGCGGTTTCAACGGCACCGACCCGTCCCCGACCCTGGCGCAATTCCAGCAGTACGTGGCCCAGCACAAGATCCACTACTTCGTGGGCGGCGCCGGCATGGGCGGCATGCGCGGCACCTCCAGCGGCGGCAGCCAGGCCGCCTCCGAGATCGCCGCCTGGGTAGCCGACACCTTCGCCGCCCGGACGATCGACGGAGTCACGGTCTATGACTTGACCGCGTGATCGCCGCGTGGATGGCCGCATTCCGTGCGGGATGCGGCCATCCACGGCCGGACGTCTATGTGGACCGAGTAGTGCGACTACCTCGCTGCGTAACGCGTCGGTCGGCCCAACAGCCGGTCAGGCGAAGAATTCGTCGAGAGTGGTTGCGGTTACCACTCGTTCGGCCCACATTTCCAGTTCGGCTGCGCTGCCGGCTTGTACTCGGTCTACGACCTCAGCGGCCAGAGGGCCGAACTTGACGGTCAGCTGGCGCAGGATTAGCTTGGCTTGCCCCTTGGTCTGGCCTTCTGCGCGGAGCTGTTCGGCTGTGGTCATCGCGACCTCCTTTGCCAGCGGGCCGAGTTGGTCGACCAAGCGCCCCAGGTCCCGCGCGTTGGTCTCGGACACCTTACTAATGTACGTGAACAGGCTGAACAGGTCATTCGTCGCGTTCGGTGAATCCTCGACAGCGCGCAGCACCTCGATGTGTGGCTGGAGATCCCGGTCCAGGTGCTCGTTCCTGAATGCCAGCCGGTGCAGGATCAGCATCATCAATACCGCTGGTGCCAGCTCACGGCCGTAGAGATCGCTGAACTCGAGTCCGGCGAGGTCGTCGACGATGATCCGGAACCGTGGCACCAGATCGCCGAGTTGTGCGCGGATTGCGGTGTCCGCGCCGATGCGGTCCCACAGTTCAGTGGTGTAGTTCCAGCGCCAGGTGTTCGGGCCGGAGTTGACCACGACCGGTATCACCAGGGGGTAGTAATCGGAACCGGGCTGGTCGTTCAGGTGCTGAGTCCAAGTGCCGATCATGTACTCGAGGACGCGCAACGGCATATGTTTGTCGGGAGTGCTCTGGTGTTCGAGTAAGAGGTGGATGTACCCATCGCGACCCCCGACCGTCGTTTTGAACAGGATGTCGCTGTCGCGGTTTCGAAGGTTCGGCAGCACGTATCGGCTGGGCGCCAGTTCCATACCCTCCCAATCGATCAGCGCGACGAGCCACTCCGGCAGGACGGCCCGAAACTCTCCGGCAGCCGCGGCGGGGTTCGACATGATCTTGCGAAACAGCGAGTCGTGCGGATTATCCTGCTTCGCAGTCATATTCGGCAAAGTACCGGCGAACGATCAACACGCCCAACGCGAAGACCATACAACACACCGCTGTGGCGCAATCGTGCCACTCGTGGCGGAAACCGTTCCGTCGCATCGCCTCTCGTCCACCATCGAGTAGAGCGGCCGCTGGTGCGCTCGGAAGGTGCCGGTCGGGCCGGCGCGCGGGACAGGACAGTTCGGCGAGGGCACCGGAGATGACCGTGCCGCCGCACCTGTGACCGGCCGGCAGCACCCGACCGTCGACCCCTCGGACACCGCGCGGACAGACCCCGCGTCGGCGGCCAGGCTGGGGTTGTATGCCGGCGGCACGAGTGATTCAAGACACCGCCATGACCGCCTCATCCACGACGGGACCCGAGTGGTCGAATGGACGTCACCGTCCGGTGGTGGACCACGAGGTCGAACCATTCGCCGAGGGATCCGCCCGAGAGGTGGAACGCAGCATCGTTCTCCGGGTCGTACACGGGCCCGATCACGCGAGTCTTCGCGGGCTCGGTGAGCCAGGTTCGCACCGAGTCCGGAGCGGGGGTGCGTAGATCCAGCAGGTAGACATCCAGATCGACGCGGCCGAGTACTGCTTCGGCGAAATCGGCCGGCGGGGAGGGGAAGGTGTGCCCGGTCGAGCCGTGATCGAATGTCAGGCCGACGGACAGGTAGCCGGCGCCGAAATGCTGTCGGAGATGGCCGCCCGCGCTGCGATGGATGAACCGCTGCTCGCCGAGGAGCACATTTCGTGCCGCCGCGGCGACCGTATGCGTCGTTCCGCCCCAGTACACCATCTTGTGGCCGGTGTCGGCGTGCCAGCGAATCACGTTGTCTGCCAGCATTCTTTCGATATCGCCGAGGTCGCCGGATTCGGCTGTGACCCGGCCCTCGGGTTCCGGGTGGGCGATACGAACCGGATCGTCCGGGTGCAGCTCGTTGTATCGGCGTATCCAGGCGACGACCTCGAGTATCTCCTCGGTCCGCCAGAACGACCGCGCCTCGGTCAGCAGCGCGCGCGGGTCGCCGATCCCGGTGCGCACGTACTCGTCGAGTGCGGCGCTGGTCGCATCGTCGCCTTCCAGGAGGAGGCTGCGAAATCCCGAGTGTTGCACGAGGAATCGTAGGATCCGGTGGGCGGTAACGGACAGTTCGTGGGCGTCGCGGGTCGCGGCGCCCAGGGCGACGACGCGTGCGGCGCCGATCATCTGACGCAGTGCTGCCGGATCGGTGAGCGGCTGCTCGGGGTCCGATGCGGAGAGCGGACGAGCGTGCTGCTCGACCCATTGCGTCACGGTGTCGATCGAAGTGGTCATCCGACAACTCTCATACCGCAACCATGGTTGAGGTCAAGGGAGTCTTCTCACAGTCGGCGCATAGGTTCGGCAAAGAGCCGGCTCACCTCCGGGCGCGATCCTCGATGCAACGGCCGCGGCAGACAGCCCGGCGAGCGAGGCGGAGGAGAACCGTATGACGATCACAGAGGCGCCGCGTCGGCAGGCCGAGCCGACCGGGTCGCCACCGCAGCCCACGAGGTGGGGAGCTCTCCTGTCGGGCCCGTCCGGCCAGCCGCGATGGGCGCGGCCCGGACTGCTGGTGCTGCTCGTCGCGACCGCGTTCCTGTATCTGTGGGGTCTGAGTGCGTCCGGATGGGCCAACGACTTCTATGCCGCCGCCGTGCAGGCCGGTACGCAGAGCTGGAAGGCGCTGCTGTTCGGTTCGCTCGACTCCGGTAACGCCATCACCGTCGACAAGCCACCCGCCGCGCTGTGGGTGATGGGCTTGTCCGGGCGGCTGCTCGGATTCAGTTCCTTCTCGCTGCTGTTGCCGCAGGCGCTGATGGGTGTGGCGTCCGTCGGGCTGGTGTACGGGGCGGTGCGGCGCTGGAGCGGTCCGGCGGCCGGGCTGATCGCGGGTGCGGCGCTGGCGCTGACTCCCGTCGCGGCGCTGATGTTCCGGTTCGACAACCCGGACGCTCTGCTGGTCCTGCTGCTGGTCGCGGCGGCCTATTGCACCGTTCGCGCCACCGAGAAGGGTAGTGGCCGCTGGCTGGCGGCGGCCGGGGTGGCGGTCGGTTTCGGCTTTCTCACCAAGATGATGCAGGCCTTCCTGGTGTTGCCCGCGCTGGGCCTGGTGTTCCTCGTCGCCGCGCCGATCGCGTTGCGCGCCCGGATTCTCAAACTCCTGGGAGCTGTTGTCGCGCTCGTGATTTCAGGTGGCTGGTTCGTTGCACTCGTGAGCATGTGGCCCGCCGGTTCGCGCCCCTACATCGGCGGCTCCACCGACAACAGCCTGCTCGAACTCGCCCTGGGCTACAACGGACTCGGCCGGGTGATGGGCGGCGAAGGCAACGGCGGTGGTGGCGGTGGCCCCGGCGGTGGCGGCGGCAATACCGGATTCGGTGGCAGCACCGGCATCACCCGCCTGTTCGGCGACTCGATGGGCACCGAGATCTCGTGGCTGCTCCCGGCGGCGCTGATCGGGCTGGTGGCCGGCCTGTGGTTCACCCGGCGCACATCCCGCACCGGACGCATCCGCGCGAGCCTGCTGCTCTGGGGCGGCTGGCTGCTGGTCACCGGCGTGGTCTTCAGCTTCATGCAGGGCACCATCCACCCCTACTACACCGTGGCCTTGGCGCCCGCGATCGCCGCGCTGGTCGCCATCGCGGTGGTGGAATTGTGGCGCGGACGTGAATTCCGTTCGGCACGTGCGGCATTGGGTCTGATGCTGGTGGCGACCGGCGTGTGGAACTTCGTCCTGCTGGATCGCACGCCCGACTGGTATCCGGCGCTGCGCTGGATCGTGCTGGTCGGCTCGATCGTGGTCGCGGCGATCCTCATCGCCGGCGGGCACGCCCTCGGCAAGATGACCGTGGCGGTCGCCGCGGCCGGACTGCTGTTCGGATTCGCCGGCACCACCGCCTACGCCCTGGAAACCGCGGCGACCCCGCACAGTGGGTCGATTCCGACCTCCGGACCCAACACTGGCCACGGCATGGGCGGATTCGGTGGCGGGCCCGGAGGTATGGATCCGGGCGGAAATGCCCCGGGTGCTTCGGTATCCGCGTCCGGCGGCACTGCGCCCGATGGGACTGGTTCGAGCACAACGGATTCGACATCCGGCGACGCCACGAGCGCACAACCACCGGCGAGTGCCGACTCGACCGGCACCCGCGGCAGCGGTCCCGGCGGAGGCAACTCCGGCAACACCGCCCTGCAGGAACTGGTGAAGAGTGCGACCAACCGCTGGGCGGCGGCCACGGTCGGCTCCCAGTCGGCGGGCAGCCTCGAATTGTCCACCGGCACATCGATCATGGCGATCGGCGGCTTCACCGGCAGCGACAACTCGCCCACCCTGGCCCAATTCCAGCAGTACGTGAAGAACGGTGACATCCACTACTTCTTCGCGGGCGGCGGCCCCGGTGGCGGCGGTGGTCCGGGTGGTGGCTCCGGCAGCGCGAGCGAGATCACCAGCTGGATCGAATCCCATTACACCGCGATAACAGTGGGCGGCACGACGGTCTACGACCTGACCCAACCCGTCAGCTGACGACGAAATCGGGCCCCGCGATCGATCGCGGGGCCCGATTCGCGTTCAGTTGCTCTCGTTGTCGTGGGTGTGCTGTTCGTACGGCTGATTCATGGTGTGCTGGAACTTGATCGCGGAGGCGATGCCGACGGGGACGCCGAGGAGGGCGGCGCCGAGAATGGCACCCATACCGCCGAGGACGCCCGCTCCGGCCAGGCAGCCGGCGATGAGAGTGAGTCCGGCGGCGTCGAGGACGGGAGCGCCGAATACCGCACCCGCTACGGCGCCGACTCCGCAGCCGACCGCAAGGCCGATGAGGCCGCCGGTCATGGTTCCGACGGAGGTGGCCAGGCCGAATTCGTTGATGGCCGCCTGGATCGCGGCATCGAAGCGTTCGGTCTGCGGATCGCCGTCGATGTTCTCCAAGTGCAGCTCCGGCGTGGCGGCGCGGGCTGCTGCTCGCACCTCCGGCGCGGCGTGCGTGGCGGCCAGCGCTTTCGGCTCGACCGGGAATTCGGAGACGCCGGCGACGGTGGCGCCGGAGGCGTCGCGCACCTGGAATTGGCCGCCCGCCGCGACGAGCATGGCCGTGCCGGTCTCGATCACCACGGACTGGTCCGCGGTGGAACTCGTGTACTGCACGCCCGGCATGATCTCGGTGCTCAGGACGTGATCTGCCGCCGTGGGCGCGGCCGAGGCGATGGCCGAACCGGCGCCCAGGGCGCCCACCACCGTCATCGCCGTGACGGTCATGCGGGTGATCTTGTTCATCTGATCTCTGTTCCGTTCTGTGTTCTGCGCAGCGCTCGATGGAGCGAGATCAGACATTAACGGAAATGATTTCCATTTTCCATTCGGCAGGCGGAGCCGAGTGGCGTGAACTGGGCGCGGCCGCGCCAGAGGCCCTGGTCAGGTCGTACGGCGGCTCCGCTGGGAAGCGCCGGCGGGAGCGTGGCGCAGAGCGGGCAGGAGGTAGGTGGCCAGGTGGTGCGACACCGCGGTCGGGTCGTCGGGGTCGATGGTGTCGCCGGGGACGGTGCCGAGGCTGATCAGGATCCGGGCCACCCACTCGGCGACTTCGCCCAGGTCGTGACCGGGATGGACTTCGCCGCGCTCGGCGGCGCGATCGATGTAGGGGCGCCAGAACGCGGCCAGGGCGGGGACGAGCGCGGTGACGCCGGCGCCGGCGCAGGCCGCGAACTCCTCGGGTTCGGAGGAGCGCAGGCGCATGAGCAGCGCGCCCGGGTCGTCGTAGGCGCCGCGGCCGATGCGCACGCCGATGGTGAGTTGTTCGGCGAAGGTGTCGATGCGGTCGAGTTCGGCGCGCGCGTCGTTCCACCAGGTGTCGGTGAGCCGCACGATCGCGGCGCCGATCAGTGCGGGTTTGTCCGGGAAGTGGCGGTACAGCCAGGCGCGCGAGACGCCCGCCTCCTCGGCCACCTCCATCATCGTGGAGGCCCGAATTCCCTTGGCGGCCAGTAACTTCTGTGTCGCTTCCAAGAGCCGGTCGACCACCGTCGTGGTTGTCGTCTCGCTCATCCGCCGCCCCTTTCGCCGCATACCCGCACCGGTCCGCTGTCGACCGGTTTCCGGAAAACCCTAGCAATGTGTGGACAGATCTGAGAATGTGTCTACTAGTAGACACTATCAAGAATCTGTCTACACGCCCCACGGCGTGAAAGGAGTGGTGGATGTATCAACCGCGTACCGCGGTCATCGGCGCCGGAATCAGCGGTCTGACCGCCGGCAAGATGCTCGGCGACTACGGGGTGCCGTATGTGTGCTTCGAATCCTCGGATCGAGTCGGCGGCAACTGGGCCTTCGGCAATCCGAACGGGCACAGCAGCGCATATCGCTCCCTGCACATCGACACCTCCAAACACCAGCTGTCGTTCCGAGACTTCCCGATGCCCGGGGAATTCCCGGACTTCCCGCACCACACCCAGATCAAGCAGTATCTCGACGATTACTGCACCGCCTTCGATCTCCACCGTTCCATCGAATTCGGCAACGGTGTGGAACACGCGCGGCGCCTGCCCGGTGGCGGCTGGGAGTTGCGCACCCAGCGAAACGAGGTGCGCCACTTCGATTTCCTGGTCGTCGCCAACGGTCACCACTGGGATCCGCGCTATCCGGAATTCCCGGGCGAATTCACCGGCCGCACCATGCACGCCCACCACTACATCGATCCGCGCACCCCGATGGACTTCTCCGATCAGCGCATTCTGGTGGTCGGACTGGGTAACAGTGCCGCCGATATCGCGGTGGAGCTGTCGTCGAAGGCGCTGGGCAACAAGCTGACGCTGTCCACTCGCTCCGGCGCCTGGATCGTGCCGAAATACATCGCCGGTAAGCCGGCCGACAAGTATTACCGCACCAGCCCGTACATCCCCTTCTCCTGGCAGCGCAAGATCGCGCAGTGGGGACAGCCGCTGACGGCGGGGCGGCCGGAGAATTACGGCCTGCCCAAGCCGAATCACAAATTCTTCGAGGCGCATCCGACCCAGTCGGTGGAACTGCCGCTGCGGCTGGGCTCGGGCGATGTGATCCCGAAACCGAATATCGACCGATTCGACGGCGCCACCGTGCATTTCGCGGACGGCACCGCCGACGACTTCGACATCATCATCTACGCCACCGGCTACAACATCACCTTCCCGTTCTTCGATCCGGAGTTCATCAGCGCTCCGGACAACAAGATCGACCTGTACAAGCGGATGTTCCTGCCCGGGATGGAGGATCTGGCCTTCGCCGGATTCGCCCAGTCCACCCCGACCCTGTTCCCGTTCGTCGAATGTCAGGCGCGATTGATCGGAGCGTATGCGGTGGGCCGGTACCGGTTGCCCTCGGCGGAGGAGATGCGGCGGGTGATCGTCGCCGAACAGCAGCACTACACCGGACATATGGTGCCCAGTGCCCGGCACACCCAGCAGGTGGACTACTTCCTCTACGAACACGATATGCGGGCGCGCGAGATTCCGGCCGGCGCCGAACGGGCGCGGCTGTCGGGACCGCCGCCGTGGGCGCGAGTGGCGGAGGCGGATCGACCGGTGGGAGTGGCACAGTGACGACGTATCGGCAGGCCGACTTTACTTCCGGCGGAACCACCTGTGACGCATGGTTTTTCGAGGGCGCGGCGGACGGCCCGTTCGACGGTCCCGAGGGCCGCCCGGTCGTGGTGATGGCACACGGATTCGGTGGGACGAAGGATTCCGGACTGGAACCGTTCGCGCAGCGCCTCGCCGCGGCCGGACTGGCCGTCTTCGCCTTCGACTACCGCGGTTTCGGCGCCTCCGCCGGTGAGCCCCGGCAGCGGGTCTCGATGGCCGCGCAGGCCGAGGACTACCGCGCCGCACTGTCCGCGGCCGCACGCCAGCCCGGTGTGGATCCGAAACGGCTGGTGGCATGGGGTATCTCACTGTCCGGTGGCCATGCCCTCACCGTCTCCGCGGATCGTTCCGATATCTGCGCGGTGGTGGCTCTGGTGCCGCTGGTGAACGGATTGGCCGCGGGCCGAGTCGCTTTCGCACAGGTCGGTGCGGCGGCGATCGCGAAATCCACGGTGTCGAGTGTGCGCAGCGCCCTGGCCGGGCGGTTCGGCGGCAATCGGGTGATGATGCCGCTGGTCGGCAGGCCGGGCGAACATGCCGCCCTGTCGGCCGACGGCTACTACGAGAGCTATACCGCACTGGCCGGTCCGACCTGGCGCAACGAGGTCAACGCGGCGATCGGGCTGGAACTGGGCAACTATCGCGCCGATCGACGGGCCGCGCGCATCACCGCGCCGGTGCTGATGCAGATCGCCGACTTCGACCGGGCCGCGCCGGCCCATGCGGCGGCCAAGGCCGCCTTCGCCGCACGTGCCGAGGTGCGTCACTATCCGTGCGACCACTTCGACATCTTCGCCGGCAACGACTGGTTCGAGCCCGCCGTCGACCATCAGGTGCACTTCCTGACCCGCCATCTCGCGGCGCAGCACGCGACCACCCGGGAGGCGCAGCGATGAGCACACCCGGCGACGGGGCGACCGTGCCCGAAACCCCGGCGGGCACACGGGGCGCGATGGTGATCGGCGGCGGTTCGGGCATCGGCCGCGCCACCGGACATGCGTTGGCGCGCGACGGTTTTCGGGTCGTGGTCGCCGATGTGAATCTCGATGCGGCACGGACGGTGGCGGCTGAGATCGGCGGTGCGGCGAGCGCGGTGGCGCTCGACGTCACCGACGAGGCCTCGGTCGCGGCCGGTTTCGACGCGAGCGGCGACCTCCACGCGGTGGTGAACTGCGCGGGGCTGTCACTGCCCGGCCCGATCACCGAACTCGAACTGGCGCACTGGAAAACGACCGTCGACGTCTGCCTCACCGGTTCGTTCCTGGCGATCAAATACGCGGGCCGCCACCTCGCCGACGGCGGATCCATCACCTGCATCGCCTCCCTCAACGGCCGCCAGCCCGGCACCGGAATGGCCGGTTACTGTTCGGCCAAGGCGGGTGTGCTGATGCTGGTGGAGGTCGCGGCGCTGGAGTTGGCCGAGCGCGGCATCCGGGTGAACGCGATCAACCCGGGCCTGGTCGACACCCCACTGGTCGCCGGTATCGCGTATGTGCCGGGGTTGACCGAGGAGTACCTCGAGAACACCCCGCTCGGGCGCAGCGGCCGACCCGAGGAGATCGCCGAGATGGCGGCCTTCCTGGCCTCCGACCGGGCGAGCTGGATGACCGGTGCGGCTGTCGATCTCAACGGCGGCGCACATTTGAAGCGCTATCCCGACGTCCTCGCCCGAGTGCGCGCGCTGGCCGAGGGTTAACGTCCCGCGTGCGGGTAGGTGTGCTGATGCAGGCGGTGCAGGAGCGCCTGCATCAGCCCCGACTCGAAGGCCGACGCCAGCGTGCCCTCCGTGAAGCGGTCCGCGCGGACCAGCAGGGTGAGATATTGCAGGCACTGCTGGGCCGTGCAGGTCGCCAGCGTCGCGCGGTCGCGGCGCTGGATCACCTGGTGCCCTTCTTCCCAAGCGCCCCAATTGAAATGGGCCAGCAGCAGATGCCGATCGACCAGGAAGCGCACCACCTCGTCCAGGACCGGCGCCTTCGGTGACCGGGCCGCGGCGGCGGTGCCGGAGGCGGCTTTGTCGACCCGGCACACCAGATCGGTGAGCACGCCGCGATCGTGGGCGGTCAGCCGCGCCAGAGCGGCCTCGGCCGATTCGACCGTCATGGGATTGGCCTGCGTCACGATCCGACACCTCCGTCATGTGAAAACTAGGGATTTCATACCATGAGGTGTGTACTTCTTCTCGGCGCAGTCTCCGGTGCCGGCTAGCGGCGGGGCCCCGAATCACGGTCGGCAACCCGGAATACCGGCAGGGTCGCCGGATCGCCGATGAACTCGAAAGACGCACCGCGCGTGTCGACTTCGCCGTCGGTGGCCAGCGAAATCGGCGGCCCGTCCACGCGTACCCGCAACTTGTCCGCACGCCGATGGACGTAGGTGGGGGAGTCACCGAGGGTTCCGGTGAGCGACGCCCAGATCAGCCGCGCCCGCGAGAACCGCCGATCCGCGCGCAGATACCGGATATCGAGTCCCGCGCCGTGCAGATCGGTTCGGGCCGTGGGCACTTGGTCGCCGGGGCGGTAGGTTCCGTTGCCCACGAACAACATCCACACCGAGACCGGCTCGCCGTCGATGGTGGCGCGCAATGGTTGGGCGCGCACGAGCACGCAGACCATCGCCACCGCGGCGGCCGGCCATTTGCCGATGCGGTGTTCCCAGCGTTCGCGCAGCCGGACGAAATCCGGATACCCGCCGAGGCTCGCGGTGTTCACCAGCGTGCGTTCGCTGCCGTCGTCCAGGCGCACCCGCGCGGTGTCGGCCAGCGCCAGCTGGCCGGAGGAGAGCGCGATGACGGTGGCGGCGATATCCTCGACACCCACATCGCGGGCGAAATGGTTCAGGGTGCCGCCCGGAAAGACAGCCAGCGGGAGCCCGTGCCGCACAGCCGCTTCCGCGACCGCCGAGACCGTGCCGTCCCCGCCCAGCACGCCGAGCGCGCGAATCGAGCCGGATCGCACCCGGGTGTCGATCTCGGCATCCACGTCGATGTCATCGCCGAGTTCGAGCAGGACCGCCTCCGGCAACTTCCGGATCAGATCGGCCAGGAGTCCGCCGCCGTCGCCGCTACCGGCATTCGGATTCGCGACCAACAGCAGGCCCTCGCCGCCGATCAGCGGTTCGATCCGCTGTGCCGGGCCGACCGTCGCGGGTTCGTCGCGACGCACCGCCCACCATCGCCTGGTGCCGACCGCGACGGTGGCGCCGAGTGCCGCGCCGGCGAGTACGTCGGTGGGCCAGTGCACGCCGACGTGGACCCGCGAATACGCGACCGCCGCCGCCACCGGCGCCACCGCGACCGCCAGCGCCGGTGATTCCTGCGCCACTCCGGTGACGAAGGCCGCCGCGGAGGCGGCGTGGCCGGAGGGGAACGAGGAGGAGATCGGCGGCGAAACGAGGCGTCGCATCTGCGGCACCGCCTCGGCAGGGGGCCGGCGCCGCGGGAACAATGGTTTGCCGACGCCGTTGGCCAGCCCACTCGCGATGCCGACGGCGACGAGTCCGCGTGCCCCGGCACGGCGCTGAGTCGTGGTGCCGAAGGCGATGACACCCACGCCCGCCGCGATCCACAGCCGATTGGCATTGGCGGCGTGACTAAAGGAGCGCAGGACGGTATCGGCGGCACTCGGCCGCAACCGCGCGCTTCGGTCGACCAGTCGCCGATCCAGCGTATTGATTCCGCGAACCCGCCGCGGGACGAGAGGCCTGCGCATTCCCAGAGCCTACCGGCCCGGTGCGCCGGCCACAGCGAACAATCGGACTTATCGGGCAGTCTCGTTGGGTGCGGGCAGTTCCGCGTGCCGGGCGAAGGCCTGGTCGATGAGCTCGGAGGCGGCGCGGGTGACGATCAGGCGGGCGATGGCCACCTCGGTTTCCAGCCGCGCGCGGTCCTTGCTGTCGCGCTGTGAGCGCTCGTAGGCCTGCCCGGCCAGGCAGTAGAACAATTCGGTGGCGTAGCGGTCGGCGATCTGGTTGCAGTCCGCGCGCAGCCGCTCGACGAGCTGGAAGGCGGTGGTGTCGGGCACCCCGCTGTCGATGAGGCGCGCGGCGAGGTCGCCGCAGCGCGGATTGGCGACCCGATAGGCCTCCAGGGGGTCGGAACTGCCGGCCAGTGCCTGTTTGACGTAGTCGGGCAGATCCGCGAGCGGATCGTCGTTGTTCGGCTTCTCCTGTGCGGCAACGGGTTCGCGCTCACCCGGAGCATCGCTGACCCCGAGGACGTCGGCGAGCCCGTCGCCACGATCCCATGCCTCGAGCAGTTCGCGGATCCCGTTGAGCTTCATACCCCGGCTGAGCAGCCGGCTGATCGTGTGCAGCCGCTCCAGGTGATCGGATCCGTAGTAGCCGATGCGGCCCCGGACTTCCGGTGACGGCAACAACCCCCGTTCGTGGTACACGCGGACACTGCGCACGGTGGTGTCTGCTGCCCGCGCGAGCTCGTCGATCGTGTACTCCGAGTGCACAGCCATACCTCTTAGGAAATCACAACTTACCCCGTAGAAAAACGGACCGTACAAAAACGTCCCGTTAAGTGACGATACATCCGTGCAACGACTTGGTCAATGTGCCGTTAAATAGCGGCGAAAGTGGTTGCTGACAGCCGAATCGTGGGTTAACGTGCCGAGTACAGCAGTTCGCTGCTGGTTGCCGGGGACTGTTGAGCAGCCCCGATGCCCGCCCGACCATGGGCCACGTCTGCGAACCACACGGTGATTGCACACGTGTGTCCTCGGCATCCCCGGAGACGGAAATGAGCACAATCCACTCGCGTCGGCTTCCCCTCGGATCCCCTGTGGCGCCGCCGCTTTCGACTGTACCCACGCCCGCCGTCGCGACCGTCGCCGTCGCGGCCGCGCATCGCCCGCCGTGCGCCGACGGGCCCGACGACTGGGACCTCGACGTCGGCACCCCCGACTCCTGGCGCGCCGCGGTCCGGATCTGCGCGAGCTGCCCGCTGCTGACCGAATGTTCCCGGCTCGCAGAGACTTTGATCGCGCGTGGCGACGGTCCCCGGGCCATGATCTGGGCTGGAGTCGCCTACGACAGCGCCGGCAAGATCGTGGAGAACCTCGATCGGCATCGGACGGCCCCGCTGGATCACAAACGGCCGCTGCGGATCATCCGGACCGGCGCCCGGCCGGTCTGTGTGGAACCCGCGCCCGCGACGCCGCGTCGTCGTATCGTGCTGGGGCGCCGGTTGCGACCGGCAGCGACCGGTGGCTGCTGATAGCCGTCACCATCGACAGGCGAAAACTACTGTGACGGTGGGTAATTCATGACTGTGCTGGCGTTGGAAATCGGCCCGGCGGGCTTCGCGGCGACTCGCGTGGCAGAGGATGTCGGTACCGACGATATTCGCCGGGCTCCGATCCCCGCCGCCGGCGCCTGGGAAGCCTGCCGGACACTGCTGCACGAGACCGCGGGCGGCGAAGATGTGGCGGCGATCGGGATCGGATCGTCAGGGCCGATCGACATGACCGCCGGCGTCGTCGCGCCGACCGCGGTCAAGGAATGGCAGACCGGTTTCGAGCTGGTCGATTCCGTGAAGAAGGCGTTTCCCGGCGCCAGTGTGCAACTGGGGTTGGACGGTGTGTGCCTCGCGCTGGCCGAACAGAATTTCGGCGCCACCGGCCAGGTGATGGACGCGGTGTCGATCGCGGTGTCGGATCGGATCAGTGCCGGGGTGATGGTCGGCGGCCTGGTGGTCGTAGGTCGTACCGGCAACGCCGGTCATCTGGGCCATCTGCTCGTTCCCGGTTACGACGAACCGTGTGAATGCGGTGGTCGAGGCTGTCTCGAAGCCGTCGCGGGTGGCCTCTCCGCGGTGCGGTGGGCGCAGGGCCGGGGCTGGCCGGGAGCCACGGTGGCGGAACTGGTTTCGGCGGCGCAGTCCGGCGACGAGGTTGCGGGCGCGGCGTTCGAACGGGTGGGTACCGCGTTGGGGCGGGCCATCGCTTCGATCGCGCCGCTGCTCGACGTCGGTCTCGTCGTCGTGGGCGGTTCGATGGCCACGGCCGGCCCAGCGCTGTGGAAGCCGCTGAACACGGCCGTGGCCACCCATGCCCGGGCCGGCTTCCTGGCCGCACTGCGAGTGGTCCCTTCGGAATTGGAGGATCTCGGCGTCCTGGCCGGGGCGGGGGTTCTCGCCCTGATCGCAGCCCAGGACTAGCGGCACCGTCGTCGATCACGGCCGAAGTCGCGCAGGATGCGGGCGTCGGCCGTGATTTCGCATGTTCACCGTCCGTTATGAAATGGGCGTTCGTTCAGCATGGTTCACTTGCAGTGGTCGCACTGCTGACCAGCGCAGTCGTTCCTCTCCTGTTCCTCTCCTATTGATCGCACCGCTGGATAACGGTACATTGTCTAGGTCACGATGATCGTCTGAACCCGTCGGTCATGAGTGCGGAGGAACGGCTGGTGCAGGGCAAGTGCGATGAGTGACGCGGTGATCGGATGGACGACGATCGAAACATTGACGCCGGAGACGATGTCGGTCGCCTCGGTCGGGGAAACGCCCCGCGAGTTCGCGGCGTGGCAGCGTGTGCTGCAACGGCAGCTGGCGAAGATGCCCGCGATCTACGACGGCCTGACGACCGCGCGGATCGCCGAGGCCATGATCTCGGCCCGCGATCACGCGCAAGAGGTCGATCTGCGGATCGCGACCCGCTCGGGTCCGCATCGGCTGCTGATCAAACCCGTCTTCGGTCCCGCCGGTGACGTCCATGCCATCCGGCTGTGGCTGGGTCCGGCGACCTCGGAGGTGCCGTCGCTGCGTCCGGCGGTAGGGGCGATCTGGGATCTGTCGACGCAGACCATCCAGCTGCCGGGCGGTGTCGCGCGCTTGTCGGGAATGTCCGCCGAGGAGTACGTGCCGCGGATATCGATCGCCGAACTGTTCCACCGCATGTCGGGATTCGACCGGCACACCGAGGTGCTCGATCTGCTGTACGAGCCGACGGCCGGCGCCAAGATGCAGTTCGACGTGACCGTCCGTGCCGACGGTGAACGTCCCGGCCGCTGGCGCATCACGATGCGCGCGCGCGACGACGAACGATCCAGGGGCGCATGGCTGTTGATCGAGGAGATCGGCGCCGAGCGGGCGTCGATGTCGTGGTCGACGCTGGAGCAGGTCGGTCTGCGGGAAGCGCATCGCCGCGCCGGCACCCACCTGGCTGTGGTGCAACTCGAATACACGAGCATTTCGCACTGGCTGACCGATCCGGCGCCCTGGATCAGGTGGGACTATCTGTTCCGGCCGATCGACGTCTTCCATCCCGACGATCGCCATCGCCTGCTCGCCCTCGACGAGCGGTTGCGCGCGGGCGACACCGCCGGGGTGACCGTCCGGGCGTTGAATTACGGTGGCGGGTACACCCCGACCTCCCTGCTGCTGTACCCCTATCCGGGATATTCGGCGCGGCAATTGGCGATCGCGCAGATGGTCCGCGTGGCCGACGATCTCCCGGTGATGGAGCCGCAACGCCAGTCCTCGGGGCTTCCCCATCTGCACACCCCCATCGGCTACGACGACCAGTTGCGGCATCGTCTGGCCGGCCGGATGAAGCGCAGCCCCGTGTACTGAGCATCCTTCCCACGGCAGGGAACAGTCCGAAAGGTGAATGCCGTTGCCCTCTCTACCATTCCGAGAGTGCGGGCAATTGCTGGTAGATCGGCGGATTCGGGCGAAGCACTGCTTCGCCGGATGGCCGCGCGACGCCGCCGCGACAACATCCTCGTCGCGGTACTGGCCGTACTAGCCGTCCTCGGTGGTGGACATGCCGTCCTGTCCTGGTTCTCGGAGCCGCCGCAGGGTCCGTCCGATGCGAACACGACGACCCTGATCGGCCATGCGCAACTGGCGGCATCGTTCGCCGAGGACTTCGTGGTGAGCTACCTCGGTTCGAGCGCGGGGCAGCAGGACCGGATCGCCGACTATGTCGATCCGGGCCAGCAGATGCGGTTGCCGGCCACCGCGCATCCGGTGAGCGACCCGATGGTCGTTCACGTCAGCCGCACCGAATCGACTGTGAGCGTGGAGATCTGGGCGGTCACGCTATCGGTGCACCCCGGGCGGACCGGCAGCGTGACCGACGCCCGTCAGTACTACCAGGTCGCGGTATCGGTGACACCGGACGGCCGCAGGCGCGCGCTGTCTCTACCGGCCGCGGTGGAGCCGCCGGGGCGTGGCCCGGATATCACCCTCGCCTACGGCACGCCCTGCCCCTCGGATACGCCGCTGGCCGATGTCGCCACGGGCTTTCTGACTGCCTATCTGACCGGATCGGGGGATGTCGCCCGCTATACGGCCGTCGGCGCCGGGATCACGGCATTGCGCCCGGCGCCGTTCACCGGCCTCGAGAGTGTGTCGGTCACGGCGGACGAGTCCAGTTGCGGCAGTAGCGGAAACAGCGCGAAAGTGCTCGCCACGGTGGCGCCGAAGGGAAGTGGTGGCGCCTCGGTCTCGCTGTCCTATCCGCTCACCATGGTGCGTCCCTCCGGACAGTGGCAGATACAAGCCATCGATCGTGTTCCGGCGCTGTCGAATCCGCTCACGGTCGTGAACGGCACCGGTCCCGGCGGCGCCGGCGCACCGGCGCCGAGCAGTAGCCAACCCGCCGCACCGACGACGACCGTGCAGATCCCGCCGGCGACGCAGAACTGATCCGAGAAGGGACGCTCATGCACAATCTCAACGCGCTGCTGTATTACATCCTGCTGGTGGTCCGCGCGCTCGGCATCATCGTCATCACGATCCTCGCCATGGGCATCCTCATCTCCGAGGCGGCCAAGTCGAAGTTGTCGCCGACGAAGGTGCTCGGCGTGGTCGGCTCGGCGATCCTCGCGGCGGTGCTGTTCTGGATGCTGCCGACACTGGTCAACTACGCACGATCCGATGCCACCAGCGTCGTGCCCGATCAACCGGTCGGGCGATACCGATGACTCAGCTGATCAAGGTGTACACGCCGATCAAACGGGTGCCCACCATGATCGGCAAAGCGCAGAACGGGCAGAAACTGCCCTTCGGGCCGTACACACTTCCACAGGTCGCCGGCGGTATCGCGGTCATTCTGGTGACCTCGGTCCTCGCCATGATTCTGCCGGTGAATCCGGCGATCACGTTCGTGGCGGGGCTGATCCTGACGATTGTGGCGGTGTTCGGCCTGGGGTTGCTGCCCTATACCGGGGTACGGATTATCTCGCGGGCCATGTGGTTCGGCCGTTTGGTCTTCGTCCGCAAACCTGTGTCGGCCTCGGGTTTTCCGGTCACCGCCGAATCCGCCCGGCACACCCTGTTCATCGAGGAATCCGTGGTCATCATCTTTCCGGACGGGCCGGCACCCGAGGCCGCGTCGGTCGGCCGGCCGGGGTCGGGAAATGTCGCCGAGTTGCTTGCTACCCAGTCCACGTCGCTTCGTGCCGAGGGTAGCCGCGCAGTGGCAGGAGGAGTGCACTGAATGGCGTTCGAGCGAGATATCCAGCCCACCGCGGCCATTCGGGGCAACCTGCAATTCACGCACGCCGGATTGGTCACCGCGACCTATTTCATCAATCCGCTCGGTTACGGATTGCGCAAGGCCGGTGACAAGTTCGACGTGAAGGCGGCCCACCACGCGCTGATCAACAACCTGCCCAACGGGTCGCTCCTGCTGGGAATTCAGGCGCGGCTCAACACCATCGACGTGCTGGGCAAGATGGTCGAGGGCGTCGATCTCGACGAATGCGAGGATTACGCGCTCGAGGTGGTCGCCGCCTACGAACGGGTGCGTGCCATCGTGCCGCAGACCCGGATCTTCCTGCTGTCCATACCTGTCGGCTCCAGCGGCCCGGCACTGTCGGGACTGTCGCGGATCTGGCGCGGCAGCACCACCACGATCGATGCCACAGCGCTGTCACGCGCCGATCTGGAGGCCTACGACGACACCGCGAACGAGATCCTCTCGCGAATCGGTGGCGATTTCGAACCGGTGCCGGTGCCGGCGGCGTTGTTCCAGTGGCTGTGGGAGCACTATCTGTCCCGGGGCGCGGTCGGCGATCCGGTCGCCCCGACCCGCGCGGGCGTTCTCGACGATGCCACCGCTGCCGTCTTCCGGTCCGCGGCCCTCGACGAAGGCGCCCAGGCCGACAGCAACCGGCGCCTGCGTCCGTCGTTCGTGCCGGTGATCAAGGTGGTTCAGCCCGACTTCGAATTCCGGCCGTCCTATCAGGCGATCCTGACGCCCCATTCGTTCCCGTACTCCGGGATGAACTTTCCCGGCGGCAGCGAGTTCCTCAGCGTCCTCGACGGTATGGAGAACGTCACCATCGACTGGGCGATGCGAATTTCGACGCGCCCCGCGGACGCGGTGCTGAAGAACAACGAGCAGAATCTGCGGCGTCTCGGTGAGCAGATGGATCAGCGCGATCAGGAGGTGTCGTTCGCGCAGAATACCTTGATGTCGAAGGTGCAGATGCTCGGTGAATACAACAATCACTTCGAGGTCAACGGTGGCGAATCGGAGGTGTCGTTCACGACCGTGATCGCGGTCGGCAGTTCCTCGCACGACACCACCATGGATGCGGTCAACACCCTCAAACGCCGATACAAACGCTTCCAAGTGGAGATGACGGCACCCGTCGGCGCTCAGGTCGACTTGTGGTCCATGATGATCCCGGGCAGTCCGCCCCGGCGCGCCTACGATGACTTCGCCCATATCGTGCCGTCGGATATGTGGTCGGGTTTCGTTCCCTTCACGACCAGTCAGATCGGTGACGACAGCGGTCCGGTGATCGGCGTCAATTTGCTCTCCGGCCAATTCGAGCCGATTCACTTCGGCATCATGGAAGCGGCGCTGCACGACCTGTCGGCCTCGTTCGCGGTGACCGGCGAACTGGGTTCGGGTAAATCGTATTTCCTGAAACTGATGGCGGTGCTGGTTCACGATATGGGCGGGCAGTTCCTCGCCATCGACCGCAGTCAGGTCGGGGAGTGGGAACATTTCGCCTCCTCGATCGACAATGCGGTCGTCATCGACCTCAGCAATCCGACCGTGTCGCTGGATCCGCTGCGATTGTTCGATCCGCGTGTCGCCGGTGAGCGCGCGCTGGACTCGATCCTGCCGCTGCTGGACCTGTCGCCCACCAGCGGTGCCGGTGCGCTCATCGGCAGCATGCTCACTCCGAAAGGTATTGCCGAACACGGAATTCGGAGCCTGCTCGATCTGTATCGCGTGGTGTGCCGACTGCGGGACGAGCACGGCAGTGCCGAGGAGTACGCCGATCTCGCCGCCCGGCTGGGAGCCATCGTGGAGCGGGTGCCGGTCCTGTTCGATCCCGGCCTGCGACCGCTGCGACTCGACGCCGCGGCCACGGTCATCCGCAGCCACAACCTGGCGCTGCCGACGGCGGAAGAACTGGTCACCCCCCACCTGTACAACCGGTTGCCGCTCACCAAGCGCCTGGGCACCGCGCTCTACGAACTGGTGGGCGTCACCGCGCGAGAGGCCTTCCTCTCCGACAATGGCCGGTTCGGGCTGCTCGTCGGTGACGAGGCGCACCACTTCACCCAGACCCAGGTGGGATCCGCGGTGACCAGCGACTTCAGTCGCGACGGCCGAAAGCATCTGGCCGCAATCGGTCTGGCCTCACACGATCCGGCCACCGACTTCCAGGGCGCGGCACACAATCTGATCCCGAACCGGTTCGTCTTCCGGCAGCGCGACGAGACGCTGGCCCGCAACAGCCTGGAATGGCTGGGCGTGGACCTCGACGAGGCGCCCTTCCTGCTCCAGATTCTGCGCGAGGAGACGTCTCCGCCGATCGGCCCCGGACGGCAGGTGCCCGAGGAGCGGCGCGGCGAGATGTTCATGCGGGATGCGTTGAACCGCATCGGCCGCGGCAAGGTGCTCGGGCCGGCCCGCCCCGATCGCGCCGAGGCCATCAGCAGTACGCCGAATGCCGCACCCAAGCGCGCGATACTGGAAAGACAGGCGGTGCCATGATCAGCGATACGGGCACCGCGCACGGCCGGTTCGGTCCGGACTGGGAATTCGAATTCTTCGACCCGGCTCGGTGGCAGCCGCGCGCGGTGGCCCGCCGATGCTGGAATTGGATGTCGGCCACCCGGCGGCGGCGTTGGAGTGTCTCGGCGCTGGTGGTGTTCGTCGTGATGGTCGTGCTGCCGGTGGTGCTCGGTGCGGTGGCCGCGGCACAGACGGGGGAGGGGGATGCGGAAGGGTCCTCGGTCAACAGTGGACTGAGCTGGATGCATGTGCGCGACTCATCGGGCGCCGAGTTGGCGAGCTACCTTTTCGCGACCAATCACGGCGGTCTGCTGCATCCGGGAAACACCGCCATATCCCTCGTGATCAGCCTCGAGTTCGCCGGCTGGATCGTCATCGTCACAACGGCGATCTGGCTCATCGGCTATGCCCTCAGTTTCGAATGGCTGAACCTTTTCAGCCGGGCCCTCAACGGTGTTGCCCACAGTCTGAGCGGTCAGATCGCCACACCCATGATGCTTGCGGTCGCCGTCACGATCGGAGCGTTCTTCGTCGCTTGGTTCACCGTCCGGGGCTTCCACGCAAAGGCCACCATGCAGGTGGTGTCCATGCTGCTGATCGCCGTCATGGGTCCGATCTATCTGGCCGAGCCGCTCGCGGACGTACTGTCCTCCGACGGCTTGCTGGCCCAAGGACGGGATATCGGCATCTCGGTGGCCGCAGGTCTCAACGGCAACAGTCGCCCCGATGCCGCGGCCATGGTTCCGCATATGCAATCGGATTTGGCCGACAACTTCGCGCGACGGCCGCTGCAGGTCTGGAATTTCGGACGTGTCGTGGATACCGACCCGGCGTGCAAGTCGGTGTGGACCTCGGCCGTCATGTCCGGCAGCGACAAGAGGATGAAAGACGGTCTCGAGAACTGTGACAGAGCGGCTTTCAATGCCACCCGGGAGCCGACCGTGGGGCAGATCGGAGCGGGCCTGATCCTCCTGCTGGCGGGCACCGTGTTGCTGCTGTTCGCCGTCTACCTGGCGCTGAAGATCATCAAAGCCGCGTTGGACACCATCTACCACGGCCTGATGTCGATATTCGGTTTCGCCGCAGGCGGATTCGTTTACGGTCCGACTCAGACCTTCCTGGTCCGCAATGTCGTCGACGGTTTCATCGCGGGCGCACGCATGGCGTGCTACACGATATTTCTCGGGGTCTACGTTCTCTTTCTGGGAAACCTGTTCAAGGAGGCGCAGAACGATGTGATGTCGATTTTCGTTGTCGGCGCCATCGTGGAAATCATCGCCATCTTCCAGCTCCAACGGCTGAGCAATGGGCTCAGTAGCGGAAACGAATGGGTAGCCAATCGCTTCGCGCTCGCGATGCAGGGGGTGTCCCGTGGCGGGGGTGGCGGCGGCTCGGGTACGGCATTGGGTATGGGACAGGCCGGAGCCAAGCACAAGTTGGGCGGCGCGGCGATGCTGGCAACCTTGGCCGGCTTCAGCACCGTGAGCAATTCGCCGCTCACCGAATGGATGTGGGGCCGCACGCGTAGCCCGTTGCGCCCCTTCTCACGCACCGAGCGTCAGGCGCAACTCGCGCAGTGGGGGGTGTGGGGCCGGGAGAACTTCGGTGGTGCCGACGGTTTGTATACGCAGTCGTACATGAACCGGCACCAGTACTCCTTCGCGGCGCGGCAAGCGGCGGAGGCCGCGGGCGGTATCGACACCGTCATGGGTGCGTCAGCGGCCATCCAGGGCATATTCGACTACGGCGGTGGTCTCGACCATGCGTGGGGCGCGATGATCGGCGCCGGATTCACCGATGAGCAGATCATGTCGAATGCCATTCGTTCTTGGGGCATCGTGGCGCAGAATGCCGAGGACGAGACGCTTACCGACAAACACCTCGGTCATGTGGTCTCGGCTATCTCGCGCGCCCAGCATTCCGCCAATCGTGTGCTACGGGGGGAAGGTTCGGTCGAAGAGGCGGCAGCGGACCTGGCGACCCTACAGGCGGCGACCTTCCGCTTCCGGCGCGCGAATCCGGGCGGTGTCACGTTGGACGGTGGTGCGGCGCACGGACAGGAGCGAGCATTCGTAGAGCGATACATGGCGGCTCCCAGTCAGGAACAGATCGAACAATTGCAGCTGGTTGCAGGCGGCGGCACATCTACACTGCCGGCCCTCGCCGGAATCAACGAAACCAGTGCCGACCGTATGCTCATGTGGATCGGTAACGAGCACGCGCGTGTCGTATCGACAGCGGTCGACCGATTGGTCGGCGACCCAGGGGATCCGCACAATATTCGAGAGGTTCGCCGAGTCATTTCCCACGCGGCGGATACCGATCTCTGGGCTTCTCGAGTCCATCGGACGCCGTGGAATGCTCCGCAACCGCCCGGTACCAACCCACCCAATCCGAACTGGCGGCGCCAAATGGGTCGCGTCGGCCGGCAGATGCGCTAGGCAGCGGATAAACCGAGAGGCTTGTGAGGAGGCTGTCGATGAGCAATCGGCCGGACGGGCTGCGGACAGCGTTGGCATTCGTGCCGTGGTGGGCTTGGGGTGTCGTGGTCGTCGTCGCGCTGTGCGGTGTAGTACTCATGGGAGCGGTGTTTCCCACTGCGGCACAGTCGGGTTCGTCGGCGTCCGATCTGCAGTGCCAATGCGCGAGCGCGATCGGGGACGACCCCAGCGAGACGCCCACCGCCACCACCACCGGCTCCAAGTGCGGAGGCGGCGGCACGGTCGCGGCATCGGATATCCCGTCCACCAATCCGTACGCGAGCGTAACGGTCGACCCGAGCGATCACGACGTCTCCGATTGGATCCGGTCCTGTCTGAGTGGTCCGATGCAGTCGGCGCCCTATCAAATGCCGGAGTTGGCCTACGGCAATACCGGTTTCGCCGGCAGTTGCGCGGCTGCGCTCGCCGCCGGCTACCGCTCCGAGGCGGCCGATATGTCCGAACTGGTGCGAGGAGTGATCTACCAAGCGTCGGTGGCCGCGACCACACAGCGATGTGAGAAGACGTCGCTCGACGGAATACCCGCGCCCACCGGGAACGGTTGTCAGACCTCGACGGACGCCATTCGTGGAAGCAATTCGGGCGCGGTGATCCTTCCGACGACTCTCGCGGGTCAGGCGATCTGCGGTCAGCGCGTGCAACTTTCCGCCGCATCGGCGGGCGATGTGGTGTTCTGGGACTACGGTTCGCGCGGGCCGGCTCGCGCCGGTGTGGCACTCGGCGACGGGACCATGATCACCGCCGATGCGACGACGGGAACCCTTGTGCAGCAGACGGTTCCGACGAGCCGTGGGGTACAGGTCAAACGGGTATTGGGGGCCGGCGCATGACATCACCCGCCGAGGTGCAGCCCGGAGTCACCGGTGAGCCGACCGAGGAGCAGCCGTCCGACGGGACGACGCCGTGGACGCTGCGCCCCATGGAACAACGGTCGAAGCCCGACAAGGCCGTGACGCCGTCGCTCCCGGGAGTACCGTCGGGGGCGAATACTCCAGCGGCACCGGGGACGCCCGCTCCGGTGGTGCCGAATCCGGCGCCGCCGGGTCCGGT
>NZ_JADKYP010000089.1 GCF_015354405.1 Nocardia sp. BSTN01 | reverse complement strand
CGCGGCGAGTACCCGCAACGAATCCATACCGTCCGGGGACAGGGTGGCCAGCACGCTCGGAGTGAGGAAGGCGTGCGTTACTCGGTGTGCCCAAACAACTTCCGTCAGTTCTTCCCCCGCATAGGCGTCCGGCCCGGCGACGACCAGCACCGCCCCGGCGGTATGGGCGAGCAGTATCTCGAGGACCATCGCGTCGAAGCCCGGGCCCGCCGCGTGCAGCACCCGCGAGCCGGTGTCGACGCCGAAGCGGTCGCGCACCACCGCGGCGAGGTTCGCCAGCCCCTCGTGGGTGACCACGACCCCCTTCGGCACTCCGGTCGATCCCGAGGTGTGGATCACGTAGGCCGCGTCCGCGGTTCGCGGTGTGCGCACGCGTTCCGCATCGGTGATCGTGGCCGCGGATTTCGCGGCGATCGCGGTCTCGGTCGGCGGGTCGTCGAGGATCAGCGGGAACACCGCATCGGGTAGGAGATCCCGCACCTGCGAGACCGTGAGCGCCACTCGCACAGCGGAATCCGCGAGCATGTGCGCCACGCGGTCGGCCGGATTGCGCGGGTCGACCGGCAGGAACGCCGCGCCCGTCTTGGCGGTCGCCCACAGTCCGACGACGAGTTCCGCCGACCGCGGCATCACCAGCGCGACCTGCTCACCGGGACCGACCCCCCGCTCGATCAGCGATCGCGCCAACCGGTTGGAGCGGGCGTCGAGTTCGGCGTAGGACATGGTCTGCTGTCCCGAAATCACCGCCGGCGCGGCGGGATTCAACCACATGCCCGCGGCGAGCAACCGATCCGCGCGTTGCGGCGCGACGGCCACGCCTCCGGTGGCGGGGACCACGGCGTCGCGATCGGCCCGGTGCAGCAGATCCAGCGAGATCAGCCGCGCATCGGGGTTGTTCGTGATCGCTCGCAACACCATCGCCAGCCGGTCGGCCAGCCCCGACGCCGTCGCCTCGGTGATCCGGTCCGGCCGGTAGCGCAACCGGATGTGCAGCCGGTCGGTGTGGTGGGCCTGCACGGTGATCGGGTAGTGGGCGGCGTCACGCCCGTCCGCCGCGACGACCCGCATGCCATCGATATCGGCGGCGCCCAGTCCGCTGCTGTCGACCGGATAGGACTCGAACACCACCAGCGTGTCGAACAGCGTCACCGCGTCGACCGCCGACAGTATCCGTGGCAGTTCGAGGTAGTGATGGTCGAGCAGGCGAGTGTTGCCGGCCTGCAGCCGGGTCAGCGCCTGCTCGACGGTGTCCTCGCGGCGCACGTCGGCGACGACCGGGATCGTGTTGATGAACAATCCGATCATCGACTCCACTCCGGGCAGGTCGGCGGGCCGGCCGGATACCGTACTGCCGAAGACGACACGCTCGGAGCCGAGCAGATTGCCCACGACCACCGCCCAGGCGAACTGGACGATCGTCGCCATCGTCACCGCGTGGGACCGGGCGAAGTCCGCCAGTTCGGCGCTCAGTTCACCGTCGATCTCCACCGGCAGATCGATCGGCATGGCCGCGGCCGCATCGGCATGTGGGTCGGCGACCAGGGTCGGTTCGGTGACATCGCGCAGCGCGTCGCGCCACACCGCCTCGCTCGCGGCACGATCGCGGCGAGTCAGCCATTCCAGATAGTCGCGGTAGGACACCGCATCCGGTAGCAGCTCGGGCTGTGTGTCCACCGCGTACAGGCCGATCAGTTCCCGCCACAGCAGCGGCAGCGACCATCCGTCGAGCAGGAGGTGATGAGCGGTCAGGATCAGCCGGAAGTCGCCCGGACCCACCGTGGCGAGCACGAATCGCAGCAGCGGCGGTTGCGCCGGGTCGAAGAACGACGCCCGCTCGGCATCGAGCAGGGCCGCGGTCTCGGATGCGGCGCCGGAGAGCGTGACCTGCCGCCACGGCACCTCGACACTGTCCGGAATCACCTGCACCGCAACGCCTTCGATGGTACGCGCGAACGCGGCCCGCATATTCGGGTGCCGGTCGAGCAGCGCGTGCGCGGCACGCAGGAACCGGGCGTCGTCGACCTCGCCGGAGAGGGTGAGCACGGATTGGGCCAGATAGACATCGAGGTGGCCCGCGGCGATCTCGGCGTGGAAGAGCAGGCCGGCCTGCAGCGGCGCCAACGGCCACACGTCGTCGAGGCGTCCGTAGCGGTGGGCGAACGTGTCGAGATCGGTGCGGGTCGCGTCGACGAGCGGCACATCGGCGCGGCTGAGGCCCCAGTCCCGGTCGGCGGCGGCCGCGACGGCGGTGAGCGCCTCGACCCATTCGCCGGTGAGTTCGGCGACCTCGTCGTGGTCGAGCAGCCGGGAGGCGTAGCCGACGTATGCCGACAGTTGGGGTCCGGCGGCCGTGTCGAATACGGTCACATCGATGGTGAGCACCGCCGCCACCGGCATATCCGGCTCGAATGCCGCACGCTGATCGAAGGTTTCGCCGGACGGAACCCACGCCGGATCCGCCGGATCCGCGAGATCGACTCCGCTGCGCCCGAGGTTGTTGTAGGCGATCTGCGGTTCCGGCAGATCGGCGAATCGCTGGGCGGTGGCGGGATTCAGGAAGCGCAAGAGTCCGTAACCGATTCCCTTGTCGGGGATTTCACGCAACTGATCCTTGACCGACCTCACGGCGGCGGGCACGTCGTCGGAGTCGGTCCCGTCGAGGTCGAGGACCACCGGATACCGGGTGGTGAACCAGCCGACCGTCCGCGACAGGTCGGCCCCTTCCGCGATCCCTTCCTCGCGCCCGTGTCCCTCGAGCATGACACTCGTTGTCGCACAGTCGATGCCGCGGCGGTCGCGCCAGCGTCGCACGGCCATGGCCAGCGCGGTCAGCAGCGCATCGTCGACGCTGCCGTGGGCGGCCGCGGGCACCTCGCGGAGCAACGCCGAGGTCACGTCCACCGGCAATGTGACGGTCAGGTGGCGCACCGTCGACTGGGTGTCGAGTGCGGGATCGGGATTCGCACGTCCGAGCATCGGGTCCGGGACAGAGCACAGGTGGTGCCACAGCCGGAACTCGTCTGCGCGCGCGGCGGCGGCTTCGACCAGCGCGTCGGCCCAGCGCCGCATCGAGGTGCCGGGGGTGGCCGGCTCGACGGCCCGTCCGGCGACGATCCGCTGCCATGCGGTGGCGAAGTCGGGCAGCAGAATGCGCCACGACACCGCGTCCACGGCCAGATGATGGACCACGACGAGTGCGCGCGCCTCGGCGTCCACCCCCGGCTCCGGCAGCAGGCAGACGACGTGCACCATCGCACCGGCCGCCGGGTCGAGCCGGTCGGCCGCCGCGGCGGACGCCGCCTCCACGACGGCGGTGAAGCCCGGCGAGCCGGGTCGTTCGCCGGCGCCGAAGGTTCGGACCGACACCGATGCGGCCGTCTCGGATGCGTTCGGCGGCAGCACATCCCAGCGGCCCGCCCGGAGCCGGGAGCGCAGCACGTCGTGGCGTTCGACGACCGCCCGCACCGTCGCACGCACGTCCTCGACCCGTGCGTCGCGCGGCAACCGCACCAGTATGGACTGCGCGAACCGCGCCGGCGCCCCGAGATGCTCGACGAACCAGGCCACGATCGGCGTGAGCGCGATCTCGCCTACCCCGCCGCCGGGCAGTTCCTCGATCGCGGCTCGCGCCGGCGCCTGCGCGATCTGCGCCAAGCCGCGAACGGTCTTGCGCTCGAAGATGTCTCGCGCCGTCACACCGATCCCGACGGCCCGCAATCGCGACGCCAGCTGGATCGACATGATGGAATCGCCACCCAGCGCGAAGAAGGACGTGGTCGCGCCGACGCCGCGCACACCCAGCACATCGGTGAAGGCCGCGGCCACGGTGCGTTCGAGCTCGTCGGCGATGGCCGCCGCGCCCTCGCTCGCGGTGTCGAAGTCGGGTTCCGGCAGAGCTTTTCGATCCACCTTGCCGGTCGAGGTGAGCGGCAACCGGTCCAGGACGGTGATCGTCGCCGGCACCATATGCGCGGGCAGGGCGGCCGCGAGCCGATCGAGGATCTCCCCCCGTGCGGCGGTCACATGGGGGTCGATGGTGACATAGGCCGCGAGCACGGTCCGCCCGCCAGGGCCCGTGCGGGTCACCGTGACCGCGGTGCTGACGGCCGGATGTAGGAGCAAGGCGGCATCGATCTCGCCCAGCTCGACCCGCTGGCCTCGGATCTTGACCTGGAAATCGAGCCGGCCGACGTACCGCAGCGTGGCCTGCTCGGTCCAGCGCACGATATCGCCGGTGCGGTACATCCGGCTCCCGGCCGATCCGTACGGATTGGCCACGAACGACGCCGCCGTCAGACCCGGGCGATTCAGATATCCGCGGGCGAGTGCGGATCCGGCGAGGTACAGCTCCCCCGGCACGCCGATCGGCACCGGCCGTAACCGCGCGTCCAGCACCGCCGCCTCCGCGCCGCGGATCGGTCCGCCGATGGTGAGGATGTCGTGCGGATCCACCGGATCGCTGATCGTGATCACGATCGTCGTCTCGGTCGGACCGTAGATGTGGTGCAGCCGCCGCTCGGCCGCCCACGCCGCGATCAGATCGGGTGCCACCTTCTCGCCACCGACCGCGAGCACCCGCACCGACTCGACCTCGGCGGGCGTCATCGTCGCCAGCACACTCGGCGTCAGGAACGCGTGCGTGACGCGGTGCGCCGCGATCAGTGCGGCCAGATCCGCGCCCCCGACCACCTCCGGCGGGGCCACCACGAGCGTCGCGCCGGCGGCGTGCGCCATCAGCGCTTCGAGCAGGACGGCGTCGAAGGCCGGTGATGCGACCTGCACGATGCGCGAGCTGCCCTCGACTCGGTAGCGGTCGCGCTGCTCGTCCGCGAAGGCGGCGAGCCCCTCGTGGGTGACCATCACACCCTTCGGCGTCCCGGTCGAGCCGGACGTGTAGATCACATAGGCAACATCCCGAAGTCGCGGTGCGCGTGGATGTTTCACCGCGGCGTCGCCGGTGGTATGAGGTTCGTCGAGCGTCAGCCAGCGCACATCGCCGGGCAGCGCGCCGCGCGCGGCGGTCGTCGTGATGCCGAGGGCCGCACCGGAGTCGTGCAGCAGATAGGCGATTCGCTCCGGCGGATAGCGCAGGTCCAGCGGCACGAAGGTAGCGCCGGTCTTCACGATCGCCCACATGGCGATGTGATAGTCCGCCGAGCGCGGCGCGGCCAGCGCCGCGCAGACCCCCGGTTTCGCGCCTGCCGAAAACAGCTGGGCGGCAAGCTCTTCCGCGCGAGCGTCGAGCTCTCGGTAGGTGAGGGTGCGAGTACCGTCGATCAGCGCGACCGCCTCCGGAGCGGTGGCCACCGCTGCGGCGAGCAGTTCCGGGAGCAGCCGCGGCGCGGGTGCGGCGCCGCCCCGCGCCGGGACCAGACGCTCGGCCTCGTCGGCGTCGAGCAGCGCGATCTCGCCCACCGGCCGGGCGGGATCGTGGACCACCGCGTCGAGGACCCGAACGAACCGGTCCGCCAGCGCGCGTGCGGTGGACTCGACGAAAAGGTCGGTGGCGTAGACGATTTCGCCGTCCATGCCGGTGGCCCCGGCACCGCCGGGGTCGTCGGTCAGCAGGACGGTGAGATCGGTTTTGGCCTGGGCGACACCGGGATCGACCAGTTCCACCTCCACATCGGGCAGCCGGAATCGGTCCGCCGGGGTGGTCTGCAACCCGAACAGCACCTGATACAGCGGCGTATAGGCCGTGGACCGGGGCCGGTCGAGCAGATCGACCAGCCGCTCGTAGGGCAGATCGGCGTGCGCGAGCGCCTCGAGGTCGATGCCGCGCACCTGCGCGACGAGCTCGGCGAACGACACGTCGTCGCGGACCGGTGTGCGCAGCACGACGGTGTTGACGAACATGCCGACCAGATCGTCCAGCGCCGCCGTCCCGCGCCCCGCCACGGGTGTGCCGATCGACACGTCGCGGGTGTTCGCGGTGCGCGCCAGCACGAGCGCCAGCGCGGAATGCAGCACGACGAAGACGGTGACGCCCTCGCGGCGGGCCAACTCCACGATCGCGTGGTGCAGCGGCGCCGGTATGCCGAATCGCACACTGCCACCGGTCATCGACATGGTCGCGGGCCGTGGATGATCGGCCGGCAGGTCCAGCAGTTCCGGCGCGTCGGCCAGCGCCGCCGTCCAGTAGGCGGCCTGACGTGTCGTCACCGATTCCGGATCGTCCTCGGCACCGAGCACGTCTCGCTGCCACAGCGTGTAGTCGGCGTACTGGACGGTCAGCGGTTTCCATTGCGGTGCTTCGTCTTGCACGCGCGCCGCGTAAGCGGTGAAGATGTCGCGGGCCAGCGGCGCCATCGACGAGCCGTCGGCGGCGATGTGATGGACGACCAGCACCAGCATGTGCCGCGCGGGCCCGGTGCGATACACCCGCACGCGCACCGGGACCTCGGCCGAGACGTCGAAGCCCGTCGCGACGGTCTGTCGGATTCGCTCCGGAAGCGTGGCCTCGTCGACCGGCTCCACATCCGGTGCCAGCTGCGCGACCACCGCGGCCACCTCCCGCACCACCTGGCAGGGTTCACCGGCCACCGTCGGATAGAAGGTGCGCAGGGGTTCATGGCGGCCCACGACGTCCTCGAACGCGGCGCGCAGGGCGCGCAGATCCAGTGCGCCGGTCAACCGCGCCGCGAAGCCGATGTTGTAGGCCGCCGAATCGGGATCGAACTGGTTGATGAACCACAGCCGCCGCTGTGCCGCCGCCAGCGGAACCGTGGCCGGGCGCGGCCGCGGCACCAGCGGGATCAGTGACGACGGGGTGCGCTGTGTGAGACGAGCCGCCAGCCCGGCGATCGTCGGCTCCTCGAAGATGTCCCGGATCCCCACCCGCACCCCGAGCGCCGTCTCGGCGCGCGCGGCCAGCCGAGCGGCCGAGAGTGAGTCGACACCGAGCTCGAACAGGTTCGCCGCGACGCTCACCCGCTCGCCGCCGGTGATCACGGCGACTATATCGGCCAGTGCCGCTTCGTGTTCGGTACGCGCCGGCACGAATTCCGCCGTGCCGTCGAACTCGAGTCGCGGAAGCGCGGCGCGGTCGAGTTTGCCGTTCGCGGTGAGCGGCATCCGGTCGAGCACCTCGACGCGACCGGGAACCAGATACGACGGCAGCAGCCGCGCGAGCCGGTCCCGGATCGCCCGCCCGTCGATCACCGCGCCCGGTCCGAGCGTCACATAGGCCACGATGCGCTCCGCGGTCGCCACCGCGACCGCGCGCGCGACCTCCGAGACCGCGCACGCCGCCGCCTCGATATCTCCCGGCTCGACGCGCTGACCATGCACCTTCACCTGGAAATCGCTGCGGCCCGAGAAGTCCAGTTCGCCGGATCTGGTCCAGCGCACCAGATCTCCGGTGCGGTACAGCCGCTCGCCCGGTGCGCCGAACGGATGCGCGACGAAGGCCGCGCACGTCAGGTCGGCGCGGCCGTGGTAGCCGCGCGCCAGTTGCACACCGGAGACGTACAGGTCGCCGACGACGCCGACCGGCACCGCGCGCAGTCTCCGGTCCAGCACGTACACCCGCATAGCGGAGACCGGTGCGCCGATCGGGACCGTCGCGGGAATCGTCGCGCCGGGCAGGCATCGCGCGGAGGTCACCACCTCCGCTTCGGCCGGGCCGTACCAGTTCACCACCTCCGCGGCGGTGAACACCCGCGCCGCGGCGTCGACAGTGACTTGCGGCAACGCCTCACCGGCGACGAATACCCGTCGCACCGAGGGCAATTCGGTGTCGCCGACGGTTTCGAGGAGAACGTCGAGCATCGACGGGACGAAATGCACGGTCGTGATGTCCCGGTTCGCGATGCAGTCCGCGAGGTAGGCCGGGTCGCGATGTCCGTCAGGTTCGGCGATCACGATGTGCGCGCCGGTCTGCAACGGCCACAACAGCTCCCACACCGCGATATCGAAGGTGACGGGAGTCTTGTGCAGGACCGTATCGCCGGCGCCGTGCGGCCACTGCCGCTGCGCCCAGGCCAGCTGACTCGCGGTGGCGGCGTGGGTCAGCGCCACCCCCTTGGGCACGCCGGTGGAGCCGGAGGTGAACAGGACGTAGGCCACATTGTCCGGCCGCAGTGGCGCGAGCCGGTGCGCATCGGTGATCGCGTCGCCGGACAGAGCGGACAGATCCAGCCGATCGAGATCCCCGCGCGGACATCCCGGTGGCAGGCCGTCGCCGTCTGCGGCGGTCGTGAGAACCAGGATCGGGTGTGCCGCGTCCAGCACGTCGGCGATGCGCCGGCTCGGCTGCTGCGGATCGATCGGGACGAAGGCCGCACCCGACTCCAGCACCGCGTACAACGCCGTCACGAGGTCGATCGAGCGCCGAACCGCCACGCCCACAGTGGTTTCCGTGCGCGCACCGCGCGCGATCAGCCATCGGGCCAGCCGGTGGACACGGTCGGCGAAGTCCCGGTAGGTCAGCGCGTCGCCGTCGACGGGCAGGATCGCCGGCGCGTGCGGGGTGCGGCGCACCTGTTCGTCGAAGCCGTCCACCAGGGTCCGGCCCACCGACATCGGGTCGCCGGTGTCGTTCCAGCGTTTGAGCACCAGCTGCCGTTCGGCGGCATCGAGCAGGTCGAGCTCGCCGAGCGGTGCGTCGGCGTCGGTCGTGAGCCCGTCGAGCAGGCGGACGAACCGGTCGGCGAACCGTTGCGCCGACTCCGCGTCGAACAGGTCGGTCGCGTAGGTCAGCCGCAGCGTCATGCCGGCCGGCTCACCGTCGCGGCCGTGCTCCTCGGTCACCATGAAGAGCAGGTCGTAGATCGCGGAACTGTCACCGGGATCGATGGTTTCGACGACGAGGTCCGGAAGTTCCACCCGGGCCCGCACCATGTTCTGATAGGCGAGCATCACCTGGAACAGCGGCGAGTGCGCGGTCGAGCGGGCCGGACGCAGCGCGTCGACCAATTGCTCGAACGGCACGGTCGCATGGTCGAAGGCCTCGATATCGCTGCGGCGCACCGCGTCCAGCAATCCGGTGAATGTCCGGTCGAGCGTGACGCGGGTGCGCAGCACCAAGGTGTTGACGAACATGCCGACCAGGTCGTCGAGCACCCGGTGGCCACGACCGGCATACGGTACGCCGACGGTGACGTCGTCGCTGCCGGACAGGCCCGACAACAGGACCGCGAGCGCCGTGTGCACCACCATGAAGGTCGTGGCTCGCGCGCGCTGGGCCAGCGATTCCACCCGGCTCTGCAGTTCCGCCGGGATGTCGGCGTGGATCAGTGCGCCGCGATGGCTCTGGTCGACCGGGCGCGGCCGGTCGGTGGGCAGTTCGAGCAGCTCCGGTATGCCGGCCAGTCGTTTTCGCCAATAGGCGATATCGCGGGCCACCGGCGATTCGGGATCGTCGGGCGAGCCGAGCACCGCGCGCTGCCACAGGGCGTAATCGGCGAACTGCACCGGCAGCGGCGGACGGACCGACGGCTGGGCGCCGGTGCGCGCCCGATAGGCGGCCACGAGATCCGCGGCCAGTGGTGCCACCGAATAACCGTCGCAGCTGATGTGGTGCGCCGCGATCGCGACCACCCGGACGGTGTCGGACAGCTGGTACAGCGCGACCCGGACCGGCACCGCCTCGGACACGTCGAATCCGGTGGTCGTCAGCGCGGCCAACCGGCCGGCCAGCTCATGCTCGTCGATCCGCTGCGGTGTCAGATCCCAGTCCGCGACGACGGCGGCCGCGTCCAGCACCACCTGCGTGGGCACGCCGTCGACCGCCGGGTACACGGTGCGCAGGCTCTCGTGCCGTTCGACCACGTCACCGACGGCGGCCGTGAGTGCGTCCGTGTCGAGGCTGCCTTCGAGCCGGACCGCCAGCGGCACAAGGTATCCCGGCGCCTGCGGGTCGTATTGGTTGAGGAACCACATCCGGGTCTGCGCCGTCGACAACGGCAGGCGATCCGGTCGCGGTCCGGGAGCCGGGGCGGGCAGCGCGGGCACGCCCCGCAGCCGGGTGATGCGCTCGGCGAGTTCGGCGACCGTGGGCGCTTCGAAGATCATCCGCACCGGCACCGACGCATCGAGTGTGGCGCCGATCCGGCTCAGGGCGCGCGTGGCGACGAGCGAATTGCCACCCAGGTCGAAGAAGTCGTCGTCCGCGCCCACGACGGGCACGCCGAGCAGTTCGGTGAAGACCTCGGCGACGGTCTGTTCCACGATCCCCTGGGGCGCACGGTATTCCGTCCGCCCGTTCGAATCCGGAACCGGCAGGGCCCGGTAGTCGATCTTCCCGTTCGCCGTGAGCGGCACCCCGCCGATCCGGATCACGGCGGACGGCACCATATAGGCCGGCAGGCGTTCCAGCAGGAGGCGCCGAATCCGCCTGGCGTCCATGGTTTCCGGTGCGACAACGTAGGCGATCAGGCGTTGCTCGCCCCGGCCCGCGTAGACGCGCGCCACCGCCGCGCTCACCTCGTCCTGCGCGAGCAGCGCCGCCTCGATATCGCCGAGTTCGATGCGCAGCCCGCGAATCTTGACCTGGTCGTCGGCGCGCCCGACGTAGCTCAGGACGCCGCCCTTCTCCCAGCGGACCAGATCACCGGTCCGGTACATGCGCGACCCGGGCACGCTGCCGAGCGGGTCGGCGACGAACGTCGCGGCGGTCAGATCCCGGCGCCGGTGATAGCCGCGGGCGAGCTGGACACCGCTCAGATACAACTCGCCGGTCACAGCCGCCGGTACCGGGTGCAGACGCGAATCCAGCACGTGGACCACGACATTCGGCTCCGGCGTGCCGATCGGCACGGTGCCGCCGTCGATACCGTCGACGTGGTAGGCGGTGACGCTGACCGCGGCCTCGGTCGGCCCGTACAGGTTGTCCAGGCGCGCATCGCTGAGTTGCCGGAAGCGACGGACGGTGTCGGCCGGCAGCGTTTCGCCGATGCACAGCACGCGCCGCAGATCGGGGAAGTGGTGACCGGCCGCCGTATCCTCGAACGCCGAGAGCAGCGACGGCACGAAATCGGCCGTGGTGACGTGATGGTCGGCCATCAGCCGCGCGACCGCCTCCGGGTCGGCGCCCGTACCCGGGCCGGCGATCACCAGCTCGGCGCCACAGGTCAAGGCGCAGAACAGTTCCCATACCGACAGGTCGAAGGTGACCGGGGTCCGCAACAGCATGACGTCGTCACCGAGCCGGTAGTGTTCGCGCAGCCAGCGCAGCTGATTGACCACCGCGGCATGCGATACCGCCACGCCCTTCGGCACCCCGGTCGAGCCGGAGGTGTAGATGACGTATGCCAAATTCTCCGGTCGCAGCGGCCCGAGCCGGTCGCGGTCGGTCACCGGCGAAGCGTCGAGCGAGCGGCCGCCGAGTTCGGCGAGGTCCCAGATCGGGAGGTCGCCGGGCAGGTTCGCCTCGTCGGATCGGCGGGTGAGTACCGCACGGGGTCGTGCCGCGCTGAGCACCGCGCGCACCCGATCGAGTGGATGTTCCGGATTCACCGGCAGATACGCCCCACCGGCCGCATGGATCGCGTAGAGGGCGGTCAGCAGGTCCACCGAGCGGTGCATCGCCACGGCCACCACGGCGTCCGGGCCGACGCCGCGGTCGATCAACGTCCGCGCGAGGGCGTTCACCCGGGCCGCGAACTGGCCGTAGTCGAGTCGCGTGCCGTCCTCGGCGTCGAGGACGGCGCTCGCGCGCGGTGTCGCCGCGGCCTGGGCGGCGAACAGGTCGGCGATGGTCGCCGAGGACGGCGCCATGGTCCCGCCGGTTTCGCGCACGGCCAGCTCGCGCGCCTCCTCGTCGGTCAGCAGGTCGATATCGCCGATCGCCCGGTCGGGCCGGTCGACGACCGCGTGCAGCAACAGCACGAATCGGTCGATCATCGAGCGGATCGTGGACTCGTCGAACAGATCTGTCGCATAACCGAATTCGAGGGCCATCCCACCCGGATCGCCGTCGCGCTGCGCGGTGTCGACGAGATTGAGGTGCAGATCGTATTTGGCCACGCTCGGGTCGGCGGTCCGGGCGTCGACGGTCAATCCTTCGAACCGCACCGCCGGAATGTCGATGTTGTGGAACGCGAACCCCACCTGGGTCAGCGGCGCATGGGCCGTGGAACGCGACGGATTCAGCACCTCGACGAGACGTTCGAACGGGATGTCGGCATGGTCGAAGGCGGCCAGATCGGTCGCGCGGACCTGCTCGAGGATTTTTCGGAAGGAGGCGCCGGGTTCGATGCGGGTGCGCAACACCAGGGTGTTGACGAACATGCCGATCAGGTGTTCGAGCCCGGCTTCTCCGCGCCCGGCGACCGGCGTGCCGACCGCGATGTCGTCGCCGGCCGACAGACGTGCCAGCAGGGCGGCGTACGCCGCGTGCAGCACCATGAAAACCGTGGCATCGCATGAGCGGCCCAGCGCGGTGAGCGCATGCCCGAGGTCGGCGGGCAGGGTGTGCGACACCGTCGCACCGCGGAAGCTCTGCCGCGCCGGGCGCGGGCGATCGGTGGGCAGATCCAGCACTTCGGGCAGATCGGCCAGCGCCGTGCGCCAGTAGTCGACCTGCACGGCGGCCGGAGCGCTCGGATCGTCTTCGGTGCCGAGTCGCTTCCCTTGCCACAGTGCGTAATCCGCGTATCGCACGGGCAGCGGATCCCATCGCGGCGCCTGCTGCCGGCGGCGTGCCTCGTAGGCGGTCATCAGATCGGCGGCCAGTGGGGCGAGTGAGGATCCGTCGAAGCTGATGTGATGGACGACGAGGACCAGCGTGTGTTCCTCGGGCGCGGGGCGCAGCAGGACGATCCGAAACGGAACGTCGCGGGTGACGTCGAATCCCGCGGCAGCCGTCGCGGCGATCCGCGCCTCGAGTTCGGCCGCGGGCACCGTCACCGGCTCCAGCGACGGCAGCGCCTCGCGCACCGGCACGACCACCTGATGCGGCCCGGTGTCGCTGTCCGGATACACGGTGCGCAACGCCTCGTGCCGGTCCAGCACATCGGCGAAGGCCGCATGCAGGGGCGCCACGTCGAGAGGGCCGGACATGCCCAACACCAGGGCGATGTTGTAGAGCGCCGAGTCGGTGTCGAACTGGTTGAGAAACCACATCCGGGCCTGGGCCGGGGACAGCGGGATGCGCGCCGGCCGCGGTTGCGGCAGCAGCGGTTCCCGCCCGGGTGTGTCGATGGTGTGCAACGCCGCGGCGAGCGCCGCGACGGTCGGGGCGTCGAAGACGGTGCGCAACGACACCTCGACACCGAATGCGGCACTCAGCCGCGCGACCAGCCGCGTCGCCGACAACGAATTGCCGCCCAGGGCGAAGAAGTCGTCCGCGGCGCCGACCCGGTCGATGCCCAGCACGGCGCCGCACACATCGGCGACGAGCTGTTCGGCCGCATCGCGCGGCGCAACGAAATCGGCTCGCGCACTGGCGAATACCGGCTCCGGCAGGGCGGCGCGGTCGACCTTGCCCACCGAGGTCAGCGGGAGGACGTCGAGTACCGTCACCGACTCGGGAACCATATGCGCGGGCAGGTGGCGCGCGGCGTAGGACGTCACGGCGGCCACGTCGACGCCGTCGTCGACCGGCGCGAGATAGGCGGCGAGCCGCATTCCACCGTCGGTCTCGACGCTCACCGCGACCGCGGCGGCGACATCCGGATGACCGGCCAGCACGGCCTCGATCTCACCGAGTTCGATGCGTTGCCCGCGGATCTTCACCTGGAAGTCGGTGCGCCCGGCGTATTCGAGGGTGCGTTCGGGGGTCCAGCGGGCCAGATCGCCGGTGCGGTACATCCGCTGCCCCGCCGCGCCGAACGGCTCGGCCACGAACGCCGCCGCCGTGTCCGCGGGCCGATCGAGATATCCGCGGGCGAGATGGATGCCGCCGATGTACAGCTGTCCTGTCACCCCGACCGGTACCGGCCGCAGCCGCTCGTCCAGAACCAGCGCTCGCACACCGCGGATCGGACCGCCGATCGTCACCCGGTCGCCGGGCCTCAGCGGATCGCTGATCGCCACCATGATCGTGGTCTCGGTCGGTCCGTAGCCGTTGTGCAACCGGCGGCCGGGACCCCACACCGCGATGGTGTCTGCCGAGACCGCCTCTCCACCGGCCACCAGCACCCGCAACGACCCGAGCTCGGCGGGCGACATCGTCGCCAGCACGCTGGGCGTGAGGAACGCATGCGAGATCCGTTGCCTGCGAATCACTTCCGCCAGTGGCTGTCCGGCGAAGACATCCGGTGGCGAGACCACCAGCGTCGCGCCGTGCGGATGCGCCATCAGCAGTTCGAGCACCAGCGCGTCGAAGCCCGGAGCCGCCACCTGCAGCACTCGCGCGGAATCGCCGATCCGATACCGATCCCGTTGTTCGGCAGCGAAATTCGCCACAGCCGCGTGCGTCACGGCGACGCCCTTCGGCTCGCCGGTCGAACCCGACGTGTAGACCACGTACGCCGTATTCGACACCCGGCACGGGCGAATCCGGTCGCGGTCGGTCACCGCGGACGCGGAGCGGCACGTGATGCGGGCCTCGGTGCGCGGTTCGTCGAGAACCACCCGCTCGGTGGTGTGCGGCACCAGATCCCGCGTCGCGATCACGGCGACAGCGACCCGGACGTTCGCGAGCATCACCGCTACACGCTCGGCCGGATTGCGCGGATCCACGGGGACGAAGGCCGCACCCGTCTTCGCCACCGCCCACATTCCCACCACGAGTTCCACCGACCGCGACAGCACCAGCGCGACCCGGTCGTCGGCGCCGATCCCGTACTCGATCAGCACTCGCGCCAGCTGGTTCGACCGGGCGTCCAACTCCCCGTACGTCAGGGTGTGCCCGCCCGATACGATCGCCACCGCCTCCGGATCCCGGACCGTCAGCAGTTCGGCCAGCACGAGCGGCGCCGCGGCATCGCCACCGGATGCGGGCACCAGCGCGGTGCGCTCACCGGCCGACAGCACATCGACCGCGCCGACCCGCTGCCCCGGATCTCGCACGACCGATTCGAGAATCCGATGCAGGCGCGCGGCGAACTCCTCGACCGTGCCCCGGTCGAACACGTCGGTCGCGTAGTTGATCCGCATCGGGAGATCGCCTGCCGCCCCGGCATTCTCGGCGACGGTGACGATCAGGTCGACCTTCGCCGGCTGCGGTCCCGGATCCAGGACCTCGGCGGTGACCCCGGCGAGCTCGAGGGTCGGGCGGTCCATATTGTCGAACGCCAGATACACCCGGCACAGCGGGTCCTGCGCCGCCGCCGACATCGGCTCGATCGCTTCGGCGACCCGTTCGTAGGGCAGGTCGCTGTGGGCGAGCGCGCCGACATCGATGTCCTCGACGCGGGTCAGGAAGTCGGCGAACGTTTCGTCGTCACGCACCCGCGTCCGCAGTGGCACGGTGTTGACGAACATGCCGATCAGCGGTTCCAGCGCGCGTTCGCCGCGGCCCGCGACCGGCGTGCCGACGGTGATGTCCGCCGAGCCCGACAGCCGGGCCAGCAGCACCGCCAGCGTGGCGTGCACGACCATGAAGGTGGTGACCTTCGCCGTGCGGGCCAGTTGCTCGATCCCGGCGTAGGTCTCGGCGGTGATCGCGGTGTCGACGGTATCGGCGAGCAGGGACCGGGTATCCGGCCGCCGGCGGTCGACCGGGAGTTCCAGCGGCCGCGCCATACCCGCCAATTGCGTTGTCCAGTAATCCAATTGGCGCGAGGCGAGCGACTCGGGATCGGTGTCGTCGCCCAGTAGCATGTGCTGCCGGATGCTGTAATCGGCGTAGTGCACCGGCAGTGGCTGCCAGCCGGGGGCGTGCCCCTGCGCCCGCGCGCGGTAGGCGGTGGCGAAGTCGGCCGCGAGTGGCGGCAGCGACGACCCGTCGCAGCAGATGTGGTGCAGCACGACCACCAGGACGTGCCCGTGATCGGCGGTGGCGAACAGGGCGACTCGGATCGGCGGCCGGTGTCGCACATCGGATCCGGTCGACACCAGCTCACCGATCCGGTGGTCGAGTTCGTCGGCGCGGATGCGCCGC
>NZ_JADKYP010000088.1 GCF_015354405.1 Nocardia sp. BSTN01 | reverse complement strand
TGTGTCGATCCTGATCGCCGGGCGGGCGGTCATGGGCGTGGGTGCGGCGGCCTCCGAACCGGGCACCCTGTCGGTGATCCGGCACATCTTTCCCGAGCGCGGCGCCCGCGCGAAGGCCCTCGGTGCGTGGGCCGCGGTCTCCGGATTGGCGCTGGCGCTGGGGCCGGTGATCGGCGGGCTGCTGGTCGGGGCGTTCGGCTGGCGCTCGATCTTCTGGTTCAACCTGATCGTCGGCGTGATCGTGCTGGTGGCGGCGTTGAAATTCGTGCCGGAGAGCGCCGATCCGCAGCCGGGGCCGGTCGATTGGGCCGGATTCGTCCTGGGCGCAACCTTTCTCGGCTGCGTGATCTACGCGGCCATCTCCGGTGAGCAGGTGGGCTATTCGGCCGCCTCGGTGATCACGCTGTTCGTCATCGGCGGGATCGCCTTCGTCGCCTTCCTGGTGGTCGAGTCGCGCGCGGCCAATCCGATGTTCGACTTCCGCTACCTGGAGCGTCCGCTGGTGCGCAGTGCGCTGGTGGTGGCGTTCGCGGTCTACTTCGGGATTTTCTCGATCTTCTTCTTCACCGCGCTGTATCTGCAAGAGGTGCTGGACTATTCGGGGTGGCGAACCGCCGCGGTGTTCGGCCCGATGGCGGTGGCGATCATCGTCGGCTCGCTGATCTCCGGATTCTGGGTGGCGCTGCGCGGTTCCCGCACGCCGATGATCGCCGGGTGTGTGCTCGGTGCGGCGGGCATCCTGCTCACGCGCCAGTTCCTCGGCGTCACAGTCGAATTCACGCCGCTGGCGCTGGCCCTGATGCTGGCCGGGCTCGGTTTCGGTATCGCGGTGGTGCCGCTGACCTCGGCCGTACTGTCCGGCGTTCCGGCCGAACATTCCGGTATGGCGGCCGCCGCCACCAACACCATGCGCCAGGTCGGGGCGGTGATGGGTGTGGCCGTCCTGGGTTCGCTGGTCAATTCCTTCCTGAATTCGGACCTGCGGGATCGGTTGCGGGAGATCGGTGTGCCGGCGAATTTCCAGGCCATCGTCATCGACGCCATCGAGACCGGCAACGTCCCGGCCGGCGGTGACGCGGCGGCCTCGGCCGCCTACGGGCCGATCGTGAACCGGGTCATCCACGCCACCTATGAGGCCTTCCACCGTGGACTCGAGGTGGCGTTGCTGGTCTCGGCGATCATGATTCTGATCGCCGCCGTGGTCACCGCGCTCTGGCTACCGCGGCGCGGCGATCGCGCCGGATACGTGCACGAGGACTGAGATCACACCGGCAGAGCACTGCCGAGATCATGCCGGCAGCACGGTGCCGTCGGCCGACCCGGCCAGCAATTCGGTGAGCACCGGATGCATGGCGAGCGCGGGCAGTGCGCCGACCAGGGTGTCGATCAACTCGGTGCGGCCGATCTGCTCCTCGCGCAACCAGATCAGGGTCGTCTCCTCGACGAACGCGATCCAGCCGCGGAACACAAGGCGAAGTCGTGGCAGTTCGGGATCGTCGGCGGCCAGCGGGGTTTCGGTGAGGATGCGATCGACCATGGCATCGCGGGTGGCGTCGGCCAGCGCCATGAGTTCGGGGCTGCCGCTGGCGGGGCCGCGGAGCAGGCCCTGGTAGGAGATCCGGTTCTCGCTGACGTACTCGATGTAGCGTTCGACCGCGTCGCGCAGCATGTGGAACAGATCGAGGCTGCGGTCGGGCGTGGTGCGAGCGAGTAGTTCCTCGTTGGCGCGGCGCACGATGGCGCGCTGGAAATCCTGCTTCGACGCGAAGTAGTGGAAGAGCAGGCCGCGGGAGATGCCCGCCTGCCGGGCGATCTCCCCGATGGAGATGTCCTCCAGCGTGCGGTCGCGCAGCATTTTCACGCCCAGGGACACCAGCTGTTCGCGCCGCTCGCCCGGGCTCAGCCGCACCCGTTTGGTGCCGGGACCGTTGTCACTCACGGTTGCCATCCTACTGAACGGTAGTCAATACTGTTGACTCCTGCTCAATAGGATCGTAGGGTTGGATACATGAGTCGTAGGGTTACAGACACCGACCGCAGTGTAGCGGGGGCGCGTCATGTGCATACGTTGATCGTCGGCAGTGGATTCTCGGGCCTGGGCCTGGCCATTCGTTTGAGCCAGCAGGGGCGCGACGACTACCTGGTGCTCGAGCGTGGCCACGATGTCGGCGGTACCTGGCGCGACAACACCTACCCCGGCGCCGCCTGCGATGTGCCGTCGCAGCTGTACTCCTACTCGTTCGCGCTCAATCCGAACTGGTCGCGCTCGTTCTCCAAACAGCCGGAGATCCAGTCCTACATCCGGAACGTGGCCGATCGTCACGGCGTGCGGGACAAGCACATCTTCGACTGCGAGATGACCGGCGCCCGGTGGAACGAGGAGCAGGCCCGCTGGGAGGTGCAGACCAGCCAGGGCGCGTTCACCGCCGACATCCTGGTCTCCGCCGTCGGCGCGCTGTGTGAGCCGAACCTTCCGGATATCAAGGGCATCAACGGTTTCCAGGGCCGCATCTTCCACTCCGCGCGCTGGGATCACGACGCGGATCTGACCGGCAAGCGGGTCGCGGTGATCGGCACCGGCGCCTCGGCCATCCAGATCGTGCCGTCGATCGCGCCGAAGGTGGCCCATCTCGACGTCTACCAGCGCACCGCCCCGTGGCTGCTGCCGCGGATGGACCGCCCGTACACCCTGCCCGAGCGGCTGGCCTTCAAATACGTTCCGGGCGTGCAGAAGTTGTCGCGTGCCGCCATCTACGCCGCCCGCGAAACGCAGGTCGTCGGCCTGGCGAAATTCCCGCCGGCCATGCTCGCGCTGGAAGGCCTCGCCCGGCTGAAGCTGCGGCTCGAGGTGCCGGACGCGCAGCTGCGCGAGAAGGTCACGCCGAACTTCCGCATCGGCTGCAAGCGCATGCTGATCTCGAACGAGTACTACCCGGCGCTCGGGCGCGACAATGTCGACGTGGTCACCGACGGCATCCGCGAGATCCGCGCCAATTCGATCGTCACCGCCGACGGCACCGAACGGGAAATCGACGCCCTCATCGTGGCGACCGGCTTCCACGTCACCGATTCGCCGGTGTACGAGACGATCGCCGGCCGCGACGGGCGCACCCTCACCGAACTGTTCGACGAGATCGGGCAGCAGGGCTACAAGGGCGCCGCGATCCACAACTTCCCGAACATGTTCTTCCTGCTCGGCCCGAACGTCGGCCTGGGCCACACCTCGATGGTGTACATGATCGAATCGCAGATCAACTACATCGCCGACGCGATCGCCACCTTCGACCAGCGCGGCCTGCGTACGGTCGAGGTGCGAAAAGCCGTGCAGGACAGCTACAACCGCGATCTGCAGGACCGCATGTCCAACAGTGTCTGGCTCAACGGTGGTTGTGCCAGCTGGTATCTGGACAAGCACGGCAACAACACCACGCTGTGGCCCGATTTCACCTTCCGCTTCCGCAAGCTGACGGAGAAGTTCGACGCCGCGGCATACGACACGACCCGATCGACCGACGGGGCCGCGGGTCCCGATCTGAAAGTGGTAGCAGCACAGTGAGCAATGACGCTTATTTCACGGGCAAGGTATGTGTGATCACGGGCGCCGGCTCGGGTATCGGCCGCGCGCTGGCCGAGAACCTGGCCCGCCGCGGCGCGAAACTCGCCCTCTCCGACATCGATACCGAAGGACTGGCCGAAACCGTCCGCCGCGTCGAGGCGCTGGGTGCGCAGGTGAAGTCCGATCGGCTCAACGTGGCCGAGCGCGAAGCGGTGCTGCTCTACGCCGACGAGGTGAAGAAGCACTTCGGCGTGGTGCACCAGATCTACAACAACGCCGGTATCGCCTTCCACGGCGAGGTGGTCGACTCCCAGTTCAAGGACATCGAGCGCATCATGGATGTCGATTTCTGGGGCGTCGTCAACGGCACCAAGGCGTTCCTGCCCGCCCTCATCGAATCCGGTGACGGCCACGTGATCAACGTGTCGAGCCTGTTCGGCCTGATCGCGGTACCGGGCCAGAGTGCTTACAACGCGGCCAAATTCGCGGTGCGCGGCTTCACCGAATCGCTGCGCCAGGAGATGATGGCGCGCAAGCACCCGGTCAAGGTCACCTGCGTCCACCCCGGCGGTATCAAGACCGCCGTGGCGCGCAACGCCACCTACGCCGAGGGGATCGACGCCCAGAAGTTCTCCTCGTTCTTCGACAAGCAGCTCGCCCTGCACACCCCGGAGATGGCCGCGCAGACCATCACCGAGGCCGTGCGCAAGGGGCACGGCCGCGTGCTGATCGGCTGGGAGGCGAAGGCGCTCGATCTGTTCGTGCGCACCACCGCGTCCTACTACCAGCGCATCGCGAACGTCGTCAACAGCCGGTTCCTGCCCTGATTCGCCGCGGGAATTCATTGTGATGCCTGGTCTTTCGACACCCCTGTCCTTGCCGCTGCCCATCGCGCGGGCCGTCCTCGGGCCGATGTTCCGGTTCGCCATGCACAGCCGGCTGCCGTGGGAGGCGCAGCGCTACCTGCTCGACGCCGGTTCGGTGCTGCAGCGGCTGCCCGCCGGCACCCGGGTGCATCGGATGCGGCTGGGCGGCCGTCCCGCCGAACGCGTGACCGCCGGACCGGCCGACGGCCCGGGTGCGGTGCTGTATCTGCACGGTGGTGGGTACACCATCGGATCGCCGGCCACCCATCGGTCGCTGGCGGCGCGTCTGTCGCGCGAAATCGGTTGTCCCGTCTATGTTCCGGACTATCGGCTGGCGCCGGAGCATCCGTATCCGGCCGCGCTCGACGATGCCGAGGCGGCCTTCCTGGAGCTGGTGGCCACCGGACTCGCGCCGCAGCAGATCGCGGTCGCGGGGGACTCCGCCGGCGGCGGACTGTCGCTCGCGCTGGCGTTGCGCCTGCGTGACCGGCACGGAATGCGGCCCGCCGCACTGGGTTTGATCGCCCCGTGGGCCGATCCGAACGAGCTGCCGGCCCGTGAGCGTGACCTGGTGGTCAACAAGGCGTGGTCGCGGCTGTGTGCCGCCGCCTATCTGGGCGACGGCGATCCGCTGGATCCGGGCTATGCGCCGCTGCTCGGATCGCTGGGCGGTCTGCCCGCGACCTACGTCCAGGTCGACGAGGGCGAGTTGCTGCATTCGCAGTGCGTGCGCCTGGCGGCCGCGCTGCGGGCCGCCGAGGTGCCGGTTCAGTTCTCGGTGACGCGCGGGCTCTGGCACGTCTCGCAGTTGCAGGCGTCGCTGGTGGCGCCGGCCGCGCTCGCCGTGCGCGAACTGGCAGGATTCCTCGGTCAATCGCTGCAACCAGCGCAAACCGGATCCATAGGATAGAAGCCGTAGGACAGGTTCCGCCCGGCCGCACCCGCGTCGAAATTCTCGACCGGGCGGCCGGGCGGAGCCTGCCGTTGCGGCTGGCGTAAATTACTGGCGAGTAGACCACGTGGAAGGGCACCGATGCGAGAGTTCGAAGTCCCGGCTACCTACACCATCCCCGAAGACGCCAATATGTCCGATGGCGCCTTCCGGCACGCCGAGCGCACGCCCGGCCTGGTGGTGTTCAACAGGCCGGACGGCAAGGGCGGTTGGACAGATGTCACCGCCGCGGAGTTCGCGAAACACGTCACCGCGGTGGCCAAGGGACTGATCGCCTCCGGCATCGAACTCGGTGACCGGGTCGCCATCCTGGCCTCCACCCGGTACGAGTGGGTCGTGCTGGACTTCGCCATCTGGGCGGCCGGCGGCTGCACCGTCGCGATCTTCGACAGCTCCTCCGCCGAACAGGCTCGCTGGATCCTGTCGGATTCGGGCACCAAGCTGATCGTGGTCGAGAACGCCCGGCACCGGGCCACCATCGCCGAGATCGAGGACGGCCTGCCCGAACTGGGCGAGCCGCTGGTGATCGACGACGGTGCGATCGACACCCTGGTCGCCCGGGGCAAGGATCTCGGCGACGAGGCCGTGCACGAGCGGCGCAAGCAGGTCAAGGCGGCGTCGCCGGCCTCGCTGATCTACACCTCCGGCACCACCGGCCGGCCCAAGGGCGTCATGCTCTCGCATGCCAACCTCTACGCCGAATCGGCCGCCGACCGCGCCGCGATGCCGCAGTTCCTCAAGCCCGGTCATCGCTCGCTGCTGTTCCTGCCGCTGGCCCACGTCTTCGCCCGCGCGGTCGCGCTGGCGGCTTTCGACGCCGGAGTCACCGTCGCGCACACGGCCGACTGGTCGACGCTGGTCGAGCAGTTCGGCGAGTACAAGCCGGACTTCATCCTCTCGGTGCCGCGCGTGTTCGAGAAGGTGTTCAACGGTGCGAAGCAGAAGGCGCACGACGGTGGCAAGGGCAAGATCTTCGATCTGGCCGCCGACACCGCGGTGGAGTACAGCCAGGCGCTCGAGAACGGCGGCCCGGGCCTGGTGCTCAAGGTCAAGCACACCGTGTTCGACAAGCTGGTCTACGGCAAGCTGCGCGAGGCCATGGGCGGGCGCTGCAAGTCCGCCGTCTCCGGCGGCGGTCCCCTCGGCGCGCGGCTGGGGCACTTCTTCCACGGCATCGGCGTCACGATCTACGAGGGTTACGGCCTGACCGAGAGCACCGCCGCTGTTTCGGTGAACACCCCCGAACACCTGAAGGTCGGTTCGGTGGGCCGCCCGCTCGGCGGTCACGCCGCGAAGGTGGCCGAGGACGGCGAGCTGCTGTTGCGCGGCCCGGTCGTGTTCGCCGGCTACTGGAACAACCCGACCGCCACCGAGGACGCCTTCGACGACGGCTGGTTCAAGACCGGTGATCTCGGCGCCATCGATGAGCAGGGCTTCATCACGATCACCGGCCGCAAGAAGGAAATCATCGTCACCGCCGGCGGCAAGAACGTCTCCCCGGCGATGCTCGAGGACTCCCTGCGCTCGCATCCGCTGATCAGCCAGGTGATGGTGGTCGGGGACGGCAAGCCGTTCGTCGGCGCGCTGATCACCCTCGACCCGGAGGCGTTGCCGGGCTGGAAGACCCGCAACAACGTGCCCGAGGACACCCCGATCGAGAAGCTGATCGAGCTGCCCGAACTGACCGCCGAGATCGACAAGGCGGTCAAGGACACCAACAAGCTGGTCTCCCATGCCGAGGCGATCAAGAAGACCCGGATCCTGCCGGTCGACTGGACCGAGGAGAGCGGTGAGCTGACGCCGAAGATGTCGCTCAAGCGCAATGTGGTGATGAAGAACTACGCGAACGAGGTCGAGGCGATCTACGGCTGAGCCCGCTCGCACGCCGAACGGCCCGTCTTCTTCCCGAAGGCGGGCCGTTCGCGTTCATGACGTGCGACGATATGCGCGATCGACCCCGATGAATTTTCCCGGCTGTCGCCGTCTCATCTGTGGGGCAGTGGCCGCTGGCCGCAGGCCCGTATCCATTCCGGAGGAGGCAATCGTGAAGTCGGCTACCGCATATTTGATGTTCGACGGTGAGGCCGAGGAGGCATTCACCTTCTATCAGTCGGTTCTGGGCGGAGAACTGCAGATGGTCCGCTATCGCGAGATGGGTGACGGCGGTGGCGGGAGCCTGCCCGAGGAGGTGGGCAAGCGCATCGCCAACGCCGCGTTGACCTGGCGCGAGGATCAGCTGCTGATGGGCTCGGACTGCCCGCCCGACCAGAAGCTCAACCACGACAACGTTCCGTTCAGCGTCTGCCTGGATGTGGACGACGAATCCGAGGCCAACCGGATCTTCACCGGACTGTCGGCGGGCGGGCAGGTCACCATGCCGCTGGGCAAGACCGAATGGGCCGCCCAGTTCGGCATGGTCACCGACAAGTTCTCGGTGCCGTGGATGATCAATCTGTACGGCGGCGAATAGCGTTCTGCCCCGGGCGTATCCGGCCGTACCGGCTCGGTTCAGCGGTACGGATCGGGTGCGTTCGCGCGGGCCCACGCCTGTTCGGCCTCGCTGCCGGCGTCGGGCGGGAACAGGCCCGCGATCATCCACAGGTCACGCGGGGATTCGTAGGTGTGGAACTCCCAGTGCAGGCCGCGAGCGCCGGTGTAGGGCTCCATGATCGAGTTGAGCCGCTGTGTCGACCGCTTGCGCAGCTCCGGGTCGTCCAGGTGCCGGGCGAGATGTTCCACGACGATCCGCACGGTGTCGCCCGACGGCTTGCCGCCGACGAAGAAGGACGTCTCCTCGATCTCCTCGAACAACACGACGACGTAGAACGCCGGCAGGCCGAAGCTCGTGTACAGCGCGGTGATATCCCGGGCGAAGTCCTGTTTATCGGCGTCGGAATAGGTGTTCGCCGGATGGTAGATGTGCCACAGTGGCATCGGTGAATCCTTCGAAAGATGATGCGGGACAACGGTGATCAGCGCGGGATGGCGAGGGAGAGCCCTTCGACCGGGCCGGACAGCGCCGCCTTCACCCGGCGCGTGATCTCGTCGACCAGAACTTCGGTGTCACCGCGCTCGACACCGTCGAACACGGCCTCGGCCACCGCGGCCGGCGCGAGCTTGTCGACCGGCAACCGCTCCACCATGCCGGTGTCGGCAAATCCCAGATGGACGCCGACCACCTGCGTGCCCTGTGGCGCCAGTTCGAGCCGCAGTGAATTGGTGATCGACCACAGCGCCGCCTTGGACGCGCCGTAGGCCGCCGCGCCGGCGCCCCACGAGAGCACCGAATGGATGTCGATCAGGACGCCACCGCCGTTGTCCGCCAGTGTCGGCGCGAACGCCTGAGCCACCCGCAGCGGGCCGAAGACGTTGGTGTCGAACGTGGTGACGATATCGGCCATATCGGCGGTCAGCAGCGGTGCCGGGAGGAGAACGCCGGCGTTGTTCACGACGATCTCGACGTCGCGGGCCCGCCGTGCCGCGGCGGCAACCGAATCGGCGTCGGTGACGTCCAGGGCGAAAGGTTCGATGCGGGCGTCGTCGGTGGCCTCGGGGGTGCGGGCGGTGGTGTAGACCTTGGCCGCACCGCGCCTGAGCAGCTCGTCGGTGAAGGCCTTGCCGAGCCCTCGTTGCCCACCGGTCACCAGTGCGACCGCGCCTTCGATTCCGGCCATCTCTCGTCCTTTCGGATCGTCCGGGGCGACTGCCCACCCTCTGGGTAACGATCTCGTTAGTTAGATGACAGCACAGCTGGCTGGGTAACGCAAGCGTTAGGTAACATGGGGTCGTGTCGATGATGTTCGAGCCGCGGCTGAGCGACCGGGAAGCCTGGTCGATCGGTGACCGATGTTCGGCCGGGCGGGTTCTCGAGTTGCTCAGTACCCGGACGGTGTTCCTCGTGGTCCGCGAATGTTTCTACGGCACAACACGTTTCGAGGACTTCACGACACGGATCGGCACCTCGGCGCCGGCGGTCTCGCGGGCGCTCAAACAGCTCGAATCGGCGGGCATCGTGGAACGGGTGCCGTATCGGGAACCCGGCCGGCGCGAACGCGCGGAATACCGCCTGACCGAGGCCGGTGAGGACCTGCTGCCGGTATTCCTGTCGCTGATGCAGTGGGGCGACAAATATCTGCAGGACGGGAAGCCGCCGCTGTCATTCGTCGACCGGGAATCCGGAGCGGTGGTGGGGGTGCGGGTCACGCCTGAGCAGGGGCCGGACAAGAAGGCCGACGAGCTGGAGATTCGACTGAACTCGCCGGGGCGGAAGCGACCTTCGCCGGCCGCGGACTGAGAGGGCTGTCGGCCGAAACCCGAACCCGCCGCATCCCGCTGGGATGTCGGCGGGGCCGAATGTCGTCGGCGTCGGATCAGCCCACCGGCCCCCGGGCGAGCGACGCCTGACCGGATTCACTCTGTCCGGAGCGGTCGACCCAGGTGAGGGTGACGGTATCGCCCGGGTGATGCTGATCCATCGTGTTGGTCATCGTGGTCGCCGAATCGATGCTGTGACCGTCCAGGCCGGTGATCACATCGCCCGGAGCCAGGCCCGCGGCCTGCGCCGGACCGTCGCTCACGATATTGCGGATCAGTGCGCCGGAACCGTTGGCATCGCTCATCGTGATACCGAGGAACGCGGAATCGCCGATGTGCACGCGGTCCGAACTCTTGCCCGCCTGGATCTGCGCGGCGATCGTCTTCGCCTTGTCGATCGGAATCGCGAAGCCCTGACCGCCGCCCGCGCCGAGCTGGAATCCTTGTGACGCAGCGGTATTCACACCGACCACCTGGCCGGAGCTGTTGACGAGCGGGCCGCCGGAATCGCCGGGCTGGATGTTCGCGGCGACCTGAATGAGTCCGGTCAGCTGTTCGGAGGCGCCGGCCGACTCGTCGCTGGCCGTGATGGACCGGTCCAGCGCGGTGACGCGGCCGGCCGCGGCGGTCGGCGAACCGGTGCCGCCGGCGTTGCCGACGCCCACGATGGCATCGCCGACCTCGACCTGGTCCGAATCGCCGAGCGGCGCGGTCTGCAGGCCGGAGGCGCCTCGCAACTTCACCACCGCCAGATCGTCCTGCCGGTCGAATCCGGCGACGGTGCCGGTGTAGGTTCGGCCGTTGCCCAGATCGGTGGCCGAGATGTCGGTGGCGCCCTCCACGACGTGGTTGTTGGTGAGGATCGTGCCGTCGGAGCCGAGCACGATGCCGGTGCCGGCGCCCGCGCCGTTCTGCATGCCGAGCTCGGTATTGATCACGACGATGCCCGGCAGCACCGCGTTCGCCGCCTGTTCCAGCGCCGTGGACTGTGGTTGCGAATCGACCGGCTGCACGACCGAGCCCTGGCCGTGGCCGAGCGGGGACGACAGGCCGGGACCGTGCGCGTCGATCCGGGAACCGACGAAGGCGATGGTCAGGGCGACCACCGCGACGAGGGCCGCCACCACTGCGAAGGTCAGGCCGTGCCGCGGCGCGCGCGGTGGATACTGCTGCCGACCGGAGTGCTGTCCCGGATACGCCTGCTGTTCCGGATACTGCCCGGGATACGGGGGCTGTCCCGGATATCCGTGCGGGCCGTACGCCCCCGACCGTGGTTCGTACGGTCCGGGCTGGTGCGGCCGATTGCCCTCGTTCGGATACACGCTCATCACGTCCTGTTCGGTCACATCCTGTGTGTCGGCTCGGACCCGGCCCCGACGCATTCGGATCCTCTATCAATTAAGCGCGCGATTCCTGAGAAGCGGCTGGGTCCTTGCCGTGGAAGTGCCGACGTGGGCCGGATCACGTCGGGCTTCGCCCTTTCTGACGAATCTGTGACGCTGTGGTCGATGCGCTCGTTCGGGCGGGTTCGCCGGGGGGAATCCGCAGTACGCTCGCCGTTATGGCCGGATCGGGACTGCGCGCGGCCTGCGGGATCGTCTCCGCGGGGCTGGCGCTGGGTGTCGCGGAATTGGTGTCGGTGCCGGTCGGAGCGGGCAGCGCGCCGTTGGCGGCGATCGGGGCGACGGTGGTCGACCACACTCCCGACGGGGTACGGGAATGGGCGATCGACACCTTCGGCACCGACGACAAGATGATGCTGTACCTGCTGATGGGCGTGGTGGCGCTGATCGTCGCGGCCCTTGCGGGGGTGGTGGAGCGAACCGGGCGGCCGATCGGGTCGGTCGTGCTCGGCGCCTTCGGCATCGGGGCGGCATGGGCTGCGCTCGAACGACCGTCGGCGAACTGGACCTGGGCGTTGCCGTCGCTCGTGGGGGTGGCCCTGGCCATCGTCGTGCTGCGGTGGTTGATTCGGCGATACGAGGCGGCCGGTGCGCCGATGCGGGGCGGTGCCGCGGCGCCCGATCCGTTGAAAGCCACTGCGGCGCAAGATGTGCGCTCCCAGGGAGACGACGCGCGCCTGAGTGCGCGCGGCGCCGCATGGCCGCGCGTGGTGAAACCCGATGTGGCGCAGGTCGATCGGCGGCACGTGATGCGGGGGATCGTCGGGGTGGGAGTACTCGCCGTGGCGGCCGGGATCGCCGGTCGCGTTCTCGGGGCGAGCGCGCGCAGTGTGGCGGGGGAGCGGGCGGCGGTGCGGCTGCCGCCGCCGAATGTGCCTGTGCCTCCGGTGGACCCGGCCGCGGACCTGCGGATACCGGGACTGACGCCGTATCTCACCTCGAATTCCGACTTCTACCGGATCGACACCGCGCTGACCGTTCCGCAGGTCAGCAAGGAGACCTGGTCACTACGGATCCACGGCATGGTGGACCGCGAAATCCTGCTCGACTACGCGGATCTGGCGCGCCGGCCGTCGGTGGAGCGTTTGGTGACGCTGACCTGCGTATCGAATCCGGTCGGCGGCGATCTGATCGGTAATGCGAGCTGGCTGGGCTATCGGCTCGACGAATTGATCGCCGAGGCGGGCCCGCATCCCGACGCCGATATGGTCTTGTCCCGCAGTGCCGACGGCTTCACCGCCGGAAGTCCGCTCGCCGCGCTGACCGATGGTCGCGACGCGCTGCTGGCGGTCGGCATGAACGGTGAGCCGCTGCCCGTCGAGCACGGATATCCGGCCCGGCTGGTCGTGCCCGGCCTCTACGGTTACGTCTCGGCCACCAAGTGGGTCACCGAACTGGAGATCACGAGATTCGATCGCGCCCAGGCCTATTGGACGCGGCGTGGCTGGTCCGAACGCGGGCCGATCAAAACCGGCACCCGCATCGACACCCCGCGCGGCGCCGTCCGGGCCGGGAAGGTGACGATCGCCGGTGTGGCCTGGGCGCAACACCGCGGCATCGACGCCGTCGAGGTCCAGATCGACAACGGCCCCTGGCAACCCGCCCGCCTGGCCGCCGAACCGTCCGTCGACACGTGGCGGCAATGGAGTTACGACTGGGACGCCCCCGCGGGCACGCACACCGTCCGCGCCCGCGCCACCGACGGCACCGGCACGGTGCAGACCGCGCAGGTCGCCGACGTCATCCCGGACGGAGCGAGCGGGTACCCGTCCCGGACGATCCGAGTCGGGTAGACACGCTCCTCGTATTACGCTGTCGCGCAACCTGTTCGGCGCGCCGACCGGCTCAGCCGGGGATGCCGGCCTTCTCCGGTTCGGGGCCGGCCTCGGCCTCCTGCTGCTTCTTCGCCGAACTGCCGACGAACAGGGCCGAAGCCACCACACCGATCAGCAGGATCGCGCCGGGCAGGATCATCGCCTGCCCCAGGGCGGTGCTGAACTTGTCGATGATCTGCTCGGGGATATGTCCCATTCCGGTGCCGCCGCCCTCGCCGAACTGTCCGCTGCCCAGACCCTGAGCGGACATGCGGGCCGAGACCAGCGCGCTGATCGCGGCGCTACCGAGGACCGAACCGACCTGCCGGGTGGTGTTGTAGACACCCGCGCCGGCGCCGGCCTGGTGGATCGGCAGGTTGCGGGTGGCGGTCGACGCCAGCGGCGCCCAGATGCAGGAGTTCGACAGACCGGCGACGCCCGCGACTACCAGGAACAGCACGATCGAACTGTCCGGCTTCATCAGTGCCGCGAAGCCGAAGACGGTCAGAGCGAAACCCAGGAACCCGAGGGTGGGCAGGATGCGCGGCGGCATCCGGTCGGAGACCTTACCGATGAACGGCGCGGTCAGACCGGTGATGATCGCCATCGGCGCGAAAACCAATGCGGCGCGGGTGGGGGTGTATTCGCGCACCGCCTCGAGGTAGAAGTACGCCGGCACCATCAGCGAGGTGACCGCGGCGCCCATCGCGGCGATCGCGACGCTCGACATCGAGAAGTTGCGGTCGCGGAACAGGCTCAGCGGAACCAGCGGCTCGTCCTTGTTGCGCGCCTGGTTCACCACGAACAGACCCAGCACCACCAGGCCGGCGATGATCATCGTCCAGATCCAGGCGTCCCAGTCCCGGGTGTTGCCCTCCTGAATGCCGAAGACCAGCAGGAACATGCCGACACCGCTGAGCACCACGCCCACGAAGTCGAACTTGTGCTGGTGGGTCTCCAGATTCGGCACCAGCCACATCGCCAGCGCGAACGCCACCACGCCGATCGGCACGTTGATGTAGAAGATCCAGTTCCAGCCCTGCCAGTCGACCAGCACGCCGCCGAGGATCGGGCCGACCAGAGTCGCGAGTCCGGCGACGCCGCCCCACAGCCCCATCGCCGCGCCGCGCTTGTCCGGCGGGAAGGTGCGGGTGATGACGGCCATGGTCTGCGGCGTCATCAACGCCGCACCGAGGCCCTGCACCGCGCGAGCCGCGATCAGCATCTCCACATTGGCCGATACCGCGCACCACAGCGAGGCCAGGGTGAAGACCGCGAGACCGGCGAGGTAGATGTTCTTCGGGCCGAAACGGTCACCGAGGCGGCCGGTGACCAGCAGCGGTACCGCGTAGGTGAGCAGATAGGCGCTGGTCACCCAGATGACTTTGTTGATGTCGGTATGCAGATCCTGCATGATCGCCGGATTGGCCACCGCGACGATGGTCATATCCAGCAGGATCATGAAGAACCCGACGACCAGCGCGGTGAGCGCCAGCCACGGATTTCTTTGCGAGGTCATAGATTTCGTCCCTGTTGACGGCATCGATCGACGGCGACGACCGATGGGTGGTTCGGATGAAGGTCTCGGGGCGCGCCACATGCCCGCGCCCGGTCAGTGCTCGGCAGTGGTCGCACCACCTTTCCGCAGCTCGGCGAGTACGTCGTCGGTCAGCGCCGCACCCCAGTCGTGGCCGAGGTCGCCGGTCTTTTCGGGGCAACGGGTTCCGCCCTCGTCGAATTCCAGCCACGGCAGCGAACCGTCGCGCAACTCCTCGATGAGACCGCGCAACCACGTGACTTCGTGCCGTGCCAGCCCCACCAGATAATCGATGACCATCCAGTACCGCCGGGGTACCTCGCGCGAGCGCGCCCATTCCCGGATGGCGTCGAGTTCGGTGATGTCGTTGTCCAGCCAGCCGATACGCTCGGCGATCAGGGCGATCACCTCGTCGACCGGAAGATTGTGTGCTTCCGCCAGGCCGATGGGAAAGATCGGATACTCACGAATCGGCTGCCGGACGATATCGGCGATCCGGGTGCGCAGCGCCGCGGTACCCGCTGCGGTGATGCGGTAGGTGGTGCGTTCCGGCCGGTTGCCCGCACGCTCGGTACCCTCCGCCTGGACCAGTCCTTGTTCGGCCAGCCGGGTCACCGTGTGATAGAGCGAGCCGGGGCGAATCTTGAGCAGATTGCCCTTCCGGCGTTTGAGCAGCAGTTGATACATCTCGTACGGATGCATGCGGTCTTCTTCCAGCAGCGCCAGCACCGAGATCGCCAATGGCGTCAACGTGGCACCCGGCTGCTTGGACATCGGTCTCGACTCCCTTCGTCACTGCCGCCGCACACTACGCGGGCGGCCCGACATGTTCCGGCTCAAATATTCCACGCCGAATATACGACGCGGAAGTGAGTCGGCACAAGGTGGTTCCACTCATGACGACGATCGAGCGCGCCCCGATGTGACACGAGTCCGGCCCGGAAACGACGAACGCCGGACCGAACCGCTCGGCAGAGCGATCCGGCCCGGCGTCCGGGCGATACGACCTATTCGGTGGGGGCGAACGCCTCGTCGACGATCTCCTGCTGCTCCACCGCGTGCACCTTGGAGGAACCCGAGGACGGGGCCGACATGGCACGGCGGGAGATGCGGCGCAGCTTGTTGAACCGGTCCGGCAGGATCTCCGGCAGGTTCAACCCGAAGAACGGCCAGGCGCCCTGGTTGGCCGGCTCCTCCTGGACCCACGCCAGATCCGTGGCGTTGGGGTAGGTCGCGAGCTTCTCGTTGAGCCGGTAGGACGGGATCGGGTACAGCTGTTCGATGCGCACGATCGCGACGTCGTCACGGTTCTTCTTGGCCTTCTCGGCGACCAGCTCGTAGTAGAGCTTGCCGCTGGTCAGCAGGATCCGCTTGACCTTCGACCGGTCGCCGTCGCCGCTCTCGTAGGTCGGCTCCTCGAGCACCGAGCGGAACTTCGCGTCGGTGAAGTCCTCGACATTGGAGACGACGGCCTTGTTGCGCAGCATCGACTTCGGGGTGAAGACGATCAGCGGACGGCGGATGCCGTCGAGCGCGTGCCGGCGCAGCAGGTGGAAGTAGTTCGACGGAGTGGAGGGCACCGCCACCGTCATCGAACCCTCGGCGCACAACTGCAGGAACCGCTCGATGCGGCCGGAGGTGTGGTCGGGACCCTGACCCTCGTGACCGTGCGGCAGCAGCAGCACGACCTCCGACAGCTGACCCCACTTGGCCTCACCGGAGGAGATGAACTCGTCGATGATCGACTGCGCGCCGTTGACGAAGTCACCGAACTGCGCCTCCCACAGCACCAGCGCGTCCGGGTTGCCCAGCGAGTAGCCGTATTCGAAACCGACG
>NZ_JADKYP010000087.1 GCF_015354405.1 Nocardia sp. BSTN01 | reverse complement strand
CCGCGACCAGGGAACCCAGGTCGAGGGTGTAGAGCTGCTTGTCCTTCAGCGTCTCCGGCACCTCGCCGTTGACGATGGCCTGGGCGAGACCCTCCACGACGGCGGTCTTACCGACGCCGGGCTCACCGATCAGGACCGGGTTGTTCTTGGTGCGGCGGCTCAGCACCTGCATGACACGCTCGATCTCCTTCGAGCGGCCGATGACGGGGTCGAGTTTGCCTTCGAGTGCGGCCTGGGTCAGGTTGCGCCCGAACTGGTCGAGGACCAGTGAGGTGGACGGGGTCCCGGACTCGCCGCGAGCGCCGGACTCCACCGCCTCCTTACCGCCCTGGTAGCCGGACAGCAGCTGGATGACCTGCTGCCGCACCCGGTTGAGGTCGGCGCCCAGCTTCACCAGCACCTGGGCCGCGACGCCTTCGCCCTCACGAATCAGGCCGAGCAGAATGTGCTCGGTGCCGATGTAGTTGTGGCCGAGCTGCAGCGCTTCGCGCAGGCTCAGCTCCAGCACCTTCTTGGCCCGGGGGGTGAAGGGGATGTGACCGGACGGCGCCTGCTGGCCCTGCCCGATGATCTCCTCCACCTGGCTGCGCACACCCTCGAGCGAAATTCCCAGCGACTCCAGGGACTTCGCCGCGACACCCTCACCCTCGTGGATCAGGCCCAGCAGGATGTGCTCGGTGCCGATGTAGTTGTGGTTGAGCATCCGAGCCTCTTCTTGGGCCAGGACAACGACCCGCCGCGCTCGGTCGGTGAACCTCTCGAACATCGCTCCCTCACTTCCTGCTCCGCTATCCACGGCATCCGGCGCTGCTGTTGTGCTTCGTGCTTCACACCTGTGGCGCCAGCCTGCCATGAAGCCCTGGGGTTGCATCCCCCGCCTCTACTGTAGTTGGCGGGGGTCACGGCCGTCGTCTGTCCACCCTATTGCGAACGGGCGACAACGCGAGTCATACCGTTCTAACGCGACTCCAACCCGGAACGTTTCCCCAGCGACTACGCCCACAGCTGAATTTTCCGCTTCCGCCTCGCGACCGCGGGTTCACGGCTCCGGGTACGGAACTATCCGGTGATCGGGGGGATGAAGTGGCAGGGCACCGGCTGCGGATCGTCCGGATCCAGGGCGTTGAGCGCGAACGCCGCCGCCCGGTCGCTGCCCGCGATGCCCGCGTGCTCCGAGTAGTCCGCCGCGCAGCCGTCCTGGACCACGATGTTCGTCGTCTTCGGCCCGGGCACCAGGGCGACGGTGTACGGCACCACCAGCTCGTCGTAGCGGGTCTCGATATTGGTGTAGGTGACCTCCGGGTCGTAGACGCCGTCGGCGTTCAGGGAGCGGATGAAATCCGCACTGCCCGTCATCTGCGCGCAGGCGGCACAGGGGCTCGCCCCCAGGGTGGCGTCGAAGGCCGGCCCCGCGCCCAGGCGCCGCGCGAAATCGCGAGCCGGGTCGATCACCGGGCCGAAGGTGCCCAGCCACGGCGCCGCGATCGCCACGAACTTGTCGACCTTGTCGGAACCGCCCAGTCGCTTCACGAAGTAGTTGCCCACCAGATTGCCCTGCGAATGCGCGATCAGATCGACCTTCGCGGCGCTGGTCGCCGCCAGCACCCGGTCCACGAACGCCGCCAGCTGCGCCGAACTGTCCTCGATCGGCCGCATGCCGCCGATCGCCGAGAGCGGCCACGGCAGATCGTAGGCGCCGTAGGTCAGCGAATAGACGCAATATCCCTCGTTGGCCAGCAGCGGCGCGTAGACGCCCCAGTTCGTCTGCGCCCCGCCGCCGGTGCCGTGCACCAGCACGACGGGTTCGGGGTGGGCGTCGCTGGGCCGGCACGACCAGTCGTCGGCGCCGGGCAGGGATCCACCCGGATTTCGCAGCTCGTACGGAATGCCGGAGAAGAAGTTGTAGTCCACCGGATAGTCGGCGTGGGCCGCGGCGGCGGTCACCCACAGAATGCTCGAGATCGCCGGAACGAGCGCGGCTCCGAGCGCTCGGCGCAGCAGACGCGCGATATGAGACGGCATCGGGGCCCCTCCCCAAAAAAAACTAGAACGTGTTTCAACACGCTAGCGGGAAAAGGGACCATTCGGATCGATACCGGCGGGTAACCGGAATCGCCGGTCACATCCGGCGGCCGGTATCAGAGGTCGCGGTGCGAGATGATGCCGTTCTGGATGGCCAGCGCCGCCAGCCGCACCCGCTTCTGATTCTGCGGCAGATCCTCGACGCCGAACTTCGAAAACAGCGCGCGCAGATGGGTTTTGATCGCATCCACGCTCAGGTACAACTCGTCGGCGATCTGCTGATTCGATGCGGGCGTGGCGAATTCGGTGTTGTCGCGATACGGGCGGCACAGCGCGATCAGTACCGCGCGCTGGGTATCGGTGAGCGATCGCGGACTCGGGACCGAGCCGACCGAGGTCCGGGTCGCATCGTCGACCGTGCCGGTGTAATCGTGGAACGACAGCGTCGAGGTACCGACCCGGATGCGGTCGCCGGCCTCGAGCCGGCGGCGGCCGGCCAGTCGCTCCCCGTTGACGAAGGTGCCGTTGCGCGACAGTCCGTCGTCGACGATCGTCCAGTGCGCGCCGAGATACTCCACGGCCGCATGGAGTCGCGACACCTCGGCGTCCCAGCCCAGCGACAGATCCGCCTGCGGCGAACGCCCGATGGTGATGCGCTGATGATCCGGGGTCAGCGTCAGTTCGCGCCGGCTGCCGGTGTCGTCGATGAACCGGAGAAATGATTCGTGAATGTCCGTCACCGCGTTGCTACCCCCACTCTCGTACCGCCAGTGACGTGGTCTGCATAGGCCCCATGGTGCCGCGCCGACGCGGCGGCGAGCAAGATCACCACGCCGGGGCCCTCCGCGCGCGACCGCGCAAAAATGCCGTCACCGCATCGAAATGCCGCTGCCGCCCGGACGTCGCACGATTCCTCCGGGCGGCAGCGGCACAAACGCAGCCGGGTCTTTTCGACCGCACTAGTTGTTGCGGCCGACTTCCTTGTGGTAGCTCTCCACGACATCGGCGGAGATGCGACCACGCGCGGAAACCTTGTGACCCTTGCGCCGCGCCCATTCCCGAATTGCCGCACTCTGTTCGCGATCCATGGAAACTCGGCCCTTCGGCACACCGGTGGTCGCACCGACCGGCTTGCTGCGCCGGCGACCGCTCACCCGACGGGCATTGGCGACCCACACGTCCAGCCCGTCACGCAGCTTCGCCGCATTCGCCGCGGACAGGTCGATCTCGTACGAAACACCGTCGATCGCGAACTCGATGGTCTCGTCCGCAATGGACTCACCATCGACATCGTCGATCAGGCTAACGGTGACCTTCTTTGCCATGCGATGAACGTCCTCTCGAAATCGTGCGACCCGGATACCAGGCCGATGCCCGAGTCGAGAATACCTCTAGATACGAAATTTCCAAGACGGGGAATCGGCATTCAAACCCGGCACTCAGCGACCGGACGGACGCACAATTGGGAAGAGTATGGTTTCCCGGATTCCGAGTCCGGTCAGTGCCATCAGCAAGCGGTCGATTCCCATACCGGTACCCGTTGTCGGCGGCATACCGTGTTCCATGGCGGCGAGGAAGTCCTCGTCCAGCCGCATGGCCTCGTCGTCACCAGCGGCGGCCAGTCTGGCCTGGTCGACAAAACGTTCCCGCTGCACGACCGGATCCACGAGTTCCGAATAGCCGGTGGCCAACTCGAATCCGCGGACATACAGATCCCACTTCTCCGTGACACCCGGCTTACTGCGGTGCTGCCGCGTCAGCGGCGACGTCTCCACCGGGAAGTCACGCACGAAAGTGGGGGCATAGAGCTTGTCGCCGAAGCTGTGTTCCCACAGTTCCTCGACAAGTTTGCCGTGGCCGTAACCCTTGTCCGGAGGAATTTCCAGACCGACCCGATCGGCCAGTGCGAGCAATTCCGGAACAGTAGTTTCCGGCGTTACCTCGACACCCAGCGAATCGGATAGCGAGGGATACATCTCGACGGTGTTCCACTCACCACTCAGATCGTATTCCGTACCGTCGGCGAGTGTGACGACCTGGGTGCCGAAGACCTCTTGCGCGACTTCCTGGATCAATTCCCGCATCATCAGCGCGGAATCGTCGTAGGTGCCGTAGGCCTCATAAGTTTCCAACATCGCGAACTCGGGCGAATGCGTCGAGTCGGCGCCCTCGTTACGGAAGTTGCGGTTGATCTCGAAGACCTTCTCGATCCCGCCCACCACACAGCGCTTCAGGAACAACTCCGGCGCGATGCGCAGATACAGATCCATATCCAGCGCATTGGAATGGGTGACGAACGGGCGCGCCGCCGCACCTCCGTGCAGGGTCTGCAGCATCGGCGTCTCGACCTCGAGGAAACCCCTGCGCTCCAACGCATTTCGCAGTGCGCGCACGGCCGCGATCCGGGTGCGGGCGTTCTCCCGCGCCTCCGGCCGCACGATGAGGTCGACATAGCGCTGCCGGACCCGCGACTCCTCGCTCAGCTCCTTGTGCGCCACCGGCAGCGGACGCAGCGATTTGGCCGCCATCGACCAGGAATCGGCCATCACGCTCAGTTCGCCGGTACGGGAGGAGATCACCTCGCCGTGCACGAAGACGAAATCACCCAGATCGACATCGGCCTTCCACGCCGCCAGCGCGTCGGCGCCGACCCCGTTCAGGCTGATCATCGCCTGCAGTTTGGTGCCGTCACCCTCCTGCAGCGTGGCGAAGCACAGTTTGCCGGTATTGCGCATGAAGATGACCCGGCCGGCCACACCGGCCTGCACTCCGGTGCTGGTGTCGGGCTCGAGGTCGGGATAGGCGGCGCGGATCTCGGCGAGGCTGTGGGTCCGCGGCACCACGACCGGATACGCCTCGACGCCCGCGTCGATCAGCCGCTCACGCTTCTCCCGGCGGATCCGCATCTGCTCGGGAACGTCGACTTCCGCTGCGGCAGGATGCGATTGCCCCGCAGGAGCCCGGCCCGCGGAGCCACCGGACGAAGGGCTGTTCGTGGTGCTCACAGCGAACCACCCTATCGTGCGCCGGAAATCGTTTCGCGCGCGCCCGACCCCCGCTCACCCGGGCGATTACAGCGAGACGAGTGCGTTGATCTCACCGGCCAGATGCGGTGCGCCGGCGGCTACCGACAGCAGCCCCGCGGCCTTTACCGCCTGATAGCCACCGACCAGATCGGTGGCCCGGTGCAGACCCAGTTGCTGCAGTGCCGCGGCCGCCAGACTCGACGTGTAGCCCTCCGAGCAGACGATCACCCATTCGCGATCGTGATCGGTGGCCAGTGCGAGCCGCGCGGAGCTGGTGGGGTCCAGCCGCCACTCCAGCACGTTGCGCTCGATCACCAGGGCGCCCGGCAGGGTGCCCTCCTTGACGCGCTGAGCCTGCGGGCGAATATCGACCAGCAGGGCGCCGCGCGCGATCGCCTCCGGCAATTCGAATGCGTACATGCGCGTCAATCGCGCACGCGCCGCCTCCAGCATGTCATTGATGGTGAGATGCGTGTGCGTCATTTCACATCGCCTTCGGGCTGGTCGGTGAGCACGGTACGGGTGCGCCGCAACGTTCCGTGGCCGGTCACTTCGTAATACGACATGGCGGACAGAGGTGGTGAATACGCGTGCACCGACAGCGTCGGATTCGACGGTTCGGGCACACCCGCGACGTGGTCCGGGGCACGCACCACGTCGTGCACCCAGCCGAGCGGGAACGAGGCCTGATCGCCGGCGGCGAGGGTGCGCTGACGCAATTCCTTACCGTTCCAGCGGAATTCCGAGAGCGCGCCGCTCAACACGGTCAACGCGCCGAGCGAGCCGGCATGGTCGTGTAATTCCGTCGACCGATCCGGCACCCAGCTGATCAACCAGACGTCGACCTCGTCGTCGGCGAGAAGGCGTACCGCCCAACGGTTTTCGATCGGCCACACCCCACCCGAGGGCAGCAGATGATCGAAGCGGCCGGCCAGTACGTCCTCGGCACCCTCGTCGGTCAGCCGCAGCAGATCGGCCGGACGCAGCCGGGTCGGCAACGCGGACGACACCGAGCGATCGGTGATCTCCGCGGCGAGCCGGTTGGCCGGACGCGCGGGCGGCAACTGCCCCGTCCGGCGACGCGCGGCGTCAGCGCTCGCGGCGGAGGTAACAGCAGAGGTGATTACAGAGGAACGCATGAGCGAAGCTCCAGGAGTAGTGGATGGCCGAGGGCGGATACGCAGCCTCGACAATCAGCCGAGGCGAATCAGCCTCGACAACACTCCTGGGTGCTCACGCGGAAAGTCACGAGCCGAAGTCTAGCAGGGTGGTCGGCGCGCGCAAGGGCGGTGTGTTCCACCCCACAGCGCGCCGGTCACGGGCGGCGTCGCTGCTGGTTGCGCTCGTAGACCAGGCGCAGGCCGTCCAGCGTCAGATGCGGCTCGTGGTGATCGATGGTCTCGGATTCGGGGACGATCAGCGGTGCGGTCGGGCCCGTCGCCACCACCGACACGTCGTCACCGGCGAAGGCGTCGAGCTCGTCGCGGATGCGGTCGATCAAGCCGTCGACCAGCCCGGCGAAGCCGAACACCGCACCGGACTGCATGCATTCCATGCTGTTCTTACCCACCACCGAACGCGGGCGGGCCAGCTCCGCGCGTCGCAGCGCACTGCGCGCCACCAGCGCCTCGGTGGAGATCTCCACCCCGGGAGCGATCGTCCCGCCGAGGAATTCCCCCTTCGCCGACACCAGGTCGACACAGATGGCGGTACCGAAATCGACCACGATCGCCGGCGAATCGAAACGATGATATGCCGCAAGGCAATTCACGATCCGATCGGCGCCGACCTCTTTCGGATTGTCGACCAGCAGCGGAATTCCGGTGCGCACACCGGGTTCCACCAGCACGTGCGGCACGTGCGACCAGTAGCGGCCCAACATGGTTCGCAACTCCCGCAGCACCGGCGGCACCGTCGACAGGGCCGACACCCCGACCACCTGATCCAGCCGCTCACCCACCAAACCCCGTACCTGCATGGCGAATTCGTCGGCGGTCAGCAACGGATTGGTGTGCACACGCCAGGTGTGCGCCAGTTCCGCATGCGCACCACTACCCGAGAACAGGCCGATCTCGATACTGGTGTTGCGGACGTCGATCGTCAGCAGCATCCTCGCCCCGCTGCCCGCGGCTCAGGCGAAGGTCAGCGAGCGCGGCGAGGTCAACCCCGAACCCTCCGGGGCGTGCGCCGGGTCCGAACCCAGCTCCACCGGACGGTTGCGGTCGTCGACGAACACCACCCGCGGCTGGTACTCGCGCAGCTCGGCCTCGTCCATCATGCCGTAGGCGATCAGGATGACGAGATCACCCGGATTCACCAGATGCGCTGCGGCGCCGTTGATTCCGATCACGCCCGAACCGCGCTCACCGGCGATCACATAGGTTTCCAGCCGAGCGCCGTTGTCGATATCGACGATGCAGACCTGCTCGCCCTCGAGCAGATCGGCCGCATCCATCAGATCCGGGTCCACGGTCACCGAACCCACATAGTGCAGATCGGCGTGAGTCACCGTGGCACGGTGGATCTTCGACTTCATCATGGTGCGCAACATCGTGGTCGCCTTTCCTATGCGTCGGCCTGGGCAGGCTGGAAATCGGGGATAGCGTTGTGGCCGCCCGCGGCGGGGACGGTGACGGGCACGTTGTCGATCAAACGGGTGGCGCCGATGCGGGCGGCCACCAGTAGACGAGCGTTCCCGCTGCTCGGAATGGGGCCCAGATCCGCACCGCGCAACTCCAGGTAGTCGACGTCGACACCGGACGCGACGTCGAGCACCGAACGGGCCGCGGCCACCACCGCGTCGGGACCCCGCCCCGCCGCATGCCGGCCCGCGGCCAACGCGGCCGAAAGCGTGATCGCCAACTCGCGCTGCTGCTCGTCCAGATAGCGGTTGCGCGAGGACAGCGCCAAGCCGTCGGATTCGCGCACCGTCGGGACCGGGACGATCTCGACGTCGAAATTCAGATCCCGGACCATCTGCCGGATCAGAGTCAGCTGCTGATAGTCCTTCTCGCCGAAGAACGCCTCGTGCGGACGGACGATCTGCAGCAGTTTCGCCACCACCGTCAGCATTCCGGCGAAGTGGGTCGGACGGCTGGCGCCCTCCAACTCGGCGCCGAGCGGTCCCGGATGGACCGAGGTCCGCGGACCCTCCGGATACATCTGGGCCACGCTCGGCGCGAACACCAGCGCCACGCCCTCCGCACGCAACAGCGCCACATCGCTGTCGAGTGTGCGCGGATACTTGTCGAAGTCCTCGTTCTCGCCGAACTGCAGCGGATTGACGAAGATCGACACCACCACCACCTGATTCGTGCGCTTGGCGCGGCGCACCAACTCCAGATGGCCCTCGTGCAGGGCACCCATCGTCGGCACCAGCGCGACCGTGCGCCCCACCCCGCGCAGCGCGGAGGTCACCGCCGAGAGCCCGGCCGGCTCGTGCACCACCGTCAGCTCGCCCGGGCGATACAGGGTGCGCAACTGCTCCGGGGTCAGTTTCTTCGCTCGCGAATTCGACATCAGTGTCCCTCCAGCAGGCCGATCAGATCCGGACTCGTGCGGGCCAGCTGCGCCGTCCGCAGCGACATCGCGCGATAGCCCTCGGCCAGCTCCGGATCGGCCGCGGCCAGTGCCTCCAGGTGCGCCGACACCGCGAGGGCGTCACCACGCGCCACCGGACCGGTCAACGCGGGCAGACCACGGCGCAGCGCATTGTCCAGCGCCGCCGAGGCCAGCGGTGCCAGCATCCGCTCCGCCAAACCGTTGGGCTGCTCATCGACCACCTGCTGTCCCAGCAGGCCCGGGCCGTCCAGCGCCGCCCGCAACGCCGCCACCGCATCGACGATCAGGGTGACCAGATGATTACTGCCGTGCGCGAGCGCCGCGTGATACAGCGCCCGGTTCTCCTCCGGCACCCGCACCGGTTCGCCGCCCATCTCGATCACCAGCGACTGCGCGATCGCATAACCGATCTCGTCGGCCGCCGTGATACCGAAACACGCATTCGCCAAGCGGGCGGTGTCCTCGTCGTGGCCGGTGAAGGTCATCGCCGGATGAATCGCCAGCGGGCGGACACCGGTCAGCGGGGACAGGACGGCCACGCCGTTCGCCCCCGAGGTATGCGCGACGATCGTTCCCGGGCGGACCACCCGCGACGCCGCCAAACCGGCCACCAGACCGGGCAGTTCATTGTCCGGTACCGCCAGGATCAGCAGTTCGCTGCGGGCCGCGATCTCCTCCACCGGCAAGATCCGCGCCTCCGGCAACCGCGTGCGCGCCCGATGCCGCGACGCGTCGGAAATCGCGGACACCCCGAACACCACATGCCCGGCACGCTCCAGCGCGACACCCAGCGCCGAACCCACCCGGCCCGCCGACACGATGCCGACCGTCAGCCGAGCCGGCGCCGGATCGGAGCCGGAAACAGCGGATGAGCCCGATGCCGCGGGCGCGGCGGGGCGCGATGAATCGGCCTCGTCGGGCCGCGAAAAATCGGAGGTCACCGTTGTCCTCTCGGAAGGCGTTCCAGTCCCGCATGGCGGGTACCGGACGTTACGAGTCGAGAATAGGTAGTGACCGGGGGCGCTGCCAGAGGACCCGCGCGTGATATTTCCCTCAGTATCTTTGGCCTGCGCTTCGCTCCGGCGGGGGTCTCGGCCCCCTGGGCCTCGATTTTTCCCTCCTCCGCTCAGTCGCTGCGCTCCTTCGCTCCGTCAGTCCAAAATCGAGGCGGGCCGAGACCCACCAAGGTTTACGGCTCGTGGATGTGAACGTGATCGGTATTCGAGGGCCGAACGCGATCGGATTTCGAGCGCCGAGGGGCGGACGGCTCGTGGTGTGTGCCTCGAACGAGGCGGCGGAAAAACCGTCGGGGTGTACATCGTTTCGATGTACACCCCGACGGATGGCCTACTCGGCGAAGCTGGGCCCTACGCGGCCTTGCGGGCGGGTTCGCTGCGGTAGCGGGAGGTGGGGCCGTGGATGCCCAGAAGGCGCCAGGCGACCTTGGCTACGGGGTTCATCAGGCCGCTGGTGGTGGCCAGCGCGCGGACGTCGCCGAAGATGTCGCGCATGGTGACCTGGGACTCCGCGCTACCCCAGTAGGCCTCGCGCATCACCTCAGCGGGGATGTCGAACTTCTCCACGAACTCCTTGGGCGGAGTCATGATCATGTCGAGCATGATTCGCATCGCGGTCGGGAAGAGCAGCGACAGCAGGAATTTCGTGGCCGGATTCATGCCGGGCACATTGCGGCGCAGATATTCGTGTGCGAACGAGATGTGGCGGGCCTCTTCGGCCACGTGGATCTGCATCACCCGCTGCACCATCGGATGCAGGTCGGTACCGGCGCGCAGCAGCGACTTCTGCAGGTGGTCGATGGGTTCCTCACCGCCGAGGATCATCGTGAAGAACAGTTCCGGAAAATACTTCACGGCCGGCCAGATGATCATGGTGAGTTTGCGGTCGACGGTGCCCATGCCGACCACATCCTCGCCGATGCGGTTGATCATCTCCTGGAACATCATCGTGTGGTTGCACTCTTCAGCCGCCTCGTGTGTCACGTAGCGGAATTCCGGATCACCGTTGGGCACCGACACCAGGTACTGCATCAGGCCGCGGATGAGCAGCTGTTCGAAATCCAGGCCGACCTTGGCGATACCGGCCTGCCGCCACATACCCATCGCGATCTGGCGTTCCACCGGCTGCGCCTTGTACCAGGGGTGGCGGCCCAGCGGATCCTCGTCCGGCATGACCCAGCGGGTGTCGGTCGGATCGACCGCGAATTCCGGTGAGTCCCAATCGATGTCGACATAGGGGTCGAAGTTCTTGTGCACCGACCCCTCGGACAGACCACGCAGGATCTCGTGATACTCGGGATCGGCCGACGTGTTCTTTACAGCAGTGGACAGCATCTTCGGTGTCTCCTTCGCATGCTTCTCCTGCGAAAGTTACCGATACTGCGCGTCACATGCAACATGTTTCACGGCCGCCGTCGCGGGCATTACGACGAACTGTTCTGCTCCGATCGCAGATTCGCCATGATTTCCGCGACGGTGATCTTGCGTCCCGGCTGATCCTCGTCGGAATCGGCGTGGCGACGACGGCGGGAACCGGCGGTACCCATGGTCGTCGCCGGTTGGAGGGGAGCCAGCCGCGGCACCGAGGAATTCGGGCGCGAGTCGCCGGATCCGACGGAGTCCGCCGTCGCCGGCTGGGACGTTTCGTTCGCCGACGCGGTGCCGGATTTCACCGCGGTCGCGCCGGTACCGGCCTGCCCGTCACGGGCCGGCTGGGCGGATGCTGATCCGGCAGCCTCGGCCTTCGACGATTCGGGCTTCGAGGATCCGGCCTTCGACGATTCGGACTCCGACGATTCGGATTCCGGCGATCGAGGCTGCGACGATTCGGGTGCCGAGGGATCCGGCTGCCCGGACTCCGCGGTCGCGCCCAAGCGGTCGCGATCGACTTCGTTATCCGGGTCTTCGTCATCCGCCGACCGGACGGGCGATTCCCCCTCCTCATCCGACGCCTCCGCCGACACCACGGCGGTCTCCGCCGTCACCGGATCGTCGTACGGACTGGCGAAGGCCGGGGGTTCGGGATGGTCGGGATCGAAGACCGGCGAGACCACGTGCAGCGGCACGGCCGGTGCACTCCAGGCGTCCCAGGTATCGGTTTCCTGCGAGCTACCGTTCGCCACGGTGGCGCGGGTGAGCGCTTGCACGCGCACAGCCTCGGCGCGCAGCGCCGGTCGGTCGACCAGTAGGTCACCGTCGAACAGTCGCTGCAGGCTTTCGCGCAATACGGTCAGTTCGCCCCGCAGCGCGGCCAGTTCGGCGGCGTCCGCGCCGACCTCCCGGCGCACCCGTGATTCGACGCCGAGTTCGTATTCGCGCCGGGCGGTGATCTCGCGTTCGAGCTGCAACTCGTAGACCTTCTGCAGGTCACGAGCCTTGGCCTGATCGATCGCCGCATCCCGGCGATAGCGGGTCGCCGCCAGCGCGGCCACCGCGGCGGCCCACAGAGCCGCGACCAAACCGACCCGGACCAACTGCACATTGTTGCTGAAAATCAGAAACACACTGGCAATCAGACCGAGCAGAATTAATACGCCGACGACGATTTTTCCCGCGTTGTCCCGCTGTCGCGGGGAAGCACTGCTACGGGAGGGTGAAACCATGTCCGCAAGGGTAACTCGAATAGCGGATTTCGGCGCGCACCTGGTCCGGAACTCGACCCAATCGTGTTAGCTATGAGGTAGCTGGCTCGTCTGGTGGCTCGTGTGGCGCGCGGCAGCAATACTCCAGCCACAGCGCGGCGGCGACCAACACCACACCGGCGATCAGACCCACGATGGCGCCGGGGGTGTCGGAGGCGGCCGCGCGCATATCCGAGCGCTGCGGCAGCACCCAGATCAGGAAGCCCAGCCACACGCCGGCCGCCAGGGAACCCACCTGCGCCGAGGCCTTCGCCAGCGCCACCGCGCGGGCCGCGGTGATCGGATGCAACTGTTTCGGACCGTCACCGATGCGGTGATCACCGACGCGGGCGCGAATCACGAACGCCAGCACCGCTTCCACGGCGGCCACCGGATACAGCGAGGCACTCGCGATCACCGTGATCGGCGGAAAAGTCGAATAGGCCCAGCGAGTCGCCACCCACGCCACCGCGGCGGCGATAAGGACGTTCGCGAGCAGATCCAGAATCTTGGTCGGCCTCATGACATTCATGACCAGCCACCGATCATCGTTGCGCCGCGGACAGCGACAGGTCGGTGAGCCGGACGCCGTCGATCTCGTCCGGGTCGAGCTCGGCCAGCAGATCCCGGATCGGACGGGTCCGGCCGTCGACCTCCAGCGTCGCATCGGGTTCGACCTCGGCCCACGGCACCAGGACGAACGCGCGGTTGTGCGCCTGCGGATGCGGCAATGTCAGTTCCGGATCCGCACTGGTCACCGGGCGCAGCCCGTCGGGGCGGCGCTCGGCACACCAGATCACGTCGACATCCAGAGTTCTTGCGCCCCACCGGATCTCGCGGACACGCCCGGACCGCTGCTCGAGCTGCTGTCCGCGTTCGAGCCAGTCGCGCGGCCCCAGCTCCGAATCCTCCACCACGACAACGGCATTGAGATAGTCCTCCTGCGGCACTCCACCCCACGGCGCGGTCGAGTACACCGGTGACACCGCGACCAGCTGCGACCTCAGCGCCTCCACCACACTGCGGAGATGGGCGAGCCGATCCCCCAGATTGGACCCGATCGACAGCACCGCACGGCTCATCCGGCCACCTCCGGGGCCGGCGGTACTTCTCGCCGCCTGGTGGCCACCACGCGAACATCGGCGAAGGCGTGCGGAATCGGCGCCGACGGCTTGTGCACGACCACCTCCGCGGCGACGACGCGCTCGTCGCGCATCACATCGTCGGCGATCTCGGCGGCGACGGACTCGATCAGATTGCGCGGCGGGCCGGAGACGATCGCGACCGCGCGTTGCGCCAGCTCACCGTAGTCGACGGTGGCCGACAGCTCATCGGTCGCGGCCGCTTTCGCGAAATCCAGCCAGAGGGTGATGTCGACCAGGAATTCCTGGCCGTCGCGGCGCTCGAAGTCGAAGCAGCCGTGGTGACCGTAGGCGCGCAGACCGCGCAGCTCGATGCGATCGGTACTCACTCGCTCCCCTGATGATGTGAACCGGATTCGGCGGCCCGCCGCTCTCTCGACTCGGCGGCCCGCCGCTCTCTCGACTCGGCGGCCCGCCGCTCTCTCGACTCGGCGGCCCGCCGCCAGGCATCCGCGACGGCGATGGCGTCGAGCGACGACCGCACATCGTGCACTCGCACACCCCACGCGCCGTGCTGGGCGGCCAAGGCCGAGATGGTGGCGGTGGCGACCTCCCGCCCGTCGGGCGGACGTGGTCCGGACTCGTCGGCCAGCAGCGAACCCAGGAAACGCTTGCGGGAGGCGCCGACCAGAATCGGCAACCCCTGCGCCGTCAGTTCCGGCAGTGCGCCCAGCAGGGCCCAGTTGTGCTCGGCGTTCTTGGCGAAGCCGAGGCCCGGGTCCAGGACGAGCCGGCTCGGATGCACGCCCGCCGCCATGGCCAGATCCACCTGCGCCGAAAGTTCGGCCAGCACTTCGCGCACCACGTCGTCGTAATGGTCGGCCGGGCCGATGTGGCGATGGTCGGCATTCGCCCGCCAGTGCATCAGAATCCACGGGATCTCCGCGGCGGCAACGACTTTCACCATCTCGGCATCCGCGCGACCACCGGAGACGTCGTTGACCACGCTCACTCCGGCGTCGATCGCGGCGGCGGCGACGCCGGCCCGCATGGTGTCCACGCTGGTCGGCACGCCGGCCTCGACCAGGCCGCGAATCACCGGGACCACCCGCTGCGCCTCGGTCTCGGGATCGATGCGCACGGCGCCCGGACGGGTGGATTCACCGCCCACATCGATGATGTCGGCGCCCGCCTCGTACAGCCGCACCCCGTGGGCGACCGCGACCGCCGGATCGAGGTAGCGGCCACCGTCGGAGAAGGAGTCGCTGGTGACGTTCACCACGCCCATCACCACGCACGAGCGCCCGGCCCGAGGAGTGATCACTGCGCTCATGGGCGCTCGCTCATTTGCGCAGGATCAGGTCGAGGGCCTCGGCGCGCGAGGAGGCGTTGGTCTGCAGCAGGCCACGTACCGCGGAGGTGGTGGTGCTGGCGCCCGGCTTGCGGATGCCGCGCATCGCCATGCACAGGTGCTCGGCCTCGACCACCACGATGGCGCCGCGCGGATCCAGCTTCCGCATCACCGCGTCGGCGATCTGGCTGGTCAGCCGCTCCTGGACCTGCGGCCGCTTGGCGTACAGGTCGACCAGGCGGGCCAGTTTGGACAGACCCGTGACCCGCCCCTGCGGACCCGGGATGTACCCGACGTGCGCGACACCGTGGAAGGACACCAGGTGGTGTTCGCAGGTCGAATACATCGGGATGTCGCGCACCAGCACCAATTCCTGATGCCCTTCGTCGAAGGTGGTGTTGAGCACCGAATCCGGTTCCACGTACAGACCCGCGAACATCTCACGGTAGGCGCGCGCGACCCGGGCGGGGGTATCGATCAGACCGGGGCGGTCGGGATCCTCACCGACCGCGACCAGTAGTTCCCGGACCGCGGCCTCGGCCCGCTTCTGATCGAAGGGCCGGCCGGTACCCAGCGCGATCGGGGCCGGCTCCGTCACCACGGCGGCACCCGAAGCCGACGCCGAATCGGACCCAGCCGGAGCGCTGTTGTTGGCCGACATACGAGGACACCTCCACAATCACGTAAATCAACGCGCCGACAGCGCGGTTCGACCGTCGAGCCTAATCGCAGCCGGTCAGCGGTGGCTGTTCGGTCCGTCCCAATCGCCGTGATCCTGGGTGCCGTTCTGCGTCGAACCCTCCTGATCTCCGGACCACTCGGGCCGGCGATGACCACCGCCGTAGCGCTGGGGCTCGCCGTATCCCTGGGAGTCGCCGCCGTAGCCACCGCCGTACTCCGGCTGCTGCGGCGAACCGCCCGCGGACGGATCCTCCTGCGGCGGCCAGCCCGGAGCCGACCAGCCGGCGGGAGCGCCGTAGTCCGGCCGGGAGCCGTGCGTACCCTGCCGCGGCGGATATCCGGGGCCGTTCGCGGGCCGCGGGTAGTTACCGGGCTGCGGCGCCGGATAGCCGTAACCGGGGGTCGGAGCCGGGGCCGGGTTGCGATGGCCCTCCTGCGGATAGCCGTTGGCCGGCACCGGCTGCGGAGCGGGCCGGCTCGGCTTACGGGACTCGGCCTCCTCCTCCGGCCACGGTTCACCGCGTTCGGCGGCGAGTTCGCGCGGGGTCTTCACCGGCGGCCGGTCCGAGGGCACACGCTCACCGAAATCGTTGAAGGCGGTGATGCGCGGACGCTTGTCGACGGTGGCGAGCACCTGTTCGAGATCCTTGCGGTGCAGGGTCTCGCGCTCCAGCAGCGCGGTGGCCAGCGCGTCGAGTTCGTCACGATATTCGTTGAGGATCGCCCAGGCCTCGGTGTGCGCGGCCTCGATGAGGTTGCGCACCTCCTCGTCGATCTCGCGGGCCACCTCGTGCGAGTAGTCCGAGCCGGTGCCCATCGTGCGGCCCAGGAACGGATCGCCCTGTTCCTGCCCGTAGCGCACCGCGCCCAGCCGGGCACTCATGCCGTATTCGGTGACCATCGCACGCGCGATCTTGGTCGCCTGGTCGATATCGGAGGAGGCGCCGGTGGTCGGCTCGTGGAAGACCAGTTCCTCGGCCGCGCGGCCACCCATCGCCATCACCAGGCGGGCGATCATCTCCGAGCGGGTCATCAGGCCCTTGTCGTCCTCGGGCACGGTCATGGCGTGGCCGCCGGTGCGACCGCGGGCCAGGATGGTGACCTTGTAGACGGA
>NZ_JADKYP010000086.1 GCF_015354405.1 Nocardia sp. BSTN01 | reverse complement strand
CGACCGAGCCGGTGAAGCGTCTGCTGGAGATCACCGATGACTGGCAGAAGTTCAAGGGCCTGCCGGGCGCCGAGGGCACCCTGAAGGTCAAGGCCGCCAAGCCGAGCAAGCTGGACCTGTTCAACGCCGCCCTGGCCGCCGCGGACAGCGAGCCGGTCGCCGAGGCCGTCACCCCCAAGAAGAAGAAGTCCAAGGCCGCCGAGGGCGAGGGTGAGGCCGAGGCCGCGACCGAGGCTGCCGAGTAACGTGAGCGAGCGCAGCGAGCGAACCAACGGCACAGCTGCCACCGCAGTCATGCCGGAACCGAGCGCCAGCGAGGTGGAGGCATGAGTGCGGTCGTCGCCGATGCCGTCGAGCACCTGGTGCGCGGCATTGTCGCCAATCCGGACGACGTGCGCGTCGATCTGATCACCAGCCGCCGGGGACGCACCGTCGAGGTCCACGTCCATCCCGAGGATCTGGGCAAGGTGATCGGCCGCGGCGGTCGTACCGCGACCGCGCTGCGCACCCTGGTCGCCGGTATCGGTGGCCGGGGGATCCGGGTCGACGTGGTCGATACCGATCAGTAGATGGAACTGGTAGTCGGGCGGGTCGCCAAATCGCACGGTGTGCGCGGCGAACTCGTGGTCGAGGTACGTACCGACGAACCCGAACTCCGCTTCGCTCCCGGCGCCCGCCTGCGTGGCCGGGCGCCGAGAAGCGAGGCGGTGGACATATTCACGGTGGAGTCGGCCCGAGAGCATTCGGGCCGGCTTCTCGTCCGTCTCGAGGGTGTCGGCGATCGCACCGCCGCGGATGCGTTGCGGGGCACTCTGTTTCTCGTCGACACCGCCGAACTTCCGCCCTCGGAGGATCCCGACGAGTTCTACGATCACGAACTCGAAGGTCTGAGCGTGCGGCTCTCGGACGGGACCGAGATCGGGACCGTCAACGAGGTATTGCATTCGGCCGCGGGCGAATTGCTGTCGATCCGGGCCGGTGCGGGCGCCGGGGGGCGCGCCGGTCGCGAAATTCTGGTGCCCTTCGTGACCGCGATCGTGCCGACCGTGTCGCTCGCCGAGGGCCTGATCGTGATCGACCCTCCCGAAGGCCTGCTGGACGAGGAGTAGTGATGGCCACCGGAGCCGACGAACCCGCGCAGCGCTCGTCAGCTCTGCGCATCGACGTCGTCACCATCTTCCCCGAATATCTCGAGCCGCTGCGAACGGCGTTGCTGGGCAAGGCGATCGAGAAGGGCATCGTTCAACTCGACGTGCATAATCTGCGGCGCTGGACCCACGATGTGCATCAGTCGGTCGACGATGCGCCCTACGGGGGCGGTCCGGGCATGGTCATGAAACCCGTCGTCTGGGGTGATGCGCTCGACGAGGTGTGCCCGGACGAGGCATTGCTCGTCGTGCCGACGCCGGCCGGTGTGCCGTTCACCCAGGAGACGGCCCAGCGCTGGTCCACCGAATCGCATCTGGTCTTCGCCTGCGGCCGCTACGAGGGGATCGATCAGCGCGTCTTCGACGATGCCGCCCGCCGGGTCCGGGTCGAAGAGGTCAGCATCGGCGACTACGTCCTGATCGGCGGCGAGGCCGCCGTGCTGGTGATGGCCGAGGCGGTGGTGCGCCTGATCCCCGGGGTGCTGGGCAATCAGGCCTCCCACCAACAGGATTCGTTCTCCGACGGCCTGCTCGAAGGTCCCAGCTACACCCGGCCGGTGAGCTGGCGCGGACTCGAGGTGCCCGAGATTCTGCTGTCGGGCAATCACGCGCGCATCGAGGCGTGGCGGCATGAACAATCGGTGCGGCGGACCAGGGAACGGCGCCCGGATCTGCTGCCGCCGGAGTAACCGAAAACTCTGCGCGACAGGACTTCACCGCGCCGAGATCTGGCATTCGCATCGCGTGTGCCCAATGTGCCCGACGCGCCCGTGACGGGGTGCGGATGTGCGGTCGCCCGGGGCGCCGAGTTCGATCGCGGTCACGACCTGGGCGAGGCTGTGGCCAGCCGGTTTTCGGTCGTTTCCGTTCGCGGCGCGCGCGGACCGGGTGCGGCTGCGTGCGCACCGGCCGCTCCACCTGGTCTGCTGTCGGCGGCCGACGGTAGTGTCAGCCAGCGTGACGACAGCCTCCGAATCCGTCAACACCGAAGCAACCACCGGCACGGAAGCCTCCGTGGGCACCGCTCCGGCCGATGCGCCCGCTACCGGCAAGGTCCGCCTGGCCAGTGTCGGCAGGCGGATCGCCGAGGAGCTCGCGGTCCGTGACGAACAGGTCCGTGCCGCCGTAGAGCTGCTCGACGGCGGGTCGACCGTGCCGTTCATCGCCCGCTACCGCAAGGAGGTGACGGGCGGGCTCGACGACGCGCAGCTGCGGCAACTGGAGGAGCGGCTGCACTACCTGCGCGAACTCGACGAGCGCCGGAACTCGATCCTGGAATCCATTCGCGGGCAGGGCAAATTGGATGCCGCGTTGGAACAGCAGATCATGCTCGCGGAGACCAAGGCCCGCCTCGAAGACATCTACCTGCCCTACAAGCCCAAGCGGCGCACCAAGGCGCAGATCGCCCGCGAAGCCGGGCACGAGCCGGTCGCGGACGCCCTCATCGGCGACCCCGCTACCGATCCGGCCGGCTACACCGCCGAACAGCTCGACGGCGCCCGCGCGATTCTGGTGGAGCGATTCGCCGAAGACGCCGACCTCGTCGGTGAACTGCGCGAACTGATGTGGGAGCGCGGGCAGGTCACCTCGCGGGTCCGAACCGGAAAAGAAGAGGCCGGGGCCAAATTCGCCGACTACTTCGAATTCAGCGAACCCTTCGCCAAACTGCCCTCGCACCGCATCCTCGCGCTGCTGCGCGGCGAGAAGGAAGACGTGCTGAGCCTGTCGCTCGAACCCGATACCGAGGAACCGGAACCGGGGCAGCGCACCATCTACGAGGGCCGCATCGCGCACAAGTTCGGCATCGCCGACCAGGGCCGCCCGGCCGACACCTGGCTGCTGGACACGGTGCGCTGGGCGTGGCGCACCAAGCTGCAGGTCAGCCTCGGCATCGATATCCGGATGCGGTTGCGGCAGTCCGCGGAGAAGGATGCCGTCGACATCTTCGCCGCCAACCTGCGTGACCTGCTGCTCGCCGCACCGGCCGGCACCCGCACCACCATGGGCCTGGATCCGGGCTACCGCACCGGTGTGAAGGTTGCCGTGGTGGACGGCACCGGCAAGGTGGTGGCCACCGAGACGATCTACCCGCACAAACCGCAGGGCCAGACCGAGAAGTCGCTGGCCGTCCTCGGTGCGCTGGTGGCGCGCTTCGACGTGGAGCTCATCGCGATCGGCAACGGCACCGCGTCCCGGGAGACCGACGCCCTTGCCGCGGAGCTGATTTCTCGGATCGGTGCGACGCCCGGCGCGCGGAAGCCGACCAAGATCGTGGTGTCGGAAGCGGGCGCCTCGGTGTATTCCGCCTCCGCGTACGCCTCGCAGGAACTGCCGGAACTGGACGTCTCGCTGCGCGGCGCGGTCTCGATCGCGCGCCGGCTGCAGGATCCGCTGGCCGAACTGGTGAAGATCGAGCCGAAATCCATCGGCGTCGGCCAGTATCAGCACGACGTCTCCGAAACGCTGCTGGCCCGGTCGCTGGGTGCGGTGGTCGAGGATGCGGTGAACGCGGTCGGTGTCGACGTCAACACCGCCTCGGTGCCGCTGCTGTCGCGCGTCTCCGGCATCGCGTCCTCGGTCGCGGAATCGATTGTGGCGCATCGCGATCAGAACGGACCGTTCCGCAGTCGCACCGCGCTGCTGGGTGTTCCGCGGCTGGGGCCGAAGGCATTCGAACAGTGTGCGGGCTTCCTGCGCATCCGCGGTGGCGACGATCCGCTGGACTCCTCGGCCGTGCACCCCGAGGCGTATCCGGTGGTGCGCCGGATGCTGGAGGCGACCGGCCGCGACGTGCCCGGCCTGATCGGCAACACCTCCGCCCTGCGCGCACTGCGGCCGGGTGAATTCACCGACGAGAAATTCGGTGTGCCGACCGTCACCGACATCATCGCCGAACTCGAGAAGCCCGGCCGTGACCCGCGCCCGGAGTTCAAGACCGCCGAATTCGCCGCCGGGGTGGAGAAGGTCGCCGACCTCGAACCCGGCATGGTGCTCGAAGGTGTGGTGACGAACGTGGCCGCCTTCGGCGCCTTCGTCGATGTGGGTGTCCATCAGGACGGTCTCGTCCACGTGTCGGCCATGTCGCATTCGTTCGTCCGCGATCCCCGCGAGATCGTGAAGTCCGGTGACGTGGTGAAGGTGAAGGTGCTGGAGGTCGACGTCGCCCGCCAGCGCATCGGCCTGAGCCTGCGCCTGGACGACGAGCCCGGTGCCGGCAAACCCGAGAAGGGCGGCGCGGGCCGGCGCGGTGGGCAGAACCGGGGTGGTCAGCCGCGCGGCGGCCAGGGCAATCAGGGTCCCGGCGGCCAGGAGCGTGGTGGTCAGGATCGCGGCGGACAGAACCGTGGCGGCGGCCAGAACAAGGGGCAGGGCCGAAATCAGCAGCGCCGCAGCGCGCCGGAGCCGTCGGGCGCGATGGCGGATGCGCTGCGCCGCGCCGGTTTCGGGCGGTAGGACCTCGGCGGCCGCCGCATTCGAGTTTGTCCCGACTGCGGCGGCCGGGTACGGGACAATGGAGTCGCGGGGTTCGATCTCGGTGATCGGCCCCGCGGGGCATCACTACCCCGACCCCGGTTCCGAGTGAGGGGACGACGGCTGTGCGGCGCTGGTTCGACGACGCGATTCTCGCGGAGGGACGCCTGCCGTTGCTGTGCTTCCTGCTCGGCTTCATCGTCGGATTCCTGCTGATCCGGCTCAGTGTGCGGATGATTCGCAAGCAGGTGCGCTGGTGGCCCGGCAACCTGCGTGCCGGCAACGTGCACATCCACCACATGGTGTTCGGGGTGGTGCTGGTGCTGGCGTCGGGATTGGGCATGGTCGCGACCTACCACAGTGGGGTCGGCACCATCTCCGCGCTCGCCTCGACGTTCGGGGTCGGCGCGGCGCTGGTACTCGACGAATTCGCGCTGATCTATTACCTGCGCGACGTGTACTGGGAGGAGCAGGGGCGCACATCGGTCGATGCGGTGTTCGTCGCGGTGGCGGTCACGGGGTTGCTGTTGCTCGGCTTCCATCCGCTGTGGTTGCTCGACGTCAACGACATCCGGCACGACAGCAGCGTCGCGGGGCGCAGTTTCCTCGGCATCTTCGCGCTGGTGAATCTGGTGCTGGCCGCGATCGTCATCGCCAAGGGCAAGATCTGGACCGGATTGTTCGGCATGTTCTTCCTGCCGTTGCTGGTCGTGGGTGCCCTGCGGCTGAGCCGGCCGGGTGCGCCGTGGGCACGCTGGCGCTACGGCGAGCGCCGCCGCCTGATGTACCGGGCCGTCGTGCGCGAACGCCGGTACCGGCGCCCGGTGATCCGGGCGAAGATCTTCGTGCAGGATCTGGTCGCCGGTAAGCCCGATGTCGCCCACGTCCGCAGCGCCGCCGAGGAAGAGTTGGCGCGGACCGTGGTCCCCGCTCCGCCCGCCCATCTGCGGACCAGGACCATGCGGGCCTCGATGCACGAGGGGCCGGTCCGGACGAGCTCTGCCGACACCTCGCCACCTGCGGATACGACGCGACCGGTCGATGCCGACGGCCTGACCGGGGCCCACCCTCAGCATTCCGGACAGTGACGCCCGAACCGCGCGGACTTCGGGGGGCGATTTTTCGTGCAGCGGCCTGATCTGGCACAATGCTCAGGTTGCTCTGGGCGAATTCGACCCGGTGCACCGCCCACTATCCGGAGCACGAACCGGCCGAGCAGTTGCCGCCAGGTTCCTCTGTTCACGCGAACTTCCAAAGGACGGAAATGAACACCCTCGACTTCGTCGACGAAAAGTCGCTGCGCACCGATATCCCGGACTTCCGCCCGGGTGACACGGTGAACGTGCACGTGAAGGTTATCGAAGGTAACAAGGAGCGCATCCAGGTCTTCAAGGGTGCGGTCATCCGCCGCCAGGGCGGCGGCATCCGCGAGACCTTCACCGTGCGCAAGGTGTCGTTCGGCGTTGGTGTCGAGCGCACCTTCCCGGTACACAGCCCCAACATCGACCACATCGATGTGGTGACCCGCGGTGACGTCCGCCGGGCCAAGCTGTACTACCTGCGCGATCTGCGCGGCAAGGCCGCCAAGATCAAGGAGAAGCGCTGAACATCAGGGCTCTGCCCGTTCACGCCGACCCCCGGTCCTCGCGACCGGGGGTTTCCTTTTTTTCCGCCCGGGATGTGCCCGAGATGCCCGCATTCCCGGCGCGCGGGGTGCGCCGGGGCGACGACGAACATGGCTGCGGGATAACCTGTTCGGCGTGGCAGACGAAAGCGAGTCGGTGGCGGTGCCCGGAGCCGATGACAACCGTGCCGGTGGCGAACGCACAGGCGAGTCCGCATCGCGCAGCCGGCGCGGCAGGCGCAAGCGCAAGCAGCGGCCCTTCTGGCAGGAACTGCCGATCCTGATCGTCATCGCCGCCGTGATCGCGGCGCTGGTGGTGAATTTCATCGGCCGGCCCTATGTGATCCCGTCACAGTCGATGGAACCGACCCTGCACGGCTGTGCCGGCTGCACGGGCGACCGGATCTACGTCGAGAAGCTGAGCTACGACTTCGGGGATCCCAAGCCCGGCGACGTCGTGGTCTTCGTCGGCCCGAGCGGCTCCTGGAACAAGTCCTACCACTCCAATCGCTCCAGCAATGTCGCCGTGCGCGGCGTGCAGAACTTCTTCTCGTTCTTCGGACTGGTGCCGCCGGATGAGAACGACCTGGTCAAGCGTGTGATCGCGACCGGCGGCCAAACCGTGCAGTGCTGCGACGCGCAGGGCCGGGTGATGGTCGACGGCAAACCGCTCGACGAGCCCTACGCGCACTACATCTATCCCTATCAGCCGGGGCTGGCCTATGCGACCAAGGTGGCCGGCGGGCTGTCGATCGACCCGCGCGGTCGCGAATTCGGCCCGGTCAAGGTGCCCGACGGCAATCTGTGGGTGATGGGTGACAACCGCAACGAATCGGCGGATTCGCGCGCCCATGTCGACGACGAGTACTCCGGCACCGTGCCGATCGACGCCGTGCGCGGTAAAGCGGTGTTCAAGATCTGGCCGCCGAACCGGATCGGCCCGGTCAAGTCACAGAATCCGCAGACGAACTGAGGCGCGCGGCGCGAGATAATCGAGTCACGGGATAGTCGAACGGTAGGTGCAGTGGCGGAGACATCGCGACGCACGACGCGCAACGGTAAGGGCGGCAAGATCATCCGGCCGGTGGTTCGCACAGGGGATTGGCCGCCGCGAGTGGTGATGCGGCGGGCCGGTGGCCTGCGCACCCTGGAAGCGGCGCTGATCCGCAGTGGCCTCGGTCCCGTCGCGGGTGTCGACGAGGCGGGCCGGGGATGCTGCGCCGGCCCGCTCGTGGTCGCGGCCTGTCTGCTCGCGCCCAAGGCCTACGATTCCCTTGCGGGACTGGATGATTCGAAGAAGCTGACCGAGGCCGTGCGCGAGCAGTTGTATCCGGTGATCGTGCGCCGGGCGCTGGCCTGGAAGGTCGTGGTGATCCCCGCCTGGGAAATCGACGCGATCGGCATCCACGTCGCCAATATCGAGGGCATGCGCCGGGCGGTGGCTGGTCTGGAGGTGCGGCCCGGCTACGTACTCACCGACGGCTTCCGAGTGCCGGGTATCAGCGTTCCGTCGCTGCCGGTGATCGGTGGCGACGCGGCGGCGGCGTGTATCGCCGCGGCCAGCATTCTGGCCAAGGTCACACGCGACCGGATCATGGTCGAGATGGACCGTGACCTGCCCGGATACGGTTTCGCCGCGCACAAGGGCTACAACACGCCCGAACATCTGGCGGCGCTGGAGCGGCTCGGGCCCAGTGACGAACACCGCCGGTCGTGGCGCAACGTGCGGGGCACCGAGGCCGGGGAGACCGGGCGGGTGGCCGCCGATCCGGCCCATGCGGGATGATGTGACCTACAGCGTTCGTGGCGATAGAGGAGGATATTCCACCCGATGAGCGAGCGGAGCGAGGCATGAGCGCCGAGGACCTCGAGAAGTACGAAACCGAGATGGAACTCTCGCTGTATCGCGAGTACAAGGACATCGTCGGTCAGTTTTCGTACGTCGTCGAGACCGAACGCCGCTTCTATCTGGCCAATTCTGTCGAGTTGCGCCCGCAGAACGCCGACGGTGAAGTGTATTTCGAAGTGCGGATGTCGGATGCGTGGGTCTGGGACATGTATCGGCCCGCCCGCTTCGTCAAACACGTCCGCGTGATCACGTTCAAGGACGTGAACATCGAGGAACTGGAGAAGCCGGACCTGCGCCTGCCCGAATAGCGCGCAGGCCGCGAGAACCGTCCCACCTGGGGTGATCGGTCGCCGGCACCGCCGTTGATCCACAGCCCCGGGTTCATCCACAGACTTTCTGTTTCCGCAGGTGAGCCCCGCAGTCCGCGATCACGCCGACGGCATCCTGAGCGGGTGGCACACAATCTGGCGCTCGGCGCCCACGGAGAAGAACTGGCCGCGCAGTTCCTGCAGGGGGCCGGGATGCGGATCGTCGAACGAAATTGGCGGTGTCGCTACGGCGAACTGGACCTCATCGTCCGGGAGTCCGACACCACGGCCTTCGTCGAGGTCAAGACGCGTTCCGGGCTGGGGTTCGGCACACCGGCCGAGTCGGTGACCTTCGCCAAACAGCAGCGCATCCGGCGGCTGGCACTGCTGTGGCTGGCCGAACAGAGCGGACCGTGGCGGCGGGTCCGCTTCGATGTGGTGTCGGTCCTGCTGCTGCCGGGCCGGGACCCACAGATCGAGCATGTCCGGGCGGCCTTCTGATGGCCCTGGGACGCGCTCATTCGGTCGCCGTGACCGGGGTGGACGGGCAACTCGTCGAGATCGAGGCAGATATCGGTCAGGGGTTGCCGTCGGTACACCTGGTCGGGCGCCCGGACACCACGCTGCAGGAATCGCGGGACCGGGTCCGGGCCGCCGTGGCGAACTCGGGGGAGAAGTGGCCCGACGGGCGGGTGATTCTCGCCTTGTCGCCCGCGACGCTGCCGAAAGTCGGCAGCGTGTACGACCTGGCATTGGCCGCGGCCGTGCTGCACGCCGGTGATTCGGTACCGGGAGCGAAGCTGGCCGGTACGGTCCTGCTCGGCGAACTGGCGCTCGACGGCCGGGTGCGGCGGGTGCGGGGCATTCTCCCCGCCGTGCTGGCGGCGCGGACCGCCGGCCGCCGGACCGTCGTGGTGCCCGAATCGGTGCTCGGCGAGGCCGGGCTGGTGGACGGCATCACCGTGCTCGGGGCGCCGACACTGCGGGCACTGATCGACTGGCTGCGCGGTGACGGCGAACTGTCGGCACCGGACAGTAGCTACACCGCCCCGCGGCGCAGTGTCGGCGATCTCAACGAGGTGGTCGGGCAGGACGAGGCGCGCTGGGCATTGGAGGTAGCCGCGGCCGGCGGCCACCATCTGCTGCTGACCGGGCCGCCCGGCATCGGCAAAACCATGTTGGCACAACGCCTTCCGGGGTTGCTGCCGGCGTTGACGGAATCGGAGTCGCTGGAGGTCACCGCCATCCATTCGGTGGCCGGGACGTTGTCGGACGATCATCCGCTCATCACCACGGCGCCGTTCGTGGCTCCGCACCATTCGACGTCGGTGTCGGCGATGGTCGGCGGCGGTTCCGGATCCGCGCGCCCGGGGGCCGTCAGCCGGGCCCACCGCGGTGTCCTCTTCCTCGACGAATGTGCCGAGATCGGAACCAAGGTGCTGGAGGCGTTGCGAACTCCGTTGGAGGAGGGGGAGGTTCGCATCGCCCGCCGCGACGGCGTGGCCCGATATCCGGCCCGCTTCCAGCTCATCCTGGCGGCGAACCCCTGTCCGTGTGCGCCCGCCCGCGATGTCGACTGCATCTGTGCGCCGCTGGCCCGCCGCAGATATCTGGGCAAACTGTCGGGGCCACTGATGGATCGCATCGACATCTGGGTCCAGATGCATGCGCACGCCGCCGGAACGTTCACTCCGTCCGACGCCGAATCCAGTGTCGTCGTGCGGGAACGGGTCGAGCTGGCGCGGCAGGTCGCGGCGCGGCGCTGGTCCGAGTACGGGTGGACCGTCAACGCCGAGGTGCCGGGACATGTGCTGCGCCAGCGCTTCCGGCTGCCGGCCGATGCGCTGGCACCGGTGGAGAGTGCGCTGCGGCAGGGCCGGATGTCCGCACGCGGTGCGGACCGTGCGATCCGAGTGGCCTGGACCGTCTGCGACTTGCGCGGAGGAGAGGTGCCGTCGGCGCAGGACGTCCTGCAGGCCTTGAACTTTCGGCAACGCGGCGTGTCCTGAGTCGTTGTGCGCCGTGCTTCGGCGCTCATCGTCTGGGCGTGGGCGTGGGCGTGGGCGTGGGCGTGGGCGTGGGCGTGGGCGTGGGGAGGAAGGCGTGGAGCGCGTCAGGGCGTGAGCGTGGGGATGGGTTGACCGAATGCGCAGTAAGGGAGGGAATTGATGATTCGCAGATCGATGGTCCGCGCGGGAACGGTCATCGCCGAACGCGTTGGGAGCCGAGATCGGGTGGACAGGCACGGTGTGCTTCGCGGGTCGGGGGACGACATGACCGCGACGCCGGCCGGTCGAATTCGGCGGCACCACCGGCATGTGTGCCGCGTCGGCGGCGAGACGGAGGTGTCGCGGTGACCGGTTGCGGCGTCGGCGTGGACGGCGATTCGGGTGGTGGGGTCGCGTCTCTGGTGACCGTCGACGCGGACGAACGGCGGCTGGCATGGGTCTATCTGTCTCGCGTGGTGGAGGGTCCGTGTCCGGCGTTGTCGGCGCTCATCGCGCGCGTCGGGGTGGTGGAGGCGGCGCGTGCGGTGCGTGAATGCGATCTACCCGAGTCGCTGCGTGGTCCGACCGAACGCCGCCGCGACGTCGACCGTGCCGAACGCGATCTCGAGTTGATGGCGCGCATCGGTGGACGAGTGATCACTCCCGACGACGCCGAGTGGCCGCAGTGGCGCCTGCTGGGCCTGACCCAGCTCGACCCGGCCCGCGACGCCGACGCCGCGGTGCCGCTGGTGCTGTGGGCCCGCGGTCCGTTGTCGTTGCAGCAGCACACCGAACAGGCCCTCGCCGTGGTGGGCGCTCGCTGCTCCTCCGGATACGGCGAACAGGTCACCGCCGAACTCGCGGGTGAACTGGCCGCGCACGGCTGGACGATCGTGTCCGGAGCCGCCTTCGGCATCGACGGGACGGCGCATCGCGCCGCGCTCGCGGTGGGCGGCCCCACCATCGCCGTGCTCGCCTGCGGCGTCGACCGCCCTTATCCCGCTCAGCACGAACGTCTCCTGGCCGAGATCGCCGAAGCGGGTCTGGTGGTGAGCGAATACCCGCCCGGCGCCGCCGCTCTCAAACACCGGTTCCTGGCCCGGAACCGGTTGATCGCGGCCTTGTCCGACGGGGTGCTGGTGGTCGAGGCGGGCATGCGCAGCGGTGCCCGCAATACCGCGAAATGGGCTCGGCGCCTGGGCCGTCCGGCCCTTGCGGTGCCAGGACCGATCACCGCCGCGGCATCGGTCGGCTGCCACCGCATGATCCGCGACCGCGAAGCGATCCTCGTCACTCGCGTCGACGAAATCCACGACGAGGTCGGGCCACTGCGACTGTCGCTACCCACAGGCAGCGAGGCCGGTGCGAATCTCGCCGGCGACCAGGCGACGGTCTTCGCCGAACTGCCGGTGGCCGGTTCGCGCCTGCCGAAACAGATCGCCGACGAGAGCGGCCTCACCATCCACTCGGTGCGCGCGGCACTGGTCGCCCTCGAGGTCGCCGGGCTGGTCGGGTCGGATAGTTCGGGCTGGTTCCGCACCGTGCGAAAGGGGGCGTGAAAGGCGAACGCGACGCGTGTGCTCCGCAGTGATCCGCCGCCTCCCGGCGGATTGACCGACCGACCGATTCTGCCCCGCGGTTGATAGCCGGTCGACGAGTGAGCGGGCGCGCGTGCGTGGCGGGCGTGCCGTGGTGGGCAGCCCCGGTCGAGAGAAGACGGACTGGCCGGCCGGCGCCGAACGAATGCCGGCCTAGGCGGGTGCGGGTGTCGTTGCGCACTGCTGTCGGCGCGGTGGCTTGCGCGCGGGGCGGCCGCCGGTGAACGTGGAGAAATGGACGGATTACCGGGCGATCTCACGGAATTGCTCGAGCAGTACGAACGGCATTTGCTTCTCGGACGTAACCGGTCCGCGCACACGGTGCGGGCCTATCTCGGGGATGCGCGATCTCTGCTGGAACATCTGTGCGCCCGGTCGCCCGATGCCGCGGTGGGAGAGATCGATCTGCCGCTGTTGCGATCGTGGCTGGCCGAGCAATCCGCCGGGGGTGCCGCCCGGACCACCATGGCGCGGCGCGCCTCGGCCGCACGGACGTTCACCGCTTGGTTGACGCACACCGGCCGCCTCGCGGCCGATCCCGGCCCACGGCTGGGCTCGGCCCGTGCGCACCGGGTCCTGCCCGCCGTCCTGGGCAAGGACCAGGCCGATGCGGCCATGAGCGCCGCGGAATCCGGTGCGGCGCAGCGCGACCCGATGGCACTGCGCGATCGGCTCGTTGTGGAGATGTTGTACGCCACCGGGATCCGGGTCAGCGAACTGTGCGGGCTCGACATCGACGACGTGGACCGGGGCCGGAGGCTGGTCCGGGTATTGGGTAAGGGCACCAAGGAGCGCTCGGTACCGTTCGGCCTGCCCGCCGACCGGGCACTGGAGAATTGGCTGAACTTCGGGCGCCCGCACCTCGCCACCGCCGAATCCGGGCGCGCGCTGCTACTCGGCCGGCGCGGCCGCCGACTGAACCAGCGCCAAGCCAGAACCGTGGTCCACGAGGTCGTTTCGGCCGTACCGGGAGCCCCCGACCTGGGTCCGCACGGCCTGCGCCACACCGCCGCCACCCATCTGCTGGAAGGCGGAGCCGACTTGCGTGTGGTGCAGGAACTGCTCGGCCACGCCAGTATGGCGACCACCCAGCTCTACACCCACGTCTCGATCGAACGCCTGAAACGGGTGCACGATCAGGCCCACCCCCGCGCATGAGCAGCCGTGCGACGGACGCCGCGCCGGTCGCGGCGATGGTGTCGTTGCGCTGCCGGGCCCGAAACACGCCGTCGTGCACGGCAGTTCGGACACTCGCCACGGTTGTCTCGCGGAGTCGGCGCGATGCTGGGGTACCCGTCGGCGTCGGGCGCTCGATGACTCGTGCTCGGCAGGGACCGGCAAGCCGGTCCGAGCCGCGTGTGGCACGGCAAGCGAAGACGTACGCGTTGGCGTGAAGACGCCCGCGCTGCGCCGGTCGCCGTGGCGCCTGCCCGGCCCACCGCGAAACTCGCCTGCGGCGATGGTGCCGTTGGACTGCTGGGCTCGAAACACCCTGTTGTGCACGGCAGTTCGGGTACTCGGCGCGCAGTCTTTTTCGCGGAGTCGGCGCAATGCCGGGTGCCCTCCGGCGGCGGGCGCGCTGTGACCCGTGCTCGGCAGGACCGGCAAGCCGGTCCGAGGTGCGTGTCGCAGGAGAAGGCGAAGACTTTCGCGTCGGCGTGAAGACGCCCGCGCTGATCCGGTCGCCGTGGCGCCTGCCCGGCCCACCGCGAAACTCGCCTGCGGCCGGATGGCGCCGTCGCCTACGGGCAGGTCATGTCGTCGGCCACCCGGACGAGGCCGGTGTGATCGCCTACAGGCTCGCGTCGTCGCCTAGGGACGGATGGCGTCGATATAGCGGCCGGCGATGAAGTGCTGGATCGCGCGGACGACGGGGCCACCGAGCTTCGTGTACCAGGCGGCGGGGCGGGAGAAGGCGGCCACCACGCCGTAGACCGTCTCGTCGGCGGAGTCGTATTCCACCGCGAAGAGTTCCTCGCCGATTTCCGGGTGGCCCGGCAGGGTGCCGTAAGCGAAGCCGCGGCGGGTCGGTTCGTCGACCACGTAGATGACCCGGCAGGGGGCCGTAATGCCGAGACCGGCGATGCCCAGCCGCACCGTCAGGGCTGTTCCCGGTTCGGCGACCGGGGTCTCGGCGTGCTGGAAGATGCCGGTGCCACGCTGCATGCGGTAGGTCAGGATCTGCTCACCGGCGGAGTCGAACAGCGCTCGTCCGCTGCCGATGCGGCGGCGCAGGCGGAAGTGGTGATAGCCGGGCGGGAATTCTCCGGCGGTCGCTCCGACTTCCGGATACGTGAACGGCTCGGCGGCCGCGGAATTCGCCATATCTCCATCCTCGCTCGCGACGGGAGTGACGCACCAGGGATATCCGAGCGACGCAGCACGCTCACAAATTATCGCCGATATACTCCGAGCTATCGGAGATAAGTCGTGCTACGCTACCTTAGGTAACCCTAATATCGGAGGTATCGCGCTGTGGCTCGTACTCGCACCAAACTGTCTTTCCAGGTCAGGCGCACGCGACGACTGACCGACCATCTGATCCGGGTGTATCTCGGCGGTCCGGGTTTCGCCGGATTCCAGCCCAACGGATTCACCGACGCCTACGTCAAACTGCTGTTTCCCGGCCCCGACGGCGAGACGATGCGCACCTACACGGTGAGCGCCATCGATGCCGAGGCAGAGGAGATCGCCATCGACTTCGTCTACCACGGTGACGAAGGGGTGGCGGGGCCGTGGGCCGCAGCGGCTCGGCCGGGTGACGCCATCGAACTCTTCGGACCGGGCGGTGCGTATTCCCCCAAGCCCGAGGCGGATTGGCATCTGCTCGCCGGTGACGAGGCCGCCCTGCCCGCCATCGCCGCCGCGTGTGCCGCCCTGCCCTCCGATGCCGTCGGCCGCGTGTTCGTCGAAATCGCCGGCCCCGCCGACGAATTGGATGTGCCCCGCCCCGCGGCGGTCGAACTCGGGTGGGTGCATCGCGGAGATCGCGCCCCGGGCGAAGCGCTCGCCGCCGCGGTGCGTGCCGTGCCCTGGCGCGAGGGCCGCGTGCACGTCTTCATCCATGGTGAGGCCGACAAGATCATGCACGATCTGCGGCGCTATATCCGCACCGAACGCGGGGTGCCCGCCGATTGGGCCTCGATCTCCGGCTACTGGCGGCGCGGGCGCACCGAGGAGGGCTTCCGGCAGTGGAAGCGTGAACTGTCCGATCAGGAATCCGGTGCCGCCGAGGCCGTTCGCTAGACCGGCGCGGGCCGCCGCCGGGCCCGGGCGAGTGTCCGAGGGCCCCGGCGGTCGCACCGGCAGCAGGCGCACGGGGGCGCGTCGCACGAGGCCCGACGGGTCGAGATAGTCGCGGCCGCGGCGCAGGCCCCAATGCAGGCAGACGCCCGGGCAGCCGGCATGTCCGGGTTGCAGCGTCCCCAGCACCGCCCCACGTTCGACTCGGCGGCCGACCGGCACATCCGCTCGCACCGGCTCGTAGGTCGTGCGCAGCCCGCCCGGATGGTCGACCGAGACAACCGGTTTACCGCCCACCTCACCCGCGAACACCACGATTCCGGCGCCGGCGGCGAATACCGACTGTCCGGCGGCGCCCGCGAGATCGACTCCGCGATGGCCCGGGAGCCAATTCTGCGGCGGTTTCTCGAAACCGCGCACGACGGCGGGACGCGGCTGCAGCGGCCAGCCGAATCCGGTCGCGGGTGTGGCGTTCGCCGTGGTGGCGCCGCAGTTCACGGCCACCATCGCCGCCCCCAGGAGAAGTGCCGACATCCAGCGCATGCGTCCCACCCTCGCCGGAACCGAGGGACATGGAAAGATCGGTTTCGGCGTGTGTGGACAACTCGGAAGCATGTGAACAGGGCGTGTTCCTGGCAGGACGTTGTGTCGGTTCCCAGGTCCGCTGGGCTCGCCCCGTGGAAGGGCAGGTCGATGATCGTGTGTCGTGATGTCGCCGACTCGATCACGGCCGCATCGTTCGCCGGGGCGATGCGACCGAGGGAAAGACAAGTGGCCGTTCGTGATTCGGTCCCGGCCCCTCGTCTGCCCCGAGCCCGTAGCCGGTCCGGCTCGTGAGTGCCGATACGCCCGGGCCCGCCGAATCCGCACCGCAGGACTCGAGCGGCGGCGGTGCGGGCTCGTCCGCCGGGCGCAATGTCGAGTCGTCGCCCGCCTCGGCCGACGGGCCCGACCTCGACTACCGGTTCACCCTCGCCGGGGAACGCACCTTCCTCGCCTGGATCCGCACCGCGCTCGGGCTGCTCGCGGGCGGGGTCGCGGTGCACGAGTTGGTGCAGCCGTTCGGACATCACGACATCCGATCGGTGCTGGCGATCAGTTGTATCGTGCTGTCGGCCGTCATCGCGCTCGGCGCGTTCGGGCGCTGGCGGCTGGTGGGCGCTGCGATGCGGGAGGGCCGTCCGCTCCCGAACACCGTGATGGTGCCGATTCTGGCGATCGGGATCGCCGTCATCGCCATGCTGGCCGGAATCGGATTGTTGCTGTCATGACCGCGATCCCGCCGAATCGTCCGCCGGCCGTCCCGGCCGACCGTGGTTTGCAGGCCGAGCGGACGGCGTTGTCCTGGTGGCGGACCGCCGTGGGAGCGATGGCGAATGCGCTGCTGTTCCTGCATGTCGCCTTGACCAGCGGTGACCGTGCCGCCACCGTCCTCGCGCTGGTGGCGATCGGTGCGCTGGCGGTGATCACCACCGTCTGCGTGGCGCGCAGCCGGAGCCTGCACACCCATGCGTGGGGGCGATGGAGTGACGGGCGGGTCGCGATGTCGATGACGAGCGCGGCGATCTGCGTGGTGGCGTCGGCGGCACTCGTGGTGGCGTTGCTGGAGTCGACGCCCGGCTGGCATCTCTGAGCTGATCTGCGCCTCGGCAGGTTGCCCGGCGTCCGCTGGGCGGGGGCGGGAATCCGGGTGCTGACCACCTCGTTTATGTTCTCACCTGCGCTGGTCGTAGACTGGCAACGCGGTTCGCTGTACGCGGATCGACTTCGCGCGTCCGATCACGGTGCCGTCGGCTGGTCCTCCCGAATTTTTCCGGAAGGTCCGGCGGCCACGGACGCCAGGGCAGAGATCGACCCTCGATTTCTGCGTCAACCGGCTCAGAAAGGCGGGTACGCAGCTATGGCTGTCGTAACCATGAAGCAGCTGCTCGACAGCGGCGCACACTTCGGTCACCAGACCCGGCGGTGGAACCCGAAGATGAAGCGGTTCATCTTCACCGACCGCAACGGCATCTACATCATCGACCTGCAGCAGACGCTGACCTACATCGACAAGGCCTACGAGTTCGTCAAGGAGACCGTCGCCCACGGTGGCACCGTTCTCTTCGTCGGCACCAAGAAGCAGGCTCAGGAGTCGATCGCGGCCGAGGCGACTCGCGTCGGGATGCCCTACGTCAACCAGCGCTGGCTGGGTGGCATGCTCACCAACTTCTCCACCGTGCACAAGCGGCTGCAGCGCCTGAAGGAACTCGAGGCGATGGAGCAGACCGGTGGTTTCGAGGGCCGCACCAAGAAGGAAATCTTGATGCTGACCCGCGAGAAGAACAAGCTGGAGCGCACCCTCGGCGGTATCCGCGATATGGCCAAAGTGCCCTCGGCCA
>NZ_JADKYP010000085.1 GCF_015354405.1 Nocardia sp. BSTN01 | reverse complement strand
CGTCCTCGAGCCGCTCCGGGTTGGTGACGAACAGGTCGTCGCCGACCAGCTGGATCTTGTCGCCGATCAGATCGGTCAGCGCGACCCAGCCGTCCCAGTCGTCCTCCGACAGCGGGTCCTCGATCGAGACCAGCGGGTACGCGCCCAGCAGGTCGTTGTAGAACTCGGCCATCTGCTCGGCGGTGCGCTCGGTGCCCTCGAACTTGTAGCCCGTTCCGGCGGTGTAGAACTCGGTCGCCGCGACGTCGAGAGCCAGCGCGACATCGCTGCCGAGGTTGTAGCCGGCCTTGCCGATCGCCGACGCGATCAGGTCCAGCGCCTCGCGGGTGCCGCCGGCCAGATCCGGGGCGAAACCGCCCTCGTCACCGAGTCCGGTGGACAGGCCCTTGGACTTCAGCTCGGCCTTGAGGGCGTGGTAGACCTCCGTACCCCACCGCAGCGCCTCGCGGAAGGTGGGCGCGCCGATCGGGGCGATCATGAATTCCTGCACGTCGACACTGGTGTCGGCGTGGGCGCCACCGTTGAGGATGTTCATCATCGGCACCGGCAGCACGTGCGCGTTCGGGCCGCCCAGGTAGCGGAACAGCTCCAGCCCCGAGGACTCGGCCGCCGAGCGGGCCACCGCCAGCGACACACCCAGCAGCGCGTTGGCGCCGAGGCGGGACTTGTCCGGGGTGCCGTCCAGATCCAGCAGCACCTGGTCGACGGTGCGCTGCTCGACCGCGTCCAGGCCGATCACGGCCGGTGCGATCTCGTCCAGCACGCCTTCGACGGCCTTGCGGACACCCTTGCCGCCGTAGCGGTCGCCGCCGTCGCGCAACTCCACGGCCTCGTGCTCGCCGGTGGAGGCGCCGGACGGCACTGCCGCGCGGGTCAGCGTGCCGTCGTCGAGAGCGATCTCGACCTCGACGGTGGGGTTACCGCGTGAATCCAGGATCTCGCGAGCTCCGACCTGTTCGATGATGGCCACGAAACGACACTCCTTCGGCTGCTGGCGATCAATTCAGGGCCCTGCCCACCGCCGTCCATGAGCAGGTCGCACGGCGGGCCCGTGCGTCTGCGAGCCTAATGGGTGCGGTCGGGAACGCACGACACAGGTGGGCGCGCGGTCGCGGTCGTTCGCGCGCGCAACGAATTGCGGCGGGGCCGAAGCGGTCGCGCGGGCGCGGGGCGGGTCTCAGGCCCGGCGGCCGACGCTGTACGCCGCCGCCTTCGTCCGCACGGTCGCCATATAGGTAGTGGACTGGTTGTAGGTGAGCACCGCCTTCTGCCACCCCTCCGCGCTGCGCAGGTCGCCGCCGCTGGCGCACAGGTAGCGTGCGGCGGTCAGCGAGGCGTCGTCGATGCTGTCCGGATCCGCGCGGCCGTCACCGTTGGCGTCCACACCCCAGTGCTGCCAGGTCTCGGGCAGGAATTGGAACGGCCCCTCGGCGCGCACGTAGACCGGGGCGCCGGCGCGTGCGGTGGCCTCGTCGTCGAGAATCCTTGCGACACCGGGTGATCCGTCCAAGGGGATGCCGCGGATGGGCGGTCGGACCTCACCGTCGGCATCCAGGTCGGACACGCCGTGGCGGCCGTGCTTGCTCTCCACCCGCGCGATGCCCGCGATCGTGGTCCAGCCGATTCCGCAGTCGGGACGCGATCGGGCCATGACCTCCGCCGCGTATCCGTAGGCCTCGAGCGCGACCGTCGGAATGCCGAGCGCGTCCGACTGCCCTTCCGCCCAGCCACGCAACTGTTCGGCACTACGACCGGGCGCATCGAGGTCGATCAGCGGAACCGGGCTGCCCGCACCGGGCGGGAAACCGTCCGGAATCGGAGGCAGGTTATCGGTTCCCGCACATCCGGACAGCAGTGCGACGGCCGCGACAGCGGCGAACGCGAGGGGCCGGAATCCGGGGATGGTCGAACGCACCTCTCCATCATCCAGATTCGCGCGCGGATGGCACGCACCGTGACGGTGCGCTGCACCCGGCTCGGCATACGATCAGCTACCTTTCTCCGCAACCGTTCGATACCGAAACGCTATGTCCAATGGCGTACTTTAGGTAAGCCTTGCTTAAGATCAACGGAGCGACTAACTTCGCAGTCCGAGTGTTCACCACCTGCTTCATCCCCATTGCGAGGAAGGGAACTCCTGGTGAAAAACGTTCTCCGCGAACGTAAGACACCCCAGCACGAAGAAACCGAACCGATCGACCGCCGTACGCTTCCGCCCGAGGCCGCGGCGGCCGTCTTCTGTTCGGCCGAAGAGATCGCGATCACACTCGACCACACCCCCGGCGGCTCCGCGCCGATCCGTCGCACCCTCTCCGATCCGGCGCTGATCCGGCTCGTCGACGCCTATGCCGCCGAGCTGCCGGCCGCAGTCCGAACCGCGTTACGGCCGCCCGACACCACCGCGGGCGCGACGATCATCGGCCGTCTGCCGGTGCGCGACGACGAGCTCGGCCCGACGCCGCCCGACTGGACCCATGCCGCCGAACCGGCGTGCCCGGCATCGTTTCGCCTGGATATCGCCCTGTTGCTGCTCGCCCGCTGCGCCGGCGAACCGTTCGGCTGGCAGGGCCAGCAGGGCGGGCGGCTGGTCAACAACATCCTGCCCACGCCCGGCCACGAACACGAACAGTCCGGCGCCAGCAGCACCACCCTGCTGAGCCCGCACACCGAGGACGCCTTCCATCCGGAACGCGCGCATCTGCTGCTGCTGGGCTGTCTGCGCAATCCCGATCGGGTGGGCACCACCGTGTCCTCGGTCCGCCAGGTGAACCTGGACGCGGAGAGGCGGCGGCTGCTCGCCGAACCGACCGTGCCGATCCTGCCCGACGTCTCCTACGGCGAGGATTTCAGCGGGCATCGCCCCGCCCCTGTGGCCACCGTCGCCGCCGGTGACGGTGGGCCGACCCTGCGCTACGACCCCGCCTACACCCCGCTCGACGACGCCGGCGTCGAATACCGTTGCGCCTACGCCCATCTCGGTGCCGAATTGGAACGAGTCTGTCACCGTGCGGTGTTGGAGCCGGGCGAGTTGCTGCTGATGGACAATGATGTCGTCGTGCACGGCCGGGTTCCGTTCACGCCCCGATACGACGGGACCGACCGCTGGCTCAAACGGGTCAACATCCGGCTGGCACGCCGCCGCGCACCGGCCGAAGCCGGCGAAAGCGGATACGGACAGCGGACGGTGCGGCCGTTCGCGCCCGATCCCGCTGCGGCACCGAAGATCTCGCACCGATGAACCGACCAGTGAACCGAGGAACGCAGTGAGCAGCCGCCCCACCCCGTTGCGCGTACTCAGCCGCAGCGATCTCGCCGATGTCCCGATCGCCCCCAACGAGGTGGTGCGCGCCGTCGAGGACGCCTATCTGGCCCTGGCACAGGGTGATTCGGACAACCCCCGCAAGCTCAGTGTGGCGCATCCGGACGGCTGGTCGGTGGCGTACGCGATGCTGGGGCGCGACGGCCGCCGCCGGGTGGTGGCGATGAAGACGTCGTACAAATTCGATCCGAGCCACGACCGCAGCACCAAGCGCTACTACACCACCATCACCCTCTACGACGACGCCACCGGCACCCCGATCGCGATGATGGACTGCGCGCGGGTGGGCGCACTGCGTACGCCGGCGGTATCGGCGCTGCTGGTGCGCGAAACGGTGCGGCCGGACGCGCGCAGCGTGCTGCTGATCGGTACCGGCACCCAGGGCCGAAACGCGCTGCCGCACTTGCTCGCCGCGAATCCACAGTTGAACCGGCTGATGGTGTACGGCACCCATCCCGAGGGCTTGGAAGCGGTGGGCACCCACCTGCGCGCGCACGCGCCGCACCTGGATCTGGACGTGGTCGAGGATCCGCGCGCCGCGGCCGCGACGGCCGATGTGGTGCTGGCGACCGCCGGACCGGGCACCCAGGTCGCCCTCGAATCCGATGATCTGGCACCGGGTTCGGTGGCGGTGCTGGTCGGTTACGGACTGGCTCCCTCGACGCTCACCAACGCCGACCGCGTGGTGGCCACCAGCGCCGAACAGATGGCGCTGACCGGCACCGACATGGCGGGACCGGACGGGCGGCTGCGTTCCGTCGACGCCGAACTGCCGGCGATTCTGGGCCGCCGCGCGACCGCGCGCACCAGTGCCGACGAACGGCTGTTCGTCTACAACAGCGGCCTGGTCCTCACCGATATCGCCGTCGCGCACGCGCTGGCCGAACGCGCCATCGCCGAGGGCCGGGGCACGGAGGTGCCGCTGTGGGACTGACCGGGGCGCACTCCCCTGGCGCCACGCGGTCGTCCCGGACCACTGCGAACGGGACGACGATCCGGCCGCCCGCCCCACCGCATGCGGGCCGGGCGGCGACACCGCGACGAGCGCACCCCCTCGGTTCGGCCACTGCACAAACGACTTTCGGTGACTCGAAGCGGTCGTCGGCCTCGGAGACGACGCGGTGACCGCGAGCCGGAGTACGCAGGCGCCCGACGATACGTTGACCTCCACGTCGATCACGGCACCTCCCCTCCCCGCACACCGGGATGAGTGGGAGCGCCGACTGCTGGCCGACGCCCGTCTGCTCGACGACATCGCCTATGCGGTCGGCGGCCCGTTCCACGTCCTGTACCCGGAGCGAGTGGGCGTCAATATCGACGGCTTCCGCGAGCAGTTCCGCCGCCACGGCGTGGACGGCGCGATCTACTACGGCAAGAAGGCCAACAAGTCCGCAGCCGTGGTACGGGTCTGCGCCGAACACGGCGCCGGCGCCGATGTCGCCAGCGCGGGCGAGCTGAGTTCGGCTCTGGCGCACGGTATCCGGGGCCACGATCTGGTGGTGACGGGGCCGGCCAAATCCGATGAGCTGCTGTGGCTGGCCACCCGGCACGGTGCTCTGATCGCCATCGACGAACCGGGTGAACTCGCCCGGCTCGCCGGCCTAGGCGCCACCGCCCGGGTCCTGCTGCGGGTACTCCCGCCGGATTCGACCAGCCGATTCGGCATGACCGACATCGAGCTCGACACGGTGTTGCACCGCACCGATCCGACACCGATCAAAGTGGAGGGCTTCAGCTTTCACCTGACCGGTTACGACCCGATCGCCCGCTCGGAACTCGCGGCGGCGCTGGTCGACCGGTGCCTGCACGCCCGCGCCCTCGGACATCCGGTCACCACCCTCTCCATCGGCGGCGGATTCGGCGTGGACTATCTGCCGGATACGGCCTGGCACGCATTCACCGACGAGCACGATCCGCACTGGTTCCACGCGGACAAAACCTTCGATTCGTACTATCCCTACCACCAGCGTCCCGCCGGACCGGCCGCGCTGGCCGCCGTCCTCGACCACGACGACCTGGCGAAAGTCCTACGGGCCCATGCCATCCGGCTCGCGATCGAACCCGGGCGCGCGCTGCTCGACCGCGCCGGAAGCACGGTGTTCCGTGTCCAAGGCGTGAAAACCCGCACGGCACAATCACTTCCCTACCAGCTGCTCACCGTCGACGGCACCAGCCTGAGCCTGTCCGAGCAGTGGTTCGACAGTGAATACCTGCCCGATCCGGTGCTGTGGCCGATACGGCCGGGTGCGGTGACCCCGGCCTGCGTCGGCGCGGCGACCTGCCTGGAATCGGACATGCTGAGCTGGCGGCGCATTCCACTGCCGCGTCCGGCGGTCATCGGCGATCTGCTCGTCTATCCGAATACCGCCGGATATCAGATGGATTCGAACGAATCGTCGTTCCACGATCTCCCCCTCCCGCCGAAGGTGCTGCTGTCGAGCAGCCCGGACGCGGATCCGGCGCAGCCGCCGCGGCTGCGCTGGACGCTCGAACGCTGACTCCCCTTCCCATCACACTCTCGAGGAGACTCGCATGCCGATCGTCACGCGCGTGACGGACCTGATCGGAAACACTCCCCTGTTCGAGCTGGCCGTCACCGAGGGCGGCACCCGGCTGCTACTCAAACTCGAACAGTTCAATCCGACCGGCGCGGCGAAGATCCGGATGGCCCGCGAAATGGTGCTCGATGCCGAACGCCGAGGTTTGCTGAGAGATGGCGGACATATTATCGAGTCCACATCCGGCAATACCGGACTGGGACTGGCGGTGGTCGCGGCCGAACGCGGCTATCGATTCACCGCGGTCGTGGACCACCACGCCTGTAAGGACAAACTGCGCGCGATGCGAGCCATGGGTGCCGACCTCGTCTATGTCGCCGCCGAGGGCGACGACAGCCTGGCCACCTCCGCCCGGGAGGACCTGGCCGAGGCGATGGCGGCCGCCCGGTCCGACGCGTATTTCACCGAACAGCACAACAACGAGGCCAATCCGGTCGGCTACTACGCGGTCGCGGAGGAGTTGCTGGCCGACCTGGGCCAGGTCGACATCCTGCTGTCCGCGGTCGGCACCGGCGGATCGCTGTTCGGCACGGCGCGGCGCCTGCGTGACCTGGGCCATCCCGCGCGGGTGATCGGCGTGGAACCGGTCGGGTCGATCGCGTTCGGCGGGCCCGGCGGACCGTACTGGCAGTCCGGCACCGGCACCCCGCCCGGCGCGACCGTCGGCACGGCCGTGGACTACTCGCTGCTGGACGAGGGAGTCACCGTCTCGGATGTGGACGCCTTCGCCACCGCCCGCGCGGTCGCGCAGCGTTCCGGTCTGATGATCGGCGGGTCGGCGGGCGGGTCGGTACATGTGGCGCTGCAGCGGCTCGAGGAATTCGAACCGGGCTCGACGATCGTCACCATCGTCTGTGACGGCGGGGAGAAGTACCTCGACACGGTCTTCGACGACGAATGGATGAGCGACCGGGATCTGCTCGACCGCACCGCCGAGCACGCGGTCACCGACCTGTTGGACCGCTACGCACCGGGTACACCAGCGGTATCCGAGCCGCGAAACCTGGTGGGTGTCCGATGAATCAGATGACCGAGGGTCGCCGATGACCGCGGTCGCGGCCCGCGGCGACGGCCGGCGGCTGACGGCGCTGGCCACGCCCATCGCCCTGACTCAGCTGGCCCAGGTCGCGATCTCCACCACCAATATCGCGCTGATGGGCAGCCTGGGAGTCGATCAGGTGGCCGCCGGCGGGCTCGCCCTCGTGCTGTTCAACCAGATCCGCACCATGTGCGTCGGGTTGATCACCGCCAGTGGCAATCAGGTGGCAACCGCGGTGAGCCGCGCCGAGAAACAGCGCCGCAGCCCCGGGCACGAGATCCGCGATGTGGTCCGATCGAGCTTCCTCATCGCGACCGTCGCCGGTCTGCTCGGCGGCCTGATCCTGGTCGGCCTGGGCTGGTCGCTGCAATGGCTCGGCCAGGACGCCACGGTCCTGGCCGAGGCCCGGCCGATGATGGTGGCGCTCGCGCCCGGTCTCCTGCCCTGCCTGTGGTTCCAGGTGCTGCGGCAATACACCGTCGGCATGCGACGGCCGCAGGCGCTGCTGGTGGTGACACTCGGCTCGGTGGCCGTGAACGCGGTCGTCGCGCTGGCACTCATCCACGGCTGGGCTGGACTGCCCACCCTGGGACTGACCGGTGTCGGCGTGGCGTCCTCGGTCGTCTTCCTCGTCACCTTCGCGGTGTTCTGGGTGATGGTGCGTCGCGACCCCACGCTGGGACCGACACTGCCGGTGCGGATGTGGCCCGTGCGCCGGCGAACGGTCGCCGCCGAACTGCGGCTCGGCGCGCCCATCGCGCTCACCTACGGCTCCGAGGCCGGCATGTTCTCGGTGCTGGCCCTGGCCATGGGCACCATCGGACCGGCGGCACTGGCCGCGCACAATGTGGTGTACCAGCTCGTCTACATCGTGTTCCAGGTCGCGGTGGGGCTGTCGCACGGGGCGTCGATCCTGGTGAGCCGGGCCGTGGCCCGAGACGAGTTCCGCCGCGCCCAGAACCTGGCGTGGCTGGCACTGCGGCAGGCCGCGGTCGTCGCCGCCCTGGTCGGTGTCCTGTACGTCGCGGCGCCCGATCTGGTGCTGCGCCCCTTCCTCACCGGCCGGGACAGCGCGACGATCGATCTCGCGCACGGCCTGCTACTGATCGCCCTCGTCCTGCAGTTCTTCGATGCCGCGCAGAACATCGGCAACGGTCTGCTGCGGGGTGTGCAGGACACGCGCGCCGGATTCCGGCTGTCACTGGTCGGGTATTGGCTCGTCGGCCTGCCGACCGCACTGCTGCTCGCCTTCCCGCTCGGCCTGGGCGCGAACGGAGTCTGGTGGGGTCTGACCGCGGGCTTGGCGGCCACCGCCCTGCTGATGTTGCGCCGGTATTTCTCCCTGCTGCATCACCGGGAGGGCAGCGAACCACGCGAGCTCGCCGACAGCATGAACTGACGGTTCGTCCCGATCCGGTCCGCACGGCCGCGCGGCGCAGGACCGACCGCCCGTTCGCACCCCTACCACCAGCGCCGCTCGAATCCGGCACGCACGCCCCAGCACGTAAGCGGCACAACGGTTTACACTGGGGTGCCAGTCGCGGCCGACGCCGCCGCGTGAGCCGACCGTGAGGTGACGAGATGGTAGCCAGTGCCGGAGAACGTCAACAGCCCGCGACCGAGCATCCCGAACTGGACGTCCTGCCGACCTGGCCGCTGGATACCATCGCCGTCCTGGTGACCACCGATCCGTCGCCGCACGCGATTCCCGTGAGCTGGCCGGTGCGTGCCGACGATCGGCGAATCCTGTTGAGTCTCAAGTTCGATCGCGGTTCGCTGGCGCGGCTGCGCAAACGTCCCGATGTCGCGCTGCTGATCCTCGGTGGCGGCAATGTGGCGCTGTGCGCCCGCGGTCGCGCGCGCGTCATCGCCGATCCGATGCCCGGCGCCGAGGACTACGTGGCCGTCGCCATCGATGTCGAGGTGATCGACGACCACCGTCAGGGCGCGTTCGAGGTCGAAGCGGGTATTCAGCGCACCGTCCTCGACGAACCGGAACTCGAATACCTCCGCTCGCGTGTCGCCACCCTGCAGGAGATGGTCGACGCGAAGAATTGACGCCCATGATCGCCGCCTTCTCGGTCACCCCGCTCGGCACCGGCGCCGATGTGGGCCGCGCCGTCGCCGAAGCCGTCCGCATCGTCCGCGCCAGTGGGCTGCCGAACGAAACCAACGCCATGTTCACCACACTCGAGGGCGAATGGGACGAGGTGATGGGGGTGATCAAACAGGCCTCCGACGCCGTCCTCGCGGTCGCACCGCGGTGCAGCCTGGTGATCAAGGCCGACATCCGCCCGGGGGTCACCGGCGCCCTGACGTCGAAGGTCGAGACCGTCGAACGCTATCTCGCGGAAGGCACCTGACCGCTGAACGGGCGTGCTGTCATAGGCGGCGCGGCGGGTCCCCCGGCGAGTCGGCGAAGGTTTCCCAGTGGGCGCGCCACTCGTCGGGCCCCAGCGGCCCGCGTCCGCCGCGGGTCCGCTCGGCCGCGTCCTCGGCGGCCCGGATTCGCGCCGCGAAATCGAGTGCGGCCTTGCGGAGCCGCTCCTCGGCACTGTCGGGCCCGCCCAGGTGAACGACCCGCAGCTCCTCCGGGATCAGATCCTCGGGTAATCCCGCCTTCGTGCTGCGGGAGCGGATCTTCTCCGCCAGCGCCAGCGCGGGTTGCGCCATCGCGATCCCGTCCAGGCAGGAGCGGCGCGCCTTCTCGGTGAGTTTGCGTTCCTCCCAGGCTCGTTCCTGCGCGGCGACCTTCGCGGCCACATCCGCTCCGGCGTCCACCGCCGGATCGGACAGATGCGGACTGCGGTGCACCAGTTTGGTGACCAGCGCGGCGGCCACATCGTCGACGGTGAATTCGCCCGCGGCCTCGGCGATCCGGGAATGGAACAGCACCTGCAACAGCAGGTCGCCGAGTTCCTCCTTGATCGTCTCCGCATCTCCGTGCTGGATGGCGTCGAGGAGTTCGTAGGTCTCCTCCAGCAGATACGGCCGCAGCGAATCGTGGGTCTGGGTGACCTCCCAGCCGCCGAAATTCCACAGCCGGTCCATGACCTCGACGGCCTCGGTCAGGCCGTGCGCGACCCGTGCGGAATCAGCCGCGGCGTCGTCGGATCCCCCCGACGGGCGCTCGCCCCGGTCCTCACTCACCCGACCGCGACCTCCGCGCGCACCGCGAGATCGACCATGCCCTTCGGCTTCCCGTCGAGCGCCAGCAGCAGATCGGCGACGAACTGCAACACCTGCACATCGCGCACCCGCGCCGCGCCCACGCTGTCCTCCACGCGCGGCAGCGGCAGTTGCACGATGCCGGTGGTGGGCCGATAGCTCGCACTCGGATACAGCCGCTTGAGCCGCATCTGCTTCGAATCGGGCAGCTGCAGCGGCGACACCTTCAGCGTGGTGCCCGTGACGCCGACCTCCTGGATGTTGTACTCACGGCACAACAGTCGCAACTTCGCGACCGACACCAAGCGGCCGACCTCCACCGGCAGCGGGCCGTACCGGTCGACGAGCTCCTCCACCACGGCGGCGAGCGCCGAATCATCCTGTGCCGCAGCCAGTTTGCGGTAGGCCTCCAGCCGCAGCCGGTCGCTGGCGATGTAGTCGGGCGGAATGTGCGCATCCACCGGCAGGTCGATCCGCACCTCCTTGACCTCTTCCTCGGTCGTGATCGGGCGGCCGTCGGCGGCGGCGCGATAGGCCTCCACCGCCTCACCGACCAGTCGCACATACAGATCGAAGCCGACGCCGGCGACATGGCCGGACTGTTCGGCGCCGAGCACGTTTCCGGCGCCGCGGATTTCGAGGTCCTTCATCGCCACCGCCATACCCGCGCCGAGATCGGAGTTCTGCGAGATGGTGGCCAGGCGGTCGTAAGCCGTTTCGGTGAGCGGCTTCTCGGCCGGATACAGGAAATAGGCGTATCCGCGTTCCCGGCTGCGCCCGACCCGGCCGCGCAGCTGGTGCAGCTGGGACAGGCCCAGCGTGTCGGCCCGTTCGACGATCAGCGTATTGGCGTTGGAGATGTCCAGACCGGTTTCGATGATCGTGGTGCACACCAGTACGTCGAATTCGCGCTCCCAGAAGCCCTGCACGGTCTTCTCCAGCGTGTCCTCGTTCATCTGGCCGTGCGCCACCGCGACCCGCGCCTCGGGCACCAGATCGCGAATTCGCTTGGCGGCCTTGTCGATCGAAGAGACGCGATTGTGCACGTAGAAGACCTGGCCGTCGCGCAGCAGTTCGCGGCGCACGGCCGCGGCGACCTGTTTGTCATTGTAGCCGCCGACATAGGTCAGGACGGGGTGGCGCTCCTCGGGCGGGGTGAGGATGGTCGACATCTCGCGGATCCCCGCCAGGCTCATCTCCAGGGTGCGCGGAATCGGGGTGGCCGACATGGTCAGCACGTCGACGTGGGTGCGCAGCGCCTTGATGTGCTCCTTGTGCTCGACGCCGAACCGCTGTTCCTCGTCGATGATCACGAGGCCGAGTTCCTTCCACCGCAGACCGGTCTGCAGCAGCCGGTGGGTGCCGACCACGATGTCGACGTCACCGGCGGCCATACCGTCGATCACCTCGCGCGATTCGGCCGGATCGGTGAAGCGCGACAGGCCCTTCACCGTGACCGGGAATCCGGCGACGCGTTCGGTGAAGGTCTGCAGATGTTGCTGGGCCAGCAGCGTGGTCGGCACCAGCACGGCGACCTGCTTACCGTCCTGAACCGCCTTGAACGCCGCCCGCACCGCGATCTCGGTCTTGCCGTAACCGACGTCGCCGCAGATCACCCGGTCCATCGGCACCGGGCGTTCCATATCGGCCTTCACCTCGGCGATGGCGGTGAGCTGATCGTGGGTTTCGGTGAACGCGAACGCGTCCTCCATCTCCTGCTGCCACGGCGTATCGGAGGCGAACGCATGACCGGGCGCGGCCTGCCGCGCGGCATACAACTGCACGAGTTCGGTGGCGATCTCGCGAACGGCCTTGCGCGCCTTGCGTTTCGTATTCGCCCAGTCGGATCCGCCGAGTTTGGACAGACTCGGCATCTCTCCGCCCACGTAGCGGGAGAGCTGGTCCAGCGAATCCATCGGGACGTACAACCGGTCGCCGGGCTGGCCGCGCTTACTGGGCGCGTACTCGATGACCAGGTATTCGCGTCGCGCGCCGCCGACGGTGCGTTCGATCATCTCCACGAACCGGCCGATGCCGTGCTGATCGTGTACGACCATATCGCCGGAACTCAACGCCAGCGGATCGACCTGATTGCGCCGGCGCGCGGGAAGCTTCTTTCCCTCACCGGGCGCGGTGACGCGGTTGCCGGTCAGATCGGATTCGGCGATGACGACCAGTTTCGCGTCGTCGAACACGATGCCGTCGTGCAGCGAACCGCACAGCACCCCGACCAGCCCACGCACCGGTTCGGCGCCCGGCTCGAGCGCCGCGGCCGGAACCTCGGCATCGGCGAGCCGTTCCTGAATGCGTTGTGCCGTACCGTGTCCCGCGACCACGATGACCGCGCGCCCACCGGTGGTGACGTGCGCGCGCAGCGAGGCGAAAACGGTCGCGACCAGCTCCTCCGAGCCGCGGGCCGCCGGCGCCGACAGCACGGGCAGCACGACCTCCGCGGGATCGTCGGCGGCCAGCGGGCTCAGTGTCCACCACGGCAACCCGCGCGACTCGGCATCGGCCCGCACGACGTCCAGACCGCGATACGCCGAGGACGCCAGATCCAGACCGTGTGCGCCCAAGGGGGCCGCCCCGCCGAAGGACGCGGCCGTCCACGACGCCTCGAGAAATTCCTGTCCGGTGCGGACCAGATCGGCGGCGCGGGTGCGGATCTTCTCCGGATCGCACAGCAGCACATGCGACTGCGTCGGCACCACATCGGTGAGCAACTGCAGCTCGCCCGGCCGCAGCACCGGCAGCAGCGCCTCCATCCCCTCCACCGGAATGCCCTGCGCCAGCTTCTCCAGCATTTCGACCAGCGCCGCGTCGGCCGGATTGTCCGCGGCCACCTTCGCCGCCGATTCGCGCAGTTCCTCGGTCAGCAGCAGTTCCCGGCAGGGCTGCGCCACGACGAGATCGACGTCGACCTCGGTGAGTGAACGCTGATCGGCGACGGAGAACGCGCGCAGTTCACTGATCTCGTCGCCCCAGAATTCCACGCGCACCGGATGATCGGCGGTGGGCGGGAAGATGTCGAGAATGCCGCCGCGCACCGCGAATTCGCCGCGCTTGCCGACCATATCGGCGCGCTCGTAAGCGAATTCGACCAGCCGCGTGGTCAATTCGTCGAAATCGAATTCGGCGCCGACGCGCAGCACGATGGGTTCGATCTCGCCCAGCCCCGGGGCCATCGGCTGCATCAGCGACCGGACCGTGGTCACCACCACCTGCAGCGGTTCCGGATGGCCCGGATCCTCCGGATGCGCCAGCCGGCGCAGCACCTGCAACCGCCGGCCCACGGTGTCGGCACTGGGCGACAGCCGCTCGTGTGGCAGCGTCTCCCAGGACGGGAACAACGCGACCCGATCGCCGATGATCTCGCTCAACTCGACGGTCAGATCGTCGGCCTCCCGCCCGGTGGCGGTCACCACCACCAGCGGCCGCGCGGCCGCGACGGTCGCCGCCACGAACGGCCGGATCGCCGAGGGCGCGACCAGCTGCACCGAGGAGCGCCCGATCAGTTCCCGAACCTGGCTCAGCGCGGCATCGGCACCGGCCACCTCGGCCAGTCCCGCAAGAGGTGGGCGATGGCTCGGCATGAAAGAAACTCCCGCTGCACAGATCGGCGATTCAGAGCGACCAATCGAGTCTATGTTTTCGGCCTCCGCTTCGCTCCGGCGGGGTTCTCGGCCCTCAGGCCTCGATTTTCCCTCCTCCGCTCAGTCGCTGCGCTCCCTCGCTCCGTCAGTCCAAAATCGAGGCGGCCGAGAACCCACCCAGGTGCACATCTCGCAAATGCGCGCTCCGGCGTTCACACGTACCGTCGTCCGACGTCGCGACCGGTTACGGCACGTAGCGGCGCAACCGCCGCGCGGCGAATTCCCGGAAGTAGGCCACCTTTTCGTCCGGCACGATCGACGGCAGCAGGAAATACCACATGCGTTCCATACGCACCGCCATCTGGTCGATGGATTCGGTACCGACGGCCGTGATGTGGACTCCGGCGGTCATCTCCTGCAGGAGAAGGCCGATGGTTTCGGGGTCCAGGTCGGGTTTGAGGTCGCCCTGCGCGATGGCCCGCTCGGCGAGCAGGATCTGGGTTTCCCCCCAGGTCTTGGTGATGTTCTCGCCCGAGGCACCGCGGTAGTCGCCGATCTGGTGGGTGAGTTTGAGCATCGCGCCGACCATCGGATCGTTCATGGTGAGGTCGGCGACGACGTAGGTGATGCCGATGGCGGCTTCCAGGGCGGGCACGCGCGGGTCGAAGAAGCCCTGACAAGCGCCGCGGAGTCGTTCGTTGCCCTGGTCGACCACGGCGCGCGCCAGTTCTTCCTTGGATCCGAAGTGGAAGTACAGCGCGCCCTTGGTGACGTTGGATTGCGAGATGATCTCGCTGAGGCTCGCATTCGCGTAACCGAGTCGCAGAAAGACGTCGGCCGCGCCCGCCAGCACCGAATCGCGGGTGATTTCCGCACGCGCTTGCCTAGCCATCAGATCCGCCTGTCCTCAAACCAGCCATCCTGAAGTAGACCGATATCCCGAAGTTGACCGACATCACAGCTCGAACAGCACTTGAAGGATGGGGGAACCGTACCATCCGACCGGCCGTCGCCAGCGGAATCGAGCATTAAGACCAGTCTCCTTCGCAAACAATGGGCTAACCGTCCAGTTCGGTCCCCTATTACCCCCCGGCATCGGTACCGCCGGTCAGCCGGGTGTCGCGCTGGGCCATTCGGAGGCCAGCTGCGGGTCGGCCTCGAGGTGGGTGAGCCCGTTCCAGCACAGATTGACCAGATGCGCGGCGACCACCTCCTTGGACGGTTGCCGCTCGTCGAGCCACCAGGTGGCGGCGGTGGCGACCATGCCGACCAGGGCTTGCGCGTAGAGGGTGGCGAGACTGGTGTCGAAGTCGCGGCGCTCGAAATCGCCGGCGAGGATGTGCGCGACCTGGTTGACCGCCTCGTTCAGCAGGCTCGAATAGGTGCCGGCGGCCGCCGAGGCGGGTTGATCGCGCATCAGGATGCGGAAACCGTCGGTGCGCTCCTCGATATAGGTCAGCAGCGCGAGGGCGACCTGTTCCAGCCGGACGCGGGAGCGGTTCTGGGTCAGCGACGACGTGATCATGTCCAGCAGCGTCGACATCTCACGGTCGACGACCACCGCGTAGAGGCCTTCTTTACCGCCGAAGTGTTCGTACACAACGGGTTTCGACACCTGGGCACGCTGGGCGATCTCCTCGATGGAGGTGGCGTCGTATCCTCGTTCGGCGAACAGCGTCCGGCCGATCTCGATCAACTGCTGCCGCCGCTGCGTTCCGGTCATCCGCGGGCGCGGCGCCCGATTCGCATCACCCGAAGTCATCGCTCCCCTCCCCCGCCTCTCCGCGTATTTTGCCGGTCGTAGGTGCCTGGAGATTTCTCGGCCGGGCCGGCGGTCGGCAAGGACCCGAGGTCAGGGCGTGCCCGACGAGTTACCCATGTGCTGTCGAAATCAGATGTTGCGTTGCGCAAATTTACCCGACCGCGACCGGGCACTCTTGCCGACCCGCGACCCGCGCGGGAAAATCTGCCCGTAATTCGCGAAGCTGTGGGGAAACGTGCGAGGATATTGCGCGCATGCCGTGGCGCAGCGGTGGATCCATAGGGTTCATCGGTGCGACGATCCGCCGTAGTGTAATGGCAGCACCACTGATTTTGGTTCAGTTAGTTCAGGTTCGAGTCCTGGCGGCGGAGCTGGCGATGGGGCTGTGACCTGCGTGAATATCGGGCGAAGCCCCGAGCCGGTGCCCAGGCCCGGGTGGACTAGGGTGTGGGCGGACGGCCAGCCGTCGAGCCCGCCGCAGACCGAACCTGCGAAGGCCGGCGCAGGCAGCGACAGCCGTAGGCCGAAGACAGCGCAGACCAGCACGATGACAGGCAGCCGAGGGAGATCCATGCCACAGCAGACCGCCGTCGTCGTTCTCGCCGCCGGTGCCGGAACTCGAATGCGGTCCAAGACACCGAAAGTGCTGCATTCGCTCGCCGGGCGCAGCATGCTCGAGCACGCCCTGCACGCGGCGAACGAGATCGACCCCACCGACCTGATCACCGTGATCGGCCACGACCGCGACCAGGTCGGCGCCGCGGTGAATTCCGTTGCGGCAGAATTGGGTCGCGAGATCACCTCCGCGGTACAGGAACAGCAGCTGGGTACCGGGCACGCGGTGCAGTGCGCCCTGTCGGCGCTGCCCGCGGGCTTCACCGGGGATCTGCTGGTGACCTCCGCCGATGTGCCGCTGCTGGACGGGCACACCCTCTCGGCCCTGCTGGACGAGCATCGCAGTTATCAACCACGTTCCGCGGTCACGGTTTTGACCTTCGTTCCCGAGGATCCGAACGGTTACGGCCGGATCGTGCGCGATCCCGACGGCGGCGTCCTCGAGATCGTCGAACACGCCGACGCCACCCCGGAGCAGGCGGCGATCAACGAAGTCAATTCCGGCGTCTACGTTTTCGACGTCACCGTGCTGCGGACGATGATCAGCCGGTTGACGACCGCCAACGCCCAGCACGAGCTGTATCTGACCGATGTCCTGAAGCTGGCGCGCGAGGGCGGCCACCCGGTCCACGGCGCCCGCCTGGTCGATGCCGCCAAGGTCACCGGCGTCAACGACCGGGTGCAGATGGCCCAGGCGGCCCGCACCCTCAACCGCTACATCCTCGAGCGCCATATGCGCGCCGGGGTCACCGTCATCGATCCGGCCACCACCTGGGTGGACGCGAGTGTGCGCATCGGACGCGACGCGGTGCTGCGCCCCGGGGTACAGCTGCTCGGCAACACCGTGATCGGCGAGGATGCCGAGGTGGGACCCGATTCGACCCTGACCGATGTGCTCGTCGGCGAGGGCGCGAAGGTGGTCCGGACCCACGGCGAGGGCGCCACCATCGCCGCCGCCGCCACAATCGGGCCGTTCGCCTATTTGCGACCGGGGACGATCGTCGGCGAATCCGGCAAGATCGGCGCGTTCGTGGAGACCAAGAACGCCTCGATCGGCGCTCACTCGAAGGTCCCCCACCTGACCTACGTCGGCGACGCCACGATCGGCGAGTACAGCAACATCGGCGCATCGAGCGTGTTCGTCAACTACGACGGAGTGAAGAAACACCACACCGTCGTCGGCTCGCATGTGCGCACCGGCAGCGACACGATGTTCGTCGCGCCGGTGACCGTGGGCGATGGCGCCTATTCGGCAGCGGGTACTGTGCTGCGTAGAAACGTTCCGCCGGGAGCGCTGGCAGTATCCGGCGGGGCGCAGAAGAATATTGAGGGCTGGGTGCAGCGGTATCGTCCCGGGACGGCCGCGGCGCAGGCGGCGGCGGAGGCGATCGCGGCCGACGACAGAGCGAGTCAGGCAACCGAGCAAAAGGATGGCAACACAGAGTGACCGCGTTCTCCACCGACAACCAGAAGAACCTGATGCTGTTCTCGGGGCGCGCTCACCCCGAGTTGGCCGAGCAGGTCGCGAAGGAACTCGACGTCGCGATCACGCCGCAAACCGCCCGCGAGTTCGCCAACGGCGAGATCTTCGTTCGCTTCGAAGAATCGGTACGTGGCTCGGATGCCTTTGTGCTGCAGAGCTTTCCGGCTCCGCTGAACCAGTGGCTGATGGAACAGCTCATCATGATCGATGCGCTCAAGCGCGGTTCGGCCAAGCGGATCACCGCCGTCCTGCCGTTCTACCCCTACGCCCGCCAGGACAAGAAGCACCGCGGCCGCGAGCCCATCTCCGCCCGCCTGGTCGCCGATCTGCTCAAGACCGCCGGCGCGGACCGCATCATCACCGTCGACCTGCACACCGATCAGATCCAGGGCTTCTTCGACGGCCCGGTGGACCACATGCACGCCCTGGTCCAGCTGTCGGAGTACGTGCGCAACCACTACAGCACCGAGAACGTCACCATCGTCTCCCCCGACGCCGGTCGCGTGAAGGTGGCCGAGAAGTGGGCCGACGCGCTCGGTGGCGCGCCGGTGGCGTTCATCCACAAGACCCGCGACCCGCTGGTGCCCAACCAGGTCAAATCGCATCGTCCCGTCGGTGACGTCGCGGGCCGCACCTGCATCCTGATCGACGACATGATCGACACCGGT
>NZ_JADKYP010000084.1 GCF_015354405.1 Nocardia sp. BSTN01 | reverse complement strand
TGGTAGCCGACGAGGATCTTGCCCGCGGCGAGGGTGGTGCGCGCCAAATCCGGCGCGGTGATCGAGCGTACCGCAAGGGCCTCGAGGCCGGTGTGCCGTTCCCCTCGCGCCTGGGCCGCCCGGACGAGTACGCGCAACTCGCGCAGTACATCACCGAGCACGACTACCTGAACGGCGAAACCTTCCGCATGGACGGTGCGCTGCGCATGGCGCCGCGCTGACGCTGGTCGAGGCCGACACGGAAATGCCGCGTCGGCCTTCTTGTTTCCCGGCAGCTGTGGTGGGGCCGCCCGGCGCGCTGATTTGTGAGCGGTCACGATCAGGGCGGCGAAATTTTGGTTCGGCTGATCACATATTTCTCCCCAGCGGGGATCAACGCTAGGTTAAGGCTGATTCTACTGGGCAGTAAGTTCAAAAAGGCCAGGTCGTGACGATGCAACTGGGTGACAGAGCACAGCACTCGAGGGCGAGTGGATCGCCGAGACGGGGCGGGGGTGGCTTCCGCCGGATCGTCGCGCTCGGGGCCGCCGCATGTGCGGGGGTGGCGCTCGGTTGCGCGGCCGCCGGAAGCTCCGCCGCCACGCCGGTGAGCGAGTTCTACACTCCCCCGGCACAATTCGCGACCACACCGGGATCGGTGATCAAGACCGAGCCGATGCCGGTGTTCGTGGCGCCGCCGGGATTCGGGCCGTGGCCCGCGAACGCGCAGAAGGTCATGTACACCTCGCAGACCCAGGACGGCGTTCCCACCGCGGTCAGTGGCACCTACCTCGACGCCACCGCCGCCTGGCAGGGCACCGGACCGCGGCCGACCGTCGTGATCGCGCCCGGTACCTCCGGACAGGGCGATCAGTGCGCGCCGTCGGAGGCCTTCGCCACCGGCCTCTACGCCCAGATCACCCCGCCGAGCATCTCCGCCAATCAGGAGGCGGTCTCGGCGATGGTGTGGCATGCGCTGGGCGCCCGGGTTTTCGTGACCGACTACATCGGGCTGGGCACGCCCGGCGTCCACACCTATGTCAACCGGGTGGAAGAGGCGCACGCCGTTCTCGACGCGGCGCGCGCCGCGAATGCGCTCTCGGGCACCGGAGCGCAGACGCCGCTCGCCTTCTGGGGTTACTCCCAGGGCGGCGGGGCGACCGCGTCCGCGGCGGAGTTGCAGCCGAGCTATGCACCGGAGCTGAACCTGAAAGGGGTGTGGGCCGGCGCGCCGACCGCCGATCTGAGCGCGGTTCTGCAGCAGATCGACGGAAATCTCATCGGTGGTGTGGTCGCCTACGCCCTCAACGGATTCCTGGAACGCTTTCCGGATTTGAAGCCCGAGCTGGACCAGCGCGTGACGCCGCAGGGCGAGGGCCTGCTCGCGGAACTGCAGGACAGCTGTGTGGGTGATGTGATCCTGAAACATCCGCTCCTGCGCGGAAGTGACTTCACGCGGGACCATCGGCCGATTCTGGACAACCTGCGCGAAGTACCGGCGGCCATGGACATTCTGAGCCGGCAACGCATCGGCACCCTCAGCCCCACCGCGCCGGTTCTGATCACCAGCGGGGTCAATGACGACACCGTGCCCTATCCGCAGGCCCGGCAGCTCGCCGACGACTGGTGCGGCAAGGGTGCCACGGTCACCTTCCGCAGTAACGGTCTGCCGCCGATCCTGCCCGGTATGGCGCTGCCGAACCACTTCGGTCCGGAGATCATCGACGGTTTCAGCCCGAGCGGTGTCATCCCCTATCTGATGGACCGGTTGAACGACAAGCCGGTCGCCGGTTGCACCGTCGACTGATGCGCCGCTGACGGCTGCGCGATCGAGCAAGCGCGTTCACAATCCGAGGCCCGCAAGGAAGATCCTTGCGGGCCTCGGTGTTTCGGTTGTCGTCGTCAGACGGTCTTGATGAGTCAGACGGTCTTGGTGAGGTGGTCTGCCAGGATCCGGGCGAAGTGGGCCGGGTCTTTCAGTTCGCCGCCTTCGGCCAGAACCGCTGTGCCGTAGAGCAATTCGGCCGTTGCGCCCAGATCCTCGGACTCCTTGTCCTTGCCGTACGCATCGCGCAGCCCGGTGACCAGCGGATGCTCCGGGTTGAGCTCCAGAATCCGCTTGGATTCCGGGAGCGCCTGGCCGGACGCGCGGTACATGCGCTCCAGCTGCGGGGTGAAGTCGAAGACGTCACCGACGACACAGGCCGGAGAGGTGGTCAGGCGGGAGGACAGTCGGACCTCCTTGACGCTGTCGCTCAGCGTCTCCCGCAGCCACTTCAGCACATCGCCGAAATCCTTCTCCTGCTGTTCACGCAGCTGTTCGGAGGCCTTCTTCTCCTCCTCCGTCTCCAGATCGACCTCGCCCTTGGCGATCGACTGGAACGGCTTGCCGTCGAAGTCCGGCACCGAGCCGACCCACATCTCGTCGACCGGGTCGGTGAGGATCAGCACCTCGAGGCCCTTGGCCTTGAAGGCCTCCATATGCGGGGAATTCTCGATCTGCTGCCGGGATTCACCGGTCATGTAGTAGATCTTGTCCTGGCCCTCGGCCATGCGCTCCACGTACTGCGCGAGCGTGGTCGGCTCGGAATCCGAGTGCGTCGAGGCGAAAGACGAGACCTGCAGGATGGTTTCGCGGTTGTCGAAGTCGGAGAGCAAGCCCTCCTTGAGAACTCGGCCGAATTCGTTCCAGAAGGTCTGGTACTTCGACTCTGTCGCGGTGGCGTCGTCGGAGGCGGATTCGGCCGATTCGGCGCTCTGCACATCCTTGATCGTCGACAGCACCTTGCGGACCAGGCGCTTGCGAATCATCTGGATCTGCCGGTCCTGCTGCAGAATTTCGCGCGAGACGTTCAGCGACAGATCCTGCGCGTCCACCACACCCTTGACGAAGCGCAGATACTCCGGCATCAGTTCTTCGCAGTTGTCCATGATGAACACCCGGCGCACATACAGCTGCACCCCGCGCTTGTGCTCGCGCATGAACAGATCGAACGGCGCGTGCGACGGAATGAACAGCAGCGCCTGATATTCGAACGTGCCCTCGGCCTTGAGCGGAATGATCTCCAGCGGATCGTCCCAGGCGTGCGAGACGTGCTTGTAGAACTCCTTGTACTCCTCGTCGGAGACGTCGCTGCGCGGGCGCGTCCACAGCGCCTTCTGCGAATTGAGCGTCTGCTCCTCGAGGATGGTCTTTTCCTGCTTCTCCTCGCCCTCACCCTCGGTGACGGTGCGCTCCACCTGCATCCGGATGGGCCAGGAGATGAAGTCCGAGTACTTCTTGACGATCTCGCGGAGCTTCCACTCCTGCGTGTAATCGAAGAGGTGATCGTCCTCGTCCGCGGACTTCAGATGCAGCGACACGGCGGTGCCCTGGGGCGCGTCGTCGAGGGTTTCGATGGTGTAGGTCGAGCTGCCGGCCGCGGACTCCCAGCGGGTGCCCTCGGACTCGCCCGCGCGGCGGGTGGTCAGCGTGACCTTGTCGGCCACCATGAAGGTCGAGTAGAAGCCGATACCGAACTGGCCGATGAGGTCTTCGGAGCTCACCGCGCCCTCGCCGCCCTTGGATTCCAGCAGCTGGCGGCGCAGTTCCGCGGTGCCGGACTTGGCGAGGGTGCCGATGAGGTCGACCACCTCGGCGCGCGACATGCCGATGCCGTTGTCGCGAACGGTCAGCACCCGGGCGTCCGTGTCGACCTCGAGTTCGATATGCAGATCCGAGGTGTCGACCTCGAGATCCTTGTCCCGGAACGACTCGAGCCGCAGCTTGTCCAGCGCGTCCGAGGCGTTCGAGATCAATTCCCGCAGGAAGGTGTCCTTGTTCGAGTAGACCGAGTGGATCATCAGTTCCAGAAGCTGATGGGTCTCGGCCTGAAACTCCAGTTGTTCGACGTGATCGGTCACGTGCAGATATTACGACGGATCGCGGGTGGCTCGCGAAAGTCGGTCATCGCGGGAACCTCCGCGTCGGCACTGTGCGCCCGCGGTTGCGCGGGCGCCATCCATTCACGCAGCACCTGGGTGGCGCGGACGTCGTCCTCGTTGTATTCCAGCAGGCGGGTGCGCTGCGACAGATCGGGCACACCGTCGTACCCGACCGCCAGGCGATACCAGCTCATCGACGCCTCGCCGCCGGCCTCGGGATCGCGCCAGCCGAATCCGGCGACCGGGGCGATCTTCTTGAGCCCCTTGCCGTTCGGGCAGATGAACTGCTCCGACACCGCCTGGAACATATCCACCCATTGCGGGCTGTCGACGAAGGCGCGGACCTCGTCCTCGGTGGGGACGCCGGGCCGTCCGGCGAATCGGCGCGCCGATTCGTAGAGCCACTTGTCCTCGGCCGTGCGCGAGTAGCAGTAGGCGGCGAACGTCTTGCCCGCCGCGGCCGCGTCGGCGCGCACCGCCATCAGCCAGGTCCAGAATTCGGCGAACGAGCGGGCCTCGTCGGCGGTCGGCAGCGGGTCCCAGGTGAAGAAGGGGCGATACACCCCGTCGAGCAGGGTCCCCCACAGGTAGGCGCCGTACTCCTGATAGCTCTCCAGATCGACGTCGACCTCGACGTCGGCCCGGGTGACCCGAACCCGGTCCACGCGGCGGACCAGCGGCGCGCCCGAGATCCAGGCACGCGCGGTCACGACCGTCTCGGCGAACGGCTCGTACTGCCAGTCCTCGGGTTCGTCGGCGGTCCACTCGGCCAGGTCGTCGATGGTCTGCACGCCGTGGCGGCGCAGCAGTTCGGCGCGGGAGCCGGGTGCGACGAGGCTGACGTCGCGGTGGGCCGCCAGCCAGCCCTCGCAGCTCACCGCGGGCGGTTCGGTGATATCCGGACGCTCACCGCCGGTCACGCTCGGCGCCCGCGTCCACCACGGGCACTGCCGGCATTCCGGCACCTTGGACGGAACGGTCGGCAGCTCACCGCGCACCACCGCGATGCGGTCGGCATAACGCCGGTCGTACTCGTCGAGCACCGGGGCCAGATCGTGCACCAGGATCCGGTCGAAGTGATAGCCGATGGCGCCGCCGACCAGCGCGGGACTGGCCAGCCCGTGCCGCTGCAACATGCGATAGAGATGGGCCAGCCGCTGCTGGTCGCGGGGCTGGGTGCGGACCCGGACGTGCCGGTCGGGGCGCGGATCCCAGCGGTACAGGTCGGAGGTGGTGGGATGGAAATCGGCCGGATCCGGCTGGCGTGGGTCGGTCACCTTGTGATTGACCACGATGATCGGGATGTAGCCACCGCGGTCGGTATCGCGCAGCAGGATCTCGCAGCCGCCGCGACGGCCGGTATCGGACTCCTGCGGCAGCAACGCGCCCCAAATGTGGTGCGCCCCTTCCGCACACGCGCGCAGCGTGTCCTCGGCGCGGCCGCTCGCGTGCTGATCCGGGTCGATGATCACCCACGCCTGCGGATCGGCGGCGACGAGTGTGTCGCGGACCTTCGAGCGATGCGCGGTGGCGGCGTCGCGGCGCTGTTTGACACCCGCGTCCTCCGGCACTCCCAGCAACCGTTCCGGATGAGTCGCGTCCAGATGCAGCCGATGCCGGCAGCCGACCAGCGCGCGGGCGTCGACATAGGCGATGCGCGGCGGGTGCTCGCCCGACCCGGCGGGCGCCGACAGGTTCGCCGGCGCACTCGACGGGCCGGCCGAAACCTGCTGCGCCCGTTCCACTTCGGCGGGCACCACAACGGTTCGTCGAGCAGCAGCCCGCCGCTCGTCGCCTCCGCCGTCCTCCTCGCGACCGTCACGGTCGCCGCTGCCCGAATACACGCTAAGCAGTATGGTCCCTACCTCCGACACTCCCGCGAACCGCCTGCGTGCCGGGCGTACGCGGAGCCGCTACCTCGGCACTCACGCGGCCGGCGAGCCCGGATCGGCACGCGCACCGGCCGCCGCGACGGCGCCCTCGGGTGGGCATCCCGCTACAGTTGGCGCAAACCGTGTGGCATGTGGGTATATCAGCATGACGGAACTTCGTGACGGAGGGCTTTCGATGGGGTTGTTCACCAAGCGCAAGCGGCGTGCGGACCGCAAAGCCGAGGCGAAAGCCCTCAAGCACAAGGCCGCGATGGAGGCCAAACTCGGCGCCCGCAACGAACGCAAACGCCAGCGCGCCGAACTCCGCACCCAGCGCGATGTGGCCAAGGCACAGATCGCGACGTTGAAGGCCGAGGAGAAGGCCGCCCTCAAGACCGCCGAACGCGCCGACCGGGAACTGCTCACCGCGAGTCAGGTGAAGAAGTATCTGGGCGTGGCGCGGGTGCTGGTGCCGGTGCTGGCGCCGCTGGCCTACCGGGCCGCCACCTTCGTCCGCGGCCAGATCGACACCCGCCGCGCCCACCGGCTGGGTATCGGCCTCGGCGAGCTGGGCAACTTCACCGGCCACGGCGCCCGCCTGCAGGCCCGCATCACCGGTGTCGAATCCACCCTGGCCGGTATCGAGAACTCCGGTGACAAGAGCGGCGAGACGCAGAAGTTCGTGGCCGCCACCCGCGACCGGCTCGCCAGCCTGTCCGCGGCCGTGCGCACCGCCGAGCAGATGCCCGCGCCGCGCCGCCGGGCGGTGCACAACTCCATCTCGCACGAACTCTCCGGCGTCGAAGCCGATATCCTCGCGCGCCTCGGCGTGCACTGACCGACCGTTTCGCCATGCTGCCTCGTGCCCGGCCCCCGACCGGATCCCCGCCGTCCCGGCGAGCGGTCCGGCGGCCGGGCATCGATGGGCTCCGCGGCGGGCTGGTCGGTATGACGGTGGTGGTCCTCGCGACCGCCGCGCACGGCTGGGCCGACGGCGGCTATCCCGGCTCGGCGACGCTGGCGCTGCTCCTGCTGAGCGCGACGGTCGCCGGAACCTTCGCCTCGACGCTGCCGCCCGCGGGCGGTGCGTGGGGCCGGACCGGCGTCCTGGCGGCACTCGGTGGCGGACAGGCGGTTTCCCATATCGCGCTGAGTCTGCTGCCCGCCCACCGGCCCGGTGGAACATCGTGTGGGAGCGGCCTTTCCGGATTGACGTCGATCTGGCCGAGCAGCTGGATGACGCTGGCGCACACGCTCGCGACCGTGGCCTGTGCCGCGCTGATCGTGGCCGTGGAACGTCTGTATGCCGCTGTCTCCGACTCGGTCCGGGCCGTCACGACCCGGCCGCTGCCGCCGGTGGACATCGCCACGGCACGGTGGCGGACCGCCGTGCGGCCCCCGTGGCAGCAATGGCGCGCCGGTGCCCTCGGCTCCCGCGCACCACCGGTACTCGCCTGAACCGCTCCCCGACCACAGGCAATTCCCCCGGCATAACGCCCGAGTACCGAGAAAGTCACCCATCGTGAGCTCACGCATGTCCACCTCACTGTCGCGCGCCCTGGTCGCGACCGGCGCCGCCGCAGGTCTCGCCCTGCTCGCCTCCGGCACCGCGGCCGCGCACGTCACCGCCGACGCGCCCGGCGCGGCCCAGGGCGGCTACGCCGTCATCACCTTCCGCGTGCCGACCGAATCGGCGACCGCGTCCACCACCAAGCTGACCGTCGCGCTGCCGCAGCTGTCCGCGGCCCGCACCGAACCCGTCGCGGGCTGGACCGCCAAGACCGAGAAGAACGACAAGAACCAGTTCACCTCGGTGACCTGGACCGCCAACCCGGGCAATCCCGGCATCACCCCCGAACAGTTCCAGCGCTTCGCCCTCGCGGTCGGTCCGTTGCCGAAGCAGGACAAGATCAGCTTCCCGGCCACCCAGACCTACAGCGACGGCAAGGTCGTCAACTGGAACGAACCCATGCCCGCCGGCGGTGACGAACCCGAGCACCCCGCACCGAGCGTCACACTGGCGGCCGCCGGCTCCGATCACGACCACGCGGCCGGTATGTCGAACGACGCCGACAGCGACGAGTCCGATTCCGACAACACCGCGCGCTGGCTGGGCGGTATCGGACTGGTACTCGGCGCCCTCGGCGCCGCGCTCGGACTCGGCAGCCTGATCCGGAGCCGGCGCGCATGATGCGCCGCATCCTGTTGGCCCTGGTCGGTGCGCTGGCGCTGGGTGGACTGGCGATCGCGGTCGCCGGTCCGGCCGCCGCGCATTCGACGGTGGTATCCACCGACCCCGCCGACGGCGCGAAACTCGCGACCGGCCCGGCGCGGGTCAGCATCACCTTCAACGAGAATCTGCAGCCGAGCTTCCCGTCGCTGACCGTCGTCGGCCCGGACGGGAATCTGTGGTCGAAGGGCAAACCGGTGGTGGACGGGCCGACCGTCAGCGTCGAGGTCGGTGACCTCGGCCCGGCCGGCACCTACACGATGGCGTACCGGGTCACCTCCGCCGACGGCCATCCGGTCAGCGGCACCCGGACCTTCGAGCTGACCACGCCCGGTCACGGGACACCGGGGGCCAAGGCCGACGCCAAGAGCAGTTCCGGTGGCGACGGCGATTCCGGTGGCGTACCGCTGTGGGTGTTCATCGTGGCCGCGGTCGTCCTGTTCGGCGGTGGACTGGCGTTTGCGCTGTTCGGCGGTCGCTCCCGACGGCCGGGCAGCGGCGGCAAACCATGAGGCCGGGGACGGCCGGCAGCAGATCCACCGCACTGCGATACGCACTGCTGCTGGTCGTCCCGGCCGCCCTCGTCGGTGTGGCCGCCGGATGGGCGCTCGCCGCACCCGATCCGGTACAGGCCGAGGCGCCGGTGCGCACCCTGGCCGACGGGCTGGGCGCGGCGGTTCTCGGCCTGGCGGCTCTGCCGCGCCTGCACGACCGGCTGCGGCCCGCGTGGCGGCTGCTGGCCGTATTCGGCGGGCTCTGGACGGTCGCGGAATTCGTGCTGCTGTCCACCGAGGCCGCCGAGGTGGTCGGGGTTCCGCTGAGTCGCTTGCGCGCCGGCGATTTCGGCGACTACGTCGCGCATGTCAGCGGCGGCCAGATCGGCATCGCCGTGCTGATCGGCACCGCGGCGGTCGCCTGCTACAGCACGCTGGCCTTCCGGCGACCGGAGCGCGCGAGCGCCGATCTGGTGCTGGTCTTCGCCGCGGTGACGCTGGTGCTGCGGCCGATCACCGGCCATATGTCGCAGCAGACGCTGGGCTCGGTACTGGCCGCGGTGCACGCTCTCGCCGCGGCCGCCTGGTTCGGTCTGCTGCTGGCGCTGGCGCTGGTGGTGCGCACCCGCGGTGAATGGGCGGTGATCCTGCCGCGCTATTCCGGCTGGGCGCTGCCCGCGGTGGCGGCGGTGACGGTGACCGGCGTGGTCAACGGGCTGGTCCGGGTCGGCGATCCGGCCGCGCTGATCGACACCGGGTACGGCCGCGTCCTGCTCGCGAAGACGGTCATGGCCCTCGCGCTGCTCGGGCTCGGCTGGTGGTGGCGGCGCAGCTGGGTTCCGGTGGCCACCGACCATCGGATGAGTGCGGACGACTCGCTGCGCCGGGCGCTGATCGAGGTGGTGGTGATGGCGGCGGTGTTCGGCTTGGCGGCGACACTGTCGGTGACGGCCTGAGTCCGAGCCCGGGCCGGATAGGCCCTGCGAACTGGAGTGATAGCAATTACATCCGGTCCGGGCCGGACTGCAACACGTTACGGTTGGTCCCATGACCGCAGTGAAGATCGTGGCCGATTGCGCCGCGCCGGCCGAGACCGCGTTCGACTACGTCAACGACTATCGCCATCTGCCGGAATTCGTCACCGAGGTGCATTCCTTCCGCCCGATCACCGATCAGGTGGCCGGGCTGGGCGCGACGTTCGACACCGAGATCAAACTGGGCCCCGCCTCGCTGACCTCCCGATTGCAGATCGTGCGCTGGGAGAAGAACGTCGCGATCGCGGTGAAGGCCGTGACCGGCTTCGAGATCGAATCGACCTTCCTGTTCCATCCCCGCGGCGACCGCGACTGCACGGTGGACGCCATCGTCGAATACCGGGTACCGGGCGGACTCGCGGGCAAGGTGCTGGGCAAGACCATCGAGCCGTTCGTGAAGCTGTCGGTCAAACACACCACCCACAATCTGACGACCAGGATCGCGGAGTATCAGCGCACCCTCGACAGCTGAACCGGCCGGGCCGACGCCGGGCGGCGGGAAGGTCTCAGGATTCGATCATCACTCGCATGGCAAGCTTATTTGGTGACCGATTCAGCAAACCTAGTGGCAACCGCCGACCTCGCCGATGAGATCGGCCCCGAGATTCGTAGCTGCGATACGCAATTCACGCAGTTCGGCGGCAATCCGGTGTTCAGCGGGCGCATCGTCACCATTCGCTGCTTCCAGGACAATCTGTTGGTCAAGCAGACTCTCAGCGAACCCGGTGAAGGACGTGTGCTGGTCGTCGACGGCGGCGCGAGCATCCACACCGCCCTCGTCGGTGACGTAATCGCCGGACGCGGCGTCGACAACGGCTGGTCCGGTGTCGTCGTCAACGGCGGCGTGCGCGATTCGGCGATTCTGCGCACCCTGCCCATCGGCATCAAGGCGCTGGGCACGAATCCGCGCAAGAGCACGCAGACCGGATCCGGCGAACGCGATGTGCCGGTCGAATTCGGCGGCGTCACCTTCGTTCCGGGCGAGATGCTCTACAGCGATCACGACGGGGTCGTCGTCCGCGCGGAATGAGTCGCCGGTCGCCGCCGGGCCCGCGCCCGCCGAACTATCCGCCTGCCACCCGCACGCGGTGGCCGGCGAGTGCGACCACGTCTCCGGCATGGAGCTGGCGGCCCCGCCGTAGTTCCACCTCGTCGTTGACGCGCACGAGCCCGGCGGCGATCACGGTCTTGGCCTCCGACCCGCTGTCGATGAGATTGGCCAGCTTCAGGAATTGCCCGAGTCGAATGACTTCGTCTTCGATCGGCACATCGACTGGATCCGACATGGGTTACATCTTTACCGCCGCGCCCGACGGGCCGCACGCCGCCCCCGTCGCGATGGGTACCGGGGTCCGGCGAAAGGATCGAATATGACCGTGCACGAGCAGGACTCGCCCGGTGGCCTTCTCCCCTCGAGCGGTCCCAGCCCGCACACTGGTGCGGTGACTTCCACGCAAGACCAGCTTCACTCGCGCGACCACAGATCACCCTCCTCACCGGTTCCGCATCGCGCCCACGGTCGGCTGAGCGAAGTCCCCCACCTGGTCGGCCTGGTTCTCGGCGTGTTCTCGATTCTGTGTGCGCTGTGGAGTATTTCGCCCGGCCTGCGCTACATCACCTCGGTCCCGCGGCACTACCTCGACGCCTACTATTTCGACGCGCCCGACACGAACCTGATGTGGGCGGTGATCGTCGGTCTGCTCGCCGGCGCGACGGCCTCCCGGAAACGCATCGCGTGGTGGCTGCTGGTCGGGTACATGGCGCTGTTCGCGCTCGCCAACGGACTGGATTTCGCCGAGGAACAGGATCCCCACGCGCTGGCCGCGCTGTTCGTCCACCTGGCGGTGATCGGCCTGATGATCGCGGCGTGGCCGGAGTTCTACACCCGGGTGCGGCGGGGCGCGGTGTGGAAGGCGCTCGGTGTCCTGGTCAGCGGGCTGGTCATCAGCAGTCTGCTCGGATGGGGGCTGGTGGAACTGTTCCCCGGCAGCCTGCCGCGCGGTGCGCAACGTCCGCTGTGGGCGGTTTCACGGGTCACCGCGACAATTCTGGTGGCGGACAACAACTTCGACGGCCACCCCCCGCATGTGGTGAATCTGCTGCTCGGCCTGTTCGGTGCGATCGCGCTGCTGGCGGCGGCGCTGGTGCTGTTCCGCTCCCAGCGCGCCTCCAACGCCATGACCGGCCTGGACGAATCCGCGGTGCGCGGCCTGCTCGCCCGTTCCGATGTCGAGGATTCGCTGGGCTACTTCGCGACTCGCCGCGACAAGGCCGTGGTGTTCGCGCCCAGCGGCAAGGCGGCGATCACCTATCGCGTCGAACTCGGCGTCTGCCTGGCCTCCGGCGATCCGATCGGCGTGCGGGAGGCGTGGCCACAGGCCATCGATGCCTGGTTGCGACTGGCCGACGAATACGGTTGGGCCCCGGCCGTGATGGGCGCGGGCGAACTCGGCGCCACCGCCTACCGCCGGGCGGGCCTGTCCGCCCTGCGCCTGGGCGACGAGGCGATTCTCGACACCCGTTCCTTCTCACTGGCCGGGCCCGAGATGAAGCAGGTCCGCCAGGCCGCCAACCGTTTACACAAACAGGGCTTCACCGTCCGGGTCCGCCGGCACAGCGAACTGTCGCCGGACGAGATGGCGCAGATGATCGCCCGCGCCGATTCCTGGCGCGACACCGAAACCGAACGCGGCTTCTCGATGGCACTGGGCCGCCTCGGTGACCGGCTCGACGGAGACAGCCTGCTGGTGGAGGCGCTCGACCGCGACGGCCGCGTATGGGGCATGCTCTCGCTGGTGCCGTGGGGCCGCAGCGGCGTCTCGCTCGATGTGATGCGACGAGATCCCAAGGGCCCGAACGGAATCATGGAATTCATGATTTCCCAGCTGGCGCTGACCTCGGAACAGTACGGGATCACCCGGGTCTCGCTGAACTTCGCGGTGTTCCGCTCGGTCTTCGAGGAGGGCGGCCGGATCGGCGCCGGCCCGGTGCTGCGGCTGTGGCGCAGTGTGCTGATGTTCTTCAGCCGCTGGTGGCAGCTCGAGGCGCTGTACCGGTCGAATGTGAAATATCAGCCGCAGTGGGTGCCGCGGTTCTTCATCTTCGAGGAACGCCGCCAGCTGCCGCGGGTGGCGTTCGCCAGCGCGCTGGCCGAGGGCTTCCTGCCGCGCTTCGGCCAGCAGCCGGATGCCTCGGCGCACACCGGTCTGCATTCCGCGGTACCGCCGGCCCTCACCGGGCTGCACGCCGACGGCAGCCCGCCCGAGGCGCCGCCCTCGGAACTCGAACAGGCCGCCGCCCGCCGCCCCGAACAGGTGCGGGTCCGGATGGACAAGGTGCGCCGGCTCGAATCGGCCGATATCGACGCCTACCCGGTGGCCTACGCGCCGACCCATTCGATCGCCGATGCGCGTCGCTCCCCCAAGGGCACCACGGTGCGGGTGTGCGGGCGGCTGTTGCGGATCCGCGATCACGGCGGCGTCACCTTCGCGGCGCTGCGCGACTGGTCCGGTGACATCCAGATCCTCATCGACCGGGACCGGGTCGGCGCGCGCCGCTCGAGTTCGTTCGGCGAGTATTTCGACCTGGGTGATCTGATCGAGGTGAGCGGCCAGATCGGCAGCAGCCGCCGCGGCGAACTGTCGCTGCTCGCCCAGGACTGGCGGATGATCGGCAAATGCCTGCACCCACTGCCGGACAAATGGCGCGGACTCGCCGACCCCGAGGCGCGGGTGCGTCAGCGCTACGTCGATATGACGATCAACGTCGAGGCACGCGAGGTGCTGGCCAAACGTAGTGCGGTGGTGCGGTCGCTGCGGGACACGTTGAACGGCTGGGGTTTCCTCGAGGTCGAGACGCCGGTACTGCAGCAGGTGCACGGCGGCGCCAACGCCGCGCCCTTCCGCACCCACATCAACGCCTACGACCTGGACCTGTATCTGCGCATCGCACCGGAGCTGTATCTCAAGCGATTGTGCGTGGGCGGGATGGAGAAGGTCTTCGAACTGGGCCGGGTGTTCCGCAACGAGGGCGTGGACTACAGCCACAATCCGGAATTCACGATTCTGGAAGCCTACGAGGCGCACAGCGACTACGAGCGGATGATGCACGCGTGCCGGCAGCTGATCCAGAACGCGGCGATCGCGGCCAACGGCGCCTGCGTCGCCCTGCGACCGGATGCGGACGGAACGCTGACCGAGGTCGACATCTCCGGCGACTGGCCGGTGCGCACCGTGCACGGCGCCATCTCCGAAGCCGTCGGCGAGACCGTCACCCCCGACACCCCGGTGGATCGGCTGCGATTGCTGTGCGACAAGGTCGAGGTGCCGTATCAGCCGGGCTGGGACGCCGGGCAGATCGTGCTCGAGATGTACGAGCACCTGGTCGAGGACCGGACCCTGGAACCGACCTTCTACATCGATTTCCCGACCTCCGTCTCACCGCTGACACGCGCGCATCGCCGCATCGCCGGTGTCGCCGAACGCTGGGATCTGGTGGCGTGGGGTGTCGAACTCGGCACCGCCTACAGCGAATTGACCAATCCGATCGAACAGCGCCGCCGCCTGACCGAACAGTCGCTGCTGGCCGCGGGCGGCGACCCGGAAGCCATGGAGCTGGACGAGGATTTCCTGGAGGCACTGGAATTCGCCATGCCGCCGACCGGCGGCCTGGGTGTGGGCGTGGACCGCGTGGTCATGCTGATCACCGGCCGCAGCATCCGCGAAACGCTGCCGTTCCCGCTGGTCAAACCGCGCACCGGCCAAGGCGACGGACGCTGACCGCACCTGCGGCGTCCCAGTCCGCGCACCCGTTCGCGAACCCGGAACCGGCGTCCGGCACAGTAGATCCGTGCAGCTTGTTCTCGTGCGTCACGCCCAGCCCGGACGGGTGCTGACCACCTCCGGTCCCGCCGATCCCGAACTCACCGAACTGGGAGTCGAACAGGCCCGGCGGGTACCCCCGGTGATCGCCCGCTTCGCGGGGGGCGAGCATCGCGTCGCACGGGTGGTGAGCAGTCCGCAGCGGCGGGCCCGCGATACCGCCGCGCCGACGGCCGAGAAGCTGGGACTGCCGGTCGAGGTACTCGACGGGCTGGCCGAATACGACCGCGACCTCCCCGCCTATATTCCGATCGAGGACGCCAAGCGGGACTTCCGCGCCACCTACGACCGGATCAAGGCCGGACATCTGCCCGAACAGATCGACGGGCCCGCGTTCGTGGCGCGGGTGCTGGGCACGATCGCCGATATCGTCGCGGCCGCCGAACCGGCCGATACGGTCGTCGCCTTCGCCCACGGCGGGGTGATCAACGTACTGCTGCAGGACGTGCTCGGCCTCGAACGGCCGCTGACCTTTCCGATCGACTACTGCTCGATCACCCGAGTGCTCTTCTCGCGCAGCGGGACCCGGACCGCGGCGACGGTGAACGAGAACAGCCACGTCTGGGACCTGTTGCCGCGCAACCTGCCGGTGGCCTGAACAGCCGCCACAATTCACAGCCGATTACCAGCGTGATCGCTTGTCCGTCCCAGGCTCGGGTCGTTCCATGGGTGACCATGGGCTTCCGCACGACGGCCCGTGTTCCGAGTGAAAGGTAATCCGTTGCTCTCCAAGAGTTCTTCGCGCCGCAGGCTGATCGCCCGCATCGCCGTCGCCGGCGCCGTCGCCGCCGCCCCCGTGGCAGCGGTCGCAGTTCCCGCCTTCGCCGACACCCCCTCCGCCGCACCCGTCGACTGGCACGACCACGACCACGACCACGACGGGTGGCGTCATCACCACGATCACGACCACGGGCCCTGGCAGCCGGGCCCGGGCGGTTTCCTGCCCGGCGGGCCCGCCGGCTTCCTCCCCGGACCGCCTCCCACCGGCTCGTTCGGCTGATCGACCGCGACGGCACACGAGGGCCGCTCCCCTTCGGGAGCGGCCCTCGTTGCTGTGTGGGACACGTCGCTTCAAAGTTCATTCACAGTTCGCGGACATCGCCGTCCCAGCCGGGGGCGTTTCGATGTACTCGTGAGCCGCCGGGCTACCGGCCCGAAACCGACAGCGCGGCTCTGTAATTCGCAGACGAAAGGCCGAAACCTTGCAGACCACCGCGAAGCCGAAGAACCGCACCCGCCGCCTCGTGACCCGCGTCGCCGTCGCCGGTGCGCTCGTCGTCGTTCCCCTGTCCGCGCTCGCCGTGCCGGCCTTCGCCGACACCCCCGCCAACGCCCCCAGCGCGGTCGCCATCGACCGTGACAACCACCCCGGCGACCGCGATCACGACGGCGACCACCGCGGGCCCGACGGTGACCACCGCGGCGACAACCGCGGGGACCGGGACCGCGGACCGGAGAACCAGCCGGCTCCCGCGCCGCAGCTGCCCCAACTCCCGCCGACCGGCTCCGCCGGCTGATCCCCGGCCCCGACTGCCGACCTCGGAAACGGCGAAGGCCACCCCGCTCGATGCGGGGTGGCCTTCACAGGTGGATCACCGGCTCATGCCATTCCGGCGATCCAGTTGTGCATCCAGGAGATCGCGGTCTGACCGCCGCCCACCGAATAGTTGCCGTAGGAGGTGTGGGTACCGGACTGATAGAAGTGCTCGAGCTGTTCCACCCGTTGCTGGTTGGCGTCGTCGGTGAGCTGCGACTGCAGCGCCGCGACCCCGCCGTGCGCCATCAGATCGCCGATGATCGACCCGGCCTCGAGCTGGTAGCGCCACAGGTTGGCCGCGCTCGCACCGGAGGCCTGCGCCAGGAATCCGGCGAAGCGGGTGACGTAGTCGGTGTCCTCGGTGGAGCAGTACAGGTCACCGGCCGCGCAGATGGTGCGCACCCGGTCGCTGAGGAAGCCGAATCCACCCACGCGCGGACCACCGGCACCGGCGCCGCCGACCACCGGGCCGACCTGGACGTCGGTGGGCGAACGGCGCGGATCGGAGATCAGGCCGACACCCGAAACGCGGTCCGGCGCAACCACGCCCAGGCCGGTGCCGATCTCGGCCGCCAGATCGCCTGCGGCATCCGCACCCTGGCTGTAGCCGACGATCGCGTAATGCGTACCGGCGCAGCGGGCCGCCATCGCCTGGATGAGGCCGCGCGCGTTGTCGGTCGCTTCCTTCTTGGAGGCGCCGTAGACATCGCCCTCCCACGGGAAGGCGGTCGCGGCGTAGCCGACGTAGTCGACGTCCGTCGAACTCGGCAGGCCGCGGGTCACACCGGACAGCATGCCGGGGCCGACCATGTGATCGGGCTTGTGGTCACCGGTTTCCCAGGTGCCCGGAATCGCGACGACATATAGGCTCGGGCATCCGGGATCCGCACTCGCGGAACCGCTTCCGATCGCGGTACCCGACACTGCCATACCAGCCAGTACCGCGACTGCCGCCCCGGCGGCCGCGACAACCTTCTTCAACCGCATGCTGCTCCAGTTCAAGCCAGCCCTCGCCGGGGCTCCTCATATGTATTCGCCGCTGATGATGCCGCCGCCACATTGCCGCGCGGTAAATTCCCGGCGAAGCAAAAACCGCCCGCATCCGTGACACGCGGCAGCGAGACGACCTCGCGACAACGAGTCCGGACACGGACCAAGAGCATTTACGACATACCGGTGCTCAGAATAACGGCGGCACGGTGGAACTGCCATCCGAGCTCGAAATCCCGTCCGATTTCCGATGTTTGCGACTCGGGTACACGTTTCCGCACTACAGAGCGAAAAAAACAGGCGTCCACGGGCTCGAAAGCCCGTGGACGCCTCTGGTTTTCCGGAGTCAGCGCTGAGCGACCGCCGTCGGAGCGATCGGCGCCGGCAGCGCGGTCTCACCCTCGAGGTGCTTGTCCACCGCCGACGCGGCGGCCCGGCCCTCGGCGATGGCCCACACGATCAGCGACTGCCCACGCCCCATATCGCCGGCGACGAAGACGCCGGGAACGGTGGTCTGGAAGTCCTTACCGCGCTTGACGTTGCCGCGCTGGTCGTAGCCGACGCCGAGATCCTCGAGCAGGCCCGGCTTCTGCGGGCCGACGAAGCCCATCGCCAGCAGGACCAGATCGGCCTCCAGGGTGAAGTCGGTGCCCTCGACCTTCTCGAAGCGGCCGTTGACGTTGCGAACCTCGTGCGCCTGCAGTCCGGTCACCTTGCCGTCCGCGCCGATGAACCGCTCGGTGTTCACCGAGAAGACGCGCTCGCCGCCCTCTTCGTGCGCCGAGGAGACCCGGAACATCAGCGGATAGGTCGGCCACGGGGTCGACTCGGCCCGCTCGGCCGGCGGCTTCGCCATGATCTCGAACTGGTGGATGCTGGCCGCACCCTGCCGGTGCGAGGTGCCCAGGCAGTCGGCGCCGGTGTCACCGCCACCGATGATGACGACCTTCTTGCCCTTGGCGTGAATCCGCGGCAGGCCCTCCTCGTCGGCGACCGGATCGCCCAGCTGAACGCGGTTGGCCAGCGGCAGGAATTCCATCGCCTGGTGGATGCCGTCCAGATCGCGACCCGGAATCGGCAGGTCACGCGCGATGGTGGAACCACCGGCGAGCACCACCGCGTCGAACTGCTCGCGCAGCTGCTCGGCGGTGATGTCGACACCGACGTTCACGCCCGCCTTGAAGATGGTGCCTTCGGCCTCCATCTGCGCCAGGCGGCGGTCGATGAAGCGCTTCTCCATCTTGAATTCCGGAATGCCGTAGCGCAGCAGACCGCCGATGCGGTCGTCGCGCTCGAACACCGTGACGGTGTGGCCGGCGCGGGTCAGCTGCTGGGCCGCGGCCAGACCGGCCGGACCCGAACCCACGACCGCGATCTTCTTACCGGTCAGGCGAGTCGGATAGACCGGCTGCACCCAGCCCTCGTCGAAGGCGTTCTCGATGAGCTCGACCTCGACCTGCTTGATGGTGACCGGATCCTGGTTGATGCCGAGCACACACGACGCCTCACACGGCGCCGGACACAGCCGCCCGGTGAACTCCGGGAAGTTGTTGGTCGCGTGCAGACGGTCGATGCCCTCGCGCCAGCGATCCCGGTAGACCAGGTCGTTCCACTCGGGAATCAGGTTCCCCAGCGGGCAGCCGTTGTGGCAGAACGGGAT
>NZ_JADKYP010000083.1 GCF_015354405.1 Nocardia sp. BSTN01 | reverse complement strand
GTCGTCGCGGCGACCGGGTCGGTCAGCACGCCCCGACGTTGCGGGTCGGGGTCCTGCGCATTGATCTTGGACTTGTCGACGATGTCGAGGTTGTTGATCTTCTCGACAAGCGCGGTGAGCGCCTTGTGATTGTCCGGATCGGTGAGCTTGCCGTGGGTGGCCGCGGCGACATATGTGCCGGTCACCGCATCGAATTTGAAGGCGGCCGATTGTCCAGGAAATTCCCTGTCCAGGATGTCGGTAGCCTTCTGCGAAGGCAGGTCGGGCATGTTGAAGTCGTCTTGGCTCTGTTTCTTCAGCCCGACGCCGACGGCGCCCACGATCACGAAGATCAGCAACCAGACCGGTAGCACGATCCATTTTCGGCGGAAGGCGAACTTCCCCCATCTATAGAGGTACACGGACACGCGGTATCTCCTAGCGATAGCTGATTTGCGGTGCTGAGTTCAGGCCCCGTAGACAGCACTACTGCGGACGCCGCACTGCGATCCGCCTCCATCGACGCTTTCTGCCTACCGTGCGGTAGGTAGACTACCCAATCGATAAGCGGAGGAACAACCTCTATTTTCGGGGCGCACCCTCCGCTTCGATCGGTTGATGAGAGGATCATCGCATGAGCGCCCGAACTACCTCCGGATCCGTTGTCGCAGGTCAGAGCACCAAGGACGCGATTCGTGAGGCGGCGATCCGGCTTTTTTCGAACAAGGGATTCGAGCAGACCAGCCTGCGCGAGGTCGCGGATGCGGTGGGAATCACAAAGGCGTCGCTCTACTATCACTACGCGTCCAAGCTCGATCTGCTACTCGCGATCATCGAACCGATCTTCGACGACATGAAGCTCGTGGTCGACGAACTCGACGGGGTGCCGCACAGTCCGGCGGGTGCTCGGGAAGTGCTGAATCGCCAGCTCCGGACGCTGTTACGGCACCGCACCGCGGGCGCGATGTGTGTGCGCGACACCGTGGCCATCCTCAACGCGATCGGAGATCGGCACCCCGACATGTTCGAAATGCACCGGCGCCTGTGCGTCTGGCTGGCCGGGCCCGACCCCTCGCACGAGGCGCAATTGCGAGCCACTGCCGCCCTGGAGGTGCTGGGCACGGCGCTGTGGTCGAACGAACTCGTGCCCGATGCCGGCGACGAGGTGATCGAGCGAGTCCTGATCGAGGCCGCCCTCGGCGTGCTGAACGGACCGGATGGACAGCGCTAGTGCACATTTCGGCAAGGATCGACTACGCGGTCCGCATCCTCTTGGAAATCGCTCGCGCACAATCGAATTCGGTGAAGGCCGAGACGATCGCCACAGCCCAGGACATTTCGCCGAAGATTCTGGAATCCATTGCGGCGCAACTTCGCCGGGCCGATCTGGTGGTCAGCCGCCGCGGTCCCGACGGAGGATACCGGCTGGCCCGCACGGCCGGTGAGATCAGCATCGCCGATGTGATCCGCGCGGTCGAGGGACCGCTGGCATCGGTGCGCGGGCAACGTCCCGAGGACGTGGCGTATTCGGGGGTGGCCGAACCACTGCAGCGGGTATGGATCGCGCTGCGGGTCAATATCCGCGCCGTGCTGGAACAGGTGTCGATCGCCGATATCGCCACCGACGAGCTGCCGGCTTTCGTCGCGGACCTGGTGGCCGATCCCGGTGCCTGGACGCGGCGGCCGGCCCCTGCCCCGCCCGGTGTCGACGCGTAGGCGGGGAGGTGGGGACCGTGCCGGTCGAGCCGGTTTCGCCGGTGTCCGGGCAGGCTTTCGCCGAGCGAAAAATCTTGCCGACACCATCCCGGAATGACGGTAGCCTGCACCCATCATGTTGATCAGGTTGCTGCGCGCCTTTCTCGCCCCCTACCGCACCCAGTTGGCGGGGGTTGTTGTGTTGCAGCTCATCTCCGTCATCGCGATGCTCTATCTGCCCAGCCTGAACGCCGACATCATCGACAACGGCGTGACCAAGGGCGATATCGGCTACATCTGGACCACGGGACTCTGGATGCTGCTGGTGTCGGGCGTGCAGATCATCGCATCGGCGAGTTCGGTCTATCTGGGCGCGCAGGCCGCGATGGGTGCGGGGCGTGAGATGCGTGCGGCGCTGCTGCACCGGGTGGGCACCTTCTCCGCCCGCGAGGTCGGCATCTTCGGCGCGCCGTCGCTGATCACCCGCAACACCAACGATGTGCAGCAGGTGCAGCTGCTGGTCGTGATGAGCGTGACCATCCTGGTGATGGCGCCGATCATGTGCATCGGCGGCATCGTGATGGCGCTGCGCCAGGACCTCGGACTCTCGTGGATCCTGCTGGTCGCCGTGCCGCTGCTCGGCCTCACCATGGCGTTGATCATCTCCCGGATGGTTCCCGGGTTCCGGCGCGTGCAGGAGCGCATCGACGCGGTGAACCGGGTGCTGCGCGAGCAGATCACCGGTATCCGCGTGGTGCGGGCGTTCGTGCGCGAGCGCTACGAATCGCAGCGTTTCGGCGTGGCCAACGACGAGCTGACCTCGGCCTCGCTGTTCGTGGGGCGGTTGGCCGCATTGATGTTCCCGGCCGTGATGCTGATCAGCAACGTGACCACGGTCGCGGTGATCTGGTTCGGCGGGCACGCCATCGACTCCGGCAGCATGCAGATCGGTTCGCTGACCGCGCTGCTGTCCTACATCATGCAGATCCTGATGGCGGTCATGATGGCCTCCTTCCTGGCGATGATCGCGCCGCGCGCGGCCGTGTCGGCCGAGCGCATCGCCGAGGTGCTGGAAACCGATTCCTCGGTGGTGCCGCCGGCGCAGCCGCAGGCCTTCGCCGCCGATCCGGGGACCGTCGAGCTGGCCGCCGCGGAATTCGCGTTCCCGGGCGCCGCGGAACCGGTGCTGCGCGATATCAGCTTCCGGGTCTCGCCCGGGCAGACCACCGCGATCGTCGGTTCCACCGGATCCGGTAAGACCACGCTGATCAATCTGATTCCGCGGCTGATCGACGTCACCTCCGGCGTGGTGCGCGCCGGCGGCACCGATGTGCGGCAGGTGGATATGGAACTGCTGCGTTCGCAGATCGGTCTGGTGCCGCAGAAGGCCTACCTGTTCTCCGGCACCATCGCGGAGAATCTGCGCTACGGCGATCCCGAGGCGACCGACGAACAGCTCTGGCACGCACTGGAGATCGCGCAGGCCGCGGATTTCGTGCGGGACATGCCCGAAGGGTTGCAGACCCCCGTCGCCCAGGGCGGCACCACCGTCTCCGGCGGTCAGCGGCAGCGGCTCGCCATCGCCCGAGCCCTGGTGAAGAAGCCCAAGATCTACCTGTTCGACGACTGTTTCTCCGCACTCGACGTCGCCACCGACGCCCGGGTGCGCGACGCGCTGCGTCCGGAGACGCGCGAATCCGCGGTGATCACCGTGGCCCAGCGTGTGTCGACGATCCGCGACGCCGACCAGATCGTCGTCCTCGAGGACGGTGCCATGGTCGGCCTCGGCACCCACGAACAGCTGTTGCGCGAATGCGAGGAGTACCGGGAAATCGTGGAATCGCAGTTCAGTCCGGAAGAGGCAGCGCGATGAGCCGCACGACACAGGAGGCGGCGCGATGAGGCCCGGGGGGCCGATGCCGGGCGCTCCCGGGCAGAAGGCAAAATCGTTCGGCCCGACGCTGAAGCGGTTGCTGCGTCGCCTGGCTCCGGACCGGGTGGCGGTGATCGCGATCCTGGTGCTGGCGGTCGCGTCGGTCGTCATGAACACCCTGGGGCCGCAGATCCTCGGTAAGGCCACCAACCTCATCTTCGACGGTGTCGTCAGCAAGCAGTTGCCGGCGGGGCTGACCAAGGATCAGGCGGTGGCGTCCCTGCGTGCGCAGGGCCAGGACCGGCTCGCGGACATGATGTCCGCGATGAACATCAACCCCGGCCACGGCGTCGACTTCGGCGCGGTGGGCCAGGTGCTGACGTGGGTTCTGGTGCTGTACGTGCTGGCCGCGCTGTTCAACTGGTTGCAGGCGTATCTGCTGGCCACGGTGATCAACCGCGCGGTGCAGCGGCTGCGCAGCGAGGTGGAGGACAAGATCCATCGGCTGCCGCTGAGCTACTTCGACACCAACGCCCGCGGCGATGTGCTCTCGCGCGTGACCAACGACGTCGACAATGTGGCGCAGAGCCTGCAGCAGACCATGAGCCAGCTGGTCATATCGGTGCTGTCGGTGATCGGCATCCTGATCATGATGTTCTGGATCTCGCCGCTGCTGGCGGTGATCGCGCTGCTCACGGTGCCGGCCGCGGTGATCGTCACGGCCCAGATCGCGAAGCGGTCCAAACCGCATTTCGTCGATCAGTGGAAGTACACCGGTCTGGTCAACGCTCAGGTCGAGGAGGCTTTCACCGGCCACGAGGTGGTCACGGCATTCGGCCGCATCCGCGAGGTCGGCGAGGAGTTCGACAAGCGCAACGACAGGCTCTACCAGGCCAGCTTCAAGGCGCAGTTCATCTCCGGGCTGATCATGCCGGTGATGATGTTCATCGGGAACCTGAACTATGTGCTGATCGCCGTGGTCGGTGGTCTGCGTGTGGCCTCGGGCAGCCTGTCGCTGGGTGAGGTGCAGGCCTTCATCCAGTACTCGCGACAGTTCAGCCAGCCGCTCACCCAGATCGGCTCGATGATCAACCTGCTGCAGTCGGGTGTCGCCTCGGCCGAGCGGATCTTCGAAATCCTCGACGCCGACGAGCAGGTTCCCGATCCGCGCGAGGAGGACCCGCGTCCGATCGATCGCGGCCGGGTCGAATTCGACGCGGTGTCGTTCCGTTACGAGCCCGACAAGCCGGTGATCGACGATCTCTCCCTGGTCGCCGAGCCCGGCCATGTGGTCGCCATCGTGGGCCCGACGGGCGCCGGTAAGACGACGCTGGTCAATCTGCTGGAGCGGTTCTACGAACTGGATTCCGGCGCGATCACCATCGACGGAGTCGACATCACCGGCATCGGCCGCGACCGGCTGCGCTCGCGGATCGGCATGGTGTTGCAGGACACCTGGTTGTTCGGCGGCACCATCCGCGAGAACATCGCCTACGGCAATCCGGAGGCGAGCGAGGAGGAGATCCTCGCGGCCGCCCGCGCCGCCTATGTGGACCGCTTCGTCCATTCGCTGCCGCTGGGTTACGACACGGTGATCGACGAGGAGGGCTCCGGGGTCAGCGCCGGTGAGAAGCAGTTGATCACCATCGCCCGCGCCTTCCTGGCCAAGCCGACCATCCTGATCCTCGACGAAGCCACCAGTTCGGTCGACACCCGCACCGAACTGCTGGTGCAGCAGGCCATGGCCGCGTTGCGCCGTGATCGCACCAGTTTCGTTATCGCGCATCGGCTTTCGACGATCCGCGATGCCGATCTGATCGTGGTGATGGAGGGCGGCCACATCGTCGAGCAGGGCACTCACGAGCGGCTGCTGGCCGCGCGCGGCGCCTACTTCCGTCTCTACAACGCGCAGTTCACGGGCGCGGCGGTCGATCAGGATCTGGTCGACGAGGAGACGCTGGACGTGGTCTAGCGGGAGCGCCTGGCAGGATAGCGGCGTGTCCGATCCTGCCCAGTTCTCGTTCACCGTCGGTACCTGCCTACCGGAGCGACACGGCCGCACCGGTGTGATCACCACCCCGCACGGGCAGATCGCCACCCCGGCGTTCATCCCGGTCGGCACCAAGGCCACGGTCAAGGCGGTCCTGCCGGAGGCGATGGCCGAGATCGGCGCGCAGGCCCTGCTCGCCAACGCCTACCACCTGTATCTGCAGCCGGGTTCCGACATCGTGGACGAGGCGGGCGGGCTGGGCCGGTTCATGAACTGGCCGGGCCCCACCTTCACCGACAGCGGTGGATTCCAGGTGATGTCGCTGGGCGTCGGCTTCAAGAAGGTGCTGGCCATGGAGGCCGTCGGCGTGCAGAGCGACGAGGTGATCGCGAAGGGCAAGGAGCGGCTGGCCGTGGTCGACGACGACGGCGTCACTTTCCGCTCCCATCTGGACGGTTCGAGCCACCGGTTCACTCCGGAGGTGTCGATGGGGATCCAGCACCGCCTCGGCGCCGACATCATGTTCGCCTTCGACGAGCTGACCACGCTGTTCAATACCCGTGGCTATCAGGAGAAGTCGCTGCGCCGCACGCACGAGTGGGCGCAGCGCTGCATCGACGAACACGAGCGGCTCACCGCCGAACGCGCGCACCGGCCGTATCAGGCGCTGTTCGCGGTGATTCAGGGCGCGCAGTACGAAGATCTGCGCCGCAAGGCATGTCGCGATCTGGACGCGATGCGGGGAAGCGGCGGAACGGGTTTCGACGGTTACGGCATCGGCGGTGCGCTCGAGAAGGCCAATCTCGGCACCATCGTGGGCTGGTGCTGCGACGAACTGCCGGCGGAGAAACCGCGGCATCTGCTGGGCATCAGCGAACCCGAGGACTTCTTCGTCGCGATCGAGAACGGCGCCGACACCTTCGACTGCGTCAATCCGTCCCGCGTCGCGCGCAATGCCGCGATCTATGTGGCCGCCGGCCGATTCAACATCAACACCAGCCGGTTCCGCCGCGACTTCACCCCGATCGACGACACCTGCGACTGCTACACCTGCGCCCACTACACCCGCGCCTATATCCATCACCTGTTCAAGGCGAAGGAGATGCTCGCCGCGACGCTGTGCACGATTCACAACGAGCGCTTCACGATTCGGCTCGTGGACGATATTCGCGCGAGCATCGAGGGCGGTTACTACGACGACTTCAAGGCGGAGTTCCTGGGGCGGTGGCAGGGCCGGATCCGTTTCGACTGAACGGATAGGCCCTGCCCCCGGTTCCGCATCAGCTGTAGAGCGCGGGCTTGTCCAGCGGTGCGTAGCTGGGTTCGTGCTTCTTCAGATGGGCGATGCAGCGGTAGCTGATCGGCATGATCAGCACCTCGCACAGCGTCTTCCACACGAAGCCGATGATCACGTAGTTGATGAACGCGCCCCAGGTGTTGATCCCGATGGCGGTCGCCGCGATCGAGCAGAACACCAGCGTGTCACCGAATTCGCTGGCGACGGTGGAGCCCAGCAGCCGCGCCCACAGATGTTTCTCCTTGGTGCGCTCCTTGATCAGCACCAGCGTCATCGAGTTCAGGAACTGACCCACCACGTAGCCGGCGAGTCCGGCGGCGACGAGTTGCGGTGTGGTTCCGGCGACGGTGCGGAAGGCGTCCTGATTCTCGTAGAACCCGGCAGCGGGCAGTCCGATCGCGATCCAGAAGCAGACCACCATCAGGATCAGCATGCCGAAGCCGTAGTAGATGGTGCGGCGGGCGGCCTTGAAGCCGTACACCTCGCTCAGCACGTCGCCGATCACATAGGCGAGCGGAAAGAGGAAGAACGCTCCGTCGGTGGTGATCGGCAGGATTTCGATGGGTCCGAGGGACACCTCGTGGCCGGTGAAGAACTGCACGCCCTTGGTCGCGCAGATGTTGGAAATCATCAGCGTCGCCGTGAACAAGGTCACGATCAACGTGAAGGGACCCCCCGCGGCCTGCGCGAATGCTGCGTGTTCGACCGCGGGGCGTCCAGACTCCCCGGTCGGTGTCGTTTCTTGTGTCTCACTCACGACCTGTGCACGATACCGGCAACCGGGCCCGGTGGAATAGGCTGGACCGATGACGAATCCCGGCGATTCCGACGAATGGTGGAAACAGTACGGCGGCGAAGGTGTCTCGTCCGATTCGGGCGGCCACCAGTCGGTTCCGCCGACCCCGCCGCAGCAGCCCACCCCGCCGCCCAATCCGCAGGCCGGGTACTCCTCGGCACCGCATCAACAGTCGTCTCCCTACCAGCCGACCCCGCCGCCGCAACAGCAGCAGTCCTATCCGAGCTATCCGCAGCAGCAGCCCTACGGCCAGCCCGGTTACGGCTATCCGGCGGCGACGCCGTATCAGCCCTACGGCTACGCGGCGCCGCAGCAGGGCACCAACGGCCTGGCGATCGGTTCGCTGATCGCGTCGATCCTGGGGCTGTGCACCTGCATCGGATCGATCGTCGGGATCATCCTGGGTGTGATCGCGCTGAACCAGATCAAGGAGCGCGGCGGCCAGGGCCGCGGTATGGCGCTCGGCGGGATCTGGGTCGGTGCCGTCGGCATCGTGCTCACCATCGTGTGGGTGATCGTCAACATCGCGGCGGCGAACTGGTAGGAGCGGCAGTGCGTCCGGACCGCCGGACGCACGTTCGCCGGTTCAGCTGTGCCGCAGTGGATCCGGATGTGCGGGGTCCAGAATCCACGGTGCGTGCGGCACCGCCTCCGGAGTGAACTGATCCAGGAGTGCTCGCGGTGTCTCGCCCCGCAGGCCGAGTGAGGCCGCGAGCATGGTGAAAACCTGACGCGGCGTCTCACCGAGAGCGATTCTGTCGCGCAGGGTTACGGCTCCGTCGCGCTTGGCCAGTCGTGCGCCGTCGGTGTTGAGCACCAGCGGGACGTGCGCGTACGCGGGCACGGCGAATCCGAGGACGGTCGCCAGATAGGCCTGCCGCGGTGTCGAGGGCAGCAGATCGTCACCGCGGACGACCTGGTCGAAGCCCTGTGCCGCATCGTCCACCACCACCGCGAGGTTGTAGGCCGCCGTCCCGTCGCCGCGCCGCAGCACGAAATCGTCGACCAGACCTCGGTACCTGCCGTGGATCTCGTCGGTGATCTCGAATTCCGTTGTCTGTGAGCGCAACCGCAGTGCGGCGGGCCGGCCCTCGGCGCGCTTGGCCGCCCGCTGCGCCTCGGTAAGGTCGCGGCAGGTTCCCGGATAGGCGCCCATCGGGCCGTGCGGTGCGGAGACAGCCTTCTGAATCTCTTTTCGCGTGCAATAACACTCGTAGGTCATTCCGGCCGCACCGAGTCGCTCGATCGCCGCCGCGTAGCGCGGGGTGCGGTCCGATTGCCGGACCACCTCGCCGTCCCAGTCCAGTCCGATCGCGGCCAGATCCTCGAGTTGGCGCTGCTGCGCGCCCGGCCGCACCCGGTCCAGGTCTTCGATGCGCAGCCGGAAATTGCGGGCCGTGCCGCGGGCGAACAGCCATGCCAGCAGGGCGGTGCGGAGATTGCCCAGATGCAGATCGCCGGAGGGGCTGGGGGCGAAGCGGCCGGCCCCGGCGGTGTGCGGGATCATCCGCGCAGCCGGGGGCACAGCGCGTCCTCCGGAATCTCGCGGCCGGCAGCCAGATCCGCCAGCAGACCCTCGGCATGTGCGACGAGCCCGGCCGCGTCGATGCCGTACGGCGGTGACGGCGTGGCCGACAACCGGCCGATCGCCCGCTCGAGCAGGGTGCGAGCGCCCTTCGGATTACCGCGCTGGATGTGGGTGAGTCCCACCGCGTACTGGGCCAGACCCTGCCACAGCATCCTTTCCGCGAACGGTCCGTTCTTCCATGCCGCCTCCAGCACCTCGTGGGCGTTGAAGGCCAGCCCTTCGTCCAGGAGGCGTTGCGCATAGTCCAGGGTTTCGCCCGGTGGGAGGTCGAGATCATCCGGAATACGGGCGACGCCCACGCTACCGGGCGGTAGTGGTCGCCCGAACCGGTCTCGAGGACGGGCATTTCGGGCGTGTCCGGCATCGTCGCGATCTCGTTCCACCACTACTCCATGATCCATACCGAGCAACCGCACGGTTTATCCGGGGCGCGGCGCGGCCGCGGATGCGGAAATTTCCCGGGCCGGTTTTGTTTAGCGGATCATTCTCCGGTCATTTGGCAATTCTCCCGCTATTAGTGAACGGGAATTCTTTACCGGAAATTCGAGTGATTGAAAGTGAAAAGACGCGGGACAGCGATTGTGGGTGCTGCTAGGGTGCTCTCCCGGGTCAACGCGAGGGCGCACCACGGCGGTGTGTGCCTCGTGAACCAGTCCGTTCATTGAGCAGTTCGTGCGCTATGACCAGGCGCATTGCGGTGCCGTCGAGTCTCGAGAAGTCCGGGTCCGGCGACGAGGGAAGCACGATTGTCGCGTTATCTACGGTGGTAAAGGAGAGGTTGAGGTGAAGGTTGATTCGACCGGTGCGGTGTGGCGCAAGAGTAAATACAGCGGTCCTGACGGAAACTGCGTCGAGGTCGCATTTCTGGGTGACGGCAATGTCGGGGTTCGCGATACCAAAGACTGCGGCCGCGGGCCGATTCTGGCTTTCACACCCGGCGAGTGGGATGCGTTCGTCTCGGGTGTGACCGACGGGGAGTTGGGTTCCGCCTGAGCGACCGTCAGTGTGGCCGATCCTGATGGTCGCGCAGTGCGGCCGTCAGGCGGCGCTGTTGCTCGTGTGTGGCAGCAGCCAGCCGTTCCCGCTGTCCGGACGGATCGGGTCGCAGGAAACCGCCGCTGCCGGGCGCCCCGGACAGGCCCAGCCGGTTGACCTTCTTCGGAACCGGCGCGCCCTGATAGTCCAGCGGCACCGGCTGCCCGGCGCGATCCACTGGTCCGAGCGGTTGGTGGATTTCGATGTACTCGCCGTGCGGCAGCCGGCGCAGGATGCCGGTTTCGATACCGTGCGCCAGGACGGCCCGGTCCGCGCGCTGCAACGCCAGGCACATCCGGTACGCGAGAAAGTAGGCGAGCGGCGGAACGAGCAGCAGCGCGATCCGGAAGAACCACGTCGTGGCATTCAACGAGATATCGAATTTCAGCGCGATGATGTCGTTGACACAGGCCAGTGTCAGGACCAGATAGAAGGCGAGGGCCATCGCGCCGATCGCGGTGCGCACCGGCACATCGCGCGGGCGCTGCAGCAGATTGTGTGACGCGCGGTCGTGCGTGAGCCGCTTCTCGATCCACGGATAGCCGATCAGCAGGGCGAACACCAGCGTCATCAGCACCGCCACCGCGAACGCGCTCGGCACGGTATGCCCGAACAGATACAGCTCCCACGGCGGGAACAGGCGCAGGAAGCCGTCGGTCCACATCAGGTAGAAATCGGGCTGGGTGCCGGCCGAGACGTGGGAAGGGTTGTAGGGACCCAGATTCCAGATCGGATTGATCTGCAGCACCCCGCCCATGGTCGCGACCACGGCGAGAGTGAACATGAAGAACGCGCCCTGATCCAGGACGAAGACGGGCACGATCCGCGTGCCCACCACGTTCTTCTCGGTGCGCGCCGGCCCGGGGAACTGCGTGTGCATCTGATACCAGACGATGGCGATGTGCGCGGCGATCAACGCCAGCATGATGCCGGGCAGCAGCAGCACGTGCGCGATGTACAGGCGCGGAAGAATGATCGTGCCCGGAAAGTCGCCGCCGAACATCAACCAGTGCAGCCAGGTGCCGATCAGCGGAATACCCATGGTGATTCCGGCGAACGCCGCTCGCAGACCCGTGCCCGACAGTAGATCGTCGGGCAGCGAGTAGCCGAAGAAGCCCTCGAACATCGCCAGGATCAACAACAGCGAGCCGATCACCCAATTGCCTTCGCGTGGTTTGCGAAACGCGCCGGTGAAGAAGATGCGGCACAGATGCACGACGATCGAGGCGGCGAAAAGTAATGCGGCCCAATGATGTACCTGCCGCACGAACAGGCCGCCGCGCACCTCGAAGGAGAGGTTCAGCGCCGATTCGTAGGCCCGCGACATCGATACGCCCCGCAACGGCTGGTAGGAGCCCTGGTACACAACCTCGGTCATCGACGGATCGAAGAACAGCGTCAGGTAGACGCCCGACAGCAGCAGAATGACGAAGCTGTAGAGCGCGATCTCCCCGAGCAGGAACGACCAGTGTGTCGGAAATACCTTGTTGATGGACCTTTTGAGGAAGGGCGCCGCGCGGAATCTCTCGTCGGCGCCGTTCGGGATTGCCATGGCACTCACCCCGCCCCGGGTGTATGAGAGTGGTCGAGATTGTCTACTACAGAGCGTAGCACTAGAGTTGACCTGCGTCGATAGTGCCGGTGCGGGAATTGTGGACGGTTGTGGATATCGTCGGCGGGTGGATCTACTGACGCCGCAGGATGCCACCAGGTTCTGGCTGTCGCGCCGAGCCTGCAACGACCTGTTCCTGCTCTACTGCTTCGACGACACCGGGTGGTCCGCCGATGCGCTGCGGGCGGCGGTGATCGCGCGCAGCGCCGAAATCCCGGAATTGCGAGTCCGGATCCATGAACACCGCTTCGCCTATCCCGGTTGGGAGCCTGCGGTTTTCGACGACGCGCAGGTCGTCATCCACACCCCGGAGGAGCCGCTGTGGACGGCTGTGGAAGCCGCGCTGGGAGAGATTCTGGCGCACTCGGTACCGGCGCAGCGATACACCTGGCGCGTTCATCTGTATCGCGGAATCCGGGACGCTCCGGGTGGGTCGGGACTTGCACTCGTTGTGGTGCTGCAACTTTCGCATGCGCTGGCCGACGGGCGGCGGGCCGCGTCCATCGCGCGCGAGTTGTTGCGCGGCCTGGATGCGGTAGCTCGTAAGGACGCCGATTTCAGTGGCGGTCGGGGTGACGCGGGATCACCCGACGGCGCGGGGTCACCCGACGGCTCGGCGAATCGGCACCACGGCAGGTGGACCCGCCCCCACCTCGAACGGGTTGCGCAAACCCTTGCCGCCGAAGCGATATCGCTGGTCTCGTTCCTGCCCGACATGGTACGCACGGTGCGGCGGGGTCTCGTCGCGGCGCGTGCGGACAGGGAACTGCACAGCCTCGCCGAGGCGGGTGAGATCCCCCCTGCCGCGCCGAACTTCGCTCCCACCGCACTGAACCGCCCGCCGGCGCCCGCTCGCCGGGTCGTCCGCGTGATCGCGGGGGAGAACCCGCACGTTCCCGGCTATACGGTCACGGTCGTCGCGCTGACCGCGATATCCGTCGCGTTGAGTCGCTATCTCGCCATCCACGGCGAATCCGGCGGCCCGCTGGGTGCGCAGGTCTCGATGGCCCTGCCCGCGACGTCCGATCGAAAATCCGTCCCGCACAACAACTATCGCGACCTCGGCGTAGATCTGTGCGCCGGCGAACCGGACCTGCGTCTGCGGGCGCGCCGCATCGCCGCGGCACTGGCCGAACGACGAATCCGAGCCACCCATCCGCTGCAGTCCGCGCGCGACCGCGTCACCGACGCGATGCCGGCCCCGGTTCTCCGTCGCGATCTCGCCGGCTACCCGCTGGACCTGGTCCCCGCGCGGATCTCGGGTCACACGGTGCTGTCGAGCGTCCACCGCGGCGAGGCGGATCTGTCGATCGCCGGCGGCGCGGTCCGCTTCACCGCCGGCTTCCCCGCCCTCGGCGCGGTGATGCATCTGACCCACGGCCTGCACGGGCTGGGAACGACGGTCACCGTGTCCATCCACGCCGATCCTCAGGTGGTGGATGTGGACGACTACGCGCACATGTTGCGTGCCGCGGTCCGCGAGGTGGCCACGCAGCTCACAGGAGAATGACCCGAGGGATGGGGGAGACGGAAGAGGGCCCCGCACCTCTTTCCATATTCAATATATAGCGGAGTGGGGGGCTTGCGGCAAGGCCCCGGTTGTGCCGCACAATGGCCCGCCGAGGCCGTGTACCTGCGAAAACGGGAGGAGACGCGCAGCGGCCGAGACGGACACAGGTGTCCACATGAACCATGTCGAGCCAGGGAAGTGAGGGACACATGTCGGATCCGGGGTACCAGGACGAGTTGCGGGCCGAACAGGATTACGTGTCCGGGCTCTACGCGCGACTCGACGGCGAGCGCGCCGAGGCGAAGCGGCGCTACAGCGCGGCGTTGCGCGGCAACGGCGGTGCGCTGGTGGACCGCGATGTGGAGGTGCGGACGCTGGCGCGCGAGGTGAAGCGGCTGGAGGTGGCCGACAACGGACTGTGTTTCGGCCGATTGGACAGCGACTCCGGCGAGCGCTCGTATGTCGGCCGGATCGGGCTGTTCGACCAGGACGACGACTTCGAGCCGTTGCTGCTGGACTGGCGGGCTCCGGCGGCACGCGCGTTCTACACGGCCACCGCCGCCAGCCCGGAGCAGATGCGCCGGCGCCGCCAGTTCCATTCCCGCGGCCGCCGCGTCGTCGACTACACCGACGAGAACTTCGGCCGGCCGGGCGCCGGGGAGCGCGGGGATGCGGCGCTGCTCGCGGCGGTCGACGCGCCCCGCGGCGAGGGGATGCGCGACATCGTCGCGACCATCCAGGCCGAACAGGACGAGATCATCCGGCTCGATCATCCCGGCGTCCTGGTGATCGAGGGCGGTCCCGGGACGGGCAAGACGGTGGTGGCGCTGCACCGCGTCGCCTATCTGCTCTACACCCAGCGCGAGCAGATGGAACGTCACGGTGTTCTCGTGGTCGGCCCCAATCCGGCCTTCCTGCGTCATATCGATCGGGTCCTGCCGTCGCTGGGCGAAACCAATGTCGTCTTCACCACCACGGGTGATCTGGTGCCGGGCCTGCACGTCACCGCCGAGGACACTCCGGAGGCGGTGCGCGTCAAGGGTTCGCTGCGGATGCTGGATGTGCTCGCGGCCGCGGTCGCGGACCGGCAGTGCCTGCCGGTGGAACCGCTGACCATCGGACTGACCGATGTCACCGCGCGCATCGACGCGGCGACCGCGGAATGGGCGCGGGAGGAGGCGCGCACGAGCGGTCTGCCGCACAACGAGGCGCGTGCGGTGTTCCGCGAAATCGTCACCTATGTGATCACCGAGCGTGCGATCGCCCGGATCGGCAAAGGCTGGATCACCCGCGACGACCGGGAGGCGTGGGAGAACCTGCGCGCCGACCTCGTCACCGAGCTCGCCGAGAGTGAGCAGTTCACCGCCGCCCTCGACCGGCTCTGGCCCGTGCTCACCCCGGAAAAGCTGCTGGCCGAGCTGTATTCGTCGCCGGAGCGGCTGCGCGCGGCAGGCGCCGACCCCGCCCTGTGGCGTGCCGACGGCGCCGCGTGGACGGTGTCGGATGTACCGCTGCTCGACGAACTGGTCGACCTGCTGGGCCGGGAGAAGCCGGTGGACGACACCGCGGAACGCGAACGCGCGGCCGAAGCCCGATATGCCGCAGGCGTCTTGGAGCTCATGACCGGCCGCGAGGACTCGATGGACGACGAGGACCACCTCTTCGCCACCGACTTGCTCTACGCCGAGGACCTCGCCGACCGATTCGCCGATCGCGACACCCGCGATCTCGCCGAACGCGCGGCCGCCGACCGGGATTGGACCTATCGCCACATCGTGGTCGACGAGGCGCAGGAACTCTCCGAGATGGATTGGCGAGTACTGATGCGACGGTGTCCGGGCCGCTCCTTCACTGTGGTCGGCGATCTCGCCCAGCGTCGGTCGACCGCCGGTGCGACATCGTGGGATACCGTGCTCGAGCCGTATGTCCCCGGCCGGTGGCGCTATCGGTCGCTCACGGTGAACTACCGCACGCCGGCGGAGATCATGGCGGTCGCCGCCGCGGTGCTCGCGGAGTTCGCGCCGGCCGTGCGCCCGCCCGAGTCGGTGCGTGCCTGTGGCGTGCGCCCGTGGTCGCGCCGCGTCGACGAGAACGAATTGCCCTCCGCCATCGAGGAATTCGTTCGCGACGAGGAGGGTCGTGAGGGCACCGCCGTCGTGATCGGCCCACCGGGACTGCCCGGCACGGTCCCGGCGTCGGAGACGAAGGGCCTCGAGTTCGATGCCGTCCTCGTCGTGGAACCCGAGCGCATCCTCGCCGACGGGCCGCGTGGCGCCGCCGAACTCTACGTGGCCCTCACTCGCGCGACCCAGCGGCTCGGGGTACTGCACCGAGCCCCGCTGCCCGCGGCGCTCACCGGTCTGGTCCCGGCCGGCGCGCCCGCGGCGGCCGGAAATCTCCGCTCCACGTAGCGATGTCGCGGGCCGTCTATTCGGGCGGCCCGCACCCGCCGCGCATGATCAGCGCATGCGCCGGACACCATTGGGTCACCGGTAATCGACTGCGCCCGTTCCCGGTGCGCAACTCGAATTCCACCAGCCCCAACCACGTTCCGTCCGCCGCTCGCGCCCAGGCATGCAGTCGCCCCGGAATGCGCCCCGTGATCTCGAGCCCGCCCGCCCGCACCGGTCCCGCCACCGCCTCGTGTCCGGCCATCCGTGGATACGTGGGGATAGCGGCAGCGACGTCCACCAGCACCGGCATCGGCGGAACCACCACCCGATGCAGCGCGAACTCTCCCTTCTCCGGCCAATGCTCGAACATGTGTTCGATCATAAACCGGAGCGCCGACAAATAGCTCGCGGTTTCCGTGTGTCATCGGACGCGAAATTCCAAGGCGGTCCGCCCGTCCGCGACCGGGGCCGAGGTCTGCAGCGCCAGGCCGCATCGGGCCCCCAGCTCCGCCAGCTCCGGCACCGTTCGTTCGCGGCCGCCGAAGCACATCAGCATGAACAGGTCGATCGCCGTATCGGCCCCGCGGCCGCGAATCGGTTCGATCACCACGACCGCCCCGTAAGCCCCTGCGGCACGGGCACATTCGCCCAGAACGGCCGCCGCGAGCTCGTCGTCCCAATCGTGCAGGATGTCGGACAGGAGATAGGCGTCGGCTCCGGTCGGCAGTGGGCCGAAGAAGCTGCCCGCCACGGCGGTCGCCCGATCGTCGAGCCCGGCCGCCGCGAATCGCTCGGTGGCCGCGGCAGCCGTCGGTGCCGGCTCCAGCACTCGCCCGCGCACGCCGGGATGCGCGCGCAGGATCGCCGTCAGCAAGGTGCCGTCGCCACCGCCGACGTCGAGAATGTCGGGAAAGCGACTCCAGTCGAACCGGTGCGCGATCTGATCCGCGTAAACCCGGAAGCGGCAATTCATCTGGGCGTCGAAGGATGCGCGCAGGGCGGGCTCGGCTTGCAGATCGGCCCAGAAGTCGCGTCCGTACCTACGTGGATAGGCGGGTCGTCCGCTGGTGATCGTGCTCAGCAGATCCACGAAGGCCAGCTCGGCGCGCCCGCCCGCGCTGCCGATATCGAGCAGCAGCAGTTCGAACGCGTCGGGGGAGTCCGCGCTCATCTGGTCGCCGAGGGGCGTGGGCCGGTAGCGGCCGGACGCCGTCTCGTGGTCGAAGACGCCGACGGCGACCAGATGGTCGAGCAGTCGCCGGAGTGCCGGAGCGCACGTTCCGGTGCGAGCCGCCAGTTCTTCGGCGGTCGCACCCGCGGTGCCCGCGTAGTCCACCAGCCGGAGCGTGGCGGCCACCCGGACCGCCATCGGCGTGGCCAGATCGGCCAGGGCGAGGATCGAGGCGGGGCGCTTCGGCGAACTCACCCGCCCAGACTATCCGCCGCTACCGCGGCCGCCACCGAATTTCATTGGGGCGCAGGGCGGTACGCTCGTGCCGCTCAACGGCTGACCGTGGTCTGCTGTTCGACGCGTGAGAGCTTCTCCGGATTGCGGACCACGTAGAGACCGGTGATGCGACCGTCGTCGAGCCGCATCGCCACCACGTCGTCGATCCGACCGTCGATCCGCACGATCAACGCCGGGCAGCCGTTGATCTGCACCGCTTCGACGGTCGCCTCGGCGCGCAGTCGCGGCAGTCCGGTGCGCAGAGCGCGCGCGACCCGGTCGGCGCCCGCGATCGGGCGCAGGACCGCCTGGACCACGCCGCCGCCGTCGCCGAGCAGCACCACGTCGGGAGCCAGCATGTCGACGAGATTCTGGAGGTCGCCGGTTTCGATGGCTTGCTGGAAGGCTTCGACGGCCCGGCGGGATTCGTCGGCGGACACCACCCCGCGAGGGCGGCGCGCGGCGACGTGAGCCCGTGCGCGGTGGGCGATCTGGCGCACGGCGGCGGGTGTCTTGTCGACGGCCGCGGCGATCTCGTCGTAGCTCAGATCGAACACCTCGCGCAGCACGAACACCGCCCGTTCCGTCGGTGCGAGAGTTTCCAGAACCAGCAGCATCGCCATCGACACGCTGTCGGCCAGTTCGACGTCCTCGGCCACATCGGGCGCGGTCAGCAGCGGCTCCGGCAGCCACGGGCCGACGTAGGACTCCTTGCGGCGCCCGAGCGTGCGGATCCGGGTCAAGGCCTGGCGGGTGACGATTCGCACCAGGTACGCACGCTGGTCACGCACCTCGTCGAGGTCCACGTCCACCCATCGCAGCCAGGTCTCCTGCAGGACGTCCTCGGCGTCGGCCGCCGAACCGAGCATTTCGTAGGCAACCGTGAACAGCAGGTTGCGGTGGGTGACGAACGCCTCGGTGGCGCCGTCGATGCGCTCGCTCATGGGTGGCTCCTGTTCCTGTTCTGTCGACTCCGGCACCTCACGAGACGCTCGCCGGCCGCGCGATGTGACACCGCCCGCCAGTGATGTGCATCACTATGACCGTCCGGCGATGGCCGGGGCGACCCAGGTCGTGAGATAGCGACGTAGTTCGGCGCCACCCCGGGGTGGGCGCCCGGCCGGCCACTGACGTCCGGACCACCGACGAATAGAAACGCCCGCTACCACTCGGGTAGCGGGCGTTTCGCGGCGGAGGATAGGGGATTTGAACCCCTGAGGGCGTTAACCCAACCCGCGTTCCAGGCGAGCGCCATAGGCCACTAGGCGAATCCTCCGCAGAGCAATATACCGGGTGGACCCCCTGGAACCGCAAACCGGGCTATTTGTGCAGGCCGGCGAGGGCCTTCTTCAATTGGTCCTTACAGGTGGTGCCGACGTCGGCGTTGTCGATGCTGCCCTCGGCCTGGATCCGCAGTTCCACCTTCACCGAGACGTTGGAGTCCAGGGCCGCGCAGGTGTAGTCGAGGGTGACGAAGCTCG
>NZ_JADKYP010000082.1 GCF_015354405.1 Nocardia sp. BSTN01 | reverse complement strand
CGCCCGACGTGCTGCTGATGGACGAGCCGTGTTCGGCGCTGGACCCCATCTCCACGCTGGCGATCGAGGATCTGATCTCCGAGCTGAAGAAGGAGTACACGATCGTCATCGTCACCCACAACATGCAGCAGGCCGCGCGTGTGAGTGACCAGACGGCGTTCTTCAACCTGGAAGCCCAGGGCAAGCCCGGCAAGCTCATCGAAATCGACGAGACCGAGCGGATCTTCTCCAACCCCACGCAGAAGGCGACGGAGGACTACATCTCCGGCCGCTTCGGCTGATCGCGGGCTGAATCCGTCCGCGTTTCGAAACCCCGTCCTTGTGGACGGGGTTTTCTCATGCGTTCTGAGGTTGGAGTGGCGCGTATCACATCCTGCGCCAGGTTGTGGGCTCGCTCATCTCATACCGGGGTCGGTTGTCTGACACTCGATGTAACAGTTACCTTCCTCCTGAACTAAACCGATCGTTATAGTCAGGAGGCGGGATGTCGGTGTCAACGGCGAGACCTGTAGCCCAGCAGGGGATTCCGATCGCGACGCGGATGCGGATCTTCGCGTTGATCGCGATCTGTCTGGCCGAACTGCTGGTCGTACTGGACAACACGCTGGTCAATGTGGCTCTGCCGTCGATGGCGGTGCAGTTGCAGGCCCGGATGAGTGGCCTGCAGTGGATCGTGGACGCGTTCACCCTGGCGTTCGCCGGGCTGCTGCTGCCGCTCGGCCATCTGGGCGACCGCTACGGCCGCCGCCGGCTGATGATCATCGGCCTGGCGGGCGTGGCCGTCATGTCGGCCGCCGGTGCCATGTCCTCGGGCCTCGGCCAGGTCATCGCCGCGCGCGCCGGCATGGGCGTCTTCGCCGCCGCGGTCTTCCCGGCGACGCTGGCCTTGATCATCAACCTGTTTCCGGAGGTGCGTGCCCGGGCCGCGGCCATCGCGTTGTGGACCGCCATGGCCGGTATCGCGGTGGCGATCGGACCGGTGACCGGCGGGTGGCTGCTCGAATACTTCAGCTGGCACGCCGTGTTCTGGATCAATGTGCCGATCGCGGCGATCACGATCGCGGCAGTGCTCGTCGTCGTCCCGGAATCGCGGGCCGACCACAGCGGCCGGCTCGATGTACTCGGCATCGGCCTCTCGCTGGTGGCGGTCACGACGCTGGTGTGGACGATCATCGAGGCGCCGAAGCACGGCTGGTTGTCCGGGCGCAGCGTCGGCGGTTATGCGCTCTCGCTGATTCTGCTCGCGCTGTACGTGATCTGGGAGTTGCGGGTCGAATCACCGGTGCTGAACATGCGGCTGTTCCGGATCCGGCGATTCTCGATCCCGGCCCTGGCGATCACCGTCTCCTATTTCTGCGCCTTCGGATTCCTGTTCCTGATCACCCAGTACTTCCAAGGGGTGAAGGAATTCAGTGCCCTCGAATTCGGTATCCACTCCTTGCCTTTCGCGGCGGCGGTGGGTTTCGGCGCGCCCCTGGCGACCCTGGCCGCGCAGCGTATCGGCACCACCGCCACCGTGGTGTGCGGGCTGCTCCTGCTGGCCGCAGGGATGTTCTTCGCCGGCCGGGTGACCGTCGAAACACCCTATCTGGGAACGGTTCTGGTCTCGATGGTACTGATGGGCATCGGCTTCGGCGTCGTGCAGGGACCGGCCACCGAATCCATCATGGGTGCGGTGCCGATCGAGGAGGCGGGCGCCGGATCCGCAGTCAACGACACCACCCGCGAGGTGGGCGGCACCCTCGGCGTCGCCGTCCTCGGCTCGATCATGACCTCGGTATACACCGGCCGGGTCGGCGCACGCATCGACGCGATCCCGGACGCGATCATGAATCCGACCCAGAAGAGCCTGGCCCGCGACACCCCGATCAGCGTGCTGGAGATCGTCAAGGCGCCGATCAGCCCGTTCTTCACCGGCGCGAAAGCCGATCTGGTGCATGCCATGAAGGTGGCCGCCCTCGCGGGCTCGACGGCCGCATCCTGGGCGGCGGTCGGCGCACTGCTGGTCTGCGCGGTACTTGTCGCCGCGCTGCTGCCCTGGAAGCCTCAGCGCGGCGCGTCGCTTCTGCTGGGCCGAACCACGGAGGAAGTCGCGGTCACAGCGAGCCGCCACCCGGAGGGGACCAAGGCGAAAGCCGAATCCGTCGGCCGCACATAACAATTCGCTGCCCGTCCGTGATCCGGACGGGCAGCGACCTCCACCCGGACAAACGCGCGGCGCTCTCTCAGATCTTCTCGGTCTCGGCGTCCGGGTCGGGCGGCAGCACACCGGTCACGAGGAAGACGACCCGGCGGCCGATCTCGACCGCGTGGTCGGCGAAGCGTTCGTAGTAGCGGCCCAGCAGCGTGACATCGACGGCCGCGGCCACGCCGTACTTCCATTCCCGGTCCATCAGCAGCGAGAACAGGTGGCGATGCAGATCGTCCATCGCCTCGTCGTCCTCGTTGAGCTGCGCGGCCCGCTCCGGATCGCGTGTCTCCAGGACCTCCTTGGCGGCGGCGCCCATATTCACCGCGATGCGGCCCATCTCGGCGAAGTATCCGTTCACCGATTCCGGGAGCGCGTGGTTCGGGTGCCGGCGGCGCGCCACCTTGGCCACATGCAGCGCCAGCACACCCATCCGATTCACATCGGAGACGATCTGGATGGCGCTCACCACCTGCCGCAGGTCGCCGGCCACCGGCGCCTGCAGCGCCAGCAGCGCGAACGCCTTCTCCTCGGCTTGCGCGATCATCTCGGCGATCCGGTCGTACTCGGTGATCACCTGTTCGGCCAGCGAGATGTCGGCCTGCAGCAGCGACTGGGTCGCCCGCTCCATGGCCGAACCGGCCAGTCCGGCCATCTCACCCAGAAGATTGGCGAGTTCGGCCATTTGTTCGTTGTAGATGACACGCATGAAACCAAAGACTAGTTCCCTGCTCTGACCAAGTCACGAACGGTGGGTGAATCGTCGGTGCCGGCCAGACCGGCGATGTCGTCGCAGGTGAGCGCGGCTCACTTGCACAGGTCGTCACCCGCGTTGACGTGTTCGAGATCGGAGGGAAGTGTGACCGGCGTCGCGGCGGCATCGGTGGCTCCGGCGGGGGCGGGGACCGGCGACCCGAACGCGGTCGGCGTGCCGACGGTGCCGGAGAAGTCCGCGCCGAGGGCCACCTCCACGATGCTGCCCAGGCCCGAGGCCACGGCCAGTTTCGCGCCCGGCAACGCGGAGGCCACCGTCGCGGCTTCGGCCTCGTGACCGGCCGAATAGCGGACCGTGGTGTTGTCGATCGTGCCGCCGGTGTAGTTGCCGACGTTGTAGATCTGGAAGCCGTCGGCCGCGAACCTGGTCGCCGCCGTACTCGCCACGCCGGTCACTCCGGAACCGTTGGAGACCTGCACCGACACCGTGTTCGGATCCACGGCGGTCAGCTGCGGCGGGGCCGGAGCCGGAGCGGCCTTGGACGGTTCCGGCGCCTTCTTCTCACCCGGCAGCGGCTGGTCGTCGATGATCGCCTGGAAGATCGCCTTGATATCCGATTCGCGCGGAATCTCGTTGCCGTAGGAGGTGGTGCCCGCGGTCGGCACGGTCAGGAACGTGATCGCGCCCGCGCTGACCTTCTGCAGCGAGCGGCCCAGCATCAGCAGATCCTTGGTGTTGACGTTGTCCATGAAGGCATGGCTGCTGAACGCGCTGATGAAGCCGTTGAGCTTGCCGATGTCGAAGAGCACCTTCGAGGACAGGGCACTGCGCAGCAGCGAGGACAGGAACAGCTGCTGGCGGTGGATGCGGTCGTAGTCGCTGCGCTCCTCGCCCTGGACGTGGCGGGCGCGGACGTAGTCCAGCGCCGTCGGGCCGTTGAGGATCTGGCGGCCCGGATTCGGCAGCACCGTGCCGAGCTCCTCGTCGACCAACGGCCGGTTGGTGCACACCTCGACACCGCCGATGGTGTCGACCATCGACTGGAAACCGCTGAAGTCGATGCCGACGAAGTGGCTGATCTTCAGGCCGGACAGTCTCTGAATCACCTTGGTCAGGCATTTCGGCCCGCCCAGAGCGTAGGTGGCGTTGAGCTTGTCGCCGATCGCGGAGGGGAATTTCGCGTCGGTGTATTTGGCCTTGTCGTTGTCCCAGCCCTCGCATTCGGGGCGGCTGACGTCGAGGTCGCGGGGGAAGGAGACGGCCACCACGCGGGAGCGGTTCGCCGGAATGTGCACGAGCATCACCGTGTCCGACCGCGAACCCTCGGCATCCTCGGTGGTGCCGGCGCCGAGCTGGCTGTCCACACCGGCGCGGGTGTCGGTGCCGACGATGAGGAAGTTCTCGTCACCGGTCTGGCCGCCGGGATCGACGATATCGGCGGAATTCTCGTCCAATGCCGACACCTGGGTGAACCCGTTGTCGGTGGCGCGCAGGTAGTTCCAGCCGACACCGGTCATCACGAGCGCCAGTACCGCACACATCGATGTGGTCACCCGGGCCGCGAGCCGGGCACGCCGGCGTCGGCGCTGCCGGCTCGCCGCCAGCCGCGACAACGGCGGCTTGCCGACCGTCTCGGGGCCGGCCGAAGCCGTTGCCTCCGAGCCGGATTCGTCGTCGGGTACGGGCAGCTGATCGGTCACCTGCTCGGCGACGGGCGCCTTGGCGGTGGCAGGCCGATCGGCCGGACTGCCGGCAGCCGGGGCGCGGTAGACCGCGGTCTGCTGGGCCTCGGCGGAAGCCGGTGCGGCACTACGTGTTGCGGCGGATTCCGGTCGTGGCGATCCCGGTGTCGCCGCTGCGCGCGGGTCGGATGCGCTCCCGAGGCGACGCGGGTCCGCGGCCGTACCCGGCGGCACCGGAGCGGCCGACGAGCGTGTGCCCGCCGCGGGTTCACGCGGCGCGGCGGCCGGTCCGGGCCGGGGCGGCGCGGCCTTCGGATCGGGGCCTCGCCTGCCCGGTGCCGCAGGTGTGGCGGATTGCTCGGGGCGCGGCCGGCGCGTGCGCGGGTCGGGTGCCGGGCCGGATGTGCCGCTCGCGGCGTTGCCGTCGGCCGGCGTGCGGCCGCGGGCGTTCGGGATGGCGCCCGATGCGCCGGTCGGTGCCTTCCCGCGGGCCGCAGGTCCGGCCGCGGCCGGACGAGGGCCGCCGCCGGGGGCGAGGTCGCGCGGGTCGTTGCCGCGGCCGGGTGGGTTGCCCGGCTGGGCGCCCCGCGCGGTGCCGCTACCGGCCCCTCGGTTCGCGCCGGTGGCGGGCCGGGCGGTGTTATCCGTTGTGCGCCCGCGATTTCCGGCCTGACGGCCGGTGTTGTCGGGCTGCGGGGTGCGGCCGGTGCCGCTCTCGTTCGCGGTGCGGCGCTTACCGGCCTCGTCCTTGCGGCGGCGCTCGATACGTTCACTGTCGACCCGCTGCACGAGGTCGTGGACGGTGATCGGCTTGGAGGTCTGCGGTTCGTCCGCACGCCGGTTACGGGGGGCCTCGTCGGAATCCGGCGCAGGGTATCGCTCCCACGGGGCGCGACCTCCGGGCCGGGACGAACGCCCGCGCCGATCGTCGTCACCCACCAACGAACCTCACTTCACTCTTCGTCGCGACCGGAGCTGTCGATTCCATCACTCCGGTGGCGGCACGCGCAGTCACATCCGGCCGAATCAGCCCCAGCCATGATAACGATTACGCCACAGTTGGCCACTTCTCAATCAGGCATCACTGTCGGCGCAGGTCGGAGAGTATGTGCGCGTCAGCCTCCGCTGTGCATCACATCGGCGGCCGAGGGCACGGTGGGATCCTCGGGATCGTCGAGCCAGCCTTCCGGCAACACCACCTTCGCCGCGGGGGAACCCTGGCGGCCGCGCGGTCCCTGCGCATCCGCGGGGAACGGCACGTCCGGCGGCAGTTGCTCGATCAGCTCGCGCAGCTGTGTGAGACTGCCCACGGTCGCGAAGCTGCGGCGCAGCTGCGAACCCAGCGGAAAGCCCATGAAGTACCAGGCCATATGTTTGCGGATATCGCGCATGGCCTTGTCCTCGCCGTCATGGTCGACGAGCAGGGTCGCATGCCGGTACAGGATTTCGCCGACCCGGCCCAGCCGCGGTCCCTCCGGAATCGGTTCCCCGCGCAGCGCGGCGCTCAGTTCGGCGAACAGCCACGGCCGGCCCAGGCAGCCGCGCCCGACGACCACACCGTCGCAACCGGTTTCGGCGATCATCGCGAGTGCGTCTGCGGCACTGAAGATATCGCCGTTGCCGAGTACCGGAATCGTGGTGACGGCCTCCTTGAGCCGCGCGATGGCCGACCAGTCGGCGGTGCCGGAATACAGCTGCGCGGCGGTACGGGCGTGCAGCGACACCGCGGCGGCGCCCTCGGCCTCGGCGATGCGCCCGGTGTCGAGATAGGTCCGATGGTCGTCGTCGATGCCGATGCGGAACTTGAACGTCACCGGCACACCGGCGGGTTCGGCCGCCGCGACCATCTCCCGCACGATCTCGGCGAACAGCCGGCGCTTGTAGGGCAGCGCCGCACCGCCACCGAGCCGGGTCACCTTCTTCACGGGGCAGCCGAGGTTCATATCGATGTGGTCGGCCCAGCCCTCGCCGACGATGATGCGCACCGCCTCGCCGAGCGTCTTGGGGTCCACGCCGTAGAGCTGCATCGAGCGGGGATGCTCGTCCTCGTCGAAAGCCATCATGTGCAGCGTCTTCTCGTGCCGCTCGACCACCGCGCGGGCGGTGATCATCTCGCAGACGTAGATCGAGGTGCGGCTGCCGAATTCGCGGCACAGCTTCCGGAACGCGACATTGGTGATCCCGGCCATGGGTGCGAGCACCACCGGCGGATCGACGGGGTAGGGGCCGATTCGCAATCCGGTTCTGGTGTCGAGTGCCGCGGTCACGAGTTCCAGTGTCCCATCCGAATGACAGTGCGAGAGATCACAGGTCTCCCGGTGCGTGCGACGGGACCGGTGCCGTGCGGCACCGGTCCCGGTCGTAGTCGTGCGGGCGAGCTCAGCTCGCCACGGTGAGGTCGCGCTCGCGCTTGGCGGCCTCGCGGGCCAGCATGCGGTCGCGCTGCTCCTCGAACTTCAGGACGTCCTTGCCCAGCTTGTCCAGGAACAGGCCGAGCCGCTCGCGGGTCTGCTCGCCGCGCGCGGTGAAGTCGTCGCGCTCGAAGATCTGCCACTTCTTCAGCACCGGCTGCACCACGTCTTCGAGGTGCTGGCGCAGGTCGTAGATGCCGTGCTTGGCCATCAGCACACCGTTGCGGCGGAAGTTCGGCATTCCGGCGCCGGGCATCTGGAAGTTCTCGAGAATCAGAGTGATCGCGTCGAGGGCCTGATCCGGCGCCAGATCCAGCGCCGCGCCGCACATGTTGCGGTAGAAGATCATGTGCAGGTTCTCGTCGGCGGCGACGCGCTGCAGCATGCGGTCGGCGATCGGTTCACCACAGGCGATGCCGGTGTTGCGGTGGCTGACGCGGGTGGCCAGCTCCTGGAAGGTCACGTAGGCGACCGAGTGCAGGAATCCGGCGTCGGCCTCGGCGGGGGAGGCGAAGCCGTTGGTCATGTGGACCATGCGGGCCTGTTCCAATGCCACCGGGTCCACGCCGCGGGTGACCACGAGGTAGTCGCGCATCACGATGCCGTGGCGGTTCTCCTCGGCGGTCCAGCGGCCGACCCAGGTTCCCCAGGCGCCGTCCTGGGAGAAGTTCTCGGCGATTTCGCGGTGGTAGGAGGGCAGGTTGTCCTCGGTGAGGAGGTTGGTGATCATCGCGGCCTTCGCCACTTCACTGAGCTTCGACTGCTCCGGATCCCAGTCGACACCACCCAGCGCGGCGAAGTTGCGGCCCTCGTCCCACGGCACGTAGTCGTGCGGGTGCCATTCCTTGGCCATCGAAAGGTGCCGGTTGACGTTTTCTTCGGCAACCGGCTCCAACTCCGTCAGCAGCTCGAGTTGAGTCAGATCCCTTGCCATACATACGCCCTTCGGTGTTGTCCTGCGATATTGCTGGTCGCCCCCCTGCTGGCCGTGCCGCCGCCGCCCATACCTTACGACACCGTAGGTGTGATGCGAAGCGCACCTGTATGAGTTCACAGCATCGGTGACGGAACTCATAAGGGTGTTCGGCACATGCCCCAACCGGTTGCGAGTGTAGGGGGCGGACCTGTGCGCCAACGGTGTATCGGCTGGGAGTCCGGAACGTTAGCCGAGTATCGGATTGCGCAGGTCCCGGGCACTCGCGCTGCGGGACGACGCCGGAGACGGCGATGGGCCGGAGCTCTCACTCCGGCCCATCGGTGTGCCCCCACCAGGGCTCGAACCTGGGACCTGCGGATTAAAAGTCCGTAGCTCTACCAACTGAGCTATAGGGGCGCGGTCCGCAAGTCTAATGTTTCGCGCGCGGAAGTGGTAACCGGTATCCGTCCGACGGTGTGGCGGTGGGTATCTGCGCTGGTCGCACGGCGTTCGAGGGCGGGGTGGCGGCTTCCGGGAGCGGGATCGCCGTCGGCGATATCCGGGCGCCCCCCTGAACGCCGGGCGGTGCCCGCCTCGACGGTCGGAGGGATCCGCGCGCCGGGCCCGCCGGTTCCGGAGCGCCGCGGGGTTCCCGTATACCCGGCCGATTGCCGGGCAATCGCCTTGCTCAGCAATTTGTTTCAGCGCGGAAGTGTGGAAACATTGTCCAAACGTAGTGCGTGACAACATATTTGGTACGGGAGGTGATCGTGTCGGTGGATCCGCCCGGTGGCCGACCGCAGCGGCCGGGATGAGTCCCGGGTATCCACGGCGTCGGCCGGTGGTGGTGAACATCGCTGGGGCGCGCCGGAATTCGCATACCCGGGCGCTAACCGGGCATTTGCCACAACCGGTTCCGGTTCCCGGTGAAGTGACTCCTCGGTACGTGGCGCGTCGTTCCGGGATTCGGGGTACGGTGATCGCTTGGTGAATTCCGGCGAATCCGGGAGATCTTCCGGCCGTTGGGATTCGGCCGAAGATTTGGTGCCGGCACATCTCGCGACCGGCCGGGCCGGTCACGAGGTCGGAGGAGGCGACGTCGCAGGAGGCGGATCCGAGACGAACAAAACGCCCGGGTGCGCACCCCCTGCGGCGCACCCGGACGTCGAAACTATACCAGCTGGTGTGTTTCAGGTATCCCTGCGAATTTTCGTACCGAAAGTCTGAAAACCGGGCGTTAGCCCGGAATTAAGTATTTGAAAATCTAATAACTTCTCGTCGAGGACCGTCCCCCATCGGTTCCTCCGGCGGCAAGCAGCTTCGGAGGCGTTTCGAGCATGGCACGGCAGCAAGAGCGGGCCCGCCGGACACGGGCGGCGATCATCAGGTCCGCCGCCGTTGAATTCGGGAAGAGCGGCTATGCCGCGGCATCGCTGAATCGCATATTGGAGGGATCGCGCGCGACCAAGGGCGCGATGTACTTCCATTTCGATTCCAAGGAGGATCTGGCCCGGGCGGTGCTGGACGCTGCCGTCGAACGATATCGGGCGACCACCGAAAGGTGGCTGGCCAGAACGGATCTCGAGCCGCTGGACATCATGCACGGGATGATCGACGAGGTCGCCCTGCGCCTGGAGAACGACATCATCGCCCAGGCCGAGTTCCGGCTCGTGATCGAACCGGAGTTCTATCAGGACGCGCGGGCCGGTGGCAGCCGCATCGTCAGCCGGTCGGCGCGGCTGCTCGCGGTGCGCGCCGTCGACCGCAAGCAGCTGCGCCTGGACACCGACCCGGACCGCTTCACCCGCACCCTGGCCGCCGCGCTGGCCGGACAGCGCTACATCATCGATCTGCTCGGCGGCGGGGTCGATCTGCGCACCCGGTTCACCGAGGCGCTGGAGGTGATCATCGAGGCGATGGCGACTCAGGATTGGCTCGAGGAGTTCCGCCGGCACGGCTGGAAGGCCTCGGCACGCCTGGAAGATCTGAATCTGGGCCTCTGACCAGCCGATTTGGGAATAGCGCAAAGCCTGTCATAAGCTATGCGAGCTCCCAACGGAAGCCGTTGAGGTACGGACCGGAGAGATCCGGCGGGCCCCCTTCGTCTAGCGGCCTAGGACGCCGCCCTTTCAAGGCGGTAGCGCGGGTTCGAATCCCGTAGGGGGTACGGTGGCAACACCGTTGAGAGCATGCAAGGCCCTGTGGCGCAGTTGGTTAGCGCGCCGCCCTGTCACGGCGGAGGTCGCGGGTTCGAGTCCCGTCAGGGTCGCTTTGTTGTACGGCATTCGGTTCGGGTGCCCCGGCCAGGTAGCTCAGTTGGTACGAGCGTCCGCCTGAAAAGCGGAAGGTCGCCGGTTCGATCCCGGCCTTGGCCACTTTGAAATCCCCTCGACCTGCGGTCGGGGGGATTTTTCGTGTCTGCTCGCTGGTCTCGGTGAGATGGATTTTTATTCATGCCTTCGTCTCGGGGAGACGAAATCTGGGCGGAACGGCGGTCTGGGTGGGTTTGGGGGCATACCGTCCGTGGTGTGGTGAAGGCGCGGGATGGTGATGTCGGGTCGGGCGAATATGTCGCTCGGATCGCCGCGCGGATGAACGAGCAGGTGACCGGGGTCAGTTCGCTGATCAAGGACGCGCTCGAGCAGCTCATCCCGGAGTTGCGGGGGGATGCGCGGACGGTGGAGTTGCTGGGGGCGAGTGTCGAGGGGAATGTCGACACGATTCTGCATGCGCTGCGGCACGGGATCGCGGTCGAGCGGATCACCGCGCCGACCGCGGCGCTCGAATACGCGCGGCGGCTCGCGCAGCACGGGGTACCGGTCAATGCGCTGGTACGGGCGTACCGGCTGGGGCAGCGGCGGTTGACCGAGCTGGTGTTCGCGGAACTGCACGCCATCGATATGGAGCCGACGACGCGGATCGCGGTGATCGAAAAGATCACCGACGTGCTGTTCGCCTACATCGACTGGATCTCACAGCAGGTGGTCGCGGTCTACGAGGAGGAGCGCGAACGGTGGCTGGAGAATCGGAACAGCGTGCGCGCCATGCGCGTTCGGGAGGTGCTGGCCGAGGACACCGCCGTCGACGTCGACGATGCCACCGCCGCGATCCGGTATCCGCTGCGCCGGCATCACGTGGCGATGGTGCTCTGGTATCCGGACGCCGACTCCGACAGCGACGACCTGGCCCGGTTGCAGCGATTCGTCCGGGAACTCGCCGGCGCGGTCGATGTGGCTGCCGCCCCGCTGTTCGCCGCGGCCGACCGCACCAGCGGATGGGTCTGGTTGCCGTACACCTCGGATCCCGATGATCCGGCCGCGCGGATCCGCCGGTTCGCCGCCACCCGGCCGGACGCGCCTCATATCGCGATCGGCGCCGTGGGGGTGGGAGTCGAGGGGTTCCGCCGCTCGCATCGCCAGGCCCAGCGGGCCCGCACGGTGGCGGCCCGGAGTGGGGCGGCGGACAAGGTCGTGGCGGCCACCGATCCGGGCTTGACCGCGGCCGCACTGCTCGGCGAGAACCCGGCAGCCGTCCGGGACTGGGTCACCGACGTCCTCGGACCGCTGGCGACCGACACGGCGAGCGATGCGCGGCTGCGCGACACCCTGCGTGTGTTCCTGCGCACCGGATCCAGCTACAAGGCGGCGGCGCAGGAGCTGGATCTGCACTACAACTCGGTGAAATACCGGGTGAGCCGGGCGGTGTCCCGGCGCGGGCGACCGATCGCCGACGACCGGCTCGACGTGGAGATCGCGCTGCTGGTGTGCCAGTGGTACGGCACATCGGTGCTCATGCGCTGAGCCCGCGAGCGCGCTGATGGGGGTGAACTAATCGTGCAAAGCCCGGCGATCCTGCGCGATTTCTCGCATTGTCGCGGAGGTTTGCACGGAAAGTTCAGGTGTACGCCCGTGGACGCCGCACCGGCCGGGCACCGCCGGGCGCAGATTCTTTGTCTCGCGAAGACGACACCCCCGAGTAATTCGTCTACGCACGACGGTGTGGTCCAGCTCACTGATTTCTACCGTTGACGTGTCCGTTCGAGACCAAGATTCAGGACCGTCCATGCACCTTTCCGAGTTACCCGACCTTCGCAGCCGCCGCGACCCCGGCGGGCCCTGTGTGGCCGACGATCAGGTCGAGCTGACCAACGCCGAGTTCGCCGATGCGGTACGGCGCGCGGCCACCGCCCTTGCCGCGCACGGAGTTTCCTCCGGCGATGTCGTCGCGGTGATGTTGCCCAACACCGTGGCGCTGGTGGTATCCCTGTTCGCCGCGTGGCGTCTGGGCGCCGCGGTGACGCCGATCAATCCGTCGCTGGTTCCGGCCGAGGCCGGCTATCAGGTCGCCGATGCCGGGGCCGAGGTGCTGGTCACCGATCGGCCGATGGATATCGGGCTCACGGTCCTCGCCCCTGCCGAGCTCACCGCACGACCGCCGGCCGATATCGCCCCCGAGACTCGCCACGATGCGCTGGCCCTGCTCGTCTACACCAGCGGGACCACCGGGCGGCCCAAGGGCGTCATGCTCGATCACGCGAACCTGAACGCCATGTGCGCCATGGCGATCGGCGCCTTCGAACTCACGGCCGCCGATCACAGCCTGCTGGTGTTGCCGCTGTTCCATGTCAACGGCATCGTGGTGAGCACTCTCTCGCCGCTGCTCGCCGGCGGGCGCACCACGATCGCGGGACGGTTCAGCCCGGACGCGTTCTTCGACCGACTGGAGCGTAGCCGCGCCACCTACTTCTCCGCGGTGCCGACCATCTACACGATGCTGGCCGATCTGCCGCCGGACATCTCCCCCGATACCTCGGCGGTGCGATTCGCGGTCTGCGGCGCCGCACCCGCCAGTGCCGAACTGCTGCTGAAGTTCGAAAACCGTTACGGCATACCGATCGTCGAGGGCTACGGCCTCTCCGAGGGCACCTGTGCGAGCGTCGTCAATCCGCTGCGCGGCCGCCGCAAGCCGGGCACGGTCGGTCTCCCGCTGCCCGGCCAGACCATCCGCATCGCCGACCCCGACGGCAATCCGGTCGCCGACGGTGTCGCGGGTGAAGTGCTGATCCAGGGTCCGAATGTCATGCGCGGCTATCTGAATCGGCCGGAGGACACGGCCCGCACGATCATCGACGGCTGGCTGCACACCGGCGATATCGGCCGCATCGACGAGGACGGCTACCTCGTCCTGGTGGACCGGGCCAAGGACATGATCATCCGCGGCGGCGAGAACATCTATCCCAAGGAGATCGAGACCGTCGTCTACCAGCTGCCCGAGGTCGCCGAGGCCGCCGTGGTCGGCCGGGTCAGCGAACTCTACGGCGAGGAGCCCGTGCTGTTCCTCGCCCTGAATTCCGGCGCCACCCTCACCGCCGAACAGGTGCTCGCCCACACCTGGCGGAACTTGTCGAAATACAAACTGCCCGTAGCGATCACGTTCCTCGACGACCTGCCCAAGAACGCCGTCGGAAAACTCGACAAACCCTCATTGCGCCGCGTGCCGACCGCCTGATCCGCCCCACGAGAAGGAGATATTCCGATGGGATTCACCAAGCCGGACCTGCCGGCCGTCGATCCGGACACGTTCCTGCAGAAACCGCTGATGGAGCGCATGCGCATCCTCGGCGCCGATTGGGCCGAAAACGGCTTCGGCTCACCGAAGATGGTGCATTGCGTCTACATCCTCAAACTGGTCGTGCTCTACGCGATCGGTGGAATCACGGTGGCCACACTGACTTCCGGACTTCCGGCGTTCTGGCATGTGGCCGAATGGTGGAATCAGCCGATCGTCTATCAGAAGGCGGTCGTCTGGACGGTGCTGCTGGAGGTCGTCGGTCTCGCCGGTTCATGGGGGCCGTTGGCCGGCAAGGTGAAACCGATGACCGGTGGCATCCTCTTCTGGGCCCGGCCCGGCACCATCCGGCAACGCCCGTGGGCATGGGTGCCCGGCACCGGCGGTGATCGCCGCACCCGGTTCGACGTCACCCTGTATCTGGCCCTTCTCGCGAGTCTGGTTATCGCGCTGGCTCTGCCCGGCGCACCGAGTGATTCGCTCGCGGCGGCACTGCCGGACAACGCGTCGGGGCTCATCGCTCCCGCCGTGCTGCTCGCGCCGATCGTGCTGCTGATTCTCAACGGCCTGCGCGACAAGGTCGTTTTCCTCGGCGCCCGCGGCGAGCAGTATCTGCCGGCGCTGATCGCGTTCACGGTGTTCCCGTTCGTCAACATGATCGTCGCGTTGAAATTGCTGATCGTGGTCGTCTGGGTGGGCGCGGGCTTCTCCAAACTCGGCAAGCATTTCTCCAACGTGGTGCCGCCGATGGTGTCCAACAGTCCGTCGGTGCCGTTCAAGTCGGTGAAACGCGCGCACTACAAGGATTTCCCGCGCGATATGCGCCCCTCCGGCATCGCGCATTTCATGGCCCACGTCAACGGCACCTGCGTGGAGATGCTGGTTCCGCTGGCGCTGCTGTTCTCCACGAACAAGTGGGTGACCCTGATCGCGGTGCTGATCATGGTGATCTTCCACCTGTTCATCGTGTCCACCTTCCCGCTGGCCGTGCCGCTGGAATGGAACGTGCTGTTCGCCTACGCCACCGTCTTCCTGTTCCTCGGCTTCCCGGCCTGGAACGGATACGCCGTGTGGGACATGTCGCCGGTGTGGCTGGTCGTCCCGGTGGTCGCCGCGCTGCTGTTGTTCCCGGTGCTCGGTAATCTGCGGCCCGACAAGGTCTCGTTCCTGCCGTCGATGCGGCAGTACGCGGGCAACTGGGCCTCGGCGGTGTGGACGTTCACCCCGGGCGCCGAGGAGAAGCTGAACCGGGTGACCCGCTCGGCCGGCAATCAGATCGACCAATTCATCGAATTCGGTTACGAACCGCAGTGGGCGGAGATCACCCTGCAGAAGACGATCGCCTGGCGCACCCTGCACAGCCAGGGCCGCGGCCTGTTCTCGCTGCTGATCTCACGGCTGCCGGATATCGATTCGCGCACGGTCCGGGAGGGGGAGTTCCTCTGCAACTCGATCGTGGGGTTCAATTTCGGTGACGGCCACTTCCACGACGAGGAGATGATCCGCGCGGTGCAGGACGAGGCTCGCTTCGAACCCGGCGAATGTGTGGTCGCCTGGGTGGAATCGGAGGCGTTCGGCAGCGGCGTGCAGCACTACAAGCTGATCGACGCCGCGCTGGGCGTGATCGAACGCGGCACCTGGAATGTCGCCGATGCTGTCGCCGAGCAGCCGTGGCTGCCGAACGGCCCGATTCCGTTGCGGCCCAACTGGGTTCGCCCGGTGCAGACCGAACCCACGCAGGACGATTTCGGAGTGGTGGCGTGACAACTGCGCTGGTGGTCGGCGGCGGGCCCAACGGGCTCGCCGCCGCCGTCGCCCTCGCCTCCGAAGGTATCGAGGTCACCGTGCTCGAGGCGGCCGAGCAGATCGGCGGCGGCACGCGCAGCAGCGAGGCGATCGTTCCCGGTCTGCTGCACGACCACTGCTCGGCCATCCATCCGATGGCCGTCGGTTCGCCGTTCCTCGCGGGCCTGGGTCTGGACCGCTACGGACTCACCTGGCGCCTGCCGGAGATCGACTGCGTGCATCCGCTCGACGACGGCACCGCCGGCGTGCTGTATCGCTCGGTCGAGCGAACCGCGGCCGGACTCGGACGGGACGAATCGCGCTGGCGGCTGACGTTCGATCGCCCGGTGCGCCGTTACGACGCGTTGAGCGAGGACATCATGCGGCCGCTGCTGCGCGTCCCGCATCACCCGCTGACGTTGGCCCGGTTCGGGCTGCCGACCCTGCTGCCGGGTTCGGCCGTCGCCCGGATGTTCCGGACCGAGCAGGCACGCGCGCTGTTCGGAGGCGTCGCGACCCATGCCTTCCGGCCGCTGCACCATCCGCTCAGTTCGGCCGTCGGCCTCGGCATCCTCACCGCCGGCCATCGGTTCGGCTGGGCGGTGGCCGAGGGCGGATCACAGTCGATCGCGAATGCGCTGGCGGCACTACTGGCGGAGCTGGGCGGAAAGATCGAGACCGGGGTGCGGGTCGAGTCGGCGGCACAGTTGCCACCGGCCGACATCACGATGTTCGATCTGGCGCCCGATGCCGTCGCTCGCATTCTCGGCGATCGGTTACCGCGGCGAGTTCGGCACGCGTTCGCCCGTTTCCGGCGCGGGCCCGGGGCCTACAAGGTCGACTTCGCGGTCGCAGGTGGGGTGCCGTGGACGGCTCCGCACGCGCACCGGGCCGGGACGGTCCACCTCGGTGGGACCTACGCGGAGCTGGCCGCCGGTGAACGCGAGATCCACGCGGGCCGGATGCCCGAGCGGCCCTTCGTTCTGGTCGGACAGCAGTACCTGGCCGATCCGCAGCGTTCGGCGGGTGACATCCACCCGGTGTGGAGTTACGCCCATGTGCCCAACGGCTTTACCGGCGACGCGACCGAGGCGATCATCGCGCAGATCGAGCGGTTCGCGCCCGGGTTCCGGGAACGCATTGTGGGACAGGCGGTTCGCTCGACGACCGAGATGGCCGTCTACAACCAGAACTATGTGGGCGGCGACATCATGACCGGGGCCAAGGACATTCGCCAGCTGATGTTCGGGCCGAGAACAACGTTGTCCCCCTACAATCTCGGCGTTCGCGGCATGTACATCTGCTCGGCCGCGACCCCGCCCGGTCCGGGCGCACACGGCATGTGCGGCGCCAATGCCGCCCGGCTCGCGATGGCCGAAGTGGTGGACCGGTAGGCGATCCGGGCCGGCGAGGCCGTTGTGGCGGAGATCGGCTCGGGAAACCCCGCGCCGTCTTCACTTCAAGACGTTGACCGCTCGCGCGATGACCAGTGCCGCGGTGATCAGCGACAATGCCGATTCGGCCATCATCAGCGTCTTGGCCCAGCGCGTCATCGGCATCACGTCCGTGGGGCTGAAGGCGGTGGCGTTGGTGAACGACAGGTAGAGGTAGTCGAGAAATTCCGGTTCCCAGTCGGCGGGCGCCAGGTCGCGGTTCTGCATCTGGACGAACAGAAAATCCGGAAGCGGCTCACGGGCGTGCGCCCGGGCCGCCGGTCCGCCGCGATCGAATTCCCAATACCAGAGCGCGAATACGGTGACGTTGGTCAGCCAGATGGCCGCGCCGGAGCCGAGCAGGACCGGGGGATCGTTGCTGAGGGTGCCGTCGATGAGCCCAGCGACGAGCCGGAACACCGACCATGCGGTGGCGATCCCCAGCAGCGCCGACATCGCCAGGCCACACCACCGCAGCCAGATCTCCTCCCGGTTCAGCCGCACCGGGCTGCTCACCACCAGCACGATGAGCAGCAGCACCTCGAGCAGCGGCAGCAGCCAGATCGGCCGCAGCTGGAAATGATGTGGCAGCAGCAGTTGCAGCACGATGATCCCGACCATCGCCGCCGTCGCCGCCCACCGCGATTCGCCCGCGGTGCGCCGTTTCCACGCCGGGATCTCGTCGCCGCTGGAGCTGTCGTTTCCGGAGCCGCCCACCCGAGCAGTATTGCCCGCGCGAAGACGGCACGCACGCAGGAACGCGGGCTCGTCAGGGCGGGCGACCCTAAGATGGGGAACCACAGCGCGTATGTCGGCTCGCAGGAGGGCTCGGTGATGACTGTGGTTCGCAAGGTAGTTCTGGGCGGCGCGATTGCCGTGCTGCTCGGCTCGGGTGCCGCGGCGGCGGCCGCGGAGACGGTTCCGTTTCAGATCAACCCCGCGCCGTACGGTAATCCGAACGGCAGCGTCGATTCGCTACCCGCCCGCTGCGTGGCCGTCACCGGTGCACGAGCGGGGGAAATCACCATCACCGGCGCGAACGACCGTGGGTGGGGCTGCTATTCGGCGCCGGTGCGATGGCTGAACCTCGCCACCGGCGCATCCGGCGAAGCACATCTTTCCGACGGCCTCAACGGAATCCCGCCGGCGGTCACGGTCGTGACCGGGAGCGGACCCGTCGTCGCCGTCATTCTCACCGGCGGCGTGTACACGCCCGGCTTCGTCTCCGTGCAAGTGCCGTAACCGACGGTCGGCTCACAGTGCACGGGGGCGCGGCGGAAGCGGCACGAAGGCCGAAACCCGGTGCACCACATCCCGGTACGCCGGCCGCCGCTGGAGGCTGCGCTGTTCCATCATCGGAATGCTGACGCCCACGAACATCGCGACCATCGTCACCACACCAGCGAGAACCCACCAGCTACCCGGGGCTGCGGCCAGACCGAACAGGCCGAACGAGAGCCAGACGCCGCACTCGCCGAAATAGTTCGGATGCCGCGACCACGCCCAGACCCCGCGGTCCATGACCTGGCCGGGAGATTTGGTGGCGGCGAAGCGATGCATCTGCAGATCGGCGACGGCTTCCAGCGTCACCGCGCCCGCACCGATCACGAAGGCGACGACGTCGAGCACACCGAACGGTTCGCCGGCGCGCGTCGCGACCACGTACACCGGAATCATCCCGGCGAACACCTGCAGCGTCGGAAAGACGTGGATTCCGAACAGATCCGCGGCGAAGGCGAATCTGCCCGCGCGTTCGCGCACCATCGGATAGCGCCAATCCTCGTGGTGCATTCCGGGAAATGTTGTCACCCAGTTGGCGGTGAGCCGCACCGCCCACACCAGCATGACGGCCATCATCAGCCACCAGCGCGCCGGATTCGACGGCTCGTCGCTGCGGATCCACCAGTAGAAGGCCAGCAGCGGCGGGATCACGCTCCAGTATGGGTCGTAGAAACTGGAATTGCGATAGATGCGGCTGAACACGAAGACCACGACCGTGGCGATCAGATCGGCGATCAGGCCGTTCAACCACAGCTGCCCGGTATCCGGGCCCCACAGCAGCCAGGCGAGTCCCACGACGACGGCGATCACATAGGCCAGCGCGACTCGAACCAGCGCGCCCACTCTGCTCATGAGCGCACTCTAGGCATTGTGCGGCCGAGCGGAGCCGGATTCGGACAACAGTCGCAGCTGCGCCGAAGCGACGCCGAACCGATCGTGCAATCCTCGCCCTTTCTCGGCACTTTT
>NZ_JADKYP010000081.1 GCF_015354405.1 Nocardia sp. BSTN01 | reverse complement strand
ATTTCAGGCGCGGAACACTAGGTCCGGCGATCGCTGGTCGTCCTGCGCGTCGACTCGTGCTGTGATTCGACCTGTGCTGTGAACGACAAGGCCGCCCGTGCACTCGCACGGGCGGCCTTGTCGTAGCTGCCGAAACACTGGTATCGCTGACTATTGCGGTACGGCGACGGCCGGGACCGTCGCGACGGTGTTCCGGGACGCCGTCGCGGCCGAACGCTCGCGGATGAGCAGCACACCGGTCGCGGCGACCAGGGCGGCGGTCAGACCGTGCACGCTCAGCGCGGTGGTCACGGAGCCCTGGTTGTTCAGCACCGTGAGCATGTCGCCGATCGGCGTCACAGCGATGGCGAGCATCGCGATGCCGAGGGCGAAACGCTGCCGCGTGAGCAGCAGCGCCAGCAGCACCACGCCGGAGCTGATATCGCGGACTCCCTTCAAGGTCATGAAGGCCGACGACTCTCCCTCCGGCCAGGCCGGAAGGCCGAATCCGGGGGCCATGGAATTCGGTGCGAGGACGTAGCCGAGGCCGATGTAGAGGATGAAGGCGACGCCGATCAGGACGAGGGCGGTGGCGAAGCGGGTGCGCGTCATTGTCTCGCTCCAAAATCTAGCGTTGCTAACCGACGCGTCGATCGTAAGTGGTCATCGCTAACTTGTCTAGCGTTGCTAGAATTTCGGTATGACGGTTCAGGAACGCAAGGAACGCGAACGCGCACAGCGCCGGCAGGCGATCATCGATAGCGCGCGTGAACTGGCCGAATCCGACGGCTGGGATGCGGTGACCGTGCGCCGGCTGGCCGAGCGCATCGAATACAGCCAGCCCGTGCTCTACAGCCACTTCTCGGGAAAGCGAGCGATCGTCTCGGCCGTGGCCGAGGAGGGGATCGCCCTGCTCAGGGATGTCCTGCGGGCCGCGCGCGACCAGGCCGACGGCCCCGACGCCGCGATGGAGGCTGTCGCCCGCGCCTATCTGCACTTCGCCGCCGACAACCCAGCCCTCTACGACGCCATGTTCGTTCAGGACACCGAACTGCCCTTCGGGCCCGACGCCCCGCAGACACTGCGCGACTGCTTCGAGGAACTCGAGCGACTCTTCCGCCCGCGCGTCCCCGATGACGAATCCGGGGCGTACACCGAAGTGTTCTGGAGCGCACTGCACGGGATGGCGGCGTTGGACCGGAGCGGTCGCCTGCGTCCCGACCTGTGGGAACAACGCATGCACGTCCTCATGCGCTGGGGCACTCGCAGTTGAGAGCACGAGGTGACGCGGCACCGCAGCCGCTCGAAGTGTCAGCTGCCGTAGCCGATCGTTGCGTCGGGATGTCATGTAGCCCTTGGCTTTCGCCTTAAGGTGGTGATCATGGCGGATGCGGTGGTGGTCGGCTCCGGGCCCAACGGTCTGGCCGCGGCGGTGCTGCTGGCCCGCGCGGGACTCGAGGTGGAGGTGTTCGAAGCCGAGGATCGTGCCGGTGGCGGCTGCCGGACCGCGGAGCTCACCCTGCCCGGATATCACCACGACGTGTGCGCGGGCGCGCATCCGATGGCGCTGGCGTCCCCGTTCTTCCGCGCCTTCGATCTCGGTGCGCACGGCGTCGAACTGGCCACTCCCGCGATCTCCTACGGACATCCGCTCGACGGTGGGGTAGCCGCGTCGGCCTGGCGGGATCTGGACCGGACGGTCGAGGGTCTGGGCCGCGACGGTGCGATGTGGCGGCGCCTGTTCGCCCCGCTGGTGCGAGAGTGGGAGGCGGTGGTGGAGCTGGGAATGTCGGACCTGCGCCATCTTCCTCGCGATCCGCTGTCCGCGGTGGGCTTCGGCCGCCGACTGCTCGAGCAGGCATCTCCGCTGTGGGACCTGCGTTTTCGCGAAGAACGTGCGGCGGCACTGTTCACCGGGGTGAGTGCGCACGCCATCATGCCGCCGCGGCAGTTCTCGGCGGCCGGCGTGGCGCTGCTGCTCGGCACCCTCGGCCATGTGGGCGGCTGGCCGATCCCGCGCGGCGGCTCACAGGCCATCGTCGATGCGCTGATCGCCGATCTGGAACGCCACGGCGGGCGTATCCACACCGGGCACCGCGTCGATTCACTGGACGAATTCGCCGGTGTGCGATCGGTTCTGCTCGACACCGCGCCCACGGAACTGCTGCGGATCGCGCGAGTGCCCACGGCGTACCGAAACCGGTTGCAGCGCTACCGATTCGGCGGCGCCGCGTGCAAGGTGGATTTCGCCCTGTCGGGCCCGGTGCCGTGGCAGGCGACGGAGCTGGCGGCCGCCGGCACCGTGCATGTCGTCGGCACGCGAGCCGAGGCGACGGCCGTCGAACGTCTCGTCGCGTCGGGCCGGCACGCCGAGCGGCCGTACGTCTTGGTGATCCAGCCGGGCGTGGTCGATTCGTCCCGAGCTCCCGGCGACAATCACACGCTGTACACCTATGCCCACGTACCCAACGGATCCGGCCGCGACGTGAGTCCCGGCGTCGTCGCGCAACTCGAACGCTTCGCCCCCGGCTTCCGTGATCTGATCCAGGCCACCCACGTGCGTCCGGCAGCACGCATGCCCGCGCACAACGCCAACTATGTCGGTGGCGACATCGCGGCCGGTGCGATGACCCTGGCGCAGACGATCTTCCGCCCGACTCCGCGCTGGAACCCTTATGCCACACCGCTTCCCGGCGTGTACCTGTGCTCCGCGGCGACGCCGCCCGGGCCCGGCGTGCACGGCATGTGCGGCATGCACGCCGCGACTCGTGCGCTACGCGAGCAATTCGGAATCCGCACCGACCCGGCCGTCCTGCTCGGTGCGAGGGGCTGAGCCGCACGCCGCGCATCGCCCTCGGCCCGGGGCTTCTCGATGCTCAGGCATCCGCCGCGGGTCTACACCGGCTGGGTGCGGTACAGATCCGGCTCGATGTACATGACCCGGGCGGCGGGAACGGCCGCCCGCACCCGGGCTTCGGCGTCGTCGATCGCGGCGGCGATATCGGCGATCTCCAGTCCGGGCACGATCGACACCTTCGCCGCGACGAGCATCTCCTCCGGGCCGAGGTATTCGGTGCGCAGGTGGATGACCCGGTCGATGCGTTCGCCGTCGACCAGCTTCGCGCGGATCGCCGCGTCCTGGGCGGGGGTCGCACCCTCGCCGATCAGCAGGCTCTTCATCTCCACGATGAGCACGACCGCGATGGCACCGAGCAGCAGGCCGATGCCGAGGGTGCCGATGCCGTCCCAGATCGCGTTGTCGGTCACCACCGTCAGAACCACCGCGGCCAGTGCGATCAGCAGGCCGATGAGCGCGCCGGTGTCCTCGAGCAGCACCACGGGCAGTTCCGGACTGCGCGAGTTGCGGATGAACCGCCACCAGCTCGCACCCTCGCGCAGCGGTGCGGATTCCCGCATCGCGGTCATGAAGCTGTAGCCCTCGAGCACCGACGCGATGGCCAGGATCACGATCGCCACCACGGGGGAGGTCAATTCCTCCGGATGCTGGATCTTGTGCACACCCTCGTAGATCGCGTACATCGAACCGAGGGAGAACAGCACCAGCGCCACGACGAACGAGTAGAAGTAGCGGTTGCGTCCGTAGCCGAACGGATGCAGATCGTCGGCCTCCTGCTCGGCACGCTTCTGCCCGAGCAACAGCAATCCCTGATTACCGGTGTCGGCCACCGAGTGCACGGCCTCGGCCAGCATCGATCCGGAACCGGTGATCGCGGCGCCGACGAATTTCGCCACCGCGATACCGGCATTCGCGCTCAACGCCGCGAAGATCGCCTTCTTTCCACCACCAGCAGACATGGTGCAGCCCCGGTCCTTCCGTCCCCGGCGCACGCCGGTAGATGTCCGATTTGTTCGATCAATCTACTAAAGCGGCCGAACCGGCCGTGCGCTCACTCGCCTACACACGCGCAGAACAGCTGCGCGGGGCCGCCGAGAGCTCGCGCCCGGATATCGGTATCGGTGGCCGAGATCCACGCGGCGCTGCCGGCGGCGATCGGCAATTCGTTCCCGGCCTGCGACAGCGCCACGGTGCCGGCCGTCACCAGCATGATGCCGGGTCCGACCCGCGGGATGTCGACCGCCGCGGCGTCCTCGGTCAATTCGAAGCGGCGCAGCGCGAATTCCGGTGCGGGCGTGGGATACCGGAACGAGTTCTCATCGACCGGTTCGGGGTCGATGATCGGCGTGCGCAGCGGTTCGAAATCCAGCACCCGCAGCAGCTCGGGCACGTCGACGTGCTTGGGGGTGAGCCCACCGCGCAGCACATTGTCCGAATTGGCCATGATCTCGACGCCCATACCGCGCAGATAGGCGTGCAGGCTGCCGGCGGCCAGGAACAGGCCCTGTCCGGGTTCCAGCGTCAACCGGTTCAGCAGCAGGGCCGCCAGCACCCCGGCATCACCGGGATACGCCTCGGCCAGCTCCAGGGTGGTGCGCGCTTCGGCCGCGAATTCCTTGGCCTGCCTGGGCGATTCGAGCGGGTCGACCTGTTTGAGATAGCGCACACATCCGTCGAGGACCTTCGGCAGCAGGGTGGCCAGCATGGCCTGCGGCAGGGTGATCCAGGTGGTGAACAGGGTGCGCAGGCCACCCGAATCCGGCTGGGCGGCAAGTAGTTCGGTGTACTGCACCAGTTCCGGCACGGCCAGCGAGTTCAGCAGGTCGACGGTGCGCAGCGGATCGCGGAAACCGGCCAGCGCCTCGAAACGGTCGAGTGCGACCACCAGTTCGGGTTTGTGGGAGTCGTCGCGGTAGTTGCGCATGGGGGAATCCAGCGGAACCCGCGTGTGGTTCTCCCGGTCGAATCCGTAGCGGGCCTGATCGGCGCTGGGATGCGCCTGCAGCGACAGCGGTTCCTCAGCGGCCAGGATCTTCAGCAGGAACGGCAGGCGGCCGCCGAATGCCGAGGCGACCGCGCCCAACTCCCGGTTCGGCTCGGCCTCGAGCAGTTCCAGCAGCGAGCGGCCGGCGCCGTCGGCGAGGACCTTCGCCGGGTCGGCGGGGTGGGCGCCGAACCACAGTTCGGCCTCGGGATGGGGAGAGGGAACCTCCCGGCCGCACAGCTGAGCGAGTGCGGTGCGAGATCCCCAGGCATAGGAACGCAACGCACCAACGAGTTCGTGCACTAGTAGTGGCCCCCGTCGTAGTGGGCGGGACGGCTCGCGGCTGGGGGGCCGCCGAGCAGACGCAGATAGGCGGCGGCCATTTCCAGCCGCAACACCAGTACCGCCAGTTGTTCGAGCTCACTGCCGCGCCCGGCCGCCGGCGCCTGGGGTTCGCCCGCACCGGTATCGCGCGGCACACTCGCCTCGGTGCGCATCAGCTCGATGTCGACGTTGACCAGATCGGCGTCGACGATGCCCGCGCCCGCGCCGAAGACGGCCAGCCGGCGCCGGGCCGCGACCTGATCGCCGTCGGCGCTCACCACGAACACCCGGGCCCGATCGACCGGGGCCGGTCCGTCCAGTTGCTCGTCGTGGAACAGCGGATCGTAACCGGGCGCGGTCGCCTCCGCGGATTCGATCAGCCGCGCGTTGGCGGCCACGGCCTCGGTGAGGTCGACGGCGGCCGCGATCTGTCCGGCGGTCTGCAACAGCACCTCGGCGCCGTGCTCGGCCACCACCGCGGCGGCGGGGGAATCGCCGGTCAGCACCAGCCGCCGTTCCCGCATCCGCGCGGCGAGGGTTTTGGCGGGGTTGTGGAAGACCTCGTGGTGCGGGCCGTCGCGCAGGGCCTCGGCGTCGAGCCCGTCGGCGAGTTCGTCGAGGTTCGGGACCAGCGGCCCGATATGCACGGGGTCGACGGCCTGCAGCACCGCGATGCCGACCGCGACGAATCGCAGCATCCGGTTGTGGTCGAGCACCCGGATCCGCGGCGGCAGCATGGCAGCGCGTCCGGCGGCCGCGGCCCGCATCGGACCCTCGTCGGGCGCGGCGACCACGACTTCGGCGCCGCGGCGCAGCGCCCGGTCGACGGCACCGGTCAGTCGCGGGTCGGCCGAGTCGTCACCGGCGACGACCACCACGTCCAGCGAACCGACCCACTGCGGAATCGTGGTGGCACTGATGATGGGCAGCCCCGCGCGGTCGCCGAACGCGGCCTGCAGCAGAGTGGCCGCGCGTGCCGCGCGCCCGGTGCCGGAGACCAGCACCAGACTTCGCGGCCGCAGGCCGTCGAGCCGGCTGAGCGCGTTTTCGGCGACGGCGGCCGCGGTGGCACGCACCTGGGCGCCCCCGGAGGCGGCCGAACGGAGAATTCCCCCGGAATCCGCGGCCTCCAACGAGGCGACGTCATCGAGGTCGAGTACGGGTGTCCCTGCGATCATCGGGCGTTGCCACCTCCCCTCAATCGGGTCACCACGCCGGGGGATGTCGTTGTCCCCGGGCGAATCCAAGCCCTGTGATTCCACTATTCCAGTCAGCCGCGCACGATGCTCAGAATCTCGGTCACGAGTGCGTCTACTTCCTCCTGCGAACGGGCCTCGACGTTGAGTCGCAACAACGGCTCGGTGTTGGATGCGCGCAGATTGAACCACGCCTGTCCGGGCAGCCGCACGGTCACGCCGTCGAGCCGATCCACCGATTGCGCGCGCCCTTCGAATGCGGTGACCACCGCCAGGGTTCGCTCCTGCGCATCCGCCACTGTGGAGTTGATCTCGCCGGAGGCCGCGTACGTCGCGTACGAGGACGCGAGCTCCGACATCGGCCGGTCCTTCTCGCCCAGCGCGGCCAGCACGTGCAGAGCGGCCAGCATACCGGAGTCGGCACCCCAGAAGTCGCGGAAGTAGTAGTGGGCGGAATGCTCGCCGCCGAAGATCGCGCCGGTCGAGGCCATCTGCTGCTTGATGAAGGAATGGCCGACACGGGTACGGACGGGCGTGCCGCCGAGTTCGGTGACCAGTTCGGGTACGGCCTGCGAGGTGATCAGGTTGTGAATGATCGTGGCGCCCGGCTCTTTCGCCAATTCGCGCTCCGCGACCAGCGCGGTGACCGCGGAGGGGGGGACCGGTTCGCCGCGCTCGTCGACGACGAAGCAGCGGTCGGCGTCACCGTCGAACGCCAGGCCGATGTCGGCGCCCGTCTCGCGAACGTACTTCTGCAGGTCGACCAGATTCTTCGGGTCCAGCGGGTTCGCCTCGTGATTGGGGAACGATCCGTCGAGTTCGAAGTAGAGCGGGGCGATGGTCAGCTGCGGCACGGCACCGAGCACGGCGGGGACCGTATAGCCACCCATCCCGTTACCGGCGTCCACGGCGATCTTCAGCGGCCGGATCGTGCCGAGATCGACCAGCCCGCGCAGGAATTCGGCATAGGCCTCGAGCAAGTTCTGTTCGGTCGCGGTGCCGCGGGTGCCCGGTCCGGCCGGCACGCCCTCGACGAGTTCGTCGGCGATGGTCGCGAGCCCGGTTTCCTGGCCGACCGGCAGCGCGTTGGCCCGGCACAGTTTGATGCCGTTGTAGCGGGCGGGGTTGTGGCTGGCGGTGAACATGGCCCCGGGGCACCGCAGATGGCCGGAGGCGAAGTAGAGCTCGTCGGTGGAAGCGAGCCCGATGTGGACCACGTCGAGGCCCTGGTCGAGGACGCCGTCGGCGAAGGCGGTGGCCAGTTCCGGGGAGGAGTCGCGCATATCGTGACCGATGACGATGCGCGTGGCGGGGGTGGCGTCGGTGCGCATCAGCCGGGCGAAGGCCGCACCGACGTCGCGGACGAATTCCACGTCGATCTGCTCCCCGACAACCCCGCGAACGTCGTATGCCTTGACAACTGCGTGAACGGACTCGGCAGACCGGGCGACTGTCATGACCAACACCCTAGTAGGGCCGCGGGCCAGGCCGGGCTTCAGGCCGGTCGCGCGTGTGCCGCGTGTGGCACGGGCTCAGTTCGGGGGATCGGGTAGCACCCGTAGATGGCCGCGGCGGCCGGTGCGGCCGGGCCGCTGGGGTCGCGCCGGGGGCGGGGCGTACTCGCTGTAGCCGCGTTGTTCGGGTTCCGGCGCGCGGCGTCGCATCCCGGCTTCGCGGACGGCCTCGGCCAGTGCGGTCAGGTCGTCGTCGTCTGGTGTGCTGGAGGAGAATCCACCTTCGTGCCGGACCAGTTCCCAGCCCTTGGGGGCGGTGATGCGGGAGCCGTGGGTTTCGCACAGATCCCAGGAGTGCGGTTCGGCGACGGTGGCGAGGGGGCCGACGACTGCGGTGGAGTCCGAGTAGACATAGGTGAGCGTCGCGACGGCCGGATTCTTGCAGCCTGGGCGGCAGCAACGACGCATGGGAATCACATCCAGCAGACTAACCCCCCACGCCGTGTGTCGCAGACAGACACGCGGGCCGGTCCCCGGCCACTTCGGGTCGCGCGGGGCTCCGGCTCGGGGGAGATCACGTGGCCCCGCCGCCGGCGCGGTGACTACTGTCGCAAGGTATGACCCGATCGAAGAGGCGGCCGGTGACGACCCGTTCGGTGGTTCGCCGCGGCCGCGGCGTGCGCGGACCGATGCTGCCGCCGTCGGCGCCCGCGCGCCGCACCCGCGGCCAGCAGTTCGACCGCCTGGTGCTGGAGGCATTCGCCCCGCTGGACGCCCGCTGGCACGATCGCCTGACCAAACTCGATATCGCGGTCGACGACGTCCCGAAGATCCGTCCGCTGCACCCGGATTCGGTCACCTGGCCCGACGAGGTGGTCGCCGACGGCCCGGTCCCGCTCTCCCGCCTGATCCCCGCCGGAGTCGACCGCCACAACGTAGCCACCCGAGCCCGAGTGGTCCTGTTCCGCAAACCCCTCGAACTCCGCGCCCACGACCCGGAAGACCTCCTGGACCTCCTCCGCGAGGTATTGGTCCAGCAGATAGCCACCTACCTGGGCGTAGACCCGGAGATCATCGACCCGACAGGGGAGTAGGCGCGCAAGAGCTGCCGGTCACCGCGTTCGCGGATGAGAACGAACGCCGGGGCGACCGAGAACGAGTGCCCGTCCACGGTGAACCAGTGCCGGGCCATGAACGAGTGCCGCGCGCCCGAAAACGAGTCCCGGGCGATCAGTAATCCCGGGCGACCCGCTTCCCGTCGTCCGCCCCGCCCCGCCGAAGCGAAGCGAGGCGAACAGGCAAACCGGACAACATATTTCGCGAGCACACGCCGGCCCGAAGCGACACCCATCCGGCTCTCACGGCACGCTGAATACCCGGAGAGGCGGGTGAGCTCAGCTGATGCCGCGCTTGAGGCGCCGGCGTTCGCGTTCGGACAGGCCGCCCCAGATACCGAACCGCTCGTCGTGCGCGAGTGCGTATTCCAGGCACTCGTCGCGGACCTCGCAGCCCATGCAGATCCGTTTGGCTTCCCTTGTGGAGCCGCCTTTTTCGGGGAAGAAGGCTTCCGGATCGGTTTGGGCGCACAGCGCCCGTTCCTGCCACTGTTCTTCGATGGTGTCGAACATCGCATCGAAGTCGGTGACGATGAGACTCAGCTGCGGTGGTTCGGGTTTGCGCTGAGTGCGCGCCCACTGCCCTCCCTGTGGAGTTCTGTTGAGCGATCCCGATTCGTTGTTCACCGTGCTGCCCCCCTCTCGTTCGTCGTTCCGGCTGTCAGCGCAGTCGCTTGGTGCTGCGCATGCTGTGGAATCGGTTTGCGATACACCGCCCGGAATGCCCGACGGGGCCAGCTCCTCGGCCATCGCTCCGCCTCCTCACTGTGTGTTAGCGCAGAATGATTTTTCCGTCGGACCGGACGTACCCACCGACGGTCCCACACCGCGACGTAGTCCCGCGGACATCCCCGAGCTTGTCGTTCCGATGCGAACATGCGTTCGAAACGCGGTCTGCGCCAAAGGCTCTCGCGCGGACCCGGAATGACATGTCTGTGATTAGACACGCCGGACGCGTCGATGGTCAAGCTGCCGACACAATTCCGTTACTATCCGAGGCCGCCTTCGACGCGGTTCGGTAACCTCGAAGTAGCAAATGACCAGCAAATACGCACTCGAACCCCCGCTTCCGGGCACCGCATAGGCTGTGCGGATGTGACTGGAGAACAAGCGGACATCGCGGCCGAGATCGAGCGGATTGATCGTAAACCGCGCATTGCGGTGTTGGTCGGTGGAGTCGGCGGCGCGCGCTTCTTACAAGGTGTGCGGGAACTGCTGCCGGAAGCGGATGTAACGGCGCTGGTGAACGTCGGCGACGACGTCTGGATGCACGGTTTACGCATCTGTCCCGACCTGGACACCTGCATGTACACGCTGGGTGGAGGTATCGATACCGAGCGGGGCTGGGGCCGTGTGGGAGAAACCTGGCACACCAAGGAGGAACTGGCGAAATACCACGCGCAACCCGATTGGTTCGGACTCGGAGATCGCGATATCGCGACGCATCTGGTGCGCAGTGAAATGCTGCGCGCGGGATACCCGCTCTCGGCGGTTACCGAAGCCCTGTGCAATCGCTGGCAGCCCGGTGTGAAACTTCTCCCGGCAACCGACGATCGGTGCGAAACGCATGTTGTGATCAGTGACCCCGACAACCCTGGCGAACGCCGCGCGATTCATTTCCAGGAGTGGTGGGTGCGGTACCGAGCAAACGTCGAGACCCATGGATTCGTCACAATCGGGGCGGATCAAGCCAAACCTGGCCCCGGTGTGACGGAAATCATAGAGGCTGCTGACGTGGTGCTGCTGGCCCCCTCGAATCCCGTGGTGAGCATCGGTGCGATCCTCGCCGTACCCGGTATCCGGGGCGCCCTGCGGACCACCTCCGCCAAAGTCGTCGGTTTATCGCCCGTGATCGGGGGAAAACCCTTGCGCGGCATGGCCGATGAATGCCTCGAGGTGATCGGTGTGGAAACCTCGGCCGAGGCCATCGGACGGCACTTCGGCGCCCGGTCGGACACCGGCATCCTCGACGGCTGGCTGATCCACTCGACCGATGAAGCCGACGTTCCGGGCGTGGAGGTGCGCAGCGTGCCGCTGCTGATGACCGATCCCGCCGCCACCGCCGCGATGGTGCGGGAGGCGCTCGATCTCGCGGGGGTGCCGGCATGAGCGACCAGGCACCCAGGTCCGAACAGGCACCGAGCCCCGAACAGACGCCGGCCGCCGATCACGCCCCCGGCGGGGAGATCAGGATCATCCCGCTGCCGGGCCTGCCGGAGTTCCGGCCGGGTGACGACGTCGCGGAACATATTGCGGCTCAGGCGCCTTGGCTCACCGACGGGGACGTGCTGGTCGTGACGAGCAAGATCGTCGCCAAGGCCGAGGGACGCATCGTCGAGGCGCCGCGGGATCCGGACGAGCGTGATGCGCTGCGGCGGAAGCTGGTCGACGCCGAGGCGGTGCGGGTGCTCGCGCGCAAGGGGCGCACCCTCATCACCGAGAATCACATCGGCATCGTGCAGGCCGCCTCCGGGGTCGACGGCTCCAATGTCGAACAGGGCGAATTGGTCCTGCTGCCAACCGATCCCGACGCCAGCGCCCGTGCGTTGCGGACGGCGCTGGCGCAGCGCCTGGGTGTCGACGTCGCCGTGGTGATCACCGACACGATGGGCCGGGCCTGGCGCATCGGCCAGACCGACGCCGCGATCGGTGCCGCCGGATTGCGGGTCGTGCACGACTACGCCGGCGCGGTCGACGGGCAGGGCAACGAGCTGCAGGTCACTCAGGTGGCGGTGGCCGACGAACTCGCTGCCGCAGCGGATCTCGCGAAGGGCAAGCTGGGCGGGGTGCCGGTCGCGGTCGTGCGCGGGCTGAGCCCGCACGACGACGGATCCACCGCCAAGGATCTGCTGCGCGGTGGCGAGGAGGATCTGTTCTGGCTCGGCACCGCCGAGGCGATCGAGTGCGGCCGCCGCGAAGCGCTGCTGCTGCGCCGATCGGTGCGGACCTTCGCCGACACCCCGGTCGATCCCGAGTTGATCCGCGCCGCGGTCGGCGACGCGCTCACCGCCCCCGCTCCGCACCACACCCGGCCGGTGCGATTCGTCTGGGTGCGGCAGCCGGAGCTGCGCGCGCGCCTGTTGGATTCGATGGCGGCGCAATGGCGTAACGACCTCGGTGCCGACGGTCTCGATCCCGATCGGGTGGAGCGCCGGGTCGCACGCGGCCGGATCCTGTTCGACGCTCCCGAGGTGATCATCCCGTTCTGTGTCCCCGACGGAGCGCACGACTATCCCGACGAGCGCCGCCGCGCCGCCGAGTCGACCATGTTCACCGTCGCGGTGGGCGCCGCGGTGCAGGGGCTGCTGGTCGGTCTGGCCACGCGCGGTGTGGGCAGCTGCTGGATCGGCTCGACCATCTTCGCCCCCGAGGTGACCCGCGAGGTCCTGGGTCTGGAGTCGGACTGGAATCCGTTGGGCGCCATAGCCGTCGGCTATCCGGAGGAGGAGCTCGCGCCGCGCCCGCCGCGCGAGGCCGGAACGGGTCTGGTCGAGCTGTGAGTACCGAGTCGCTGCACGCCTCCGCCACCGAGCTGCTCGAAAGCTGGAAGCCCGCGACGCATCCCGAACAGTCCGTGCGGGAGGCGATGTTGGCATTCCTCGGTTCGGCGCCACGCGGCTGTCTGCGGGAACACGCACCCGGCCACATCACCGCTTCGGCGGTGGTGTTCTCCCACGACGAGCGTGAGGTACTGCTGACGCTGCACCCGCGGGTCGGCCGGTGGATCCAGCTGGGCGGTCACTGCGAGCCGGGTGACGAGACCGTCGTCGACGCCGCGTTGCGGGAGGCGACCGAGGAGTCCGGGATCGCCGGACTGGAGGTCGAGCCCGGGCTGTACGGCGCGCAGGCGCACCCGATCACCTGCTCGCTCGGGGTGCCGACCCGTCATCTGGATCTGCTGTTCAAGATTCGCGCGCCGCGCGGCGCGGTTCCGGTGCGCAGCGCGGAGTCGACGGATCTGCGGTGGTGGCCGGTGGATGCGCTGCCGGCCGATTCGGACGTACTGCTGCGCTGAAGCGATCGTCGACGGCGGGACGGGTTGCGCGCCGCAGCCCGTCCCGCTTGTCCGTTGTGCACGGTCACAACGTGTTTACAAATCGGCAAAAATGTATAGACGCACGACATGCGTCGGCATATTGTCCACGGTAATGGTTACCCACATCACAGTGAATGTGGCAGCTGTATCGAATGGAGACGACGATGTCGACCGAAGCCGGAACCACCGACGGCCTGCTCGACTCGGGCTGGCGTGACCGCAAGCGCTATCTGTGGTTGTGGGGCCTGTTCGCGCCGACGGGGCTGTTCATCATCGGACTCCCACTCATCTGGGGACTCAACGAACTGGGCTGGCACACCCTCGCGAAGGTGCCGTTCTGGCTCGGCCCGATCCTCATCTATCTGGTCATTCCCGCCGCCGACCTGTTCTTCGGCGCCGACGGCGAGAATCCGCCGGACGAGGTCATGGAGTATCTGGAGAACGACCGGTACTACCGCTACCTCACCTACATCTACCTGCCGTTCCAATACGCGTCGCTGGTCATGGCGTGCTACCTGATCACCGCGGACAACCTGAGCTGGCTCGGCATCGACGGCGGCCTGACCGTCGTGGACAAGATCGGCCTGGCGCTGACGGTCGGCATGGTGGGCGGCATCGGCATCAACACCGCCCACGAACTCGGGCACAAGAAGGTACATCTGGAGCGCTGGCTGTCGCGGATCGCGCTGGCGCAGACGTTCTACGGCCACTTCTACATCGAGCACAATCGTGGCCATCACGTGCGGGTGGCCACGCCCGAGGATCCCGCGAGTTCCCGTGTGGGCGAGTCGTTCTGGGCGTTCTGGCCGCGCACGGTGTGGGGCAGTCTGCGCTCCGCGTGGGGGCTCGAGCGGACCCGGCTGGAACGGCTCGGGAAGCGGCCGTGGAGCCTGCACAACGATGTGCTCAGCGCGTGGGCCATGTCGCTGGTGCTCTACGCGGCCCTGGTGGCCGGCTTCGGATTCGAGGTACTGCCGTATCTGGTGCTGCAAGCGGTGGTCGGCTTCAGCCTGCTGGAGGCGGTCAACTATCTGGAGCACTACGGTCTGCTGCGGCAGCGCACGGCTCGCGGCCGGTACGAACGGCCGACACCGCGGCACAGCTGGAACAGCGACCACCTCGTCACCAACATCTTCCTGTACCACCTGCAGCGGCACAGCGATCACCACGCCTATCCGACCCGGCGCTATCAGACTCTGCGCAGCTGGGACGGGGCACCGAATCTGCCGAGCGGCTACGCCAGCATGATCATGCTCGCCTACTTCCCGCCGCTGTGGCGACGCGTGATGGACAAGCGCGTCGTGGCCCACTACGACGGCGATCTCACCCTGGCGAACGTGCAGCCGAGCAAGCGGGACAAGGTCCTCGCGCGCTACCAGGAGGCACGGTGAGCGACAATCGCGCAGCGGCTCACTGTGCCGACCGGGTGCGGGTGTCCCGCATGACACAGGAGGTACGGTGAGCGCTTTTCGTTGCCCTGTCTGCGATTACGTCTACGACGAGTCGAAAGGTGCTCCACGGGAAGGATTTCCGGCGGGCACCCCATGGGAGTCGGTGCCGGACGACTGGTGCTGCCCGGACTGCGGGGTACGGGAGAAGATCGATTTCGAGGAGGCGGGATGAGTCGGCCCTATCGGATTTTTCAATGCGTCCAGTGCGGCTTCGAATACGACGAGGAGCAGGGCTGGCCGGACGAGGGTATTGCGCCGGGGACGCGCTGGGAGGACATTCCCGACGACTGGACGTGTCCGGACTGTGGGGCGGCCAAGGCCGACTTCTTCATGGTCGAGATCGAACGTTCGTGAGTCGTTTTGACTGCGGAAGCCGCCCGTGACACCGTCGCGGGTATGCCGCGTAACGGATCCCGGGTCCCGTATCAGGAAGCGGCGCGCACCCTGCTGCGCACGTCGGTCCTCGATGCGATGCGGGAGCTGCTGATCGAGCGGGACTGGGCCAAGATCACGCTCGGCGACGTCGCGACGCGGGCCGGGGTGAGCCGGCAGACCCTGTACAACGAATTCGGCTCCCGGACGGGGCTGGCGCAGGCCTATGCGCTGCGGCTGGCCGATCAGCTGGTGGACCATGTCGGTACGGCCATCGCGGACAACGTCGGCGATGCTCGGGCGGCGTTCCGCGAAGGCCTGGCAAATTTCATCCTCGACAGTGCGGCCGATCCGCTGGTGCAGTGCCTGGTGGTCGGTGAGGCCAAGCTGGATCTGCTGCGGTTGATCACCCTCGACGCCGGGCCGCTCATCGAACATGCCGCCCGGCGCTTGGGTGCGGCCTTCGAAAACAGCTGGGTGGGGGCATCGGCGGCGGAGGCGGATGTGCTCGCCCACGCCTTGGTGCGCATCGCCATCAGCTACATTCCGACCCCGGCCGCACTGCACCGCGACGCCCCGGAGGAGTTGAGCAGCCTGCTCGCACCGTATGTGGAGGCGATTCTCGCCGCCCGGGAGCGAACCGGCGGCCGGTAGCCCGAAATCAGTCCTGTGACGGATAACGATTCGTTCCGGGGCCGGTTGGGGTGCTGGACGACAACCGCGTCGGCCTTTCACGGCCGCAACGACCGGGACGAACTGCCGCTGACCTGCGCGGTCTCCTCGGAAAAGGTGGTTGCTGACGCGGTGCGGTGCAGCGGATTCGGGCCCACGCTGTCTGTGACTTCGGGTCCGCGTGTGTAACGGTTACCACTTTGCGGGTTTGAACCGGGCGTAACGGCCCCGGAGCCGCTACATATTTACCTGGCAGGAGTCCAGGTACGTTCTAGTGGGGCAATTAGTGCAAACGGTTGGCAAACGCTCGGGTTCGGCTGATCCCAAAAAGCATCTGTGGATGTTGGGATTGATCGCCCCGGGCTGCGCATTGCTCCCCTCACAGCTGGTCGCCCGGACCGGTATCGAGGCGTTCTGGTGGATCGGGCCGATCATCGTGCTGATCGTGATACCGCTGCTGGACTGGTTCGTCGGCGAGGACGGCACCAACCCGCGCGACGAGGATTACGAGCGGCTCTCCCACGATCGCTACTACCGGTGGTGCACCTACCTGTTCCTGCCCATCCAGCTGGCCGGACTGGTGATCGCGGCCTACATGTGGTCCGGTGACGAACTCGGCGTGGTGGACAAGCTGGGGCTGGCGGCGACGCTCGGTTTGGTCAGCGGTATCGGCATCAACGCCGCGCACGAGCTGGGGCATCGGGTGGAACGGCTGGAGCGGTGGCTGGCCAAACTCGCGCTCGCGCAGTCCGGATACGGGCATTTCTTCGTCGAACACAACAAGGGCCACCACGCGCGGGTGGCCACGCCGGACGATCCGGCCAGCGCGCGCTTGGGCGAATCGCTGTGGACGTTCTTGCCGCGCAGCATCTTCGGCGGACTGCGTTCGGCGATCCGGCTGGAACGCGACCGGCTGCACCGCAAGGGCCTCGGCTGGTGGAACGTGCGCAACAACATCCTGCAGGCGTGGTCGATGACGGTGGTGCTCTACGGCGCGCTGCTGGCGGTGTTCGGCCCCCGCATGGTGCCGTATCTGCTGCTGCAGGCCGTGATCGGCTTCGGACTGCTGGAAACCGTGAACTACGTCGAGCACTACGGGTTGCTGCGCCGCCGTCTGCCCGGTGGCCGCTGGGCGCGCTGCTCGCCGGCCGACAGCTGGAACTCCGATCGGCTGGTCACGAACATCTTCCTGTTCCATCTGCAGCGCCACAGCGACCACCACGCCAATCCGGGCCGCCGATATCAAACGTTGCGCAGTACCCAGGAGGCCCCGCAACTTCCCGCGGGCTACGCGACGATGATCCTGCTGGCCACCGTCCCGCCGCTGTGGCGACGGGTGATGGATCCGAAGGTCGCCGCGCATTACGCGGGCGATCTCGGCAGAGCCAATATCGCGCCGCGCAAGCGGGAGCGCACCCTGGCCGTCTACCGGCTCGCGGGATAGTCGCGGCGTCAGACGGGGACCAGTTCGGTCCGTTCGGCGGAAGTTCCGGATGTTTCGGCCGATTCGCTGTCGACCATCGTCGTCTCGTCGAACGGCAGTTCCCGGTCGAGCACGGCGCGCAGACGGACCTCGTCGATGGTTTTGGTCCACGTCCCGACCAGGACGGTGGCGACGGCATTGCCCGAGAAGTTGGTGATGGCGCGGGCTTCCGACATGAACCGGTCGATGCCGACGATCAGGCCCACACCGTCCAGCAGATCCGGGCGATGGCTCTGCAGACCACCGGCCAGGGTGGCCAGTCCCGCCCCGGTCACCCCGGCCGCGCCCTTGGAGGCGACGATCATGAACACCAGCAGGCCGATCTGCTGCCCGAGCGAGAGCGGTTTACCCATCGCGTCGGCGATGAACAGCGAGGACATCGTCAGGTAGATCGCGGTGCCGTCGAGGTTGAACGAATATCCGGTCGGGACGACGATGCCCACGGTCGAGCGTTCGACACCGAGGTGCTCCATCTTCGCGATCAGCCGCGGCAGCGCCGATTCGGAGGACGAGGTGGAGAAGATCAGCAGATATTCGCGCGCCAGGTAGCGCACCAGCTTGACGATCGATACGCCCGAACTCACCCGCAGCAGCGCGCCCAGTACGCCGAAGACGAAGACCAGGCAGGTCAGATAGAAGGCGAGCATCAGGGCCGCGAGCTGTTTCACCGCATCCAGCCCGGTGGCCGCCACCACGTTCGCGATCGCGCCGAAGGCACCGATCGGCGCCAGCCACAGGATCATGGTCAAGATCTTGAACACCAGTTTCTGCGCCAGCCCCACCGCGCGCAGGATCGGTTCGCCCTGCGAACCCATCGCCTGCACGGCGAAGCCGACGAGCAGGGCCACGAACAACGTCTGCAGCACGCTGCCCGCGGTCAGCGACGACAGCAGCGATGTCGGGATGATGCTCTCCAGGAAGTGCCAGGTGCCGCCGCTGCCTTCGGCCTGCTTCACGTATCCGGCTGCGGCGCCCACGTGTTCGTGGACGTTCAGCCCACTTCCCGGCTGCAGCAGATTGCCGACCACGAGACCGATCGCCAGCGCCACCGTCGACATGATCAGGAAGTAGCCGAGTGCCAGGCCGCCGATCTTGCCGACCCGCGCCGCGGCCCGGACCGAACCGATGCCGAGCACGATCGTGCAGAAGATGACCGGTGAGATCATCATCTTGATCAGGTTGACGAAAATGGTGCCCAGCTCGCCCACCGACTTCCCGAAGCCGGGCGCCAGCCAGCCGACGAGTACGCCGGCCACGACCGCCACGATGACGGCGAGATAGAGCCAATGGGTACGGTCGCGACGGTGCGTCCGTGTCGAGTCGCTCATGATGTGCCTCCGGTGCTGCCCGAACTGTTCCTCGGGTTCGTACTGTGATGATGGGGGTGACCGTGACCTCGGTCACCATTACGTACGTTTCGTTCACAGGAGGACCGTTGCGGGCGAAAGGCCGGACCGCTCGTTCGCCTGTGCGGCGTGCCCGGGGCATGACGCTGGCCGGCCAGGTCTTCGTGGTGCAGTTGGTGGTCCTGGTGGTGGTGATCGCGGTCGGATCGGCGCTGGCGGTGTGGGAGGTGCGCCGCGAACAGGACGATGCGACGGCTCGCCGGGTGACCGGCATCGCGGTCGCCCTCGCCCAGGCGCCGTCCACGGCGGCCGCGGTGCGGACGCCGGACCCCACAGCCGTGCTGCAGCCGGAGACCGAACGGATCCGGCAGCGGACCGGCGTCGATTTCATCGTGGTGATGGCTCCCGACCGGACCCGCTACACCCACAGCGATGTCAGCCGGATCGGACAGCCGTTCAGCGGAAACATCGATCGGGCGCTGGCCGGCGAGACGTTCACCGAGACCTATACCGGGACGCTGGGCCCGTCGATCCGGGCCGTCACACCCGTCGTCGACGACACCGGCCGGGTCGTCGCGCTGGTCTCGGCGGGCGTGACAAGGGCCCGCATCGGCGATCAGGTGAGTGCGCAGCTGCCGCTGATCCTCGGTGCGGCCGGTGCCGGCCTGCTGCTGGCCGTGCTGGGCGCATTCCTGCTGCGCCGCCGACTGCTGCGCCAGACCCAGGGACTGGGTCCGGCCGAACTCCGGACGCTCTACGAACATCACGATGCCGTGCTGCACTCCGTGCACGAGGGGCTGATCGTGTTCGACCGCGACGACCAAGAGGCGGCGGTGGTCAACGACGAGGCCAGACGCCTGCTGGAACTGCCCGAGGGCCCGGTGCGCCGCGCCGACCTGCCGGTGTCGCTGCGGCGCCTCGACGCCACCGTGGTCCGCGACGAGATGCATGTGACGGCCGCCCGCGTGCTGGTGGTCAACCAGGACGTCGTGTCCTGGGCGGGGCGGCGCCTCGGCACGGTCCTCACCATCCGTGACCACACCGAACTCCGCGACATCATGGGCGAGTTGGATTCCGCGCGCGGTCTGGCCGAGTCGCTGCGGGCCCAGGCGCACGAGGCGGCCAACCGGTTGCACGCGGTGATCACGATGGTCGAACTGGGCCGTGTCGATCGAGCTGTCGACTTCGCGACGGCCGAACTGCGGCTGTCCCAGGCACTCATCGACCGCCTGACCGATGCGGTCCACGAGCCGGTCCTGGTGGCGCTGCTGCTCGGCAAGGTCGATCGGGCCATCGAACGCGGCGTGGAGTTGACCGTCGCCGAGGACACCGCGCTGGAATCGGTCGCCCCCCTGACCGCGCAGGAGGTGGTCACCCTGGTGGGAAATCTCGTCGACAACGCGGTGGACGCGGTCGCGCAGGATCCGGACGCGTGGGTCGAGGTCTCCGTCCGCTCGGAGGCGTCGGCGCTGGTGGTCAGGGTCGCCGACAGCGGGCCGGGGATGTCGGAGGAAACTTTCGCGCAGGCGATGGAACGGGGATATACGACGAAGGCCGAACACCACGGACTCGGCTTGGCGCTGGTCTGGCGGCTGGTGACCCGATACGGCGGTACGCTGCGGGCCGAGCGCAGCCCGGAATCGGCTGTCGTGGTGCGGATTCCGGTGCGATGACGGGGCCGCTGATCCGGGTGCTGATCGTGGAGGACGAGCCGCGCATCGCCGAGGCGCATTACTCGTATGTCGCGCGGGTGGCGGGATTCGAGCCGGTGGGTGTGGCCGCCACCGGCCGCGACGCGATCCGGACGGCAACCCACGCTGCCGCGGCGGGAACCCCGATCGATCTGGTTCTGATGGACCTGGGGCTGCCGGATATCGGCGGGCTCGAGGTGACCGCGGCCCTTGCCCGCCTGCGACCGCGACCCGATGTGATCGCCATAACCTCGGCGCGCGACCTGGAGATGGTGCGTGCCGCGGTCGCGCACGGGATAGCGCTGTATCTGCTGAAACCCTTCACCTTCGCGGCTTTTCGCGACAAGCTCGAACGCTATCTGGAGTTCCGGGCCGCGTTGCCGGCCGGGGATGCGACGCTCACCCAGCACGACATCGATCGGGCGTTGAGCGCGCTGCGCACCGCCGATCCGAAGGCGGCAGCCCCGAAAGGTATTGCGCCGCAAACCCTCCAGGAGATCTCGCGGGCGGTGCGCGAGGCGCCGGACGGGCTGTCGGCGACCGAGACCGGCCGTGCCGTGGGTGTTTCGCGTGTCACGGCATGGCGTTATCTGGAGCAGCTGGCGAGCGACGGCGTGGTGGAACGCCGATCGGACTACGGCCGCGCGGGGCGTCCCCAGGTCCGCTACGTCTGGCGCCGGTGATCCGCTGCCGACCCGGCCGCACCCGTCGGCGTACACCGAACGCGTGTGAGCGACTAGCCTGAGTTGTCGAACCGACATCCACCGAGAGGCTGATCCAGGCGCATGACGACCTCAGAACTTTCCGCTCAGACGAACCTGACTCCCGATGTCCGCAACGGCATCGACTACAAGGTGGCGGATCTGTCGCTGGCCGAGTTCGGCCGCAAGGAGATTCGACTGGCCGAACACGAGATGCCCGGTCTGATGGCGCTGCGGCGTGAGTACGCGGAGGTGCAGCCGCTGAAGGGTGCGCGCATCTCCGGTTCGCTGCACATGACGGTCCAGACCGCGGTGCTGATCGAGACCCTGGTCGAACTGGGTGCGCAGGTGCGCTGGGCGTCGTGCAACATCTTCTCCACCCAGGATCACGCGGCGGCCGCGGTCGTGGTCGGCCCGCACGGCACGATCGACGAGCCCAAGGGCACGCCGGTCTTCGCCTGGAAGGGCGAGACCCTGGAGGAGTACTGGTGGGCGGCCGAGCAGATGCTCACCTGGCCGAACGAGCCGGCCAACATGATCCTCGACGACGGTGGCGACGCGACCATGCTGGTGCTGCGCGGCGCCCAGTTCGAGAAGGCCGGAGTCGTCCCGCCCGAGGACGAGTCGCATTCCACCGAGTACAAGGTGTTCCTCAACCTGCTGCGTGCGAGCCTGGCCGCCGATGCGGGCAAGTGGAGCGCGATCGCCGAATCGGTGCAGGGCGTCACCGAGGAGACCACCACCGGCGTGCTGCGGCTGTACCAGTTCGCCGCGGCCGGTGAGCTGACC
>NZ_JADKYP010000080.1 GCF_015354405.1 Nocardia sp. BSTN01 | reverse complement strand
TTTCACCGGCTCGACATTTCCCTCAGGCACTCGCCCAGGGTGGCGAGCTGTTCGCTGGTGCCGTGCTCGCGCCATTCCGGCTTTTCGTGGTCGTCGAGATAGGCGCCGTGTTCGGTGAGGGTCAACCGGGTGCCGGCCGCGGTTTCGGCGAATTCGACGGTGGTGAGCGAGACCGTCACGACGGCGTCGTCCACGCCCATCGTGGAGGTGTACACGATGCGTTCCGCCGGGACGATCTCCTGGTAGGTGGTGGTGAAGGTCATCCGCTTGCCGTCGTGTACGCCGGCGGCGATCTCGCGGCCGCCGACACGGAAGTCGAGCTCGTGTTCGGTTCCGGGCGCGCTGAACCACTCGGCCTTGCGTGCCGGTTCGGCCCATGCGCCGAAGACGGCTGCGGGAGTGACGGGATAGTCGCGTTCGAGGGTGAACGTGGAATGGACCAGGGAATGTGTGGTCGTCATGGCGACTCCTCGGGTTCGGGGGTGGTGTGCTCGGCGAGAGCTGCGCCGAGCGCGTCGAGGCGGCGTTCCCACGGGGTCTGCCGCGCGTGCAACCAATCCTCGGCGGGACGCAGCGCATCGGGTACCAGATGGCAGGTGCGCACGCGGCCGACCTTCTCCGACCGCACCAGCCCGGCATCCTGCAGCACCTGGAGATGCTGCACGACGGCCGCCAGGCTCATCTCCAGCGGCTCGGCCAGGGCGCTGACCGCCGCCGGTCCCCGGCCGAGCCGCTCGAGCAGATATCTGCGGGTGGGATCGGTGAGCGCCCGGAAGATCAGATCCAGCCGCTCGGTTTGGTTAAGCACCTACTTAAGTGTAGAAGCCTCGCCCTAATAGTCAAGTGGTTGCTTAACTGTTCTCCTGAGCGCGTGCGATCTCGAACGGCAGCCGGTCGAAGATGAAGCGGCTGGCCGTGATTCGGCCGTCGACGACGGTAACCAGTTCCGCCGCAGGGGCGCTCGGTACCGGGAGGGTCGCGGTGTCGTAGCAGACCAGGGCGGTGGTCTCGTCCCCGAAGGCGGCGAACATCGTTGCGCCGGTGAGGATTCGAGTGAAGGGTTCCATGAAGTCGCGATAGGCGGCCGCGCCTTCGATGCGGCCGGCGGGGGCATCGCAGACGATGTCGTCGGCGACATAGGTCATCGCTCGATCGAGGTCCTTTCCCGTCCAGGCTTCGAAATAAGCGAGGGCCACCCGGGCCGCGGGGCTGTGGTTTCCGATCATGTCGTCCTCTTCTCCGGTCGATGGAACCGTCCACCGATATGGACACCGGCCGGGCGGGGAACGGACCGGTTGTCGGTGCCCGATGTGACGATGGGGCGATGCCGGAGTCGTCGATCGCCCCGGGCGTGGATGAGCAGACCTTTCGCGAGCTCACCGAGCCCTATCGGGCCGAGTTGCGCACCCACTGCTATCGGATGCTCGGGTCGATGTACGACGCCGAGGACGCGTTGCAGGAGACGCTACTCGCGGCGTGGCGCGGTATGGCCGACTTCGAGCAGCGGTCGTCGGTGCGCACCTGGCTCTACCGGATCGCGACGAATCGGTGCCTCAATTTTCGCCGGGCCGCACTGCGCCGGCCGGTCGCGCCGTTGCCCTTCGAGGCGCCGGAGCCGACCCGTCACGGGGAGGTGAGCTGGTTGCAGCCGTGTCCGGACGCGCTGCTGGATCCGCAGCAGGTACTGACGGCACGCGCGTCCGTCGAGTTGGCGTTCATCGCCCTGCTGCAACAACTTCCACCGCGCCAGGCCGCCGTGCTCGTCCTGCGTGACGTGCTCGGGTTCAGCGCGGCGGAGGTGGCAGACCTGCTGGGGTCGACTCCTGTCGCCGTGAAGGCGGCATTGCAGCGGGCTCGTGAACGCCTGTCTCGCCACGAGGGCAGGCACCCGGAGCCGGGGTCGCCCACGGAGCGAGGGCTCAGCGAGCGTTTCGCGCGGGCTTTCGAGGCTGCGGATGTGGGCGCCGTGGTCGAGCTGCTCACTGACGAGGCGTGGCTGACCATGCCGCCGTGGCCGCACGAGTATCACGGCCGGGTGGCGATCGGCGAGTTCCTTCGCGGTATTCCGGCATTTCGGGATCGTGCGGAGATTCGGCTGCAATCGGTGCGGGCCAACGCGCACCCCGCATTCGGTTGCTATTCCCGCCGGGCGGACGGACTCTTTCGGGCGACCGGACTTCTGGTGACGACGTACGGCCCGGACGGTATTTCCGCGCTCGCTCATTTCCCGCCCGCCGAGAACTTCCCGCGCTTCGGCCTTCCGCTCGCGCTGCCGCCGCGTGGAACGACTATTTCCTGATGGAATCGTGGCCGAAATAAAACCGAGAAATTTCCTTCAAACTCTTCCGTTGTCGAGGTGTTATCGACTATCCTCCGTTTCGGCAAACCATCCGCGACAGGAGGAGCGCAGTCGTTGCACCGGCGCTCCGACCATATAGACAACTTCCGGCTAACGCGCGGTCAGTCGGAGGTGTAAGCGAAGGGCCCGATCCATGACGAGGGAATCGGGCCCTTCGGTATTGTCTGGCGCAATGTCACAGGAAACGAACGCGGGTAGGATGTACGCCGGACAGCCCGTAGAAGACCGGCAGCGGCAGCGACGTGCGCGTTTTCTGGAATCTGGTCTGACAGTGTTCGCCAGAGACGGGTATGCCAATAGCTCGGTCGGAGCCATTTGCAAAGACGCCGGACTTTCCTCGCGTCAGTTCTACGAGGAGTTCACCGGTCGCGAATCGTTGCTGCTGGAACTCTACGAACAGATCGACCGGGAATCCCGGGACGCGGTCGTGGCCGCACTGGACGCGCATGCCGATGCGAGTGCCATCGAGATCATCGACGCGGGGGTGCGCGCCTATATCGAGTCCATCGGGCGCGATCCGCGCAGGGCCCGCGTCGCGCTGGTCGAGGTGGTCGGCGCCGGGCCGAAGGTGGAGAAGTTCCGGCTGGAGTTGCGTCGCGCCTGGGGTGCGCTGCTGGCCGGAGCGGCCGAGGATGCGGCGCTGCAGGGCGAGATCCCCAGCGGCGACTACGAAACCCGCATGCTCGCCATCATCGGTGCGGTGAACTACGTGGTCGACGAGTGGAGCGGTTCGGAGCCGCGCCGGCCCCTCGACGAGGTGATCAAGGTGCTGCGCCGGGTCATCATGGGTGCGGTCAGCGCCTGACCGACGAAGCGTCGTGCCGCCGAACGCGATTCGCCTTAGCATCGATAGGTGCATGTTTCGCCGGGGGGCGGGCAGTCCCCGACATTCGTCGTCTGCGGAGACAACCCGCTCGTCCACCAGCTGGCCCTGCAGCTGACCACCCGGTTCGCCGATGCCACCGTGACCGCGGTACTGCCGAACCGCAACGGCAGCTACGTTCCCCAACTGGAGAAGTTGGCGCGGGTGCGGATCCTGTGCGCCGAGCGCCTGGACGAGACCGTTCTGCGGGCGGCCGGGGTGGAGCGGGCCCGAGCGCTGGCCCTGGTGGATCAGGCGGACGTGGAGAACTTCCACGCCGCGCTGCGCGCCCACGAACTCAATCCGCGGATCCGGCTGGTGATCCGAATGTTCAACACCGGCTTGGGTTTTCGTATCCGCCGGTTGTTCTCCGACTGTGTGGTGTTGTCGATCTCGGAGATGGCCGCCCCGTCGTTCATCGCCGCGGCCCTCGGCGAGAAGGCGCAGGACTATCTGCGCCTGGGGGAACGCACCCTGTACGTTGCCGCGGCCGGTGACGCGCCGCCGGATCGGGTGGTGGCCGGGCTGGTCGGCGGACCGGGCGCGATCGCGCTGCGCTCGCCGCACGCACCGGCGGACCGGGTGCTGGCGCTGGCCGGGCGGGTGCCGTATTCGCCCGGGGCGCGGCGCCGCTGGCTGAACCAGCTGCGCTATCTGGTCCGCCACGATCTGATCCGGCTGCTGCTGGTGATGCTCATCATCATCGCGGCCGTGTGCGTCATCATGGTGCTGATAGGGAACAGTTGGGGCACAGCAGTATACGAAACGCTGCTGGATTCGGCGGGTGCGGCGCAGCCGGAGCCCGCTCGCGAGCCGCTGTTCAAGATCCTGCAACTGGGGGTGGTCTTCACCGGGCTGGCGATGACGCCGGTAATCACCGCGCTCGTGGTGGGTGGTGTGTTGCGGGCGCAGCTGTCGGAATATTCGATCGATCCCTCGCGGATGGAAAACCACGTCGTGGTCGCGGGATTGGGCAATGTCGGAATGCGCGTGGTGGAACAGTTGCGCGACCTCGGCGTGCCGGTGGTGGGGCTGGACTACGACGAGAACGCGCGCGGAATCGCGCTGGCGCGCAGTCTGGGAGTGCCGGTGGTCATCGGCCAGGCCACCTGGGAGGACACGCTGCGCGCGGTGGGTGTGCCGAAGGCGCGGGCGCTGGTCCTGCTGACCTCCAGTGACGCGGTGAATCTGGAGGCCGCGATGCTCGGTCAGTCCTACCGTGACGACCTGCGGGTGGTGCTGCGCGTCTCCGACGACGACCTGGCCGACCGGGTCCAGCGCAGTCTCGGGAAGGCGGTGGTGCGCAGCGTCTTCCAATTGGCCGCGCACGGCTTCGCCGCGGCCGTGGTGGAGCGGCGAGTGATCGCCACCCTGACGATCAACCAGGCCACCCTGCTGGTCGCGGAGGTACCGGTGGAGCCCGGATCGGCGCTGATCGGGTTGCGGATCGCCGACCTCGGATCGGCGGAGCACACCCGGGTGATCGCGGTGCAGCCGGCGGTCGGGGACGCGCCGGAATGGCAGCCTCCGGCGCAGACGGTGCTCGTCGCGGGCAATCAGCTGGTGGTGGTGGCGACCCGGCGGGGCCTCGATGAGCTGCTGGAGCGCAGTTGTGCGCCCGCCGTGGACGAAACGGCACAGGAGGCCATCGCTGCGGCGGAAGGGCTGGTCGCCGACGCGGCTGAGGAACTGGCCGCCGGTGCGACGGAACCTCTTGCCGCCGACGGTAGGGCGGAGGAGTCGACCGCCGACGTGGATGCCCAGCGTGATGGCGACGGACGAGCCGCGGACCCGGCAGACCGGGAGACCGGACAACGATGTGCGGACGGGTCGGCCGAGCCGGATGCGGTGGGCTCCTGAGTGTCGTGAACCGATGTGGCGGGAGTTCGAGCCTCGCCCGCGCTCACCTGGGCACGCGTCGCGGTAGCGTGCGCGTATGGAGACGATTCCGATCCAGATGCCGGACGGGTCGACGGTGCCGGTGCGGTTCGTTGCCGCGAGCGGTCCGCACCGGCATGCCATCACCGCGGATGCGCCGCGGCCGGTCATCGTGATCATTCCGGGATTGGGTGTGCCGGGCGAGTACTACGGGGATTTCGCGCGCGAGCTGGCGCGGCGCGGATTCGATGCGGCGATCGGGGAGTTGCGGGGTAACGGTGACAGCCGGCCGAAGCCGAGCCCGTCGAGTACCTACGGCTACCACGAGCTGGTCTCGGTCGATTTTCCGGCGATCTTCCAGGCCGTTCGCACCCGCTTCCCGGACAGCACGCCGATGCTGCTCGGGCACAGTATGGGTGGTCAGCTCGGGGTCATGTACGCCGCGCGGATCCGCGGCCGGCTGGGCGGGCTGATCCTCATCGCCTCCGGCACTCCCTACTACCGCGGTTACGGCGGGATCGCCCGCTCCGCGATGCTCGTCGGACCGGCCGCGATCTCACTGACCGCGAATCTCGCCGGCTTCTGGCCGGGGGATCGAATCACCGCCGGGGGCTTCGGCCGGCAGTCCAAGGTGCTGATCTCCGATTGGGCGCGGCTGGCCCGCACCGGCCGGTTCATGCCGGTCGGCGCCGATATCGACTACGACGAGCGAATCGCGCGACTCACCCTGCCGGTCCTCTCGATCACCATGAGCGGCGACGATCTCACACCCCGCAGTTCGGCCGCACATCTGCTGGAGAAACTTCCCGAGGCGCGCGTGAGCACCTGGCACGAGCCGAAACGGTTGGGGCACAACGGCTGGATCATCGATCCGGACGCGACCGTGGACCGCATCGAGAAGTGGGTGCGCGACCTGTAGCCGAATGCGGCCGATTCCCGTCCCACGAGTGCTTCAATGGACGAATGCGCAGGTGGGCCGTCCGCCGATACCGATGCTCAGGCCGTCGTCTCGCGTCGGCTCGACAACGGGCGCGGCGGGAGTGACGACGCGAGCGGGCGCCGCCTCCGGATCCACACTCGTCTTGGCGGTGCTGGGCTCCGGCCAATTCTTGATGACCCTCGACAGTTCGGTCATGAACGTCTCGATGGCGACGGTCGCCCACGACGTCGGCACGACGATCACCGGAATCCAAACCGCCATCACGCTGTACACGCTGGTGATGGCATCGCTGATGGTCACCGGCGGCAAGGTCGGGACGATTCTCGGGCGGCGGCGGGCATTCGGTGTGGGACTGGTCGTCTACGGCGCGGGCTCGCTGGTCACCGGTTTGGCGCCGAACCTGGCGGTGCTGCTGCTGGGCTGGTCACTGTTGGAGGGCATCGGGGCCGCGCTGATCATGCCGGCGATCGTGTCGCTGGTGGCGGCGAACTTCGGCCGCGAACGCCGCGCCGCCGCATACGGACTCGTGGCCGCGGCGGGTGCGATGGCCGTGGCGGTGGGCCCGCTCCTGGGCGGGGCGGTGACGACCTTCGCGTCCTGGCGGTACGTGTTCTTCGGCGAGGTCGTGGTCGTGGTGGCGATTCTGCTGGTGCTGCGCCGGGTGGCGGACGTGCCCGCGCAGCGGGTGCACTTGGACCTTCTGGGTTCGGTGCTGTCGGTCGTCGGGCTGGGTGCCGTCGTCTTCGGCGTGCTGCGGTCCAGTGAATGGGGATGGATTCGCCCGCGTCCCGGCGGTACCGAGATCGCGGGTTTGTCGCCGGTGATCTGGTTGATCCTGGCGGGCCTGCTGGTGCTGTACGCGTTCCTGCGGTGGCAGAACCGGCTGGTGCGATCGGGCGGGGAGCCGCTGGTCGATCCCCGCTTGTTCGGCAATCGCCGGCTCGGGGGCGGATTGGCGATGTTCTTCGCGCAGTTCGCGATTCAGGCCGGAGTGTTCTTCTCGGTTCCACTGTTCCTGTCGGTGGTGCTGGAGCTGAGTGCGCTCGAGACCGGAGTGCGCATCCTTCCGCTGTCGATCGCGCTCGTCGCCGCCGCCGCGGGAATTCCCAAAGTAGCGCCGCGGGCGAATCCGCGGCGGGTGGTGCGCCTGGGTCTGGGGTCGATGATCATCGGAATCTTGTTGCTGGCCGGCGGTATGGATCCCGGAGCGAATGCCGCGGTGGTGTCGGTACCGATGTTGTTCATGGGACTGGGCCTGGGGGCGCTGTCCTCGCAGCTGGGCGCGATAACGGTGTCGGCGGTGCCGGATTCGCAGAGCGCGGAGGTCGGCGGCTTGCAGAACACCGCGACGAACCTCGGCGCCTCGCTCGGCACCGCGCTGATCGGCTCCATCCTCATCGCCACGCTGACCTCGTCGGTGATCGGCGGGATCGAGAACAATCCCGCGGTCCCGCCCTCGGTCGCGCAGCGGGCCGGGACCGAACTGGCCGACGGCGTGCCGTTCCTGTCCAATACCCAGCTGCGGCAGTCGCTCGACGCGGCCGGGGTCGACGCGTCGACCGCCGACGCGGTGGTCGCGGTCAACTCCGACGCCCGCCTGCTGGCATTGCAGGTGGCCTTCGCGGTGACGGCGATGCTGGCCGTGGTCGCCTTGTTCTTCACCGGCCGGCTACCGCGGCGGGCCGTCGGCTCCGATCCGGACACCGGCACCGTGGCCGGCGAACGGACCGGAGCCGAGTAGTCGCTACCGGGCGGCCAGGTTGCCCCGGTCGACGCTGCCGGGGCCGGCACTACCTGTGCCGGAACCGTTGTGACCGAGCGCGCGGGCCTTCAGCTGGGCGAATTCGGTCTCGTCGATCGTGCCGGAGTCGTAGAGGGCTTTGGCGTCGGCGATCTGCTCCGCGGGCGACTTGCCCGCCACCTGACGGATGTAGTCGTCGGCCGCCTGCTTGGCTTCCGCATGGGCGTGCTGGGCTCGCTCGGCCATGCCCTTTCCGCGCACGACCAGATAGACCAGAGCCGTGATATAGGGGAATATCACCAAGCCGATCACCCATGCGGCCTTGGCGATGCCGGAGACCGTGTGATCGCGAAACAGATCGGTCAGGATCTGGAACAGGATGATGAGGTAGGCCACGAAGGCGAACACCAGAATCGTGTACCAGACGAAGTCCCAGAACGTATCCATGATGTGTGTGCTCCTCTCGAGAACCTGCTACCGAACCGCGGTGGTCGGCGAGGTGGCCGAATCGGTGAGTCGCTGACGGGCGAGCCGTTCGACGAGTTCCGGTAGGGCCGGGACCGGTGATCCGCGCAGGTCTCGGAGGGCGCTCGCGACAGTGATCGCGATGGTCCGGCGCGGCAGTCGAGCGCCGAATTCGGCAATGAGCCGATCTACGGTGTCCGCCGGCCCGACCGCTGTCGGTGTGCGCATTGCGAATCCTGTCGTTCTCGGTCCCCGAACCGAGAATGGCAGTGCGGTGGATCACACTCCAGAGCCCAAAGGCCCTGGTCGCTGTGGGCCTTTGGTCATCTGTTCCGAGAGAAGGACGCGCCGGTCAGGCGGTGGTGCGCCGCTCGATCAGCATCTGGGTGAAGAACTCGTAGATCAGCGCGGATTGGAAGGCCATCTGCTTGTTGTCGGCCGCGCCACCGTGACCGCCCTCGATGTTCTCGTGGTACCAGACGGTGCGCCCCTGGGATTCCAGCAGCGCCGCCATCTTCCGGGCGTGGCCGGGGTGGACCCGGTCGTCGCGGGTGGAGGTGGTGAGCAGGATCGGCGGGTAGGGGCGCGCCGGGTCGGCCGCCATCGCCCGCTGATAGGGCGAATACCTGCTGATGTACTCCCACTCCTCGGGCTTGTCGGGGTCGCCGTATTCGGCGATCCAGGACGCGCCCGCCAGCAGCAGGTGGTAGCGCTTCATATCCAGCAGCGGCACCTGGCAGACGATGGCGCCGAACAGTTCCGGATAGCGGGTCAGCATCACGCCCATCAGCAGTCCGCCGTTGCTGCCGCCGACCGCGCCGAGTTGTCCCGCCGTCGTGATGTCCCGCGCGACGAGGTCTTTCGCGACCGAGGAGAAATCCTCGTAGACCTTGTAGCGGTTCGCCTTCTGCACCTGGGTGTGCCATTCGGGCCCGTACTCCCCGCCGCCGCGGATGTTGGCCATCACCCAGGTGCCGCCGCGTTCGAGCCAGCCCATACCGGAGGCGCCGCTGTAACCGGGGGTCCGGGAGACCTCGAAGCCGCCGTAGCCGGAGACGACGGTCGGGCCGGGCGTGCCCCGATGGTCGCGGTGGCGAATCACGAAGTACGGCACCATGGTTCCGTCGTCGGAGCGCGCGAAGAACTGTTCGGTGTCGATCCCCTCGGCGTCGAAATACGCCGGTTCCCGCTTGAGGGCCACCGCCGGGCCGCCCACCGAACCGGCCAGCAGTGTCGCCGGGGTGGTGAAACCGCTTGTGGTGAGCATGAATTCGTCACCGCTCTCCAGCGGATCCAGATTCATGACATTGGTGGTCGCCATCGGCGGGGTGTCGGCGAGCGGTTCGCGGGTCCAGCCCGCGCCAGCGGTCGTCGCCGAGGCGGGCGTCAGCACGTACAGCTTGGTCTGCACGTCCTCCAGCGTGATCAGCAGCAGGTGGTTCTCGGTCCAGCCGTAGCCGTGCAGTGAGGTGTGCGCGTCGGGTTCGAAGACCACCTCGAAATCTCGTGCGCCGTCGAAGAATTCATTGATATCGATGGTCAGCAGAGCGCCCGCGGGATAGCTGCGGCCCGCTACCTCCCACGGTGATTTCAACTGCACCAGCAGCCAATCCTTGTACCAGGATTCGGACGCGTCGGTGGGTACGTCGATATGCCGCAGTGTGCCGTCGCGGTCCAGCAGATAGACCGATTCGTTGAAGAAGTCGGTGGCGCGGGCGACGTAGTGGCGTTCGTATCCCGGCGTGCGGTCGTAGCCCGCCGACACCATCACATCGCCCGGCTCACCCTCGAAGACGGTGTCCGCCTCCGCCAGCGGGGTCCCGCGGCGCCAGCGCTTGGCCACACGCGGATATCCGGAGTCGGTGAGTGTGCCGGGGCCGAAATCGGTTCCGACGTACACGGTGTCGGCATCGATCCAGCGCACCTGCGATTTGGCCTCGGGCAGGTGGAAGCCGCCCGCCGCCGCCGGGCGGAATTGCCGTGTGGTCAGATCGAATTCGCGCACCACCTTGGCGTCCGCGCCGCCACGGGACAGGCTGATCAGGGCCAGTTCCTGGTCCGGGCGCAACACCGCCGCCCCGCCCCAGACCCAGTTCTCGTCCTCGGCGACGGCCAGGGCGTCCAGGTCGACGAGTACATCCCAGGCCGGATCGTCGCCGCGGTATTCGTCGAAGGTGGTCCGGCGCCACAGCCCGCGGGGATGTTCGGCGTCGCGCCAGAAGTTGTAGAGCCAGCGTCCGCGGCGGGTCGGGTACGGGATGCGGGTGTCGGTGTCGAGCATGGCGAGGATGCGATGGTCGAGGGCGTCGAACCGATCGGAGGTGGCGAAGCGTTCGATCACCACCTCGTTGTGGGCTCGTGCCCAGGACAGGGCACGTTCGCCGGTGACATCCTCGAGCCACAGGTACGGATCGGTTGTTTGCTCGGCGCCGCTCATAGGTCACATTCTGGCCTACCGGCCGGTCCGCCGAGGGGTGAGAGGTGCATCGCGCCGTGTCGGTCGCCCGCGCGGCCGGCGACTCCGTACAGTTGCTGGACGCCCCGGGAAGGCCGGAAGGAGGACTGCGGTGGCACATTCGCTCTGGGAGCAGCACTGCTGCCTGCCGATCCTCCCGTCCGCCGATATCACCGAACTGACGCGCTACCCGGCCGGGTCGTATCTGTCGGTGAATGTGGGATATTCACTGCATTCGATCGAGGATGCGCTGGCGATGCTGCATCTGTTGCGCCGGAATGCGCTGGCGGACGGGCGTTTCCGGCTCGTCGAGTCCGTGGGCGACATCGAGGTGGTATCCGGTTGCGAGGGTCGCATCGCGCTGGCCTTCGATCTCGAGGATTCGCGGCCGCTGGACGGCGATCCGGACAATATCGCGCTGTTCCACTCGCTCGGCGTGCGTTCGCTGCTGCCGACCTACAACCACGCCAACGCGGCCGGCGGGGGATGCCTGGATCCGGACGATCGCGGACTGACGTCGTACGGCCGCACGATCATCCGCACACTGGGTGAGGTCGGGATGTTCGCCGACGGTTCACACTGTTCGCGGCGCACGGGCCTGGACATCGCGGAGGTCGTGGGCGGGCCGATGATCTACAGCCACTCCAATTTCGCCGCGCTGTGGCCGCATCCGCGCAATATCGGCGACGACCAGGCGCGTGCGTGCGCGGCGACCGGTGGGGTGATCGGAATCAACGGGGTCGGAATCTTTCTGGGCCGCAACCGCGTCGAGGGACGGGCCGCGCGCATCGAGGCGATGGCGGACCACATCGCCTACGGGGCCGATCTCGTCGGTGTCGAGCACATCGGGATCGGTTCGGACTTCTCGTTCGACGGGGACCAGTTCAACGCGGAGATCGCGGCCGCGCCGGAGAACTTCTCGGAGGACTACACGCGGTGGGGTCCACTGCACTGGGTGCCGCCGGAGGATCTGCTGGGACTGCCGCCACACCTGGGGACGGATGTGGACAACCCGGACGCCCGGCCCCGCATCGCCGGACTGGACGAAGTCCTGGCCCGCCGGGGTTTCACCGACTCCGAACGCGCGGCGATCTTCCACGGCAATTTCGCCCGTGCCGCACGGGAGGTCTGGACGTAGACGCGCGCTGTGGCCGCCCTCTCACCCCTGCGGGGGATGGATGAGTGAGCTTTCGGCAACAGCGCTAGGCTCGTTCCCGTGACTTCCCACTACGATGTCGTCGTTCTCGGCGCTGGTCCCGGCGGTTACGTCGCCGCGATCCGTGCCGCTCAACTCGGCCTGCGAACAGCGATCGTCGAGCAGAAATACTGGGGTGGCGTGTGCCTGAACGTCGGGTGCATTCCGTCCAAGGCACTGCTGCGCAACGCGGAGCTGGCCCATATCTTCACCAAGGAAGCGAAGACCTTCGGTATCTCCGGACAGGCGAGCTTCGACTTCGGTGCCGCCTTCGATCGAAGTCGTAAGGTCGCGGACGGCCGGGTCAAGGGCGTCCACTTCCTGATGAAGAAGAACAAGATCGACGAGTTCGACGGGAAGGGCACCTTCACCGACGCGAACACGCTCTCCGTCGAGCTGAGCAGTGGCGGCACCGAAACCGTCACCTTCGACAACGTCATCATCGCCACCGGCACCGAGACCAAGCTGCTGCCGGGCACCTCGCTGTCGCAGAACGTGGTCACCTACGAGGAGCAGATCCTGACCCGGGATCTGCCCGGGTCGATCCTGATCGTCGGTGCGGGCGCGATCGGCATGGAGTTCGGATACGTCCTCAAGAACTACGGCGTGGACGTGCGGATCGTGGAGTTCCTCGACCGCGCGCTGCCGAACGAGGACGCCGACGTCTCCAAGGAGATCACCAAGGCGTACAAGAAGCTCGGCATCACCATCACCACCGGTGCCTCGGTGCAATCCATCGAGGACAACGGTTCCAAGGTCACCGTGTCGATCAAGGACAACAAGTCCGGTTCGGTCGAGACGGTCACCGTCGACAAGGTGCTGCAGGCCGTCGGTTTCGCGCCCCGGGTCAAGGGCTACGGCCTGGAGAACACCGGTGTGCAGCTGACCGAGCGCGGCGCCATCGCGATCGACGACTACATGCGCACCAACGTGCCGCACATCTACGCCATCGGCGATGTCACCGCGAAACTGCAGCTGGCCCACGTGGCCGAGGCGCAGGGTGTGGTCGCGGCCGAGACGATCGGCGGTGCGGAGACGCTGCCGCTGGGCGACTACCGGATGATGCCGCGCGCGACGTTCTGCCAGCCGCAGGTCGCCAGCTTCGGCCTCACCGAACAGCAGGCCCGCGACGAGGGATACGACGTGAAGGTCGCGACCTTCCCGTTCACCGCGAACGGCAAGGCGCACGGCCTGGGTGACCCGACCGGTTTCGTGAAGCTGGTCGCCGACGCGAAGTACGGCGAGCTGCTCGGCGGCCACCTCATCGGTCCCGATGTGTCGGAGCTGCTGCCCGAGCTGACGCTGGCCCAGAAGTGGGACCTCACCGTCAACGAACTCGCGCGCAACGTGCACACTCACCCGACGTTGAGCGAGGCGCTGCAGGAAGCGTTCCACGGTCTCGCGGGACACATGATCAACTTCTGATCTCGGCGTTCACGGCCCGGTATCAGCGAATTCGGCTGGTACCGGGCCGTTTTCGTGGGGATAGGGTGAACTGATCGTGCAAACCTCGACGGTTTTCGCGGAATCCCCCATTTTCGCGCAGGTTTGCACGATCGGTTCACCGCGGCGGCGCGCCCGATCACTCGCGGTGGTAGGTGTCCTGCGCCGAGAGGATGGTGTCGATGTTGTCCTCGAGGATCGCGATCAGTCCGTACAGCTGATCGGCTACCTGTGCGCCCAGGTCGGTGAGGGTGTATTCGACGCGTGGTGGGATGGTCTGCTGGACTTCGCGGTGGATCATGCCGTCGCGTTCCAGGGCCTGCAGGGTTTGCGACAGCATGCGTTCGCTGATGCCGTCGACGCGGCGGCGCAGCGCGCTGAAACGGTAGGGACCTTCGCGCAGCGCGACCAGGGCGAGTGCGCCCCAGCGGCTCGCGACATTCTGCAGCACCGGCCGGGACCGGCAGTTGCGCGCGAAGACGTCGGCTTCCAGGGTCGGATCGGCGTCGTCCGCCGATCGCAGTTGCCGGGTCGTCATGGTCTCGATGCTACCCATCGCTGTAGTAGTGACTTTCTCGTCTGCGGTTCGGGAATATCAGGTACTAACTAATAGTTAGTGCAGGATGTTCCGTACATCAGATCTGGAGGTTGGGTTATGACCGTCGCCGTCACCGGGGCAAGTGGGCAGTTGGGCCGTCTCGTCGTCGAGGCGCTGTTGAACAGGAATGCGGGGGCTGTCGTCGCAGTGGTCCGGGACCCGGCCAAGGTCGCCGATCTGGCCGAGCGCGGTGTGCAGGTGCGGCAGGCCGCTTATGACGATCCGGAAGCGCTCGATCGCGCCCTCACGGATGTGGATCGGGTATTGCTGGTGTCGGGCAACGAATTCGGTGCGCGGGTCGACCAGCACACCAATGTCGTGCGCGCCGCCGAGCGGGCGGGGGTGCAACTGCTGGCCTACACCAGCATTCCGCGTGCCGAGGAGAATCCGATGATTCTCGCGCAGGAGCATCGCGGCACCGAAGAGGTGATCGCGAAATCGGCTGTGCCGCATGTATTGCTGCGCAACAGCTGGTACTGGGAGAACTATCTGAACGGTCTGGACGCGACCCTCGAATCGGGCGTGCTGTACGGCTCGGCCGGCGACGGACGGGTCGCCGCGGCCGCGCGGGCCGACTATGCCGAGGCCGCCGCGGTGGTGCTGACCACCGACGGTCACGCCGGGCAGGTCTATGAGCTCGGTGGCGATGAGCACCTGTCGCTCACCGATGTGGCGCAGGTGATCTCGACCGCGTCCGGGAAGCCGGTGCGGTATCAGGATCTGCCACAGGACGAATACCTGGCGGGACTGGAAAAGGCCGGGATCCCCGGTGATTTCGCGCGAGTGCTGGCCGATTCCGATACCGGACTGCGTGCGGGGTGGCTGGATGTGACCAGTGGCGATCTGCGGAAACTGATCGGCCGGCCGTCGACTCCGGCGGCCGAAGTGTTGGGGCGCGCTCTCGCTGTGTGAGCGGATGCGGGGCCGGTTCGGCTGTCGAATCGAGTTCCGTTGGTCCCGAACGGTGCCCGGCGTCGAGACGACGGGCACCGGGCGAATCAGGATTCGGTGCTGTTCGCGTCGTAGGTGCTCGGGTCGCCCACCCACTGGACCAGTTGGATCACGATGCCGTTCGGATCGACCGCCTGGAAGTAGCGCTCACCCCACGGCTCGGTCTCGATGGGGGTCGCGATCTCGATACCTTCGGCCCGAACGCGCTCGTATTCGGCGTCGATGTCGTCGACGGTGAACACGACCAGCAAGCCCTGCCCCGCGTCGCCGGCGATGCGTGCCGGTTTGAAGGTCGGCAATCCGGTGCGCAGGAAGATCACGGTGAACCCGGCATCGGGACGGCCCAGGGAGACGAATCCGTCGGCGGACATCTCGACCGCGAAGCCGAAATGTTCGCTGAGGAACGTCGCCGAGGCCTCCGGATCGGCAACATTGAGTGAGACGGCGGATGAGGTGATATTCACGGTCCTCCTCGGGTGGGCGACGAGAGTCGAATAGCGGAGACCGCCAGGCTAGGCAGGGGCGATGATCTCGACGCTCGGGAAGTACGTTCGATAGCGAGCGGCGTCGCGGGTGAGAATACGGAGGCCGGCCACCGCGGCATGTGCCCCGATGTAGAAATCCGGTAAGGGACTTCGCTTTTCGCCGCCTCGGCGGCGGTAGGCGACGAAAGCACGCGAGGCGAGGAACCCGGCCTCGTACGGGAGGGCCAGGCGGTCGAGCTCCGATTCGGGCAGCGCGTCGTCGAGTTCCTTCCGGTTCAGTGGTCGGTCTGGATGCGCAGGGTGGTGATGGTGCTGGCCAGACCTTCGTATTGGTTTGCCAGCAGCACGATTTCGATGAGGCGCTTCTCGTCGTAGTGCTGCGCCAGGGCCGACCAGGTGGCGTCGTCGACGTCGCGAGTGGTGACCAGCTGGTCGACCGCGGTGAGCAGCGCGCGCTCCTTGTCCGGCCAGCCTTCGGCGTCGGGGCCGGTGCGCAGACGCGCCAGAATGTCCTTGGTGACACCGGCGCGTTTACCGAGGCGGATGTGGTGGTCGGTCTCGTATTCGCAGTTCCGTAGATGCGCCACGCGCAGGATGACCAGTTCGGTCTCGTAGCGCGAGAGTTTTCCGCCGGGCATCAACCGGCCGGAGAAATGCAGCCAGCCGCGGAACAGGCCGCCGGTGCGGCCGAGCGTGCTGAACAGGTGGGCGTCGTCGGTGCCCGCCGCGCGGGAAAGCACCTGCCAGACAACCCAATTCACCGGGCCCAGTTCGCGCAGGCGGCCGGGTGCGATTCGTGGCTCCGTCGACACCATGCCCCACGCTAACAAAAAGCGCGTACCGGCGGGCGGTCCGCCGTCAGCGCAGGACGTACGGCGAGATCGAGCTGCGGTGTTCGCTGATGTCCAAGGATTTACCCAGCGGCGGGAACGCGCGCTGCGGGCAGTTGGCGCGTTCGCAGACCCGGCAACCGGCGCCGATCGGGGTGGCCTGGGGTTCGTTGAGGTCCAGGCCGTCGGCGTAGACCACGCGTCCGGCGTGCCGCAATTCGCAGCCGAGGCCGATGGCGAAGGTTTTGCTGGGTTGTCCGTAGCGGGTGGCGCGCCGCTCCACCGTGCGCGCGATCCACAGGTATTTGCGGCCGTCGGGCATCTGGGCGATCTGGGTCATGATCCGGCCGGGATAGGCGAAGGTCTCGTACACATTCCACAGCGGGCAGGTTCCGCCCGCGGAGGAGAAGTGGAATCCGGTGGCGGACTGGCGTTTCGACATATTTCCCGCACGATCCACGCGCACGAACGAGAAGGGCACCCCGCGCAGTTTGGGCCGCTGCAGGGTGGAGAGCCGATGGCAGATCGTTTCGTAGCTCTGCGCGAAGAAGGCCGACAGCCGCTCGATGTCGTAGCGGAAGTCCTCGGCGACCTCGTGGAAATGTGAATAGGGCAGCACCGTGGCGGCGGCGAAGTAGTTGGCGAGGCCGAGTTTCGCGAGCGTGCGGGTGTCCTCGGAGGCGAAATTGCCTTCTTCGACCAATTTGTCGATCAGATCACCGCATTCCAGGTACGCCAGTTCCGTGGCGAGTTTGAAGACACGCTGACCGCCGGACAGATGCGGGGCGATCTCGAGCTTGCGGGCCTCGGGGTCGTAGCGGTGCAGCACACCGTCGCCCAGGTCGATCCGCTCGACGATCTGCACGCCGTAACCGGTGGTGAGCCGGCGGGTGAGCTCACGCCGCAGATCACCGCCGTGTAAGCGCATGCGGGTCGCCAATTCCTCTGCGGCGGTGTCCAATTCGTGAATGTAGTTCTGACGCTGATAGAAGAAGTCGCGCACCTCCTCGTGCGGGCGGGAGATGGCACCGGACCCACTGCCGTCGGAGAAGCGGTCCTCGGTGGCCGCGGCCAGCTGTGCGGTGGTGTTGCGGTAGCGGCGGTGCATGTTCACCAGCGCCCGGGCCAGGCTGGGATGGGCCGACACCATATCGGCGATCTCCTGCGCGTCGGCCTCGATCCCGAGTTCGGTGTCCATCACCACCTCTTGCAGCTCGGCGATCAGGCGAGTGTCGTCCTGGGAGGCGAAAAAACTGGTGTCTACGCCGAACACCTCACTGATCCGCAGCAGGACCGGTACGGTGAGCGGACGCACGTCGTGTTCGATCTGGTTGAGGTAGCTCGCCGAGATCTCCAGCTTCTTGGCGAGCGAGATCTGGCTGAGCCCTCGTTCGGTGCGCAGCTGTCGCAGTCGCGCCCCGACGTAAGTCTTGGCCATATGCCCAGACTATGGACCTTTCGCAAAGCTGCCAATGGAGAATTAGCAGTGGACTCGAGCGATATGTCACACCGAGCGGCTACCGTCGACTCCGTGCTGCTTTCGGATGTGGTCGCGGCGTCGGATTCGGTGCGGGCATCCGCGTCGCGCAAGGTCAAGATCGCGGGTCTGGCCGAATTGCTGAGCCGGGCCGAATCGGGTGAATTGATGCCGGTCGTCGCATGGATTTCCGGTGAGCTACCGCAGGGCAGGCTGGGGGCGGGCTGGCGGACGGTCGCCGGGATCGAGGTGGAGCCCGCGCCCGAATCGACGCTCACCGTGGCCGCGGTCGACCAGGCACTGACGGAATTGGCGGCGGTGGCCGGCGCGGGATCGGTCGCGCGGCGGCGGGAACTGCTCACCGTCCTGCTCGCACGGGCGACGGATGCCGAACGCGCGTTCCTGATTCGCCTGCTGACCGGTGAGCTGCGCCAGGGCGCGCTCACCGCGATCGTCGCGGAGGCGGTGGCCGAGGCGGCCGACGTGCCGGCCGAGCTGGTGCGCCGGGCCTACATGCTCTCCGGGCGTCTGCCGGTGACCGCCGTCGCGGCCATCTCCGGCGGCGCGGCGGCGCTGTCGGAATTCCGGCTGGAGGTCGGCCGTCCGATCCAGCCGATGCTGGCCTCGCCGGGGGCCACCCTCGACGATGTGCTCGGTGAATTCGCGGGCGATGTGAGCGTGGAGCACAAACTCGACGGTGCGCGGATCCAGGTGCACCGCCAGGGTTCTCGGGTCTGGGTGTTCACGCGGACGCTGCGCGACATCACCTCCGGCGTACCGGAACTGGTGCAGCTGGTCTCCGAATTGCCGTGTGACAGTGTGGTTCTGGACGGCGAGACGCTGGCGCTCACCGATTCCGGCCGCCCGCGCCCGTTTCAGGAGACGATGAGCCGGTTCGCCGCCGACCCGGCTTCGGAGGAGCCGCGGCTGACGGTGAAGTCGAGCAGGGAATTGCTGCTGCATCCGTACTTCTTCGACTGCCTGCACCTGGACGGCCGGGATCTGCTCGATGCCCCGCTGCGCGAGCGCCGGGTGGCGTTGGCGAAAGTGGCGGGTGCGCAGATGATTCCGGCGCTGATCGATCCGGAGCCCGAGGCCGTCGCCGAATATTTCGACGGTGCGCTGGCCGCGGGGCACGAGGGCATCATGATCAAATCGCTGTCCGCGCCGTATGCGGCCGGCCGCCGCGGACGGGCGTGGCAGAAGATCAAACCGGCGCACACCCTGGACCTGGTGGTGCTCGGCGCCGAATGGGGATACGGCCGCCGCACCGGATATCTGTCGAACCTGCACTTGGGCGCACGCGATCCGCACGGAGGCGATCCGATCATGGTCGGCAAGACCTTCAAGGGACTCACCGACGCCCTGCTGCAGTGGCAGACGGCGGAATTCCCGCGACACGAACGCGCTCGCGACGGCCACACCGTTTATCTGTGGCCGGAATTGGTTGTCGAGATCGCCCTGGACGGGGTGCAGACCAGTTCGCGTTATCCCGGCGGCGTGGCACTGCGGTTCGCGCGGGTGGTGCGCTATCGGCCGGACAAGGAGCCCGCACAGGCCGACACCATCGATGCCGTGCGCGCATTGATGCCCGCCGGACCGCCGGCCGCGGCGACCGTCTGAGGAACTACCCGGTCCGGCGCCGACGTGCGGAAACAACCGCCCTGTGACTTTGCCAGCCGGTTCACAGGAACATCCGGGGGTATCTCGAGGATGTCGGCGCAGGATCGGTGTGTCGGGTCGCCCCGATGCGGATCGACTGCCCTGATCCGCTCATCCCCAGCCATCGGCGGCGTCGGTTCCCTCGCCCGCGCCGCCGTTCGGCCGGTGGTTCAGTCCTCGTCGCGGTGACCGCTGAGATCGGGCAACCGGCACAGGCCCGCGGTTACCTCACCGGCCAGATGGTCGTAGGCCACCGCCAATTCCGACAGTCGCCGCCAGGCATCGTGGATCACCCGGTCGGGTTCGTGCGTCAGCGTCAGATAGGCCAGTGCGGAGAACTGGGCGAGCCGGTCGATCACCGTGCCGACCGTTTCGGTGTGCATACGTGCGCCGCCGTGCGCCCGGGGTAATTCGGTGGCGACCCAGCGATCGATATCGGAAACCAGCTGTGCCCGATCGCGATCGATGTCCAGGGTCGGCCCAGGCGCGGCGGACAGTCTCTGCTCGTGCAATTCGCTGAGGCGGCACGCGCATTTCAGCACGGGATGACCGTCATAGGTCAGACCCCGGCAGGCCTCCAGCAGAAGGTGTTTGGGTGGGAGCGATTCCACGACGGTAATACTCCACGCCCAATGTTTCTGATTGGCATCGCTGGGCGCGGTGGGACCGGCCGAATGTCGATGGGTCTCAGTGTGTTCCGCTGTCCAGGTCGGCCACGGTGGAGATCCGGGTGTCGAGCATGCCGTCGAAGGCATCGAGAACCGGGACGTGCAGGTAGGCGCTCTGCAATCGGGTGCGGTGCGGACGCGCGTGCGGACCACTGATCTCGCGGCGTGCGCGGCGCAGGTCGGCGAGCCCCGGCCCGACGCCGGCCTCGGCGAAGGCGGCTTCGACGCTGCCGTGCTCACCCGGCTCCAAAGACGTTGCGTCTACGGTGAAGCCGAGGCGCGCACTCTCGTCGGGGAGCATCTCCGCCGTGTGTCCCTCCGTACTGGTCAAGCCCAGGGCGAAGTAGTCGTCGCCGAGAGCGCGGTGCAGATAGTGCCCCATCGGAAATCCGGCCAGATGTTGCCCGTCGAACGAGACCGGCTCCTTCTGGATATGGGCGTTGTGGGCGGCCAGGACGATGCGGGTCCCGGGTTCGCGGCGGCGCAGGTGCCACAGGACCGAGTCGGCCATGTAGCTGTCGCGTGCGGAGGTGTCGGCGGTGAGCCCGGCGTCGGCGAAAAGGTCTGCCATGGCGCCGAATCCGTAATCGGCGTGGCAGGCCGCCTCGAGACGGTGCCGCGCGATGTCGTAGCCGCGCCGGTCGCTACGCGACACGTACAGCGATTCGACGGCTCGGAAGCGGATCAGCAGGCGAGCCAGGATCGCAGTGAGGGTGTCGCGATCGGAAGCCGGGAGACGCGACCATGCCGGCGCGGCCGAGGCCGCGGAGGCGCCGGCGAAGGATTCGGCGATCCGCATCGCCGTCTCGACCGTCGGCAGAATCTGCGGATCGACCTCACGCAGGTAGTCGGCGACCGGGCCCAGCGCGGGGAGCAGGGATCCGCCGGCGGCCGGGATGTCGATGCCCGCGAAGCGCACCGGCGTGGCGGCGGTGCGGTTGTGCCGTCGGATCCAGCGCAACGGCGCGCCGACTCCGACCGGGACCGTCCCGGCCAGCCGGGCCGCCAACTCGTCGTCGGTCCCCGCGCCCTGCGCCCAGTCGTCGAGGAGTAAGCCCTCACTGAAGCCGAATTCGAAGGCCAGGACCGTGAAGCCGCAGCGTTCGACCAGAAAGCGCAGCATGCGCTGCCGCATCTGCTGGAACTCGGTGATGAAGTGGGAGTTCTCGCCGATCGCGACCACCCGGGCCGCCCCGATGATCGCGCGCAGCGGTTCCAGGTCGTCGAGCGGACCGTCGGGGTCGAGGTGCGTCAGTGGTACGGCGTGGTCGCGCAGCCAGTCGGTGAGCGAGACGGTGGTGGATGCTTCGGGCATACGGTTACTCGATTCGGGAGGGCTGTGCGGGCGCCGCCTTCTCCAGGTCGTCGACGGTGCCGGACATGATCGTGCGGACGTGTGCGTCGATGTGCTCCAGCGGCCAGTCCCACCAGGCGAGGGCAAGCAGACGGTCGATATCCGCCGCGCTGTAGCGGTGCCGGATGACCCGGGCCGGATTGCCGCCGACGATGCCGTAGTCGGGCACGTCGGAGGTCACCACGGAACCGGCGCCGACGATGGCGCCGTGGCCGATGCGCACGCCGGGCAGCACCGTTGCGCCGTAGCCGATCCAGACGTCGTTGCCGACCACCGTGTCGCCGCGGTTGGGCAGTTCCATGAGGAGATCGACGTGCCGGGACCAGGCGCCACCCATGGTGGGGAACGGGAAGGTCGACGGCCCGTCCATGCGATGGTTGGCGCCGTTCATGATGAACCGCACGCCGGTGGCCAGAGCGCAGAACTTGCCGATGATCAGCTTCTCCGGACCGTAGTGGTACAGGACGTTGCGGGTTTCGAACGTGGTGGGGTCGTCCGGATCGTCGTAGTAGGAGTATTCGCCGACCTCGATCAGCGGCGAGGCGACAAGGGGTTTCAGCAGGACGACTCGCGGCTGTCCCGGCATCGGATGCAGCGTGGTCGGGTCCGTGACGGGGAGTTGGCCGGGCATGCGAAAACCCTTCTGTCCGTGGCTGATCGGAAAGTGCGAAAGTCGCGACCGCCGCATTAATGCGACGAATGTTGCTTTAGGATGATGGCACACTCCATCCCGCCGAGCAACCGGATGAACGACGATGAACTCTGCAGCGAACGAGCCCGCGGCCGCCCGGCAGCCCACCTCACGACCGGGCGGACGCACCGCTCGCATCCGCGAGCACGTGCTGGCCGCGGTGCAGGCGGAATTGACCGAGCACGGATACGACGCGCTGACCGTGGATACGGTGGCGGCGCGCGCGGGCGTGCACCGCACCACGGTGTATCGGCGCTGGCGCGATGTCGGTGGCCTGATCGCCGACGTCTTCGCCGCCGCGAGCGATCTGGACTGGCAGCCGCGCGACACCGGCTCGCTGACAGGCGATCTCACCGAACTCAACCGGGAGATCCAGGATTCACTCACCGAGGAATCGTCGATCGCCTCGGCGCTGATCGCGGTGTCCTTCCGCTCCGAGGACGCGGCGCGGGCGCTGCGGCAGCTGTGGGAGGACCGTTACGCGCAATGCGACATCGTCGTCGAACGGGCGATCCGCCGCGGTGAGATCCCCGCCGAAACCGATACGCGCGCAGTCCTTGTCGCGGCGACCGCACCGCTGTACCACCAGCTGGTGTTGTTGCGGATTCCGGCCGATCCGGACGGGCCGCGCCGGGCGGCCACCGCGGCGGTGCTGGCGGCGCGGGCGGGTGCGTTCGCCGCGGGGTAGGGATTACGCGTCGCGGCCGTCGACCGCGCACCCGTGGGGTGCGCGGTCACGCGCTCAGCCCAGGTCCGCCGCGGCGGATTCGTTGCCGGACAGGCTGATTCCGAGATTCGCGGCGGTGCGGTCGATGTCGTCGTCGTCCTGCTGCAATTCGATCGCGGAACCGTCGGCA
>NZ_JADKYP010000008.1 GCF_015354405.1 Nocardia sp. BSTN01 | reverse complement strand
TGACACCGGCCGCATCCTTGTCATCGGCGGGCGGATCGAGTTCGTTGCCGGTCGCCGCCGAATCGGAGGGGCCGGCGGTGGACTCGTCCGATTCGCCGGATACGGAGCCGGCGGCGGGTTCGGACTCGGTGGATTCCTCCGACGTCGCCGACGAGGACTCCTTCTCGGACGCCACGTCGGTCTTCCCGGCCTCGGACGCGTCGTCGGCCTTGCCGAGCGGGCTCCCATCGTCCGCGGGTTTCGCGGCTTCGCCGGACTCGTCGCCGGCAGCGGATTCCTCGGCCGTGACCGCAGCTGCGCTCTCGGCCGCGGCGGATTCCTGTCCCGCGGCGCCGTGCCGGCGCAGGGCGCCGATCTGCCACGGCCAGGGGCGCTCGCCGCCGGCGGCGAGCTGTGCGGCGGTTTCGCGGCCTTTGGTGGCGAGGGCGAAATACGCCAGGGCACACAGGAATACGATCGCCGAGGTGTAGGAGTTGACCCGGATGCCGAAGATGTGGGTGGCCTCGTCATCGCGCAGCAGCTCGACCCAGAAGCGGCCGAAGGTGTAGATCGCCACGTACAGCGCGAACAGGCGGCCGTGGCCGATCCGCCAGCGTTTGTCGACCATCACCAGCACCAGGACGCCGAGCAGGTTCCAGATCAGCTCGTAGAGGAAGGTCGGCTGCACGACCTTCTCCACCACCCCGGTGGAGACGCCGTTCATCATGTCCAGCCGGCCGTCGGAGTCGAACCGCAGATAGATCTCGAGGCCCCACGGCAGATCGGTCTTGCGACCGTAGAGTTCCTGATTGAAGTAGTTGCCGAGGCGGCCGATGGCCTGGGCGAGCAGAATCGCCGGGGCGATGGCATCACCGAAGGCGGGCAACGGAATTCGATACACCCGGCAGCCGATCCAGGCGCCGACGCCGCCGAGCAGCACCGCGCCCCAGATACCGAGGCCGCCCTCCCAGATCTTCAGCGCGTTGATCGGATGCCCGCCGGCGCCGAAGTACTTCTCCCAGTCGGTGGCCACGTGGTAGAGCCGGCCGCCGACAAGTCCGAACGGCACCGCGAACATCGCCACGTCGAGCACCTTGCCCGGCTCGCCGCCGCGCTCGCGCCAGCGCCGCTCACCCCACCAGATCGCGACGATGATGCCGATGATGATGCAGATCGCGTAGGCACGCAGCGGGAACGGCCCCACATCCCATACGCCTCGCGGCGGACTGGGAATGTAGGCCAGTACCGCCCCACCGTGCACATCGACGCCGTCTGCCAGGACTGGAAAAGTCACGGGCCCCACCGTAACGGAGGGTGCGCCCGCCGCCCAGTTCGCGTCGGCGATCAGCTGGTGACGGTCGCCGAACGCACGCCGTCGGCCAGCTCCGCGGTGAGCGTCCGCACCTGTTCCAGCCCCGCGCCCGCGGCCGTCACCAGCGCCGAACCGACGATGACTCCGTCGGCATAGGAGGCGATTTCCGCCGCCTGCGCACCGCTGCGCACACCCAGGCCGACACCGACCGGGATATCGGAGTGGGCACGCACCCGCGCGCACAGTTCCGGGGCCGCCGAGGACACCGCGTCGCGGGCGCCGGTGACGCCCATGGTGGACGCGGCGTAGAGGAATCCGCTACTGGCCTCGATGGTCTTGACCAGACGCTCCTCGGTGGAGGACGGGGCGACCAGGAAGATGCGGTCCAGATCGTGGGCGCGGGAGGCGTCGAACCACTCCCCCGCCTCCTCGGGAATGAGGTTGGGGGTGATCAGCCCGAGCCCGCCGGCCGCGGCCAAGTCGCGGGCGAAACGGTCGACGCCGTACTGCAGCACCGGATTCCAGTAGGTCATCACCACGGCGTTGCCCCCGGCGGCGGTGATCGCCTCGACGACGGTGAACACGTCACGCACGCGCACCCCGCCACGCAGGGCCTGCTCGGTGGCGGCCTGGATGGTGGGGCCGTCCATCACCGGATCGGAATAGGCGATACCGACTTCGATGATGTCGCAACCGGATTCGACCATCGCGGTGCACACGTCGATGGATCCGGCCAGGTCCGGATAGCCCGCGGGCAGATATCCGATCAGCGCGGCGCGGCCCTCGCCGCGGGTGGCCGCGAAGGTCGATTCCAGACGGCTCACGAGCGATTCTCCTCCGGGGCGGCGGCGTCGTCGAACAGGCCGAACCAGCGCGCCGCGGTATCCATATCCTTGTCGCCGCGTCCGGACAGATTCACCAGAATGATTGCGCCCGAACCCAATTCCCGGCCCAGTTGCAGCGCGCCGGCGACCGCGTGCGCCGATTCGATGGCCGGGATGATGCCCTCGGTGCGCGAGAGCAGCAGCAGCGCGTCCATCGCCTCGACATCGGTGATCGGCCGGTACTCGGCGCGGCCGATGTCCTTCAGGTACGCGTGTTCGGGTCCGACGCCGGGATAGTCCAGACCGGCCGAGATGGAATGCGATTCGATGGTCTGGCCGTCCTCGTCCTGCAGCAGGTACGAGTAGGCACCCTGGAACGCACCCGGCCGTCCGCCGGCGAAAGTGGCTGCGTGCCTGCCGGTTTCGACACCGTCACCGGCCGCCTCGTAGCCGATCAGCCGCACGCCCTCGTCGTCGAGGAACGGGTGGAAGATGCCGATCGCGTTCGATCCACCGCCCACACACGCCACCACGGCGTCGGGAAGGCGACCGGTCTGCGCCTGCACCTGCACCCGCGCCTCCAGGCCGACGACGCGCTGGAAGTCGCGCACCATCAGCGGAAACGGATGCGGGCCGGCCGCGGTGCCGAAGCAGTAATAGGTTTCCGAGGCGTTGGTGACCCAGTCGCGCAGCGCCTCGTTGATCGCGTCCTTCAACGTCTGCGAGCCGGTGGTCACCGACACCACCTCGGCGCCCAGCAGTCGCATCCGCGCAACGTTGAGCGCCTGGCGCGCGGTGTCGACCGCGCCCATGTAGATCACGCATTCGAGGCCGAGCAGCGCACAGGCGGTGGCGGTCGCGACACCGTGCTGACCGGCGCCGGTCTCGGCGATGACGCGGGTCTTGCCCATCCGCTGGGCGAGCAGCGCCTGGCCCAGCACATTGTTGATCTTGTGCGAACCGGTGTGGTTCAGATCCTCGCGCTTGAGCAGGATGCGGGCGCCGCCGGCGTGCTCGGAGAGCCGCTTGCATTCGAAGACCGGCGAGGGCCGGCCCGCGTAATCGCGTTGCAGCCGGTCGAGTTCGGCCAGGAAATCGGGATCCAGGCGCGACTTGTCGTATTCGGCGGAGACCTCCTCGATCACCGCCATCAGCGCCTCGGGCACGTGCCGGCCGCCGTAGACGCCGAAGTGGCCGCCGACATCCGGTTCGTGGCTGCGATGGGTGACGCCCTCGCTGGCCTGGGGCAGCTGCTCGTGCACGCCGGTCACCGGGTGACACCCCGCCGCAGCGGACGCGGGCAGGACGGATGGGTGCCGGCGGTCACCAGCTCGGAGACGGCCGCACGCGGATCACCGCTGGTCACGAGGCTCTCGCCGACCAGCACCGCGTCGGCGCCGGCGCCGGCGTAGGCGAGCAGATCGGCGGTGCCGCTCACGCCGGATTCGGCGACCCGGATGACCTCGGTGGGGAGTCCGGGCGCGATGCGGGCGAAAACGTCGCGATCGACCTCGAGGGTCTTCAGGTTGCGGGCGTTCACGCCGATGACCGAGGCGCCGGCGGTCAGTGCCCGGTCGGCCTCCTCCTCGGTGTGCACCTCGACCAGCGCGGTCATACCCAGCGATTCGGTGCGATCGATGAGCGAGGCCAGCACGTCCTGTTCCAGGGCGGCCACGATCAGCAGGATCACATCGGCGCCGTGCGCACGGGCCTCGTGGATCTGATACGGGCCGACGACGAAGTCCTTGCGCAGGATCGGCACGTCGACAACCGCGCGGACGGCGTCCAGATCGTCGAGCGACCCGTGGAAGCGGCGGCCCTCGGTGAGCACGCTGATGATGCGCGCGCCACCGTCCTCGTAGGACTTCGCCAGGCTGGCCGGATCCGGGATGTCGGCGAGCTCACCCTTCGAGGGGCTGGCGCGCTTGACCTCGGCGATGACTCCGATCCCGTCCGCGTGCAGCGCGGCGAGCGCATCGCGCGGCGAGGGGGCCGCGGCGGCGGCCTTCTTGACGGCCTGGAAATCCAGGAGGGCTTCCCGAGCGGCCACATCCGCGCGGACCCCGTCGAGAATCGAGTCGAGTACCGTCATCTGGCTCGAATCCTTTCTGGGGAGACGGACTTGCTACCTGAGAATCCCCCCAGGTGCTGTCTCACCGATGCTGATAAAGAGTAAATGGAGGTGTTCACCGAGCCGACGGCGGGGTGTGACGCCTGCCGCTCGGTGCGCCGTGATACAGCGCTCATCGGCCCGCCTCGTCGTCGGTCGGGTCGGCGCCCGCGTCGAGCGCGTCCCACAGCACGCGCTGCGAGAGTTCGCCAGACTCCGGCTCCGGGGCCTGCGCAGGTGACGTCGGCGTCACCGGCCGCGGCGCGTCGGCGGCCTTAGCGGCCGACTCCGTCTCCCCCGTGCGGCGCAGTTCGGCGACCTGTTCGGCGGCGGCGGCCCGGCGGAACACCGGGTTGTCGTACTTACCCGACATGCGAGCCGTCGTTTCGGGCATGCGGGCCAGCAGCACCCCGGCGGCGAAGGCCGCGAGCGCACCGACGACGCTGAGCGCGGCCGGGAAGGTGGCCGCGGTGGCCGCGTCGACATGCGCGCGGGCGGGCAGTTCGGCGAGCCGGGCGGCCCGTTCGGCGAGCTTGCCGTGCTGGGTCAGCAGGGCCAGGCCGGGCACCGCGGCGACCGCGGCGACCAGCGCCACCACGACGCCGATCAGCCGGCGCAGCCAGCCCTTGGTGGCGAACACGGCCGCGATCGAGGCCAGCAGCACCAGCGCCAGCGGCGTCAGCGCGCCGAACCAGAGACCGCCGTCGAGATGCTGGGTGCGCGGTTCGGTCAGACCGTCGGAGGACCGCAGCGTCACCCAGGTCATGCGCGAGGAGCCCCACAGCGCGACCGCGCCGATCGCGAGCAGCAGGACGGGCAGCACCGGGCGGGCGCGTTTCGCGGTCACGCTGCCCGAGACGTCCGTCTCCGCCTCGGGGACGTAGCGGTCGGGGTCGCCACCGTCGCCGGGATGCACCCGCGCGGCGTCGTCGCCGATGCCGGAGCCCGACCGGCCGGCCGCGGCGTGACCGTCGGATTCCCCGCCATCGGTGTCTCCCGCGCCCGACCGGACCGCCTCGCCCTCGGGGCCGCCCGGAATCGGCGCGCGATGTGCGCCGGAGATGTCGGCATCGGCCTGCGGCGGGCGCACTGCCGCGTCGGCCGCCGCCGCGTCGTTCGTGCCGGGCGTGGGCTTCGCCTCCGGTTCGTTCGGCGAATGTCGTTGGGCTGGATCGGATTCCGGGTTGCTCATAGCAGGGTGCCGTCGGGTTCGGGGGTGAAGGTGCGCACGGTGCGCGCGGCGGCGACGGCCTTGAGGACGGCCATCGCCTTGTTGCGCGACTCCTCGTCCTCGTACTCGGGCTGGGAGTCGGCGACGATGCCGGCACCGGCCTGCACATAGGCGATGCCGTCCTTGAGCAGCGCGGTGCGGATCGCGATCGCGGTATCGGCGTCGCCGGCGAAGTCGAGGTAGCCGACGACCCCGGCGTAGACGCCGCGGCGGGTGGGCTCGTTCTCCTCGATCAACTCCATCGCCCGCACCTTCGGCGCACCGGAGAGGGTGCCGGCCGGGAAGCAGGCGCGCACGGCGTCGAGGGCGATGCGACCGGCCGCCAGCCTGCCGGTGACCGTGGACACCAGATGCATCACGTGGCTGTAGCGCTCGATGTGGCGGTATTCGGTGACGCGCACGGTGCCTGGTTCGCACACCCGGCCCAGATCGTTGCGGCCCAGGTCGACGAGCATGAGGTGTTCGGCATTCTCCTTCTCGTCGGAGAGCAGATCCTTCTCGAGCAGCACGTCGTCCTCCTCGGTGGCGCCGCGCCACCGGGTGCCGGCGATCGGATGTGTCGTCGCCACACCGTCTTTCACCGTCACCAGCGATTCCGGACTCGAGCCGACGATGGAGAAGGCGGTGCCGCCCGCGCCGTCGGGAATGTGCATCAGATACATGTACGGGCTCGGATTCGAGGCGCGCAGCATCCGGTACACATCGCGCGGTTCGCCGTCGAAGTCCATTTCGAACCGCTGCGACAACACCACCTGGAACGCCTCGCCGGCCTCGATCTCGCCGACCAGCCGCCGCACGCCGGCGCCGAAGTCCTCGCTGGTACGGCGGCGGATGTAATCCGGCTCGGGACGGTCGAAGACGGAGACGGTCGATTCGGCGGGCGCGGCCAGCGCCGCGGTCATCCGGTCGAGCCGGGCGACGGCGTCGTCGTAGGCCTCGTCGACGCGTTCGTCGGTGCCGTTCCAGTTCACCGCGTTGGCGATCAGCGTGATCGCGCCCTCGTGATGGTCGAAGGCGGCCAGATCCGCCGCGAGCAGCAGCACCATCTCCGGCACCCGCAGATCGTCGGTGGTCAGCTCCGGCAGCCGCTCGATGCGGCGCACGATGTCGTAGCCCAGATAGCCGACCAGACCGCCGGTCAGCGGCGGCAGGCCGGGCAGGCGCTCGGTGCGCAGCAGTTCCAGGGTGTCGTGCAGCGCCTCCAGCGGATCACCACCGGCCGGTGCGTCGGCGGGTGTGGCACCCAGCCACGCCGCCTGACCGTCGACGACCGTCAGCGCGGTGGGGCTGCCGGCGCCGATGAACGACCAGCGCGACCACGAACGACCGTTCTCGGCCGACTCCAGCAGGAAGGTGCCCGGCCGGTCCGCGGCCAGCTTCCGGTAGGCGGACAGCGGTGTCTCCGAATCCGCCAGCACCTTGCGCGTCACCGGCACCACGCGGTGCGCGGCCGCCAGCACGCGGAACTGGTCCCGGGTGGTGGTGGTTGCGGTTTCCGGACGGTCGAATGCGGCGCCGTGCATATCGCTCATCATTCCAGTCGGCCGCAACCGAGATTCCCGGGCCCCGCCGCGACCCACACGCGGTCCGCGACGGGTACCCGGCGGGGGCGCCGACCGGTACCCTCGCGATTGTGAAAAAAGGCCAGCGCGCACCCGGGTTCGAACTTCCCGACCAGTCCGGCACCGTCCGATCGCTCGATTCGTTGCTGGCCGACGGACCGCTGACGCTGTTCTTCTTCCCCGCCGCCAACACTCCCGTGTGCACCGCGGAGGCCTGCCACTTCCGTGATCTGACAAGCGAATTCGCGGCCCTGGGCGCCAGTTGCGCGGGCATCAGCACCGATTCGGTCGACACCCAGGCCGGTTTCGCACAGTCGCAGACCCTCGGCTATCCGCTGCTGTCCGATCGCGACGGTGCGGTGGCGGAACGGTTCGGCGTCAAACGTTCCGGGGCGATCGGCGGTCTGCTCGGCAACTTCCTGCCGGTGAAGCGGCAGACCTTCGTGATCGACACCGACCGCACCGTCCTCGCGGTGATCTCGGGCGAACTGCGCGCCAACGTCCACGCCGACGCCGCACTGGCCGCCCTGCGCGAGCACCGGTCCTGAATCGACCGCCGGACACAGCCCGGGTGCGCCTCCGCTTTTTCCCTGGTCGGAGCGCATTGTCGACGTGACACGGCACGATTCTCCCGGCGTCGGCGCGTGGCCCGCGCATACGCTGGATTCATGACATCGACGAGCTCCCTCACCAACTCCGGGACCAAACCCCGAGCCACCGTGTGGCGGAATCGAGCCCTCGGCCTGCTCGCGGTCATCGTCGTGCTGGTCGTCGCCTATTTCGTGCTGTCGGCCTTCATTCCGCGCTGGTGGGCGCAGCGGATCGCCGGTATGTCCGGGCACGGCAGCTTCGCTCAGGGCATCTGGTCGGGCCTGGGGGTCGGCTTCCTGTGCACTCTGATTCCCCTGCTGCTCCTGCTGGGCGCGGTGCGGGTGTGGCGGACCCGAGCCGGAAAATTCGCCGCCGGCGCCGCGGCGGTGCTGGCGCTGATCGTCGCGCTGCCCAATCTGATGACGCTGACCATCGTGCTGGGCGGCAACAGCGCCGCACACGCCGGGGAACGCGTCCTCGACGTCGATGCGCCCGGCTTCCGCGGCGCCTCGCTGGTCGGCGCCATCGTGGCGGCGGCGATCTTCGTGATCCTGCTCGTGCTACTGCTACGCAAACAGTGGCGGGCGCGCTCGGCCCGCCGCGCCGAAGCCGGCGTGGTCACCGCACCCGACACCGCTAACGCCACGCGGCCACCAGGCGATATGAAGGAGTGACCCCGACAGCGTCGCGATCGCGCCGCGGCGTGATAGCTGTCACGTCACCGGCAACCGGGCTGACCATCGAGCGAAGGCGTGGCAAACTTGTTGGTCGCGAGTGACGGTGTACTGCGATTTACGTCACTGGGCTGCAAGAGAGGGCGCGAAGTGACGGAATGGCTCAACCCCACCGAACGGCGAGCGTGGCGGACCCTAGTCGCGCTGACCACGCGATTACCCGCGGCGATGGACACCCAGCTGCAACGCGAAGCCGGGATGACGCATTTCGAGTACTTTCTGATGGCCCTGCTGTCCGAAGAGCCCGGACATCGCCTGCAACTCAGCGAACTGGCGAACAGGGCAAACGCATCGCTATCGCGACTGTCGCATGTGGTGACGAAGCTGGAACGGCTGGGCTGGGCGAGACGCGACGCGGTGCGCGGACGCCGCGGCGCCTACGCGGTGCTCACCGACGAGGGTTTCGAACAGGTGCAGAAGGCCACTCCCGCCTATCTGGAAGGAGTGCGGGGGCTGGTCTTCGACGGCATCGACGATGAGCAGGTCGACCAGCTGCTCACCCTCGGAGAGGCGCTGGTGGCCCAGCTCGACGCGGGCCTGTCCCGGGGTATCGGCCGCGCCGACGGACTCCCCGACCCGCCGGCCGCCGAAGCCACGGCCGGCGCCGCCGGCTGACCGGTTCAGATCGCGTCGGCGAGCAGCAGATCCCCGTCCCAGCAGGTGTGGGTGCCGGTGTGGCAGGCCGCGCCCTGCTGGTCGACGATCAGCAGCACGGCGTCGCCGTCACAGTCCAGCCGCACCTCGTGCACATACTGCGTATGGCCCGACGTCTCGCCCTTGACCCAGTACTGCTGCCGTGAGCGCGAATAGTAGGTGGCCTTGCGAGTGGCGAGGGTGCGGGCCAGGGCCTCGTCGTCCATCCACGCCATCATCAGCACATCGCCGGTGCCGCGTTCCTGCGCGATCGCCGCGACCAGGCCCGCCTCGTTGCGCTTGAGCCGGGCGGCGACGGCGGGATCCAAACTCATACCCATCGTTATACCTGTCCTGTCGGTGCCGTTCGTCCTCTGCCGAGGGTGCTGCTCGTCCTCAGCGGACGGTGATGCCCTCCGTTCGCATCGCGTCTTTGACCTGCGGAATGGTCAAATCACCGAAGTGGAAGACGCTCGCGGCCAATACCGCGTCGGCGCCCGTCCGCACCGCGGGGGCGAAATGGTCGACCTCGCCGGCGCCGCCGCTGGCGATGATCGGCACCGAGACGGCGGCGCGTACCGCGCTGATCATCGGCAGGTCGAAACCGCCCTTGGTGCCGTCGGCGTCCATCGAGTTGAGCAGGATCTCGCCGACGCCGAGTTCGGCGCCGCGCACCGCCCACTCGACCGCATCGATGCCGGTGCCGCGTTTTCCGCCGTGGGTGGTCACCTCCCAGCCGGACGGGGTGGGCGAGCCGGTGTCGGGCACGCGGCGCGCATCGACCGACAGCACGATGCACTGGGAGCCGAAGCGCTGCGACATCTCGCGCAGGATCTCCGGATTCGCGATCGCCGCGGTGTTCACCGACACCTTGTCCGCGCCCGCGCGCAGCAGCCGGTCCACATCCTCGACGGTGCGCACGCCGCCGCCGACGGTGAGCGGGATGAAGATCTGCTCGGCGGTGCGGGTCACCACGTCGATCATGGTGCCGCGATCGCCGCTCGAGGCCGTGACGTCGAGGAAGGTGAGCTCGTCGGCGCCCTGGGCGTCATAGGCGGCGGCCAGTTCCACCGGGTCGCCCGCATCGCGCAGATTCTCGAAGTTCACGCCCTTGACCACCCGGCCGGCGTCGACGTCCAGGCACGGGATCACGCGTACCGCCAGAGTCATTGCGTCCCTTCCGAATTCTCGTTGCGCTCGGAGGCGCGGTCGACGGCGCTGTCGATCATGTCCAGGAGTTCTTCGTGCACCCCGGGCGCGGCGGCCAGCACCGACCGCGAGGTGATCGACCATTCTTCGCCGCGCAGATCGGTCACCACACCGCCCGCGGCGCGCACCAGCGCCACTCCGGCGGCGTTGTCCCACGGATGGTGGCCGAAGACGACCGCGCCGCCCAGCACCCCGGAGGCGGTGTAGGCCAGGTCGATGCCGGTGGATCCGTGCATGCGCACCCGGCTCGACAACCGGCTCAGCGCACCCAGCAGATCGAAGCGGAACCGGCCCGGGATCCGGCCGTGGGCGTCGATGTTGAACGCGCCGAAGCCGATCATCGACTCCGCGAGGCGGCCGTGTTCCAAGGGCGGCAACGGTTTTCCGTTGAGCAGCAGCGGGCCACCGGCCGCCGCGGCGTAGCGGCGGTCCAGCAGCGGCAGCCAGGTCAGACCGAGGACGGGCTGGCCGTCGGCCACCAGCGCCAGGAGCATCGCCGACAGCGGGTGGCCCGCGGAGTAGTTGAAGGTGCCGTCGATGGGGTCGAGCACCCACGCGGTGCCCGAGCTCAGTTCCGGCCCGCCGAATTCCTCGCCGTGCACCGGAATTCCGGTGCGCTCGGCCAGCTGCCGCGACAGCGTGCGCTCGAGTTCCAGATCCAGCGCGGTGGCGAAGTCGCCGCGGCCCTTCTGGACCGCGCTCGGCGCCCCCAGCCCTTCGACGAAACGCGGTGCCGCACCGTCCAATATCTCGCTCGCGGTCGCGAGCAGCGCGGCCGGGTCGGAGACGGCGGCGGTCACGTCAGCGAACCGCGTCCAGCGCCTCGGGCAGCGTGAAACGCCCGGCGTACAAGGCTTTTCCGACGATCGCGCCTTCCACCCCGTCGGACACCAGCCCGGAGATGGCCCGCAGATCGTCGAGGGTGGAGACGCCGCCGGAGGCGATCACCGGCGCCTCGGTGGCCGCACACACCTGCCGCAGAATGTCGAGGTTGGGGCCCTGCAGAGTGCCGTCCTTGCTCACGTCGGTGACCACGTAGCGGGCACAGCCGTCGCGTTCCAGGCGCTCGAGCACCTCCCACAGGTCGCCGCCGTCGCTCACCCAGCCACGGCCCCGCAACCGGTAGTCGCCGTCGATGATCCGCACGTCCAGCCCGACCGCCACCCGGTCGCCGTATTCGGCGATGGCGCGGGCGCACCACTGCGGATCCTCGAGTGCCGCGGTACCCAGGTTGACCCGGGCGCAGCCGGTGGCCATCGCGGCCTTCAGCGAGTCGTCGTCGCGGATGCCACCGGACAGCTCGACCTTCACATCCAGCTCACCGACGACCTCGGCGAGCAGTTCGCGGTTGGAGCCGCGCCCGAAGGCCGCGTCCAGGTCGACCAGATGCACCCATTCGGCACCCGCCTCCTGCCAGGCCAGCGCGGCATCGCGGGGGGCGCCGTAGCTGGTTTCGCTGCCGGCCTCCCCCTGAACCAGGCGCACGGCCTCACCATTGGCGACATCGACGGCGGGTAGCAGCACAAGACTCACGTGTGCAGCCTACTGGCTACCGGTTGGCGTCGCGGTGCCGGGATGGCGCATATGGGACGCCGGTCACTGACCGCAAGGACGAGCATCACACGTTTGAGCTGGACAACGCCGGGCAATCCGAAGCCTGCGTGTGTCACTGTGCGCAGGAGGTCCAGACCGGCGGCTTCCGCGTACGTACCCTGGGTCGGGGGCACGTACTGCCATCGTTGTCGACGAAGAGGACCTTCACCCATGTCGCGGATCACGTTGCGGCCCATCATGTTCGCGTTGTCGTGCGGGGCGGCCGGCGCCGCGATGCTCGTGCCACCCACGGCGACGGCCACCCCCACCGACCCGATTCAATTGGCCGCCTGCGATTTCGGGCGGCAGTTCACCACCTACGACTGGGCCGGTTACGACGACTACGACCGCCGGGTCCTGGAGTTGTCCACCGGCGAGTTCCACGACCAGTTCGCCGCGTCGGCGCCCGATCGGCGCGCCCACGTGACCTCGGTGCACATCCGCTCCGAGGCCAACTCGGTGGAATGCCGCACCGACGTGGCCGATCCCGAACATTCGCAGGTCGTGGTGACGGTGGACCGCTCCGAACGCAGTGACGCCACATTCGGCCTGCCCCGGCCCGAACGGTCCCAGCTGCGGGTGTTCCTCGACAACGTCGACGGCCGCTGGCTCGCGGGCCGGGTCGACACGCTGCCGCCCCAGACGTAGTCCTACAGCGAGGCGATCCAGTTGCGCAGCAGCTGCGCACCGGCGTCGCCGGACTTCTCCGGGTGGAACTGGGTGGCGAACAGCGGCCCGTTCTCCACCGCGGCGAGGAACGGCCCGCCGTGTTCGGCCCAGATCAGCTTCGCCGGGGCGATGGTGCCGTTGTCGTCCCACTCCCACTTCTGCGCCGCGTAGGAGTGCACGAAGTAGAAGCGCGTCTCGGGATCCATCCCGGCGAACAGCACGCTGTCGGCGGGCGCCTGCACGGTATTCCAGCCCATGTGCGGAAGTACCTGCGCCGGAAGCCGTTCCACCGTGCCCGGCCACTGCCCGCAGCCCTCGGACTCGACCCCGAATTCGACCCCGCGCTCGAACATGATCTGCATGCCCACGCAGATACCGAGCACCGGCCGGCCCCCGGCGAGGCGGGTGCCGATGATCCGCTCCCCGCGCACCTGCGTCAGACCGGCCATACACGCCGCGAAGGCGCCGACGCCGGGCACGACCAGTCCGTCGGCGGCGAGCGCGGCCTGCGGATCGGCGGTGACGGTCACTTCCGCGCCGGTGCGGGCCAGCGCCCGCGCCGCGGAATGCAGATTTCCGGAGCCGTAGTCCAGCAGCACAACCGATTTCACAGCGTTCCCTTCGTGGACGGCACACCGGTGACCCGGGGGTCCGGTTCGACGGCGGCGCGCAGAGCCCGTGCGACGGCCTTGAATTCGGCCTCGGTGATGTGGTGCTGGTCGCGGCCGTACAGCACCCGCACGTGCAGTGCGATGCGGGCGTTGAGAGCGATGGATTCGAAGACGTGCCGGTTCAGCACCGTGGAATACGACGCACCGGGACCGGCGCTGGGAATCACGGTGTGCAGCAGCCGCTCCGGCTCGCCGTCGTGGACGCAGTACGGCCGCCCCGACACGTCGACGACGGCGTGGGCGAGGGTTTCGTCCATCGGGATGTAGCAGTCACCGAAGCGGCGGATCCCCTTCTTGTCACCCAATGCCTCGCCGAGCGCCTGCCCGATGACGATGGCGGTGTCCTCGACGGTGTGGTGCGCCTCGATCTCGATATCGCCCTTGGCCTGCACGGTCAGATCGAAGCTGCCGTGCTGGCCGAAGGCGGTGAGCATGTGGTCGTAGAACGGGACGCCGGTGGAGATGTCGGTCCGGCCGGTGCCGTCGAGATTCAACTCGACGACGATGCTGGATTCGCGGGTGGTGCGTTCCACCCGGGCGGTTCGATTCATACTCGCTTCCGTACTCATCGGGAGATCACCTCGGTGGCTACCAACTTCTCACTCACCCGCAGGAATTCGTCGTTCTCGGCGGCCAGTCCGATGGTGGTGCGCAGGTAGCCGGGAATGCCGACGTCGCGGATCAGCACGCCCTCGTCCAGATAGCGCTGCCAGGTGCGCGGGGCGTCGGCGAAGTAGCCGAACAACAGGAAGTTCGCGTCCGAGGTGACCACCTCGAAACCCATCTCCCGCAACGCCGTGGCCACTCGTTCCCGCTGCGCGGCGAGTTCGGCGACACTGGCCAGCGTTTCGTCGGCGTGGCGCAGCGCGGCGCGGGCGGCGGCCTGGGTAACCACCGACAGGTGGTACGGCAGCCGCACCAGCAGCATCGCCTCGATCACCGCGGGCGCGGCGACCAGGTAGCCGAGCCGTCCGCCGGCGAAGGCGAACGCCTTGCTCATGGTGCGGCTGACCACCAGCTTCGCCGGATACCGGTCGATGAGCCCGAGTGCGCTGGGCGCGTCGGAGAACTCGCCGTACGCCTCGTCGACGACCACGATGCCCGGCGCCGCCTCCAGCAGCCGCTCCAGATCGGCGAGGGCGATCGAATGCCCGGTCGGATTGTTCGGGCTGGTCACGAACACCACATCGGGGCGGCGGTCGGCGATCACCGCGGCCGCATAGTCGATGTCGAGGGAGAAGTCGCTGTTGCGCTTGGCCTCGATCCATTCGGTGTCGATGCCCTCGGAGATGATCGGGTGCATCGAATACGAGGGCACGAAGCCGAGCGCGCTGCGGCCGGGCCCGCCGAAGGCCTGCAGCAACTGCTGCAGAATCTCGTTGGATCCGTTGGCCGCCCACACATTCGCGGTCTGCACGGTGACGCCGGTCTGGCGGGTCAGGTAGGCGGCCAGATCGGTGCGCAGCGCCACCGCGTCCCGGTCGGGGTAACGGTGCAGGTCGGCGGCGGCGGCGCGAATGGATTCGGCCACGTCGTCGATCAGCGCCCGGGTCGGCGGATGCGGATTCTCGTTGGTGTTCAACTGCACCGGCACCGCCAATTGCGGTGCGCCGTACGGGCTCTTGCCGCGCAGGTTCTCGCGCAGCGGCAGATCGTCGAGGGTCGCCGCGGCGCCCGGGATATCGGCGGTCGCGGTCATGACAAGGCCTCGAAACGCACCTGCACGGCTTGACCGTGCGCCGGCAGATCCTCGGCGTTGGCCAGGGAGACCACGTGTCCGGCAACGTCTTTCAGCGCGGCTTCGCTGTATTCGACGACGTGGATGCCGCGCAGGAAGGTCTGCACGCTCAGCCCCGAGGAGTGGCGCGCGCACCCGGCGGTGGGCAGGACGTGATTCGATCCGGCGCAGTAGTCGCCGAGGCTCACCGGCGACCACGCGCCGACGAACACCGCACCCGCGCTGCTGACCCGCCCGGCGACCGCGGCCGCGTCGGCGGTCTGGATCTCGAGGTGTTCGGCGGCGTAGGCGTTGACCACCCGCAACCCCTGCTCGATATCGTCGACGAGCACGACACCGGACTGCTTGCCGGACAATGCCTCCGACACCCGCTCCCGGTGCTTGACCACCGCGAGCTGGGTGGTGATCGCGGCGTCGACCGCGTCGGCCAGCGCCACACTGTCGGTGACGAGCACGCTCGCGGCGAGCACATCGTGTTCGGCCTGCGAGATCAGGTCGGCGGCCACATGCGCCGGATCGGCGGTGGCGTCGGCGAGGATCGCGATCTCGGTGGGACCGGCCTCGGCGTCGATGCCGACCAGGCCGCGGCACAGCCGCTTGGCGGCGGTGACGTAGATGTTGCCCGGACCGGTGATCATGTCGACGGGGGCGAGCTGTGCGCCGCCGGTGTCGGTGCCGCCGTAGGACAGCAGGGCGACCGCCTGGGCGCCGCCGACCGCCCACACCTCCTCGACGCCGAGCAGTTTCGCCGCGGCGAGGATCGTCGGATGCGGCAACCCGCCGAACTGAGCCTGCGGCGGCGAGGCCACCACCAGCGAGTCCACGCCCGCGGCTTGGGCGGGGACGACGTTCATGACGACACTGGACGGGTAGACGGCGTTGCCGCCGGGCACATAGAGCCCGACCCGCTCGACCGGCACCCAGCGTTCGGTGACGGTGCCGCCGGGCACCACCTCGGTGGTGGTGTCGGTGCGGCGCTGATCGGCGTGCACCTTGCGGGTGCGTTCGATGGCCACCTCGAGCGCCGCGCGCACGGCGGGCGCCAGCTCGGCGAGGGCCTTGTCGAGTTCGGCGGCCGGAACGCGCACGCTCGCCGGGGTGATGCCGTCGAATTTCGCGCTGAACTCCTGCGCGGCCTCGACCCCGCGATCACGGATCGCCTCCACCACCGGCCGCACATGATGCAGCACAGAGTCCACGTCCACTCCCCCGCGCGGCAGCGCCGCGCGCAGTTCGGCAGCGGAGGGCGTACGTCCGCGCAGATCCACGCGGGCGAGCTCGATGCGGCTAGTCATAGCGGTGTGAAATCCTTGTCTGTCCGGCCGGTCTGTGCTGGTCATCACATCGAAGCGAATGCTCCGGACCGCCTACCAGCCTATCGGGTCGGCGCCAGTCGATATCCGCCGCCCGAGCCGGACGCGGCGCCACGCTCCCGCATCCGGCCCGGGCCGCGATCACTCATTCCGGCACCAGGCGATACAGCGTCATCGGCTCGGCCAGGATCCGATCAAGGACCTCGGCGATATGGCGGAAGTGCGGGGTCGCGAAATGGGCCTCGAGAGCGTCGGAGCCGAGCCAGCGCTCCACCACCACCATCCGGGCCGGATCGTTGGCGTCGGCGTAGGGGCGGTAGTCCAGGCATCCGGGTTCGGCGAGCGACGGTTCGATCATCGCCTCCAGGGCGGTGCGCAGCCGATCCTCCTGGCCGGTACGGGCGTGCAGTTCGGCGACGACGTGCAGGACCACGGGGTTCTCCTTCGACTCTTCGGGCGGATTCACGGGCGGACCGGACCGGTGCCGGCCCGGGTGGCGATCAGTGCGGCGGTGATCTCGGCCTGGTCGGCGGCGGTGAGCACCAGTTCACGAGCGCCCGCCCATCCGTCGATCTGCGCCGGGGTGCGGGCGCCGACGATCGCCCCGGTGATGCCGGGCCAGCCCGTCACCCAGGCCAGCGCCACCTCCGCCACCCCGGCGCCGTGCCGGGCGGCGATCGGGCGCAGGGCATCGACGAAGGCGAGGTTGACCGGCAGGTCGGTGGTGAACTCGGCGTAGCCGCGGCGCCAGTCGTCGGCGGCGAGGACCCGGCCGGCGGTGAACGCACCGGTGAGCAGTCCGGACTGCAGCGGCGAATAGGCGATCACACCGGTGTCGTGCGCGGCCGCCCAGGCGATCTCCGGTGCCGCGGCGCGGTTGAGCGCCGAGAACGGTGGCTGGATCGCGTCGACGTGCGCGATGGCCTCGGCGATATCCAGTTGCCGCACATCGTGATTGGACAGGCCGATGGCGCGCACCTTGCCCTCCTTGCGCAGGTCCGCCATCACCTGCCAATACTCCTCGAGAGGTGTGGCGTCGCCGGTCGGTTCGCCCTCGGCGCCGTAGACGAAGCGGGCGCCGGTATCGGGCCAGTGCACCTGGTACAGGTCGATGTGGTCGGCACCGAGGCGGCGCAGCGAATTCTCCAGTTCGCGGCGGACCGACTCCGGCCGCATCACCCGCAGCGGCGGGCCGTTCGGATCGTCGCCGTCCTCCCAGATCAGACCGGCCTTCGTGAAGATGTACGGGCGATCCCGCTCCGGGATGCCGGCCAGGGCGCGGCCGACGAGTTCCTCGGCATGACCGAGCCCGTAGGCAGCCGCGGTGTCGATCCAGTTGAGTCCGGCCGCGACGGCGTGCCGGATCGCGGCGACCGAATCGGTGTCGTCGGCGCTGCCCCACGAATACTGCCAGCCGGGGCCGGAGATCACCCAGGTGCCGAAACCCAAGGGGGTGATGTCCATTCCGGTGCTGCCGAAGCGGCGGGTGGTGCTCATCGATGCGTCTCCTTCGCTCGCGCCGCCCCGGTGGCGACGCCGCTCTCCGAGAGTCGTCGGCGGCGACGCCGGCTACCAGTGCGCGGCGAGCCGGGGCATGCCGTGACCAGGTTCGGCGGCGCCGGACACGCGATACTGGCCGCATGAGCCTGGATCGACGCGCCGAACTCGGGGAATTCCTGGGCTCGCGCCGCGCCCGCCTGCGTCCGGAGGAGGTGGGTCTGGCCGAGCACGGCACCCGCCGCCGGGTACCGGGACTGCGCCGCGAGGAACTGGCGCTGCTGGCCGGAGTGAGCGTGGATCACTATGTGCGCCTGGACAGGGCCGCACCCTGCACTTTTCGGAATCGGTGCTGGATGCGGTGGCGCGGGCCTTGCGGCTCGACCCACTCGAACGCGACCATCTGTACCTGCTGGCACGACCGTGGTCGGGCATCGAACCCGTTGCCGCGCAACAGGTACGGCCCGGTTTGCGCCGACTGCTCGACACCGCCGACGTGCCCGCCTACATCGTCGGCCGCGGGACCGACGTGCTGGCCTGGAACCGCACGGCCGCCGCGCTGATCACAGACTTCGGCGCGTTGCCGCCCGGGCAGCGCAATCTGGCGCGGCTGGTGTTCTTCGACGAGGGAATGCGCGAGCTGTACGAGGACTGGCCCGGCAAGGCCGCCGACGTCGTCGCCTATCTACGGCTGGACGCGGCCCGCAACCCCGGCGACGACCGCATCGCGGCGCTGATCGACGAACTGCGGCGGCGCGATCCGGATTTCGAGCGGCTGTGGTCGCGCCACGCGTTGAAGGACAAGACCCACGGCCGCTACGTCTATCGGCATCCGGTGGTCGGGCGGCTCGACCTCGGTTTCGAGACGCTGCGCCTGCCCGACGACCCGGATCAGGCGTTGATCGCCCATACGGTGGAAGCGGATTCGCCGAGTGCGACCGCCCTGCGACTGCTCACCGACTGGGCGGCCGACACCGAATCCGCCCCGCGCTGAGCGCGTTTCAGACCCCGTGACGCTGCCGCAGCGTCGCCACCCCGTCACCGGTGAGCTCGTCCAGCACGACCGGGCGGCCCACCACGGCCAGCGCGAGCGCCTCACCCGGGCCGCGCACCTCCGGTCCGGTCCCCGACGCCCACTCCATATCGGTGGCGACGAACCGCAGTCCGCGGGTGTACCTGCCGGGTGTGGCGAAGGGATCGGGATGCTCGAGGACCGCGATCACCCGGGCCGCGGGAATGGTGCGCGGCCGGCCGAGAGGCCGGCGAATGTCCTGCTGATGGACCAGGATGTCGGCCAATCCGATCCTCGGCAGCAGGCGGGTGATGCGCCGGCCACACCGCTCGAAGCGGTCCAGCAGGTCGGCGGTGGTCAGCTCCCGGGTGCGGTCGACGAGGTCGCCGTTGATGCGATCGGTATTCATCCGGCGGCGCAGCGCGAACCGGGCGTAACCGAGTGGGGTGATCTCGTCGTAGAGCAGGTGGCTCACCACATCCCGCACCCGCCATCCGGCGCACAGCGACGATGCCTCCCACTCGTCGTCACTCAGATCACGCAGCAGCGCAATCAGTTCCGCCCGTTCGTCGGCCAGCAGCTCCGCGGTGTGCACAGGGCGAGAGTACCGGCGCGGCACCGGGCCACGACACATACCCGGGACGGATTGTCACATCCACCCCGGGTCGGAGACCGTGCCTGCCGCTACCGCGCGGATCAGTGTGTATCGCTGTCGATGAGCAGGCGCCCGCTGCTGCCCACCACGACGCGCAGTTCGATCGACTTGGACTGACCGCCGTAGGTGATACTGGCGACCGACATATCCACCGAGCCATCGGAATTGGCGCTGCTGCCGCCACCCCGCGCGCCCTCGATGGTGTTGTACGCGGTGATCTGGTTCTGCTTCCAGTAGGTCGCGAACGCCTGCTGGCTGCCGTACACCTGCTGCGCCGCGGGAGTGAGCAGATTCCATGCGGTGCTGGTGTTCTGATCGACGAGAGCGTCGTAGAAGTTCTGGATGACACCGGCCGCCGAACCGACGTCCGTCTTACCGGCGCTCTTGGTCTGTCCCACGGCCGCGACGCTCTGCGTCGAGGTACCCGCCTGTGCGGTGGCGGTCGCCGCCGGCGAATTCGCCTGCGAACCGGGCGATTCCGTCTTCGCGCCGCCGAACATCAGATACAGCGCCGCGGCGACGATTACCAGACCGGCGGCGAAACCACCGGCGAACACCCACGGTTTCGCGTTGCGGCTGGGTGCCGGCGCGACGGCGGGCACCGGATTGGAGCGGGTGGGATGCGCGGCGGCCGCGGCGGGCCGCACCGGCTGCATCTCCGGTTCCGACAGTACCGACGCGGTGGCCATCATCTCCGCGGTGGAGATATCCGCCTGTGCCGCACGGCGATCCAGGGTGCGCGTGGCCTGGCGGCGCGCGCCCCCGCGGTGGGTGGCCAGCATCCGGGTCGATTCGGCATCGGCGGCCTGATCCGCGAAATCGGCCAGCTGATCGCGCACGTCGGTCATGCTCGGCCGGTCCTCCGGCTCGAAGCTGAGCAGATCCAGCAGCAGATCGGTGAGTGGGCCGGCGTTGCGCGGCTGGCTCAGCTGACCGTTGGCCGCGGCGTACAGCAGCGCCAGGGGATTCGGATTGGTGCCGTAGGGCGGTTCGCCCTCGAGAGCGTGGAAAAGCGTTGCGCCCAGGGCGAAGACGTCGGCGGCCGGACTGGGTTCAGCGCCGCGGGCGACCTCGGGGGCCAGATAGGCCGCGGTGCCGGAGATCAGGCCGGTGGCGGTGAGGTTGACATCTCCCTTGGCCTTGGAGATACCGAAGTCGGTGATCTTCACCGTGCCGTTGTCGCCGAGCAATACGTTGCCGGGCTTGATGTCTCGGTGCACGATGCCCGCGCGATGGGCGGCCACCAGCGCCGAGGCGACCTGCTCGCCGATGCGCGCCACCTGCGGCAGCGGCAGCGTCCCTTGCGAGGACAGCACCACGGCGAGGCTCTGCGACGGCAGATACTCCATGATCAGGCAGGGATCGCCCTCGTGCTCGGTGATGTCGAAGACCACGATCGCATTGGGGTGCTGGAAGCGTGCCGCGTTGCGAGCCTCCCGCGACGCGCGTTGACGCACGATCTCTTTCTCACCCGGCGGCAGACTGGGCTGGGTGAGGATCTGCTTGATCGCGACCGACCGTTCGAGTCGTTCGTCGACGGCACGCCAGACGACGCCTGTGCCGCCGCTACCAATCCGCTCGACCAGGCGGTAATGCCCTGCGATCACTTGGCCGGTTTCGATGGCACTACTCCGAGTTTCTCCGCGATCCGTGACTTACCGCGCGCGGGGTCATGTCCCGCGCGTGTTCCCGGACGAGTGTAGCGGGCGTGACGGGCCGCTTTGACGCCGGAGCGAGATCTGTGCGGAATATGTGTGACCACCATGCGATGCGGTCGAGATCACTTCGCTATACAACGAGAGTATGTGTGACGAAGTTCACTCGATTGCGGGGCGCGCTACTACTGATTCCGCAGGAAACGTCCGGCCGCCTCGACCGCCGGCGTCGAGCTCCCGGCGTCGCCGACGAACACCGCCAGCGCCAGGTCACCGTCGATGCCGACGAACCAGCCGTGCGCGTGGGTGTCGTCGATGTATTCGGCCGTGCCGGTCTTGCCGAGCATGCCCGGGATGTCGGCGAGGCTGGTGGCCGTGCCGTTCGTAATCGTCTCGCGCATCATGGTTTTCACCTGATCCAGCACCGGTGCGGGCACCGGATCCGGGGTCCGGTCGGCCTTCCCGGGGGAGCCCGCCACGATGGTGGGCGCCGGCACCGAACCGTGGGCGACGGTCGCGGCGACCAGCGCCATGCCGAACGGCGATGCGGTCACCCGGCCCTGGCCGATCCCCTCCTCGACCCGCAGCGCGGAAGTGTCTGCGGTGGGCACCTTTCCGGTCACCGTCGTCATGCCGGGGGCGGTGAAATCCACCCCGAGGCCGAGCTGTGCGGCCGCGCGGGTCAGCCCGTCCGGCGGCAGATTCACCGCGAGCCGTCCCATCGTGGTGTTACAGGACCGTGCGAACGCGGTGTGCAGGGGCACGGTGCCGAGATCGAAGTTGTTGTCGTTGGGGATCTGCCGGCCCTCGATATTCTCGGTTCCGGGGCAGGCGACCACGGTGTCGGCGGTAACCTGCCCGGCCTGCAACGCGGCCGATACGGTGACGGTCTTGAAGGTCGAACCCGGGGGGTACAGCCCGGTGAGCGCGATCGGCCCCTGCGCGTCGGCGGGCGCGTTCTGCCCCACGGCGAGTACGTCACCGGTGGACGGTCGCAGCACCACCATCGCGGCCGGAGTGGAGATCGGCGCGAGCGCGGCTTCGGCACGCCGCAGCATCCCGGTGTCGAGCGTGGTCCTGATGTCGGCGACGGGTTTCGGATCCTGTCCACCCACCGTGTGGACGCCGTCGGCGCCTTGCGCGCGCACCGCCCAGCCGGCCGCGGCATCGGTGCCGTGCTGCCACAGGTCGCTCACCCCGGACAGGGCCGGGGAGGTCAGTGCCTTGTCGACGGTGAGCAGCCGGGTCTGCGGCGCCAGCGTCACATTCGGCAGCGCGGCGAGCCGATCCTGCACGGGGGCGAGATCGCCGGCCCGCAGCGCGATCGCGGTGACGGGTTTGCCCTGGGCCTTGTCCATGTCCTGGCGCAGGCTCGCCGCGGAGATGCTCGGATCGATCGGACCGAGTACGGCCGCAACGGCATTCGGGTCGGCGCCGCGCGCCAGCTGCACCAGGGTGACGACCTGCTGGGTCATCAATTCCGCGCCGTCGCGGTCCAGCACGCGCGCGGCCGGCTGCGGGGTGACGGTGTCGTAGGACAGCGGCCCGGTCTCGAGGCCGGGCGCCACGGTGGCCGGATTCCACCGGACCTTCCAGTCGTCGCCGGATTCGTCGGCCGTCCCGGTGGTGGTGTAGGTCCACTGATTTCCGGCCGCGCCGAAGGTCCACGTGGTGGCCAGGTCGAATGTCGCGTGGTGGTCGGACCGGTCCACCGAGCGCACGTCGACGCGGACCTTCTTGCCGAGGCTGTCGAAGAGGGCGCCGAGGGTGGTCGTGGCCTGCGCCGGATCGCTGGTGACGGCGGCCGCGGCGGCGGGATCGCCGTGACTCAACGCCTCGGCGAAGGTGTGCACACTGCGGTCGAGCCGATCGGCGGAACTGTCTCCCGAACACGCGGCGGCAGCGAGAATCGGGGCGGCGAGCAGGGCGAACAACTTCGATCCGGTGCGCACGCGGCCGACACTACCGCCGCGAGCCGCCGCCGCGGGGGAATCGGCCGTCGCGCGCGGGCCGCCGGTCATCAGTGTGGCAGCCAGACCCCCGCCGCCAGTTTCGCCGCGTCCGCGTCGTCGAGTTCGACATCGAATTCGGCCGCCAGGATCTTCGGCAGATCGGCCGGCGGCAGCTCGCGACTGTGGGAGGTGCCGTCCGGATATTCGGTGACCCAGGTGGTGTTGTCGACGATGTCGTGCCGGTCCGGCCGGAACCGCTGCACATACGGCCGGGTCACGAACGGGGAACGCGGAAATGTGGAGACGAAGTGATTGCCGACCGCGTAGTCGATGCGGTACTGCGGATTCAGGGTGAAGCTGTAGCGATCGGTCCAGCCGTCGCGGGCGAAGTGGTGCAGCACCCACAGTTCCGAATCGAGTTCGCCGCGGGTGCGTTCCAGCCGGAATCGCCAGTCACCGGCGCGCACCTCCCCCGCATCGGGACTCAGTTCGAGCGGGGCGAGCGGACCGGAACCGAAACCGACATCGCACAGCCACACCCGCTCGTCGTCGGCGGTCGTCACACGCAGCAACGCATGCGTCGCCGGGCGGATCTCACCGCGCGCGCCCATACTCACCCGCCCGTGTAATCCGGTGACGCCGAAGCCGATTCGTTCCAGTGCGGCGGCGAACAGACCCACGTTCTCGTAGCAGTAGCCGCCGCGCCGGGATCGGACGAGTTTGTCCTGTAACGACGGAAGGTCCAGCAGCACCGGGCGTTTCAGCACCGGCTCGATGTTCTCGAACGGGATGGTGGTGGTGTGCGCGTACTGCAGCGCGCGCAGAGTGGCGAGGGTCGGCGCCGGCTCTGCGGTGAAGCCGATGCGGGCGAAATACGCCGGCAGATCCAGTGCCGCGCCGTCCCAGTTCGAGACCGGGGCCGGATTTTCCGTCATGACTTCTCCTGTCGTGTCACCGTCGTTCGCCCCTATGATCAACGACCGCGTGTCCCGCATCCTTCCCACCGCTGCCACTGCCGGCGTTCGCCGCCGCGTGATCACCCTGCGGACATGCCCATCCGATCCTGCGAGCATGCCGCGCGGCCACGCGGGCCCACGCTAGGATTCGACCATGCGTTCGATCACGGTCGCCCAGCGACGCGCGCGGCTCGCGCGGCGGCATCGGCTCACATTCGAAGCCCGCGGCACAGATCCCGCCGATATCGCCGAGTCGATGGTCGCTCTGCACGCCACCGATCCCGCGACGGTGTACCTGTCGGTGTGCGCGCGCACCCACGGGCTGGCGCCCGCCGATGTGGAACGCGCCCTCTACGACGATCGGTCGCTACTGCGGCTGCTGGCGATGCGCCGGACCATGTTCGTCGCGCCGGTCGGCCTGGTTCCCGTGCTGCAGGCCGCGGTGGCCGACGCACTCGCGGTCAAGCAGCGCCGCACCTACGGAAAGTATCTGGCCCAGGCCGTCGAGGGTGATATCGACGCCTGGCTGGCCGAGGTGGCCGACGAAACCCATCGCGAGCTGCTGGCCCGGGGCAGCGCGACCGGCGCACAACTGTCGGCCGCCGTGCCGCGGCTGCGCACCCAGGTCGATACCGCACCCGGCAAGCCGTATTCGAAACCGACCAACATCACCACCTGGGTGCTGCTCATCCTCGGCTGCGACGGGCTCATCGTGCGCGGGCGCCCCAACGGCAGCTGGACCAGCAGCCAGTACACCTGGGCGCCCCGGGAGGCATGGCTGCCCGCCGGCGCCGCGCCGATCGCGCTGGACGCGGCGCGTGCCGAGCTCGCCCGCCGCTGGCTGCGCACGTTCGGACCGGCGCCCGTGGACGATCTGACCTGGTGGACCGGATGGACGAAAACCGATGTGCGCAAGTCACTGTCGAGTCTCGATCTCACCGAGGTCGACCTCGACGGCAGGTCCGGAGTGATCCTGTCCGACGATACGGAACCCGCACCCGAGTCCGAACCGTGGGCGGCGCTGCTGCCCGCCCTGGATCCGACGCCGATGGGCTGGCAGTCGCGCGACTGGTTCCTCGGCCCGCACGCCGCGGCCCTGTTCGACACCAACGGCAATATCGGCCCGAGCATCTGGGTGGACGGCCGCATCGTCGGCGGCTGGGCGCAGCGCGCCGACGGTGAAATCGCCTGGCGGCTACTGGAAGACGTCGGCGCCGACGCGAAGGCGCTGATCGATGCCGAGGTCGAGCGCACCGCCGCCTGGTACGGCGATGTGCGCGCCATCCCCCGCTTCCGGACTCCGCTGGAACGCGAACTCACCAGCTGATCCGCCCGGAGCCCCGGTGAGCCGCTTCATCGTGCTGAGTGGCGGCGGAAGGACGCACCCGCCGGTACGCGCGATCAGCGGCCTACATATCGAGGCCCAGGTCCAGCACCCGCACCGAATGGGTGAGGGCGCCGACCGCGAGGTAGTCGACTCCGGTGCGCGCGTAGTCGGCGGCGGCCTCGAGGGAGAGCCCGCCGGAGGATTCGAGTTTCGTGCGCGGCGAGCGGCTGTTGCGGCGCTGGACGGCGGCCTGGGTGGCCCACAGCGGGAAGTTGTCCAGCAGCACCAGTTCCACGTCCTCGGCGAGGACGGCGTCGAGCTGATCGAGGCTGTCCACCTCGACCTCACATTCGATGTCGGGGTCCAGTTCGCGCACCGCGCGCAACGCGGCGACCACCGATCCGGCGGCCACGACGTGGTTGTCCTTGATCAGGGCGGCGTCGCCGAGGCCCATGCGGTGATTGACGCCACCGCCGACGCGCACCGAATACTTCTGCAGCGCACGCAGACCCGGCAGGGTTTTGCGGCTGTCGCGGATCCGGCAGTTCGTGCCCTCGACCGCGTCGACCCAGGCGGCGGTGGCGGTGGCGGTCCCGGACATGTGGGTGACCAGGTTGAGCATGGTGCGTTCGGCGGTGAGCAGCTGCCGCGTGGGCGCGACGACCGTCAGCACCGCGTCGCCGGGGCCGACCCGGGTACCGTCGGCGACGCGATCGGTCACCTCGTAGTTCCCGGCGCCGATCACCTCGTCGAGCACCAGCAGCCCGACATCGATGCCCGCGACCGTGCCCGGCTGCCGCGAGACCATCGCGGCCTTGACGGTCGCCTCGGCGGGAACGGTTGCGGCCGAGGTGATGTCGGGCCCGTAGCGCAGATCCTCGTCGAGTGCGGTGCGGATCAGTGTGCGCAGTTCCACGGGGTCGAGTTGCGGGTCCAGTGCCATCATCTACTCCTCGGCATGTGATGCGGGGCGGCGGTCATCGGGCGCTCACCGCCGGCAGGGGGTCGGCGGTGGTGAGTGGTTCGGCGACGACCTGCGGGCGGCCGTCGTCGCCGAGCCGGATCGCGACGCTGCGCCGCAACTCCTCGCGCGGATCGGGGTAATCGGATCGGGTGTGGCAGCCGCGGCTCTCGGCGCGGGCCGTGGCCGACAGGAGCAGGGTCCGCGCGGCCAATGTCAGGGCGGCGTCCTCCACTGCGGCCAGCACTCCGGCCTGCTCGCCGTGCAGCCGCGAAACCGCCTGCGGCGAGGGCGTTTCCGGCGCCGCGGTATCGGAATTCAGCTGTCCGAGCTCGGATGTCGTGCCGGTAGACGATCGTGCCGCAGCGTCTACCAGCGCATCCGGGGGCCCGGACTTCGCCGTGCCGCTGCCCCGCAGATGCAGCACGCGCAGCATCGCCCCGCGCAGCCCGTCACCGTCGCGCACCACGCCGGCATGTGCCGACATCAACTGCTGCAGCGCGCTGCGATCGATGCGCGGCAGCGACATTTCCGGCACCGACGTCACCTCCGGAGCGGAAGCGACCCGCTCGGCCGCGGCGGCGCCCGCCCGCTCGCCGACGACCAAACCCTCGAGCAGGCTGTTCGACGCCAGCCGATTCGCGCCGTGCAGACCGGTGCGCGCCACCTCACCGGCCGCGTACAGGCCGGGGACGGCGGTGCGCCCGTACGTATCGGTGACGACGCCGCCGCACTGGAAATGCGCGGCCGGCGCGACCGGGATCAGATCGGTGCGCGGATCCAGGCCCGCGGCGCGGCACGAGGTCGTGATCGTCGGAAACCGTCGCCCGAATCCGTCGATCGCGCGGGCGTCGAGATACACGTGATCGGTGCCGAGTTGTCGCATCCGGGCGGCGATGGCCTTGGAGACGATATCGCGCGGCGCCAGATCGCCCCGCGGATCGACACCGGCGGTCACCGAATCACCGTTCGAGTCGACCAGCACCGCGCCCTCGCCGCGCACCGCCTCGCTGATCAGCGGCCGCCGGCCCAGCCCGCCGGGGCTGAACAGCACGGTGGGGTGGAATTGCACGAATTCCAGATCGGCGACGAGCGCACCGGCCCGCAGCGCCAGCGCGATCCCGTCGGCGGTGGCCCCGGGCGGGTTGGTGCTGCAGGCGTAGAGCTGTCCGAGGCCGCCGGTGGCCAGCAGGACGGCGGGGGCGTGGACGACGCCGAAACCCTGATCCGACACCACGACCACACCGCGCACCCCGTCGGGCCCGGTGACGATGTCGAGGGCGGCGGTGCCGAACAGCACCGGCAGTCCGGCGGCGTTCAGCGCGCGCTGCACCTCGGCGCCGGTGGCGTCACCGCCGGCGTGGATGATGCGGCGCGTGCTGTGCCCACCCTCGCGGGTGCGCGACACCTGGCCGTCGCGCCCGAGATCGAAGACCGCGCCCAGATCGGTCAGGGCCGCGACGGCATCCCGGCCGCCCGCCACGATGGAGCGCACCGCCTGCGCGTCGCACAGTCCCGCTCCGGCGTCGACGGTGTCGGCGACATGCGAGTCGACGGTGTCGCCGTCCGGCGCGACCACCGCGATCCCACCCTGTGCGTATTGCGTGGACGTATCCGTCGGGCCACCCTTGCTCAGGGTCAGGACCCGCAACCCCCGCAGCGAGGCGGTGCGGGCCGCGGTCAAACCCGCGACACCACCACCGATCACCACCAGATCAGCTTCGGCTTCCCAGCCGATCGAAGGCGTCATCATCATCGATCGAACCTTTCCGGCCCGCCCGGAGGCGGGTGCCGGTGCTATTCGCCGCCGCCGGGGTTGCCGATGGCGATCATGCGCTGCACCGAATTGCGTGCCAGCGCTGCGGTTTCCGGATCGACGTGCACCTCGTCGAGTTCGTCGGTCAGGCAGCGCAGCAGCGCGGCCGGCGTGATCATCTTCATGTACTTGCAGGACGCGCGATCGTTGACGGCCTGGAAGTCGATGCCGGGGGCGGCCTTGCGCAGCTGATGCAGCATGCCGACCTCGGTGGCGACCAGAACCTGGTGGGACTGCGCGGCCTTCGCGGCGTCGATCATGCCGCCGGTGGACAGGATGTGGACCCGGTCGGCCGGGAACGCCCCCTCCCCCGCGAGATACAGAGCCGACGTGGCGCAACCGCATTCGGGATGCACGAACAGCTCGGCATCGGGATGGGTGCGGGCCTGTTCGGTCAGTTCGTCGCCGTTGATGCCGGCGTGCACGTGGCATTCACCGGCCCAGATGTGCATGTTCTCCCGCCCGGTCACCCGCTTCACGTGGGCGCCGAGGAACTGGTCGGGCAGGAACAGCACCTCGCGGTCGGGATCGATGGAGGCGACCACGTCGACGGCATTGGACGAGGTGCAGCAGATGTCGGTCAGCGCCTTCACCGCGGCGGTGGTGTTCACATACGACACCACGAGGGCGCCGGGATGTTCGGCCTTCCACGCGCGCAGTTCGTCGGCGGTGATGGAGTCGGCCAGCGAGCAGCCCGCGCGCTGGTCCGGAATCAGCACGGTCTTGTCCGGGCTGAGGATCTTCGCGGTCTCGGCCATGAAGTGCACGCCGCAGAACACGATGGTGTCCTCGGGCGCCTCGGCGGCGATCCGCGACAGGGCCAGGGAATCGCCGACGTGATCGGCCACATCCTGGATCTCGGGTAGCTGGTAGTTGTGCGCCAGGATCGTGGCGTTGCGCTCGCGCGCCAGCCGCTTGATCTCCTGCGCCCACTCCGGTGTGGCGTCGACTCCGCCGAACCCGTCCGGACCGTCGATGACCTGCGCTGCGAATGCCGTCGTCGTCAGACTCGTTGACGCCATGGCATGGCTCCTTCCTCATGCGCGCGGCCCTCGCGCCACGCGCATCACCCCGGGCCGATTCGCTTCAACCCGGTTTTCGACTTACAATCGAAAACGTGGCCCATAGTAGCACCATTCACGAATCGCTCACCGCGGTGTTCCAGGTTCGTCGCTTCATGGACACCGTCACCGCAGGTCCACGGGGTGATCACTCGGTGATTGCGAGCGAACCGGTGGATCCACAGAGTCCGCGCGGCAATCACGGCCTCCGCACCGAACTCGGGGTGCTGCTGTGGCAGCGGGCGATGGAACCCCAGACCGGTACCTGGTCGCTGCCCGGCGGCCGGCTGCGCGACGACGAGGACCTCGACACCTCCGCCCGCCGTCAGCTGGCCGAGAAGGTCGATGTGCGTGAGCTGTGGCACATCGAGCAGCTCTCGGTCTTCAGCGATCCGCATCGCGTGCCCGGGGTACGCCGCATCGCCTCGGCGTATCTGGGACTGGTGCCGCTCACCGCGGACCCGCAATTGCCCGCCGACACCCGCTGGCATCCGGTGTCGGCGCTGCCGAACATGTCGTTCGACCACGGCACCGTCGTCCACCACGCCCGGACCCGGCTGGCGGCGAAGCTGTCCTACACCAATATCGCCTTCGCCCTGGCGCCCTCGTCGTTCACCATGTCGACACTGCGCGAAATCTATTGCACCGCACTTGGTTACGACGTCGACACCACCAATCTGCAACGAGTATTGAGCCGCCGCAAGGTGATCACGCCGACCGGGGAGACCGCCGCGCCGGGCAAATCGGGTGGACGGCCCGCGGCGGTCTATCGGTTCACCGACGACGGGATCCGCGTGACGGACGAATTCGCGGCGCTGCGGCCCCCGGGATAATCACCCGCCTCGCCTGCCCGCGCAGAGACGGCGGCGACCCGGTTTCCCCGGCCACGGGCCCCGCACCGCGATGCCGCGGCCGGAGACGACACCCCCGGGACCGGCGCACACCGCTCGCCGGAGCACGGTAGCGTCGGCGGAATGGAATCGCTGATGCACCGGATTCTCGATATCGCGCCGGTGTGGGTCTACCTGACGGTCGGCTTGCTCGTCTTCGCCGAGGACGCGATCTTCGTCGGCTTCGTGATTCCGGGCGAGACGGCGGCCGTGCTCGGCGGTGTCGCGGCCAGCCAGGGACATGTGCTGCTGTGGGCGATGATCCTGCTGGTGGTGGCCGCGGCGATCATCGGCGATTCGGTGGGCTACGAGGTGGGCAAACATTTCGGCAGCCGCCTGCTGGCCGCCTCCTACCTGGACAAACACCGCGGCCGCCTGGACAACGCCCAGGAATTCCTCGCTCGCCGCGGCGGCTGGGCCGTCTTCCTCGGCCGCTTCACCGCCTTCTTCCGCGCGGTGATGCCGGCGCTGGTCGGCGCCTCCCGCATGCCCTACCCGAAGTTCCTCTCGTTCAACGCCATCGGCGGCATCGTCTGGGGAACGACCTTCGTGGTCCTCGGCTACGTCGCCGGGAATTCCTACGAGAAGGTCGCGAAAACCGTCGGCCGCGATATGGCGATCGCGGTCGTGGTGATCGTCGTCCTGGCACTGATCGTGTGGAAGCTGCGCGAACGGCGCCAGGAGAAGAAGATCGAATCCGAATACCACGCCACCCACGACGGACGCTGAACCTCTACCCCCGCCGATTCACCACCGCCGATCCCGATGCTTGACCGTGCGCCGATAGGTGCGCTTGTTCGCCACCGGCTGCGCCGCAGCGGATCGGCGAAGTTCGTGCCGCCGCCGCCACGCGCTGAGCTCGGGGCGTTCACTCGGTTCGATTGCCGCGCAACCACTTCCCGATCGCGCTCGCACTCCTGCCATTCCTACACCTCCCCTCCTGGCTGATCCGGCGCAACGGTAACGACCGTGAACCCGGATCGCCATCGAATAAGTGGCGACCCGGGGGTCGATAGCCGTCACTCACACGGAGGCCGGTACCTCGTCTGCATCAGATGTTCGCGCCACACCTCTTCGGTGAGGACGGATTTCGTGGTGGAGCAGATCCGGTCGACCGCGTGCTGGGGGTCGAGATCCCACACTCGGATCGTCCCGTCGGCGGTGGTGCCGACCAGATGCTTTCCGTCGGGATAGAAGTCGATGAGGCCGGGAACAGCCGGACCGGTGGAGATCGCGGCGTGGTTCGCGACCCACACCCTGCCCGGATCACCGAAGTACCACGTACGAACGGCGGAGGTGTCCGCCGAAGCCAACACCTTCCCATCCGGGCTGAACGCTATCGACCGCAACATGGCCGAATGTCCCGCCAACGGTTCGGCGATCAGCTGCGGATGAGCGGGATCAGCGACATTCCAGGCTCGAATCATCTGATCGTCCGCCGCCGTTGCCAGCGTACGACCGTCGGGGGCGAAGGCGATCTTCAGGCCGGACTCCGCCCCTCCGACGCGTACCTCCCCCAGACGGCGCGGTTCTGTGCGGGTGACATCCCACAGGCTTACCAGCCCGTCGTGCTGGGCGAGCGCGAGACGTTCACCGTCGGGGGTGAATTCGGCGCCGAAGAGGTACGGATATTCCTCGCCGGTGATCGGAGTTCTCGCCCCCTCGGGACTGAGGTGAGCGAGGTCGGACATGTTCCACAGCTGGAACCATGTCGTCGAATCACTGCGGGCCAGTACCACCGCACGCTCGGATCGGCTGTCGAAGGCCACTTCATCGATGGTCGCGGCGCTTCCGGTGGCGCGACGCAGGTCGAGCGGTAAGCGGCCGATCGGGCGCACCGTCCGGCCGTCCCCGAGGTCGAACAGCTCCAGCGCCGAAAAGTCCCGGATCACCGCGAGTTTACGGCCGTCCGGACTGATGACGACCTTCACCGCCTCATCGGATGCGTGCGCGGCGTCGACCCGACCGATGCGATGAGCGGAGGCCGGACCGTCCAGCGTCCAGACTTCCACCGCCGTGCCGTCGATCGTCGCCAACCGGTTCCCACGTATCGCGGCCAATCGGCCGGGCGGCCGTGCGTCCTGCAGGAATGGTGTCGGCAACGACCACAACCGGACAGCACCATCCTGGCCGGCCGCGGCGAATCCGGCGCCGTCCGGTGTGAATGCCGCACCGCTCAGCCCGCCCTTCGCGCCGGTGAGCGGCGGCGCAGCCGACACCGGATCGCCGATATCGCTGACATCCCACAGCCGCATCACCCCCTTGCCGTCCGTTTCCGCCAACACGCGACCGTCGTCGCGAAAAACGAGCGGTGAGTACATGGTGAAGCCCGAATCTCGGATCGGCGCGGCTCCGCGCTGTGGGTGCTCGGGCGCGGAGAGATTCCACAATTCGACCGTGCCGTTCACCGCGACGGCCGCGGTCGCGCCATCGGGGCTCAGAGCCACGGATGAGGCGTGGGTGGACACACTGCCCTGCGGCACAGCGGGTTCACGCCCACCATTCAACTGCCAGACTCGAGTGTCACCGTAGAAGGTCAGCGTGATCGCTCGATGCAGATCGGCACTGAACCGCACCATCTCGTATGAGTCGTCCGGCCGCACCGGGCGCGGAACGACCGTGCCGAGCGTCACCGGGTGGGCCGGATCGGAAATATCGAGAGCATCCACACCGTCGTCCCCACCGGTGGTGAACAGGGTTTTCCCGTCGGCGCTCAGGGCGAGTCCGTGTGCGAATCCCGCGGGCACAGGGCTCCCGATCTGTACCGGGCGACGCGGGTCACGGACATCCCACAACCGAACGGTGTGATCGGCACTCTTGGAGACCAGCAGCGCGCCACCGCTGCCGAATGCGAGATCGAATATGTATCCGGTGTGACCGGTGATCGGCGCACCGAGCGCGCGCGGGTTGCGCCGATCCGAAATGTCCCACAGCCGAATGGTTTCGTCGCCACCGGACGATGCCATCAGCCGCCCGTCCGGGCTGATCGCCACCTGGTAAACCCATCCGTTGTGGCCGGGCAATCGCGCCGCCAGCGGCATGGTCTGTGTGTTCACCATCCGGGCACGAGCCCCCGGATCATCGCGATTCATCCGATACGCCACCAGATCCAACTGCGCCGACAGCGACGGATCCGAGCCCTCCACTCGATCCGCCTCGGCCAACACCGAACGGAACACGGCGTTGTCCCGTTCGTGAGACGCGTTGTGGCTCTGGACGAATGCGACACCGGCGAGGGCGAGCGAGACCACCGTCAGCACCGCCAGCGCCGACCTTCGTGCGGTCACCCGGCGCTGCGCGCGTTTGCGGGCCGACTCCGAGGCGGCCAGGAACTCCGCCGCCACCGGTCCGAGGGCTGCGTTGCGGGCGTGGTCGCGCATCGTTGTCAGACGTGCTCCGCGATACAGCAGCGACGGGTCTCGGTCGTGCTCCGCCCAGTCGGCGGCATCGGTATGCAGGCGTTGGCGTTCGAGGTAGCCGACGCGGTCGTCATCGATCCAGGAGCGCAGGCGGGGCCAGGCGTCCAGGACGATTTCGTGGGTGAGGTAGGCGGTGTCGGCATCGAGAGTGATGAGGCGGGTGCGGGCCAGGGCGTCGAGGGCGGCGTCGGCGGCTTCGACTGTGCGGGCGAGCAATTCGGCGCGCGAGACCTTGCGGCGGGTGTCGCGGGAGTCGTCGCCGACCGCGACCAGGCCGAGCAGCACCTGTTTACCGACAGCGCGCTGGAAGTCGGTGAGGTCACTCCATGCCTGCTCGGCGGTGGCCGCGACCGAGCCGAGCACTCCCCCGGCCGCACGGTAGCCGTCGATCGTCAGGCGGGAGCCGTCGCGGCGCTCCCACACCGCCTCCATCACATGGGATACCAGCGGCAGCGCACCGGGGTCGTAGCTTCGGCGGTCCCCTCCGCCGCCGAGGCCACACAGTTCGCTGATCACCAGTTCTTCGAGGCCGGATTCCAGTTTGTATCCGGCGATGTCGGCGGGGCGCGTGATGGCCTCGGCCAACTCGTCCAGCCGCATAGGACCGAGCAGATAGCTGCGATGTTTCAGCGCGTCTTCCATAACGGGCTCGTCCAGGCAACGCGCGTAGAAGTCGGCCCTGATCGCCGTGACCACCGCCACCGGTTCCTGTGGTCCGCGCACCGCCAGATGTTCCAATACCGCAAGGAATTCCGCGCGGCGGTGCTCGTCGCGGCACAGCGTGAACAGTTCCTCGAGCTGATCGACGACGAGTATCCGGCGCCCGCCGCCAGCCCAGCGCGCGACCTCCACCGGGACGGTTGTCATTGCCGGCGAATCGGTTCCGGCGGTGGACGGTTCCGGCGCCGGGGCGGTATCCGGCGACCCGATGGCGGTCAGCAGCGCGCCCATCGGATCGGCACCGGGTGTCATGGTGACGATCACCCACTCGGGATCCGAATCGGCCAGGGCCGGAATCACTCCCGCATGCAGCAGCGAGGACTTGCCCGCGCCGGACGCGCCGACCAATACGACGAGTCCACCGTCGCCGTCGGTGGTGGTGTGAATCAGGCCGAGCAGATCCGTGGTGTGGCGGGTGCGCCCGAAGAAGACGTCGGCGTCCTCCGGCCGGTAGGACGCAAGGCCGAGGTAGGGGCAGAGGACATCGGCCGCTTCGGAATTCGGGTCCCAGTCGTTCGACGCGGTCCACAGTTGCTGCCACTGGTGCAGATCCAGCAGCGCCGGCGCCACGGGATCACTGGATTTGCGGGCCTCGTCGACGAGGGTGAGCAGTACCGGCAGCAGTGTGTCGAATCGCGCGGGCACATTCCGGCCGGCCTTCCAATCGCTGAGGCGCTGCATCGACACCGGAGACTTCTGTCCCGGGCCCCGGGTGGCGCGCATCCGCGCGTCGGCTGCCGCCGCGACGCGGCGCAGCGTGGGATTGCCGGCGGCGGCGAACAGTTCCGCGAAACGTTGAGAGAAGACAGTTCTCGGCGAGGATCGGGGCCGTCCCCGCCGCGGCGGTGCGGATTCCACGGGTACCTCCTGCACAGTCGGTGATCGTTCGGACACTGTGCAGCATCGCGAGCCCACCCGGCCGGGTGCCAGTCGAAGGACGACGAACTATATGGTCGGAGCGGATAATTCGAGTTCCGGACCGGACATCCGCACGGTCGTCGAGGCCCCGATCCACTCCGATGAAACCTCCCCACAGCGCCGGATTCAGGTTACCTACGGACGGCGGGAATCACGGCCCCCGCAAGCGCCCGCGCACCGGACCGTCGACGCGCCGACCGCCGCCGCATCGATCTCACCGGAGCGGGTCGAGCCGGGGCGCGGACAGAAGGAATCGGCCACGGGCGCAACGCCGTCGGCGCGATTCAGCGCTGTGAATCGGCGTTCTGATACGACCCGGGCCGGTGGTAGGGCCCGTAGGTCACCTCGGAGAGTGGCGTGCGGGGTGCGGGTTCCGCCGTTTCGCCGCGGCCGCTCCCGAGGTCCTCGGAGGTGCTCAGCGCCGACAGCAGGAGTACGACCAGTCCGGCGACCAGCGGTTGCAGCAGCAGCGCGGTCCAGCCTTCGACGGTGGGTGCGAGCTCCACGACGGTGTGCACGGGCGGGTTGTGGGAGCGGGGGTGGATCCAGCGCGCGACCTGTTCGCCGAACCACGACATCACCCAGGCTCCGGCCAGCGAACCGATCAGCAGACTCACCAGCATGATCGGCCCGCGCATCACGCGCCGGCGCCACACCGCGGCGGCGCTGAGCAGTCCGGTCACCAGGCCGACGCAGGCGAAGATCGCCACCGCGTCGAAACGGTGCGCGCTTTCACCCGTGAGCGCCATACCGCTACCGGGTTCGACGACGAAGACCTTCTCGGTCGGTGCGAGCATGGCCCACAGTCCGCCGCCGATGATGCTGACCACCAGCACCGCCGCGACGATCCACAGCGCCGCGCGCAGCTCGCGCGGTGCGGGAGAAGCTGCGGCGGCGCCGCGGGAGGTCATCAGCGATGGTCCAGGCTGTGGGAATCGATCACCCCGTGCCGTGAGCATTTCGCCCACCAGCCGTCCGGACTCACCTGCACGATCATCCGGCGGCCGCACTGCTCGCAGAAGCGCGGCGGTTCCAGGCCCAGGGCCGCGGCCGCCGGCACCGGATCGTCGAGGCCCACGACGATCCGCTTCCCGGTGTACGGGTTGTAGCGCTCTTGCATATCAGGCTGTGGCATCTGGACCACCATTCGCGAAACCCCTCATGAAGTGCAGCTCTCCAGCTGCTCGACAATACCCGAACCGCCGCGGCCGCGGGCGCTCAGAGGGTCTCGTTGAGCGCCTTGATCGGCATCTTCAGATCGGTGAGCAGGTCCAGGTCCGCTTCGGCGGGACGGCCGAGCGTGGTCAGGTAGTTGCCGACGATCACGGCGTTGATACCACCGAGGATGCCCTGCTTGGCGCCCAGGTCGCCGAGGGTGATCTCCCGGCCGCCCGCGAAACGCAGGATGGTGCGCGGCAGCGCGAGCCGGAACGCGGCGACGGCGCGCAGCGCGTCGGCCGCGGGCAGCACCTCGAGGTCACCGAACGGGGTGCCCGGGCGCGGGTTGAGGAAGTTCAGCGGGACCTCGTCGGGCTCCAATTCGGCCAGGTTGGCAGCGAATTCGGCCCGCTGCTCCAGCGTTTCGCCCATGCCGAGGATGCCGCCACAGCACACCTCCATACCGGCCTCGCGCACCATGCGCAGGGTGTCCCAGCGCTCCTCCCAGGTGTGGGTGGTGACCACGTTCGGGAAGTGCGAGCGGGAGGTCTCGAGGTTGTGGTTGTAGCGGTGCACGCCCATCGCGGCGAGCTGATCGACCTGTTCCTGGTTCAGCATGCCCAGCGAGCAGGCGACCTGGATGTCGACCTCGTTGCGAATGGCCTCGACACCGGCGGCGACCTGCGCCATCAGCCGCTCGTCCGGACCGCGCACGGCGGCGACGATGCAGAATTCGGTCGCGCCGGTCTTGGCGGTCTGCTTCGCGGCCTCGACCAGGCTCGGGATGTCGAGCCAGGCGGCACGCACCGGCGACTGGAACAGGCCCGACTGCGAGCAGAAGTGGCAGTCCTCGGGGCAGCCGCCGGTCTTGAGCGAGATGATGCCCTCGACCTCGACCTCCGGGCCACACCACTTCATCCGCACCTCGTGCGCGAGCTCCAGCAGCGCCTCGAGCTGGTCGTCGCCCAGGCGCAGCACCTCGAGGGTCTGCTCCTGAGTCAGTCCGACGCCACGTTCGAGAACCTGCTCGCGCGCGGTGGCCAGAATGTCGGTCTTCACGGGTGCCTGCGTCACAGCACGAATCCCTTCCGTCCGGCCGGTGCGGCCGTGCCCTTGGCGGCATGGACTGGGCCCTCCGTGGTTACGCAGGCTGCCGCCTCCGGGCCTGCGCGTCCATGCCGTGCAACTTGAACGGTGTTCAGGCTAGGGTAGCGGGGTCAGTGAGTCAAAACATGCGAGGGGTAGAAGTGCAGCTACATCGGGCGGATGTGATCGACGGCGCCATCGCCATCCTCGATCAGTACGGGCTCGCCGATCTGACCATGCGCCGCCTCGCCACCGCTCTGCACGTGCAGCCGGGGGCGCTGTACTGGCATTTCCCGAACAAGCAGGCGCTGCTCGGCGCGGTCGCCGACCGCATCCTCACCCCGATGGAGGAACCGGTCGCCGCCGAGGACTGGCCGGGCCAGATCAGCGAACTGGCGCATCGGCTGCGGTCGTGTCTGCTGGCCTATCGCGACGGCGCGGAGGTGGTCTCGGCTACCTACGCCTCCCGCCTGACCACCAGCAAGGGCCGGGAACGCTTGGCCAGTGCGATGATTCGCGGCGGCATGACCCGCGAGGAGGCCGACCTGGCGGCCTACACGCTGCTGTACTACGTCCTCGGCGAGACGGTGGACGAGCAGTCGCGGATGCAGATGGATTCCGCGGGCGCGCTGGCGGAGGAGGATTCCCCGCTCTACGAGAACACCTCGGCCACCGAGCGCTTCGACTTCGGATTGCAGCTGTTCGTGGGCGGCGTGCTGCATCTGCTCGGGAGCCGGGTGCGCTAGCCGGACATTTCGGACGGTAGTATTCGGAACCGTCATCCCCGGCGGCGCGGGAATCCGGTGGAACTCCGGAACGGTCGCGCCACTGTGACCGCGGGCGGCCGCCGGCGTGCGGACCGCCGCGGGAGTCAGACCTCGGTCGCCGGGCACTGCTCTGAAGAGGTCGCGTGATGCCTGTGGAGTTCCGGCGATGAACCGCATCCGGACAACGATCGTCGTCCCCGTGACGCTGACGTCGCTGCTCGTCGCGATGGTCGTGGCGACCGCGTGCGGCGCCGAACCGCTGCCGATCCCGGCGGTGCTCGAGGTGCTGGGCGGACATCTGGGCGGCTCCGATGCGGTCGATTCCGCCTTCGACACCATCGTGTGGCAGTTACGGGTGCCGCGCACGATACTGGCCGCGGTGGTCGGCGCGGGACTGGCGCTCGCCGGGGCCGCCATGCAGACCTTGGTGCGCAATCCCCTGGCCGATCCCTATCTGCTGGGTGTGTCCTCGGGCGCGGGTGTGGGGGCCGCGGCCGTGATCACGTCGGGGTTGTTCGCCGGGGCCGGAATCTGGGCGCTGTCGGGCGGCGCGCTCCTCGGCGCTTTGGTCGCGGCGGCAACGGTTTTCGCGATCGCGATGGCGCAGGGCGGTTTGACGCCGCTGCGTCTCGTGTTGACCGGAACAGTGCTGGGATCGGCGTTTTCGGCACTGAGCAGCTATCTCATCTTCCGCAGCGCCGATCCGAAGGCCGCGCAGTCGGTGCTGTTCTGGCTGCTCGGCAGCCTGGCCGGCGCGGATTGGACCCGAATCGCCGTGCCCGCGACGGCGGTTGGGGTCGCGGGCGCGGCACTGTTCGCCGTGCACGGCTGGCTCGACGCGTTGAGTGTGGGCGCCGAGACCGCCGCATCGGTGGGCGTGCCGGTGCGGGCCGTGCGCTACGGGCTGTTCACCGGGCTGGCGATTCTGGTCGGCGTCCTGGTGGCGGTGTCCGGCGGAATCGGTTTCGTCGGCCTGGTGGTCCCGCATGCGGCGCGCATACTGGTCGGCTCCACACATCGGCGACTCCTTCCGGTCGCGGCGCTGTGCGGTGCGCTGTTCCTGGTCGTAGCCGACGCGGCGGCACGAGTCCTCGTGCGGCCCACCGAAATTCCGGTCGGTGTGCTGACCGGCCTGATCGGCGCACCGGTCTTCCTGCTGCTGATGGGGCGTCGACGTTACCGGTTCGGTGCGGCATGAACGGGTCTGTCCACCCGTCTGTGGCCGCCGCGGAGCCCGAATCGGAAACGGCCGCCGCGGCACTGCGGGTGGAGGACCTGACGTGCGGGCCGCGCGGCAGAGTGGTACTGGCCGACGCCGAATTCGAGGTTCGTCCCGGTGAAGTGGTCGGCGTCGTCGGACCCAACGGCGCCGGAAAGTCCACGCTGCTACGCACCCTGGGCGGACTGCTGCGCCCGCGCCGAGGCCGCGTCCTGGTGAACGGCAGTGCGCTGCATGCCCTCTCGGCGCGACGGCGCGCTCGCCTGGTCGCCATGGTCGGGCAGGACGACCAGCCGCCGGCGGATCTGTGCGCCGGTGAGGTGGTCGCGCTGGGGCGCACGCCGTATCTGCCGCCGTGGGGCGCGGGCAGTCCGGCCGAACGCCGCGCGGTCGAGGACGCCCTGGCCGCGGTCGATCTCGGCGGGTTCGCCGATCGCCCGGTGCGGCGGATGTCCGGCGGTGAGCGGCAGCGGGTGCTGCTGGCACGGGCCCTGGCCCAGGCGAGCCCGCTGCTGTTGCTCGACGAGCCGACCAATCATCTGGACATTACCCACCGGCTCGCCCTCCTGGCTCTGGTGCGGGGACTGGGACGCACCGTCGTGGTCGCACTGCACGATCTGACCCTGGCCGACCGCTACTGCGACCGGGTGCTGGTCGTGCACGACGGCTCCGCATCGGAGCTGCGCCCGCCACGTGAGGCGTTGAGTTCGGAGGTTCTCGCCACGGTCTTCGGTGTACGGGCGGCGCGCGTGCGGCATCCGGAGACGGGCGCGACACATCTCCTGCTGGAACCGATGTCCGAGGCTGCGGGATGAGGTACCGGCACCACCCGGCTTACCGCTGTCCGGAAACGGCGGCGCATAGGCCGGCCGTCCGCCGTTCACGAACCTTGCCGCCGCCGCGAACCCGGCAGCTGTAGTCCCGAAAACCGTTGGAGGTAGACGATATGCAACTTCTGCGATGGCTCGCCGTCGGGTCGACCGTCGTGTCCTTGGTGGCGTGTGGCCCCGCGCAGACCTCCGACGGCAATCTGACCCTCACCAATTGCGGTGAGCAGGTGCGCTTTCCGGCTCCGGCGCAGCGCATGTTCGTCAACGACACCAATATGGTCGCGATGACGCTGGCCTTGGGCGCCGAGGATTCGGTGGCCGCGGTGGCCGGTCTGCAACAGGATGTCGCGACCCTGCGACGGCACTACGGTGACGTCGTCGATCGTCTGGACAATGTGGCGCCGAGTTCGCCGTCGCGGGAGACGGTGCTGGCCCGGCGCCCCGATGTGATGGTGGCCGGCTGGAACTACGGCTACAGCGAGGCCACCGATCTCACGCCGGATACGCTGCGCGCCCACGGTATCGCGCCCTACATCCTCACCGAGAGCTGCCGCCCGCACGCCGGTCAGCGGCAACGCGGCACCGTCGAGCCGTGGGCGGCGCTGCGCGCGGATCTGTCGAATCTGGGCGCGATCACCGGACACCCCGACCGGGCCACCGCACTCGTCGCCGACATCGATACCCGCCTCCAGCGCTTGCGCGCCGCACCGCGGGCCGCGACACCGCCCACCCTGTTCGTCTTCGACACCGCGAGCGAGACCATCTTCTCCAGCGGCAGATTCGGCGGCCCTCAGGCCGTCCTCGAGGCCGCCGGTGCCCGCAACGCCCTCGACGATGTGGCCGACACGTGGACGGCGGTGTCGTGGGAACGCCTGGCCGCCGCCGATCCGGACGCCCTGGTCTTCGTCGACTATCCGGGGCAGAGCTTCGCCCAGAAGGTGGACGCGCTGCGCGCCAAGCCCGGTATCAACCGGCTGCGCGCGGTGACCGAGCAACGGTTCCTCAATCTTCCCTATGTGCTGTGGACGTCCAGCCCGCTCAACATCGACGCCGCCGAACAGGTGCGGGCACAACTCGAGCGGTGGAACATGCTGCCGCCCTCGGATATTCGCCCGGCATTCGACGACGCCGTCCGCTGAACCGCGCGCCCGATCACGGCATACCCATGGTCTGCTCCGAGTGCACCAGTCCGATGAACGGCACGATCTGCTGCGCGATCACCGTGTTGTATTCGCGCGGATGCTGCCGCGGATCGGCATGCCCGGTGCTGCGGGTCAGCACCACCAGGAGCGTGCCGTCGACGCCGCCGACGGTGTCGATCAGCGTGCGATGGGTGTATTCGTCGTCCACGACGGTATCCCGGTACGGATCGTGCGGGCGGATGAAGACGACGGCCGGGCGGGCTTTGCCGGACGCGGGTTTCGCCAGCGCGTGCAGGTCGTCGATCGCGCCGCTGGCGACGATGGCCTTGAATTGGTCCTCGATGAGGCCGTTGCTGGCGGCGTCGGTGTTGAAGATCTTCTGCCGCAGCACATCGGTGACCGTGCGGCGCAGCGACGCCATCCGGATTCCCGGCGGGTCGGAGCCGTAGTCGATGAATTGGTCACGGCGGGAATAGGTTTCCGCCAGCAGTCGCAGCCCCCGGCTCTCCCGCGTGCCGGGGAACCAGCCGAACCAGCGCAGCAGATCCTCCCCCTGGTCGCGGCTTTCCGGCCGCACCGCGGCCAGGTTGACCGGCGTGCAATCCAGGATCACGCCGGACAGGGTGCGCGTGCTGTGGGTGTGGATGTGCTTGGCGATCTCGAGTGCGATCACCCCGCCCATGCTGTGGCCGACCAGGACCACCTTGTGGATGCGAGCGGCCTCGGTGACGCGGATGATCAGATCGCTGATGACCTTGGTGTCGATACCGGTGTTGTCGTAGCGCACCGCCCACACCGAACCCAGTTGCCGCAGTGCGGGCAGGGCGCGCGCGGTGTCGGAGGCATCGAGCGAACCCAGGCCGACGAGGTCGAAGACCGCGGTATCGCGCTCGCTCGCCGCGGCCGGGCCCGAGATGGGTAGCACCGCGGGATCGGTGCGCGCCAGCCGTGCCTGTTCGGGGGAAACGTCGTAGTGCCAGTACTGCGCGAACACGACGAGTACGACGATCGGGACCAGCGCCGCCCGCAGCAGCACGCGCCGCGTCCGCCCCAGCGTCCGCCAGCGGTGCCCCACACGGGTTTCGGTCAGCCGGGCCCGCCGTCGCGCATCGTCGTAATCCGCGACCGTGGAAGGGTGCCGATCTCGCATGGACATCCCTACCCACTGTAAGGGCGTTCGTGACCGGCATCCGTTCCGCGGCGCGGCGCGGTGATATCCGCTGTCGATTACCGCTGGTCGTCGAGGAGGTGGCGAGGTGCGGCCTGGCGCCACGAATCGAGGATGATCGCCTCCAATTCGGCCCGGTCGTCCAGGGCGGCCAGCCGGGCGCGCACCCACGCGTTACCGGCCTCGTGCGTGGCGATCCAGAATTTCCCGGGCTCGGCCACGACCAGTTCGTCGCGGTCGACGATCGGGCAGCGCACCGCCATCGAGGTCTCGGCCTCGGGCAGCGTCAGAAACAGCTTGCCCGCGACCCGGAAAGTGGGCATCCCCCAGGCGAATTGCTCCGACGTCTCCGGCAGCGACAGGGCATAGTCGCGGGCATCCTCCCCGGTTGCGCTCATGACCCGCATCCTGCCAGGCCCTACCGACACGAATCGGGGTGTGGCCACGGACATCGCGCCGGCCCTCGATTCGCCTGCCCGGCAGGCGGTGGACGGTCCGATTTCGCGAGGACCGCCCGGCGCCCGATCCGGCGGCGAGGTCGGGCTCAGCCGAGGTAGCGCCGACTCCAGTCCGCGTGGAACCACCCGGACGCGGTGTCGGCGAATCGCTCGGGCGACCACTGCCCGGCGCCCTCGGGGACCACGCCGACGACGTCGACACCGGTGACCTCCGGCAGATCGGTGCGATTGCATTCGGAGGCGAGATCCGGTGCGCTCGGCCAGGATCCGATGACCAGCCCCGCACACCGCACACCCGCGGCGGCGAGGGCCCGGGTGGTGAGTTCGCTGTGGTTGAGGGTGCCCAGTCCGGCGGCGGCGACCACCAGCACCGGCGCGTCCAATTTCTGTGCCAGGTCGAGCAGCGTGAACTTCCCGACTCGAACCAGTAGTCCGCCCGCGCCCTCGATCAGGGTGAGATCGGCATCGGCCAGCGAGTCGATGCCGGCCACCGTCTCACCCAAGGTGAGCAGCGGTTGCCCGCAGCGGCGGGCGGCGGTGTCGGGGGCCAGCGGTTCGGGATAACGCGCCAGTTCGAGCGTGCGGGTCACGCCCGCCAGCCGCTCGATCACCGCGAGGTCGCCGGCTTCGCCCGCAGCCACGCCGGTCTGTGCGGGTTTGCACACCGCGACCGTGCGCCCGGCCGAGCGCGCCGCGGCGGCCAGCGCGGCCGTGACGACGGTCTTCCCGACGTCGGTCGAGGTGCCCGTCACGATCAACCTGCTCATCTCGCCTCGCTCCTGTCGTTTCTCGCATCACTCAGGCGGCCCGCGGATCCCGCGCCGCGGTCAGCACCTCGCCCAGCACCGTGGCGATGGTCCGCATCTCCGCGTCGGTGAGGTCGGCACGCGCGGTCAGCCGCAGCCGCGAGGTGCCCTCCGGCACCGACGGCGGCCGGAAACAGCCCACGCTCAGACCGCGCGCCCGGCACTGCTGCGCGGCGTCGAACGCCACCTGCGCCTGCCCGAGCACCACCGAGACGACCGCCGAATCCGGTTGCGGCACACCGGCGATGCGGGCGATATCGGCGGCCCGGGTGAGGACTCGCCCGCCCAGTTCCGGTTCCTTGCGCAGCAACCGCAACGCCGCATGGGCGGCGCCCACCGCGGCGGGCGCCAATCCGGTGTCGAAGATGAAGGTGCGGGCGGTGTCGATGAGGTGGGCGCGTACCCGCTCGTCGCAGAGCACGATTCCGCCTTGCGCCGCGAGGGCTTTCGACAGGGTGGCGGTCACGATCAGATCCGGTTGCCCGGCCAGGCCGAGTTCCTGCACCAGACCGCGGCCGCCGTCGCCGCGCACGCCGATGCCGTGCGCCTCGTCGACGATCAGCACCGCACCGTTCGCGCGGACCACCCGATGCAGGTCGGTCAGCGGCGCGAGGTCGCCGTCGGCGCTGAACACCGAATCGGTCAGCACCAGCGCACGCTCCTCCGTCCGCTGCGACAGCAGCCGGTCGACGGCCTCGACATCGCGATGGGGCGCGATCTCCACCCGCGCCCGCGAGAGCCGGCAGGCGTCGACCAGCGAGGCATGACTGCCGGCGTCGGAGACCACCAGTGCGCCGCGGCCGGCCAGCGCGGTGACGACACCGAGGTTGGCGGCATAGCCGGAGGCGAAGACCAGGCCCGCCTGCGCCCCCACGAAATCGGCCAGGTCGGACTCGAAGTCCTCGTGCGCGACGGTGGTGCCGGTGACCAGCCGCGATCCGGTCGCGCCGGCGCCCCAGGTCCGGACCGCCTCGACCGCGCCCGCGATCACCTCGGGGTGGCGCGACAGACCCAGGTAGTCGTTGGAGGCGAGGTCGATGAGATCGCTGTGCGCCGGTCGCGCCCGCAACTGCCGCCGCAACCCGGCGCGCACCCGGTCACCCGCACGCTCGTCCAACCAGCTCAACGGATCCTCGTTCACAGCTCGGAAGCATACTTGAACGCCGTTCAGGACGGTGGCGGCGGGGGCGGTCCACCGTTCCCGCCGCAGGTGGGTTACCGGTCAGGCCGGTGGCGTCCAGTCCAGGGCGCGGGCGAAGGCGCGCGGCATCGCCCACCCGGGCATCAGCCGCAGCGCGGTATCGCGCGCACGCACCGCGGGCGTCCACGACCATTGCGCGACCGTTCCGATCCGCCGGGAACGATGGGCGAGGGCCCGGGTGCGCGGGCGCCTCAGCGCGTCGTAGCCGCGCAGCGCGTCGTCGATCTCGCCGTGGCCGAGCAACGCGGCCAAGGTGACCGCATCCTCGAGGGCGAGGTTGGCGCCCTGGCCCATGTTCGGCGTCATGGCGTGCGCGGCGTCGCCGAGCAGCGCGACGCGTCCGCGGACGAACGTCGGCAGATCGGGCAGATGGTAGATGTCGTGGCGCATCACCGAATCCGGCGACACCGCGCCCAGCAGCCGCGGCACCGGATCGGGCCAGTCGCCGAAACGCCGCCGCACTTCGGCGAATTCGCCGTCGGGCGCGTGCTCGCCTTCGGCCGCGTTCACCGCACCGAACATGTACACCCGATGGTCGGCGAGCGGGACGATGCCGAAAATCTCACCGCTGCCCCAGATCTGGCCGCCCTGGCGAAGGTCGGGCAGCGGATCGGTGATCATCCGCCACGCGGTGTATCCGGCGTAGCGGGGTGGGCGGGCGTGCGGGCAGACGGCGGCCCGCACGACACTGCGCAGGCCGTCGGCGCCGACTACGAGATCCGCCGTCTCCGCTCCCCCGCTGTACCGCACGCGCGCCACCGTTGTTTCCCACAGGCTTTCGACGCCGGTGACCGTGACGCCCAGCCGCAGCCGGTCCTCGCCGAGCGCCGTGCGCAGGATGTCGAACAGGTCCGCGCGACGGACCGCGACCACCGGGCCGTACCGGTCGGCCAATTTCTCGGTGTCGGTGCGGGTCAGCCAGCGACCGGAGCGGTCACGGATTCCGCCCTCGGTATCGGCCATCGCGCGCGAGCGCACCCCGTCGCCCACGCCGATCGCGTCGAGCGCGCGTAACCCGTTGGGCCACAAGGTCAGTCCCGATCCGACCTCGCCGACGGCGGCGGCTCGCTCCCAGACCTGGACGTCGTGCCCGCGCCGATGCAACGCGATCGCGGCGGCCATACCGCCGATTCCCCCGCCGACGACGATCACTCGCAGTGCCCGCATTCCCCACTCCTCGGCTCCTAGGCGTCGGAGCCCAGCCAAACACACCGCGCACACCGCCGCGGGTCAGCCGCCGATGCGCGCATGTGCCAGCCGGCACAGATCCACCGGTTGCAGCGCATCGGCGCGCTCCCACCAGCCCGCCGGCACGGCTGCTCGGTGGCTGATGTGCTCGACCGTGGTGAATCCGTACCGGCGCAGGATGTCGTCGAGGGTTTCCGGGGTGAAGGTGCTCAGCCACGGTTCACCCTGTGCGCTGGTGACGGGCTGGACGGATTCGGCGTAGGCGTGCCCGTTGCCGTCGCGCAGCGCCGGATCGAGCATGTACTCCATCACCAGTTCCGAACCCGGGGCCAGACCGGACAGGGCTGCCAGCGTGGCGCCGATCGCCTCGGCGGTGAGATACATGCTGACCCCGAGCCAGCTCACCACGGCGGGACGTCCGCGGTCGAATCCGGCATCGGCCAATTGGCGTGGCAATTCGTCGCGTTCGAAATCCACGGGTACGAAAATCACCTCGCCGACCGGCTGGATATCGCCGATGGCGAGGATTTCCCTTTTCCACCGCTGAGTGCCGGGATGGTCGACCTCGAATACCCGGATGCCGTCGGCCGGACCGCGATATCCGAAACTGTCGAGTCCCGCACCGAGAACGACATATTGCGTCGCGGCCGATGCGGCGAGACGCTGTTCCACCCAGTGGCTGCGCACCGTCGCCTGCGCCCGGACCGAGGCGAGCAGCGGATGGTCGCCGTGGTGCAGGTGGTAGCCGATGAGCTCCTCCGCATGCGGGCCGAGCAGGGCGGAGGCCATGGTGTCGCGGAACAGATAGGGCTCGCTGTCGATCAGCAGGTGAGCCGCGCGGGCCGCGGCCGCCATCATCGCCGTGCGACTGGGTTCGGTGCCGATCATCGAATTCCCTTTCACCGTCCTGCGGACCCGGTGGATATCACCGGGCGAATGCCGATGATAGACAGGAATTTTCGCGCTCGCCGTCACCATATCACACGAAAATAAACTTCCGATATACGACAAAAGGCGCGCCGGAAGGGAATTCGGCTCACCCCGCCGCGGCGGTGGCGACGACGCCGGCGGCGATGCGCGCGATATCGTCCGCGCTGCTGATGAACGGCGGCATCGTGTAGACCAGATTGCGGAACGGCCGCAGCCACACGCCGGCCTCGACGGCGGCGCGGGTCGCGGCGACCATATCGATCGAATGGTCGAGCTCGACCACCCCGATCGCGCCGAGCACCCGCACGTCCACCACGCGCGGATTGTCCCGCGCCGCGGCGAGTCCCGATTTCAGGCCGGCCTCGATCGCGGCGACCTCCCCCGCCCAGTCCCGCGAGAGCAGCAGTTCGACGGAGGCCACCGCGACCGCACAGGCCAGCGGATTGCCCATGAAGGTGGGCCCGTGCATGAGCCCGCCGTGCGCCGCGCTGACGGTCTCGGCGATGCGGGTGGTGCACAGGGCTGCGGCCAGGGTCATATATCCGCCGGTGATGGCCTTGCCCACGCACATCACATCGGGTGCCACCCCGGCGGCCTCGGCGGCGAAAAGCGTTCCGGTGCGGCCGAATCCGGTGGCGATCTCGTCGAAGACCAGCAGTACGCCGTGCTGATCGCACAACCGGCGCAGTTCGTTCAGGTAGCGCGGATGATGAAAACGCATGCCGCCCGCGCCCTGCACGACGGGCTCGATGATCACCGCCGCGGTCTCGTGCGCATGCGCGGCGAGCAACCGATCCAGCTCCGCGACGTAGGCCGGATCGAAGTCGACCGGCGGGACGGGGGCGAAGATCTGCTCGGCCAGCACATCGGTCCACAGCGAGTGCATGCCGCCCTCGGGATCGCACACGCTCATCGGTGTGAAGGTGTCGCCGTGGTATCCGCCGCGCCAGGTGAACAGCCGCCGCTTGCCCGGCTGTCCGAGCGCACGCCAGTACTGCAGGCACATCTTGGCGGCGACCTCGACCGACACCGAACCCGAATCGCAGAGAAACACCTTGTCCAGACCGTCGGGGGTCAGTTGCACCAGCAGTTGGGACAGTCGCACCGCCGGTTCGTGGGTGAGCCCGCCGAACATGACATGGCTCATCCGCCGCGACTGCTCGACCAGCGCGGCGTCCAGCACCGGATGCCGGTATCCGTGGACCGCCGCCCACCACGAACTCATCCCGTCGACCAGTTCGCGGCCGTCGGCGAGGGTCAGGCGAGTGCCCGCGGCCGAGGCGACCACCAGCGGTTCGGTGCTCGCGGGAAAGCCGCCGTAGGGATGCCACACGTGGGCGGCGTCGAGGGCGGTGATCTGGTCGGCTGTCAGGGCCACGCGGATCCCTTCACGAGACGGTCTTGAACGCTGTTCAAGTTATCACCGCGACGAATCACATCGGCACCGGGACCGCGGCCGGGACTGCCCGTTCCGCCGCACCGTGGGCATCCGCGCGATATCTTTGACTCAGTCAAAGAACTCGACGGGAGGGCCATGACGACTGCGGCACTCGATCATGACGACGTCGGCGCGGTGCGCGCGTTCAACCGCCGCTACACCCGGTTGATCGGCGTCCTCGAGGAACATCTGCTCGACAGCGACTTCTCACTCACCGAGGCGCGAATCCTGTTCGAACTCGCCCACTCCGGCCCCCTCGGCGCCCGCGCGCTGCGCACCGAACTGGGTCTGGACCCCGGCTATCTGAGCCGGATCCTCGCCCGCTTCGAAAGCGCCGGGCTGGTGCGGCGGCACCGATCCGAGTCCGACGCTCGCCGGCAGCTCGTGCACCTCACCGACGCCGGACGCGCCGCGGCCGACGACCTCGACCGCCGATCCGCGCACGACATCGCCGAGCTGCTGGCCGGGCACAGCGCCGCGGACCGGCAGCGACTGCGCACCGCGATGCGCACGATCGAAGAGCTGCTCGACCCGGCCACCACGGCGAGCCGTGCGAACGAGGTCCGCCTCCGATCTCCGCGCCCGGGCGACTACGGCTGGATCATCCAGCGCAACGCGGTGCTCTATGCCGCCGAATACGGCTGGGACACCGAGTACGAGGCGCTGGTCACGAAGATCGTGGCCGACTTCCTGGCCGGACACGATCCCGACACCGAGCGGGCATGGATCGCCGAGGCCTGCGGCGTCGCGGCCGGTGCGGTGTTCTGTATGCGCGAAAACGACACCACCGCCCGGCTGCGGCTGCTGCTGGTGGAACCGTCGGCGCGCGGGCTCGGCGTGGGCACCGCACTGGTCGAGCAGTGCCTGCGGTTCGCGGCCGAGGCCGGATATCAGGACATGGTGCTGTGGACCAACGATGTGCTCACCGCGGCGCGGCGGATCTACCAGCGCGCCGGATTCGAACTCGTCGATTCCCGGCCGCACCACAGTTTCGGCGCCGACCTCGTCGGCCAGACCTGGCGGCGCGGCCTGCGGTAACGGCGCCGCCACCGGACCCGCGCGGCCGGTCGGCCGGGGCCGGGCCATCGATAGCCACCGGATTACCGGCCCGGCACCACCCGGCCCACCCGCACCAGCGGCTCCGGCGCGGCGGTTACTGTCGATACATGGTTCGGCCCGATACATCCGATGAGATGACGCCTCTCGGCGTCTGGCCGGGTGCCGCCTATCCGCTGGGCGCGACCTACGACGGGGCCGGTACCAACTTCTCGGTGTTCTCCGAAGTTGCCGAACAGGTCGAGCTGTGCCTGATCGATCGCGCGGGCGGTGAGCACCGCATCCCGCTCGACGAGGTAGACGGGTACGTCTGGCACGCCTATCTGCCCACCGTCGCCCCCGGCCGGCGCTACGGGTTCCGTGTGCACGGCCCCTACGATCCCGCCCGCGGATTACGCTGCGACAGCAGCAAATTACTGCTCGACCCGTACGGCAAGGCCTTCGCGGGCCGGTTCGCCGCCGACGCCACCCTGCACACCTACGGCGCGGATACGCTGGGGCACACCATGACCGGGGTGGTGGTCAACCCGTACTTCGACTGGGCCGGCGACCGCCCGCCGCGGCGGCCCTATCACGAGACCGTCATCTACGAAGCCCACGTCAAGGGGCTGACGATGACGCATCCGGCGATTCCGCAGCGACTGCGCGGCACCTACGCGGGTATCGCGCATCCGGCGATCATCGACCATCTGCTGTCGCTGGGGGTCACCGCGATCGAGCTCATGCCGGTCCACCAGTTCCTGCACGACCGGATCCTGCTCGACCGCGGTCTGCGAAACTATTGGGGCTACAACAGTTTCGGTTATCTGGCGCCGCACCACGAGTACGCCGCCGACCCGCGCGCCGGGGCCGCGGTCACCGAATTCAAGGCGATGGTCCGGGCGCTGCACAGCGCCGGCATCGAGGTGATCCTCGACGTGGTCTACAACCACACCGGCGAGGGCAATCACCTCGGGCCGACGATCGGCCTGCGCGGAATCGACAACGCGGCGTACTACCGTCTGGCCGCAGACGATCCGGCACACTACGTGGACTACACCGGCACCGGCAACAGCCTCAACGTGCGCCATCCGCACACATTGCAGTTGATCATGGATTCGCTGCGGTACTGGATTGTCGATATGCACGTCGACGGCTTCCGCTTCGATCTGGCGGCCACGCTGGCGCGCGAACTGCACGATGTGGACCGGCTTTCCACCTTCTTCGACCTGGTGCAGCAGGATCCGGTGGTCAGTCAGGTCAAACTGATCGCCGAGCCGTGGGATGTGGGCGAGGGCGGCTACCAGGTCGGGAACTTTCCCGGGCTGTGGACCGAGTGGAACGGCAAGTACCGCGACACCGTGCGCGACTACTGGCGCGGCCGACCGGCGACCCTGGGCGAATTCGCCTCGAGGTTCACCGGCAGTTCCGACCTGTACGAGGCCACCGGCCGCCGCCCGGGCGCGAGCATCAACTTCGTCACCGCCCACGACGGCTTCACGCTGCGAGACCTGGTGTCCTACAACGACAAACACAATCACGCCAACGGCGAGGACAATCGCGACGGCGAGGACTACAACCGGTCCTGGAACTGCGGGATCGAAGGTCCCACCGACGATCCGGAGGTATGCGCGCTGCGAGAACGCCAGAGCCGCAACATGATCGCCACCCTGGCGCTGTCGCAGGGCACGCCCATGCTGCTGCACGGCGACGAGATCGGGCGCAGCCAGCAGGGCAACAACAACGCCTACTGCCAGGATTCCCCGGTGTCCTGGATGGATTGGGGCGCCGCACAGAAATACTCCGATCTGCTGACGTTCACACGCGCCGCGTTCGCGCTGCGCCGCGCCCATCCGGTGTTCCGGCGCCGGCGCTTCTTCGACGGACGTCCCGGCACCCCCGACGAGTTCCCGGGCGATATCGCGTGGTTCACCCCCGGCGGCACGGAGATGACCACCGCCGACTGGAATACCGGCTTCGCCCGCTCGCTGGCGGTGTTCCTCAACGGCGAGGCGATCGCCGAACCGGGCCCGCGCGGGGAACGAGTGCGCGATGATTCGTTCCTGCTGTGTTTCAATGCCCACGACGCACCCCTCGAATTCGCCGTACCCGGACCGGAATTCGGCGCGCACTGGACGGTGGCGCTGGATTGCTCGACACCCACCGGGCGCGCAGACGCCACCTATTCCGCAGCGACCACGGTCGCCGTACCCGCTCGCTGCCTGCTCGTTCTCCGCCGTTCCGAATCCACACCGATATCGAGATGACAGACACCCCTTCCCCTGAACACCGCACCGGCCCGATCGCCCGCCGGACCCCCGTGCGCAGCACGTACCGACTGCAACTGCGCCCGGACGCCCTGACCTTCGCCGATGCCCGCGCGATCGCCGAATATCTACAGCAGCTGGGTATTTCGCATCTGTACCTGTCGCCGGTGATGACCGCGATCCCGGGCTCCGCGCACGGCTACGACGTCACCGATCCGACCACCGTGTCGGCGGCACTGGGCGGGCCGGGCGGGCTGAAGGCTCTCGCCGACGAGGTCCGTACCCGGGGCATGGGACTGATCGTCGATCTGGTGCCCAACCACGTCGGCGTCGGTGATCCGCGGCGCAATCCGTGGTGGTGGGATGTGCTGCGCAACGGCAAGAATTCGAAGTTCGCGCACTTCTTCGACATCGACTGGAGCCCGGGCAACGGCGCGGGCGGGCGGCTCGCGCTGCCGGTCCTGCACAGTGAGAACGATCCGGCGGCGCTGACCGTCGACCGCTCGGGCCCCGAACCCGTCCTCGCCCTGCGTGATCTGCGCTTCCCGATCGCCCCCGGCACCGACGGGGAGAACGCGCTGCGCATCCACGACCGCCAGCACTATCGCCTCGTCAGCTGGAAGGCCGGGATCTGCAGCTATCGCCGATTCCTGGCGGTCTCCGAACTGGCGGCGATCCGGCAGGAGGAGCCGGCGGTGTTCGACCTGACCCATCGCGAACTCGCCGCCTGGTGCGAACACGATCTGATCGACGGGGTGCGTGTCGATCATCCCGACGGATTGTCGTATCCGGCCGCCTATCTGGCGAAACTGCGCCGGCTGATCGGCCCGCAGCGGCTGCTGATCGTGGAGAAGGTGCTCGGCCGGAGCGAACCGCTCGACGCCACCCTGCCCGTGGACGGCACCACCGGATACGAAGCGCTCGCGGAGGTCGGCGGCATCTTCGTCGATCCGGCCGGGGAGCACGCGCTCACCGAGCTGTCGCGGCGGATATCGGGACACGGCAGCGATGCCGCCTGGATGGCCGACACCGAACATCGCATCAAACGGGCGGTGGCCGAACGGCTGCTCGTACCCGAGGTCCGGCGATTGGTCGGCGCGGTGAAGCGCGACGCCGCGGTGAACGGATTCGATTCGGCGGCGATCAGCGATATGGCGCTGACCAACGCCACCATCGAGGTGCTGTCCTATATGCCGGTGTACCGCACCGACTACGCACCCCTGTCCGGGGTGCTCAGCACCGTGGTCGCCGAGGTGCAGCAACGCAACCGGGAGCTGACCGCCCCGCTGTCGGTCCTGGTGCGGGCGCTGGCCGCCGGCGGAGAAGCGGCGCGGCGGATGCATCAGGTCGGCGGCGCGGTCGCGGCGAAGGCGGTCGACGACACCATGTTCTATCAGGCGGCGCGTCTGGTGTCGCTGCAGGAGATGGGCGGTGATCCGAGCCGGTTCGGCCGTTCGGTACTGGAATTCCATCTGGCCAATGCCGAACGCGCGGTGCGCCGCCCGACCACGATGACGACGCTGTCGACGCACGACACCAAGCGCGGTGAGGATGTTCGGGCCCGCATCACGGTGCTCTCGCAGGTGGCCGACAGCTGGGCGAAGGCGGTGGGCGCGTGGCTGGAACTGGCGCCCGCGCCCGACGGGCAGACCGCGAACTTCCTGCTGCAGAACATGTTCGGCGTGTGGCCGGTCGACGGACGCCGCCCCGCCACGGTGCCGCGGTTTCGCGAACGCCTGCACCTGTTCGCCGAGAAAGCGGTGCGCGAGGCCGGATTGAGTTCCTCGTGGGAGGAGCCCGACGTCGACTTCGAGGCGGAGGTGCATCGCTGGCTGGACACCGTGATCGACGGGCCGGTCGGCGCCGAACTGGGTGAACTGGCGACCCGGCTCGCACCGCACGCATGGTCGGATTCGCTGGGACAGAAGCTGCTTCAGCTGTGCGGACCCGGTATTCCCGACGTGTATCAGGGATGCGAGTTGTGGGAGGACTCGCTGGTCGATCCGGACAATCGGCGGCCGGTCGACTTCGGTCATCGTCTGGCGATGCTGCAATCACTCACGGGCACACCGGAATTGGACAACTCCGGGGCGGCGAAGATGTGGATCGTCGCCTACGCCCTGTGGTTGCGTCGGGAGCGGCCGGACTGCTTCGTCGGCGGCTCCTACACACCACTGTTCGGCAGCGGCGACCGCAGCGAACACCTGGTGGGGTACGCGCGCGGCCGCAGCGGCGAGGCGCCGCAGGTGATCGTGGCCGCGACCCGCTACAGCGTGGCCCTGGCCGAGGGCGGGTGGGCCGATACCGTCCTCGACCTGCCCTCGGGCACCTGGACCGACCGCCTCACCGGCCATACCTTCACCGGCCGCACCCGGCTGGAGAAGCTGTTCGCCCGCCTGCCGGTGGCGCTGCTGGTGCGCTGAGGCCGGAGCTCGCCCGGATCAGTACGCGGAGAACACGCTGTCGATCGAGCCGTAGCGGTGCGCGGCGTAGTTGCAGGCGGCGGCGATATTGGCGACCGGGTCGTAGATGTCCCCGGAGGTGCCGTCGACGTGGTAGGCGGCGAAGGTGGGATCGATGACCTGCATCAGGCCCTTGGACGGGATGCCGGCCGCGGCGTTGGAGTCGTAGAGGTTGATGGCGCGCGGGTTGCCGCCCGACTCGCGCATGATGTTGCGGTAGATGCCGTCGTAGCTGCCCGGAATGCCGTGCTGCCCCATCACGAACAGCGCGTGCTTGATCCAGCCGTCGAGGTTGTCGGGATAGGTCTGCGGGATCGCCTGCTGCAGCGGCTGCGGCAGGGTCTGCAGGAATTGCTGAGCCTGATCCTGCTGCGGCTGGGGCAATCCCTGCACCCACTGCTGGGCACTCTGCTGCAGTTGCGGCGGCAGGCCGGCATCGGCGTGGGCCGCGACGGGCACGGTGACGACGGCGGCGAGTACGGCGAGGGGTAACAGTCTTCTGATCTGCATGGTGATACGAGCTCCGGGTACGTCGAACGGTGGTGGGACCAACGCGACGATCCACAGAACAAAAGCCCGCTCGCCGCGGTGAAAACAGACCGTTGGTCTACTTCCTGGCGAGTCACAGAATGATTGCGGCAAGTTAACGTAAACATAACGTCAAGTGAACAACAGGTGTTATTACGCTGAGAAAAATCAGCTGGACCTGCGACGATGTATGCAACGGATCACACGCCGGTTTTATCTCGATCAGATCACGCACCACCGACACAGGCCGAGCCGAGATCGCTCGGCGCCCCTAAGCCACTGAGACACAAGCGAAACGGGCGCTTACCGGAAGCGCCCCGGGGCAGGTTTCAGCGGCCGGGGATCACCCGGCGGGGGACCGCTCCATACGGCGGACAATCACCGCCATGCCGCCATCGGTCCCGAGGCGGCACCCCCGACGAGCGCGCAGAACCGGTCATTTCCGGCAGCAGCAAGCGGCGACTCACCTGAGCCGCGGCACCACGCCGCCGGCGAACGCGTTGGGCGAACGCCGGGGCACGCGGTGACGATCAAGCGGCGGTGCCGGCTACCGAGCCACTGCCCGCCGGATGCTCTCCGCCCGGCACCTGCTGTTCGGCTACCGGGTGGTGCCGGCCGGCGTCCTCGTCGTGCTCGCCGACCGGCAGGGTGGGCAGCGGTCCGGCGAGTTCCTCGGCCCAGCGGACGACGTTCGGCGGGTGGTAGGTGGCGCACGGCGCGGCACAGTCGGCGAGGTAGACGCGTCGATCACCGGGAGCGGACAGACGGCGCCAGGAATCGGCGTAGAAGCGGGGGTTGCGCGGATGCAACGCCCAGCCGACGCGATTGAGGACGCGGTAGAAAAGGGTCAGCGAATTATGCGCCCGCGGAGGCGAAGCCGGCGTCGCCACCGTCGAATTCGACGCCGCGACAGTCGAATCCGGCACGGTGACAGTCGAATCCGGCGCGGCGCCCGGCGGCGCGGAGGTACCGCGGCTCAGGAGTTGTTCGATGCGCTCGTCGTCGAAACTCAGTCCCGCCCTGCGCGCCTGGTCGACCATCCAGCGCAGCGTGATGTCGGAGAGCCGGCTGTCGGCGTAGCCGCCGCCGATATCGGTGTGCACTCCCTCGAACCACACCTGCTGCACCCGGTCGGCGCCGAACGGGCCGCCCTCGGGGTCGTCGGTGACCTCCCACAGGCAGGGTGCGTACATCCGGCGCCGTTCGTCGATCGCCAGCGCTTGCCGCGCGTACCGCACGTTGTGCGACAGGCGCACATCGTGGAAGCGGTAGCGCCACGAGGTCAGCAACGGCACCCCGAGCGCGCCGACGGTGTCGAAGACGCCGACGAAGGTGATCGGCACCGGGTAGACGCAGTGCCGCTCGCGGAACTCGATCCACTCCGGCCGATCCGGGCCGTCGGGATCCACTTTGCGCTGGCGGTAGATCGCCAGCGCCTCCGGATAGGTCCGCTCGATCATCGCGTCGGCGGTGAGCAGCCCGAGCCGGTTGACCATCCCGACCAGACTGCGGGCGGTATAGGCCCCGCGACTGAAGCCGAAGACGTAGATCTCGTCCCCCGGCTCCCAGTTCAGGGCGAGCTGCCAGTACATCGTGGACAGATTGGCGTCGAGTCCGAGCCCGAACGCGCCGCCGAGCAGTTTATCGGCCAGATAGCCGCGGGAGCCGGGGCCGTCGACATAGAAAACCCGTTGTCCCACATGGTCGCCCGCGTCGGTGACGGCACTCGACCGCACCGACTCGGCGATCTTCACAACATTGGAGACCGTCGGATTGCTCTCCGATCCCCACGTGCCGTCACAGCACACAACCAAACGCTTCATACCGGTCATCCTCCCGCCCCGTACCGTGTCGCTCGCGAGTAGCGAACTACTCGAATCATCGCGCAGCGCGAGTGATTACGTTAATGCTCGTGCGCATCGGATGTCAGGGATACGAGTAGTGGGAGACCGCCCGCTCGCCATCCGCCGGCAACTACCCGCGGCGGCGTTCGACGACGAGGAGAACGGCGACGATGACGGGGATGATGACGGCCGACCGCCCTCGTCTCGGTCGACCGTCATCGGCGAGACGGGGAGCGGCCCGATGACCGCCGACCGCCGTGACGCACCGATCTGCCCTTGTGGACCGTTCGTCTCTCGCAGCCGGGTTATCGCTGCCGGGCCCGCGCGGCGTTACCGGCGCCACTCGGATCCCGGCCGGCTATCGCCCGCGGCGGTGAGATTCGCCACGGTGATGCGGGCGGTTCGCGGCGATTCCGGCGGACTCGCCCGACACACCGTGCCGCGAATTGCACGCCTGTAGTTCCCTGGCGCCGGGTGTCGGTGCGGTCGACTAGGATTCCTCGCGTGGCCGACTCGGGATTCGTACATCTGCACAATCACACCGAGTACTCGATGCTCGATGGCGCCGCCAAGATCACGCCCCTGTTCAAGGAGGCGGAGCGGCTCGGGATGACCGCGGTCGGGATGACCGACCACGGCAACATGTACGGCGCCTCGGAGTTCTACAACTCGGCCAAGAAGCAGGGCATCAAGCCGATCATCGGCATCGAGGCGTACATCGCGCCCGAGTCGCGGTTCAACACCAAGCGCGTGCAGTGGGGTGACCCGAGCCAGAAGAGCGACGACGTCTCCGGTTCCGGCGCCTACACGCATATGACGATGGTCGCCGAGAACGCGACCGGTCTGCGGAATCTGTTCAAGCTGTCGAGTCTGGCCTCCATCGAGGGTCAGCTCGGCAAGTGGGCGCGGATGGACGCCGAGATCATCGCCCAGCACGCCGAGGGGATCATCGCGACCACCGGCTGCCCGTCCGGCGAGGTGCAGACCCGGCTGCGACTGGGCCACGACCGCGAGGCCCTGGAGGCCGCGGCCAAGTGGCAGGAGATCTTCGGCAAGGACAACTTCTTCCTCGAGCTCATGGACCACGGGTTGTCCATCGAGCGCCGGGTGCGCGAGGGCCTGATCGAGGTCGGCAAGAAGCTGGGCATCCCACCGCTGGCCACCAACGACTGCCATTACGTGCACGAAACCGACTCCACGAATCACGAAGCGCTGCTGTGCATTCAGACCGGTAAGACGCTCTCGGACCCGACCCGCTTCAAATTCGACGGCAGCGGCTACTACCTGAAGTCGGCCGCGGAGATGCGCGAGATCTGGGACGGCGAGGTCCCCGGCGCCTGCGACAACACCGTGCTGATCGGCGAGCGGGTGCAGTCCTACGAGGATGTGTGGACCCACCGCGACCGGATGCCGAAATTCCCGGTTCCCGAGGGTGAGACCGAGGCGTCGTGGCTGCGCAAGGAGGTCGCGCGCGGCCTCGAGCACCGCTTCCCCGACGGTGTCCCGCAGAAGTACCTCGACCAGGCCGAATACGAGATCAACGTCATCCTCGAGATGGGCTTCCCGGCCTACTTCCTCGTCGTCGGCGACCTGATCAACCACGCCCGCGAGGTCGGGATCCGGGTCGGGCCCGGTCGTGGTTCGGCCGCCGGTTCGCTGGTCGCCTACGCGCTGAAGATCACCAACATCGACCCGCTGCCGCACGGTCTGCTGTTCGAGCGATTCCTCAACCCCGAGCGCGTGTCGATGCCCGATATCGATATCGACTTCGACGATCGCCGCCGCGGTGAGATGGTCCGCTACGCCACCGAGAAGTGGGGCACCGACCGGGTCGCCCAGGTCATCACCTTCGGCACCATCAAAACGAAGGCGGCGCTGAAGGATTCGGCCCGCGTGCTGTTCGGCCAGCCGGGCTTCGCGATCGCCGACCAGATCACCAAGGCGCTGCCGCCGCCGATCATGGCCAAGGACATCTCGGTGTCGGGTATCACCGACCCCGAGCACGAGCGGTACAAGGAGGCCGCCGAGGTCCGCACCCTCATCGAATCCAATCCCGATATCGCCAAGATCTACGACACGGCGAAGGGACTGGAAGGCCTGATCCGCAACGCCGGCGTGCACGCCTGCGCGGTGATCATGTCCTCCGAGCCGCTGACCGACGCGATCCCGGTCTGGAAGCGAGCCCAGGACGGCGCCATCATCACCGGCTGGGACTATCCGTCGTGTGAGGCCATCGGCCTGCTGAAGATGGACTTCCTCGGCCTGCGCAACCTCACCGTGCTCGGCGACGCGATCGACAACGCCAAGGCCAACCGCGGTGTCGACGTCGACCTGGACGCGCTGCCACTGGACGATCCGAAAACATTCGAATTGCTCGCCCGCGGTGACACACTCGGTGTGTTCCAGCTCGACGGTGGGCCCATGCGCGATCTGCTGCGACGCATGCAGCCCACCGCCTTCGAGGACATCGTGGCCGTCGGCGCGCTGTATCGCCCCGGCCCGATGGGCATGAACGCGCACAACGACTACGCCGACCGCAAGAACGGGCGTCAAGAGGTCAAACCGATCCATCCGGAGCTGGAGGAACCGCTCAAGGACATCCTCGGCGAGACCTACGGTCTGATCGTCTACCAAGAGCAGATCATGCACGTCGCGCAGAAGGTGGCCGGCTACTCGCTCGGACGAGCCGACATCCTGCGCCGCGCGATGGGCAAGAAGAAGGCCGAGGTCCTGGCGGCGGAGTTCGAGGGCTTCGAGAAGGGCATGCTGGAGAACGGTTTCTCCAAGGCCGCGATCAAGGCGCTGTGGGACACCATCCTCCCGTTCGCCGGTTACGCGTTCAACAAATCGCATGCCGCCGCGTACGGCCTGGTCTCCTACTGGACCGCCTACTTCAAGGCCAACTATCCGGCCGAATACATGGCCGCCCTGCTCACCAGCGTCGGCGACGACAAGGACAAGGCCGCGGTCTACCTCTCGGACTGCCGCCGCCTCGGCATCACGGTGCTGCCGCCCGACGTCAACGAGTCCGAACAGAACTTCGCGCCGGTCGGCACCGATATCCGTTTCGGCCTCGGCGCGGTGCGCAACGTCGGCACCAACGTGGTGGCCTCGATCATCGCCGCCCGCACCGAGAAGTCGAAGTTCACCGACTTCTCGGACTACCTGAACAAGATCGACACCATCGCCTGCACCAAGAAGGTCACCGAATCCCTCATCAAGGCAGGCGCTTTCGACTCGCTCGGCCATCCGCGCAAAGGCTTGCTGCTGGTGCATTCCGACGCCATCGACGCGGTGATGGCCACCAAGAAGGCCGAGGCGATCGGGCAGTTCGACCTGTTCGGCGGCCTCGACGACGGTGACGATTCGATCTCGTCGGTCTTCGATGTCAAGGTGCCCGACGAGGAGTGGGAGGCCAAGCACAAGCTGGCCCTGGAACGCGAGATGCTGGGACTCTACGTGTCCGGCCATCCGCTCAACGGGGTGGAGCATGTGCTCGCCGCACAGGCGGATACGCCGATCCCGGCGATTCTGCAGGGCGACGTCAAGGACGGCGCGCAGGTCACCATCGGCGGCATCCTCGCCTCGGTGACCAGGCGCGTCAACAAGAACGGAATGCCCTGGGCCTCAGCGCAATTGGAGGACCTCACCGGTGGTATCGAGGTGCTGTTCTTCCCGCAGGCCTATTCGGTGTACGGGATGGACATCGCCGAGGACGCCGTCGTGCTGGTGAAGGCGCGTGTCTCGGTGCGTGACGACCGGATCTCGCTGATCGCCAACGATCTGGTGGTGCCGGATCTGTCGTCGATCGGCATGGAGAAACCGCTGGCGGTGACGATCCCGACCCGGCTGTGCACGCCCGACAAGGTGAGCGCGCTCAAGCGCGTTCTGTCCAGCCACCCCGGCACCGCCGATGTGCACATCCGCCATATCGGATCGCGTGAGAAGACCACCCTGCTCAAGGTCGCCGACAACCTCCGGGTGTCGCCGTCCTCGGCGCTGATGGGTGATCTGAAGGCGCTGCTCGGCCCGGGCTGCCTCGCGAGCTGAGGACGTGCGCGGCGCCGCATTCCGACCGCGCGTCGCGCCGCCGTCCGCTACCGAGATCAGCGCATCGCCGACGGGAGCATGCTCGACGTAAGGCTGGGGCCCTGTCAGCCCGTGGACCGCTACAGAGAGCGGGTCAGTCGGTGTGATGCGGGCGATCCGTCGCGACTCCCACGACCCAGCGCAGTGCCGCGACCCCCGCGCCGACCAGTACGGCGAGCTGCGCCGACCCGGTGATCAGGCCCAGCATCAGCGCGAGCAGCAGACCCAGCGCGACGGCCTCGAGTTTGTACACCGGCCACGACACGCCGGCGAGCCGCACCGTATGCGTGGCACGGCGGACCGGGCGAACGATGGCGCTGACCGCTGTCATGTCGTCAGGTTACACGTATCCCGAAGTTCGGTCCACCGAACATTTGCGGCGATCCGGTCACGAACGACGCCGGGAACACATCCGCGGAGCTCGATTGTTATGCCGGGCATGCCACTCACCGGAGAATACGCACCCAGCCCGTCCGACTGGTCCCGCGAGCAGGCCGAGACGTACGAAGCCTCCAACGGGACACAAGCCAACACCCTGCTCGACCGCGGAATTCCGATCATCCTGGTCACCAGTGTCGGCGCCAAGACCGGCAAACTGCGCAAGACTCCGCTGATGCGCGTCGAGCACAACGGCGAGTACGCGGCGGTGGCCTCCCTCGGCGGCGCCCCGAAGCATCCCGTCTGGTACTACAACCTCAAGGCCAATCCGACCGTCGAACTGCGCGACGGCGATGTGGTCAAGGACTACATCGCGCACGAGGTGACCGGCGAGGAGAAGGCCGTGTGGTGGGAGCGCGCGGTCGCGGCCTACCCGGACTACGCCGACTATCAGAAGAAGACCACCCGCGAGATCCCGGTTTTCGTCCTGACCCCGAAGTCCTGATTCAGCGGTGCGCGATCACCGTTGCGACGCCCGGCCCTCGGTCCGGGCGTCGCCGGTTTCCGGGCGTACCGGACCGCTGGGGAAACTGCCGCGCGCCGCACCTACCGCGCCCGATAGCATGTTCGGGTGCCTGAACCGCTGGATGTCGTAGAGAAAGTATCCGCTCCGCTGCCCGAACTGAGCGCGGACGAGATCGACGCGGCCGCCAAGCGAATTTCCGACATCGTCGAGCCGACGCCGCTGCAGCGAATCGAGCGGTTGTCGGCGGCCACCGGCGCGAACGTCTACCTCAAGCGTGAGGACCTCACCGCGGTCCGCTCCTACAAGCTGCGCGGCGCCTACAACCTGATCGTGCAACTCGATGCCACCGAACGCGCGGCCGGCGTCGTCACCGCCAGCGCCGGCAATCACGCCCAGGGTGTGGCCTTCGCCTGCCGCGCGATGGGCATCCAGGGCCGCATCTACGTGCCGACCACCACACCCAAGCAGAAACGCGACCGCATCCGCGCCCACGGCGGCGAATTCGTGGAATTGATCGCCGTCGGCGACACCTTCGACGCGGCGGCCGCGGCGGCCGCCGACGACGTCGCCCGCACCGGCGCCACCATGGTCCCGCCGTTCGACGACGCCCGCACCGCGGCCGGGCAGGGCACCGTGGCGGTGGAGATCCTCGAACAGCTGCCGGCCGCCCCCGATCTGGTGATCATCCCCGTCGGCGGTGGCGGTTGCCTGGCCGGCATCGGCACCTACCTGCGCGACCGCTCGCATACCACCGCCATCCTGGGCGTCGAACCGGCGGGCGCGGCCTCGATGACGGCCGCACTCGTCGCGGGCGGGCCGGTCACGCTGCCGCAGATCGATCCGTTCGTCGACGGCGCCGCCGTACGGCGGGTAGGCGACCTGCCCTACGCCACGGTGTCGAAGTTCGGTGGGCGCGTGGTGTCGCATGCGTCGCTTCCCCTGCTCATCGGCACCGAATCCCCCAGGGGCGCAGGCTCATTCCGGATGATGCAGATCGACGAGGGCGCCATCTGCACCGCCATGCTCGAGCTGTATCAGAACGAGGGTGTGATCGCCGAACCGGCGGGTGCGCTGGCGGTGGCCGCGCTGACCGAGATCGATATCGAGCCGGGGTCGACGGTGGTGTGCCTGCTGTCGGGCGGCAACAACGACATCTCACGCTACGGCGAGATCATCGAGCGCTCGCTGGTGCACCGGGGCCTCAAACACTATTTCCTGGTGAACTTCCCGCAGGAACCCGGTGCGCTGCGCCGCTTCCTCGACGAGGTACTCGGCCCCGACGACGACATCACCCTGTTCGAATACGTCAAGCGCAACAATCGGGAGACCGGGGCCGCGCTGGTCGGCATCGAACTGGGCGCGCGCTCCGGCCTGGCGGCACTGCTGGCGCGCATGGACGACTCGCCGATCCAATGCCAGCAGCTGGATCCCGACTCCCCCACCTACCAGTACCTCACCTGATCTCCCCCGGCGAACTGCCCTCTGCCGCGGAATCTCCTGCGGCACAGGGCAGTTCGACGTTCACGCGGCGCGGCGCTGCGACGTGCGGCGGCCGTCACGCGTGGCCCGGGCGCCGCGCATCACCAGCGGCAGCACCCAGGCCGCGGCCAGCTGATCCCAGACGAACGACTGGGGCGTGAACCGGTTGTGCACGAAGCCGACCGACAGACCCAGGCGCGGTTCCGCCCAGCCGAACGACCCGGCCAGCCCGATATGGCCGAACCCGGAGGACGCCCCCGGGATCGGGAAGGTGTGATAGCCCAGATGCCACATCATCGGCAAGTAGAACAGGGCGTGATCGAGCCGGTGGGTCTGCACGCGCCGGATCTGGCGCATGGTCTGCGCCGACAGATACCGGCGACCGGCGATCATGCCGCCGTCGGCGAGCACACCGTAGACCTGCGCCAGTGCGTTCGCGGTGAACACGCCGTTGCCGGCGGGCATCTCGGTCGCGAGGATGGACGGTTCGTCACCGTCGAACAGAGCGTGCAAGCCCGGCAGGAACAGCGCGCGAGTCGCGGCGCCGGTCGGCCCCGGGAAACGTCCGGCCTGCCCGAGGAGCAGGGCACCCAGCGCGGTTCCGGCCACGGCCAGCCGGGATCCGGCGAGCGCGGCGACGGTGGTGCCCGAGTCGGGCGCCGGACGCCCGAGATGCAGGCCGTCGATGCCCAGCGGCTCGGAGACCTCGGTGCGGAACAGCTCGCGCATACTCGTGCCGGTGACCGCCCGGGCCAGGCCCGCCAGCAGCCAGCCGTAGGTGAGGGCGTGGTAGGCGGGCACCCCCAGCAACCGGTCGGGCGCGGCGGCCGCCAGGCGGTGTTCCATGAGTTCGTGGTCGAGCACCTCGTCGAGTCCACCGGCGACGGGCGGTAGCGAGGACAGTCCGGCGCGGTGAGTGAGCAACTGCGCCACCGTGATTCGCGCTTTGCCCGCCGCACCGAATTCCGGCCAGTATTCGGCCACCGGAGCGGAGTAGTCGATCAGGCCGCGGTCGGCCAGGCGATGGATGACGGTGGAAGAGATGCCCTTGGTCGCGGAGAACGCGACACTGCCCGTCTCGCGGGTCCAGGGCGTGCTGAGATCGGAGTAGCCGGTCCAGACATCGACCACCGGCTCACCGTGCCGAAGCACGGTCAGACCGCCTCCGGCTCCGGCACGGCCCCCGACGATCCGTGCGAAATTACGCACCAAGGGTTCGAACTCGACCGCGGCCGAGCCACGCACACCTGCGGGCAGAGCCGCAGAACCTGCGGGTAAAGCGTCGTTGCTCACAAAGCCTACGGTACGGGCGTACCGTTGTGCGGGCAACGACGTTGTCCGCACGGTGACACCCCCGAGACCGGTTCGACGCGGACCGCACGCGGCGCTGCCCCTGCCTGTGACCTCCCGGGCCGCTTCGACAACCCGTGTCGTGACCTGCCGAAACAGCCCTGCGTATGCGACGGTGTGTCATGGTTGAGACATGCGATCGTTGCGGTCTGAGAGCTCCGATTTACCGGGATCCCGCGGCCGGGCGGGGACACCGCCGACATCGCGGCGGCATCGGAACCTGATCGCGGTGGTCGCCACGCTCCTCGCCGTGGCCCTGGTGGCGGCCTGCTCGAGTTCCGACAAGGTGACCGCCACGCCGCGCCCCGCACCGGTGACCGGCGACTGGAACGGGGTGCTGCCGCTGCCGAATCAGCAGCTGCCGGTCGGGGTGACCTTCACCGAAGACGGTGGGAGCGTGACGGTTCCGGCGCAGGGCATCTTCGATCTGCCCCTCGAACAGGTCGATATCGCGCCGGATGCGATCGCCTTCACCATTCCCGGACTGCCGGGCGATCCGCACTTCAACGGCCGCTACGACCGTCGCGCCGATGTCGTCACCGGCACCTTCACCCAGTCCGGTCACGATCTGGCGCTGACCCTGCATCGCGGGAAAGTGCCGGCCCCGCTGCGCCCGCAGGAGCCGCGTCCGCCGTGGCCGTATCTCTCCGAGGACGTCGGCTACCGCAGCAGCGACGGCACCACCATCGCCGGGACGCTCACCCGGCCGCGAGGGCCGGGACCGTATCCGGCGGTCGTCCTGGTATCCGGCAGCGGACCCCAGGATCGCAACGAGGAGATCGCCGGGCACAAACCGTTCCTGCTGCTCGCCGATACGCTCACCCGCGCCGGATACGCCGTCCTGCGCACCGACGACCGAGGCGTGGGCGGCACCGGCGGACAGCTCGATACCTGCAGTTACACCGACCTCACCGACGACATCATGGCCGGGCTGGGCTATCTGCGCAGCCGTCCCGATATCGACGGCAACCACATCGGCCTGCTCGGCCACAGCGAGGGTGGCTATCTCGCACCGCTGGCCGCCACCCGCCCCGACAGCCGGCTCGCCTTCGTGATCATGATGGCCGGGCCCGCGGTGCCGGGCTCGGAGGTGCTGCTCGCACAGAACCAGCTGCTGCTGCGCAGCGAGCACGCCGACGCGGACGCCATCCGCAAGCAGGTCGGCTACATCACCACGCTGACCACGTTGATCCGCACCGGTGACGACGAGCAGGTTCGCCGCTTCGCCACCGAACACAACGACTCGCTACCGCCGGAGCAGCGCCAGTCACAATCGGCGCTCGATCACCTGACGACGCCGTACTTCCAGGCTTTGGTCGACTACGACCCGGCACCGGCCCTGCAGGCGCTGCGCATTCCGGTGCTGGCCTTCTACGGAACCAAGGACGTGCAGGTTCCCGCCGCCCAGAACGCCCCGGCCGCCCGGGCGAACCTGGCGGGCAACCCGAATGCCGACGTCCACGTCTTCGACGGCCTCAACCATCTGATGCAGCCCGCCGATACCGGCAGCCCGAAGGAATATCCGACCATCGAAACGACGATCGCGCCCGAGGTGCTGAACTACATCACCACGTGGCTCGGCAAATACGTCACGCCGGTGCCGTAGCGATCCGGGCGGCGTGGACGCTCAGACGAGGTGGAGATAGGTGTCGCCGCTGAACACCGTGCGGTAGATGTCCCAGCCGCCGCTGATCTTCTTCCCACCTTCACCGGCCTCCCACGTGGCAGTGCCGTCCCGCCAGCCGGCGTGGCGATACCACTGCAGATCACCATTCGGCTTGATGCCGTAGATCGCACCGTCGTAGCCGGCGAACACGGTGTCGTAGATGTTCCAGCCACCACTGATCTTTATCCCGCCCGCACCGGCGGTCCACCTGGCGGTACCGTCGACCCAGCCGTCGTGGCGATACCAGTGCAGATCGCCGTTCGGCTTGATGCCGTAGATCACGCCGAGGTAGCTGCCGAACACGGTGTCGTAGATGTTCCAGCCACCACTGACCCTGTTACCGCCCGCACCGGCGGTCCACCTGGCAGTACCGTCCTCCCACCCGTCGTGGCGATACCACTGCAGATCACCGTTCGGCTTGATGCCGTAGATCACGCCGCGGCCGATGCTGAATACCGTGTCGTAGCTGCCCCAGCCGCCACTGATTCTGTTGCCGCCCGCACCGGCGGTCCAGTACGCGCCGCCGTCCTGCCATCCGTCGTGGCGATACCACTGCAGATCACCGTCCGGTTTGACGGCGTAGATCACGCCGCTGTCGCGGCCGCTGAACACCGTGGAGTAGATGTCCCAGCCGCCACTGATCTTCTTCCCGCCCTCACCTGCCGTCCAATAGGCTCCGCCGCTCTGGACGCCGTCGTGGCGATACCATTGCAGATCGCCATCCGACTTGATTCCGTACATCGCAGTGCCGACAACCGTGGTCATTTCCGTTCCTACCTTTTCTGTCGCGAGTGAGATGCTGTCGTCCTGTCGACGACATCGCGGTTGCCCGGCCAACCTTCGCCGATAATTTCAGGACGCCGGGCCGCGAACACCCGTAGTCGACTACTCGTTTTCGGGACATAGACGACAAATTGCAGCCAGCGGCATACGTCACCCCGGTGCCCTGGCGGGTAGCGGCGCGCAGCGCGACTTGACACAGTGAGGGGGTGGGAATCTACAGCGAGCGGGTGCTGCCGCGGTTGATCGATCGGGTGTGCGGAGTGGCGGCCAACGACCGGTTGCGCCGCCGGGTGTGCGCCGGGTTGCGCGGCCGGGTGGTGGAGATCGGCTTCGGCTCGGGTCGCAACGTGCCGTTCTATCCCGCCGGGGTGAGTCGCGTCAGTGCCGTGGAACCGGCGGATCTGGGGTGGCGGCTGGCGGCGAAGCGGGTCGCGGATTCCCCGGTGCCGGTGGAGCGGGCCGGACTGGACGGACAGGCATTGCCGTTCGCGGACAACAGTTTCGACAGCGCGTTGTCGACCTGGACGCTGTGCACGATTCCGGATATCGCCGTCGCGCTGCGGGAGGTGCGGCGAGTTCTGGTGCCCGGCGCCACGTTCCATTTCGTCGAGCACGGTCTGGCGCCGGATGCGAAGGTGCGCAGCTGGCAGCATCGGCTCGATCCGATCCAGCAGGTGATCGCGGGTGGCTGCCACCTGAACCGCGATATCCGCGGAGCACTGGAGGAGGCCGGATTCGAGATCATCGAGCTGGATCGGTTCTACGATTCCGCGGCGCCGAAGACGTTTGCCGCACTGTCGCTCGGTATCGCCGTCTCGCCCTGACAATTCGATATCGGAAAAGCCGGCGGCCGAAGCGAATTCGGCCGCCGGTCGCGCGCTACCGCTGTTCGCCGGTCGCCGCCGGCCAACCGCCGTACGGTACGGTCAGCAATTCCATATAGTGACCGCTGGGGTCGAGGAAATAGATTCCGCGACCGCCGTCGTTGTGGTTGATCTCGCCTTCCCGGCTCTGCTGCGGATCGGCCCAGAACGGCAGTCCGCGCTCCCGGATCTTCGCGTAGGCCGCGTCGAATTCGGGTTCGGAGACCAGCAGGGCGTAATGCTGCGGCTGAATCTCGGTGATATGCGGCGGGACTGGGGCGAAGTCGAAGGTGACGCCGTTGTGCACGGTGACCGGAATGAACGGACCCCACGGCGTTCCCACACTCAACCCCAGAATATCGGCCCAGAATTGCGCCGATTCCCGATTGTCACGACAGCCGACAATGGTGTGGTTGAACTGGATGGACAGGATTTCTCCTCTGATAGTGACGATCCCGACCCCGGACCGGTACTCGTCGGCCTACGGGAGCATCGCCACGAATCCGACATTAACTCAGCGCGTCCCGCCGTGCCAAGCGCCGGGATCGCCGCAGCGCGTCCCCGGTGAAGACCGCCAGCGCCGTCCAGATCAGCCCGAATCCGATCCAGCGCGAGGCCGGCATCGGCTCGTGGCCCACCAGCACTCCCCACGCCAATTGCAGTGCGGGAGTGAGATATTGCAGAATCCCCATGGTCGACAGCGGCACCCTCGACGCCGCGAAGGCGAACAGCAACAGCGGGATCAGCGTCACCGGTCCGGTGGCGACCATCAAGGCGGTGTGCCCGGCGCCGTGCCCGAACTCGGCGTCCCCGCGCACGCCCAGCGCGACGACGACCGCCAGCGCGAACGGCGCGGACACCACGCCCTCGGCGGCGACGCTGCGCATCGGGTCGAGCCGGATCACCTTCTTCACCAGACCGTAGGTGGCGAACGAACAGGCCAGTACGAGCGCGATCACCGGCGGCTTGCCGTAGTCGACGGTCAGCACCACCACCGCGGCCCCGCCGAGCCCGAGCGCGACCCACTGCGGCCACACCAGCCGCTCCCGGAACAACACGACCGCGAAAAGGACCGTGACCAGTGGATTGATGAAATATCCGAGCGCGCATTCCACCACGTGACCCGAGGTCACGCCGTAGACGTAGGTACCCCAGTTGATCGAGATCGCCGCCGCGGCGACCGCCGCCAAGCGCCAGGTGCGCCCATCGATCGCCCCCAGTTCACGCAACCGCCCGGCCGCCAGCAGCAACACCAGCACCACGACCAGAGTCCACAGAATTCGCTGCGCCAGGATCTCCACCGGCCCCGCGAAGTCGAGCAATCCGAAGAAGGCGGGAAACATTCCCCAGATCAGATACGCTCCCGCCCCGACCGCCACCCCGCCACCGGTGAGCGATCGCCCGAGCCGCCGCACCGAACCACCCGCGCCGGACATCTCCTCCGCACCGCTCACCGATCCACGCACCCGCACGAGCGGCACGCTACTTCCGTCCGGCAACATCTGTCGAGCAGGTTTCGGACAGCGCTCTCGTCGATACCGCACGGATCCCGGCGCGATTGCGGTACCGATCCTGCCCAGGAGCACCGACCGAAGGCGTGCGGCTCGTCCCGTCTCCTCAGTGCGGAAGGGACAGGGTTTCCTCGTGCGGCAGCCGGACCACGCCGTCGAGGTAACGGTGGCAGCGGCCGGTCAGCAACACCCGGGAGCCGCTCACCGTGCACCGCAGACGGCCGGTGCGGGCGGACAACTGGCGGGCCGATAATTCCCCGCGGCCGAGATCGCGAGCCCACAGCGGTGCCAGCTGGGCATGCGCCGAGCCGGTGACCGGATCCTCGTCGACGCCGACACCGGGAGCGAAGAAGCGGGACACGAAATCGCAGCGGTCGCCGGGCGCGGTGAGGATCACACCGCGCCGCAGCGCCGGGAAGGCGGCGAAACGAGGGCGAGCCTGGCGCACTTCGGCTTCGGTGGCGACCACCACCACCTCGTCCTGGCCGGTCAGCACGCGCACCGGCCGCACCCCGAGCGCCGCGATCAGATCCGGGTCCGGGACGGTATCCACCGATTCCACCAGCGGCAGGTCGAGTTCGAGCTCCGCGCCGTCGCGTTCGACGCCGAGCCAGCCGCTGCGGGTGAAAAAGTGCAGCCGGTCGGCGGTGGGATGCATATCGTCGAAGATCTGCGCCGCGGTGGCGAGGGTGGCGTGCCCGCACAGGTCGACCTCGGTGGCCGGGGTGAACCAGCGCAGCCAGAACGCCGGGCCGTCACCGGGCGGCAAGCCGGCCTCCACCGGCAGCGCCGAGGTGTAGAAGGCCGTCTCGGACAGCCGGTTCTCCTCGGCCAGCCGCTGCAGCAGCTCGTCGGGCAACCAGCCCAGCAGCGGCATCACCGCCGCCGGATTACCCGTGAAGGGCGCATCCGCGAACGCATCGATCTGATGCAGCAGGACCTCCATACTGCCGAAGGTACCCGCGTTGCGAATCGATGCGTGGCACAAGGACGTTCACGGCGCGCCATACCATGCGACCAGTTGACGCGCCGTCACGGCTCAATCGTTGTGCCCCACGGGCTTCCGGCCCGGCGAATCCGGGAACAGGTGCCGCTGTTCGCCGGTCACCATCGCGGTGATCCACCACGCCAGCTCCACCAGCACGACGCCGACGGCGCCGCAGGCGAAGGCCACCCCGGTCAGCTCGGCGTTCGACGGGTCGAGTTTGAAGAAGTGGCGGGTGAACGGCACCGTGAACAGGATCAGATAGCCCGCGATCGAACCGGCGATGAGCGCGATCTTCCACCAGTTCCACGGCCGCGCCACGATCGCCAGCACCCACACCGCGATCACCAGCAGCGTGATCAGCGCCGTCGTGCCGATCTGCACCTCGCGCGCCTCGGCCGGCAGACTCTGGTCCGCACTCCAGTAGGCGATCAGGTAGGCGATGAAGGTCATTACCCCGATCACCGTGCCGGAGGGGATCGCCAGCCGCAGCACCCGCGGCACGAAACCCGTTCGCGCCCTTTCGTTGTTGGGCGCCAGCGAGAGGATGAAGGCCGGGATTCCGATGGTGAACCAGGCGGCGATGGTGACGTGGCGCGGCAGGAACGGATACGACAGCGGGGCGTAATCGAAGATCTGCGATCCGATGCCGGCCACGCCGACCAGGAAGGCCAGCAGGACCGAGTACACGGTCTTGGTGAGGAACAGGTTCGAGACGCGCTCGATATTGCCGATCACCCGCCGGCCCTCGCCCACCACGTACGGCAGGGTGGCGAAACGGTTGTCCAGCAACACGATCTGCGCGACCGCGCGGGTGGCCGGACTGCCCGACCCCATCGCGACACCGATATCGGCATCCTTGAGCGCCAGCACATCGTTGACGCCGTCGCCGGTCATGGCGACGGTGTGCCCGCGCGACTGCAACGCCCCCACCATCGCCCGCTTCTGATCCGGGCGGACGCGGCCGAAGGTGGTTTCGCGGTCCAGCACATCGGCCAATTCGCCCTGAGCGGTGGGCAATCGGCGCGCGTCGACGGCATGGTCACCGCCGGGCAGGCCGAGCGAGGACGCCACCGCGCCCACCGACACCGCGTTGTCGCCGGAGATCACCTTGATCGAGACATCCTGGCCGGCAAAGTAATCCAGTGTTTCGCGCGCATCCGGGCGCACTTTCTGTTCCAGCACCACCAGCGCCTGCGGCGTCACCGTGCCCGGCGCGTCCGGGTCGTCGACGGGCCGATCCGAGGAGGCCAGCAGCAGCACCCGCAGGCCCTGCGCGCCGATGTCCTGCGCCGTGGCGGCGATGCCGGAATCGGGATCGAGCAGCACGTCCGGTGCGCCGAGCAGCCAGTTGCCGTGCTCGCCGTAGGACAGGCCGCTCCACTTCCTGGCCGAGCTGAACGGCGCGACGGCGGTGGACGACCAGCCCGGATCCTGCGTCATGGCCTCGGCGATGGCGAGCACGCTGGCGTTGGGACGCGGATCGTCGTGGGCGAGCGCGGCCAGCACCGAGCGCAACCGCTGTTCGGGCACATCGCCGACCACCCGCAGCTCCGACAGCCGCATCCCGTTCTCGGTGAGGGTGCCGGTCTTGTCCGCGCACACCACGTCGACCCGGGCCAGGCCCTCGATCGCCGGCAGCTCCTGAACCAGGCATTTGCGCTGACCCAGCCGCACGACGCCGACCGCGAACGCGATCGAGGTCATCAGCACCAGGCCCTCCGGCACCATCGGGACGAGCGCGGCGACCATACCGTTCAGCGCGTGCTGCCAGCTCTGATGACTGGAGAACAACTGGTTGTAGATCGTGACCAGACCCGCCGGAAGCAGCAGGTAGGTGATGACCTTCAGGATGATGTCGATACCGCTGCGCAGCTCCGAATCGACCAGCGTGAATTTCGACGCCTCGTGCGCCAGCTGCGCGGCATAGGCGTCCTTGCCGACCTTGGTGGCGCGGTAGGCGCCCGATCCGGCGACCACATAACTGCCGGACATCACCTTCGCGCCGACCGTTTTGTCGATCGGATCGGCCTCACCGGTGAGCAGGGATTCGTCGACCTCGAGCAGTTCGCATTCGACGACCTCGCCGTCGACCACGATCTGGTCACCGGGACCCAGTTCGATCAGATCGTCGAGCACCACATCCTTCGGGCCGACCTCGGTAGCGGCGCCGTCGCGGCGCACCACCGGCTTGGCCTGACCGACGATGGCGAGTTTGTCCAGGGTCTGCTTGGCGCGCAACTCCTGCACGATGCCGACCACGCTGTTGGCCACGATCAGCAGGCCGAACATGCCGTCGATGATCGATCCGGTGGCCAGGACCAGCACGAACAGGACACCGAGGATGGCGTTGATCCGGGTGAACACATTGGCCCGGACGATGTCGGCAACCGATCGGCTCGCCCGATCCGGCACGTCGTTGGTCTGCCCGTCACGAACGCGCAGTGCGACCTCGGCCGCGGTCAGACCCGGTGCGCGCGCTTGCTGCTCGGTGATCGACATGTTCGACAGCCTAGAGCGTTTCCGGCGAATCGGACGCCATCCGGTACCGGACACCGGGGCGGGCAACCATCCAGCATCCGGCCGGGTGCGGTGCGCGGTTCAGCGATCGACGATGCGACGGGTGAGCGCGACCAGATCGTCACCGCGCAGCCGCGGATATCCGTGCAGCAGCGCGACCCACTGCGGCGGGATCGCCGAGGCGCCCCAGCGGGCGCCCAGTAATCCGCCCGCGATGGCGGCGGTGGTATCGGTATCGCCGCCCGCGCGCACGGCCGCTTCCAGCGCGGCCGGCAGGGATTCGGTGTGGGTGATCGCCCACCATGCCGTCTGCAGCGCGTGCACCACCCAGCCGTTCTTCGGAAAGTCCGAGGGATCGCCGGATTCGGCCTCGTCCAGCAGAGCGGCCCAGAAATCGGCGTCCACGAAGGCCAGGCCGCCGCGCACGCCGTCGTAGTCGCCGTAGAGCACCGCGTGCCGGATCGCCCACGACCACAGCACGCACGCCTCGCCGGCCCGCACATCGCTGTGGGTGAGTTCGCTCACCGCCCGGGCGGCGCGGGCGCAGTTGTCCGGATCGTCGAGATAACACAGGGCCACCGGCGCGGTACGCATCAGCGATCCGTTGCCGCCGGTGAGCCCGTCGAGTTCGAAGGAGCGGCGGCGCATATCGGCCGCGTCCGCGCTGCGCCACTGCAGCACCTGACTGGTCTGATAGCCGACGTCCTTGGGCCGGCTGTCCCACCAGCGCACGAACTGGCGGGCGACGGCGTCCAAGCCCGCCGGGTGGTGCAGGGCACCGTGTTCGGCCGCCGCGAGCGCGACACCCACTGCCATCGCGGTGTCGTCGGTCCACTCCCCCGGCTCCCACCGCAGCGAGCCGCCGCCGCGCATCTCGATCACCGAATCCGCTGCCGGATGGGTGAATTCGTAGCCGGCGCCCAAAGCGTCACCGGCGGCGGTCCCCAGCAGCACCCCCTGCGCTCTGTCCCGCAGCCCTGCGTCTCGATCCACCGGCACGTCCTCTCCCCTCGCCTGCCTCGATTATGCCGGGTGGCAGCGACAGCGCCGGGCTCAGTGGTCGGGGATCGGGCCGTCGTCGGGTCCCGGCGCGACGACGTCGATGTGTTCGGGCAGGAGCGGCAACACGGCGAACGCACCCGCGGAGGCATCCGGCGGCAGCGCCTGCACGCTGCGAATCTCGCTGCGGGAGGCCAGACCTCGCAACTGAGCGAGGGTGCCGCGGACCACCAGATTCACCGCGCAGGCGCAGCCGGAGTGCAGACGCGCGGCCAGCACCGCCGCGAGGCGCCGCGTGCGTTCGTCGTCGGCCTGCACGTGATCCATCGCGCCCGCGGCCGCCGCCTGCGCGGCCCGCAGCGCGGGGGTCCCGGCCGGAACCGGCACCGTGATCACCGGGGTGTACACGCGGTCGATCGGAACGTGATAGAGCACCTGCGAAATACGCAGTCCCGCACCGATTTCGACGACGCTGTCGGTGGTCAGCCCGGTGCTCGCGGCCGCCAGCGCCCAGCGGGGCGCGGTATCGGCGCCGGACAGCGACTCGTGCGCGCGCTCGAGATAGTCCGCGACACGTTCGCCGGAGTCCGGCCCGAGCCGGTCGGTGCCGAGGATCGAGGCACGCGGCGGCCGCGCCCAGCCCAACGCGACCACGGCGATCACCAACACCACCACGACCACGAAACCGGCTGCGGCGCGCCACTTCTCACTCACCGGCCGCATCCGTCACACCGCGCGCAGCACATCCAGGGCATGCTCCAGATCGCCGGGATAGTCGCTGGTGATCTCGATCCAGCGGCCGTCGGCGGGATGGGCGAAGCCGAGACTGCGCGCATGCAACCACTGCCGCTGCAGACCCAGCCGCTCGGCCAGTCGCGGATCGGCGCCGTAGGTGAGATCACCGCAGCAGGGGTGGCGGATCGCGGAGAAATGCACGCGGATCTGATGGGTGCGCCCGGTTTCCAGATGGATGTCGAGCAGGCTCGCGGCCTGGAACGCCTCGACGGTGTCGTAGTGGGTGACGCTGGGCCGGCCGTCGGCGGTGACCGCGAACTTCCAGTCGTTGCCGCGGGCCCGCCCGATCGGGGCGTCGATGGTGCCGCTGGACGGGTCCGGATGTCCCTGCACCAGCGCGTGATACCGCTTGTCGACCGTGCGCTGTTTGAAGGCCCGCTTCAGCACCGTGTAGGCGTGCTCTGACTGCGCCACCACCATGACCCCGGAGGTGCCGACGTCGAGCCGGTGCACGATGCCCTGGCGTTCGTGCGCGCCCGAGGTCGAGATGCGGTAGCCCATCGCGGCCAGCCCGCCCACCACGGTGGGACCCGACCAGCCGACTCCGGTGTGCGCGGCGACGCCGACCGGTTTGTCGACCGCGACGATGTCGTCGTCGGCGTAGAGGATCTTCATGCCCTCGACCGGGGTGGCCTCGACGGTGAGTTCTCGTTTCGGCTCGGGGAACTCCACTTCCAGCCAGGCCCCGGCCACGAGCCGATCGGACTTCCCGGCCGAGGTGCCGTCGATCTGCACCGATCCGTCCTCGGCCAGTGCCGCGACCGCGGTCCGCGACAGGCCCAGCAGCCGCGAGAGTCCGGCGTCGACCCGCATGCCGTCCAGACCGTCGGGGATCGGCATGGCTCGCGTCTCCCTCATTCGCCCGCCTTCGCGTCCTGGTCGTGGCCGGCGCGGGTGCCGTCGGGTTCGAATCCGAACACCGTCAGCACCACCAGCAGAATCGCGCCGCACACGATCGAGGAATCGGCGACGTTGAACACCGGCCACCATTTGGTGACGGCGATGAAGTCGATCACATGACCTTGCAGCGGGCCGGGCGAACGGAACAGCCGGTCCACCAGATTGCCCAGCGCGCCACCGAGAACCAGGCCGAGGCCGATCGCCCAGCTCAACGACCGCAAGGTACGGCCGATGCGAATCACGCCGATCACGACGGCGACCGCGATCAGGGTCAGCAGCCAGGTCATGCCCGTGGCCATCGAGAACGCCGCGCCGGAATTGCGGATCAGGGTCAGCCGCACCACGTCACCGATGATCGAAATCGGTTCGCCGGGCGTCATCTTCGCCACCACCAGGGCCTTGGTGCCCAGATCCACGGCCAGTACGACGGCCGCGATCAGCAGCAGCCACGGCAGGCGGCGCGGGAAGGCCGCCGGGGCGCCGGACATCCGCGCGGTCGCCGAATCCGCACCGGTTCCAGCGGTGTCAACGGCGTCGTCGCTGTCGCCGCGGTCCGACGCGGTCCCGTCCGGAGCGGCCGCATCCGAGCCGCTCGCTGCCGGAGCGGAAGCAGCGCCGGTGTCGCGCGCGCCGGATTCGTCGTCGCGGTCGGCGCCCCGATCCGCCGCGGACTCGCGCGGGGGTTCGTCGGGATCGTCGAGGTGCTGCTCACGCGGCCGGTCCGTATTCACAGCTAGACATCATTCCTTATCACGTCACCACCGGTTCGCGGTGCCGTCACCCGGCACATGGCCGGACGGGAGTCAAAGCTGTTTTTCAGGAACCGGTCGTACCCTGTTCGGCGTGACGGTGTTGTCTTCCCACTCCTGCGCCTCGGTGACCGGTCTGCGCCCCTCGGGTGCGTCCGGCCGGGGCCCGAATCCGCGCGCGGCGCGCTCGGGAGTGCTGTTGATGGTACTGGCGGTGACCCTGTCCGCGCTCGGCGTCGGTTGCAGCGACGGGACCGAGGCCACCAGCGACGCCGAGGTGGAGCCGTCGGGTTTCGGCAAGGAGGTCACCCTGCCGATCTCCGCCGCGGTCGCCACCCTGGTCACGCCGGGCGAGGAACCGCACGCCGCGCTGCGTCCGGCCGTCCGACCCGGCACCTCCCAGCAGGTGACCCTGCGCACCGACCACCACGTCGAACAACAGATCAACGATCAGGCGGTGCGGGACTTCTCGCCGCCGTCGGTGACGATTCCGCTGACCGCGGACGCGAGGGCCGACGGCGTGGACCTCGTCCTCGGTACGGCGACGTCACCGGACCCGGCCCTGGATCAGCAATTGCTGGCTGCCGACGGATCCCACGCCGGCATCGAGTTCACCGATCTCGGCGCCGTCACCGCGCTGCGGATGGCGCCCGCCCCGTCGACGCCCGACACCGCCCGCGCCGCCATCGAACAGGCCTTCTACCAGGCGGTGTACGAGGCGATCGCCTTCCCCGCCGATGCGGTCGGCGAGGGCGCGGTGTGGACGGTCCATCAACGCGTCTCGGGTGTGGTTCCGCTGGACCAGATGACGACCGCGACGCTCACCAAGCGCGACGGCAATCTGCTGACCATCGCCCTCGACATCACGCAGACGCCCAAAACGGCCACCTGGCAGTTGCCCAACAACTCCGGTGACCTCGACATCATCGACTACCTGATGCACGGTGCGGGCACCATCACCGTGGATCTCGGCCTGCCGCTTCCGGTTTCGGGCGCGATCACCATCGGCGGCAATCAGTGCTACCGGGATCCGCACACCGACGTACTGCTGCGCCAGGACGTCCGGACGCAGGTGCGATGGGGCGAGTGAACCGCGCCGCGGTCGTCCTCGCGGGCGTCGTCGTCGGGGTGAGCGCGTGCGGACATCACGACGATTCACTGCCGGCGCTGCCCGCGACCGCGACCGTGCCGCCGATCACCGCCCCGGCCGTCACCGATTCCGATGCGCTGCGGGCGCGGTTGCTCACCCCGGCCGACCTTCCCCCGGGTTTCACCCAGCTCGAGGACGCCGCACCGGGTAACGGGCAGACACCACCGGACCGCTCCCGCACCGATCCGGCCGAATGCGCGAAAGTGCTCGCACCCGTGGGTGATCTGTACAGCGGGCCGTCCGCCCGGGGCGCGGTGCACTACTCCTCGCCGAACTTCGCGAGCATCGACATCGATATCGCCAGCTATGCCGACGGCAATGCGGCGCAGGCGTTCGCGGCGGCGCAGAAGCTGCTGCGCGACTGCCGCAGCTATTCCGGCACCGATGCCGACGGCACCTCCGTCGACTACCGGCTGGGCGGGCTCGATCAGCCGAAGGCCGGTTCCGCGTCGGCCTCGTTCCAGATCCGCACCACCAGCGGCGGCATGTCGCTGTATTCCGCGGCCACGATCGCCGTCGTCGGCAGCAGCGTGGTGCAGATCGCGGAAACCTCACCGGCACAAGTGGATCCGGCCTCGCTGCAGGACCTCACGGCCAAACAGGTCCGGCGACTGGACGGTGCCGCCGGACCCTAGCGGCCTCAGCCCCAAGCGGTGTTGATGTGGCCCGGATTCCACATGCCGCCGTGGGTCTCCCGGGTCACCGTGGGCACCGCGGCGGTCGCGGAGGTATCGCGCGGGGTCAGCCGCTGCAGCTCACCCCAGTCCCGGCGCCAGTCGTCCTTCAGATAGGTGGCCAGGGTCTGCGAGCTCAGCAACTGCTGGCTCCAGCCCAGCGGGCCGCCACCGTCGTGGCTCTCCCACAGGGTGGTGTCATGGGCGGCGGTGCGATCGGGCAGGATGCGCCAGTTCGGAACCTGCGCGATCCCGTCGCGGTGGTCGTAGGGCCGCTGGCACGGGAACTGCAGTCCCACTGCCCAGTCCAGCAGCACCGGACTGTGCGAGCCCACCATGTCCTGCAGGGTCGTGGTGCGCGGGACGCGCGGCGGCGTCAGCGCCACCCACTGGTTGGGGTCGCGGCTGCTGTCCTGGGCGACGATGCGGATCACATCGGCCTGCGGCGGGATCTGGCCGAACGGCACCCGCAGATTGCGCCACGACGGCGTCGGCCCGATATCGACCGGGAGCACCGAGCCCAACGCATGCGCCTCGGTGGGTGAATCGCTGGTGCCGTATTCGATCTCGACGCGCTGGCCGGGAGTGACCACGCCGTCCTTGTCGACCGAACGGATGCGCCCGGCCGCGGTGATCGCCACGATCCCGGTGCGCTCGGCGGCCGGAGGCAGCCGATACCAGCCGGTGGTGAGTTCGGCCGGATCCTGCTGCCCGGCGGTGCCCAGTTCCGGGGTGGTGGCCGAGTCCAGGCCGTACGGCAGTGGCGCACCGGCGGTTTGGGTGCCGGCCTCGCCCTGGTTCTTCCCGCTGTCGAAGGCGCTGGAGATACTGCTGCTGTTGGTCGGCTCCCCCTCCGGGGTCAGATCGCCGACCCCGTTGGGCACGAATCCGGTCGCGCCGGCGGTGAACGTCGTCTGCGGATCACCGGTCAGCGGCGCCAGCATCGAGGCGTTGGGATCGGTTTCGACGAGTACGTCGTCGGCCAGTCCGCACGGTTCACCCAGTACCGCATCCACATTCGAACGGGCCAGCGAGAACGCCGGATACTGGGCGACCGCGCCCTTGGCGAACGAGGCCATCTCGAACACCACCAGCAGCGCCGCGGCCACGGTCAGCGGCGGAATCTTCGCCCATCGCCACGCCGGGCGCGAAATCCGGTGCGGCGTACCGGGTTCCGGTGCACGCACATGCCACCATCCGGCCAAGGCCAGCAGCACCACGGCCACGGCGAGGAAGAGCTTGCTCAGCCCGAAGCCGTGGATCGAGGGCGGCTTGTCCCACCACGGAATGCCGTAGCTGGAGACATACCACCATTCGTTGACGCTGGTGAAGATCTGCGCCATCACCAAGGCGACCACGGCGCCGAACAACGCCCGGTTGCGCGGCGAACGCATCACCCGCGGGCCGACCGCGACCGCGGTCAGCACCGCCACCGCACCCGCCAGTCCGGCGTACACGCCGTTGTGATGGGTGAATTTGGTAGGCGTGGTCGCCATCAGCAGCATCGACGCGAAGGTGATGCCGAGCAGCCGCCGCGCCGGCCCGCCCGCGGTGAACGGGATGCGCCCGCCCTTGCGTAGCAGGACGAAGACGCAGACCAGCAGGCCCAGCCACATCGCCACCATGCCGAAGCGGCGCCCGATCGAACCGTCGGCGGTCGGCATGAACAGCCACTGATAGTTCAGGTAGTCGTTGAACCATGGGTCGGACGGGCCGACCGCGGTGTGCACGCGCCGCATCTCGAACATCGCCGAGAGCGGCTGCACCGCGAATGCGAAGGCCAGCACCAGGGCCCCGGCCGCCGCCAGCGGCGCGAGCAGGGAACCGTAGCCGTAGAGCACGGCCCAGCGGGAGCGATGCGCACCCGTCTGCGGATCGGCGGCCAGCTCGCGCGCCCGGGCACTGCCGAAGTGGAACACCGAGCGCATACCGGCCAGCAGCGGCGCCACGCAGATCACGCCCGAGGGCGCCGCGGTGAAACTGAACGCCGCCACCAGGATCGCGATCGCATACGGCAGCAGGCGCCGGGTCGCGATGGCGCGTTCGACGAAACACCAGGTGAGCAGCACACACACCGCGATCACGGGTTCCGGTCGCAGACCGTTGTTGTAGGGCAGCCAGACCGCCAGGAAGATCAGCGCGCCGGTCCACACCGCCACCCGGTCGTGACGCACCGCCACACCGAGGCGGGGAATCACCTCCCGGCTCAGCGCCAGCCAGGTCACCACACCGGCCAGCAGCGTCGGAATCCGCATCCACGGACTCGCGGTGCTGATCTCGGTCATATGCGCGATGATGTCGTACGGCGGTGTGCCGACCGGGTTTTCGGGCACACCGAAGAACCGGAAGTAGTTCGCCATATAGCCCGACACCAGCGACGCGCGCGCCATGCCGAACTGATAGCCGTCGTCGGAGGTGGTCGAGCCGATGAAATGCCAGATCACCAGTCCGCCCAGGACCACGGCGTCGACCGCGCCGAAGCTCCACCACCGCTGCGGCAGCCAGCGCCGGATGCGCCGGCCGTCGAGCCGGTCCAGGCGGAACAGCGCGGCCAGCGCGATGAGGGTGAACGCCACCGCCAGCACGGTCGCGATCCGCTTGAGCACGGTGGGCACCACGGAGAATCGACTGTCGACCTGGGCGGTGACGCTGGTTCCGGCGGCCCGGGTCAGGTCGCTGTACACGCCCACCAGCTGCGGGCGCCAATCCCCCTGCAGCGTCACCGGTTTCACATCGGCGCCGGTGAAAGTTGCTGTGGTGTGCGAGATTTCGGAATGCACGGTGAAGGCGCAGTCGCCGCCGAGCCGGTCCACCGGCACACTGGCCAGGGACTGATTGCGCAGCACCGCTTCGAACTGGCCGGGCTTACCGTCGGTTCCGGGCCGGACCCGCGCGACGAAACCGTATCGCTCCAGGTCCGGGGCACCGGACGGCATGGTCGCGGTCAGTGTGGAGCCCTCTGCGGGCAGCTGCGCGAGCGCCGCGCACGGGACGGTGGCGTCGAAGGTCAGCGGGGCGTAGGAGACCAGCGGCGCGTCGATGCCGCGGGTGGAGCCCTGCTGCGGCCACGACAGGGTGGTGTGGTCGACCTGCACCGGCAACAGCGGTACCGCGATGGCGCAGAGGGCGCCCAGAAGTCCGGCGAGCAGCGCGATCGGCTGGGCCCAGCGAGCGAGTCGTGACCGGTCGATCCGGTATCCCTGTCCTGCCGCGGGCGTGTCGTCCGCCCTCACCATCGTGTCGGTCACGGAGGCAGATGCTAGCGCGGGGTCTCCGAAACGAACGAAGTCGTCCGACCTTTCTCAGTCTTTGTTTAGTTTCGTTGTGCGTCCGTCACGGCAGAGCGCCTCATCATCGGGCCTCGTCAGCGCGGCGGGAACGACTCGGGCCGGCGTTCCGCGCGGAACGCCGGCCCGGACCGGTACGACGAGAACTACTCGCACGCGGGCGACTGCTGGCCCAGGTTCTTCAGGCCGGCGCAGGCCCAGCTCTTCTGCAGCTTCCAGCTGTTGCCCTGGGCGACGAACGGCACGTCGGCCTTGGTCGGCGCACCGCCGTTGACGGAGAAGTCCACCTTCGCGGTCAGCGTGTCGCCGCCGAGATACGCCACATCGGTGACGTTGATCTTGGCGTTGTTCTGCTGGTACGCGTCGGTCAGCTTCTGCATCATCTCGGGGTCCTTGGCCAGGGCGTCCTGACCGTCCTCGAGCCACTGGGCCTTCTCCGCGGCCGGCACGCCCGGGTCCAGCGCCTGCGCCAACTCCGAGTTCAGATCGGCGACCGTGGGCACCGGCGGCACGTTGGCGGCCGAGGTGGCGGCGGCCTTGGTCGTGGTGGACTTGTGGCTCGAGTGCTTGTCACCGCTGCCGCAGGCAGACATGCCGAGCGCAGCCACGACAGCCAGGGTGGCGACCGCGATGCGTCCAGTCATCTGAAGCTTCAATGCTCGTCCTTTGCGTTCGAGTTGGTCTGGTTCCGTTCACGTGACAGCTCCCACCCGACCGGCGGCAGTGCACGAGTGGCCTCACGCTACCCGCCAAATTTCAACGAAGACTAAGGAGCGGATCGGCCGGGGTGAGATCGTCATCGTCGGCAGCGAACGTATACGCCGGGCCCGGCCCTGTCGAGCGGGTCTCGAATCGGACGGTGACCCGCCCGTGCCCGCTGCCCTGTACCCAGCCGTGGCCATACCGGGAGTGGCCCACATCGCGTCCGGGATACCAGAACTCGGTGGTGTAGGAGCGGGTCGGCGGCGGCACGACCGGTTCATCCGCGAGCGCCGGCGCGGCGATCGGCTCCTCGAAGACCGCGTCGCCCACCGCACCGGTGTCGCGATCCAGCTCGGGGAACAGCGATTCCTGCCGCACCGCCGACAAACCGCCGAACCCCACGCCCACCAATCGAATCGAGCCCAATTCCACGGGATCGATGGCCGAGCGCTGGGCCGCCGCGGTGAGCGTGGCCGGATCGGTGGTGGCGTAGGGCAGCGTGAGCGAGCGCGTCACGATGCTCATATCGCTCTTCTTCAATTTCAGGACCACCGTGCGGGCCGCGCGGCCGTCGCGCAGCAGCCGCCGGTGCGCGGCCTCGGCCATCGCGTCGATCGCCGGACGCAGCTGCGCCAGCGTGAGGATGTCGGTCTCGTAGGTGGTTTCGGCGCTGATCTGTTTGGCCTCGGCCCGCTCGGCGACCGGTCGTTCGTCGATACCGCGGGCGAGCCGGTGCAGCGCCGCGCCGACACTGCCACCCAGCAGCGACGCCGCCTCCGGTTCGGGCAGGGCCGCGAACGCGCCGACGGTTTCGATGCCCACCGAACGCAGCCGGTGTTCGGCCACCGGCCCGATCCCCCACAGTTTGCGCACCGGCAGCCCGGCCAGCAGCGCCTGCTGTTCGGCCGGTGAAATCACCCGCACCCCATCGGGTTTCGCAAGTCCCGACGCGATCTTGGCCAATTGTTTGCCGGTCCCGGCGCCGACGGAGGCCACCAGCCCGGTTCGCTCCCGCACCGATTGCCGCAACTGCTCGCAGAATTCGCGCACCTGCGCCGCGTTCGCGCCGGCGAGTTCGGCGGGCTCGCCGAACGCCTCGTCGAACGACAGCGTCTCGAGCACCGGAATCCACGACCGCAGGGTCTCGAAGACCTGTCCGCTGACTTCGCCGTAGACCACCCCGCGCGGCGGGATCACCACCGCGGTGACGCCGACCAGCCGGCGCGCCTGATGCATGGGCATCGCCGACCGGGCGCCGAAGACCCGCGCCTCATAGCTGGCCCCCGCGACCACGCCCCGGCCGCCCATCCCGCCGACGAGTACGGGCCGGCCGCGCAATGTCGGGCGGGTCAGCTGTTCGACCGAGGCGAAGAAGGCGTCCATATCGATGTGCAGCACCCAGCGCCGCGCCGCGACCGTGCCGGCTCCGAAATTGCTGTCGGGTTCCTGTGCGTGCAGATGCACTGCCGACCCACCCCCGGCACCCGCATCGACCCCGGCGGATGCCCGCTGACCAGGCACGAGACCGCTGGTAGCCGCGTCGGGGGCAGAGTACATACCCGGAAATCTACGCCTGGGGACCGACATATCCGGCGGCGAAAGTGTGTGATGATCGGTTCATGACCATCCGCAAGGCAGTGATCCCAGCCGCCGGCATCGGCTCCCGCCTGCTGCCGCTGACCAAGGCCATCCCCAAGGAGATGCTGCCGGTCGGCGACAAACCGGTGATCGAGCACACCGTGCGGGAGCTGGTAGCCTCCGGCATCACCGATATCACGATCGTGGTGAGCGGCGGGAAGTCCCTGATCCAGGACCATTTCCGCCCCAATCCGGCATTGGTGGCGCAGCTGCGCGCCGACGGTAAATCCGCCTATGCCGACGCCGTGGAAGAGGTCGGCGAACTCGGCCGGCTCGGCCACATCACCTATCTGGACCAGCACGGCCCCTACGGCAACGGCACGCCGGTGCTCAACGCCGCCCGCGCGTTGGGCGACGAGCCGATGCTGGTGCTGTGGCCCGACGATGTCTTCGTCGCCGAGGTGCCGCGGGCACAGCAGCTCATCGACGCCTACAACAAGACCGGCTCGCCGGTGCTGGCGCTGATGCCGATGGATCCCGCCGACTCCCAGCGCTACGGCGTGCCGGTGGTCGAGGATTCCTACGAGCCCGGCCTCATGCGCATCAGCGGGCTGCGGGAGAAGCCGAAGCCGGAGGACGCACCCTCGGCCTACGCCGCGATCGGCGGATACGTCGTCACCCCCGGCATCGTCGACGAGCTGCGCAAGCAGGTCGACCAGTGGTACACCCACCACACCGGCGAGGTGTATCTGACCGACGCCATCAACGTGTTCGCCGCCTCGAACCCGGTCTACGGCCAGGTGATCCGTGGCCGCTGGTACGACACCGGCAATCCGGCGGACTATCTGGTCGCCCAGTTCGCCTCCGCGCTCAGCCACCCCCAATACGGGCCGCTGCTGCGCGATCTGTGCAACGAGTGAGAACCTGAGCGCCGCAACGGTTCTCGCGGCGTAGAACCGCACCCGCCGACTCCGGGACGGGCGTCGGTGAGGTGCGGCGTTCAGCCGCCGTCGGCGGCGTTGTAGCGCTGCAGATAGGTGGCGAGCCGGGCGACGTCATCATCGTCCCAGTCGCGGAAGCGTTCGTTCACCGCGGCACTGCGCGCCCGCTCCGATTCGGCCGCTACGCGCCGGCCCTCCGGCGTGGCGCGCAGGACGTGGTTGCGGCGGTTGGCCGGGTCCACCTCCTTGACGAGGTAGCCCTGCTGCTCCAGCGCCGCCACCTGCCTGCTCATCGTGGACTTGTCGAGCACGAAATACTCGGCCAGTTCGGCGGCGAGGCAGCCGTCGCGCGCGATCACCAGATCGAGAATGCTGTAGGCCACCAGCGGTAGTTCCGGATGTAGTTCGGCGGCACGCCCGCGGGCACGACGGGCGAACGCGGTGAGTTCGCGCTGGATTGTCTGAATCGCCACAGTGCGGGACGGGTATGGCTGCGACCCCTTCATGGTTGTATAGTACAACAAACAATAGTTGTATTTACCAACCTTTGGAGTGACGAGCATGTCCCTGCACCAGCTTCGGCACATGGCCGGACATCTGCTGACCCCGTTGCTGATGTGCCTGGGCATGGGCCTGGCCTACCTGGGCGCCTTCCACCAGCCCGAACCCCACCACGTACAGGTCGCGATCGTCGGCGACAGCCCCCAGGTCAAGGTGATGGCACAGACGCTGAAGGACCGGACCGGTGACGCGCTCGACGTCGTCACGATCGCCGACCGCGCCGACGCCGTGGACCGGTTGCAGCATCGCGATCTGGCCGGCGCCTTCGTCCCCGACGCGCAATCGCCCGAACTGCTTGTCGCCACGGCGAATTCGGATACCACCGCGATGGCGGTCGAGACGGTGTTCGGCGCCGTGACCGCCCAGCAGAATCTGCCGTTGCACACGACCGATATCGCGCCCACCGCCTCGGGCGACCCGACCGGACAGGGCCTGTTCTTCGTCCTCGTCGCGCTCAGCATCGGCGCCTACGGCAGCGTCGCCGCGATCAGCGTCGCCGGAGCGGGCACCCGCATGGCCGCGCGGGCGCTGACCGCGGTGGCGACCTCGTTCGTCGTGAGTGTGATCGGCATCGTGCTGGCCGGACCGGTCTTCCACGTGGTCGACCACGACTACGCCTCGATCTGGGCGATGGGCTGGTTGTACGCCGCGGGCATCCTCTTCATCGGCATCGGCCTGCACCCGTTCCTGAAGCGCTGGACCACGCTCGCGGTGATGGTGCTGTTCGTGATGCTGAACTTCACCACCTCCGGCGGCATTTACCGTCCCGAACTGCAGAACGGCTTCTTCGGCGCGCTGCATTCGTTCTGGAACGGCGCGGGCTTCGTCGAGGGCGCCCGCAGCGTGCTCTACTTCCACGGCGACGGCGGCCTCGGCGGCCGGATCGCGAGCCTGGCGCTGTGGTTCGCGGCCGGTGTGGTGCTGGTACTCGTGGGCGGCGCCTACGAACGCCGCCGCGCCGCGCAGTCCACGGCACATGTTCCGGCGCACGCGGCCACGCACGCCGCGGCACACGCACACGCCGCACCCGCCGTCCTCCCGGCCACCGGCGGAATTCCGGTCGAAGCACACCGCCCGCTCGAGAACGCCGCAGCCGGTGGAGAGGTCGACGAGGACTCCGGCGCCGAGGAGGAGATCGAACAGGCAGTGGGCGTCTGACCTCGCGTCGCCGTGAGCAGGTCGGCGGCAGATCGCGATGCGGGACGCCCTCACGCCGCCGAGTGGTCGGCGAGTGCCCTGGGCCGCGGTGAGAGAACCCGCAGCCCGGGCACTCGGCTCAGAAGAAGCGGCGGATCGCGTAGATGTCGAATTCGCTCAGCGGTGTCAGTCCGATCGGCACGCCGGGCCCGTAGGCGTTGAGCAGCATGCCGCCGCCGGCGTAGATGCCCTCGTGGGAACCGTCGGTATTCACGACGACCACATCGCCGGGCATCATCGCGCCGAACGGCACGGCACTGCCCGCGGTGGCCTGCTCCCAGGTGGTGCGCGGCAGCATGATGCCGACCTGCCGGAACGCCCACTGCACGAGTCCGGAGCAGTCGTAGGCATTGGGCCCGGTCCCACCCCACTCATAGGGCTTGCCCGCCTGGGAGCCGGCAACGCTCAGCGCGATCGACGCCCGCGGGCTGGGCAGCGGTAGCGCCGCCGAACCGCTGGCGCTGCCGGATCCCGATCCGCTCCCCGAACCGGAGCTGCTGCCGGTGTCGAGGGAGCCGGAGGAGCTGCCGGTGTCGGCGGGTGCGGCGGTGGCCGGACCTGCCCACATCGACACGGAGACGGCCGCGGCGATCGCGGCCAGGAGATAGCGGGTGTATCTGCGGCGCGAGGATCCGCGCACGGATAACGGTGCCATGTGCTCGCCCTTCGGTATGACATGCATCCACCACGGCACACCGACCGGCGATTACACAGCACACAGCATGGACTTGGGATGGCCGCTTCCCCACGGGCATCTCAGCCGGTCAACTACCTGGTAGTGCAGTTTCAACGGGGGTCGATCCGGGAAAAACGCCTAAGCTCAACTAAAGAGTGATGGTTGCTGTGACATAGCTGTTTTAGCGCAAGTCACACGCACACCACAAGTACCAATCCGCAACCGTGATCGGATTCGGTCTCAGGAGACACACCCCAGGTCATACCGGCAATCGGCGGCCACGCAACGCAGTCCGGGCCCATCCGGGCACTCGCGGGCGATGTGTGAACGCCGTCTACCTGGGTATACGCGGCCAGACACCGTGACAGGACGCCCCCAAAGTGACTGGTCCGGCCGACTTCGGAGCGAATGCCTCCCGTTATTTCATCTCCCCCGAGGCGCGCCGGCGACCACGCGGCGTGTCCGGCGGCCCACCTGCCGCCACACCGCCCCCCGCGCATGCGAGCGCCTTGGCGGGCACTGGCCGAACCCGTTCAACACCAGCCGTGGTTCATGGTGAGGCCGATATGGAACGCACCCGTCCCCCGGACCGCCCCAACCTGACCGGCCTCGGCCCGACCCGTCCGAACATCGCCGCCACCCGGGTCAGTCCGCGTCGGTTCGGCCGGTTCCGGCGCGGTGACGCCCCAGGCTCGCGAGGCCACTCGATCGCGGACTCACACTTCCCTGCTGCGCTGCGGACGCGGAGGGTCCGGCGCCGAGCCGCTGCGGTGACGCGATCAAGGCCGATACGACTCCGTTGGCCGCCGCACGCGCGCTTGCCCCGTGGAGCCGCGAGGCGCGCGAAGGATCGGGCACTGCCGAACGAGCCCGGTCCGACACAGCGGACCGGGCTCGTACTGGGATTCGCGCGGGCTCACACCTTGGTGATCGCGGCGCGCACACCGCCGACCACATCGGCCGCCTTCTCACCCGCAGGCGCGAAGCTCAACTCGGTGGCGAGGATTTCCCCGGCGATGAGATCGCGGTGGGTGCGTGCCCACTCCGCGCGCTCCTGCGGCACTTCCAAGACCACCGTGATGCGGTCGGAGACGTCGAGGCCCAGCGACTTGCGGGTCTCCTGCAGATCGCGGATCAGGTCGCGGGCCCAGCCCTCGGCCTCGAGTTCCTCGGTGACCTCCGAATTCAGCACCACCAGGCCGGCATTGCCGGGCAGGGCGGCGGTGGACTCGGGTTCGGCCGCCACCAGACGCTGAGTGTACTCCTCGGGCAGCAGCGCGATGCCGTCGTCGTGGCCTGCCACCAGCGCCGTGACCACGCCGTCGTCCTCGCGCCACTGGCCGGCCTTCACCGCCTTGATCACGTGCTGGACGTCCTTGCCCAGCCGCGGACCGGCGGCGCGGGCGTTGACGACCAGTTCGAACCGGCCGTGCGCGGCCACATCGGTGGTCAGGTCCACCTTCTTGACGTTGACCTCGTCGGCGACGAGATCGGCGAACGGACGCAGCCGCTCCGCATCGGGCGCGGCGATGGTGACCTCGGACAGCGGCAACCGCACCCGCAGGTTCTGCGCCTTGCGCAAGCTCAGCACGGTCGAGCACACCGAACGCACCTCGTCCATCGCCGACACCAGCTCCGGATCGCGCGGCAGTTCGGTCTCGCCCGGCCAGTCGGTCAGATGCACCGACCGCTCCCCCGTGAGTCCGCGCCAGATCACCTCGGTGATCAGCGGCAGCAGCGGTGCGGCCAGCCGGCAGGTGACCTCCAGCACGGTGTGCAGGGTATCGATCGCGTCGCGGTCCTCCTCCCAGAACCGCGAACGCGACCGGCGCACATACCAATTGGTGAGCGCGTCGGCGAACGAACGCAGTTCGTCGCAGGCGGTGGCGATGTCGTAGACCTCGAGCGCCTCGGTCATCACATCGCGGGCCGCAGCCAGTTTGGCGAGGATGTAGCGATCCAGCACATTCGCCGAATCCGTCCGCCACACACCGGGTTTCGAGGCGTAGAGCTGCAGGAACGTCCACGCGTTCCACAGCGGCCGCAGCGCGTGGCTCACCCCTTCGCGGATCCCGCGTTCGGTGACGATCAGGTTGCCGCCGCGCAGCACCGGCGACGCCATGAGGAACCAGCGCATGGCATCGGAGCCGTCGCGGTCGAACACCTCGTTGACGTCGGGATAGTTGCCCTTCGACTTGGACATCTTCAATCCGTCGTCGCCGAGCACGATGCCGTGCGCCACAACGGATTTGAACGCCGGCCGGTCGAACAACGCGGTCGAGAGCACATGCAGGTTGTAGAACCATCCCCGCGTCTGCCCGTTGTACTCGACGATGAAGTCACCCGGGCTGTGCGCTCGAGCAACGGACGTGCCCGCAGTGTTCGATGTGACGGCTCCGCCGTCGAACCACTCCTTGTTCTCGAACGGGTAGTGCACCTGCGCGTACGGCATCGACCCCGATTCGAACCAGCAGTCGAGCACCTCGGGGGTACGCCGCATCATCGACTTCCCGGTGGGGTCGTCGGGGTTCGGGCGCACCAGCTCGTCGATGCCCGGGCGGTGCAGATCCGCCGGGCGCACACCGAAGTCGCGTTCCAGCTCGTCCAGCGAGCCGTACACGTCGACGCGCGGGTAGGCCGGATCGTCGGAGATCCACACCGGGATCGGCGCACCCCAGTACCGGTTGCGGCTGATGTTCCAGTCGCGCGCGTTCTCGAGCCACTTACCGAACTGGCCGTCGCGGATGTGCTCGGGCACCCAGGTGATCTGCTGGTTCAGCTCCACCATGCGGTCGCGGAACTTCGTGACCGCCACGAACCACGAGGGCACCGCCATGTAGATCAGCGGCTGACCGGAACGCCAGCTGTGCGGGTAGGAGTGCTCGATCGTCTCGTGCCGCAACAGCTTTCCGGCGGCCTTGAGGTCCTTGATGATGACCGGATTGGCGTCGAAGACCATCAGGCCCTCGTACGGCGGCACCATCGAGGTGAACTTGCCGCCGGCGTCGAGCGGCTGCACCACGTCGATGCCGTTGGCCGAGGCGACGTCCATGTCCTCCTCACCGAACGCGGGCGCCAGATGCACCACGCCGGTTCCGGAGTCGGTGGTCACGTAGTCGGCGTTCAGTACGCGATGCGCGTTCGGGTGGCCGAGGAAGAAGTCGAACGGCGGCCGATAGCGCAGTCCCGCGAGCGCCGCGCCCGCATGCTCCGAGAGCACCTCGAGTCCGTCGTCGGCGGTGCCGAGTTCGCGGGCGTAGTGCGAGACCCGCTCGGCGGCCAGCACGTACCGCTTGCCGTCCTTGCCGCGCACGTGGGCATAGGTGATGTCCGGGTGGACCGCGATCGCCAGGTTCGACGGCAGCGTCCACGGCGTGGTGGTCCAGATCAGCGCGTTGGCGCCGTCGAGTTCGCGCAGCGGATGGTCGGGCGCGACCTCGAGCAGCATGTCGACGGTGACCGCCGGATCCTGGCGCATCCGGTAGGCGTCGTCGAGGCGCGCCTCCTGATTCGACAGCGGCGTCTGCTCGTACCAGCTGTAGGGCAGCACCCGGAAGCCTTGGTAGACAAGCCCTTTGTCGTAGAGCGACTTGAACGCCCACATCACCGACTCCATGAAGTCGAGATCGAGGGTCTTGTAGTCGTTGTCGAAGTCGACCCACCGTGCTTGGCGTGTCACATAGTCACGCCACTCATTGGTGTAACGAAGCACGGAGGATTTACACGCGGCATTGAATTCCGCGAGGCCCATCGCGTCGATCTGTGATTTGTCCGTGATACCGAGTTGCTTCTCCGCTTCGATTTCCGCGGGCAATCCGTGTGTGTCCCAACCGAAGCGCCGTTCCACGCGCTTACCGCGCATCGTCTGGAACCGCGGAACCAAATCCTTCACATATCCGGTGAGCAGATGTCCGTAATGCGGCAAACCGTTGGCGAACGGCGGGCCGTCGTAGAAGACGAACTCGTCGCACCCCTCCCCGCGGTTGTCGATGCTGGCACGGAAGGTGTCGTCGGCGGCCCAGTAGTCCAGCACCCGGCGCTCGAGCTCCGGGAACGACACGCTCGCGCCCTGCCGCGAGCCGGCGTCCGCATCGGTGAAGTCGACGCGGGGATAGGCGTTGCGGGTGGCTGTCTCGTCCGCCATGGCGGCTGTGGTCTCCCTCGTGCCAGTGCGCGCGTTCGGCGCAGTCGGTGGGCACGGGGACGACCTCGGCGCCTGTGCGCCGCTGCCGCGGTACCACCCCGCTTGTCCGGGCCGGATGTTCCGGCGGGCGGACCTCTCGTTGCGAGCTGTGACGGGCTCACCCGTTCGGTTCTACTGGGCGCCTGTGGCGCTGTTCTTCCGAAGGCTCCCCGGTGATGGCCGGATCACTGCCGATCTACAGGTTTGATTGTAGCCAGTGCGGGCAACGTTATTTCCGTGCCCTGTTGCCCCCCTGTTCACCGTGCCCGCTCAGCGTTTGGCGTGACGGCCGGGACGTGATTGCGGGCCTTCCTCGGGTTCACGCATGGCCAGCGCGCTGACCAGCAGCAGGACCGCACCGATCACGCAGACGACGATGCAACCCCACGCCCAGATCACCGATCCGGTGGTCAACGCCGTCACCAGCAGGGCGAAGCCGATCGCGGCCAGGACGAGCGTCAGAACGAGCATGGTCACCCCCTAGGCGGGCAGGGCAGGCCGCATCGCCCCGAAGGGCCCCGGCGGCTCGGCAGAACTACGACCACACAGCGGCATGCGACGCCGGACCCCGTCGTATCGGCGGGGTGGCGGGCACCCGGGACGAGCTATTTGCCACCCTTGGCGAACGACGGACCATGGCTGTTCGAGACCGCTTCGAAGGCCTCGCCACCGTCGACCGGCACGGCCGAACCGCGGTTCTCCAGCTCCTCGAGCTGCGATTCCAGGTAGGACTTCAGCCGCACTCGGTACTCGCGCTCGAACGTCTTCAGCTGCTCGATGCGGCTCTCCAGCACGCTGCGCTGCTGGGTGATGGTGGCCATGATCTCGGTGTGCTTGCGCTCGGCGTCGGCCTGCAGGGCGTCGGCCTTCTCCTTGGCCTGGCGAAGCTGGCTGTCGGAGCGGGTCTGCGCGTCCGAGAGCAGCGAGTCGGCCTTCTGCCGCGCCTCGCCGACCATCGCGTCCGAACGGGTCTGCGCTTCGCTGACCATTCGCTCGGAATTCGCCCGGGCGTTCGAGAGCAGCTGTTCGGCCTCGGCCTTGGCGTCGGTGGTGAGCCGGTCGGCCATCTCCTGCGCCAGGCTCAGCACCTTCGCGGCCTGCAGGTTCGCATCCGCGGCGGAGTTGTCCTTGGGGGCCACCGGCGCGGGGGCCGGCACCGGCACCGGCGGCGCCACGGGCGCGGGCTTCGGCGGTTCCGGTTGCGGCGGAGCGGGTTTCACCGCCTGCGGCGCGGGACGCGACTTCTTGGCATCCGCCAATTCGGCATCCAGCTCAGCAACCCGCTGGCGCAGGTCCGCATTCTCCTCGATGAGACGCGAGAGCTCCTGTTCGACCAAGTCGAGGAAGGCGTCGACTTCATCCTCGTTGTAGCCGCGCTTCCCGATCGGCGGTTTGCTGAACGCGACGTTGTGCACATCGGCTGGAGTCAGCGGCATGGAAGGATCCCTTCGCGCTTCGTACGGAGATCTAGCGTAGATCTTCTAGCAAGCTCTTCTTCTCGGCCCATTCTGTCACACCGGAGCTATCGGCTGCCCGAGCCTGCTGACGATGGACATCAGAATGAACACGATGAAAAGCAGGACCATAATCGACAGATCCAGGCGAATTCCTCCCAAGTTCACGGGAGGTATCAGGCGCCTCAACAGTTTCACCGGCGGATCGGTGATCGTGAAGATCGCCTCCAGAACGACGGCGACGAACCCCCGCGGATGCCAGTCGCGCGCAAAGCTGCGGATGAACTCGACGATCACTCGGCTGATCAGCAACAGCCAGAAGAGGAACAGGAGTACATACAGCACCTGAAACAAGGCCACCTGTCCACTTTGCCTCAGATTCGGTGTCCTGCAAACTCCCCGCGCCGTTCATTCGGCGTCATTTCCCCCCGTCGCGGCTCACCCGACCGGGGCCGCCGCCGCGCGCGGCACCCGGTTCGGGGTTATTTCTGGTTGTAGAAGCCGTTTTCGGCGATGCGCCGGCGCTCCTCGGCCGATACATCGACATCCGACGGTGAGAGCAGGAACACCTTGGTGGCCACCTTGTCGAACGAACCGCGCAGCGCGAACGCCAGTCCGGCGGCGAAATCCACCAGGCGGCGCGCGTCGGCGTTGCTCATCTCGACCAGGTCCATGATCACGGGCGTACCGTCACGGAAACGCTCGCCGATGATCGCGGCCTCGGCATAGGTGCGCGGACGCAGTGTCGTGATCTTGGACAACGGACCTCCGTCCTCGAAGACGGGGGCGCGGCGCGGAGCCGGCTCGAACCGGGCGCGCTCCTCCATCCGCCGCTCTTCCATCCGGCGTTCGGCCTCGGGATCGACCGCCAGCGCACCGTGCGTGGTGCCTCGCACCATCGGAGTGCCACCGCCGAGTCCGCGCGAGCGGCCCGAGGGTGCGGATTCGATCCGGGTCGGGCGACGCAGGGGCTCGTAGCGGTCGTCGGAGTAGGACTCGTCGGCGAACTCCGAGCGGCGCGGCACCGTGTAGCCGGGCTGATAGGGCGCCTTGTACGCCGGCTCCGGGTAGCCCGGTTCGTCGGCGAAGCGGTCGTCGCCGAAACGCGAGCGCCCGGCGTCGTACGGATCGTCGTCGAAACGCGAGCGGCGCACGCCGCGGTCGTCCGCACCGAGCGGGCCACGGTCGTCGATACCCCGGGGGCCACGGTCGTCGACGTAGTCGTCCTCGTATTCCTCGAGCGGGACCATGCCGAAGTAGGCCTTGAACCTGTGCAGCGTACTCATGCTCCCACCTCACTAACGCTGGGCTCCAGCACGAGCATGCTCGTGGCTGCGCTGATGTCTCGCTCGCTACGCTCGCTCATCCTGGTCGACCTTCCTACGGCCCCGACTGACCTGGGGTGTTGAAGTCCTGCTCAGTCCTCGTCAGCCCCAAGCATATGTTTCGAATGTGACTGATGAGGTTTCTTTGCTACTGCGAGGTTATCGGTCGTGCGCCCATGAGAGCAGTACCGACACGCACGCAGGTAGACCCGTGTCGAATGGCGACCTCCAGGTCGCCCGACATGCCCGCCGACAATTCGGTCGCGCCCGGATGCGCGGCCAGCAGCGTGCGATGCAGACCGGCCAGTTCGGCGAACGCCGAGTCCGGCTCCGCGCCCAGCGGCGGAATCGCCATCAGGCCCGCGAGCTGCAGGTTCTCGGATTTCGCAACCTGATCGGCCAGCGTCGGGAGATCATCGGGAACGACGCCGCCGCGCGCCGGATCGCGATCCAGGCTCACCTGCAATAGCACACGCAGCGGATCCGCGCGCGCTCCCTCCGCGCGTGCGGCCGCCGTGGCGGTGTCAAGGGCCCTCACCAGACGCTCCGAATCCACCGAGTGCACCGTATCGGCCCAGCGCACAACCGATTTCGCCTTGTTGCGCTGCAATCGGCCGATCATGTGCCAGCGCATCTGCGCCAGATGTCCTAATGAGGCCACCTTGGCGGAGGCCTCCTGTTCCCGCGATTCACCGAATTCCCGGCGCCCGAGCCGATACAGGATCTCCACGTCGGAGGCCGGGAAGTATTTGGTCACCGGCAGCAACCGGACGGTGTCACGATCGCGCCCGGCGGCACGGCATGCGGCGTCGATGCGGTGTTCCAGGCGGGTGAGCGCGGCGGCGAGCGCGGCCGCACGGGACTGCGGCGCGCCCGGCCCGGATGTGGTTGTGCCGAGCCCGGATTCGGCGTGGTTCACCGGTTCTCCTCCATCCAGATCACCCCGGCGATGCGGCCGGTGGGCGCGCCGCGGCGGTGGCTGAACAGGGTGGCGTCGGAGATGGTGGAGCGCGGATCGACCGCGACCGCGCCGACCCCGGCCGCTTCCAGCTGACGACGGATTCCGGCTCGCAGATCCAGCCCGGGCGTACCGCGCCGGGTCGTGGTGGCGCTGCCGGGCAGATGGGCCTCGACATCGTCGCGCATGGCGGCGGGCACTTCGTAGTCCTCGCCACCGGCGGCCGGACCGAGGAAGGCGCCGATGCGGTGCGGTTGGGCGCCGACCGAGATCATCGCCTCGAGAACCTTCGGGACGATTCCGATGCGGGCGCCGACGCGGCCGGCGTGTACGGCCGCGATCACCCCGGCCTCGTCGTCGGACATCAGCAGGGGGACGCAATCGGCGGTGAGCACGACCAGAGCGAGATTCGGCACGGTGGTGACGAGCGCGTCGGTCACCGGTACCGGTTCGGCGCGCGGGCCGTCGACGATCTCGACGTTGCGGCTGTGCACCTGTTCCATCCAGACCAGGCGGCCGGGCGGCAGGCCGATGCCCTCGGCGAGACGTATCCTGTTGCGCCGCACCGCTTCCGGATCGTCGCCGACGTGGTCGCCCAGGTTGAACGAGTCGTAGGGCGCCGCCGAGAACCCACCGGCCCGCGTGGTCGTCACCCGTCGCGTCCGAACCGAAGCCTGTGTCATATCTCCGAGATTAATAGGCCGCGCGGATCCGGAGTCGAGCGTGCCGCCGAGTGACCCGGAACGGATGTGGCGAGGCGGCGAAGCGGGGCACAGCGCGAGCATGCCCGGCGAAGTACCCACGGCGTGCGAGTTCATGCACACGACCTCGCCGCCACACGAGATCGCCGCGTTCACCGCCGCCGGGTGCGACACCTCCGATCGCGGTGTTCGGTTTCACACCTTGTTGCCCGGACAACGGCAGCGACACCGCGGAGACCTGCACCACACCGCGGCCCCGCGCCGGTAGGCCGGAGATCCAGTGGCACAGGGCAATTCGATCGGCCCCACGGCCCACGAACGCCGCTGCCCCCTCCGAGACGTTTCGGAGGGGGCAGCGAGATCGGCGTCTCTAGCGGCGCATGAAATCGGGGACGTCGACGTCGTCGGTGTCCTCGTCCGGCATCTGAATATGCGAACGGCTGTTGTGCGCGATGGTCGGCTCGGTGGCCGGGCGCGGTTCGTAGGACGGGGCCGGACCGCGGGCCGGCGTCGGATCGGCCGGGCGCTCGGGCTCGGACTGCCGGGTGCTGCCGAAATCGCGGCGGGTCGTGGACTGGCCGATGTCACCGGCCCGGCCCGCGCCGATATTCGTTCTGCCCGCCGGTTCGATGCGCCGGGCCGGGGTGCCACCGTCGAAGCCGGCCGCGATCACCGTGACCCGGACCTCGTCGCCGAGCGAATCGTCGATCACCGTGCCGAAGATGATGTTGGCCTCGATGTGCGCGGCCTCCTGCACCAGCGAGGCGGCCTCGTTGATCTCGAACAGACCGAGATCCGATCCACCGGCGATCGACAGCAGCACACCGTGCGCACCGTCCATCGACGCCTCCAGCAGCGGCGAATTGATCGCCGCCTCCGCGGCTTTCACGGATCGTCCCTCGCCGCGCGAGGAGCCGATGCCCATCAACGCCGAACCCGCGCCGGACATGACGCTCTTGACATCGGCGAAGTCGACGTTGATCAGACCCGGGGTGGTGATCAGGTCGGTGATGCCCTGAACACCGTTGAGCAGCACCTCGTCGGCGGAGCGGAAGGCGTCCATCAGACTCACCGCCGCGTCGCCGAGCTGCAACAGCCGGTCGTTCGGGATGACGATGAGGGTGTCGCAGGATTCGCGCAGCGCCTGGATACCGGCTTCGGCCTGGTTGCTGCGGCGCTTGCCCTCGAAGGAGAACGGCCGCGTCACCACACCGATGGTCAGGGCGCCCAGTTTGCGGGCGATCGAGGCCACCACGGGCGCGCCACCGGTACCGGTGCCGCCGCCCTCGCCGGCCGTCACGAAGACCATGTCGGCGCCCTTGAGCACCTCTTCGATCTCGTCCTTGTGGTCCTCGGCGGCCTTGCGGCCCACCTCGGGGTCCGCGCCGGCACCCAGACCACGGGTGAGTTCGCGGCCGACGTCGAGCTTGACGTCCGCATCACTCATCAGCAGTGCCTGGGCGTCGGTGTTGACGGCGATGAACTCGACTCCCTTGAGTCCCTGTTCGATCATTCGGTTGACGGCGTTCACGCCGCCGCCGCCGATACCGACGACCTTGATCACTGCAAGGTAGTTGTGCGGGGGCGTCATGGGCTCTCGCCTTCCTTCGATCCAAAGCCTGTCGTTTTCGGATTCTCGGCAGAGCGCCGATTCGAGGTCCCCGGTCCGCCCGGGGTTTCACTCGGACAAACCCTAAACCTGAACCATAGGGTTGGCGTTATGTCAAGTATCCGACTGGTGCGGAACGCTATTCGCACCCGTCGCGATCCGTGCGCAGGCGCGCCGACACGAGGGTCAGAATCTTGTGTGATCCGTCTCGTCCGAGCCCGTCGGGCATGGTACCGCGAACGGCCGCCACAGACACCGAGATCGGGTCTCGATCTCCGCGCGACCGCGGATTCACCGGCCCCGCACGCGACCGCAGCACCCGGACGGGCCCAGGTGCCACGGCCATCACGCACGGCCATCGACTCCCGGCCGCCGGTCGAAAACCGCAACGGCACAACGAGTGTCACTATCTTACCGTTACCAGATCGGGACTCGAAACGTCGAATACCGTTCCCGGGCGCGTCAGCACCGGAAGGACCACCGCGGCTTTGCGTTCGGAGTCGTCCGGGCCGCCCCAGACCACCGTCCGGTCGTCGCGCAGCTTCAGTTCGATATCCGAAACCGTCCGCGCCACAACCTCTCCCACCTGGGCGCGAAGCGCCGGCGGCGCGGCGTCGAGGACCGCGACCGCGGCCCGGGTCACCGGGTCGGCGCTGCCGGGATGGTCGGTGACCAGTTTCGCGACACCGGGCGGCGGCGGTTCGATCGCGAATTCGACACTGTCGGCGTCGAGCAGATGCGGTCCCTGCGGACTGTCGAAGAACACCACGGCGGAGCGCTCGTCCACCGTGACCCGCACCGTGGAGGGAAACACCCGCTGCACCCGCGCCGACCGCACCTTCGGCAGCGACGCCACCCGGCGCGCGATCGCGTCGGTGTCGATGCGCAACATGGAGCGGCCGTCGGGAATCTGCAGCACCGCGCGTACATCCTGTTCGGGCACCGTCGACACCCCCTCGACCTGCACGGTGCGCGCCGACAGCGCGGGAGTGAAGTAGGCGACCACGAGCAGCACGATCACCACGACCACGATCGGCGCGCCCCACAACAGGATCCGCCGCCACCGGCCGTCGAAGGGCAGCCGCGCGCGGGCCCCGGCCCGGTGCATGCGCTCGTCGCCTTCGCCGCCGTCCGTGGCGAATTCGGCCTCGGCGTCCGGATCGATGTCCTCGATCGTCCCGCGGCGTGTCATCTCCACCTCCCTCTCCGGCCGGCAGCGCCGGGCGGGGGCGCCGTGCTCACCGACCCGTCGACGGGCGCACCCGCAGTCCGTCCAGAATCTGCCCGCCGAGCATCGTCACGTCACCGGCGCCCATGGTGATCACCACATCGCCCGCGCGGGCCAGGCTCGCGGCCTGCCGGCCCACCCGCGACATATCCGGTTGGTAGTGCACGGGTTTGGTGACCGCCTGCGCCACCAGCGCACCGTTGACCCCGGGCAGCGGCTTCTCCCGCGCGCCGTAGACGTCGAGGACCACGATCTCGTCGGCCAGCGACAGCGCCGCGCCGAATTCCTCGGCGAAGGTCGCCGTGCGGCTGTACAAGTGCGGCTGGAACACCACGATCACCCGGCCCTGCCGGGAGCGGGCGCCGTCGGCCGCCTCCTGGCGGACCAGTTCGGCCGCCGCGCCCAGCACGGCTCGCACCTCGGTCGGGTGGTGGGCGTAATCGTCGAAGACCCGCACCCCGTTCTCGCGGCCCACGAACTGGAAGCGGCGGTGCACGCCACCGAATCCCTCCAGCCCCTGCAGGATTTCGTCCACATCGGCCCCGGCATCGCGGGCGGCGAGCAGCGCGGCGAGGGCGTTGAGAGCCATATGGCGGCCGGGCACCGACAGGCGCAGCGTGCGCGGGGCCGGTTCGTCGCCCAGGTGCACCGTGGCCACACCGCCGACGTCACGCGGTTCCCAGCTCACCAGCCGGGCCTGCATCGGCACCGGCACGTCGGCCGTCTCCGTCGAGCCGTAGCCGGCCACCCGGATATCGAGTTCCCCGGCCGCGACCCGGTCGGCGACCCGCCGGGCCAGCGCCAGCGAGCCGGGATCGTCCAGGCAGACCACGAGCAGTCCGCCCGCGACCAGTCGCGCCACGAAATCGTCGAACACCTGGACGTAGGCCTCGTCGGAGCCGAAGAAATCCAGATGATCGGATTCGATGTTGGTGACCACCGCGACGTCCGGATCGTATTGCAGCAGTGAGCCGTCCGACTCGTCGGCCTCGGCCACGAAATAGCCGCCGGTGCCGTGATGGGCGTTGGTGCCCGCCTCGTTCAGTTCACCGCCGACGGCGAACGACGGATCGAAGCCGCAGTGCTGCAACGCCACGACCAGCATCGAGGTGGTGGAGGTCTTGCCGTGGGTGCCCGACACCAGCAGGGTGTGGTGGCCGCGCATCAGTTCGGCGAGGACCGTGGGACGCATCAGCACCGGCACACCGCGCCGATTCGCCTCGACCAGTTCGGGATTCGTCTTCGGGATGGCGGCGTAGGTGGTGACGACCGCGCTCGGGCCGCCCTCCAGCAGATCCAGCGCACTCGCGTCGTGGCCGATGCGGACCTGGGCCCCGCGCGCCCGCAACGCCAGCACGCCACGGCTCTCCTTGGCGTCCGAGCCCGACACCTCGCCGCCGCGGGCGAGCAGAATCCGCGCGATACCCGACATGCCGGCACCGCCGATGCCGACCATGTGGACCCGCCGCAACAGCTCCGGCAGTTCGGCGGGGGCCTGCCCGATGTGGTTCACCGAGTCCGCGGCTCCCACTTCGGCCGTCTCGTTTCCTCCGGTCACCGTCCGGTCACCTCCAGCACGATTCGCGCCACCGTGTCCGCGGCGTCGCGATGTCCGGCGCCGGCGGCGGCGACCGACATGTTCGTCAGCGCGGCCGGGTCGGTGAGCAGCGCGATCACCTCGTCCATCACATACTTCGGCGTCATCTCCGCATCGGCGACGATTCTGCCACCGCCCTGCGCGACGATCGGGCGGGCGTTGAACTCCTGTTCGCCGTTGCCGTGCGGCAGCGGCACGTAGAACGCCGGCAGACCGACCGCCGACACCTCGGCCACGGTCATCGCGCCCGAGCGGCACACCGTGGCATCGGCGGCGGCATAGGCCAGATCCATCCGCGACAGATAGGGCACCGCAACGTATTTCGCGCCGTCGCGGCCGGATTCGGTATCGACCCCGTCCAGATCGAGCGTGTTCTTCGGTCCGTGCGCGTGCAGCACCGAGATACCCGCCGCCAGCAGTTGCGCGGCAGCGCCGGACACCGCCTCGTTCAACCGGCGCGCGCCCTGGGAGCCGCCGAAGACCAGCAGAACGGGCCCCTGCTGCGGCAGTCCGAAGTGCTCACGCGCCTGCGCCCGCAGTCCGGCGCGGTCCAGGGTGGCGATCGAGGCGCGCACCGGAATCCCGACCACCTCGGCATCGGCGCGACCGCGCGCGTGCACACCCGAATTCGGCACGGCGGCGAGCACCCGCGCCGCACGCCGGGCGCCGACCTTGTTCGCGATCCCCGCCTTCACATTGGCCTCGTGCACCACCAGCGGTATCCGGCGCGAGCGCCGCAGCACTCCCCCGCCGGCCGCGAGGTAGGCGGGCACCGAGACGTACCCGCCGAATCCGATGATCACATCGGCCTCGACCGCGTCGATCACCGCGCGGGTACGCGCCACCGCGGCGCGAACCCGGCCGGGCAGGCGCAGCAGATCGGCGGTGGGTTTCCGCGGCAGCGGGACCGGCGGAATCAACTCCAGCGGATAGCCGCGTTCGGGAATCAGCGTCGTCTCCAGCCCGCGCTGGGTGCCCAGTGCGGTGATCCGGATCGAGGGATCCAGCCGGCGCAGTGCGTCCGCGACCGCCATCGCGGGTTCGATATGCCCGGCCGTGCCCCCGCCGGCGACGATCACCGAGAGCGTCCGTTGCCCGGAACCCGTCGTGCCGCCGCTCTCGCCGGTTGTCACCTCGAATTACCTCGTTCTCTCGCATGTGTCATCGGATAGCTGGGCTCCCAGGCCCGGGTGGTGCGCCACGACGACGCTCCGCGCGCCTCCCGCCGTCCGGCGTCGGCGCTGCGTCGTCGTGCCGAATCCGAATCTATCGACCGCCGCGGTATCGCCGCACTCCCACCCCGCGCCGCAGCGGTCCCGCGGGACTTGCCCGCGCCGCGCGACTGACCGGATCTGTCGGACCGCTTACGCGCGGGCGGCAGTTCCCGGCGCCGCGGGCCCGAGACCGCGCGCGTGCGGCCCGCGCGGGCGGGTGCGTAGGTTTCGGGGACCGGCAGCCGCAGCAGCCGGCTGAACCGCCCGTCCTGGCCGGCCTTCAACGCGGCGATCGCCTCCGGTTCGTGCCGGGCCGCACTCGCGATCAGGCCGAACATCATCAGGGTGATCGCCAGCGACGAACCACCGGCCGACACCAGCGGCAACTGCAATCCCGTCACCGGCAGCAGGCCCACCACGTATCCGATGTTGATCAGCGCCTGACCGGTGATCCAGGTGGTCGCGGCCGCGGTCAGCAATCGCAGGAACGGATCGGACGACCGGGCGGCGATGCGCAGTCCGACGAAGACGAACAGCGCGAAAAGCCCCAGCACCAGGGCGCATCCGAGAAATCCGAGTTCCTCGCCGATGATGGCGAAGATGAAGTCGTTGTGCGCGTTGGGCAGATAACTCCACTTGGCCCGGCTCTGGCCGAGTCCGCGTCCCCAGATCCCGCCGTCGGCGAGGGAGAACAGCGCTTGGCGCGCCTGGTAGCCGATGCCCTGCGGATCGTCGCCGGGATTGAAGAACGCGCGCATGCGATCGGAGCGGTAGCCGGCCGAGAGCGCCAGAATGCCCGCCGCCACCCCACCCGAGACCGCGATGGTCACGAACAGCCGCACCGGCAACCCGCCGAACCACAGCAGCGCGACCAGCACCAGACCGACCGCGATGGTCGTCGACAGATTCGGTTCCAGCACGATCAGCAGACAGACCAGCAGGCCGGCCGGCACCAGCGGCACCAGGATGTCCTTGTACCCGCCCTGGTCGCTGCGGCGGGTCGCCAGCAGATGCGCACCCCACAGGATCAGGGTGACCTTCACGATCTCCGACGGCTGCACGGAGACGAATCCGAGGTCGAACCAGCGCCGCGAACCCTGGACTTGCGAGCCGATTCCGGGAATCAGCACCAGCACCAGTAACAGCACCGACGCCGCGAACAGCGGGAACGACAGCTGCCGCAGCACCCGCATCGGAATCCGCAGCGCCACATAGAACAGCGCCGCGCCCAGGCCCGCGAAGAACGCCTGCTGCATGAACAGCGAATAGGCCGAACCGCCGTCGGCATAGGCCTCCACACTGGAGGCCGACAGCACCATCACCAGCCCGAGCACGGTGAGCAGGGTGGCGATGGTGACGACCAGGTGGAAATCGGCCAGCGGGCGCGCCAGCCAGGCACCGAACCAGGTGCCCACGGGCTTGCGCGCCGGTTTCGTCACTGCTGGCTCCCGATATCTCTCTCGTCCAGGGCCTGCACCGCCGCGACGAAACTGCGGCCGCGGTGGGTGTAGTCGGCGAACATGTCCAGGGAGGCCGCGGCCGGAGCGAGCAGGACGGTATCGCCGCGCCCGGCATATCCGGCGGCGATGCGTACCGCACGGGCCATCACCGCGTCGGCGCCGTCGATCTCGGCGACCAGAGAGGCCGTGGAGGGTTCCCCGCTCATCTGTGCATCGTCACCCGAACCGAGCTCGACCACCGGGACATCCGGCGCGTGTCGCGCCATTGCCGCCGCGATGATCGGCGCGTCCTGACCGAAAACCACAGCGGCGACGAGACGCTCGGCGACCTCCTCGACCAGATCGTCGATGTGGGCGCCCTTGAGCTGACCACCGGCGATCCACACCACGTGCGGATGCGCCAGGATCGACGACCGCGCGGCATGCGGATTGGTCGCCTTCGAATCGTCGACGAACCCGACCCCGGCCAGTTCCCGCACGAAGGCGGCCCGGTGCGGGCCCACCTTGTGTTCGGCCAAGCCCTCCTTGACGAACTGCGGGGCCACATCGATGGCGCGGGTCAGCGCGGCCGCGGCAAGCGCGTCGGCGACACCGGCGGGTCCGGGCGGGCTGATGTCGCCGACCTCGGCGAGGATCGCGGCCTTGGTGAAGGCGCGGTCCAGCAATTTGCCGTCGACCACGCCGAGTTCGCCGTCGGCCGGCACGCCGATCCGGAAGCCGACGGTGCGGCGCGCCTTGGACTTTCGCGCCAGCGCGGCGGCCACGGCGTCGTCGAGTCCGACCACGCCCACCCGTCCGGTGAGCGCCCGCGCCTTGGCGGCGGCATAGGCGTCGAGGCCGCCGTGCCAGTCCAGATGATCCTCGGCCACATTCAGCACCACACCGGCCTCCGGGCGCACCGACGGCGCCCAGTGCAGCTGGAACGACGACAGCTCGACCGCGAGGATCTGCGGGCCCGGGGTGCGGCGCAGCGCGTCCAGGATCGGCAGCCCGATATTGCCGCAGGCGACGCTGGGCAGCCCGGCCGCGCGCAGAATCGCGTGGGTCATCTGGGTGGTGGTGGTCTTACCGTTGGTTCCGGTGATCACCAGCCATTTGCGCACCGGACCGTAGAGCCGGGCCTGATCCACCCACCAGGCGAATTCCACATCGCCCCAGACCGGAATGCCCTCGGCGACCGCGGAAACCAGCACCGGTGACTCCGGTCGCCAGCCCGGGCTGGTGATGACCAGCGCGAACCGTTCCAGCGCACCGGGTTCGAGCAGTGCGGCGCCGGTGGCGGTGTCGAGTCCGAGTTCGGCGGCCTCGGCCATCGCCTTCTCCCCGGCGTCGGTGACGACGGGGCGGGCGCCGATATCGCGCAGCGGCTCGATCAGCGAGCGGCCCGACACCCCCCATCCCGCGACGAGAACGTCACGGCCACGCAGAAATTCGAGCATGGGACCCGGTGATCGCAGGGCCCGCGGAGTATGTTCGACCATCGCTGCTTACCCGACCTGAGAGAGGTATTCGCTGTAGAACAAGCCCAGACCGACCGCCGCCGCGATTCCGGCGAGCAGCCAGAACCGGATGATGACCGTCGTCTCCGCCCATTTGCTCAGCTCGAAATGGTGATGGAACGGCGCCATCTTGAACAACCGGTTGCGGGTGGTCCGGAATACCGCCACCTGCAGCACCACCGACACGGTCTCGGCGACGAACAGTGCGCCGATCACGACCATGAGCAGTTCGGTGCGGGTGGTGATCGACAATCCGGCGAGCAGGCCACCGAGGGCCAGCGAACCGGTATCGCCCATGAAGATCTTCGCGGGCGCCGCGTTCCACCACAGGAATCCGACGCACGCGGCCGCGCCGGCGGCACACACCAGCGCCAGATCCAGCGGATCGCGCACGTTGTAGCAGCCGGCCTCGGCCTTGAATTCGCAGGCGTGGTAGTACTGCCAGAACGTGATGATCACGTAGGCGCCCAGCACCAGGCTCATCGACCCCGCGGCCAGGCCGTCCAGGCCGTCGGTCAGATTCACCGCGTTCGACCACGCGACCACGACCAGGCAGACGAACGCCAGGAAGATGATCACGCTCATCGAGACGGTGTTGATCTCGCGTACGTACGACAGATGCCGGCTGGCCGGGGTTCGCCCGCCCGCGCCGCGGAACTGCAGCGCGAGCACCCCGAAGATCACCGCCGAACCGAGCTGGCCGATGTACTTGCCGGCCGCGGTCAGGCCCAGATTGCGCTGCTTGCGCAGTTTGATGAAGTCGTCGATGAAGCCGACCACGCCCAGCGCGGTGGCCAGGCCGAGGACCAGCAGGCCCGAGACCGACGGCCCGTCGGCGTGATAGCCGATGCCGATCAGATGCGAGCCCAGATATCCGGCCCACATGCCGATCAGGATCGCGACACCGCCCATGGTCGGGGTGCCGCGCTTGGCCTGATGACTCTCGGGGCCGTCGATGCGGATCTCCTGGCCGAATCCGCGCCGCGCGAACATGCGGATCAGCAGCGGCGTCAGCAGGATCGATACCGCCAGCGCGATCCCCGCCGCGAACAGAATCTGCCTCATCCAGCTGCCTCCGTGCCCTGCTCACCCGATGCGAGCACGTGCTGCGCCACCGCCCACAGACCGGCGGAGTTCGACGCCTTGACCAGCACCACATCACCGGCCGCGATCTCGTTGTCCAGCAGGGCGATCGCGGATTCGATATCGGGTACGAGGATCGATTCCTCGCCCCACGAGCCTTCCATGACCGCACCCTGATGCAGCGCCCGGGCCGGGCGCCCGGTGCCGACCACGATCAGCCGGTCGACGTCCAGCCGCACCGCGAGCCGGCCGATGCCGTCGTGTTCGACGACCGAATCCTCGCCCAGTTCGGCCATTTCGCCCAAGACCGCCCAGCTGCGCCGGCCGCGCGGCGCATCCGGCGTACCGCCGGCGCGCGACATCGACACCAGCGCCTTGAGGGCGGCGCGCATGGAATCCGGGTTGGCGTTGTAGGAGTCGTCGACGACGGTGACCCCGTCGGGGCGGGTCCGCACATCCATCCGGTGCGCCGAATCGACCGTCGCACCGGCCAGGGCCTGTGCCACGGTGTCGAGGTCAGCACCGCATTCGAGCGCCACGGCGGCCGCGGCCAGCGCGTTCGAGACCTGGTGTTCGCCGTAGACTGCCAGATGCACCTCGGCGCGAGAACCCTTGGCGTGCAAGGTGAATCGCGCGCGTGCTTCGGAGTCAACCACGATGTCGGTGGCCCGCACATCGGCGCCCGACGCCTGACCGAAGGTCACCACCCGGGCTCGGGTCCGGGCGGCCATCGCCGCCACCCGTGGGTCGTCGGCGTTGAGCACCGCGACGCCGGTCGGCGGAAGCGCTTCCACCAGTTCGCCTTTGGCCTGCGCGATGGCGTCGCGGCCGCCGAACTCACCCAGGTGCGCGGTGCCGACGTTGAGAACCACACCGATCCGCGGGGGCGCGATATCGGTCAGCGCCTTGATATGGCCCGGGCCGCGCGCGGACAGTTCCAGCACCAGGAAGCGGGAGTCGGCCCCGGCGCGCAGCGCCGTCCACGGATGACCCAGTTCGTTGTTGAACGATCCGGGCGGGGCGACCACGGCGCCCAGCGGCGCGAGCACGCGCGCCAGCAGGTCCTTGGTGGAGGTCTTCCCGGCCGAACCGGTCACCCCGACCACGTCCAGGCCGGCGGCGGCCAGCCGGTCCACGCTCGCGCGCGCCAGTTTGGCCAGCGCGGCCAGCACGGCGGCGCCGGAGCCGTCGGTGTCGTGGGCCAGCACATAGGAGCGGTTCGCCACCGCGTCGGCGGCGGAGGCGAACGGTTCGACCACGATCGCCGGTACGCCGACCGGACGCGCCGCCAGCACCGCCACCGCACCGGAGGCCACGGCCTTGCCGGCGTAGTCGTGCCCGTCGACGTGCTCGCCCGGCAGCGCCAGGAACAGGTCGCCGGAATTGATTCGGCGCGAATCGAATTCGACCGCACCGGTCACCGTCACCGCGGGATCGCTCACGTCGTGCAACGTGCCGCCGACGATCTCGGCGATCTCCCGCAGAGTCATTTCGATCATGAAACCGTCAGGTCTTTCGTTTTACGTTCCAGGGCCTGTCCCAGCACCTCACGGTCGTCGAACGGATACTTCACACCCGCAATCTCCTGCCCGGTCTCGTGTCCCTTACCTGCCACCAGCACCACATCCCCCGGCCGTGCCCACTCCACGGCCGCGGCGATGGCGGCGGCCCGATCGCCGATCTCGCGCACCTCACCGCGCTCGGCCTCGGCGATACCCAGCGCGCCCGCGCGGATCGCGGCGCGGATCTCGGCCGGATCCTCGGTGCGCGGATTGTCGTCGGTGATGACCAGCAGTTCCGCGCCGCGCGCCGCGGTGGCGCCCATCAGCGGCCGCTTACCGGCGTCACGATCGCCACCGGCGCCCACCACCACGGCCAGGCGGCCACCGGTGTCGCGCAGATGCCGGCGCAGCGTCGCGATCACCGATTCCACCGCGGCCGGCTTGTGCGCGTAGTCGACGAGGGCGAGGAAATCCTGTCCCGCGTCGACCCGCTGCATCCGGCCGGGCACGTCCACCTCGCCCAGCGCCGCGGCAGCCACCGCACCGTCGACGCCCGCCGCGGCGCACACCGCGATCGCGAGCAGGCCGTTGGCGATGTTGTAGCGCCCGGGCAACCGCAGCCGGGCCGGGATCTCACCCTCGGGACCGATCGCGGTGAACTGTTGCCCGCCGTCGGCCGGCGCGGCCGCGCCGGTCACCGTCCATTCCGGTTCGGTCTCCCCGGTCGGGCAGTCCGCGGTCGCCACGGTGACGACCCGGGCGCGCCCGCTCGCCTCCCGCGCCAGCCGCCGGCCCCAGGCGTCGTCCACGCAGATCACACAGGTGTCGGCCGCGACCTGCCGCTGCGGCGATCCCGGATCCGGGACGAACAGCCGGCGTTTGGCGGCGAAATAGTCCTCGAAGTCGGCGTGGAAGTCCAGGTGGTCCTGCGACAGGTTCGTGAACGCGCCGACGGAGAAGTGCACACCGTCCACGCGGCCCAGCGCCAGCGCGTGGCTGGACACCTCCATCACCACGGCCTGCACACCCTGTTCGACCATCAGCGCGAACATCGCGTGCAGCTGCGGCGCCTCCGGCGTGGTCAACGCGCTGGGCACCCGGCGGTACTCGACGGCGGCGCTCGCACCGGCCGCGGTCTGCTCCGGGTTCGGATCGACGCGCCGCGCGATCCGCGTCTCGATCGTGCCGATCAGGGCGGTCGACAGGCCGGCGGCGGTCAGTCCGGCCTCCACCAGATAGGAGGTGGTGGTCTTCCCCGACGTGCCGGTGATGCCGATGACCTGCAACTGCCGCGACGGATGACCATAGATCGCCGCCGACAGTTCACCCAGCACCGCACGCGGGTCGTCGTGCACGAGGACCGGCACATCCAGCTCGCCGATCAGTGCGGCGCCGGCCGCGTCGGTGAACACCGCGACCGCACCACGCGCCACGGCATCGGCGGCGAACCGGGCGCCGTGGGCCTTGGCACCGGCCAGACCGGCGAACAGATCACCAGGCTGCACGGCGTTCGAGCGCTGTTCGATGCCGGTGATCTCGATCCCGGCAGTGTCGCCGGAGTTCAGCCGCGCACCGGTCAGTTCGGCAACGGCCTGCACCGGCGTCGGCAACGCAACGGCGGGGCGAAGCACCTGCGGGCTGGGCTGCACGGGCACCAGGCTCCTTTCGTGGGCGCACATCTGTGCATCGGGTCGAGATTCGGGGTCGGGGAGTCAGGTTACCTGTGGGCGATCGGCGACCACGCAGCGTGGCCGCCTCGCGCGCACCGGCTCCCCGGCCTCACCGCGCCCGCACCCGCCCGTGCGGCGGGCCGCACACGGACACCCACGCTTCCGAAACCGGACATTCAACCGCACACACCACTACATCGCCTGGAGCACAAGCTGTTTCGGCGGCACGGTCGACGGCGGAACGCGATCGCGCTGCAGCGCCCAGGAGGCGATGCTGTGGAACAGCGGCGCCGCCGACTGCCCACCGCTGCCGTCGGTGCTGCGCACGGGTGCGTTCAACATGATGCCGATGACGTAGCGCGGATTGTCGGCCGGGGCGATTCCGGCGAAGGTGATCCAGTAACGATCGGCGGAATAGCACTGGCATTTCTCGTCGATCTGCTGCGCGGTCCCGGTCTTCCCGGCGATCTGGTAGCCCTCGATCGCCGCGGGAGCGCCCGTGCCCTGCTGATATCCCATCGGATCGCGCTGCACCACGGCCTGGAACATCTGCCGCAGCGTACTCGCGGTCTGCGGGCTCACCACCCGCACGCCGTCCGGCTGCGGTTCGCTGGTGCGGTGCCCGTCGGGGCCGATCACGTCCTTGACGATGCGCGGCGGGATCCGCACCCCGTCGTTGGCGATGGCCTGGTACATCCCGGTCATCTGCAGCAGTGTCATCGAAAGGCCCTGCCCGATGGGCAGATTCGCGAACGTCGAGCCGGACCACTGGTCGCGTGGCGGCACGATGCCACCACTTTCACCCGGCAGCCCGACACCGGTGCGCTGCCCCAGCCCGAAGCGCTTGACCATATCCGCGAAGCGATCCTCGCCGATCCGCTGGGCGAGCATCAGCGTGCCCACGTTCGACGACTTACCGAAGATGCCGGTGGTCGTGTACGGCATCACGCCGTGCGACCACGCGTCGTGCACGACGACCCCGCCCATGTGGATCTCCCCGGGCACCTGGTGTACCTCGTCCGGGTTGGTCAGGCCGTATTCGATGGAGGCCGCCGCGGTGATGATCTTGTTCACCGAACCGGGCTCGTAGGCGTTGGTCACCGACGGATTGCCGATATCGGCCGAAGCCCAGAATTTCGGATTCTGCGCCGGATTGAAGGTGTTGTCGTTGGCCATGGCCAGCACCTGGCCGGTGTGGGCGTCCAGCACCACCGCCGAGGCGTCCTGGGCGCCGGATTTGTCCTTGGCCTCCTGGACCTGCTGCTGCACGTAGTACTGCAGATCGGAGTCGAGGGTCAGTTCGACATTGGAGCCGTTGACCGCGGGCACCTTGTCGCGCTCGCTGCCGGGGATGACGGCCCCGTCGGAGCCGCGATCGTAGGTGTGCGAACCGTCGGTGCCGGCCAGTGTCGCGTCCATCGACGCCTCGAGCCCCACCTGGCCGTGTCCGTCCCAGCCGGTCGCGCCCACCACGTTGGCCGCCAGCGCGCCGCCTGGATAGACCGGCGTGTCCTGACGTTCGGTCCCCACCTCGGGGAACTTCTCGGTGATCTCGTCGGCGACCCGGGAGTCGACGTTGTAGGCCAGATAGGTGAACTGGTCGTCGCTGCGCAGTTTGGCGAGCAGATCCGCTTCGGGGGGCGCGTCCTTGCCCAGCTTTTCGTGGATCGTCTCGGCGATCTCCTCCAGCCGCTTGTCCACCTCGGGCGCCTTGTCGCTCTTCGCGCGCGCGTCGGCCAGATCCTTGCGCACGGCCACCGGCCGGAAGTTGAGCTTCTTCGTCACGACGGTGAACGCGAGAGCGCGGCCGTCGCGATCGAGGATGGCACCGCGTTGCGCCCAGTCGGTCTGATGCACCGTGCGCTGGCTCGCCGCCTCGGCCGAGAGATTGGGCGCGGAAAACGTTTGCAGCCACAGCAATTGCATCGCGACGACGAGCAGCGCCACCAGCATGAGGACACGTCCGACTCCGAACCGCAGCCGCGTGGAGGCATCCGCGGGCGACCCCGCCCGCGGCCGGGGAGCGCGACGCGGCCGGGCGGATGTGGATCGCATCCCCGCCCGGCCGCGTCCGGTGGCGCCCCCGCCGGTTCTGCCTCCACCGCGGCCGGTCATCGATCAGCCCCCTCGGGTGCCGCCTGGACCACCGGCTGGGTGCCGGCCGGCAGCGCGGCGGGTGCTACGGGTGCGGGCGGACCGGCCGGTGCCGTCGGCTGGGTACCCGCGGGGGCGACCGGCGCCGCCTGCGCCGCGGGCTCCGGCTCGGCGGCCGGTGCGGCCGGAGCCGCCTGCGCCGCCGGTTGCGTCCCGGCCGGTGGTGCGGCCGGCGCTGCCGGTGCGGCCTGCACCGGTGCCGGAACCTGCGTCGGCTGGGCCGGCGGTTGCGGCGCGGTCGTGGTCGGCGCCGGGGCCTGGTTCTGCGGGGTCGGACCGGGAGCGGGAGCCGGCGTGGTGGTCACCGGGACCAGCCGTTCCCCTTGAGCCTGAGCGAGTTTCGGCGGCAGCGCCCCCGGTTTGGCCGGAGTCGTGTTGAGCGGCGGCACGGGCGCTCCCTCGGCGGGTGTCTCCTTACCGACCACCGTGACCGAACCGTCGGGCGCCACGAGCAGGCGGGCGGGATCCTTGGCCGGGATCATGCCCAGTTCGCGCGCGCGGTTGGCCAGTTCGGGCGCCGAGTCGGCGGCCTCGACCTCGCGCTGCAGGGCCGCGCGTTCGTCGAGCAACTGCCGATTGACGCGGCGGGCGTCGCTGAGCTGATAGCTGTCCTCGGCGGCATGGGTGGTCAACACCAGAGTCGCGAGCAGACCGCAGCCGAGCAGGGCCAGAATCGCCGCCACGAACGGCAACCGTCCGGCCATCACCGACCCGGCGCGCCCGGGTAGCGGCGGAAGCACGCGCTCCCCCGCCCGATTGCGCCGGCGCGCATACGCGCGTTGGGCCGCACCGGATTTCACGCGGTCGGCGCTGTGCGCTCGCCGCGGCGCGGACCGCTGCGTCCGCTGTGGTGCGTCCACCCGTGTCCGCACGCTCATATTCCTGCCTCCCCTACCAATTTCCTGTGGGACTGCCCGTCGTAGTGCTGCCGCACCGGCAATACCCCCGTAGCCGGATCGCTGTCACCCGGCCGCCTGTATTCGCTCCGCGGCCCGCATACGCACCGGCGCCGCGCGTGGGTTCTCCTCGATCTCCGTTTCGCTCGCCTTCTCCGCGCCCCTGGTCAGAATCGCGAATTCCGGTCCCATACCGGGCAATTCGACGGGCAGGTCCAATGGTGTGCGCGAGGCCGAGGCCTGCGCGAAGATCTGTTTGACGACCTTGTCCTCCAGCGACTGGTAGGACATGACGACGATCCGGCCGCCGACCTCCAGCGCGGCCAGCGCCGCCGGCACCGCGGCCTCGAGCGACTCGAGTTCGCGGTTGACCTCGATCCGCAAAGCCTGGAAGGTGCGTTTGGCGGGGTGCCCGCCGGTGCGCCGGGTCGCCGCCGGGATCGCGTCGTAGAGCAGTTCCACCAGTTGGGCACTGGTCGTGAACGGCCGCTGCGCGCGCCGGCGGAGGATCTCGCTCGCGATCCGGCCCGCAAAGCGTTCCTCGCCATAGGTTTTCAGGATGCGGGCCAGGTCGCCGTGGCTGTAGGTGTTGAGCACATCGGCCGCGGTGAGGTCGGAGGTCGGATCCATCCGCATGTCCAGCGGAGCGTCCACCGAATAGGCGAATCCCCGCTCGGCCTCGTCGAGTTGCATCGAGGAGACACCGAGGTCCATCAGCACCGCACGCACCGAACCGCGTTCCGGCAGCCCGGCCTGCCGCAGGGCGCCGGGCAGGCCGTCATATCGGGTGTGTACCAGCGTGATTCGATCGGCGAAGGGCGCGAGCCGCTCGCCCGCCAAGCGCAACGCCTCGGTATCGCGGTCCAGTCCGATCAGGTGGATCGCGGGGTAGGTCCGCAGAAAATGTTCGGCATGCCCACCCAAACCGAGCGTGGCGTCGACCAGGACTCCGCCGGATTCCAGTGCGGGGCCGAGGATTTCGTCGGCACGACGCAAGAGAACCGGAACATGGCGGGGGCGGTCGCTGTCACGATTCACCTCGACCTCCCGGATCCTGGCTCACGGTGCTTGCGACGGGTGGATGGCCTAACGAGTGGACAGCCAATGCCCCGGGGTCTCTGACCGAACACGGCACCTGGCGTTGGGGAAGTACGTCAGGGTCCGTGCCGGGCAGAGGCCGCAGGGCACTCGCCTGTCTCGGATCAGAAAATTCCGCCCAGCGACTCGTCTCCTGCCAGCGAGTAGTCCTCCTCGTGCTCGGCGAGGTAGGAATCCCACGCCTGTTTGTCCCAGATCTCGAGGAAATCGACCGAGCCGATCACCACGCAGTCCTTGGACAGGTTCGCGTAGCGGCGATGTTCGGCCGACAACGTGATCCGGCCCTGCCCATCGGGACGTTGTTCGTCCGTGGACGCCGCCAAGGCACGAACGAAAGCCCTTGCTTGCGGGTTGCTTCGGGACGCCGCCGCGGCTCGCCGCGCCAGGGCGGTGAACTCTTCTTTGGGATAGACGGCAAGGCTGTGGTCCTGACCTTTCGTGACCATCAACCCTCCCGCCAGCTCGTCGCGAAACTTCGCAGGCAACGTCAGTCGCCCTTTGTCGTCCAGCCGAGGCGTGTAGGTACCGAGAAACACAGTCTCGACACCTCCCGCTCGATCACCTCGTCTGATCGGCTCTTATCAGTGCGCGCTCCACATTACCCCACTTTCCCCCACTTTCAATCGAAAGCCGCGGTGATCTCGGTCCCCGGCTCGGGGATCGAGCAGGTCAGCTCAGCTATCACTGCGGTGGGGAGATTTCGTCGAGTTCCCCCGACACGCGCCGCCGGCGGGGCGGTCCGTCCGACAACCATCAGCAAACCCGCAGCTGGGAGCCGCCCCGACAGTCGGTGGGTGAGAGTGGGGGCCGGGCGTGGGGCAAGGTGGGGAAACGCGGGGGACGACGAATCCGGCGCAGCATGAACGCGATCCGGATCACTCCGCGACAAGAAAACGACACGCCGCAGATCACGGCGTGTCGTTCGAGGTTGTTCAGTTGCCGGCTACTCGGTGCCGGGCACGGCAATCATCACGCAACCCACATTCGGTCGCTCGCCGCCGCCTCCAGGACGCGAGCGCAGGCTCAGCTGTCTTGCTCGAAGCGGCGCCTGAACCGATCTTCCATGCGAGCGGAGAAGCCGCCGGCCTTGCGTTGCTTACTCTTTGCCGCACGGCCGGGAATCCCACCGGGGCCGGAGGAGGCGTCGTCGCCGCCGCCTCGGCCGCTCTTGGTCATACCCGAGCCGCCCAGCAGCAACAACACACCCGCGCCGAACATCACGATGAAGCCGAGCAGGCTGATGATGGGGAATCCGCCGGGCTTGACGGGCAGGGCGATTCCCGCGATGAGAAGAACGAGGCCGAGGACGAAGAGCGCGGCCGCCTGAAGTCTGCGTCTTCCGGTGGCAGAGCGAAGCCGACCACCACGCACGGTCGAGGCGAATTTAGGGTCCTCAGCATAGAGCGCGCTCTCGATCTGTTCGAGCATGCGCTGCTCGTGCTCGGAGAGTGGCACGGTACCTCCCCCGGCACTAGGTCCTGGTTGTCGCCTCCGGGTAGACGACAAGTAGCCGACCTTGGCGGCTACTGCCACCAATGATACGAGTTCGATCAGTGCGCTACCACCTACTCGCCGATGTTCACGCCGTGCCGTCCGCCAGCCAGCCCGGCGCGGGACGCAACCGGGCCGCGGTAATCGCCAGCGCATCCTCCACATCGCGCAGGAATGCCTCCACCCGCGAGGCGAATTCGTCGGCCTGGGTATCGCTGATCGCGCGGTCCAGTCCGGCCTCGAGCGCCGCCCTCGTTTCGGAGAAGGAACTGAAGTAGTCCGACCACATGACGAATTCCGGAGCGGCCTGTTGCATCAGCACCCACGCGTTGCGGGAGCGAGCCCGCGGCGCGCGGTCGGCCCCGGTCGCGGCCAGCACCGCCCCGGCGCCGCGCAGGGCCGCCAGATACGCGCTGCGCAGCCGCTCGCTCGGGTCGGGTTCGGCCCAGGCCTGCTGCACCATCGTGTCCGCCCGGTCGAGCAGACCGCCCGCCCGGCCGGCACGTCGCGGATCGTCCATCCGACCAGCCATCTCGACACCTCCACATTTCGCATACCGGGCCCGGTCGACCGCGCCGAACCGAACAGGTATTCGAACGTTTCAATTGAATGTGAATATAGAGACGACCACCGACAGACTTTCGCGCCGAACGAGAGCCGCGCACCCTGGATGGGGATCCCGCACCCCCGTCCGCCCCGCATCCGACGTCCGCCCCAGACCACAGAACCTTCGACAGACAGAGACGGCCCCGAAGATATGGCTCCCCGCACATGACCGCCGTCAGGCCCCGCCACACCCCCGCGCCCGTCGTCGTCGACCTCTCGGCCGCGACGTTGCGTCACCGGCTGCACGACGCCCTCGCCGTGTACGTCGCGGCGATGGACTATCCACGCGGCACCGAACACCACCGCGCCCCGATGTGGGCCGAGCACACCACCCGGCCGGGCTGGCAGGCCGTCGCCGCGGTGGTCCCCGACGACAGCGGCCACGTCGACCTGCGCACCGCGCCGATCGTCGCGATCGCCTACGGCTATCGCGGTGCGCCGCACCAGTGGTGGCATCAGCAGGTGCACACCGGATTGCGTCGCTCGGGCTGGCCGGAGCAGACCGCGCGGGCCCTGCTGTCGGACTATTTCGAACTCACCGAACTGCACGTCCATCCCTCCGCCCAAGGGCGCGGCATCGGCGAGACCCTGCTGGTGCGACTGCTCGAGCAGCGCACGGAAGCGGCGGTACTGCTGTCCACACCGGAGGTCGACCGCGAGGCCAACCGCGCCTGGCGGCTGTATCGCCGGCAGGGATTCACCGATGTGGTCCGGCATTTCGTCTTCTCGGGTGATACCCGGCGCTTCGCCGTACTCGGCCGCCGGCTACCGCTGCGGACGCCCGAGCAGTGACGACACTGATCCTCGGCTCCGGCCACAACGCACTGGTCGCGGCCTGTTATCTGGCACGCGCGGGACATCCGGTGGAGGTCCTCGAGCGCGACGAGGTGCTCGGTGGCGCGGTGTCGACGGTCGAGCGTTTCCCCGGTCATCTCGTGGACCGCGGTTCCTCTGCGCACATCATGATCCGCCACACCGGCATCATCGAGGAACTCGAACTGGAGAAGTTCGGGCTGCGCTACATCGACTGCGATCCTTGGGCTTTCGCGCCCGCGCCGGTGGGCTCGGGCGCCGAGCCGATCGTCTTCCACCGCGATGTCGACCGCACCTGCGCCTCGATCGCTCGGGCCTGTGACGCCCGCGACGCCGAGGCCTACCGGCGGTTCGTCCGGACCTGGGGGCCCCGGGCCCAGCGGGTGATGCGGGCGTTCGGCGGTGCGCCGACGCCGGGCCGGTTCCTGCGCGCGTTCTGGGGCCTGGACGCCCGGGGCGGTGGCAGCGCGCTGTCGCGGGAATTCCTGCAGTCCGGAGACGCCCTGCTGGACAGCTGGTTCGACGACGAACGGCTGAAGGCGGCACTGGCCTGGTTCGGCGCACAGTCCGGGCCGCCGATGTCGGAACCCGGCACCGCGCCGATGGCCGGTTTCGCCGCGCTGATGCACACGCTGCCGCCCGGCCGCGCGGTCGGCGGCAGCGGCGCGCTCACCACGGCACTCGTGGCGCGGCTGGGTGCCGACGGCGGAACCGTCTCCGCCGGTGACGAGGTGACCGAGCTGCGCCGCTCGGGCGACGGCTGGCGGGTCCGCACGGCAGGCGGCCGCGACCTGTTCGCCCGCACCGTGATTTCCGGCACACACGTGCTCACCACTCTGGAGTTGTTGCGGCGCGGCGGATTCGACGACACCGTCCTCACCGACTGGCGGCGCCGCATCCGGGTCGGACCCGGTATCGGCATGGTGGTGCGGGCCGCGACCACCGCCCTTCCGGCATATCCGGGCGCCGCACCGGAGGAGTCGACGCGCGGACTGCAACTGCTGGTGTCCGATCGACGGCACCTGCGACTCGCCCACGCCGCCGCGCTGGCCGGGGAACTGCCGCCGCGTCCGGTGGTGCTGGCGATGAGTTTCAGCGCGCTCGACCCCACGATCGCGCCACCCGGCGAGCATCAGCTGTCGCTGTGGGCGCAGTGGCATCCGCACCGGCTCGCCGACGGCAGCGACTGGCGCGCGCACGGTGAGCGCGAGGCCGACCGCATCATCGCCGAAGTCGACTCCTACGCACCGGGTTTCGCCGATTCGGTGCGGCAGCGCTATGTGCAGACCCCCGCCGATCTGGAGAGCGAGCTGGGGCTGATCGGCGGCAACGTCATGCATGTCGAGATGTCGCTGGATCAGATGTTCTTCTGGCGGCCCATTCCGGAATTGTCCGGGCAGAAGGTGCCGGGTGCGCCCGGGCTGTATCTGACCGGGGCCTCCACCCACCCCGGCGGCGGGGTGTCTGGAGCCAGCGGGCGTACCGCGGCGGGGCTGGTGTTGCGCTCGCTGCGCCGCGGCCGTTTCGCGCGGCGATGACGGCACGGCAGTGGCCGGCGGTGACCGCCGTGGCCTGGGTCGCGGCGCAGATCGCCTATCCCCTCACCGACGGCTCCACGCGGGATCGGGTGACGGTCCTGATCGTCGCGCTGTCGGCGGCCACCGCGCTGCTGCACGCCTGGGTGGCCCGGGGCATCGGCTGGGCGGCCGGGTACGCGGTGATCGTCGGCGGCGTGGGCGCGGTCGCCGAAATGATCGGTACCGCACGGGGTTTCCCGTTCGGCTGCTATCACTACGCGCACGGCCGGCTCGGGCCCGACCTGGCGCAGGTGCCACTGGTCGTGCCGGTGGCCTGGGTCGGCGGCCTCTATCCGATCTGGGTGGCGACCGGACTGCTGTGCCGCCGCACCGTCACCCGCGTTCTGGCGACCGCCGTGGGCGCGGTGGGCTGGGACCTCTACCTCGACCCGCAGATGGTGGCCGACGGGCAGTGGACCTGGTGTTCGGCCCATCCGGGCCTGCCCGGAATCGGCGATATCCCGTATACGAACTACCTGGGCTGGTTCGCGGTCGGCGCCCTGATGGCGACGTTGCTCGCGGCGTTCGAACGCCGCTGCGCCCCGCGCGGCGCCGGACCCGCGGTACCGATCGCGGTGCTGCTGTGGACCTGGTTCGGGTCGGCGCTGGCCCATGCGGTGTTCCTGGATCTGCCCGCGTCCGCGGGGTACGGCCTGATCGGCCTCGGAGTGGTGGCCGTGCCCACGGCGGTATGGGTGCTGCGGGAGGCCCGCTCCCGCGGGCGGCTGCCCGCGCCGCCGTAAACGCCCGTCGCGTGCCGACGATCACAGCGGCTCATGGCACGATGTGTGCCGTGCAGCCGAGTCCGACACCATCGATGCCAGAGTCGACCCACACGCCGCGGCGAACCCGGCGTCGTCGCCTCTGGTCCGTAGCCTTGCTGGTCCTGTTGCTGGCGCCGTTGCTGACCGGCTGCCTGCGGGTCCAGGTATCGATGGGTGTGTCCTCGAACGACCGCGTGTCCGGCCATCTGGTGGCCGCGGTGATCCCGGCCAACGACAAGGACAAGGGCCCGGAGCTGAAGGCGCCCGAGACGCTGGCCGCGAAGATCCGGGTCGAGCCCTACAGCCAGGACGGCTATGTCGGCAGCCAGGTCTACTTCGACGACCTGACCTTCGGCGAGGTGCAGCAGCTGGGCGCGCTGTCGGATCAGACGCAGGGCATGTTCAACCTGCAGTTCATCCGCACCGGCGACAAGGTGACGCTCACCGGCCGGGTCGACCTGAAATCCGTTCCGCCGCAAGGTTCGGACGTGCAGTTCACCGTCGCGTTCCCGGCCCGGGTGGCCACCACCAACGGCACCCGGCAGGGTGATTCGACGGTCTCGTGGAAGCTGCCGGCCGGCGATGTGAGCACCGTGCGCGCCGAGGTCAGCTACGCCGATCCGAATACCCGTTCCTTCGCCGGCTGGGCCGGAATCGTCGGCGGCATCACCCTCGCGGTGGCCGCCATGGTCGCGGTGCTGGCGTATCTGAATCGCAACCCCACGCCGCCGTGGCGTCCGCGGGTGAAGCAGGACGCCTGATCCGGACCACGATGGGCGCCGCGAGCACAGTCCCCGCCACCTCGGCGCAGCCGCCGGGAGAGGCCCCATGACGCCGCGCGGTGCGCGGTCGGTAGTCGAACCGATCGTCACGGCGGGCACGATCGTGGCCGGTGCGGGATGTGCGGTGGCACTGGTGAACCGGCTCGCGATGCGGCGGCTGCGGGCCGGCGCGACACCGGTGATCGAGCCGGTGATCATCGCGATCCCGGCCCGCGACGAAGCCACTCGCCTACCACTGCTGATCGCGGATCTGCGGGCCCAGCAAGGTGTTTCGCGCATGCGGATCTGGATTCTCGACGACGGATCCACCGACGGCACCTTCCCGGCCGCCGTCGAGGCGATCGGTGACGACGACCGATTCACCGTGGTCGCGGCCGACACCGACCCCGAACCCGGATGGACCGGCAAGACCGCGGCCTGCGCGCGCCTGGCCGAACTCGCGGGCGTCACCGCCGACCCGCCGCCCGGCGCGCTGATCTTCCTCGACGCCGACGTGCGGCTGCGCCCGCAGGCCATCGCCGCCGCGGTGAGCGAATTGCGCCGCAGCGGGGCGGGTTCGGTGTCGCCGTGGCCGTATCAGCAAGCCGGATCGCTCGCGGAGGCGCTGGTGCAACCGCTGCTGTGCTGGTCGTGGGCCACGACGCTGCCGGTGCGGCTCGCCGATCGCAGCCTGCGGCCCTCGACCGCGGTGGCGTGCGGGCAGTTCCTCGTCTTCGACGCCGCGGTCTATCGCGCGGTGGGCGGGCATGCGGCGGTAGCCGGTTCGATCACCGAGGATCTGGCGCTGGCGCGGGCGCTGCGGCGCGCCGGACATCGCACCGTGCTGGTGGCGGCGGGAACGCTGGCGAGTACTCGAATGTACCGGGGCGCGGCCGAAGTCGACGGCGGCTACACCCGCTGGTTGTGGTCGGCCTACGGCGGCCCGGCCGGTGCGGTGGCGGTGGATACGGTCGCCGCGGTCGCGTACGTGCTGCCCGCTCTCGCGGCGCTGTTCGGCCGCGGCCGGATCCGGCGCACAGGTGTCATCGGCTACGGCTCGGGTGTCGCGAGCCGGCTGCTGGCCCGCTCACTGGAATCCGGGACGGGCCCGCGCGGCGCCGATCTCGCTGCGGCGCTGGCACATCCGGTGTCGATCGGCGCGTATCTGCGGCTGTCGGGCCGGTCGTGGCTGCTGCATCGGCGCGGCGCGCTGCGCTGGAAGGGACGCCCGGTGCCGGACGGCCCGGGCCGCTCCCGGCCCGGGCGCACCGCACTCAGGGCACCGAGGTAACGCCGACCGTCGGCAGGAACATGCAGGTGTCGGCGCCGTTGCGGACCGTGCCGAACACCGCCGCCAGCACCGTTCCGGAGCCGGTGTCCACCGGCACCGCGCGCACCCCGCCGACCGGCAGCGACGCCAGGAAGAAGTTGCGGATCGCCTGTTCGAACGCCGGGCGCATCTCGGGCGGCAGATTCGGCGGCACCATCGAGCCGATGACCTGGGACAGCGGGCCCATGGCCGCGAATCCGCCGCGGCCGTTGGACACGTTCAACCAGGCCACCTGCATCCCGGTGGTGTCGGCGCCGTCGGGGCCCATGCCATAGGGGACGAAGGCGAACATCGTCTGGCCCGCCTTCACCGCGGACAGGTCCAGACCGGGTACCGGCACCGCCAGTTTGGGCCACGGCCCGGGCACCGCACCGGCCAGCGCCGGAACGAGCCCGAGAGTGCTGCCGTCCTGGCAGAACGCCGACCCGGACGGATACAGGAACGGCTGGATACCCAGCTGTTTCAGCGAGTCGACCGCCGTCTGATACGCGCTCAGCAAATCCGTCGCCGCCGCCGGGTTCTGGCCCAGGGCGGCGATGGTGGCGGCGGGGTCGGGCGGGGCGGCGGTCGCGGCGGCGGCGCCGGCGAAGGTCAGCGCACCGGTCACGGTGAGCGCTGCGGAAAGACGGACGAGACTGGTCACCACGGCCATCGGGGTTCTCCTGAGTTCGGCGGAACATCCGCACCAGGGTCGGTCCGCCGGGCCGCACAGCATGACTCGGGGACCTCCGCGTCGTCACGGTGCACGAGAGGGTACCGCCGGTGGAGGCGAATGCGTGGCAACACGCCCGCGAAACGCCGATCAGGCGCTGACGGCCGCCGGGGTCACCGTGTAGCCGAGGTTGGTGAGCACCTCGGTGGTCGCCTTGGCGAAGTTCAGGGTGATGAAATGCAGGCAGGGCGCGCCCTCGTCGATCAGTCGCTGCCCGATCTCGGTGGCGATCTCGATGCCCACCGCGCGCACGGCGTTGCGATTGGCCTCCGGATCGTTGCCGGCCGCCTGCTCGAGCCGCTGCATGACCCGCGCCGGCAGCGGCCGGCCGGACAGTTCCTCGGCGCGCTGCACCGTGCGCAGCGACGTGATCGGCATCAGCTCGGGAATGATCGGCTTTGCGCCCTGTTCGGCGTCGTAGGCCGCGACCCGATCCCGCAGGCGCAGATAGTGTTCCACGTCGAAGAACATCTGCGTGATCGAATATTCCGCTCCCGCACGCAGTTTCGCGGTCAGATAGCGGGTGTCGTGGTCCAGGTCGGGCGAGCGGTAGTGACCCTGCGGAAACGACGCCACGCCCACGTGGAAGTCGCCGAGTTCGCAGACCATGCGCACCAGTTCCTCGGCGTACTCGACACCGTCGGGATGTTTGCGCCACTCCCCCAGCGGATCGCCCGGCGGGTCACCTCGCAGTACGAGCATGTTGCGAATGCCGGCGTCGGCGTAGCTGCCGACGATGGATCGCAGTTCGGCAACGCTGTGCCCGACCGCGGTCAGATGCGCGACGGTGAGCAGTGTGGTCTCACGGGCCAGTTGCCCGGTGATGCGCGCGGTGCGGTCGCGGGTGGATCCGCCCGCACCGTAGGTCATCGACACGAACGCCGGATGCATCCGCTCGAATTCACGGGCGGCGCGCCACAGCCGCGCCTCGGCGGCCGCGTCGCGGGGCGGATTGAATTCCACCGAGAACGGAATGGTGCCGTCGGGGCGGCGGCCCAGCTGCCCCACCACGGAGGGAGTTCCGGACGGCGTCCGGGAAGGTCGGCCTGGGGTCGATCGTCCCCGTACGTTGTCGAAACTCACCGGTCCAGTGTAGTAGGGCACCCTCGCTCGACGGGCCGCCCGGTCCGGATCCGCGCCGGTCCAGCCGCCGGCGCCTCGGGCCGGAGCTGGACGTCGCCGTCGCGGCCCACCATCCGCCCAGGCGTCTCCGGGGCGGCGATCCGCACCCGCCTGCGATCTGTCGACCGGCCATCCCCGGGCACCACGTGACGGTCGCGCACGGACCGGCCGACCGGCCTCGATCTCGCCCGCCGGATGCGGTGCGGTGCCGGTCACGTGCCGGCTACGGCGCTGTCGGGCGGCGGAACCGACGCAGTAAGGTTCACGGTGGTCCGGCAGGCCGCGACGCGAACCCGTTCGCGATGGCCGGCCGGAGAATCGGCGGGACCGCCGCAGCCGTCGCCGGTGCAGACACAGGGTCTCGCCGGCCACATTCTCGGCACGCCGGATACGTCCCGGCGTGCCCGGTATCGGCTCGCCGATACGACGAACTATCTGGAGGTTGCGTTGTCCGTTGGTCCGGCCAGCCCGGCACGTCCGGCGCCGAACGACTCCGCGGCGCTGGTGCGCGCGGTCGAACAGGCGCTGACCGGATTCTTCGCCGGCCGCCGCGAACTGGTCGCCGAACTGGGGCCGGTCGTCATCTCCGCCACGGCCGCCCTCGAGGATTTCGTGCTGCGCGGCGGCAAGCGGACCCGGCCGTCGTTCGCCTGGACCGGATGGCTCGGCGCGGGCGGCGATCCGACCGGTGACCAGGCCGAATCGGTGCTGACCGCGTGCGCGGCGCTGGAACTGGTGCAGGCGTGCGCGCTGATCCACGACGACATCATCGACTCCTCCCGCACTCGCCGCGGCTTCCCGACCGTGCACGTGGACTTCGAAGATCGCCACCGCGACCGCGGCTGGGGTGGCGATTCGGCGCATTTCGGCGTGAGCGTCGCGATCCTGATCGGCGATCTGGCGCTGACGTGGGCCGACGACATGGTCGCCGCGGCCGGATTGGACGCCGCGGCCCGGGCCCGGTTCTCCCCGGTCTGGGCGGCGATGCGTACCGAGGTGATGGGCGGTCAGCTGCTCGACGTGCACGGTGAGGCCGGCGCCGACGATTCGGTGGCCGCCGCGCTGCGGATCAACCGGTACAAGACCGCCGCCTACACCGTGGAACGGCCGCTGCACCTGGGCGCGGCGCTGGCCGGGGCCGATCCGGAACTGATCGCCGCCTACCGCGAGTTCGGCACCGATATCGGCATCGCCTTCCAGTTGCGCGACGACCTGCTCGGCGTCTTCGGCGACCCGGCCGTCACCGGCAAACCGTCCGGTGACGACCTGCGCGAGGGTAAGCGCACGGTCCTGGTCGCCGAGGCGCTGCGCCGTGCCGACGCCACCGATCCCGCGGCGGCGCGGCTGCTGCGCTCCGCGCTGGGCACCGACCTCTCCCCCGAACAGGTCGCCGAGTTGCGCGACCTCATCACCGGACTCGGCGCCGTCGACGATGTGGAGCGCCGCATCACCGAACTCACCGACCGCGGTCTCGGCGCACTGGCGGCCAGCTCGGCCACCTCCGAGGCCGGCGACCGGCTGCGCGCGATGGCGCTGGCCGCGACCAGGCGAGTGGCATGAAAACCGTTGCCGGACAGTGCGATCGGATCGTCGTCGTGGGCGCCGGCCTGGCCGGGCTGGCCGCGGCGCTGCATCTGACCGGAGCCGGGCGCCGGGTCACCCTGCTCGAACGCGCCGATCATCCGGGTGGGCGGGTCGGCGTCTATCGCGGGCCGGATTACGAGATCGACTCCGGCGCAACGGTTCTCACCTTGCCCGGAGTGATCGACGAGGCGCTGGCCGCGGTCGGCACCGATGCCGCGGCCCACGGACTGCGGATCCACCGCCTCGATCCCGCCTATCAGGCGCGCTTCGCCGACGACAGTGTGATCGGCGTGTACGCGGATCCGGAGCGGATGGCCGCCGAGGTGCGGCGCGCGTGCGGGCCCGCGCACGCACAACGCTATCTGGACCTGCGGGGCTGGCTGGCCCGGATCTACGCCGGCGCCTACGACCAGTTCATGGACACCAATTTCGATTCCCCGCTCGACATGGTCCGCATCCCCGACAAGCGCGCCGCCCTGTGGGAACTGGTGCGCCTGGGCGCCTTCGGCCGGCTCGGCCCGCGCGTCCAGCGCATCCTGGGCGATCCGAAGTTGGCGCGGCTGTTCACCTTTCAGGCCCTCTACGCCGGGACCGCACCCGCGCAGGCATTGGCCGTCTACGGCGCGATTCCGCATATGGACACCTCGCTGGGCGTCTACTTCCCGGTCGGCGGCATGCGGGCGATCGCCGCGACGCTCGCGGCCGCGTTCACCGGCGCCGGCGGACAGTTGGAACTGAACTGCGAGGTCAGCGGTATCGACTATCACGCCGGGCGCGCCCGGCGGGTCCGCTCGGCGGATGGGCGCGACTTCGACTGCGATGCGGTGGTTCTGACCGCCGACCTCGGCTCGCTGCGCCGCTTCGGCATTCACCGGCGCCGCCCGTTGCGGGCGGCCCCTTCCGCCGTGGTGGCGCACGGCACCATCCCGGCCGAGGTGGCGGCGCAGTGGCCGCTACAGGCCCATCACACCATCGATTTCGGCCGGGCCTGGGACGAGACCTTCACCGAAATCGCCGCCCCGCGCGGCCGCGGGCGACTGATGAGCGATCCGTCGCTGCTGATCACCCGGCCCGCGCTCAGCGATCCCGGCCAGTTCGTCGATCGGGCCACCGGCCGCTACGAACCGCTGTCCGTGCTGGCCCCGTGCCCGAATCTCGATGCCGCGCCGCTGGATTGGCCGCGTCTGGGACCGGCGTACCTGGGAGAACTGCTGCACGTGCTGGAACAGCGCGGCTACCGGGGAATCGCCGAATATTTCACCGTCGATCACCTCGACACGCCGCAGACGTGGTACGAGCAGGGCATGATCGCCGGAACGCCGTTCTCGGCCGCGCACCTGTTCCGCCAGACCGGACCGTTCCGCACCCGCAACCTCGCGCGCACCCCGGCCAACGTGGTGCTGGCCGGATGCGGCACCACGCCGGGGGTCGGCGTGCCGACGGCGTTGCTGTCGGGAAAACTGGCCGCCGAACGCATTACCGGCGCCTTCCGGCACGCCGACGGCGCCACGTCGGCGACCGGCGCGCCAGGGTTGCCGGCAAACCGTTAAACTGGCCCGCGAACTGACCACTCCCGCGGTTCCGCACCGCACCGACATTCCCGGGGGGAAGACGAACCATGCCGACCCCCGATATGGACACTGCCCCCGTGACAGCACCGGTGACCAGCACGGTTGCCACGGTGCCGGTGACCGCCGTGCCGGTCCCGGAACCGGCCGTGCACACCGTGCGCTGGTGGGTCCGGTGGGCCGGCGACTTCTTCCGCAGCCCCGAGGGACACGCCGCCCTCCTCGGCTTCTGGGGTGCTGTCCTGATCACCTTCGGCGGCCTGGGCGCCGGCGCGGTGCGCCGCAGCGATCCGCTGCTGGAGGCGGCACATCTGTCCTGGCTGCGATTCGGGCACGGCTACGCGCTGGCCACCATCGTGGTGTGGCTGGGTGTGCTGTCGATGATCATCGCCTGGGTCCGGTTGGGGCGCATCACCATCGGCACCGGCGCGCGCCGCGGTCCCGGCAGCACCGTGACGCTGAACGAACTGCGGGTGATCGTCGGCATCTGGATCCTGCCGCTGCTGTTCGCCGTGCCCATGTTCAGCCAGGACGTGTACTCGTATCTGGCGCAGGGCGCACTGCTGCGCGACGGTTTCGACCCCTACAAGGTCGGCCCGGTGGTGAATCCCGGTGTGCTGCTGGACAACGTGAGCCCGGTATGGACCACCACCACCGCGCCCTACGGTCCGATCTTCCTGCTCATGGGGCAGGCCATCACCAGCATCACCGGTGACAACGTGGTGGCCGGCACCATCGCGATGCGCTTGGTCATGCTGCCGGGCCTGGCCCTGATGATGTGGGCCGTCCCGCATATGACCAAACACCTCGGCGGCAAACCGACGGTGGCGCTGTGGCTGGCGGTGCTCAACCCGCTGGTGCTGATCCACCTGATCGGCGGCGTGCACAACGAGATGCTCATGGTGGGCTTGATGGCCGCCGGCATCGCCCTGGTGCTGGAGCGGCACCACGCGGCCGGCATCGTGGTGGTCGCGATCGGCGTCGCGATCAAGGCGACGGCCGGTGTGGCGCTGCCGTTCCTGGTGTGGATCTGGATGATTCACGAACGCGAGCGGCGAGCCGCGGAGAACAAGGGACCGCTGCCGCATCCGATTCGCACCTTCGCCAAGATCGCCGGCCTCGGCGTGTCGGTATTCGCGGTGGTCTTCGTGGCCGCCTCCGCGGCCGCGGGTGTCGGGATCGGCTGGCTGACCGCGCTGTCGGGATCGAAGAAGATCATCAACTGGCTCTCGCTGCCGACGATCATGGCGCACACGGTCACCTGGGTGACGCCGCTGAATCTGGGTGAGGTGCTGGTGTGGACGCGCGGACTCTGTGCGCTCGCGCTGGTCGCCATCCTGGCGTGGACCTGGTGGCGCTACAAGAGCTCCGAACGCGATGCGGTGATGGGCATTCTCATCGCCTTCGTCGCGATCGTGATCCTCTCCCCCGCGGCGTTGCCCTGGTACTACTCGTGGCCGCTGGCACTGGCCGCCGGATTCGCCATGTCCACCACCACACTGATGATCCTGGTGGGGTTGTGCACCTGGTTGATGCTGGTGTTCCAGCCGGGCGGCTCGATCGGCCTGTACAACGTCTGGCACGTTGCGGCGGCCACCTTCGTCGCCGTGGTGGCGGCGCTGTCGCTGCGCAAGGTGGACCCGCTGCGGCTGCGCGCCGATTCGGGCAGACTCAAGCAATGACCGGCCGCGGCCCCGACGCCGAACTGGCGGCCGCATACCGGCACTGCAGGACCATCGCGGCGGAACACGGCCGCACCTACTTTCTGGCCACTCGCCTGCTGTCCCCACCACAGCGGGCCGCGGTGCACGCACTCTACGCGTTCGCACGGGTGGTCGACGACGTCGTGGATCATGCCGAAAGCGCCTGGGATACGGGCGGTTTCGCCGGGCCCGACCTCGGGCGTTCGAGGGCATGCGATGTCGGCTCCGCGGACCTCGATCACGACAAGGGCCAGGTCGCGCCCGTTCCGGGAACCGTCGATCGCACAGCGGCATGGCGCCTCGACCGGATCGAGACGCAGCTCCTTACCGCGTTGCACGAGGCGGGCATCTTCGGAACAGACGAGCGCACCCGCGGGCTCGGCGCTGTCGTCCGTAAGGGCGATTCGCCGGCCCTGGACACCGGCGGGTACGAGCCGGATACGGACTCGGATCGCTGGCGTTCGAGCGCGGGCACGCGAAGCTGTCACCGAGCCGAGGACGCCGTGCCGGTGGGCGTTGTCCATTCCCCCGCCCCGGCGGCTCGCGGTGCCGCGGCAGCACGCGGCGCAAACACCACCGGAACGGCCACGAGCCGTGTCGCGACCGGCAGCCGGGACATGACCGGCACCGCGGAGCCCGAGTGCCGTCTCCCGGAAAGCGCGGCGATCGACGGCCCGGTACTCACCGCACTCGTCGACACCATCGTCCGCTATCGCATTGCGCCCGAACACTTCCGGGTCTTCCTCGATGCGATGCGGATGGATGTGCCGGGGAGCGCGCTGTTCCGGAATCGGTATGCGGATATGGGCGAGTTGCGGGAGTACATGCGCGGTTCGGCAGCGGCGATCGGGCTGCAACTGCTGCCGATACTCGGCACGGTGGTACCGGTGGCCGAGGCCGAACCGGCGGCCGCGGCGCTGGGTGAGGCCTTCCAGCTCACGAACTTTCTGCGTGATGTCGCCGAAGACCTCGATCGGGGGCGCGTCTACCTGCCGGGTGACGAGCTCGCGGCCTTCGGCGTCGACGCCGATCTGCTCGCCCACTGCCGGCGCACCGGCCGGACCGAGCCGCGCGTGCGGCGCGCCCTGGCACATCTGATCGCGGTCAACCGCGCGGTCTATCGCACCGCCACGCCCGGCATCGACCTGCTCCGGCCGCGCGTGCGACCGGCCATTCGCACCGCGGCCGTGCTGTACGGCGGCATCCTCGACGAGATCGAGCGCCACGACTACGCCGTCTTCGACCGCCGCGCAACGGTTCCCACCTCGCGGCGGCTCCGGGTCGCGGTCACCGAATTCGGTTCCGGGCTGCGCCGCCCGGCGAATCCGGCCCCGCCTCTCCGCACCCCGCTCCCCCGCGCTTCTCGCACCGCGGTCCCCGGCGCGTTGCGCACCACGGTCCCCCGCGCATTGAACACGGCACGACCGAACGCGCCCCGCGCCTGACACCGGACTCTGCGCCCGGCGCCGCCCGGCTCAGAACGGTTCGGCCGCGGCCCGGCGGACGACCTCGCGGGCGAGCGGCCCGTGGATGGCGTCGATCGGACGCCCGGGCAGGGTGTCGTCCTCGGCGTACATCCACTCGAGGATTTCCTCGTTCGTATATTTCGCATCACGCATCACCGTGATGAGGCCGGTCAGGGGTTTGACGACCGCGCCCGACGAATCGAAGAAGTCCTTCGGGATACCGGCGATACCGCCGCGGCGGATCGCGATCAGTTGATGATCGCGCAGCATCTGATGCACTCTGGTCACCGCGATGCCCAGTTGTTCGGCCACATCCGGCAACGGAAGCAGGGTCACCGATTCGGGAACGACATCGTCGCTGCAAGGAAATGCACTCACCTGCACAACGGTAGTCCGTCGGCATCCGGATACGGCGTACGCCCGGTTTCGGCGGGGGCGTAAGCACGTCATCAGCGACCGTGACGGCGCACGCCTATACGATCGGGGGTGCCGTCACGGGGGCGGCAACCGCTAGGTGATATTCGGAGGACAGCAGTTTGATCGGCCAGATGCTGGACGGGCGCTACCGCATCGACGCGCCGATCGCGCGCGGTGGGATGTCGATGGTGTTCCGGGGAGTCGACACCCGGCTGGACCGGCCCGTGGCGATCAAGGTGATGGACCCCAAGTTCGCCGGTGACCCGCAGTTTCTGACCCGCTTCGAATTCGAGGCCCGCTCGGTGGCCAAGTTGAAGCATCCCTCGCTGGTGGCGGTCTACGACCAGGGCATCGACGGGGAATATCCGTTCCTCATCATGGAGCTCGTCGAGGGCGGCACCCTGCGCGAACTGCTGCGCGAACGCGGGCCGATGCCGCCGCACGCGGTGCGCGCGGTCGCCGAGCCGGTGCTGCGCGCGATCGGTGTCGCGCACGCGGCCGGACTGGTGCACCGCGACGTCAAACCGGAGAACGTGCTGATCTCCGATGCCGGTGAGGTGAAGATCGCCGATTTCGGCCTGGTGCGCGCGGTGGCCGGCTCGAATATGACCTCGGCCAGCGTCATCCTCGGCACCGCGGCGTATCTGTCGCCGGAACAGGTCACCGCCGGGAATGCCGACGCCCGCAGCGACGTCTACTCCTTCGGCATTCTGATCTTCGAAATGCTCACCGGCCGTGCGCCGTTCACCGGTGACACCTCGCTGTCGATCGCGTATCAGCGGGTCGAGAAGGATGTGCCGAGCCCGAGCCGGTTCATCGAGGGCATACCACCGGAATTCGACGAACTGGTCGCGCACGCCACCGCCCGCGAACCCGCGCACCGCTTCGCCGACGCCACCGAGATGGCCGCCGAACTGCACCGCATCGCCACCGCGCTGCACCTGCCCGACTACCGGGTGCCGGCCCCCCGGGAATCGGCGGAACACCTGTCCGCGCGATACCGCGTCGTCCAGACACCTGCCGCGGCACCCGGACCCACCCACACCCCGCAGCCGGTCACCGAGGCGACGACCCGGCTCGCGGCCGAACCGTCCCACACCCGGGTGATGACCGCGGCCCATCCGATGCCCGATCCGGAAGCGGATCGAGCGCATCAGCCGCCGCCCTCACCGCATCGACCGGAATTCGTGCCCGATCGCGGCAGATCCCGGCGCCGAGTCCTGATCTGGGCGGCCGTGGTGGTGGTTCTCGCACTGCTGCTGGGTATCGGCGGCTGGTGGCTGGGCGTCGGCCGCTATTCGTCCGTTCCGGCGATCGCCGGGATGACCACCGAACAGGCGACCGCGAAGCTGAAGGACGCCGGATTCGGGACGACCGTACGGGACAGGGCGTCCGACATCATTCCGGTCGGCGGGGTGGTCGGCACCGATCCCTCCGCCGGGGCGAAGGTGCTGAAGGGGTCGACGGTCGCCGTCCTGGTGTCCAGCGGACAGCCGCATGTGCCGCAGTTTCAGCCCGGCCAGGACACGAAGACGGTGAACCAGCTCATCCGCGATGCCGGCCTCACCCCCGTCGACGGCGGTGAGAAACCCAGCACCGCACCGAAAGGGTCGGTGGCGCAACTGGATCCGGCGCCCGGCACGGTCCTGCCGACCGGTGCCCAGGTGAAGGTCTATCGCAGTAAGGGTTCGCAGCCGGTGAAGCTGCCCGATGTGCGCGGCAAGACCGTCGACGAGGCGAAGGCGACGCTGCAGAACGCCGGACTCACCGTCGGTGACACCCGCACCGACTTCGACGGCAAGATCAAGCCGGGGCAGGTCGCGGGCACCGATCCGGCCGCCGGCACCCAGGTGCTCTCCGGTGCGACGGTGACGCTGATCGTCTCCGACGCCATCCAGGTTCCCGATGTCATCGGCAAGAACGCCGCCGCGGCCCGCTCCGAACTCGAGGCGATGGGCCTCAAGGTCGTGCTGAACCAGGTGTTCAGCGGCGACCGCGGCACCGTCCGGGTGCAGTCCCCGTTCGGCGGTGCGAATGTGGCGCCCGGATCGACGGTCACCCTCACCGTCCTGCCGTTCTGACCCCGGGCTCAGCCGAGCACACCGCCCACATCCGCGCCGCCGAGCAGTTCGGCCTCACTGATGCCCAGCCGCCGCCCGGCCAGGTCGAGCGCCTGCCGTAGCACCGCGCTGGCACTGGCGCCGACCACCTGGGACAGTTCGAGCCGGCCGTTGCCGCGCACCACCCGCACCCGGCAGCGCCACGCGATGCCGGCACGATCGACCTCGGGGCGTTCGATCACGATCGTGACCGGGACACCATCGATCTCGAGCACATGTTCGGCGAGGGCGGCGACCGGCCTGCCCGCAGTTTGCAATCCCCTGGCTACCGATGCGCTCTGCATAGCGATCCTCTCAGCACGTATCCCGCACAGCCTGTTGCCGCTGCAGTGTCACGCCTGGAAACCTAGTGCAGGTTCCGGCGTTCAGCAACCGGGCAGCTAACTTTTGCGGCTCATGTCACGATCGCGTGATTCCCGGACGGGCGGTTCAGCCGACCGCCAGCAACGGGTCACCGGTTTCCGGATCGTTGACCGCGACCACCGCGGCGGTGGTGAACACCTCCACCGGAACCCCGCCGATACTCGGGCTGATGTTGGTGGTGATCTGTGCGGCGGCCGCTGCGGGCACGTAGCCGTGGGACACGTCGAACCCCCAGGAGATCTCGTAGCCCCAGCAGATGTTGAAGATCAGCACGCGGCTGCCGTCACGCAGCACGACCTCCGACGGGATCCCGTCGCGGTCGCGATCGCGCAGCAAACGCAGAATGGTGCGATCGGCGTTGCCGATCCGGAGCGCGCTCTGCGCGCTCGCCGGACCTTCCCCGCGCGGGCGGCCGTCACCGCGCGAGGGGCCCTCGTCATTGCGAAATACGACGTCCACTACGGCCGATCCGTCACCGCAGCATCTCGGCGACCAGGAATGCCAATTCCAGGGACTGCTGCGTATTGAGGCGCGGATCGCAGGCCGTCTCGTAGCGGTCCTCCAGATCCAGATCCGAGATGTCCTGCGCGCCACCGAGGCATTCGGTGACGTTCTCGCCGGTGAGCTCGATGTGCAGGCCGCCCGGATGCGTGCCCAAGGCGTGGTGCACCTCGAAGAAGCCCTGCACCTCGTCGACGATGCGGTCGAAGTGGCGGGTCTTGTACCCGGTGGACGATTCGTGCGTGTTGCCGTGCATGGGATCGCACTGCCAGATCACCTGATGGCCGGTGGCCTGCACCTTCTCGATGATCGGCGGCAGCACGTCACGGACCTTGGTGTTGCTCATCCGCGCGACGAGGGTGAGCCGGCCCGGCTCGTTGGTGGGATCGAGCCGCTCGACGTATTCCACGGCCTGATCCGGCGTGGTGGTCGGGCCGATCTTGATGCCGATCGGATTGGCCAGCAGTTCGGCGAAGGCGATGTGGGCGCCGTCGAGCTGGCGGGTCCGCTCACCGATCCACAGGAAATGCGCGGACAGGTCGTAGAGCACCGGATCGCCCGCGGCGTTGTGGGACAGGCGCAGCATGGCCCGCTCGTAGTCGAGCACCAGCGCCTCGTGGCTGCAGTAGATCTTGGCCGATTGCAGGCTGGGGTCCTGCACCCGGCAGGCGTTCATGAACGCCAGGCCGCGGTCGATCTCGGAGGCCATCTGCTCGTAGCGGGCACCGGCCGGCGACTGCGCGACGAAATCGCGGTTCCAGTCGTGCACCTTGTGCAGATCGGCCATCCCCGCGCCGGTGAGCGCCCGCACGAGGTTCATCGCGGCGCTGGCGTTGGCGTAGGCGCGCACCAGCCGCGACGGGTCGTGCTCGCGCTGAGCCGCGTCGGCGACCAGCGCGTTGACCATGTCGCCGCGGTAGGACTTGAGGCCGAGCGCGTCGACATCGGCCGAACGGGGTTTGGCGTACTGGCCCGCGATCCGGGCCACCTTCACCACCGGCAGGCTCGCACCGTAGGTCAGCACCACCGCCATCTGCAGCAGGGTGCGGATGTTGCCGCGGATATGCGGCTCGGTGTTGTCGGCGAAGGTTTCCGCGCAGTCGCCGCCCTGCATCAGGAAGGCTTCGCCGCGGGCCACCTCGGCCAGTCGCAGCCGCAACTCCTCGACCTCGGCGGGCACGCACAGCGGCGGCACGCTCTCGAGAACGGTACGCATGGTGGCGGCCTGCTCGGGATCCCACGACGGCTGCTGCAGGGCGGGGCGGGCGAGGGCGGCGTCGAGTCGCCGACGGAGCTCGGCAGGCAGCGGTGGCAGTTCCGGCAAGCGATCGATCGGTACGTCGACGGTCCAGTTCACCAGATCAGAATACGGACCTTCCGCAATCTCGGGGTAACCCGGAGGGTAGGGGCGATGAATACGGCCGCGCGGGCGGGGCCGTAATCTCGAGCGCGGGGCCGGGTCGGGCGGTTCGGCCGAGATATCACCGCGAACGCCGGTGTACGCCGAATCGGAAAGGGCACTACCGCGTGAAATATTTTTATGACTGCGAATTCATCGAGGACGGAGTGACGATCGATCTGATTTCGATCGCCGTGGTCTGCGAGGACGGTCGGGAATATTACGCGGTGTCAACGGAATTCGACCCCGAGCGAGCCGGGCAGTGGGTGCGGCGCAATGTATTGCCGAAACTCCCCTCCCCCTCCTCGCCGCTGTGGCGCAGCCGGCAGCGCATCCGCGACGATCTCTATCAATTCCTGGTACCGCGTCCCACCGTGCGCCCGGAATTGTGGGCATGGGTGGGCGCCTACGACCATGTGGCGTTCTGCCAGCTGTGGGGTTCGATGGTCGATCTGCCGGCGGCCCTCCCGCGCTACACCAACGAACTGCGCCAGCACTGGGACCACCACGGCCGGCCGGACCTGCCCCCGGTGCCGGCCGACGCGCACGACGCGCTGGCCGACGCCCGGCACAATCTCGCCAAGTACGAGGCCATCGAGGCGTTCCGGCGCAGCGGCGCGATCACCGGCATCGATCGACGATAGAGACGAACTCGGCCCCCGGACGGTTGTCCGGGGGCCGAGAGCGTAGGGCGAGAGTCAGCTCGCCAGGGTCTCCGGGATCCGCTCGGCCTCGGGCCGGCTGCCGGAGGGCACGCCCTTCTTCAGGCTGGCGGCGTAGACGTCGACGTACTCCTTGCCCGACATCCGCATCAGCTCGTACATGATCTCGTCGGTGACGGCCCGCTCGACGAAGCGGTTACCGCCCATGCCCTCGTAACGGGAGAAGTCGATCGGCGCACCGAATTTCACGGTGACGCGGCGGCGGCGCCACCGGAACGGGCCGGGAGGACACACCTCGTCGGTCCCGATCAGTGCCACCGGGATCACCGGCACACCGGTCTCCAGGGCGAGGCGTGCCACACCGGTCTTGCCCTTGTACAGGCGGCCGTCGGGCGAGCGGGTGCCTTCCGGGTACAAGCCGACCATGCGGCCCTCGCCCAGCAGTTTGCGAGCGGTGTTGAGCGCGTCCTCGGCGGCGCTGGCGCCGCTGCGGTCGATCGGATACTGACCGGTGCCGGAGAAGAAGAACTTCTGCAGCCGGCCCTTGAGTCCCGGCGTGGTGAAGTATTCGGCCTTGGCCAGATAGGTGATGCGACGGGGGCTCAGCAACGGCGTGAACAACCAGTCGGTGAACGACAGATGATTGCCGGCGAGGATGACTGCTCCGTCGGCGGGGATATTCTCCACGCCCTCGACCTTCGGCCGGTTGTAGATGTGCATGAAGGGCCCGACCAGCACGAATTTGAGCAGCCAGTAGAACATTGCGTCCTTTCCCCTGTGATTGTCGAACGGGACCGGCCTCGTCGCAGGCACCTCCGTCGGCACCGACTCTACCGTCGCCGACCTGCTGCGACCAACCCCACACGAGGTATTTCACATGCCGGCAATCACATCGGTGAAATCGGGTACGCATGAGGTGCTTCCGCCGTGCGAAACCGACCGGCCGTCGAGTGAATCGGCGAGATGTGCGACGCCACGGATCATTTGCTCCCCACTCGTACGCCGCGCCCGGCGAACGAGCACGAGCAGAGTGGCCGATTCCGTTTCCGCCGCGCGGCATCGGCGCCGAGGAACCGGAGGCTTTTCCGGACCGCCGTGTTTTCCCGGAGCGCCGTGGAGGACTATTCCCGGCCCGCGGTGGAGCGGGCTCGCGGCAAGGCCGCCGAATCGCCGCGGCCGGTCGCCGGCGCATGCCCCTCGGCGGCCCCGGTCTCCAGGGCCGTGCGCGCGAGTTCGGCCGCGCCGATCATGCCCGCCGCCTCCCCCAGTTGCGTGGTGCGGATGCGGGCCAGCGGACGATGGCGGCCGCCGGTGATCGCGGCGGCGTAGTGCTCGCGCGCGTCGTCGAGGAACAGCGGCGCCGAGGAGCTGACGCCGCCCGCGATGACGATCAGATCCGGATCGAAGATATCGCTGACGAAGGCCAGTCCCAGCCCCAGCCAGCGGGCGAAATCGGCCATCACGTGCAGCGCCACCGGATCGCCGTCGTGGGCCGCGCCCGCCACCCGCCGCCCGGTCAGCGATCCCGGATCGCCGACCACCTCCCGCGCCAGGATCGTCGACGGCATCGGATCGGTGGCGAGCATTTCGATCGCGGTGTCGACCAGCGCCGTCCCGCTGCAGTAGCGCTCCCAGCAGCCGCGTTTGCCGCACGGGCAGATCCGGCCGTGCGGCACCACCTGCAGATGCCCCAATTCCGGTGCGACACCGTAACTTCCGCGATACAGCCGCCCCTCCACCAGCAGCGCCGCGCCGATCCCGGTGCCGATCGCGACCAGCACGCCGTTGTGCGCGCCCGCGGCCGCGCCGAACCGATATTCGGCCCACATCGCGGCATTGGCATCGTGTTCGAGAATCACCGGCAACCCGAGCCGACGTCCGAGCCGCCCGGCGACCGCGGTGTCCTCCCACGGCAGATGCGGTGCGAAGCGCACCGAGGACCGGGATTCGTCGACGAAGCCCGCGACCGCCAGCCCCACCGCCCCGATATCGTGCCGCGCGCACAATTCCCGTACCGCGCGGTCGAGACCGTCCTCGAGCGCGTGCGCCGAATGCGGGGTGGGCGCCTGGACGGTGTCGAGCACCTCACCGTCCCCGTCGACGACCGACGCCCGGATATTCGTCCCGCCGACATCGATGCCGACGGTGAGCGGAGCCTCTCGTCCGACCCGAGTGGTCATTTCTTGATCCGCACCGGGATGGGAACGTATCCGGGTCGCTCGACCGAATCCCGCCCTCGCCCAGTACGTTCGGCCGCGCGCCGGCCACCGCGGCGCGCCTTGCTCACCTGCTCGTCGGGCGCCTGCGCGCGCCCCGGCACACCGGAAGCCTCCGCTGCGCCGCCCTCCGCCACGCGCGCTCCCCGCGACGTCGATCCCCTCGTGGCACGCGCTTCGCCCCCGCGTCCGGCCCGGTCATCGCGCCTGCCCGAGGCTACGGCGCCGCGATGCTCGTCTTCGCCCCCGCGCCCGGCCGCCTCGGCACCGTGAGCATTCTCCGGCCCGCTGCCTTCGGCTGTTCGGGCGCCGCGACGATCAGGGTCGCCACTTCGGGCGCCTCCGCGCGGACCACGATGCTGTGCACTGGGCCCGCCCGCGATCCATCCGTCGTGCTCGGTTCGCACCGAAGTCGGATCGGCGCCGACTTCGGTTGCCGCGGAATCATATTCATCCGACGCGTCGTCGCCGGGATCCGGAATGTCGTCCGGGAGCAGCGGTTCGACCGGCACTCCGGCCAGCGCCTCGCGCAGCACGGTCACGATCGCGGTGCCGTGGTCGGCGACTGCCGCCACCACCTCGTGATGCTCACCGCGGACCAGTGCCGCGGTCGCGCAGACCGGGCACCAACTGCAGCTGTCCCATTCGCGGCCGTCGGCGGCCGCGCGACGCAGGGCGGGTTCGACGCGTTCGAGCAGGGTTTCGGCGAGGGCACGCAGTTCCTGGGCGAATTCGCCGAAACTGTCGTCGTGGGCGTGGGTCATTGCGGCCATACCCCCGGGTCGGGCCGGAAACGCACGACGAGTTGCTCACCGTCGAGTTCGGCGCCGTCGACCGTGCACCGCCGCAATACCGGCGCCAGTCGTAGCCGCCGCCGGACCCCGTCCGCTCCCACGATCACATCGTCCTCCACTCGTCCCAGTCGCAGCGTGCCCGGGTCGACCACCGGCAGACGCATCCGCAGCGTGAATACCGATTCCAGCCCGGTGCCCGACTCCCATCGCACCTCCGGCTCCCCCGTCGCACTACCGGGCTCCGGCGTCGTGTCGCTCAGCATAGGGTCTGGTTCGGCCGCCGGCGGGTTGCCACGAACGGGCAACGCCTGTGCCAGCCCCGACAACGCCCGCGGCCCGACCGGTTCCGGCCCGCTGTGATGAGCGATCACCACGGGCACATCCGGCATCCTGCGGCGCAGATCCGCGATCACGTCGAGCTGTTCGGCGCGACGCTGCAGATACCACTGCACCGCGGGGTGAGCGCTGCCCTCGGCCGGCGGCACCGGCGGCAGCACTTTGTTCACCACCACCGCGTCCAGACGTATACCCAGAAGCGCCGCCGCCGAACGCACCCGCGCCGATTCGGCCAGCGCGACTCGTTCGGCGCCGGTGATCAGCCGGGCCCCGGTGCGCCGCGCATCGGCCAGCAGATCCCGAATCGCCGTGACCGCGGCCGCGATCCGCTCCACCGTCGCCGCCAGCACCGCGCGCCGCATATCCGGACCGGTCGCGCTCATCACCCGGGCATGGGTGGGCCAGATCCGTTCCAGGTAGCCGAGCAGGGTGTCGGGTGCGGTGACGATGCGCAGCATGTCCGCCGAGGGCGGGCAGTCCACGATGATCAGATCCCAGTCGTCCTCCCCCGCGAACTGCGCGATCTCGGTCAACGCCAGCAGTTCCTGCACACCCGGCAGTCCGGTGAGTTCGGCCGGATCGAGTGCGGCGAGGTCGATGCCGTGATCGTGGCCGCCGCCGGACAGCATCCGCGCCACATCGCGGAACCGATCCTCCAGCAGCGCAAGCGAATCGATCTCGATGACGTCGAATCCGGGGGCGACGGTCACCACCCCGGCGACCGTGCCGGGATCGTGGGCGAAGCGGAAACCCAGTGCGTCACCGAGCGAATGGGCCTGGTCCACCGAGGCGACCAGCACGCGCTGTCCGGCCTGCACCGCGGCGATGGCCGCCGCGCAGGCGAGCGTGGTCTTACCGACCCCGCCCTTGCCGATGAACAGTTCGAGACGGGTCGTGACGGCACCACGACCGCGCTGCGGAGGCCGCGTCAGCCTTCGACCCGTTTCTTGAGTTCCTTGAGGGCCGTATCGGTGATCACCTTCTCGGCCTTGCGTTTGAACATCCCGATCATCGGGATGGTGAGGTCCACGGTCAGCTCGTACACCACCTGGGTGGTTCCGTCGGGCTGGTCGATGAGCTCGTAGGTGCCGTCCTGCGCCTTCTGCAGTTCGCCGCTGACCAGTTTCCAGCTCACCGCCCGGCCGTCGGCGCGCCAGGTGTAGGACAGCACGTAGGTGTCCTTGACGACGCCGGCGTCCAGCACGAATTTCGCCGTGCGGGCGCGCCCGTCGGGGAAGGTCTCCAGTACGTCCACCGATCGTGCCGCCGACACCCATTCCGGATACGACTGCAGATCGGCGATGACGGCCATCACCCGATCCGAGGGGGCATCGATGGTGATCGACCTCTGGGTCCGGTCGGCCATGACTGACAGCGTTTCCTTTCGACCTAGCGTGACGGCGCCACACCGGCCGGACGGCCGGCCTCCAGCCGCGATTTCACCTCGAACGACATCTTCTTGCCGGCTACCCGCCGGGAACGGTTGGCGGCCATCAGGGTTCGGGGCGAGAGCGCGGCCGCGCCCGGCGGTTCGGCGTGCATGAAGTAGTGCAGGATCACCCCGTCCAGCGACGGCTCCAGCCAGACCTCCATGGTGCCGGTCAGCGGCCCGCTGACCGACCAGCGAATTCCCTTGTCACCCCGGTCTTCTCGCACCTCGAGGGTGAGGTCGGGCCACCAGCGGTGCCACCGTGACCGATCGGCCAGGACCTCGGCGACCGCGGCGCCGGACGCGGCGACGAAGGTCTGGTCGGCCACCTGGATGCTGCTCACGGTTGGGGCTCGCTGCTGCGCTCGCTCATGAGGCCGAGCCTACTGGGTCGAAGCCCCGGGGCGGTAACGCAGTGCCGAGCCCGCACGACCCGCCGTCGAGCTTCGGGCCGGCTCACCGGCCTGCACCGTCGGATCCCCGGACGCCGGCTCGTGTGCTCGGGTCGAGCAGAGTTCGCAGCCGGCCGCCCAGAACGTCCCAGCGCCACTGGTCGGCGACCCATTCGCGGCCCGCGGCGCCCATCCGCGCCGCGGCATCGGGGTCGGACAGAATGTCCACGACGGCGGCGGCCACCGCGCTTTCGCTGCGCCCGTCGACCACCGTCCCGGTGCGGCCCTCGAGGACGGTTTCCGGTGCGCCACCGGAATTTCCGGCCACCACGGGCACGCCTGTCGCCGACGCCTCCAGATAGACGATGCCGAGTCCTTCCACGTCCAGCCCGGCGCCGCGGGTGCGCGAGGGCATCGCGAAGACGTCGGCGAGGGTGTGGTGGGCGGCCAGTTCGGCGGCGGGGACGCGGCCGGTGAACACCACGTCCGCCTCGAGGTCCAGCGAGCGCACCAGGCCGCGCAACGTGTCCTCATACGGACCGCCGCCCGCGATGACCAGCACCGCGCCGTCGATACGGCGCCGGATCTCGCGCATCGCCAGAATCAGCATGTCCTGGCCCTTACGCGGGACCAGCCGCGACAGGCACAACACCGTCGGCCGCTCGCCCAGGCCGTACCGGGCGCGTAGTTCCGCGCGCGCGGCGGGATCGGGGTGGAAGACGGTGCTGTCCACACCCGGCGGCAGATATTCCAGGGCCGCCTGGGCGCCGAATGCCGCGGCGAAGCGCCGACGAGTGTATTTGCTGACGTAGGTGACGACATCGGTGTGGTCGCCGATCACGCGCAGCACTTGCCGGGCGCCGGGCAGCATGGACCAGCCAACCTCGTGACCGTGGGTGCTGGCCACGATCCGGTGCGCACCGAAACGGCGCAGCGCCGGCGACATCAGTGCCAGCGGCGCGGCGGCACCGAACCAGACGGTGTCGCAGCGGTGCTCGCGCAGCAGTGTCGCGGCGCGGCGCAGCACCAGCGGCGTCGGCAGCATCAACGTGGTCGGGTGGCGCACGACCTCGAACGGCTGCTGGGCATCGAATCGCTGATGGGAGTCGCCGCGCCAGCGCGGTGCGTAGACCACGAGGTCCTCCGGCGGCATCCGCAGCGCGAGCGAATGAACGTACGACTGGATGCCGCCCGGCCGGGGCGGAAAGTCGTTGGTGATCAACAGGGTGCGGCCCATGGGGGCGAGTCTATGGGTGCGCCCGCGGTGACCGGCGCTATGGGCGTGGCTCCGCGCGGCCGGCGCTAGGGGTGCGGCCGCCACGACCGGCGCTATGGGCGTGGCTCTGCCCGGCCGATTCTTCGCGTGGCCGCCGCGACCGGCGCTAGGGGTGCGGCCTGTGCGTCCTGCTCCATCGGCGTGCGCCCGTGCGGCCGGCCCTACGGGTGGCCGCCGCGACCGGGTCCTAGGCCGCGACGCGAGCCTTGATCCAGTCGCGCCAGGCGGAGACGAATTCGGTGTGGCCGAGACCCACGGTGGCGCGCAGTCCCCGGTCCAGCGCGGCCTGGTCCTGCGGGCCGGTGGCGAGCCGGCGGTAGAGCGCCACGAGTTCGGTCTCTCCGAATCGGTCCGCGACGAACGCGTTGGCCGACCAGGCCTGTTCGTAGGCGAGGGCGGCGTCGGTGCCCGGGCTCGGCGCGAAGGCGGGGTCGCCGGGCAGATCCGCGGGCAGGTCGCCGGTGCGGGCGCGGGTGGTGACTGTCGGTGCCACCTGGGCGAAGCGCTGCTGGTCCCCGCGGTGGCCGCAGTATTCGGCGAACCCTTCCAGCACCCACTGCGGGGAGCCGTCGACGGTCCGAGCGCGGGCGGCGATGTGGGTGAGTTCGTGACGCAGGGTTTCGCGCAGACCGTCCGGGCCGAGCCGGCGGCCGGCATCGGGTGCGAAGACGATCCGCTGACCGGCGGGCTGGGTGCCGGGCACGAACGGATCCGACACCGAGGCCGCGGCGACCTCGCCGGACACCGGACTTGTGGCGTGGGTCAGCGCCGCGAATTCGGAACTGCTCGAGGCGACGGCCACCACGGCTTCGTGGGCCCACTCGGTACCCCACACCTCGGAGACGGCCATGACCGCCGGGCCGACCTCGCGGGCGAGCTGGTCGACGTCACCGCGCTGATACGGATGTCCCAGCACCACCGACAGCCTACCGTCGTCGCCCGAAACCTGTTGCGCGACAACGGGTCCGTACGAACTCATGACGCGGCGCAACTCGGGCAGCTGGGGATCGGCGTGCGCCGGCGCGGTATCGGACTCCGCGGCGGCGGGCACGGTGTGCAGGCCCGTCTTGGGTAGCAGCAGCAAGGCGCCACCGGCCGCGGTCAGCGCCACCACCACGGCGAGGGTGGCGACGAACTCGAAGCGCCCACGATGGGCCAGCCATGTCCGGACCCGCAACAATCCGCTCATACGACACGATCCTCACGTCGGTGTGATGACTCGCCGCCAGATTCTCGCAGTGTTTACGGCATTCCGATCCAGTATCGGCGCGCGGAATGGAAAGGCGTATTACCCATCGGCGCCACCGCCACCGGCACACCGAAGGTGGAGGCGTGCAGGATCATGCCATTCCCGGCGTAGATGCCGACATGGGAGGCGTCCGAATAGAAGAACACCACGTCGCCGGGCTGCAACGAGTCCCGCGACACCGGCGTGCCGACCGTGGCCTGCGCCTGGCTGGTGCGCGGCAGATCGATGCCCACGTGATGGAAGGCCCACTGCACCAGGCCGGAGCAGTCGAACTGGTCGGGGCCGGTCGCACCCCAGACGTACGGGTCGCCGACGCGGGTCAATCCCGCGGCCAGCGCACTGGTTCCGCTACCGGGGACCAGGCCGCGCAGCAGGGTGTCGCGGTCGAAGCCGGGTGGGAACAGCGACCCGGCGAGACTGGATTTCTCCCCGGCCGAGAGCGCACCCCAGGCCTGAATGACCTGGGCCATCGCACCCTGCAGATCGGCGCGCTTGTGCTCGAGGTCCGCGCGCACCTGATCGGCCTTCTGCGCGGCGGCCTGCGCGGCGTCGGAGGCGGATTTGGCGGCGGTTTCGGCGGCGGTGGCCGAATCGGTGGCCTTGGAGAACTGCGTCAGTTGATCGGCGGTCTGCGTGGACAGCACGTCCAGCGTCGACATCTGGTCGAGCAACTGCTGCGGGGAATCGGACACCAGCACCGAGAACAGCCGGTTGGTCCGGGCGCCCTGATAGGCGGCGATCGCGGTCCGGTCCACGGCCGGTTGATATTTGCGCACCTCGGCCTTGGCGGCGTCGAGGGCCTGGGTCGCGGTCGTGAGCCTGGCGTCGGCGTCGCGTGCCACGCCCTGTTTGGCTTCCAGATCGCCCTGCGCGGCCAGCGCCTGCTGATTGAGCTGTTCGGACTGATGCGACAACTCGATGAGCCGCTGCACCGCGTCACCTGCCGTGGCCGGTTGTTCCGCGGGCGCCGGATCGGCCGTTGCCAGGCCACCGGAGGACGCTCCGAACACGAGCGCACCCACCGCCAGTGAGCCGCCGACCAGGCGTCTGGTTCTGTTGTTGCGTTGCGCGTTGCCCTTGTGCGCTGTCACGGCCTGCCGTGCCCCGTTCTCTCGTCCCGAGCTGGAAACCACGAAGGTCTCGATAAGGTTACGGAACGGCGACCGTCCATGTCCAGCAGGGCACGAAACGATCACGCCGTATACCCCGAATGCCCGGATCGGCGGTCCGAACTGTGCGGAATGCGCCGATCCGGGCGGGGCGAATCAGTAGCGGCGAGCGCCCGCCACCGGCATCGAGGAGATCGGTGCGACCTTCACCGGCTCACCGGCGGTCGAGGCGTGCACCACGTTGCCGTCACCGACATAGAGCGCGGAGTGGCTGCCACCGTAGAAGGACACCACGTCGCCGGGCTGCAGCGCGTCGAGCGAGACGGGGGCGCCTTCCTCGAGCTGTTCGTAGCTGGTGCGCGGCACCTCGCGACCAGCCTGCTCGTAGGACCACTTCACCAGGCCCGAGCAGTCGAAGGCGTTCGGGCCGGCGGCGCCGTACGAGTAGGGCGCGCCGACCTTCGAGAGGGCGGCGTCGGCCGCGCGCTGGCCGACGGTCTGCTGCGGCGCGAACGGCGCGGGAATGCCCGGGATCTGGATGCCGGGGATCTGGATGCCCGGCGGGACGGCGCCGAGGACCTGATCGGGAACATCGACCGTGCCGACGCCCGGTACGGTGACCGGCGCGGCCGCGGCGGTGGTCGCCGGGAGCAGCAGAACGCTGAGGGTTGCTGCGCCAACGGCTCCGGCCGCAACGGCCCGGCGGGCGGTACGAGGCAGCCCCTGAACCTGTCGCTTGATCGCCATGATGCGGTACTCCTCATCTGCCCCACGACGCCGCACCCGGTGGTGCGTCGGACTCCGTGAGGTCTCGAAAAGGTTACGAGGCCATAACGGTGCGTTGTAAAGCCCCGACGATCCGAGCCGGGTTCAGGTAGGAGCTCCCGCTCGACAACATGCGAGATGGCTCACAGTAATCACGAAACGATAACGCCGACCGACGCGAGTGACGTTTACCCAGGTGCGCTCCCCCTCGCAGGCAAGCACGCCGACCCAGGGCCCGGGACGCGCCTCGGACGGGAAACCGCAAGTAGCCCAGAGCATGCCCGGCAGAAACCAACCGAACAGTCCGCAGGTTTGCGGCGAACGCCGAGTAGTCAAGTCCAGCCTCGCCGACGGCGGCGAAGACATCGACAGCACTCCCACCATTCATAGCGAAACCGAATTACCGTGACCCTGATCACTTTTCGGCATACTCGTGCAAACCGAACCTCGCACATCGCAAACCTCGCGCCGGCTCGACCGCCGGCGGGCATCCGGACCGATCCTGTCGGACCCTGCGCCTACGCTGCTCGCCGTGCCCTCCCCCGTTCCGCGACCGGCCCAGTTGGCCCTCGAACTCCCCGGTCACGGCGGTGATGAGCCCGAGCTCGCACTACGCGACGTCACCTTCGTCGTGGTGGACCTCGAGACCACCGGAACGCGGCCCGAGGGGGACGCCATCACCGAGATCGGCGCGGTGAAGGTCCGCGGCGGCGAAGTCCTCGGCGAATTCGCGACGCTGGTCGACCCCGGCTGCGCGATCCCCCCGCAGATCGTGCAGGTCACCGGGATCACCACCGCGATGGTGTCGGCGGCGCCGCGGATCGACGCGGTGCTGCCCGGATTTCTCGAATTCGCTTCGGGCGCGGTACTCGTCGCCCACAACGCCCGCTTCGACATGTCCTTCCTGAAGGCGGCCGCCCAGCGCTGCGACACCGCGTGGCCGGCCTTCCCGGTGCTGTGCACGGTCCAGCTGGCGCGGCGCATCCTCGACCGCGACGAGGCGCCGACGGTGCGGCTCTCGGCGCTGGCTCAGCTGCTCGGCGCCTCCACCCGGCCCACACATCGCGCCCTCGACGATGCCCGCGCCACCGTGGACGTGCTGCACGCACTGTTCGAGCGGGTCGGCAATCTCGGCGTCCAGACGCTGCCCGAATTGATCGACTATCTGCCGGAGGTCACGCGCCGCCAGCGCTCCAAACGCGTCCTCGCCGCCGATCTGCCCGCCGCACCCGGGGTGTATCTGTTCCGGGGTCCCTCGGAGGAGGTCCTTTATATCGGGACGGCGGTGAATCTGCGCCGGCGCGTGCGCAATTACTTCACCGGCTCCGAAACCCGCACGCGGATGCGGGAAATGGTCATGCTCGCCACCCGCGTCGACCACGTCCGCTGTGCGCACGGCCTGGAAGCCGGAGTGCGCGAGCTGCGACTGCTGGTGGCGCACACCCCGCCCTACAACCGGCGCTCGAAATTCCCCAAGCGCGCATGGTGGCTGACCATGACGGACGAGCCGTTCCCCCGGTTCGCCGTCAGCCGGACTCCGACCGCGGATGCCTTGGGGCCCTTCGGTTCCCGCACCGATGCCACCGAGATCGCCGCGACCCTCGCGGAATACAGCGGCCTGCGCACCTGCACCACGCGCATCCCCCGCGGCGGTGTGCACGGCGGCGACTGTCCGCCCGCGGCCGTGGGCGGGTGCCCGGCGGCGATCTTCGGCGAACGGGTGCCGGCCGCACAGTACGCGGCCGCCCCGCGGGCGGTGCGGGATCTGTTCACCGGCCGCGACGACGCGCCCTTGCGCGCCATCGCCGCCCGCATCGACGAGTACGTCGCCGCGGAGCATTTCGAGGCCGCCGCCCGGCTGCGCGATCGCACCTGCGCCGTGGTCCGGGCGCTGCGGCGCACGCAGCGCCTGGCCGCCCTCGCCCGGATCGCCGAGCTGATCGCGGCCCGCTCCGACGGCAGCGGCGGCTGGGAATTCGCGGTGATCCGCTACGGCCGCCTCGCCGCCGCCGGAACCGCCGCGCGCGGTATTCCACCGATGCCGGTGGTCGACAGTTTGGTCGCCGCCGCCGAGACGGTCCGACCCGCCACAGTCATATCGGGCGCTTGCCCGGAGCCGCGCATCCCCACCGGGACCGACGATCTGCACGACCCCGACCACCCACCGCTACGCGGCGCCCCACCCGAGGAGACGGGCGTGATCGCCCGCTGGCTCGACCAACCCGGCACCCGCATCGTCCGCACCAGCGAGGGCTATCGGGAACCGCGTCTGGGCGCCGGCCCGTGGCTGGAGTGGGTGGAGCGGGCCGACACCGCGCTGCGCACGGAATCGGCGGCGGGCGACTACCTTTCCCGGACCAGCGCCTGAGCGAAACACGGTGCGCCGGCGCTCACTCCCCCAGCGAGAATCCGGCCTCCACATCCGCACTCGAATACGACTTGAAGGCGATATGGGTGGTCGTGCGCAGGACTCCGGCGGTCTTGTTCACCCGGCCGGTCACCACCTCGGCGATCTGTTCGTGATCGCGCACTCGCACCACCGCGATCAGGTCGACGTCTCCCGCGCAGGAGTAGACCTCGGCGACGCCGTCGAGATCGGCCAGTGCCTGCGCGGTTTCGGGAATCCGGGCCGCCTCGGCGTGGATCAGAACGATCGCGGTAATCATGAGCGCGAGTCTAATTGCGCGCCCGCTACATACCCCCAGCGCGGGCCGAACCGGTGGCCGAACGAGCGACGGGCCCGCACCGGCCGCAGATGCGACGAAGCCCCGAGCCGAATGATCGACTCGGGGCTTCGTCACAGCGAACTCAGTGGCTGTGCTTGCCGCCGCTGCCGCTGGTCTGCTCCTGGTAGGTGGCCAGGACCTCCAGCTGCGTGTGCTCGGCCTCGTGCTCGCTCGCGGTGAGCGCCTCGGCCTCGGCGGGCGGATCGGCGCGCAGGAACGAACCCGAACCCGGCTTGCCGGCCCAGCCCAGCTTGTTCATCTTCTTCGGCACCGGCGCGCCCTGGTATTCCAGCGGAATCGGGTGGCCGTGCGAGTCGACCGGGCCCAGCGGCTGGTGCACCTCGATGTACTCACCGTGCGGCAGGCGCTTGATCACACCGGTCTCGATGCCGTGCTCGAGGACCGTGCGGTCGGCGCGCTGCAGACCCAGGCACAACCGGTACGCCAGGAAGTAGGCGAGCGGCGGCGCGACCAGCAGGGCGATACGGAAGAACCAGGTGGTCGCGTTCAGCGACACATCGAACTTCAGCGCGATGATGTCGTTGACACAGGCCAGGGTCAGCACCAGATAGAAGGCAATGGCCATGGCGCCGATCGCGGTGCGCACCGGCACGTCACGCGGACGCTGCACGATGTTGTGGTGCACCGTGTCGCCGGTGAGGCGCTTCTCGATCCACGGGTAGGCGATCAGCACCGCGAACACCAGACCCATGATCAACGCGACCCAGAACGGAGCCGGAACGGTGTAGCGGCCCAGATACAGCTCCCACGGCGGCATCAGACGGGCCATACCGTCGGTCCACATCATGTAGAAGTCGGGCTGCGAACCGGCTGACACCTGTGACGGGTTGTAGGGACCCAGGTTCCAGATCGGGTTGATCTGCAGCACACCACCCATGACGGCGACCACGCCGAGGGTGAACATGAAGAACGCACCCTGGTCGGCGGCGAACACCGGCACGATGCGGGCGCCGACCACGTTGTTCTCGGTGCGGCCCGGTCCGGGGAACTGGGTGTGCTTCTGGTACCAGACGATCGCCACGTGCGCCGCGATCAGCGCCAGCATGATGCCCGGGAACAGCAGCACGTGCGCGATGTAGAGGCGCGGGATGATGATCGTGCCCGGGAAGTCACCGCCGAAGATCAGCCAGTGCATCCAGGTGCCGACCAGCGGAATACCCATGGTGATACCACCGAAGGCGGCCCGCAGACCGGTACCCGACAGCAGGTCGTCGGGCAGCGAGTAACCGAAGAAGCCCTCGAACATCGCCAGGATCAGCAGCAGCGAGCCGATCACCCAGTTCGCCTCACGCGGCTTGCGGAACGCGCCGGTGAAGAAGATGCGGAACAGGTGGATGATGATCGAGCACGCGAACAGCAGCGCCGCCCAGTGGTGCACCTGGCGGACGAACAGGCCGCCGCGCACCTCGAAGGAGATGTTCAGCGCCGTCTCGTACGCCCGCGACATGGTGACGCCGCGCAGCGGCTGGTAGGCGCCGTGGTAGACGACCTCGCTCATCGACGGATCGAAGAACAGCGTCAGGTAGATACCCGACAGGATCAGGATGATGAAGGCGTAGAGCGCGATCTCACCCAGCAGGAACGACCAGTGGGTCGGGAAGACCTTGTTGATCGACCGTTTCACGAACGCCGCGGCACGATACCGCTCGTCCATCTCGTTGGCCTGTGCGACCACTTTGCTCGGACTCATGAACGACGCTCCCAGAAGGCCGGACCGAGCGGCTCGATGAAGTCGCCGTTGGCGACCAGGTAGCCGTCGGTGTTGACGGTGATGGGCAGCTGCGGCAGCGCGCGGGCGGCGGGACCGAAGATCGGCTTACCCCACTCGGTCGCCGAGAACTGCGACTGATGGCACGGGCACAGGATCCGGTTGGTCTGCTGCTCGAACAGCGACGTCGGGCAGCCCAGGTGAGTGCAGATCTTCGAGTACGCCCAGTAGTCACCGAAGTTGAAGCTCTCCTGGCCCCTGCGCTTGATCGCCTTCTGCCCGTCCTCCGGGCGCAGGCGGATCAACATGACCGCGTTGCGGATGCCACGCAGCGACTGGAGGGTCTCCTCCTCGTTGCCGCGCCATTCCTCTTTCCAGGGGAACACGGTCTCCATGGCGCCGCCGTCGAGGTCCTCCGGCCGCACCAGCACGATGTCCTCGGGCCGGCCGGTGTCCTTGCGCAGGTAGATGGTCTGGCCCGGGTAGTCCGGAGTCCAGCCCGACACCCACAGCGGGGACTTCATGCCCTTGGCCCACGGGTTCTTGATCATGCCGCCGACGAACAGGAACAGTGCGCCGATACCCAGCACACCCACGCCCAGTCCGGCGGTACGGGTGATCATCTTGCGACGACCCAGCGTCGAGGTCTCCAGCGCGTCCGACAGCTGCGCGCCCAGGGTGCGGCGGTCGACCTCGTCGGAGGGACCGTCGTGGCGGGTCTGGATGGAGATCTCGTTCGGGATGAACTTCTTGCGGATAATGACCGCGGCGACGCCGATGGCCAGCACCGCGATACCCAGCAGCAGGCCGTAGAGCGGCGTGGCCAGCGAGTACAGGCCGTTGCCGTCCTCGTTGCGACCCTTGTACTCCCACGGCCAGAACAGGTAGACGCCGATCAGCCCGGCCGCCGCGAGGGCGGAGATGGCGAACCAGAACGTCACGTGCCGCTCGGCCCGCTTCTCCGCGCGTGTGCCCGGAACCGGCCAGCGCGGAGCGCGGTAGACGACGTCGACGCCGTCGCGCGCGGTACCGAGTTCGACCAGCTCGGCGGTCGACATAGCGTCGAGCTGCTCCTCGGTGGGGTTCAGGTTCACGCCCTTACCGCCGCCATCCTCAGGCCGGCTCATCTCGTTTCGCTCCTGTTCGCTCATGATCGCGATCCGATCCACATCGCGGCGCCGACCAGCACGATGATGCCGGCGACCCAGATGGCGATGGCCTCGGTCGCGGGACCGAAACCGCCCAGGCCGTATCCGGCCTCCGGCGTGGTCTCGGTGCGGTCCTTCACATAGGCCACGATGTCACGCTTCTCCTCCGGAGACAGCTGCCGGTCGGAGAATTTCGGCATGTTCTGCGGGCCGGTGAGCATCGCGGTGTAGATCTGCTGCGCGTTGGCCGGCTCCAGCGGCGGCGCGAACTTGCCGGAGGACAGCGCACCGCCCTTACCGGTGAAGTTGTGGCAGGACGCGCAGTTGAGGCGGAACAACTCGCCACCGCGGCCCAGGTCGGCCCCCTTGATCAGGGAATCCTGCGCGATCTCGCCGTTCGGGTCACGGACCACGGTCGGTCCGCCGCCGTTGGCCGCCACGTACGCGCCCAGCGCGTCGGTCTGGCGGGCGTCGAACTTCGGGGGCTTGCGCTGGATCTGCGCGCCGTTGCCCGCGGCGGGCATGCGACCGGTGGACACCTGGAAGTAGACCGCCGCCTCGCCGACACCGATCAGGCTGGGGCCGCGGTCCTGCACACCCTGCAGGTTGGCGCCGTGACAGGTGATGCAGGAGGTCTCGTAGATCTGCTTACCCTCGCGGATCAGCGCCGACTGATCCTCGTTGGCCGTCGCGACCTGTGCGTGCGGGGTGAGCGCCGACGCCGCGAAGCCGGCTCCGACGAGGCCCATCAGAAGAACCAGACCGCCGGCGAGCTTGCGGCGCATCCGGCGCTGCTTGCGGGTCTTGATGGCCTGGTTGTTCTCAGCGCTGCCGATCCCGCTCGTGGGATCTGGCGCTGACGGGGGAGATGAACTCATCTGTGTCCCTTTGGAGTAGACGGAACCGACTTGTGCAAAGTGTGTATTTGTCGCGGACCGCGCGTGACGGCCGCCGCCCGGCTAGCGGACGAAGTAGATCGTGGCGAACAACCCGATCCAGACGATGTCGACGAAGTGCCAGTAGTAGGAGACGACGATGGCCGCGGTGGCCTGGGCCGGCGTGAACTTACTGACCTTGGTGCGAATCAGCAGGAAGATGAACGCGATGAGACCGCCGATGACGTGCAGACCGTGGAAGCCGGTGGTGATGAAGAACACCGAGCCGTAGATGCTGCTCGAGATGGTGGTGCCCTCTTGGTACAGCGCGTGGTACTCGGTGCCCTGACCGGCCACGAAGAACGCGCCCATGAAGAAGGTGACCAGGTACCAGCGGCGCAGGCCGAAGACATCGCCGCGCTCGGCCGAGAACACACCCATCTGGCAGGTGAACGAGGAGGCGATCAGCACGGCCGTGACCGGCACGGCGAGCTTGAGGTTCAGCTCGGTCGGTTCCGGCGGCCAGTTGCCATGAGCCTGGGCACGAGCGACGAAGTACATGGCGAAGAGGCCGGCGAAGAACATCAGCTCGCTCGACAGCCAGATGATGGTTCCGACGCTGACCATGTTGGGCCGGTTCAGCGAATGCACACGCTGAGTAATGGCCGATCCTGGGGTCCCTACTGCGGTCGTCACGCCGGTAAGTATGACTCGTCGTAGTACGACAGGCGTAGCCGGGTGCGAATTCGGGGTGTCGGGCTCGGAATCGTCAGCGCGCGTGCGGGTCTGGGGGCCGGTTCGGCGTGTCCGGTGAACCCGCAGGTCGAGCACCGATGTCACCATGGTGACCAGCGGATATCGCGGCTATGGGATGCTGCGTCCGGGCACGGAAGAAGGCGGGTGGAATGGGAATTCGATCGGTGTGGCAGCGGCTCTCGGGCCGGGGCGCGGCGGTGGAATTGGATCCGGCACGAACGGATCTGGTGGTCGTTGTGTCCAGTTTCGACGATGCCGAAGGCTGCTCGAGCGCGCTCGACCGCGCGAGCGCCTGGCGCGCCGACGAGCAGGCCCTGCTGCGTCATCATCTGCGCATCCCGGCCGCGGCCCGGGACGAGGTCGTGGACATCGCCGCCCAGGACGGCTACTCCACCGCCGCGCCATCCACGGCCGGCGATACGGCCGGCGGTCATATCGAACTGGTATTACAGCGCGTGCAGATTCTCGACGCGCTGCACTGTTCGCAGGAACGGTCGCGGATGGCCGGATTGGCACAACGGCACGAGGGCACGGCGGTGGGCTGGGACGCGCTTCAGCCGAGCGGATTCGAGCCGGGTTCTTCCTAGCCCGGTGCCACGCGGCGGCGGGCCGTCCCCGCCGGGCCGAGCGCCGCTGGTGGGGAAGACGCCGGGAGCAAAGAAATTGCGTCCGCCGATTAGGCTGCTAGCCGGGCGGCCGACGACGATCCGACGGCCCGCCACGCCCGCGCGGATCAACCCTGCGGGTGTCCGATCGCGAACGGGAGATGTGATGAGCGCGCGCAGCTGGCCCGAGATTCTCGGTGCCCTGACCGACGGGGTCGATCTGACCGCGGAGGAGGCGACGTGGGCGATCGACGAGATCTTCTCCGACAACGCCACCCAGGCGCAGATCGCGGCCTTCGGCGTGGCCATCAAGATGAAAGGCCCCACCGCGATCGAACTGTCGGGCCTCGCGACCGGCATGTTGAGCCATGCCCGGCGGGTCTCGCTCGATCTGGGCGCGGTCGACATCGTCGGCACCGGCGGCGACCGGTCCGGCACGGTCAATATCTCCACCATGTCCTCGATCGTGGTGTCCGCGGCGGGCGTCCCGGTGGTGAAGCACGGTAACCGGGCGGCCTCGTCGAAGAGCGGCGGCGCGGACGTGCTCGAAGCGCTGGGCGTGCGGATCACGTTGAGCCCGGAGTCGGTCGCCCAGTGTGTGCGCGAGGTGGGCATCGGTTTCTGCTTCGCCCCGCTGTTTCATCCGGCGCTGCGATTCGCCGGTCCGGCGCGCAAGGAGATCGGCATTCCGACGGTGTTCAACGTGCTGGGACCGCTGACCAATCCGGCGCAGCCGAGCGCGGGCCTGATCGGGTGCGCCTTCGCCGATCTCGTCCCGGTGATCGCCGGGGCGTTCGCCGAACGCGGCGCCAACGCGCTGGTGGTGCGCGGTAACGACGGCCTCGACGAGATCACCACGGCCGACACCACCGATGTGTGGGTCGTCGCCGGGGGTGAGCAGTACGAGACTCTCATCGATCCGACGCGCCTGGGCATCCCCCGCGTGGATCCGGCGGCGCTGCGCGGCGGCGATGCGACGGTCAACGCCGCGATCGCCCGCGACATGTTCAACGGCGCCCCGGGGCCGGTCCGCGACGCGGTCCTGCTCAATTCCGCCGCCGCGATCGTCGCCTTCGAGCTGACCCCCGAGACCGCCCGCACCGATATCCACGAGCTGCTGCGCCCGGCCCTGGAGCGGGCGGCCGCGTCGGTCGATTCGGGCGCCGCCACGCAACTCCTGGACCGCTGGGTGAAGGTGAGCAACGAACTCGGCGAGTGAGAGCCGCACGCGACAATCCGGCGCGGCCTCACACCGTTGCCTCGCAGACGACGTTGACGCCGCGGCGGGAGCGGACGAATTTTCGCCCCGCCGCGGCCCACGCTCACTTCAGGTAGCGCACGATGCTTTCCGCGACGCACGCGGGCTTGTCCGCGCCTTCCAGTTCGATGGTGACCGTCCGCACCGCCTGGATGCCGCCGGGGATCTCGGAGACCGAGTCGAGGTGGACGCGGGCGCGGATGCGGCCGCCGGACGGCACCGGCGTGATGAAGCGAACCTTGTTGAGCCCGTAGTTGATTGCCATCGTGATGCCACCCACCGTGGTCGCCTGATTGCTCAGCGGCACCAGCAGCGACAGCGTGAGGAATCCGTGCGCGATGGTGTGTCCGTAGGGGCCCTGCGCGGCCTTCTCGGCGTCGACGTGGATCCACTGGTGGTCGCCGGTGGCGTCGGCGAAGGTATTGATGCGGTCCTGGTCGACCTGCAACCAGTCGCTGACACCGAGTTCGGTGCCCACGGCCGCGGCGAGGGCGTCCAGATCGGCGAAATCGGTCATATCTCGTCCCTTTCCTGCTGCCGGGGCGCAAGCCGCCGGGTCACATGAAACGTTGCTTCAGTTCGCGTTTGAGAACCTTGTGCGTGGGCCCCAGCGGTAGCTCGGAGACGAACTCCACCCGCCGCGGATATTTGTACCGTGCCACATGCTCGCGTCCGTAGGCGATGACCTCTTCGGCGCCGATCTCACCGGCGGGCACGACGACCGCGACGATCTCCTCGCCATAGTTCTCGTCCGGCACCCCGATCACCGCCACCTGCGCGATCTTCGGATGCCGCAGCAGCGCCTCCTCCACCTCGGTGGGATAGACGTTGAATCCGCCGCGGATGATCATCTCCTTGATCCGGTCGACGATCCGCAGATAGCCCTGCTCGTCGCGCACGCCGAGGTCGCCGGTGCGGAACCAGCCGTCGACCACGGCCCGCGCGCTCGCCTCCGGATTGCCGGTGTACCCGCTGAACGATCCCGGCATCACCGACCGCGGCGATCTCGACGTCCACACCCCAGACCGGATGTCCGACGGTGCCGGCGCGCGGTCCGAAGACCGGCTGATTCACCGCGGCGGTCGGTGAGGTCTCCGACAGCCCGTATCCCTCGAGGATCTGCGCGTCGAACACCTCCTCGAACCGTTCCAGCACCGGCAGCGGCAGTGCCGCGCCACCGGAGATGCACAGCCGCAGTGCGGGGAGTTCGCCGGCATCGGCGGCCGCGTCGATCAGTCCGTGATACATCGTCGGGACGCCGTGGAAGGTGTTCACCCGCTCGGTCACCATCAGCCGAATCGCCTCGGGCGCGGTGAATCTCGGCATCAGCACGAGCGTCGCGCCGACCCGCCAGGTCGAGTTCATCGAGACCGTCTGCCCGAACACGTGGAACAGCGGCAGCGCACCGAGGGCGATGTCGTCGCGGTGCACATCGTTGGCGTCGAAGGCGTTCACGGTGGCGCACATGACCATATTGAGATGGCTCAGCTCCGCGCCTTTGGGCCGGCCGGTGGTCCCGCTGGTGTAGAACACCACCGCGGTATCCAGCGGGGAACGCTGGACGATCAGCGCGCCGGCCTGTTGCCTTGCCGCACGCCACAATTCGGCGAAGGTGAGCCGGCGGTCGCCCTCGATGAGCGCGACGTGATCGGGCCGGCGCCGCGCCGGTTCGGCGAGGATGCTCGCCAGCGACAGCGTCGCGTTCACAGACCCATGTCCTTGGCGATGATCATCTTCATGACCTCGTTCGTCCCGCCGTAGATGCGATTGACCCGGTTGTCGGCATACAGCCGGGCGATCGGATATTCGTTGATGAATCCGTAGCCGCCGTGCAGCTGCAGGCAGCGGTCGATGACGCGGGCGGCGACCTCGGTGCAGAACAGTTTCGCCGACGCGGCGTCGGCGGCGCTGAGTTCACCGGCGTCGAGGGCGTCGAGGGCCCGATCCACCACAGCCTCGGCCGCGTCGACCTCGGCCTTGCAGGCGGCGAGCTCGAATTTGGTGTTCTGGAACGAGGCGACGGGTTTGCCGAAGACATTGCGCTGCTGGGTGTATTCCTGCGCGAACCGCACCGCGGCCGCGGCCTGAGCGTAGGCGCCGGCGGCGATGGACAGCCGCTCCTGGGGCAGATTCTGGCCGAGATAGGAGAAGCCCTTGTTCTCCTCGCCCAGCAGGTCCTCGACCGGCACCCGGACGTCGGTGAAGTTCAGCTCGGCGGTATCGGAGCTCCGCAGGCCCAGCTTGTCGAGTTTGCGGCCGATCGTGTAGCCCGGCGACGTGGTGTCGACCACGAGCAGAGAGATGCCGAAGCGGCGGTCGTCCTCGCGGGGTGGCGCGGTGCGGGCGCAGACGATGACCCGGTCAGCGTTCACACCGCCGGTGATGAACGTCTTGGCGCCGTTGAGCACATAGTGCGCGCCGTCCTCGGAAAGCTTGGCGGTGGTACGCATTCCGGCCAGATCCGATCCGGTGCCGGGTTCGGTCATGGCGATGGCGAACATGATCTCCCCGGCGGCGAATCCGGGCAGCCAGCGCTGTTTCTGCTCCTCGGTGGCGAGCTTCTTCAGATACGGCAGGCACAGACCGACGTGCACGCTGGAGCCGCCGAACGACACACCCGCCCGTGCCGTTTCCTCCATGAGGATCGCCTGGAATCGGAACGACTCGATGCCGGCGCCGCCGTATTCCTCGGGCACCTCGATGCCGAAGACGCCCAATTCGGCCAGCTTGTAATAGAACTCGCGAGGCACGATGCCCGCCTCGAGCCACGTGTCGTAGACCGGGGCCACTTCGGTCTCGACGAATTTGCGGATGGTGCCGCGGAAGGCGTCGTGGTCGGCGGTGAAGCCTGTTCTGCGCATGGTGTTCTCCTGAAAGGATTTCAGAGCCGACGGCCGCCGTCGACATAAATGGTCTGGCCGGTGATGAAGGACGCCTCGTCGGAGGCGAGGAAGGCCACGGTGTTGGCGATGTCCTCGGGGCGGCCGACCCGGCGCACCGGCGTGATCTCGGCCGATTTCGCCTGCCACTCCTCGACCGACACGCCGACGCGGGCCGCGGTGGCGGCGGTCATCTCGGTGACGATGAAGCCCGGGGCGACCGCGTTGACGGTGATGCCGTAGGGGCCCAGTTCGATCGCCAGGGTGCGGGTGAGTCCCTGGATACCCATCTTGGCGGCCGAGTAGTTGGCCTGCCCGCGGTTGCCGAGCGCTGAGACACTGGAGGTGTTGACGATCTTGCCGTACCGGTGGGCGACCATATGCCGTTGTGCCGCACGGGAACACAGGAACGCGCCGCGCAGGTGGACCGACATCACGGTGTCCCAATCGTCGGCCGACATCTTGAACAGCAGATTGTCGCGCAGCACGCCGGCGTTGTTGACCAGGATGTCGAGCGACCCCAGTTCCGCGGCGACGCGATCGAAGGCGGCGTCGACGCTCGCCTCGTCGGTGACATCGCAGGCCAGCGGGACGGCCACCCCACCGGCGGCGACGATCTCGTCCACCATTGTCTTGCAGGCGTTCTCGTCGAGGTCGGCGATGGCGACGGCCGCCCCGCCGGCGGCCAGCCGGGCCGCGGTGGCCGCGCCGATGCCCCGGGCGGCCCCGGTCACCACGGCCACTCTGCGCTGATCTGTCATCGAATTCTCTCCTCGAAATCGGTTGTCACACGAAGGCGTTCACGCCGGTGAGGGCCCGGCCGATGAGTAGTTTCTGGATCTGGCTGGTGCCTTCGTAGAGGGTGAGCACCCGCGCATCGCGCAGATACTTCGACACCGGGTATTCGTCGATGTAGCCGTACCCGCCGAAGACCTGGATGGCGTTGTTCGCCGCCTTCACCGCGGCCTCGCTGGCGAACAGTTTCGCCACCGACGCCTCGGTCCCGAACGGCTTTCCCCGGTCGACCAGATCGGCGACCCGCCAGGCCAGCAGCCGAGCGGCCTCCACGTCGACGGCGATATCGGCGATCAACTCTTGGACCAGCTGGTAGGAGGCGATCGGTTTGCCGAACTGTTCGCGTTCTCCGGCGTAGCGCACGGCGGCCTCGAGGCAGGCGCGGGCGACCCCGACACATCCCGCGGCCACGCCCATGCGTCCCTTGTCGAGGGCGGCCATCGCGATCCGGAAGCCTTGCCCCTCGCCGCCGAGTCGCGCCGAATCCGGCACCCGCACCCCGTCGAGCACGATTTCCGCGGTGGCCTGGCCACGCAGGCCGAGTTTGCCCTTGATCTCGGTACGGCCGAAACCCGGTGCGTCCGTGGGCACGAGGAAGGCGGTGACGCCCTTGGGGCCCGGTTGGCCGGTGCGGGCGAAGATCAGCGCGATATCGGCCCAGGTGCCGTTGGTGATGAACATCTTGGTGCCGGTGAGGACCCAGTCCTCGCCGTCGCGGACGGCGCGGGTGGTCAGATTCGCCGCGTCGGACCCGGTGCCCGGTTCGGTGAGACCGAAGCAGCCCAGCGACTCCCCGGCGCACAGTCGCGGCAGCCAGTCCTGTTTCTGCTGTTCGCTGCCGTAGGTCGCGAGCGACTTGCCGACCAGGCCGAGCGAGACCGAGACGATGCCGCGCACCGAGCTGTCGCCGCGGCCGAGTTCCTCGAGCAGCAGGCAGTACGACAGCGCGTCGCCGCCCGAGCCGCCGTATTCCTCGGTGATCTCGATGCCGAGAAAGCCCATGTCACCGAGCTTGCACACGATCGCGGTATCCACCGCTTCGGCCCGATCCCAGGCCGCGGCGTAGGGCACGACCTCCTTGTCGACCCACGCGCGGGCAACCTCGCGCAGCTCGCGGTGGGCATCGCCGAGTTCCAGATCCATGACGGGAAAACTCCTAACCGAACGTTGTTAGGTATCTAGCGCACGATAAACTAACACTGTTCGGATGTTCAAGGCCCCGGCCCCGGACGGTGTAGGTTGACTCGGCACGGATCGGTGTCGCGGCGAAGGAGGTGGCGAGGATGCCCCGGCCACGGGTACCGCTACTCAGTCGCGAACGCATTCGCAAGACGGCACTGGAATTGATCGATCGCGACGGACTACCCGAGCTGTCGATGCGGAAACTGGCCGCCGAACTGGGTGTTCAGGCGGCCTCGCTGTACGGTCACTACCCCACCAAGGACGATCTGCTCGACGATATCGCCGCCGGCATCATGTCCCATGTGGACGCGTCGGCCTTCGAAACCGCCGACTGGCGCACCGGCCTCGTCTCGTGGGCGCGTTCCTATCGCGCGGCCCTGGTCCGCCACCCCAACTTCGTCCCCTACCTGGCCTCGGGCCCCGGTAAGCGCGAAGAGAATCTGCGCGCGGCCGACGCCGTGCACGGCGGCCTGGTCGGCGCCGGCTGGCCACCCCGCCAGGCCACCATGATCGGCGCGGCCACCCGCTACGTGGTGATGGGCTCGACCGTCGGGTCGTTCTCCCGCGGCTTCGTCGACGACGTGCAGGTCTATCGCGACCGCTATCCGCACCTGGAACAGGCACACCTGCTGCGCGCAAAGGCCGATGAAATCGACTCGGAGAGCTTCGAATTGGCGCTGGAGTCGTTCCTCACGGGCCTGGAGATCCGTTTCGCCGCCATCCAGCAGCGCCGCGCCCGCCGCCGCGAGAAATCCACCGAGGTCTGACACGTCCGCCTGACGGCTTGTGCGGCGGAAAACGCCGCGAGCCGGCTCGGACGATGATTCCGAGCCGGCCCGCGGCGGGTACAGCGATCTCAGAGATCGGCGAAGACCGACCTGACCTCGTCCTCGGTCAGCCCGTAGTCGGCCAGCGAATACTTGTGCGCGGGTTTGCGATCGCCCGATTTGCTCTCCTCGTCGAGCGTCCGCATCGCATTCCGGGCGGGTTCGGTGTAATCCAGCCCGAAGCTCGAATAGATCTTCTCGACGGTGCCGAACGGGTCCGCCCGCAAATCCTCGAATTGAACGTCGAGGAACTGCTCGGGGTTGTAACGCCCACGCGCGGAATTGAATTCGCGCAGTCCCCGAGACCACAACTCCAGCTGCGTGCGGCCGATCGTCTCGCCGACGAAGGTGTTCGACCAGCCCTTGGTGGCCTGTTCGGACAGGCTGCACGAGGACCCGACGATGGTCACCGGGTCGCGATGGGTCTGGATGATCAGCGCGTCGGGGTAGACCTCCATCAGCGCGTCCAGCGCGAACAGGTGGCTGGGGTTCTTCAGTACCCAGCCCCTGGAATCACCGAGGCCGATCAACTGCAGATTGCGCTTGTGCCGCTCATAGGCGTTGGTCCAGTCCTGCTTCTGCAACCACTGCGAATAGGTCGGCAGGTAGGCCAGCGATTCGTAGGCGATGGACTTCACCGTCTGGCGCAGCAGCTGCCAGCATTCCTCGACCTCGGCGGCACTCATGTAGTGCAGGCCCATGAATTCCGGATTGTCGATGTGATGCTGCGCGAAACCGGCATCGATCTGCTGGAACACCGGATTGTCGGCCCAGGTCTCGCGCGGCGGACGCGGCTGCGGCAGTTCGGTCAGCCACATCTCGAGCGCCTGATGCTGCGGGTCGGCGGCCAGCAGCCGGTGCAGCGCGGTGGTGCCGGTGCGGGGCAGGCCGGTGACGAAGATCGGCCGCTGGATGGCGGTCTCGGCGTAGCCGGGGTTGGCCTGCCAGGACGCCTCGCTCAACGCCCGCGCGACCAGTGCGCCGCGCAGGAAGTAGCGGTTCATCTTGGAACCGAGTTCGGTGAGGTCGGCGTCGCGCCGATACGAGTCGAGCAGCACACCGAGCGCCTCGGTGTAGTCGTCGGGGCCGAAATCGGTGAGACCGCACGCCTTGGTGGCGGATGCGTGCAGATCCTCGACGGTGCCGACGTTGGTACGAGCGGTCATGAAATTCTGCTCCTCACACGTGGTATTCGCCGCAGTTGACGTCCAGGGTCTGGCCGGTGATGGCACTGGCCCATTCGGACGCGAGAAACACCACGGCTCTGGCGATCTCGTCCGGTTCCGGCAGTCGCTTCAGATCCGACCGGGAGGCGGTCTGCTCGTACACCTGGTCGACGGTGATGCCGTATTTCTTGGCGACCTCACCGAAATACCACTTCAGCTGATCGGCCCAGATGTAGCCGGGCGCCACACTGTTGACCCGAATCCCCTTGGCGCCCAGTTCGGTTGCCAGCGTCTGCGACATGGCCAGCAGCGCCGATTTGGCGACCTTGTAGCTGCCGTAGCGCGGTTCGGAGTGCCGCAGCACCGACGAATTGATCATCACCACCGCGCCCCGGGTCTTGGCGAGTTCGTCGGTGAAGGCCTGGGTCGCCCGCAGCGTGCCCAGTACCGTCAGCTCGAGGCTGTCGCTGATCTGCTGAAAGTCCGTGCGTGCCAGCGATTTCATCGACGGCATCGCGAACGCGTTGTTGACCAGCGCGTCGACCCGGCCGAAGGTCTCGACCGTGCGCTCGACCAGATTCGCCACCGCGGCATCGTCGGTGATGTCGGTCGGCACGATCAGGCTCGTCCCGCCCGCGCCGTCGATCTCGTCGGCCACCTCCCGCAGTCGCGATTCGGTGCGTGCGGCCAGCACCACCTTCGCACCGGCCGCGGCCGCCTGAACGCACAGGGCGCGGCCCAGTCCGGGGCCCACGCCGCTGATCACGACCACCTTGTCGGCCAGCAGGCCCGTTCCGGCGCTCATCCGAGCATCCGATCGGCGAAACCGCGCTGGCGGTCGGCGATACGGGCGCGCCAGCCCTGCTCATCGATGCGGTTGAGGTCGTAATGCGGCAGCCGCGCCGCCACCTCGTCGAACGGCACCAGCGCGAACTGCGGCCCGTCCGCCGGGGTCATCTCCCGGGCGACGCGCTGCCAGCGGAACTGCAGGATGCCGCGACGGCGCCCCGTGGTCTCGATCCAGTTGGCGATGCCCGGGTTGCGTGCCGAGACCACCATGCGGATCTGCCCGTCCGGATCGACCTGGGCCTGCGCGCTGTTGAGGCTGGTCTGGTGATTGACGTAGTCGAGGGAGATGTACCAGCGGCTGCCGAGCTGGAAACCCTGATACGGCGCATCGGATTTCGGCACCGTGATCACCAGCGCCTGGTCGTCGTCGAGATCGAAGTGGCCGACCGAGGAGTACTGCGTGCTGAGCCCGCCCGCGGTCAGCCGCGGTTCGGTGAGGGTGTTCACCGGCAGGTCGAGATAGAACCACTTGGGAAAGTTGAACCAGGTGTGGATGCGCTGCACCAGCGCCCGCGCCGCGGCCCGATACCGCTTGCGCAGCTGATCGACACCGGGTTCGGGGGCCGCGGTGCCGACGGTGTCGAGGCGCTCGATGCGGATGCTGCCCTTCGTCTCCGCGTTCCAGTCGCCGTAGACCTCGCGCACCGCGAGCATCGAGGCACCCTCGCCGAGGACGAAATAGTTCGGCCCGGCATCGGCTTTCGGCGGGCCGAAGCGGAGCTGGTAGCTGCCGTCGTCGGCGATCTGCAGGCGGCGATCGTCGAAGGCGTCGTCGCCGTTGGGCACGTCGGTGGCGGTGTAGTCGCCGCGCAGCACCTGGAAGCTGAGGTCGACGGTACTGCCGCGGACACCGGTGAGCAGATATTCCGCACCCGGCTCGACATTGGCGTGGTAGTAGAGCGTATCCGGGTTGTCCAGGCCCATTTTCGCGTGCGGGCCGGTGGAGCTCACGAAGTACGGGTGGCTGGTGCCGTGCGTGCCCGACAGCTGCAGGCACGCGGCGATACTGCCCGCGAGGTAGTCGTAGCCCTCGGCGAGATCCTTCTCGTCGTGGATGAAATCCGCTGCCGCGATCAGCTTCTCGGCCTCGGCGATCGCCGCGGTGAACGGTTCGGTGAGCGACCCGCCGCCCGGAAGTCCGTTTCCGGCGGCGGTATCGGTACCCGGTGACGATCCTGTCGATGTACTCATGTCGTCCTAGCGTGTTGTGCGGGCGGTAGTGCGGTTCACAGTCTCAGTTCGCGGCGGATCAGCGCGGCGATTTCGGCGGGTGAGCCGTGTTCGGGGGTGATCACGAGCTCGGCGTGTTCGGGACGTTCGTAGGGTGAGTCGATGCCGGTGAACTCCGGCAGCCGGCCCGCGCGAGCCTTGGCGTACAAGCCCTTCGGATCCCGGCGCTCACATTCCTCCAGGGGTGTGTCGACGAAGATCTCGTGGAAGTCCAGGCCGCTCGCGGCGTGCACACCGCGCGCCTGTTCGCGCTGATCGGCGAACGGGCTGATCACCGAGACGATGGCGATCAGGCCGGCGTCGGCGAACAGCGAGGCGACCTGAGCCACCCGGCGGATGTTCTCGCGCCGGTCGTCGTCGGTGAAACCGAGGTCGGCGTTGAGCCCGTGCCGCAGATTGTCGCCGTCGAGCCGGTAGGCCGGGCGGCCCGCGGCCACCAGCTGGCGCTCCAATTCCACGGCGATCGTGGACTTTCCGGAGCCGGACAGACCGGTCAGCCACACCGTCGCACCGGCGTTCGGACGCTCGCCGCGCCCCACCGACGAGCTGTGCCAGACGACGTCGTCACGCACCACCGCGGGTGCGGCCGAGGAGTCGGGCACGGACTCCGGTCCGGTGTCGCGGGCCAGGATCATCCCGGCGGCCACGGTCTGGTCGGTGTCCTCGTCGACGAGGATGAAACTGCCGGTGCGGCGATTGTCGCGGTAGCTGTCGACCATCAGCGGACGCTGGCTGCGCAGGGTGAGGCGGCCGATGTCGTTGAGCGCCAGGGCTTCCGCGTCGGTGACACGGTGCAGGGTGTTGACGTCGAGCCGGTAGTCGAGTTCGTGGACCTGCACGCGGGTGGTCTGGGTGGCGGTGCGGATCGCGTAGCGCGCCCCGGGCCGCAGTTCGGTGGTCTCGGAGAACCAGCACACCATGGCGTCGACCTCGTCGGCGATATGTGGCCGGTTTCCCGGACGGGCCAGCATATCTCCGCGCCCGACGTCGACCTCGTCGTCGAGTTCCACCGAGACCGCCATCCCGGTGAACCCCTCGTCCACCTTCACCCCGCCCGGCCCCCAGATCCGCGCGACCCGCGACGAGCGCCCGGACGGCAGCACGACCACCTCGTCGCCGGGTTTGAAGATGCCGCCCGCGATGGTTCCGGCATAGGTGCGATGACCGGCCCCACCGGCGCCGGTGGCGTGCGGGCGGATCACGTACTGCACCGGCAGCCGCGCGTCGATCAGATTGCGGTCCGAGGCGATATGCACCTGTTCGAGGTGGCTCAGCAGCGGCGGGCCCGAAAACCACGGCGTATGCGCGGAATCGGTGACCACATTGTCGCCGTGCAGCGCCGAGACCGGCACGAAACTCAGGTCGCCGACGGTCAGCTTCGCCGCGAAATCGGCGAATTCCTCGCGGATCTCCTCGAACCGCGCGGCCGACCAGTCCACCAGATCCATCTTGTTCACACACACCACCAGGTGCGGCACCCCGAGCAGCGAGGCCAGGAACGCATGCCGGCGGGTCTGCTCGACCACGCCCTTGCGCGCGTCGACCAGGATCAACGCCAGGTCGGCCGTCGAGGCGCCGGTCACCATATTGCGCGTGTACTGCACGTGGCCGGGGGTGTCGGCGATGATGAACTTGCGGCGCGGCGTGGTGAAGTAGCGGTAGGCCACGTCGATGGTGATGCCCTGTTCCCGTTCGGCGCGCAGGCCGTCGGTCACCAGCGCCAGATCCGTTGCGGCATCGCCACGCTGGGCGCTGGCTCGTTCGATGGCGGCCAGCTGATCGGAGAACAGGCTCTTCGAGTCGTAGAGCAGGCGGCCGATGAGGGTGGATTTGCCGTCGTCGACACTGCCGGCCGTCGCGAGACGTAACAGATTGCGGCTCATCAGAAGTAGCCCTCCCGCTTGCGGTCTTCCATCCCCGATTCGGAGATGCGGTCGTCGGCGCGGGTGGCGCCGCGTTCGGTGAGCCGGGTGATCGCGGTTTCGGCGATCACGGCCGCCGGATTGTCGGCCTCGCTCTCGATACATCCGGTACAGGTGGCGTCGCCGACGGTGCGGAACCGGACCGTCGTCTCGAACACCGGCTCGTCCGCGCCCGGAGTCAGGAAAGGATTGGCGGCCAGCAACATTCCGTCCCGCCGGAACACCGGGCGGCGATGCGCGTAGTACAGCGGCGGCAGTTCCACCGCCTCGCGGTCGATGTACTCCCAGATGTCGAGTTCGGTCCAGTTCGACAGCGGGAACACCCGGATATGCTGGCCCGCACGGTGTTTGCCGTTGTAGAGGTTCCATACTTCCGGGCGCTGCGCCCGCGGCTCCCAGGCGCCGAATTCGTCGCGGAAACTGAACACCCGCTCCTTGGCGCGCGCCTTCTCCTCGTCGCGCCGCGCCCCGCCGAACACGGCGTCGAAGCGGTGTTCGGCGATCGCCCGCAGCAATGTGGTGGTCTGTAACCGGTTCCGGCTCTCCCCCGGGCGTTCGGTCACCCGCCCGACGTCGATATCGTCCTGCACCCGCGCCACCAGTAGCCGCGCACCGAGCCGGGCCGCCGTGCGATCGCGGAAGTCGATCACCTCGTCGAAGTTGTGCCCGGTGTCGACGTGCAGCAGCGCGAACGGCAGCGCCGCCGGCCAGAACGCCTTGCGCGCCAACTCCAGCATCACCGCCGAGTCCTTACCGCCCGAGAACAGCAGCACAGGCCGTTCGAAGGTGGCCGCCACCTCCCGGAAGATGTGCACCGATTCGGCCTCGAGGGCCGACAGATGCGACAGCTCGTATCCCGTCCGCATCACATTCGCCTTGTCCGCATCGCTCGCACCGCTTCCCGCATCCGAAATCTCGACCACTTCCGGGTTGCAGTGTCGAATATTCGACGCTATTGTTCGATATTGTGACACCGACGATAAGCGGATGCCCGTGCGTCGGTCAAGGGGCTGTAGACCCCCCGCGGGTTTCACCGCGCGCCTGGCCGCCGTACCGGCGCGAAGTCGCTGCATCGACCTGCTCCGGTAGCCGAGCTGCGATTGCGGCCCGGCGCACGCCGACCCGAGCCCAGCAGTGCCTCGAGGTCCCGGCCTCCACCGCGCCGCACCTGGCCCCTCGCCCACATTCGGCGCGCTCCGAGCCGGCCACCCCGGCTCACCTCTCACGTCGGACCGCACAGCAACGACCGGCACGGTGAGCCGCCTGTGCGCACCGAACGCAGCCACCGCCCGGCGCACCCGGGACCGAGACAGCGGCTTTGCGGCACCCGGGGCGTGGACATCCGCACCGACGCGGGCACCGATCCAGGCCGCCGCACTCGAAGGACCATGCCCGCGGCGACCGGTACGGTGAGCGGCGGTGTGACCCGTCACCGCCGGGGGCGGCGCGATCGGCGCCCGCGTGGATCAACTTGTGACCAGGAAAGGACGCCATGTCCGAGGGCACCGACATCGCTACTCCCGCCGCCTCCGCGGGATCACCACCCACGCATCGGGTGGTGCGGGTGATCGAACTGCTGTCGCGCCGACCTGCCGAGCACTTGTCGCTGGCGCGGATCGTGCGCGAGACCGGACTCTCGCGGGCGACGGCACATGCCGTGCTGACCCAGCTCACGGCCGACGGCTGGACCGTGCGCGATCTCGACGGCAACTACGGTCTGGGCATGGGGCTGCTGGCGGTCGCACGCCGCGCGGAGGCGGCGTTCCCGCTGCGCCGCCTCGCCGCGGATCTCCTGCGGGAATTCGTTGCCGAACAGGGCTTTCCGGTCTTTCTGGCCGAGCGCGACGACGGGTCGATCATCATCACCGAGGTCGCCGGGACCCCCTCGGTGCCGTGGATCCGGCAGGGCCGCCGCCTGCCCCTCGCACCGCCGGTCGCGCGCGAATTCATCGCCTGGGCACCAGCTTCCGAACGCACCACCTGGATCGACCACGCCGACCCCGCCCATCGCGAACGCCTGCTCGCGGTACTCGACGCCGTCCGCGCCCGCGGCTACTCCGTCGAACGCCTCGCCGACGAATCCGCGCCCATACTCGAAGCCCTTGCCGCCCTGCGCAATTCACCGGTGACCGACCCGCTCCGCAACCGCCTCGGCAGCATGATCACCGACCTGATCACCATCGACTACCTCCCCGACGAACTCGGTGCCGAAAACGCCGTCGTCACCGTCGCCGCCCCCATCTTCGCCGGCGACCGAGTCATCGCCGCCGTAGTCGCCTGCCCCGACACTCGCCTGTCGGCCCAGCACCTCACCGAACTCGGCGCCGCCATCACCGCCACCGCAGAAAAGATCACGAGAACAACCACCGGCACCTGATCGACCGGCCGGACGTCGGCCGCCACTGCGCATCCGATTACCGACGCGACCAGCACGCCGAAGGCCGCGCACCCCACCCGGCCCGCCGGCGCGACCACATCGCCCGCGCCCGGCACGGTCACCGTTCCCGATGTCCGAGGCGACCGTCCGGCCCTCGCCGATCAACTCCTCACCGCCGCGGGCCTGCACGCGCACATCACCGGCGGCACCGGCCGCGGGCCGGGCGGCGGCCAGTGTGTCATCACCGGCCAAACGCCTGGCGCGGAAGCCTCGGTGCCCACCGGCACCACGATCGAGCTCACCACCGGCGAGGTCGGCGGGCAGAGTCCCTGCTGAACCGGGACCATCGAGTTACGGTCGCGCCATGGAGTTTTCCGGAGGCTGGGACACCGTGGCGAGCTTGGTGGACGACCGCTGGGTCGAGCGGCGGCCCCGGCGCCCGGAGGTCGCCGCGCAACTGCTGCGTGAAACGCGGCTGCTGCCGTGGCTGGCGGCACAACTGCCGCTGCCCGTGCCGGTCCCTCGGGTGGCCGGGGAGGACCCGCTCGTCGTGCGCCATGCGTTGATTCCGGGTAGCGCACTCGAAACACCCCGTGCCGAACAGGGTTTCCTGGTCGGGCGATTTCTCCGCGCCCTGCACGACTGTCCCGCAAGGACGGCGATCGAGCACGGATTGGCGCCGAGAGAACAGACCCGGCGCGACCGCGACGAGACCTTCGAACAGTTCCGCGCCGACGTGGTTCCGCTGCTGCCGAACGCTCATCGTCGCGCGGCGCTGGAGCTGCTGGACGCGGCCCGCGACTTTCCCGCCGATACCGTCGTCCACGGCGACATCGGTCCGGAGCACATCCTGGTCGACGGCGGCCGCATCACCGGCGTGATCGATTTCGGTGACACTCACCTGGGTGATCCGGCCATCGACCTGGCGTGGGCGCTGTACGGCGCCCCACCCGAGTTCTCGAACGCCGTGACCGCCATGTACGGGGTGACCGGCGAACTCCGCAGCCGGGCGTCGGTGTGGCATCGGCTCGGACCGTGGCACGAGGTGACCCACGGCCTCGAGACCGGCTCGACAGCCCATATCCGCAGCGGGCTGGCCGGCCTGCTCGAGCGCCTGTCCCCGGCGGATCAACCACGCAGCCGATAGCTGGGGCTCGGGTTCGCCGCGACGTAGTCGGCCCACGTGCGGGTGCCGTCGGCGTGGTCGGGACAGGTGTTGTCGCCGGCCCGGAAGCTCCGCGCGATCTTGCCGGGGAGCGGGAGCGACACCGTCCGCCGAGGACGCCCGTAATGGTGCTGCCACGTCGTCACCAACTCGCCCAGCGTCGATACCTGCGGTCCGCCGAAATCCGCTGCACGGCCGCGGGGTTCCCCTTCCACCAGGTCGGCCAGGCGGGTGGCCACATCGTCGGTGGCGACCGGCTGGAAGCGGAAATCCGAGGGCAGCGGGGCGATCGGGAGCTTCTGCACACCGGCGAGCACCGCGGCGATCAGGTCGTGGAATTGGGTGGCGCGCTGAATCGTATGCGGCACACCGCTGTCGGCGATCAGGTGTTCGCAGGCGAGTTTGTTGCGGTAATAGCCGAAGGGGATGCGGTCGATGCCGACGATCGACACATAGATCAGATGCCGCGCTCCCCCGGCGACCGCGAGCAGATTCCGCGTCTGCTCGATATCCGGCTTACCGAACCGCCGGAAGTCCGAGGCCGCGTGCACGATCGACTCCGCGCCCTCGGCAGCGTCGCGCACCCCGGCCCCGGTCGTCAGATCCCCCGCGTGCGTTCCCGCACCCGGTCGCCGCGAGAGCACCCGCACGTCGTGCCCGCGTTCCCGCAGCCGATCCACGATGTGCCGCCCGAGCGCGCCTGTCCCACCGGTCACCAGCACTGTGCTCATACCTCCACCCAACCCCGCACCCGCGGTCCGGGCAAGCACCGACAGCCGATGTCACATCCGAATCACCACAGGCCGCCACCATCGCAAGGCGCCGCACGCGACGGTAAGCGGCTGTAGATCGGGTGATGGTGAACTAATCGTGCGAAGCTCGCCGAAATCGGCGGTTTTCCGCATTTCCTGTGGCGGTTTGCACGAAAAGTTCAGGGGCCAAGTCCCGCCTCCCCAACATCCCGCACGCCCGCACGTCGGCGAGCCCTCCGTCCGAACCACGCTGCGCGGGAACCGTTCCCACTTCTGCCGCGTCGAAGTATCCGGGGGCGCCGAATGCCGGAGAGGTGACGGCCGATCCCGATCGGCATCGGATTCAGTCGCAAGGACGGACATATGACTGCTCGGCGTTCGGATATCGCCACGTACATCGTGGTGGCGTACGCACTCGCATGGGTGCTCGCGTCGATTCCCTGGATCGACGGGAAGGGGCTGGAGTCCATACCGTGGCTCCACGACGGCGCGGCCCTGATGATGTTCGCGCCGACGGTGGCCGTTCTGGTGGTCCGGTGGCGACGACATCAGCCATTGCTCGCCCGGCCCGCCGCACCCGGGCTCCCGCCCGCATCGGGCTTCGCCGCCGACATCGGCTTGGGTCTGGGCCCCTCCCCCGCACGGACCGCCCGGCTCATCGTGGCCGCCTGGTTCGGCGTTCCGATGGTGGCATGGATCGCCTACGAGATCAGCGCCGCGCTCGGCTGGTTCCACTTCGACCTCAGCACCGTCGGCACCGATCTGATCGTCGCCATGATCATCGAGTCCCTGACCACCATGATCGTCGGGGCCGTCCCGCTGACTCTCGGCGAGGAGATCGGCTGGCGCGGATGGCTGCTGCCCCAGTTGATCTCTCGCTACGGCACCCCCGTGGCACTGACAGCCACCGGAGTGATCTGGGCGCTGTGGCACGCACCGCTGACTCTGCTGGGCTACGGCTTCACCGATATCGGCGCCTGGTCCGCCCTGGCCTACATCCCGTTCTGTGTGACCTTCGGTGCGGTGCTGGGCTGGCTGCGGCTGCGTTCCGGAAGCATCTGGCCCGCCGCGATCGGCCACGCCGCCTGGAACGCCGGGATCGTGGTGTTCGGCGCGCTGAAATCGACGGCGCCGGACGAGCAACCACATACGCTGCTGACAGGTTCCGGCGTCACCGGGTGGATCCTCTGGGCGGCCGTCGCGACCGCGTTGTTCGCCTTCGCGCCCATTGTGAAAACCCCCGCACCTGCACTGCTAACTTCGGTGCAGACGTAGCGCCGCTACTGTGGTTAGCTTTGAGGCCATGAGTACCACGCTCGCTGCTCTTCCGGAGGAATACCTGCCCCGCGATACCGCGGATGTCGTTCGCACAGTGCGAGATTCACGACCGCAACCGCTGACCGTGCGCGGCGGCGACCACAGCAGCGAGCAGCTCGACGACGAACCGGCCCCGCCCGACCGTCGCATCGTGATGTCGCTGCGGCGGATGAACCGGGTGCAGGCGGTCGACGCCGATGCGCGACTGGTACGGGTGCAGGCCGGCGCACGACTGTCCGATATCGATCGCACTCTGGCCGCACACGGCCTCGGGCTGCCGATCGTCGGCGACCACCGCGAGATCACCGCGGGCGGTTTCGCGGCCGTCGGCGGGCTCAGCGCGGCCTCACACCGCTACGGCATGTTCAGCGACAACGTGGTCGCCCTCGAATACGTGGACCCTGAGGGCAGATTCGGCACCTGCGGGCGCACCCACCACGCCGGCCGGTTCCGGCGCATCCTCGGCGGAGCCGGGCGCACCGGCATCATCACGGCGCTGACGCTGCAAGCCATCGAGGTCGACAAGGACCACACCTGGCTGACCTCCGACGCGCACCGATTCCTCGACTTCGACACCTTCGTCGAGCACTCCCACGCCGAGATCACCCGCCCCGGCGACGCCCTGCTGCAGGTCGGCCGCTGGGTCGACACCGCGCCGCTGCGCGTGTCGCGACCGGTCGGCACCGGAAACATCCAGCTCGGCACGGTCCGCTTCGGCCAGTGGTCGAGTCTGCATCCCACCACCGCCACCCCCTCGCTGCGGGCCCGCCGCGAACTGGGCGCGCGGGCGCGAAAGTCGTTGGGCGCCATCGCCTCCGCCGCGGGCGGCCGCGCCGGTATGCCGGTGCGCAACGCCGCCGCCGGTGCGCTGATGTTCGCGCCGAAGGTGCTCACGTTGCGCGACGCCGAATATCTCGCGGACACCGTGATCAGCTCCTCCGAGCGCGGCCCCGCCTACCGGGTGGCGGTCTTCGCGCCCATGAGCAGCTACAGCACCGTCTTCCACCGGCTGCACGACCTGTTCGCCGACCACCGCGAACGCAGCGGCGCCATCACGGTCATCTCCGCCATGACCTACGGCGTGCGCTCCCCGGATCTGCACGAATCCGCGGGCGAGGACCACGGCTTCATCACCTTCACCTGCCGCCTGCGCCCCACCGGCACCTACTCCGGCCGCTCCGGCGCCCCGGAACTGATGCGCGACATCACCTCCGGTATCGACGACATCTGCCGCTCCGAACGCGCCCGCCGCTACCACACCCCGGACTGATTTCCCTGCGTAGACCGAACGCCCCGGCAGACCTGTCGGGGCGTTCGGCTTTTCCGGCGATATCTCGCAATGGCCCCATAACGACGAAGCGCCCCGGCCGAAGCCGGGGCGCTCTCGAGACTGCCGTCAGGTGCTCAGTGCTTCTCGGGTCCCACGTGGTACTCGAACACCAGGCCGGCGACCGAGGCCAGGACGCAGAGCACGCCCAGGCCGATCAGCCAGTACTGGAAAAACGCGAAGCCGAGCGCGGTGACCGAGGCGGAACCGGCCAGCAGGATGGGCCAGAAGCTGCCGGGCGAGAAGAAGCCCAGGTCGCCGGCGCCGTCGATGATCTCGGCCTCTTCGTAGTCCTCGGGGCGCAGATCGAGGCGGCGCGCCACGAAGCGGAAGTAGGTGCCGACGATCAGGGTCAGTCCGGCGGTCAGCACGATGGCGGTTGTGCCCGCCCACTCGACGCCGGTGCGGGACTGGCCGGTGAAGAATCCGTAGACGACCGCCACGATGATGAAGAACACCGTGAGCAGCTCGAAGATGCGTGCTTCGACCTTCATGTCTGTTCAGTACCCTTCTTACTTGCTCTCGGCCTGGCTGGCTTCACGCGCGGTGCGACGGGTGTCGAACGGATGCGTGGTCGTCGCCACCGGCGACTCGCCGATGCTCGACAGGGCCTCGGCATTGGTCTTACCCGCTTCGCGGGCGGCGATGTACTTGTCGAACTTGTCCGGCGTCACGGCGCGCACTTCGAAGTTCATCATCGAGTGGAAAGTACCGCACATCTCCGCGCAGCGGCCGACGAAGGCACCCTCGTGCTCGATCTTGGTGATCTGGAAGGTGTTGTCGGAGTGGTTTTCCTTCGGGTTCGGCATCACGTCGCGCTTGAACAGGAACTCCGGCACCCAGAAGGAGTGGATGACGTCGGCCGAGGCCAGCTGGAATTCCACGACCTTGTTGGTCGGCAGCACCAGCACCGGGATCTCGTTGGACGAGCCGACGGTCTCCACCTTGTCGTAGTGCAGGTAGGAGATGTCGTTGGCGGGCAGGCCGTGCAGCGGACCCGGCTGCGGGTGGCCGTCGGCGGTGCGCTCCTTGTACTCGCTCTGAATCTGCTCGTTCATCGCCTGACGGGTCTGGTCGACACCGTCGTAGACCTGGCCGTTCTGGCCGACGGCCTTCTGGTAGCCGAACTTCCAGTTCCACTGGAACGCGGTCACGTCGACGACCACATCCGGGTTCGAGGTCTTCTCGTGCACGTAGTTCTGCACGACCACGGTGAAGTAGAACAGCACCGCGATGATCACGAACGGAATCGCGGTGTAGGTCAGCTCCAGCGGCACGTTGTAGCCGGTCTGCCGCGGGAACTCCGGGGAGTTCTTCTTCTTGCGGTGGAAGGTCACGGTCCAGAAGGTCAGGCCCCAGACCAGCACACCCATCGCCAGGGCGGCGACGACCGACCACGTCCACAGTTCCCGCATCCGGGTCGCCTGCGGGGTCACACCCGAGGGCCACCCGAACCGAAGCACGGGATTGTCGATCGAGCAGCCCGAGACGAGCATCACGGTGATCCCCATGGACACCGCCAGCCCGGCCCGCCGAAGGATGCGGCCCCGCCGTACCCGGGCGGGTCGTGCCCCTATCGCTTCGCTCGCCTTGTGCGCCACGCTCAACGCCTTCCTGGTCGTCCATCCGACACGGCGCCACCCGGATGCCGGGCAGCGCGTTTTCAGCACGTTCGGGAGCCTTCCGCGAGCCGCACCGAACGCACGGCCGACCACGAGAGTTCCCGAGTACTACGCAGCGTAGACCAAACCGCCTCCCGCGTTGTGCCCGGGTCGCTTTCGACACACCGGCCACCGGGTGCGATCCCCGGCCGTACCTTCGCGCCGGTCACGCACCCGGATGCGAAATCCCTGGCGAGCGCGACCGCCGCCCAGCGAGGCGACGAGCAGGCCCGCGGTGCGGCATACTCGGGGACTGGTTTCGAATGTTCTCCGCGTACCCGATCCGGAAACGAGGTTCTCGACGCAGTGTGTGGACTGCTGGGATTTCTGACCGCCGATGTGGCCACCGACTCCGTCGTACAACAGGTGTACGACGCCTTGCAGTGCGGGCGCCATCGCGGCCCGGACGAGCGCGGCACCTGGCACGACGAACACATCATCCTGGGCTTCAACCGCCTGTCGATCATCGACATCGAGCATTCGCATCAGCCGCTGCGCTGGGGTCCGCCGGAGAATACGGAGCGTTATGCGCTGGCGTTCAACGGTGAGATCTACAACTACCTGGAGTTGCGCGCGCAGCTGAGCGAGGAGTTCGGGGCGCGGTTCGCCACCGAGGGCGACGGTGAGGCGATCGTCGCGGCCTATCACCACTGGGGCACCGCGGCATTCTCCAAGCTGCGCGGCATGTTCGCCTTCGCCATCTGGGACACCGAGACCCAGGAGCTGGTGCTGGCCCGCGACCCGTTCGGCATCAAGCCGCTGTTCCTGGCCACCGGCCCGGGCGGCACCGCCTACGCCAGCGAGAAGAAGAGCCTGCTGGAACTGCTGCCGGCGCTGAACCTCTCGGACGCACTGGATCCGCGTGCCCTCGAGCACTACACGGTGCTGCAGTACGTGCCGGAGCCGGAATCGCTGCACGCGAACATCCGCCGCCTGGAATCGGGCTGCTACGCCACCCTGCGCCCCGGCGCCGCGCCGGAAGTGACTCGCTACTTCGAGCCGAACTTCCGGGTGCGCCCGTTCGCGGCCGGCTCGGAGGAGGCCCGCTACCGCGAGATCGCGGCGGTGCTCGAGGATTCGGTCGCCAAGCACATGCGCGCGGACGTCACCGTCGGCGCCTTCCTGTCCGGTGGCATCGACTCCACCGCCATCGCGGCGCTGGCGATCCGGCACAACCCGAATCTGCTCACCTTCACCTCGGCGTTCGAGCGGGAGGGGTATTCGGAGGCCGATGTGGCGGCCGAGACCGCGGAGGCGATCGGCGCGAAGCATTTCATCCGCACGGTCAGCCCCGAGGAGTTCGCGGGCGCGATCCCCGAGATCGTCTGGTACCTCGACGATCCGGTGGCCGATCCGGCGCTGGTGCCGCTGTATTTCGTGGCCCAGGAGGCCCGCAAGCACGTCAAGGTGGTGCTCTCCGGCGAGGGTTCCGACGAGCTGTTCGGCGGCTATACGATCTATCGGGAACCGTTGTCGCTCAAGCCTTTCGAGTATCTGCCGAAGGGTGTGCGGCGGCTGGCCGGCAAGCTTTCGGACCGGATTCCGGACGGGACGCGCGGCAAGAGCCTGCTGCACCGCGGTTCGCTGCCGCTGGAGCAGCGCTACTACGGCAATGCCCGCAGCTTCAGCGACGCCCAGTTGCGTTCGGTGCTGCGCGAGTTCCGCCCGGAGTGGACGCATCAGGATGTGACGGCCCCGATCTACGCGCGCTCGCGCGGCTGGGATCCGGTGGCGCGCATGCAGCATCTGGACCTGTTCACCTGGTTGCGCGGTGACATCCTGGTCAAGGCCGACAAGATGACCATGGCCAATTCGCTGGAGTTGCGGGTGCCGTTCCTGGACCCCGAGGTGTTCGCGGTCGCCGAGCAGATCCCGTATCAGCAGAAGATCACCAAGGAGACGACCAAGTACGCGCTGCGCCGCGCGCTCGAGACGATCGTCCCGCCGCATGTGCTGCACCGGCCGAAACTGGGCTTCCCGGTGCCGCTGCGGCACTGGCTGCGCGGACCGGAACTCTACGACTGGGCAGCCACCCAGATCGCGGAATCGCAGACCGATCATCTGCTGGACAAGTCCGCGATCAAGGCGATGTTGGAGGCGCACCGCGCCGGCAACGGCGACCACAGCCGTCGCCTGTGGACGCTGCTGGTGTTCATGATCTGGCACGGCATCTTCGTCGAGGACCGCATCAAGCCCGATATCCAGGAGCCCACCTACCCCGTGCGGCTCTAGCCGGCGGCTACCAGCGACGCGGGCGTCGTACCGCGGCCGATCACGGCCGGCGGTGCGGCGCCCGTCCCGTTTCCGGCGATTCCCTTCACACTCGTAGTCACGTCATCTTTTTGACGCTCTTGAACGTACCGTTAAACAGCGGTACATTAAGTGGCGTCACGCTAGTCGAGCGGCCCGATCGGGCCGCGGACGGATACGACCGAGACACGTACCGAAGGAATTCCGATGGTTCGAAACGACCTGCCCTCGAAGCTCCGCACCCGCATGTCACGCACCGTGATCACGGTCGCCATCGCGGCGGCACCGATCGTGGCGGCCGCCGCCCCCGCGCTCGCCGAACCGGCGGCGCCGGCCCGGTCCCAGGAAGTACAGACACCCGGAACGGATATCCAGTTCGTCCACGGCTGGGGCCATCATGGCGGCTGGGGTGGCTATCACGGCGGCTGGGGAATGCCCGGCTGGGGTCTGCCGCGCGGCGGTTACGGCGGCTTCTACCCCGGGTGGTACAGCCCGTGGACGGGTGGCGGCTACGGGTACGGATACGGCTACGGATATTCGCCGTTCTCGAGCGGCAGCGCCGCCTGAACCGGCTCGATCGCGACCGGCGCGGGGCCTACTCGTAGGCATGTGCCGAAACATCACCGCACTGCGCGGGCTCGAACCGGAAGCCACGGCCGAGGAGATCGAGGCGGCCGCGCTGCAGTACGTCCGCAAGGTGGGTGGTCTGAGCAGTATCTCCACGGCCACCCGCCCCGCGGTCGAGGAAGCCGTCGCCGAGATCGCCGCGGCCACCACCCGCCTGCTGGCGGCTCTGCCCGACCGCAAGGTGCCGCCGAAGTCGGTTCCGCCGCTGCGGCGGCCGGAGGTGCAAGCGCGCATCGCCGCCCGCGCCTGAGCCCGGAGCGGACCTAACCTTTCGCCACCACCCGGACCGTCGAGAGGGTCGGGTCGGTGGCATCGGGAAGTCGCATGCCGGCGGCGAGACCGCTGCGCAGATAGTCGAGTACCGCCGTGCTCAGCAGATCGCCCGGAACCACATCGGGGGCACCCGGCGGATACGGGGAGATGATCTCCGCGGCGACCCGCCCGGCCGCGGCGTCGATCGGGACCTGCTCGGCCGGGGCGAAGAACGCGTCGCGCGGCCGCATCGCGGTCTCGGGCTCCAGGCACGCGGGGCTCGGGACCTCGACGCGCGGCGCGGCCGGAAATTCGGGGGCGGCGACGGTCACCGCGGTGAGACCGTCGAGCAGGGTGTCCGCGGTCCGGGCGTCGTCGGCACAGGTGAACTGCGCGACGATGCGGCGGTGATCGGCCACCGCGACCGCGATGTGCCGCTGCCGATAGAGCCAATCCGCGACTTGATATCCGTCGACGCCCAGTCCGGTGACGTCGATGGTGATCTTGAACGGATCGACCGATGCGGCGAGACCGGGCCCGGCGAAATCGTCGTCGGCGACCGCGAGCCCCTCCACTTCCGCGCACCGCCGCCGAACAGCGCCGGCCAGCTCCATCCCCGCCTCGAGCAGGCTGTGCCCGTGCTGCATCATCTGCCGTCGCCAGCCGTCGATCGACGCGTACACCAGTGAGGTCGGGCTCGTCGTGTCGAGCAGATCGGACCGCTGACGCAGCAGTGACGAGTCGACTCGGTCGCCGCGCAGATGGAAGACCGAGCTCTGCTGCAGCGCCATCCCCATCTTGTGCACGCTGGTCACGCCCACATCGGCGCCCGAGGTCATCGCCCATTGGGGTAGCCGGTCGTGAAACGGCAGATGCGCGCCCCACGCCGCGTCGACGATCAGCGGCACATCACGCTCGTGGCACACCTCCGCGACGGTCCGCACGTCGGAACAGGTTCCGTAATCGGTCGGGCTGACCAGCAACGCCCCTACGGCCTCGGGATCGCGCGCGAACGCGGCACGGAACTCCTCCGGCCCCGGCGGATGACTCAGGCGCAGCCGCGTATCCCAGCGAGGGCGCACCCACCCCGGTCGCGCACCGCTGAGGATCAACCCCAGCACCACCGACTTGTGAGCGTTGCGGGGCACCAGCAGGGTGTCGTGCGGTCCGGCCACCGCCAGCATCGCGGACTTGACCGACAGGGAGCTGCCGCAGGTGGAAAACGTCGACTCGTCCGCGCCGACCGCGTCGGCCATCAGTTCCTGCGCTTCACGCAGCACCCCGTATCGCAGTAGACGATCGTCGAGCCCGTTGAGGGCGACCACATCCGCGGCGAACGCCCCCGGCCCGAGGACGTCGAGAACCCGGGAATCGACTCGCCGCCCCTGCTTGTGACCGGGCGGACTGAACGGCACGAAACCCCGCATCCGGAAGTCGCGCAGCGCGTCCAGCACCGGGGCTCTGTCGTGGTCCATAGTGCTCGGCTAACCACCGATCCGGCCGCCAAACTGCGAGGCACGGGCGCCGCCGAACGCCCGCGCCGGCCCGACCGGATCGCCGCGGCTCGCGACGGCGGGTCGGGAAACCCGCCCTACGACCACCGCGATGCCAGGACGAGCACTCGATGGCTTCGGCTCGTGATTCACCCGGCGTTCGCCGTGGCGTGGGGTTTTCTGAACCCGCGCACGGTTGGCTGGAGGTATGGACGAGCGGGATGCCTCGGAGCCGGTAGCGAAGCAGGCGGATAACGCCGAGACGGGGGCAGGCCCTGGTTCGGCATCGGGCGCCGGCCCCCACCGAGATGGCACCGCCGAGCCGGATACCGCTGCTCAGGCCGGCGGGCCGGAGGGCAGCGGCGCTCACCCCGGCCGGTCCCGCGGGGTGAGCCGACGGTGGTTGTTCGGCGCGTCGGGGGCGGCGGCGATCGCCGGGCTGGCCGTGGGCGCCGGAACGACGGCGGCGTTGCACGGCGACGGGTCGTCGACCGGTAGCGGCGGGCGATTCTGGCCGCTGTCACCGGATTTGGCGATGAGTCCGTCCCGGGTGGCCGCGCCGCCGGTGACGGGCTTGCATCTGCAGTTCGGCGCCGACGCCGCGCGCGAGGCCGTGGTGAGCTGGCAGAGTTCGGCATCCGTCCACAATCCGGTGGTTCGATTCGGCACGGCCACAACGGGATTCGGCTCGACCGCGCCGGCGCGGACCCGGGTCTACCGGGACGCCGCCTCGGGCACCGAGGTATACGCCCATCACGCGGTACTGACCGGGCTCACTCCGGACACCGACTACATCTACGCCGCCGGACACGACGGCGCCACACCGGAATTGGGCACCCACCGCACCGCGCCGGCGGGCCGGGCCGCGTTCCGCTTCACCAGTTTCGGCGATCAGGGCACTCCGACGCTCGGCAAGCTGGACAACGGCCGCTACGTCAACGACAACCTCGGCTCCCCCGTCGCCGGTGATGTCACCGCGGGGATCGAACATCTGGCCCCGCTGTTCAATCTCGTCAACGGCGATCTGTGCTACGCCAATCTCGCCACCGACCGGATCCGCACCTGGAACGACTGGTGGGCCAACAACTCTCGGTCCGCTCGCCACCGCCCGTGGATGCCGGCGCCGGGTAATCACGAGAACGAACGCGGCAACGGTCCGATCGGCTACGAGGCGTTCCAAACCTATTTCACCGTGCCCGACAGCGGCGCCGAGGACCTTGCGCGCGGGCTCTGGTACGCCTTCACGGTCGGCGCGGTCCGGGTGATCGCGGTGGCCAACGACGACATCTGCCTGCAGGACGGCGGCAACTCCTATGTGCACGGCTACTCCGGGGGTGCCCAGAAGCGTTGGCTGGACAAGGAATTGGCCGCCGCCCGCGCGGATCGCGCCATCGACTGGATCGTCGTGTTCATGCATCAGACCGCGATCTCCTCGGCCGACAAGGCCAACGGCGCCGATCTGGGTATCCGCCAGGAATGGCTACCGCTGTTCGACCGCTACCAGGTCGATCTGGTGCTGTGCGGCCACGAACACCATTACGAGCGTTCCCATCCCGTGCGCGGCGTCCTCGGCAGCGACACCCTGACACCGAAACCGGTCCCGGAGGCGGTCACGCCCGCCACCGCGACCGCGCCCGAGATCATCGACACCTCGCGGGGCACAGTGCATCTCGTGATCGGCGGCGGTGGTACCTCCGTCCCATCGAACGGGCTGTTCTTCCCCGGACAGCAGTGCCGGGTGATCACCGGTGTCGGCGCCGTCGACCCCGCCACGGGTAAGAAGGCGCCGATCTATGTGATGGAGCAGGCGCCCTGGTCGGCCTTCAAGGATCCCGACCATCCCTACGGCTTCTGCGCTTTCGACGTCGATCCCGGCGCCCCCGGCGGCCACACCACCATGACCGCCACCTACTACGCGGTGACCGACACGGTGAAGCCGGTGGACAGCTTCGTCCTCACCCGCCCACGTTCCGACCACTGACCCGTCCGCTGTCATCGACACCGGGGCGACGAAAGGCCCGGCCGCATATCCGTCCGCCCCGGCAACGCCGTACTGCTAGCGCGTTCCCGACCGCACCTGTCACGCCGCGGGAATGCCGTCTCGCGCGGTCATCAGCCCGGCCTTCAGCGACGTGTGCGACACGAACGATCCGGCCGTCCGACTGCTACGTGACGTGGATCAGATCGAGCACCCGGCGTGCCAGCTCGGCGTCGGTGGCCTCGGGTGGCGTGGCCGGTTCCCGATGCCACACGGTGAGAAGCAGATCCGCCGCACTGCCGGACAGAACCGTATCGGCCGCCACGGCGCCGTACTCGATCACCGGCTCCGGACGGGTCAGGCGCAACGTCCACGGCGGCAGGTCGAGGTCGGTGCAGCGCAATTGCACTGCGGCTCCGGCGAGTTCGCCCGGCACGTCCACTCCGGCCAGGCGACGCGGGACGAAGACCTGCAACCATTCGTCCACGCCGTCACCGGCGAGGTCGGCATCGAATCCCGCCGCGCCGGGCCGCGCCGCGTCCTGCGCATCCCACCGGTGCATCGCCGTCTCATGGGCCTGTCGCCGCAGCCAGAACCGCACGGTCCGCCGGCCGATGAAGGTGTCCACCTCGGCGTCGAGATCCATCCCGTCCAACTGCCCCAGCAGCAGGTCGCGGCTCTCGCGATACCACTGCGAGAGGTCCGCACCGCCGGGGCGTGGCACCGGCGTGTCGTCGCCGCGCAGGAATCCCGCCGCCCACCGATGCACGCGGCCCACGTGGGAGATCAGGCGCGCCACATCCCATCCGGGACAGGCCGCCACCGGCGCCCCGTACGCGTCCCGCGGTATCGCGGCGATCGCCTCGCTCTCGGCCACGAGTGCTGCCCGCCACCGTGAATCGTCCATGCACACAACGTATCCGCCGCGTCACGACGGCGCATCGCTCACGATCTCCGGTAGCCGGTCCGCACCCCAGCTGCGGTGGATGTAGCCGACGACCCGATCCAGTTCCGCGCGCTCCACCGCGGCCGGTTCGCCGCGTTCGAGCGGATCGAAATGGAAGATGTAGAGCCGCGACGCGAACTGTTCGAACGGCAGCGATCCCTCACCGAACCGCTCGCCGTGTCCGGCGGTGCCGACGACCACGCCGTCGCCCCAGTCCTGGCCGCTGTCGTTGTTCGGGTTGTAGAAGTAGACCCGCATGGTGTCCTGCGGATCGAGGCTGACCCGCAGGACGGTGATCGCGTGCCAGCCCACGAACCGGGCGGCGCTGTCGGTCACCGCGATACCGGCCGGCTGCGGGTGGACCAGCGGCTGATTGCCGTTGTAGAAGGGGTGGTAGCTGGCGTAGAAGTGCCGCAGGAATTCGTCGACGTCGATCAGCCGCCCGGTCTCCACATCGACGTCGATGCGGAATCCGCGCCCGGACCACCAGCCGTGGAATTCGGGGTTGATCCACCGATGCGGATCGCCTTCGCGGCCGGCGCAGCGCCGCCCCATCTCCGCGTAGATGCGATCGAGATGGGGCACGACCAGCAGCGATACCGGGTCCAGATCCATCGGCAGGGTGGTCGCCACCCCGGCGCCGGCTTCCAGCGAGGAAATCGGCTGTCCCTCGAAATGCATGACGATCTCGTCGTCGCGGGCCGCCCACGCCACGGTCTGCAGCAGGTAGTCGGGATCGTTGCAGGCCCACATCGACAGGGCGCGCGCCGACTGACAGGTCGGATTGTCGCCCTGCCCCACGCCGAGCGGCAGACCCAGGATCGACAGCATCCCGGACAGCAGCCGCGCCCGCGCGTCCGGCACCGGCCCGAACACCTCGTGCAGCCGTTCCCGGCAGCGCGGCGACACCGGCAGCGCGAGTTGGCGCCACAGCGCGGGCGCGACCGGCGGTTGATACAGAATCCCCCGCTCCAGCAGCAGCGCGAGCCCGTAGATGCCCTGCGCGGTCTCGACGTGCACGGCCTCCTCGATCAGGTTGCGCACAAGTTCGTGGTAGCACAGCAGGCTGTCGCGCCCGGTGCTCGACAATCCCAGCGCCTCGCCGAGCAGATATTCCCCTTTGGTCAGCAGGAACCGCAGCAGCACCGCGTGATACGGCGACACCAGCCCGGTGTCGTGCATCGAGCGCGCGAAACCCGTTGCCTCGTATTGCAATGCGCTGTCGTCCATACTTTCCAGACGCGTGCGGTAGACCTCCACGCCCGGATCCTCCCGGCAGGCGTCGGTGGTGCCGTAGAGACTGCTGATCAGCCGGTCCGCGCCCAGCCCGGTGGCGCCGAGGTCGATATCGGGATTGCTGCGGGCGACGGCGATCTGCGTGATCATCCGCTTCACCTGCTCGACCTGGATGGGACGCTGGCGCAGAATCCGCCAGATCTCGTCGACCAGATGCTCGAGCACCTTCTCGTAGCCGATTTCCTCGACCAGGTGATGCATCAGCTCCCGCGAGACCCGCGCCATCCGCCCCTGGTGCTCGCGTTCGGCCTCGCTCGGCGGAGTGAACAGCAAGCTCAGGTTGACGGCGAGCACCTGCGACAGATGCCCCAGCGCCTGTTCCGCACTCACCGACGGATGCGGGTAGTCACCTTTGGCCACTGCCAGCAACCGCAGATCGCTCACCGTCTCCAGCACCATCGTGTCGGCGTTGGCGCTGCGCAGCGAACCCACACTCAACGCGGGAATCAGGATCTCCGGATGCGCCCAATCGGTGCCGAGGAACAGCCCGGCCGCCTCGAGCCCGCTCGCCCGCGCTCGCACCGCCGCGCAGCCGCCGGGCAGCAGCAGCACCCGCCGCAGCGCACCCAGCACCCTGGACAGCTTGACCTGCTTACCGAAATCGCTGGTGGCGCCGAGAATACGGGTGGCATCGTCCAGCGTGGCGAGACGTCTGTCCAGAGTGTCGTCATCGCTGCCGAGTGGAGTCAATCTCCGACCCTCCCGTGATCCATTCCTGCCGAGAAGGAGTCATACGTAGAAGTCGAGTTCTTCCTGTCGCTTCAGCAGGTCCCGCAGAGCGTACGGGTCTTCGCCGAAGAAGTACAGCAGACCCCAGTGATTGCCGAATGCGGTTCGCTTGGTGACCTTTTCCGCCAGCGGGGCGGTGAGTTCGTGGGTTTCGAAATATTCGTGATCCTCCGTCTCCTCCGGGATCGACAACCGGCTGACCACTCGCCGTCGCGGATAGACGCCGAATGAACCGGCGTGCCCTTTCGCATCCACCACTTCGCGGGGGAAGAACGCCTCGATCTCCTCCTCGGTGGTCTTCGGATCGAAGGCGAGCACCAGCGCGTGATAGGCGTTGAAACCGTATGCGCGCTCCAGCAATTCGAACACCTTGAAACCTGGCGGGCGATAGGCGACCTCGCCGAAATACATCTCGCCGTCGCTGGTGACGAAGTATTCCGGGTGGACGAACCCGAATTCGATATCGAAGGTTTTGATCAGCTTTTCCACCTGCCGGGTGATCTCCGGACGATACTTCTCCAGCTCCGGCGTGGCGGGGACGAAGACGGAGTAGCCGAGCCGCACATATTCGGAAATGTTGAGGAATCGGATCCTGCCGTCGTGGATCCACGCCTCGACCGCGAATTCCCAACCGTCCAAATGGGATTCCATCAGCACCGGGAACTCGTCGTCGGGGATCGCGTCGACCTCGTCGGGGGTGCGGATCACGCGGTGGCCGAGGCAGCCGGCCTTGTCGAAGGCCTTGATGTGGATCGGATCGTTCGGATCGCCGTCGAGTTTCAGCAGGGTCTGGTTGACGCGCTTGAGGAACCGGATGACGTCGTCTCGCTCGTGCGCCTCCTCGAAGATGCCCACCCGGATACCACCCAGCTGCGCGCGCCGTTTCATCAGCGATTTGTCGCGCAGCAGCATGGCCTGCCCGAGCAGCCGCGGATTGTCCAACAGCACCGAATTGATCGCGCCCGCCCATTCCACGGTCTCCTCGAAGATCGGGATGGCGACGTCGACGCCCATCTCCTTCAGGGTTACCGCGATTTCCATGGACCGGTCGTTGAGTCGTTCGAAATCCCAGAGGAGATAGGGGATCTCGTGTTCGGCGCAATACTCCTCCGCCCACTCCGGAGCCACCACGATATAGCGCCGGTCGAATCGGTCCACCGCTTCGACCGCGTTCAGACTCCAACCCAGCAGGGCGACATAACCTTTGTCCGGGTTTCTGCTCTTCGATTCACGGGATGACATCGACAAACCTGCTCCCCTCTTCGACCTCGGTGCACGTTCGTCGATTGCGAGGTCGTCTGATCGCGCGGTGGTCCTGCGCTCGACACCGGGGACTGCGATTTCGGCGGGCTCCGGTATCGCCGCGCGTGCGCTCGGCATCGTCGGCGGGCGGCAACAACGGCGATCCGCTCTATCACCGTCATTGCCCACGGATACCCCGGTGGTTCATTCCCAAACGGGGGCAACGCCGTTGCGCTATTGATACACAATCATTTTCGCTGGTCGTCCCCTCCGGGAAGACCGTCCGGCAGGAGCTCAGGACACCGACAGCACCGCGGCGGTGACCGCGACGGTCACCTCGACGGCGGCACCGAGCACATCACCGTTGAGCCCGCCGAAACGCCGCACACAATGCCACACCAGCACAGCCGCGCCGGCCAGCGCCACGGCGACCGCGACCGGCCCGAGCCACCGCACGGGCGTGGCGACAACGCCGGCGACGAGCGCGACGAGCGTCCAGACCGCGAGTGTCACCACCGATTGCGTGCGCGCCACGAGTGCCCCGAACCCGGCCCCGGGAGCGGGCGCATACCCACGGCAGGCCAGCACGACGGCGACCCGACCGACCGCCACCGCGAGCCCCACCGCGAACCAGCGGCCGTGCTCGGCCAGGGCGGCGAACGACAGCGCCTGAATACCGATGGCGAAGATCAACGCCGCCACCCCGAAGGGCCCCGCCCCGCCGCTCTTCATGATCTCCCGGGCCCGTTCCGGCGGCCCGTAACTGCCGAGCCCGTCCGCGGTGTCGGCCAGCCCGTCCAGATGCATTCCGCGGGTGGCCAACCCCAGCGCGCCGACGGTGATGAGACCGGCGAGCGCGAAACTCATTCCTACCCAGGTCGATACCCACAGCAACCCGGCCGCGCCCGCACCCAGCACCACCCCGACCACCGGCGCGGCCGCGATAGCTCCCGCCGCCGCTGTCCGGTCGACCGTCGCGGGCCCACGCACCGGCAGCACCGTCAACCACGAGAGCGCGAGACGGGCAGCGGCGATCATCGCGCGAACCCCGGCTCATGGGCAGCTAGCTCCGTCACGCCGGATATGCCGAGCCGTCGACGGGCCGCAGTTGCGGGAACCGCCGTGCGGACGCTCGAGAAGCAATCCGAGCGAACGGTACTCACACGGTGCGCGTCCTCGGTTCGCGCACGACAGCTTCGATCGATCGCCCGCGACAACGGTCCGAGTGCCGAGCGAGCGACTCCCGCGGTTCCCGCGACGCGGCCCGCACACCGGCAACGCGACCGGCTCGGTGAGTGGTGCCGCGCGCGTCGGGCGCCGGCACCGCGTGCACAGGGCCGGCACGCACCCCTCGTCTTGCTCAGGACACGACTTCCGGTGCGGCCGAATCGGATTCGGCGGTGCTCACCCCGGCCTCACCGAAGGTCGACATCTCCGACAACGCGGCGATGGCCGCGCGCAGCAATGGCAGCGCGCTCACCGCGCCGGAGCCTTCCCCGAGCCGCATGTTCAGCTCGACCAGCGGTTCCAGGTCGAGTTTGGCGAGGGCGAGCGGGTGTGCCGGTTCGGTGGACCGGTGGCCGGCCACCCACCAGCGCTTCGCACCGGGGGCGAGCATCTCGGCGATGAGCGCGGCGGCGGTGACCACCACACCGTCGAGAATCACCGGCGTGCGCCGGGCGGCGGCCTGAGCGAGATATCCCGCGGTGGCGGCGAAATCCGCGCCACCGGCGATCCGCAGCAGCGCGAACGGGTCCTGGCGGTGCGGACGTGCGCGCCACATGGCGTCGCGGATCGCGGAGGCCTTGCGCATCCATCCGGCATCGTCGACGCCCGTTCCGCGGCCGATCGCCACCACCGGTTCGGTATCGGTGAGGGTGGCGATGAGAACCGTTGCCGGCGTGGTGTTTCCGATACCCATATCACCGGCGATCAGCAGGTCGGCTCCGCTGTCGATCTCCTCGTCGGCGATCGCGCGGCCCGCGGCCAGCGCGGCGTAGAGTTCGGCTTCGGTGAGGGCGTCCTCGCGGTCGATGGCTCCGCTGGAGCGGCGGATCTTGTGCGTGGAGACCGACGGATCGGTGTCGGCGTCCACCGCGATGTCGACCACGCGCACGGTCGCGTCGGCCAGTCGTGCCAGCGCGTTCACCGCGGCCCCACCGGCCAGGAAGTTGGCGACCATCTGCGCGGTCACCTCACTCGGATACGCCGACACCCCGTGTCGCGCCACGCCGTGGTCTCCGGCGAACACCACGACCCGGGCGCGCCGGAACTGATGCGGCGGGCACTCCCCCTGGCACGCCGCCACCCAATTCCCCAGTGTCTCCAACCGGCCCAGCGCCCCCGCCGGTTTGGTCAACTGCAACTGCCGCTGCTCGGCCTCGGCCCGTACGCGCGCATCGGGCGCGGCGACCGGACCGAATGCGGGTGTGGTGCCGTCGAATTCGGCGAGGCCGCGCGGTGTCGAGACCGCCGTCGAGCCGGCGGCGGCAGCCGCGGCGCCGGCGAACTCGCGACCCGACCCCTCGTCCGCAGCACCCGAGCCGGGGCGGGCACCCGCGCCCACATCCGTCACGTCACTCGTCCCGGTCGACGCAGCGGCGTCGCCCGCATCGTGACCGGATGCCAAAGCCCTTTCCGCCGCCGCGGAGTCGGCGAAACCGGAGCCGTGGAAAGGATGCTCCCGGCCCACGGCATCGGCACTGGCCGAAGGCGAAACCCGTTCCGCCGCACCACCTGCCAGTCCGGCTGCCGCGGCCGCCGCGGAGGCCGTCCCGATCCCGCGTCCCGTGGAAGCGCCCGCCGCTTCCGCGCCCTTCAGCACGACCGGCACTCCGGCGACGACCAGCACGACCTCGTCACACACCGCCGCGAGCCGCTGATTCAGCGTCCCGATCTCGTCCTGGAACAGTCGTCCCGACGCGGTCGCCGGAACCACGCCCAGTCCGACCTCCGGGCTCACGATCAGCAGGCGGTCCGCGTATCCGGTCACCGCCGCGACCAGTGCGTCGATATCGGGGCCGACGGTTCCGCGCGGCGATTCCCAGGCCGCGCGCGCGTCGATGCGGGCGGTCAGCCAGGTGCCGAGGTCGTCGATCAACGTCACCGGCGCCGCATCCCCGAGCACGGTGATCGGATCGCCTTCCACCACATGCCAGGTGCCGGGGCGCCGCACGCGATGGGCGGCAATACGTTCGGCGAAGTCCGCGTCGGCGGGATCGGGAACCGCGGTCGCCACGTAGCGCACCGGTCCGCTGCGGCCGGCCACCTCCTCGGCATAGGCGGATTTCCCCGAGCGCGCCCCACCGAGCACCAGCGTCCGCAGCCCTCGGCCGCCCGCAGCATCGTTCACCACGTCAGCACGGTACCAATCGGCCCGCACCCGAGCTCCCCGCGCACCCGAGGCCCGCCTGCGCGAGCCCGCGGCCCCCGCGACAGCAGAGTTCCATTCGTCCACCGCGGCGATTCAGCAGACGCGCGGCAGCACTCGACCGTGGCCCCACAGCAATCGTCGCGCCCGTCCACCAGGTCGGCCGCACCTGCGGCTCGGCCGGACACGGCGTGCGGCCGGACATGGCGTGCGACCGGACGGACGTGGGGCACGGCCGGACGCGGGGCACGCCCGAACACGCAGCTCGGCAGAACGCGCGGCCGGGCGAAAACGCGGGCTCGGCCGCGAGTACAACGAGCGTGCCGCGCGGGCCGCCGAACTCAGACGGCGTCGCCGGGCGAAACCCGCGGCTTCGGCGCGCGCATGCGACGGATCTGGGAGGCGCGGACGAACGCGTACCAGCCCAGCGACCAGCTCGAGGTGGTGTCGTCGGGATAGCGCTCGCTCACCCGCTTGTTGATGAGGCGGCCGATCACGAAGCCCTCGGCGACCATGAACAGCATCATCACGATCATCGCGAGGGTGACGTAGGCCTGCACCTGCGGCGTGAGGAACATGGTCAGGATCAGCACCAGCGCCAGCGGCATGAACAGTCCGACCAGGTTGCGCCGGGCGTCGACCAGGTCGCGGACGTAGGCGCGGACCGGGCCGCGGTCGCGCGGCAGCAGATATTTGTCCTCACCGGCGAGCATCCGGGCGCGGCGATCGGCGGCCGCGGCCCGGCGTTCGGCCGAGGCGACCTTGCGTTCCTCGCGGTTGCCACGGGTGGCCTTACGCCGGGCGCGGGCCTCCTTGGCGGTCAGCGGCGCGGGCGCAACCGGCCCGCGACGTCTGCCCTGGACATCGCGACGTCTGGGCGTCGGCCGGCCCTTGCCGGCGGTCGGTGCGGGCCGCTGCGCTGCCGTGGCCGTGTCGTCGTCGGTCGCGGCCGACGTGTCGTCGACGTGGTCGTCGGTGGTGCTGGCATCGCCACGGCGCAGGAACTTCACGCCGACCAGGCTATTGGATGGCATACCGGCCTGGAAATACGGTCTCCGAGGAGTCTGTGTGATCGGTCATACCGCCCATACCGGCAAACCGGCTCCGACCGGGCGGTCTGCACCCGCGACACGCCTCACGGGTGTGGCGATTCGCACGTCGGACCGCCGACAAACCGGCAATTCGGGGGTCGACGGGCCCGCACCGGCGCGCACAGTGGCAAGATTGGAATAGCCACCCGCGACGTGGCGTTGACAGCTACCGAGCCGTGCGCTGTTCACGGAAACAACGTTCACGGGTAACGAGGGTCTGCGAGGAGACTTCATGACTGTGCAGAACGAGACCACCACCCACGGTGTGATCCTGACCGACGCCGCCGCGTCCAAGGCGAAGGCGCTGCTGGACCAGGAGGGCCGCGACGATCTGGCGCTGCGCATCGCGGTGCAGCCGGGCGGTTGCGCGGGTCTGCGGTACCAGCTGTTCTTCGACGATCGCACCCTCGACGGTGACCTGACCGCCGAGTTCGGCGGGGTCAAGCTCGCCGTCGACCGGATGAGCGCCCCCTACGTCCAGGGCGCGTCCATCGACTTCGTCGACACCATCGAGAAGCAGGGCTTCACGATCGACAACCCGAACGCCACCGGCTCCTGCGCCTGCGGCGACAGCTTCAACTGACGATCTGCTCCCGGCGCGGAATCTCTGCGGAGGTTCCGCGCCGTGTTGTGCACACGGTACGGTAAAGCTGATTCCGCCCTCGACAGACAAGGACCGGGCTTCGTGACGATCGCTGTGTCCGCTTCCATCGCGACCGACCATTTGATGCGTTTTCCGGGGAAATTCTCCGACGTCCTGCTTGCCGATCAGTTGCAGCACGTGTCGTTGAGTTTTCTGGTCGACGATCTGGTGATTCGCCGAGGCGGTGTCGGCGGCAACATCGCGTACGCGATGGGGCTGCTGAACGGTAACCCGCTGCTGCTCGGCGCGGTCGGCGCCGATTTCGGTGAATACCGCGACTGGCTCGAGCGCCACGGCGTCGACTGCTCGGCGGTGCGGATCTCCGAGACCGCGCACACCGCGCGCTTCGTCTGCACGACCGACGAGACGATGGCCCAGATCGCGTCGTTCTATCCCGGTGCGATGAGCGAGGCCCGCGACATCTCGATCGCCGAGGTAGCCGAAAACCGTTCGCTGGACCTGGTTTTGGTGGGCGCCAACGATCCCGACGCGATGCTGCGCCACACCGAGGAGTGCCGCAAGCTCGGCATCCCGTTCGCCGCGGACCCCTCCCAGCAACTGGCCCGCCTCGACGGCGACCAGGCGCTCGCCCTGATCGACGGCGCCACATACCTTTTCACCAACGAGTACGAGTGGGGCCTGCTGCTGCAGAAGACCGGCCTGTCCCCCGAGGAGATCGGCCGCCGGGTCGGCATTCGCGTCACCACCCTCGGCGCCAAGGGCGCGCTGATCGTCGACGGCGACGGCGTCGAGGTGAATGTCGAAGTGGTGCCGGAACTTTCGCAGGTCGACCCGACCGGTGTCGGCGACGCGTTCCGGGCCGGCTTCCTCACCGGGCACACCGCCGGACTCAGCCTGCAGCGCGCGGCCCAGCTGGGTTCGCTGACAGCGGTGCTGGTCCTGGAGACCGTGGGCACCCAGGAGTGGTCGCTCGACCGCGACGACGCGCTGCGGCGGTTGCGCGGTGCGTACGGCCCGGAGGCCGCGGAGGAACTCGGCGCGCTGCTGAGCTGACGCCGCCCCCGGAGAACCGAGCGATTCGGCGGCCCGCGGCCGTGACGATTCACAACATTGCGTCCGGATGCGCGGAGTTCGCCGGCGAACAATAGGGTGTGCGTATGGGATCCGATCGTTTATATTTTCGTCAGCTGCTGGCGGGCCGGGACTGGGCCGTCGGCGACCCGATTGCCACTCAGATGCGCAATTTCTCGTATTTGATCGGCGATCGCGAGTCCGGCGAATGTGTGGTGGTGGATCCCGCGTACGCGGCGGGTGATCTGGTCGATATCGCCGAGGCCGACGGCCTACGGCTGACGGGCGTGCTGGCAACCCATCACCACCCCGACCACGTCGGCGGCACGATGATGGGTTTCACCCTGCGCGGAGTGAAGGAACTGCTCGAGCGGGTGCAGGTTCCGGTGCACGTGAACCATGAGGAACTGTCCTGGGTCGCCAACGTGACCGGCATCGCCCCGAGCGAGCTGACCGGCCACGACCACGGCGACACCCTCGCCGTCGGCGGCGTCGAGGTCGAATTTCTGCACACCCCCGGCCACACGCCGGGCAGCCAGTGCTTCCTGTTCGAGGACCGGCTCGTCGCCGGTGACACGCTGTTCGTCGACGGCTGCGGCCGCACCGACTTTCCGGGCGGCGATTCCGACGCCATGTTCCGCAGCCTGCGCCACCTGGCCGAATTGTCCGGCGACCCGGTCGTCTATCCCGGCCACTGGTACTCCGAAGAACCCAGCGCGGCCCTGTCGTCGGTGCGCGAGAACAACTACGTGATGCGCCCGACCACCCTGGAGCAGTGGCATATGCTCATGCCCGGCTGAGCATACGCACCCACCCTCCGAGCCCTTTCGCCTTGCGCGAGAGGGCTTTTCGCATTTCCGGCGCAGATTCGCGGCAGGGACGCGGCTCCGGGAAGGCCGAGGGCCCGCGCGCTCGTTCTCCCACTGCGCCCGGGCCGCGTGGGCGGAGCCGATCCGGCGCGGGCACCAGGACTGGCGAGGAGTCGAGATGGGCGATCTGCTCGTACTGCTGCTTCCCGAAGTGATCGGCCTGATCGTCACCCCGGGCGCCGTCGCCGGTTGTGTCCTGCTGCTGCAGTCGCATCGCCCGATCGCCAATGCCGGCGCTCTGTTCACCATTCGCGACATCGTCAATCCGACCTGAGCGCGGCGACCGCCCGGTCCACGGTGCTGAACAACCGCCCCTGCTGCTGCAGTGCGCGCCCGCGTGCGGTGCGGCGGACCGTGGCCAGGTTGCGGGCCGGCAATTCCGCGAAATAGACGGTGACACCGCTGTCCTGCAGTTCGTTGACCACGTCGAGGAATGCGCGCATCACGGTCAGCGTCACATCGGGTATCCAGGAGCAGTCCAGCACGACCGTACGCACCGGATGCCCGACCGCCGCGACCTCGTCCACGCGACGCCGGATGCCCTCGGTATTGGCGCGCACATTCGCGGTGTACAGGCCCGACGCGATCCGCAGCACCAGCGGATTCGCGGGTTCGGTTGCGGCCGTGGGTATTCCGCCTGTCCACCGGCCGTCCGCACCGCGCGTCAACTGCACCACGTGCGGGCGATCGAGTTCACGCAACACCAGATACAGCGTGGCGGCCACCCCGGCCGCGACCGCGGGCAGCAGCCCCATCACCAGGCCGACCACCGCGGTGCCGGTCGCGATCCAGAATTCGACGCGACTGACCCGCCAGAACAGCGCCAGCGCACCGAAGTCCAGCAGTCCGAGTGTCGCCACCACCACCATCGCACCGAGGGTGGCCTGCGGCAGATCGTCGAGGACGGGCGCGAGAAACAGCGCCACCGCGACCGCCAGCACCGCGGTCACGATCGCGGCCACTTGCGTTCGCGCACCGGCGCGTAACGCCACCGCGGTCTGTGAGAACCCGCCCGCCGGGGGCAGGGTGTGGAAGAACGAGCCCGCCAGCGACGCCATCCCGTTGGCCAACAGTTCCCGGTTGCTGTCGATGTGGGGTTCACTCGCGCGGCGCACGCCACGTCCCACCGCGATGGTCTCGAGGAACGCCATCATCGAGATGGCCAGCGCACCCGGCAGCAGGTCACCGATATCGCGCAGCCGCGGCACACCCGGCAGCGGGATCCCGGAGGGGACCGGCGAAATCAACGCCACCCCGTGATCGTCGAGATGCACGAAGGCGACCAGAGCGATTCCGACCGCCACCACCACCAGCGGACCGGGAACACGCGGCAGCAGTGTCGACATCGCGTACAGTCCCGCGATACCGGCCGCCGCCAGTATCACCGTCGCCGGATTCGCCGAGCCGAGGTTTCTCAGCGCCGACCACAGCACCCGGAAGAATCCGGTGGCGGCCGGATCGGCGGGCACGCCGAGAAGTTTCGGCAACTGCCCGGCCGCCACCGTGAGCCCGACACCGATCTTGATCCCGGTGAGCGTCGCGTCGCTGATGTTCTCGATGATCGAGCCCAAGCGCGCCAGCCGCGCGAGCAGCAGGATCACCCCGACCATCAGGGGCAAGGTCATCAGCGCGGTCTGCGCATCCTCGGATCCGGCGGCGATCCCGGCGCCGACCAGCGTGGAGGCGGTCAGGGTCGCGATGGTGGAGGTGGTGCTCACGCTCGCGGTACGTGACCCGCCCAGCAGCGCGTAGACGACCATCGGCACCATGCAGGTGTAGAGCCCGATCTGCACCGGCAGGTCCGCGATGGTCGCATACGCCATGGCCTGCGGAATCACCACCGCACCCGCACTGAGCCCGGCCACGATATCGGGCCGCAGCCAGGTGCGGCGATAGCCGGCCAGGGTCGGCGCCACCGTCACACTGCTCATCCGGCCTCCACTCCGCCGTCGCGGGTCAGCGTGCGGCAGCAGGGTCGGCGACCACCCGGAAGCCCAGATTTCCGGTCGAAGAGACCGGCTCGCTGCCCTGCCGTGCCGAGACCCGGTAGCGACGGCAGTAGGACAGGTGGCACAGATACGAGCCGCCCCGCATCACCCGGTCGCGGCCGAGATCGGGTCCGGTGGGATTCGCTTCGCGACTGTGCCGGTAGTAGTCGGGCGAGAAATAGTCCGAACACCACTCCCACACGTTCCCGGTGGTGTTGTAGAGCCCGAAACCGTTGGGCGCGTAGGTGTTCACGGGCATCGTGCCCAGATGCGCGCCGGGCGCCGTGTGGGGAAATTCGCCGGTGAAGACGTTCATCCGCCGCTGCCCGTCCGGCTCGAAGTCCTCGCCCCAGGGGAACGGGCCGGTGGATCCGCCGCGCGCGGCGTACTCCCATTCGGCCTCGGTGGGCAATCGAGTGCCCGACCACGCGCAGAAGGCTCGCGCGTCCTCCCAGGACACGTGGACCACGGGATGGTCGGCCAGGGCGCCGACATCGGAGTCCGGTCCGAACGGATGTGCCCAGTCCGCACCCTCCACCTGCCGCCACCACGGGGCGTTCACCACCGCGCGGGTCGGCGGCATATCCGGCGGCAGCAGTCCGGCGAAGACGAACGACCAGCCGTATTTCTCGGCATCGGTGCGGTAGCCGGTGTCGGCGGCGAAGGCGGCGAAGGCGGCGTTGGTCACCGCGTACCGGCCGATGGCGAAGGCGTCGACCGTGACCGGGTGGCACGGCCCCTCCCCGTCGCCGGGATACGCCCACCGGCTCTCGTCTCCCATGGTGAAGCTTCCGCCGGGGACCGGAACCACTGCGGGGTCGAACTCCCGGCCGTGTTCTCCCCCGGCCGGGCGACCGGTGACGCCGATGTCCTCGGTCGAATCGGCGCTCTTTCCCGCTGACGGTGCGCAGCAGGCGTGGTGGGTGCCGGAGTCGGTGCGATGTGGCATGACTTCCTCTCCCTCACTGTCCGAAACGTCAACGCAGGCAGCGATAGCCGACCGTACGCTGACCCGACCGTACCGCCCGATTCGCCCGGTCGGAGGCGGTATCGGCAACTGGGTACGCGGGCGCGCGGAAGGGCCCCGGAATTCACCCCGAGCGGATGAGGCTCGCCGCCGCGGCCGGTGCTGCACTCGCAGGCGGACACTTACTCCGTGACGCAGACCAGTCTCCGACAGGGGTTCCAGCATGAGCGATAGGCAGTTCAAGGGCGTCATCAATCTCGACATCCGGGATTCGGTTCCCGATTGGGACGCCTTCCTGGCGAAGAAGGCACCGGAGGGCGCACCGAATGTGCTGGTCGTGTTGTACGACGACACCGGATGCGCGGCCTGGTCGCCCTACGGCGGGCGGATCGAGATGCCGACCATGGACCGGCTGGCGCGCGAGGGACTGACCTACAGCCAGTGGCACACCACGGCGCTGTGCTCGCCGACCCGCTCCACCTTCCTCACCGGCCGCAACCATCACCTCAACGGATTCGCCTCGATCTCGGAGACCTCCTCCGGATTCCCCGGGTACAGCTCCCACATCCCCCCGGAGAACGCCTCGATAGCCACCGTATTGCGGAAGGCCGGCTGGGGCACCTACTGGGTCGGCAAGAACCACAACATCCCGGTCGACGAATGGACCGCCGGCTCGTCCCGGGAGCGGTGGCCGCTGGGACAGGGCTTCGACCGCTTCTACGGTTTCGTCGGCGGTGAGACCAACCAGTGGTATCCGGATCTGGCCGAGGACAACCACTTCATCGATCAGCCCTATCAGCCCGAGGAGGGCTACCACCTGTCGAAAGACCTTGCGGACAAAGCGATTTCGTTCCTGCAGGATCAGCGCCAGACCCACCCGGGCAAACCGTTCTACCTGTGGTTCTGCCCCGGGGCCAACCACGCCCCGCATCATGCCCCGAAGGAATGGATCGACAAGTACAAGGGCCGGTTCGACGACGGTTACGACGCCTACCGCGAGTGGGTGCTGCCGCGCATGATCGAACGCGGCGTCCTGCCCGAGGGCACCGAACTCACCGAGTTCAATCCGATGCCACCGGGCACGTTCGCCGAGGCCGATTCGGTGCGCCCGTGGTCGGAACTGAGCGAGCCGGAGCGAAAGCTGTTCGCCCGTATGGCCGAGGTGTACGCCGGCTTCTCCGAATACACCGATCACCACGTGGGGCGCATCATCGACTATCTGGAGGACACCGGCCAGCTGGAGAACACGCTGGTGATCTACGCCGCCGACAACGGCGCCTCCGGTGAGGGCTCGCCGAACGGCTCGGTCAACGAGAACAAATTCTTCAACGGCTATCCGGACAAGATCGAGGACAACCTCGGAATGATCGACCAACTCGGCACGCCGGACACCTACAACCACTACCCGACCGGGTGGGCGGCGGCGTTCTCCACGCCGTTCAAGATGTTCAAACGGTATTCGTATCAGGGCGGTGTCGCCGATCCACTGGTCATCTTCTGGCCCAAGGGAATCGAGGCGCGTGGCGAGATCCGCGACCAATACCATCACTGCACCGATATCGTGCCGACGATTCTCGAATGCTGTGGTGTGCCGATGCCGGAAACGGTCGACGGCGTCCACCAGAATCCGCTGTCGGGCGTATCGATGAAATACAGCTTCGATTCCGCGGACGCGCCCACCGAGAAGGAAACCCAGTACTACGAGATGCTCGGGCATCGGGCCATCTGGCACAAGGGGTGGAAGGCGGTCACCGTGCACGGGCCCACGAGCGGGCTCAGCAATTTCGACAAGGATCGCTGGGAGCTGTACCACACCGATGTCGACCGTTCCGAGAATCACGATCTGGCCGAGGAACATCCGGACAAGCTGCGCGAACTGATCGGCCTGTGGTTCCGGGAAGCCGAGATCAACAAGGTGCTGCCGCTCAACGATCTCGGCGTCACCGGTAAGGATTTGCAGACGTTCCTCGGGCTGGAGTTCAAGGTGCCGGTCCCGCCGGGCGGCCAGTACGTCTACTACCCCGGTACCACCGAAGTTCCGGAACGGGCCGCGGCCAATACGCACGCGGTGTCGTTCAAGGTGCTGGCGGAGGTGACCACGACGGCCGACTCGCAGGGCGTGATCTTCGCGCAGGGTTCCCGATTCGGCGGCCACGCCCTGTACGTCAAGGACGGGAAGGTCACCTACACCTACAACTTCCTCGGAATACCGCCGGAGCAGCAGGTGCGGGCCGACGCACCCGCTCCGGGACGGCACATCATCGGGATCGACTTCCGGAAGGAACGGCCCGGCGATCACGGCGAATTCTGGGGTACCGCCACGTTGTACATCGATGACAAGGCGGTGGCGCGATCCGAAATTCGCACGCAGCCCGGTCATTTCAGCCTCTGCGGAGAAGGACTGTGCATCGGCTACGACGTCGGGGATCCGGTCAGCAGCGAGTACAGCGGCAAATTCCCGTTCACCGGCGGTGACATCACGAAGGTGATTTTCGATGTGGCCGACGACGCCTACGTCGATGTCGAAAAGCATTACGAGGCAGCGCTCTCGCGCGATTGACCCGCTGCGGCGGTGCCGCGATAGAGCCCTCTGCGGCGGTGCCGCGATTGCCCCTCTGCGGCGGTGCCCCGGGCCGACCCCGGGGCACCGGCTTTCACGCCAGGGTGCGCAACCAGCCGTGGTTGTCGGCGAACGTGCCGCGCTGGATTCCGGTCAGCGTGTCGCGCAGCGCCATGGTGACCTCGCCGGGCTCCCCGCCGCCGATCTCGAATTCACCCTCGGCGGACTGCACCCACCCGACCGGGGTGATGACCGCGGCGGTGCCGCACGCGAAAACCTCGGTGATCTCACCGGATTCGGCGCCCTTGCGCCATTCCTCGACCGACACCTTGCGTTCCTCGACCGGATAACCGGAGTCGGCGGCCAGGGTCAGCAGACTGTCGCGGGTGATCCCCGGCAGCAGCGATCCCGACAGTTCCGGGGTGACCAACCGGGCCTCGGAACCGGAGCCGTAGACGAAGAACAGGTTGTTGGTGCCCATCTCCTCGACGTATTTGCGCTCGCAGGCGTCGAGCCACACGACCTGATCGCAGCCCTTGTCGGTGGCCTGCTGCTGGGCGAGCAGCGAGGACGCGTAGTTGCCGGCGACCTTGGCCTCGCCGGTGCCGCCGGGAGCGGCACGCACGTATTCGGTGGACAGCCACACCCGCACGGGCTTCACGCCACGCGGAAAGTACGCTCCGGCGGGCGAACCCAGCAGCAGGTACTTGTAGCCGGATGCGGGCTTCACGCCCAGCCCCGCCTCGGTGGCGAACATGAACGGCCGCAGGTACAACGACTCCTCACCACCGGCGGCCGGCACCCAGTCCGCGTCGACCTCGAGCAGCTGGCGCACCGATTCGATGAACAGCTCTTCGGGCAGCTCCGCCATCGCCAGCCGCCGCGCCGACCGCTGGAACCGCGCCGCGTTGGCATCGATGCGGAAGGTGGCGATACTGCCGTCGGCCTGCCGATACGCCTTGAGGCCCTCGAAGATGGCCTGACCGTAGTGGAACACCATCGTCGCCGGATCCATCGACAGCGGCCCGTACGGCTCGACCCGCGCGTTCGTCCACTGCCCGTCGAGGTAGTCGATCGACACCATGTGGTCGGTGAAGTAGCGACCGAACCCGGGCGCCGCCAGAATCTCCGTGCGCCGATCCGCCGGAACCGGGGCGGGATGCGGGGTACGAGTGAACTGTGCAGCGACTGTCATGACCTCGATACTAGAACTGCGGCCCTCGGCGCCGATGCTCGGACCTGCGTCGAGACTCGCCGGGCAGCAGGCCGGGAACCGGACAATCGCGGCGTAATGCGCCCTTGACGGCGTCCGATACGAGCCATTCGTTCCATCCGACCGAGCCCGCCTTGCGCCGTCGTGCAGGGCACATACCGGTCATCGGACACTTCACTCCGGAAATGTCATGATTTCCGTCACGCGGCGGGGTCCGCGACCACTGTTCAGGAGGTGTGCGGTGTGACGAACGGCGGGCGCACCACCTCGGCGCGCACGCGGCGGCCCCGTACGTCGACGGTGACCTCGTCGCCCGGCTCCAGTCCGGCGTCGGTATTCAGCAACGCCAGCGCGATGCCCACCTTGAGACTCGGCGAGAAGGTGCCCGAGGTGGTCTCGCCGACCGCCTCCTCACCGCGCAGCACCGTCTGGCCCTGCCGCAGCACACCGCGATCGAGAGCTTTGAGCCCCAACAGGATTCGCCGTGGGCCCGCCGACTTCTCCTGCTCCAGCGCCGCTTTGCCCCAGAACTCCGGCTTCTTCCAGCCGACCGCCCAGCCCGCGCGGGCCTGCACCGGCGAAATCTCCGGCGACAGTTCGTGACCGTGCAGCGGATAGCCCATCTCGGTGCGCAGGGTGTCGCGCGCACCCAGTCCGGCCGGCTGCCCGCCCGCCGCTTCGACCTGTGCCGCCAGCGCGCGGAAAACCGCCTCGGCATCGGCCCAGCGCGGCAGCAGTTCATAGCCGTGCTCGCCGGTGTATCCGGTCCGGCAGACACGCACCGGCCGCCCGTCCCATTCGGCATCGGCGAACGCCATGTACTCCATATCGGTCGGCAGGCCCAGTGCGGCAAGCACTTCCGCCGATTTCGGGCCCTGCACCGCGAAGACCGCGTACTCGCGATGCTCATCAGTGATCGTGATGCCCTCCGGCGCCGCCTTGCGCAACTGCGCCACCACCGCGGCCGTGTTGGCCGCGTTCGGCACCAGGAAGATCTCGTCGTCGGAGACGTAGTAGGCGATCAGGTCGTCGATCACCCCGCCCTGCTCGGTGCAGCACAGCGTGTACTGCGCCTTCCCGGGCCCGACGCGACCGAGATCGTTGGTCAGCGCCGCGTTCACGAACGCCGCCGCCGCCGCGCCGCGCACGGTCGCCTTACCGAGGTGGCTCACATCGAACACACCGACGGTGGTCCGCACGGCGGTGTGCTCGGCGACGGTGCCCGCGTACTGCACCGGCATCTCCCACCCCCCGAACGGGGCGAAGGTCGCGCCCAGCTCCACGTGGACGGCGTGGATGGGGCCCTGCTGCAGCGTCTCGTCGGTCACCCGGCGAGCTTATCGAGCGTCGTCCGCCGGTGGTTCACGGCCGGGCCGCCGTGTCGGTCCGGCGCTGCGCACTCCGCGAGCCCAGGAGTCGACGGCTCGGACGATCGAACGCCGGCCGCTGCTCCGACGTGGAAGACAGGCGTGTGCTCACCCGGACCGGCGCGGCACACCGCTTCCGCCGGTACGTCCCGCCGATCCCCTCGGGCTCGCCGGAGTCCAGTAGTGCGACCGCTTACGCCGGTTCGACCTGCCGATGCCCCTCGGAGTCGCGCGCATCCAGTAGTGCGACCGCTCATGCCGGTACGT
>NZ_JADKYP010000079.1 GCF_015354405.1 Nocardia sp. BSTN01 | reverse complement strand
CGCGGTCGACCTGGCCTCGCGGTTGGCAGCGCCGGATCGGCCGCCGCCCGCACCTGCCCGCGCACGGGAGCGACGGCGGCGGTCGAGCGACACCCGGATCTGGCAGTCTCCACAGACGACACGTGGCCAACCGCGGAGAACACAGTGCCGGCGACCCTTTATCCGATCTCGACGGAATCGTCGCCGGACGGGGAGACGATCCGGAACAGCAGGGCGGCCGCCTCGAACAGAGCCCAGGAGCGCGTGTCGATCTCGCCCTCCCGCGCGGCGAGCGCGGCCGTCACGTCACCACCTCGAAAGGTTCGCAGGGCGGACAGCAGGTCGCGCAGCGCCGGAATGCGATATCCGGCGAGCCGGAGCTGATGCGCGATCCGCGCATCGCGCACATCCTCCGGCGCGTACAGCCGGGCACCGCGCGCCCCGGCCCGGCGGGGAACGACCACCCCTTCCGCATCCCAGTGCCGCAATGTCGACGGCCGCACACCGAGCGCACCCGCCAGTTCCGACACCGTCATGGAGTCGGCGGGCTGCGCATCCCCGATCGGTTCCTCCGCGATCGCTTCGGCTGCTCGCTGCGCCAGTCGCAGTTCCCGGCGCTGCGCATCGAGGCGGGCGTGCGCGGCATCCACCAGCATGGGCAACCGCCGCCCGGAATGCGCCTCGCGCAGAACAACTCTCGCCTCTGCGGGCCCGATGGCCGCCGCCGTCAGCCGATATGCGCGGGCCGACAGCACATGCACCTCACCGTATGCGCGATACCCGGCCCGACCACGCTCGGCCGGGGGCAGCACACCGTCGCGTTCGAGGTTGCGCACCTGCTGAACGGAACAGCCGGCCCGCCGCGCCACGTCCACGGTCCGCAGACCAGCAGTTTTGCGACTTGCCATTAGCCGGCCTGCCGTTCTGATGGATCAAGTCTCCACAAGCACATGAATGAAACGCTAGAGCCATGGAGATCAACGAGATCATCGAATTCGTCGAAAACCTCGGTGGCGTGCTGACGCTGACACCCCGGCCCGGCGACGGCACCCCCGAAATCAGCTGGGGCGACACCTTCTTCTACTACGCCCCCGACGGCGTAGTCCCCCGCACCCAGCCCTTCGCCACCATCGTCACCAAGAACTATCCGGACGACGAATCATCCCGCCTGGACCGCCCGAACACCTTCCGTCTCAACATCTTCGCGGGCAAAGAGGCATTCACCGAGGTGACCGGCCACACCCCGCGCGACCACGCCGCGATCCCGGCCGACCCGAGCATCCCCGACATTCTGTTCCCCCACCCCGTCTACGGCGCCCAGGGCTGGCTCGCCGCAGTGAACCCGGGCCCGCACACCGCCACCACGATCACCGACCTCCTCCAGCGCGCCCACCACATCGCCCGCACCCGATACGAACGCCGAGAATCACCCGCAGACAACTGATGTCGCCATCGGCGCGGCGCCGGATTCGATAACCTCGGCCGATGACCGGCCCGAAAAAGCTCGCCGAATCCCGATCACTCGCGTTGGCCCGCCCGTTCCTCGGTAAGACGGTCGCCCTCACCTTCGACCGCCCGTACGGAAGCACCCACCCGACCTGCGGGTTCCGGTATACGACGAACTACGGGTTCGTCCCGGGCACGCTCGCGCCCGACGGCAAGGAACTCGACGCCTACTTCCTGGGCCCGACGGTCCCACTCTCCACTGCGACGGGAACCTGCATCGCGATCGTCCACCGGCTCTTCGACGACGATGACAAGCTGGTCGTAATCCCCAGCGACAGCGAGGTTCTCGACGACGACGCGATCGCTGCCGCCGTCGAGTTCCAGGAGGAGGTCGGCTGCTACGTCATCGTCCGGCCGTGACCTACTTCCCCAACCACGCCAGCGCGGCCACGACCAGCGCTTCGGTCCCGGTCCGCAGTGTGGGCTCGATGACGGGGGCGAAGGACGGCGAGTGGTTGACCGGGATGTCCTGGGCTATGCGTCCCGCCTTCGCCGCTGCCTGGAACGTTTCCGGGTCGATGCCGCCGACGCCCCAATAGGTGTAGGGCACGCCGAGAGCGTTCGGGATATCGCTGAAATCCTCACTGGCGCTCTGCCTCGGCAGTTCGACGGCGCGGTCGCCGAAATGGGTGGTGAACGCGGCCGCGACTCGGCGGGTGGTCTCGGCGTCGTTGTCGGTCACCGGGAATCGGTCGAACAGTTCGAATTCCGGGTCCTTCGGGGAGTTCGAGGCCTGGCATTCGGCGGTGACGATCCGGCGGATCGCGTCGAGAATCGTGGTGCGGGTCGATTCGCTGTAGGTGCGCACATTCAGTTGCAGCACAGCATGTTCGGAGATGACGTTGCTCTTGGTTCCCGCGGTGATGCTGCCGACGGTCAGCACCGCGGTCTCGGTCGGCGCCACCTCGCGCGAGACCACCATCTGCAGCCGCAGCACGATCATCGACGCGAGCACCACCGGATCGACGGTCGCCTGCGGCATCGACCCGTGCCCGCCGCGCCCGTAGACGGTGATCCGCATACTGTCGGCGGCCGCCAGCATCGGCCCGCTGCCCGTTCCGACGATCCCGGCCGGCGCGGGTAGGACATGCTGGCCCAGCGCGACATCGACCTTCGGCAGCAGCTCGGCCAGACCGTCCTCGACCATCCCGCGCGCCCCGTCGCCGACCTCCTCGGCGGGCTGGAACAGTGCCACGAGCGTGCCCTGCCACTGATCGGTGTGTTCGGAGAGCAGTTGCGCCGCGCCGAGCAGGCAGGTCACGTGCACGTCGTGGCCGCAGGCGTGCATCACCGGAACTTCGTGACCGCCGGCGTCGGTGGCGGAAACCGAACTGGCATAGGGCAATCCGGTCGCCTCCCGCACGGGCAGGGCGTCGATGTCGGCGCGCAGCAGCACTCCGGAGCCGTCCCCGTTCCGCAGGATTGCGACCACCCCGGTTCCGCCGACACCCTCATGCACCTCGCACCCGCACGACCGCAACTTCTCGGCTATCAGCCCGGCGGTGCGGTGCTCCTGATGCGACAGTTCCGGATCGGCGTGCAGGTCGCGGTAGAACTCGTCCTGCCACCCACCGATTCCGTCCAGCCCGGCCAATACCGCCGCTTCCTGCGCAGTCGAGGCCATTACCTCTCCTTTCGCCGTCCGTAACGCAACCGCTCCGGCCAACTCATCTGCTCCGGCAACATCCATCCCCGCCACCGCGCCAGCAGGCACAACCCCGCTCCGACCACGGTCGCCGCGATCGAACCCGCCGTCACGTGCCCGGAATACCAGATGATCACCAGTGTCACACTGGCCAGCAGCGCACACGTGGCATACAGCGTGTTACCCCCGAAAATCGTGGGCACCCGCCCCACGGCGATATCGCGAACCACTCCGCCGCCGACCGCCGTCGTCGTCCCCAGCAACACCGCCGGCAACCACCCGAGCCCGACTTCGAGCGTCTTCTGCGCGCCGACCGCCGCCCAGCAGCCCAGCGCCAGGGCATCCACCCAGGGAAACAGCCGGTCCCACAAACGGCCCTCGAACCGGAACACGAAGGCGACCAACGCGCCGAACAGGGCGGTCAGCAGGTAGGTGTAGTCGACCAGCGCCACCGGCGTCCCCCGCTGCAGCAGCGTGTCGCGGATGATGCCGCCACCCAGTCCCGATGCGGTGGCGAGGACGGCGAATCCGATCGGGTCGAAGCGGAACGTCCGCGCCACCGCCCCGCCGAGCATCGCGTTGGCGAACACACCGGTCAGATCCAGAGCGCGCAGCAATTCGGGGACGGTGTCCGACACTGCCGCCATCGACCCCGTTCCTTCCGCGATATCCGCCGCATCCGCTATCGGCACGGTACCCGCCGGTCATCGAATCGCCCGGGAACCGGTGGACCGCCGTCGCCCGACCGCCCTCGGCACGCCATTCGAAACAGCGTGAATCCTTTCCCGTGCGCGATCGCTCTCATATCCGTGCGGGCAACGGGCCCGTGGAATCGAAGGAGTCGACATGGTTGTCGCCGTCATCGCCGTGGTGGTCGCGGCCGTACTACTGTGCAGCTGCATGCTGGTCCTGCGACGGAGGCGTACCCGTGGCTGAATGCACGAGATCGGCGTGGCCCGAACAACATCTGGTCGCGGCGGCCCGCGACGGCGACGAGTCCGCCATCGCCGCACTGGTTTCCGGTTCCTATCCCCACGTCCAGCGCTTCGCCCATTCCTTGTGCGCGACCAGTCAGGACGCCGAGGACGCCGCGCAGGAGGCGATGCTGGTCCTGTTCCGCAAGATCGGCACGCTGCGGGCGGCGGGCGCACTGGCCTCGTGGATGTTCCGCATCGTGCGCAACGAGTGCTTGCGGCGGATACGCACCGCCGCGCACCGGGAACCGGACGCGGAGATCGCGGCGGCGTCGGCGGAGGACGATGTGCTGGCCCGGCTGGAAGTCGAGCGGATCGCCGGAGCGATCGCCGCCCTGCCCGCCGATCAGCGTCGAGTCCTCATCATGCGTGATGTGCAAGGACTGCCGGGCAGTATGGTCGCCCGCACGCTCGGATTGAGCACGGCGGCAATGAAATCCAGGCTGCATCGAGCGCGGGCCGCTGTGCGCGCCGAGCTGGGGATGCCGGATCGAGGGCTGCGGCCATGAAGGACGGTGCCGGACCGCAGCAGACGTTCGCCAGCCGCTCGGCCCCGGTCCATCTGGCACGCGGGGTGCTCGGGTTCGGCCTGATCGCGGCCTCGATCGCGTTGATTCCCGCCGCGGGGCCGGCCCAGAATCGAACGACAGTGCACGGAAGGACAGTGCCGGATGCGCGTGTAACCGCTACGCACCCTTCCCCATCTCTGGCCGGTCTCTCCGGATTGACAGCCGTCGGCACGCGGATTCAAGATCGACCGACAGCTGTAGAAGTACTCGCCTAGGGACGCAAAAGCTGTTGCGCCCCTGGGCGAATCTTTCGAGTATGGGTTTCGGTGAATGGTTGAGGTAGTAGCAGCGCGGCCGGAAACCTCCGGTCCGCAGCGGGAGAACCTGCGGCAGCGACGCGGGCGATCATGGTGGGGCGCGGCGGCCGCGGTGACCAGCGGCGTGCTGTTACTGGTGTGGCAGGCGGCGAAGTACGGCATCTGGCTGGTGGACGACGCCGGAATCACGTTCGCCTTCGCCCGCAGCGTGGCCGAGGGGGCGGGGCCGGTGCTGCAACCCGGGGCGCAACCGGTGGAAGGATTCTCCGATCCCACCTGGCTCGCGGTGCTGGTACTGGGCAAATGGTGCGGCCTGTTCGACTCCGGCTCCCTGTTCGGCATCCCCGATTTCGTCTTCTACCCCAAGGCGATCGCGGCACTGTGCTGCGCTGGGATCCTTCTCTGCTGTTACGTCGCCGCGCGGCGGGTGTCGCGATGGCCCGCGGTGGTGACATTCGTCACCGGCGCCGTGCTCGCCGCGATTCCGTCGTTCGTGATCTGGTGCTTCTCCGGCTTGGAGAACTCACTGTTCGCCTTGACGGCATGCGCTCTCGCCGTCCGCCTGTTCCTGGCGGTGCTGGACGAGCGATTGTGGACACCGACGGTGGCCGTGACGGCCGGTGCGATAGCGGCGTTCGCGGCGTTGACCCGCCCCGACGGCCTGATCTACCTCGCCGCGTATCCCTTGGTTTCGGTGATCCTCGTTCGCCGTGCCACCTGGCCCGGCGCCGTGCGTCACGTGGTGTATTCCGGTGTGGCGTTCGCGATTCCGTTCGGCGCGTATCTGCTGTGGCGGATCACCGAGTTCGGCCGGCTCGTCGCGAATACGGCGGTCGCCAAGAATCAGGCGATGCCCACCGTGCACGACCTGACCAGGGCCGGCGATCTGGTGCAGTATGCGGGCGCACCCGCCGTGGTCGCGGCCGTCGGCGTGGTCGGGTTCGCCCTGGCCGGGCCGGCCAGGATCCGTAACGGCCTGGTCGCCCTGCTGGTTCCGCTGACGCTGGCGATAACGGGCTACTGTGTGCTGCAACCGGATTGGATGGAGCAGTTCCGGTTCGCCACGCCGGTGTGGGCGCTCGCCGCGCTCGTCGTCGTGCTCTCGGCGACGGAGGTGCTGGCCCGGCTGCGCACCAGGGGCCGGGCGCTGGTCGCGCTGACTCTGGTCGCCGCCATGATCCCTTCCGGGGTCGCCTTGGCGGATGCCGCGCAATCCTATCGGGCCGATTCGGATATCCCGTTGTGCTGGATAGCGTTTCGCTTCGGACGCTACTTCAACGGCTACGCCGACATCCTCGATCTGCGGCAGGGCACGCTGCTGGCTCCCGATATGGGCGGAAGCGCGCTGACCTCCCGGCTGCGGCTGATCGATATGGCGGGACTCGCCGACGCACGGATCGCGGACATCTACGCGGGCAAGGCCGACATCGGCCTGTCCGACTACGTCTTCGAGGACCTGAAGCCCACCTTCGTCCACACCCACGGCGTCTGGATGCAGAACGGGCTCACCGTCGATCCGCGCATGGACCGCGACTACTACCGGATCCAGCAATCGCAGAACACGGCCAGCCCGGACGAGGACTGGGTCCGCAAGGACGTGGTGCGCGGCGACAAACAACTCGGGCAACTGCGCCGGTACTCGAGCGAGGTCCTCCCACACCTGTTGTCCGACTACCAGAAGACCGGTGACTGCGGGACGGTGCTACGACCCGGTCAGACGGTGCAGCGCAGGGAGGGGGACGCGTCCTAGGGCGACGGACGCCGTATCCCGCCCCGAATCCGACAAACCGTTACGGTTGTCCTGTGACCGGCACGTGGACCGCACTCAACCCGACGAGTGGGTCCTCCCTGCTGGCCAATTTCGGCGCGCTGGCCGTCCTGGTCGGCACCTTCGCCGAATCCGGCTTGCTGGTCGTGGGGTTCTTCCTTCCGGGCGACACCCTGATCTTCCCCGCCGGCATCCTGTGCGCGGGCGGGTCCCAATCCGGGCCCCATCTCATCTTGTGGCAGGTATTACTCTGCGCTGCAATAGGTTCGATCGTGGGCGCGCAGGCCGGGTACATATTCGGCAAGCACGGCGGCCGCGCCGTTCTCCAGCGCACATCGAACTCCCGCCTGCACACCGTCGTGGCCCGCGGCGAACGCTGGCTCGACCGGTACGGCGCGCGTCGGGCGATCGTGATCGGCCGATTCGTGCCGATGGTCCGGACGGTCATCAGCCCGGTCGCCGGTGTGCTCGACGTGCCCACCCGCACGTTCACGCTGTGGCAGATCGTCGGCGCGATCGTGTGGTCGCAGAGTCTGGTCCTGCTGGGTTATTGGCTCGGGGCGTCGGTGCCGAATGTCGACAAGTATCTGCTGCCGGCGGTCGCGGTCATCGTCGTGGTATCGATGCTGCCGCTGCTGGGGCAATTGCGCAGACGCGCATGAGGTCACCGCGGCGCATCGCCCCGCCGCGGGCGCGGCCCGATCTGGTCGAGCAGGTCGTTGACGTCGTCGCCGAAACCGTTGCCGACCGGCTTCGGCGTCTTGTTGGGAAACCGGCGCGTCACATGCTCCTCGGCCGCGGAACCCGGTAGCACGTAGACCGTTTCCGATTTGTTCTGCAAGGGACGCACCACCTCGTCCAGATGCGTTTTCCTGTCGTCGATGAAGGCGCCGATCACATCCTCACCGGCCGGGCATACGGCCATGCAGTAGCCGGCCTTGTAGCTGGGTTTGAACGACAGGCTCTGCCACATCGAGAACGACTCGCCCCTGGTCACGCGCTCGCGGTAGTCGTCGCGGCCGGCGCTGTCTGCGACGGTTTCGGCCCAGTCGGTGAAACCGCCCATGAACTCCCGATAGTTGTGGGTGTAGCACGCTTGGAAATCGAAACCACCGTCGTTGGTGATCGCGCCGACCGGGCACGCCGAGACGCACAACTTGCATTCCAGGCACGGATTGAATTCCAGCGCCGCACTCGGCTCGTCGACGACCGCGTCGGTCACCACGGTGCCGAGCAGGATGAAGTTGCCGAACTTCGGATGAATCACGTTGCGGTGAATGCCCATGACGCCCAGGCCCGCGGCCTCGGCCACCACCTTGTGCGCGAGTACCCATATCCGTCCCGGGAACTGTTCGACCTCCATCGGATATCCGGGCGCCGGATAGACCGCGCGATAGCCGGCCTCCTCGAGGGCTCGGGTGATGCGCCGCGACACCACGTTCGTCTCGTCGTCGGCATGGTTGAACTCGGCGTTGGCGAGGCTGCGCATCGGACTGCGCAGATTGTCGCGGTTCATCCGGATGCAGAACGCCACGAAGGTGCGCGCCGACGGCAGGATGCCGCGCGCGTGCTCGCGCTCCTCCGCGACCCGCTCATCGTCGACGGACACGAAGCCCACATCGTCGGCACCGGCGGCGAGGCAGATCTCCCGCAGCCGCGCGGCGTTCAGCACCGGATCCGGCGCCTTCCTCGCCTGTGCGGCATGGTGTTTCACGGTCGGATGCTCCGCGTAACGCCCCGCCCCTGTCTGCTCCCGCTCCGTTGACGACATCGCGCCCTCCTATCTCCACAAGACCTGTGACCTCGAAGAGATAGACGAATCCGGTCGCCGGAATTCATCGGCCGGTATCCGCGTCGGCGGCAGACGTTATCGAAACGCAACCGGAGTCCGGACTCGAAGATCACTGCACGGCAATGACGTTCGACGCTCAGCCCAACTGTCGCCGGACCGCGTCGACGAGCCACTCTTCGTAGCGTTCCATACTCCACCCGCCCTGCAGAACGAGCTGTTGATGACTTTCAGGCGACCAGAGGAAGGACAGCTCGTCGGCCGCGGTCTCGGGATCGGTGTCGTCTCGCGCTATTCCGCGTTCGAGCAACATGCCGATCACGGTGCGGTAGTCCTGTTTGCGGCGCGTCAGCAGTCCGGCCAGCGCCTCGGCGACGGCGGTATCGGCGTTCGCGGCGCTCAGGAACTCCGTCCACAGCACGCTGGTGCGGGCGTTGGCCGCGGCGACGAATCCGGCGGCCCCCCGCAGGAAACCCTCCTGATCGGCGATGGCGTTGACCTCGGCCGCGGCATCGCTGTCCGATACCGGCGCCTCCCCTTCCTCGCCCGCGAACGCCTGCTCGAAGGCGCCCAGCAGGAGATTGCGCTTGGGGCCGTTGGCCTTCACGGTCTCGGTCGACACTCCGGCGCGCGACCCGATATCGGACAGCGATGTGCCGCTGTAGCCGCGCTCCACGAAGCAGGCGGCCGCGGCATCGAGCACACGGCGGCGGGTGGCCGCGGCCTGTTCGCTGCGCAGGGCGGATCGATAGGTCCGTGTTGCGGTCTTGTCGCTCATCTCAATCCTAATTGACTACCCTATCAAGGTAGTGAATACTTCATCGGTGTCATCAATCTTACTTCGCTTCACACTCGGGAAGACCTGCCCATGACCTCCGTTCTCCTGACCGCCACACCCGTGCGCAGCCATGTGACGCCTCTGCTGTCCGTCGCGGAGGCGCTCATCACCGCGGGCGACCGCGTGCGGTTCCTCACCGGCGCTCGCTTCCGCGACGACGTGCTGGCCACCGGCGCCGAATTCCTGCCCCTTCCGTCCGAGGCCGACTACGACGATCGCGATATCGACGCGGCCTTTCCCGGCCGTCGCGGACTGTCGGGCCCCGCCGGCATTCGCTACGACATGATCGAGATCTTCCTCCGCCCGGTGCCCGCCCAGCTGCGAGCGGTCCGAGAGGCCATCGCCGCCGAGCCCACGGATGCCGTTCTCGCCGAGTCGATGTTCGCCGCCGCCGCGGTGTTCAGCGACATTCCGCGCGCGGAACGGCCACTGCTGGTCAATCTGGGCATTCTGCCGCTCGCCCTGAAGCATCCGGATGTCGCGCCGTTCGGTCTCGGCATCGCACCGATGCGCGGACCGCTGGGGCGCCTGCGCAACGCGGTGCTCACCCTCGGCGCGGAGAAGGGCGTATTCGCTCCCGTCCAGCGCTTCGCGAACGAAATCTCGCGCGCCGAGACCGGTCGCGCACTGCCGCGGTTCTTCCTCGACTGGCCGGCCGGAGCCGACCACATCGTGCAGTTCACCGTCCCCGAATTCGAGTACGTGCGCCGCGGCCTGCCCGACACCGTGCATTTCGTCGGGCCGGTGGCCAGGTCACGGCCGTCGGCGATCCCGGTGCCCGAGTGGTGGGACGATCTCGCCGGCCGCCGCGTCGTGCACGTGACACAGGGCACGGTCGCCACCGGCGAATGGAATCTGATCGAACCCACGGTGCGCGCATTGGCCCACGACGACGTCGTCGTCGTGGTCAGCACCGGCGGACGACCGGTCGACACCCTGCCGAACGACCTGCCCGCCAATGTGCGCGTCGCCGAATTCCTTCCCTACGACCGGTTGCTGCCGCAGACCGACGTCTTCGTCACCAACGGGGGCTACGGCGGGGTGCACTACGCGCTCGAACACGGTGTGCCGATCGTGGTCGCGGGCCGCACCGAGGACAAGACGGAGGTCAGCGCGCGGGTGGCCTGGTCCGGAGTCGGCATCGACCTGCGCACCGACAATCCCACGCCGGACAAGGTCGCCGCCGCGGTCCGCACCGCGTTGACCGACGAGCGTTATCGCTTGCGCGCCACAGAGATCGGCGACTCGATCCGTAGGTCGCCGGGTCCCGAGGCCGTGCACGGCATCATCGCCGACGCACTGCGGTCCACCAGTCGGCAGCGGGCATAGAGCAACCGATATCCGGTTATCAGGTCGAGGTGGCGCCGCCGGCTCGAAACCCGTCCTGAATCACCACGGCCGATGATCTGCGCGTCCAGCCGTGCAACCTGTGCCGAAACGATCATCGCAAGGCACCGCACATCTCACGTAGCCCCCTAGGGCCAGTTCTCTTCGACCACAACATCTTTCACTTCATCCGACCTGCACTTCCGCAGGCCGGACGGTCCCTCGCACCCGTTTTCGGGCCGCAACAGCCCACCCGACACTTACGGAGAAACCATGACAATCCCGCACGAAGCCCTCCGCGACGCGAACAACAGATCCGGCGTCGTCGATCGAAACGCTGCGTTACCGAAGATCTTTCACAACCTCGACGACCTCGCGGCGGCACTGTCCGGCGCCCTCGTCCGACCCACCGATCCCGACTGGGATCAGGCCCGCGCCGCATGGCAATTGCTGGCCGATCAACGACCGATCGCCGTGGTGAGCGCGGCGACCACCGAAGATGTGGGACTCACCGTCCGCGCCGCCGCCGCGCTCGGACTGCGCGTCGCACCGCAATCCACCGGCCACAACGCCACCCCGCTGGGCGACCTCACACGCACGATCCTGCTGCGCACCGGCGCACTCGACCGGGTCGAGATCGACGCCGACGCGCGCATCGCACATGTCGAAGCCGGCGCTCGCTGCGCCGATCTCACGGCCGCCGCGGCAGCCGCGGGCCTCGTATCGATCGGCGGTTTCTCCGCCGACGTCGGCGTGGTCGGCCTCGTGCTGGGCGGCGGTCTCGGCTGGTTCGCGCGCTCACACGGCCCGGCCCGAGCCTCGGTTCTCGCGCTCGAACTCGTGACCGGCGACGGCGTGATCCGCCGTGTCCGCGCCGGCGACGACCTGTTCGATTCGGCCCTCGCCGGCGCCGATATCGCCGTGATCACCGCCCTCACCTTGCGACTGCACGCTATCGACGATGTGGTCGCCGGCGCCCTGTTCTGGCCGATCGAATCGACCCGCGACATCTTCCACGCCTGGACAACATGGACCGCGACGATGCCGGAGACCGTGACCTCCGTGGTACGAGTACTGCGCTTCCCCGACGCGCCGGATGTCCCGCCGATGTTCGCCGGACGGGCCTTCGCGATCATCGAGGCCGTCATACAAGCCGACGCGGTGACGGCACACGAGCTGCTCGCTCCGCTGCGTGAATTATCGCCTCTCGTCGACACATTCGATCTCGTCGCACCGACGGCGCTCGCCGGTCTGCATCGGGATCCGCCGGTTCCGGTCCCGGCGCTCGGATGCAGCGCGCTGCTCCGGACGCTCCCCGCGGAGGTGGTGGACGCGATCGTCACCGCGGTGACCGACGGGCCCGCCGACACACTCACCTCGGTCGAACTGCGCCACCTCGGCGGCGCCCCCGACCGCACCGCAGCGAGCCCGACCCTCGGATCCGCGGCACTGTTGTTCGCCGTCGCCGTGATCCCCGCACCGGCCGCGGCCGAAACGGCCGCCGCCGGGTTCCAGGCGCTGACGGCTGCCGTCGCCACCGTCCGATCGGATCGTGACATCAGCAGCTTCACCGAAAGCGCGACGGCCCCGCAGCGCTTGTTCGGCTCCGACCTGCCGCGATGGGTCGCCGCGAAGGACCGCTGGGACGCCACGGATGTCATTCACGCGAATCATTCCGTGCGAAACCGTCTCGGAGACTGAATATTTCCCGTTGAATTGGACAGCCGCTTCCTCGGCTGCCGGAGGGGTGCAGCCGGGGAATTGGGCGGCGGCCGCGGGTGCCGGTTCGGCCGGCGGCGACGCGACAGCGCGCCCGGCACCGTCCGCTGTATCGCCCTTGTCGGAGTGGCCGGCCACCGCTAGGCCGTTCGGGGATCGTCCAGCGGGTAGGTGAATGCGGGAACGCCGTGCGGCATCGCACGGGCGAGGATCACCGGCTCGTTGTCACCGATCCTGACGGTGAGCCGGAAACCGTGGCGATCGTCGGAATTGTTCTGCGGTTCGAAAGCGACACAGGCGAATCCGGCGTCGGCGCGCGAGGCCGCGGCCAGCCGGTCCAGCTCGGCGGAGACCGCCTGCCATTCGTCTGTGCCGACGTATTGGCGCATCACCGAATGCCACACCACGGTCAGCGTGCCGGGCTCCACCTCGATGCCGGCGAGGAAGTCGCGAGCGCCGGTCACGGCGATATCGACGGCGATCTTCTCCGCCAGCCGCAACGCTCCATCGAGCCGGGCCGCCCGCGCCTGCTGATCCGGCCAGACGTAGGCGCGCAATGCGAGTGCGTCGCGCGGCGACAACGGATCCAACGGCGTCGGATCGCACCCGCGCCGCTCGACGACCGTGATCCGCGGATGGCGTCGCACCGCACCGGCCAGCCACTGCGGGACCGGCCCTCGCCAGGCGTCCGCGATCGTGACCGGCGAATCCTGCGGACCCCAGCCGATATCGCCACTGTCCCATCGGAAATGGTCGGCGCGCAGGTTGAGTCCGCCGCTGGCGCCCAGCTCGAGCAACCGGATCGGCAGCGGCGTCGCATCGACGGCCGCGAGCAGCCCGGCCAGCAGCGGAACGGCCCGCCCGACCTCGTTGGTCTGCGGCGGGCGAGTCAGCCAGTCGCGAATCCACTCGGCCCGATCGGCCACGACCCGCCGGAACGGATCCCACGCGCCGGCGGGATCGTGTGCGCGCACCGACACTCCCGAGCTGGGATAGAAGGGGGCGAGATCCGGTGCGGCGCCGGATAATACGAGCGCGTGCACGCCGGCCAGCAAGCGCAACGGCACCGCGGAATCGAAGTCGATGTCCTCGTAGCCCGCCAGAACCGCCGCGCAGGGTCCGCGATCGTCGATATCGCGCGCGATGTCGCGCAGCAGGGAGCCGTACAGCGGTGAACCGAGCTTGTCGCAGGCCTTGGCCTGCAGCTCGAATTGCGCTACCAGATGCATGAGTGAACTGTGCGCCCCTCCCCAGCCGTAATCAATATTGATTATGGTCAACCCATGGAGTGGATAGACACCGCCGACGCCACCGAACGGCTCGGGGTGAAACCCGCGACCCTCTACGCCTACGTCAGCCGCGGCGTGCTGAAACGCCGCTACGACCCGGTGCGGCGGCGCAGCCTCTTCGATCCGGCCGAGATCGAGGAACTGGCCCGGCGAGGCAAACCCCGCCGTAAACCCGCGCCGACCGAGATCGATATCGCCTCCCGCATCACCACCCTCGGTGCCGACCGGCCGTATTTCCGCGGTCGCGACGCCGTCGAACTGGCCGCATCGCACAGCTTCGAGGCCGTCGCCGAATGGTTGTGGGACGGCGACCTCACCGACAGCGGCCCCTGGGAAGCCTCCGACAAGGCGGTGGCAGCAGCACGCGCGACACAGGCCGGCCTGCCCGAGGGCCTGCTGCCGATCGACCGGCTGCAACTCATCGTGACCACCCTGGCCGTCGGCGATCCGCTGCGTTTCCACCGCGATCGCGCGACCGTGGTCACCATCGCCCGCGCCGCGATCGCCGGCATGATCGAGGCCCTCCCGCAACTGTCCCTCCCGGTCGGCCGATCGGCTGCCGCGATGCTCTGGTCACGACTGTCCGCCTCCGCACCCGCCGATGATGACGAGTTGCGAATACTGTGCGCGGCAATGGTTCTGCTGGCCGATCACGAGCTGGCGTCCTCCACCTTCGCGGCCCGGATCGCGGCGTCGGCGCACGCCGACCCCTACGCCGTCGTCGGCTGCGGCCTCGGAGTTCTCGGTGGGCCGATGCACGGCGGCGCCTCGCTGGCGGTGGAGCGGATGCTCGCCGACATCACCGACCCCGGCGCCGTACCCCAGGCGCTGGACGAGCGTCTGCGTCGCGGCGAACGCATTCCCGGCGCCGGCCACGCCGTCTACCGATCCGGCGACGCACGCGGCACCTACCTGATGGATGCGGTCCGCGCGCTCGCGCCGGATCATCCGGCTCTGCTTGTGGCCGAGGCGATTTCGGCCGAACTGCGGCACCGGCGCCTGCCCGCGATCAACAGTGATTTCGGACTGGGTGTGCTGGCCGCGGTGTTCGACATGATTCCCGGTGCGGGCGAAATCATCTTCGCCGTCGCGCGAACGGCGGGCTGGCTGGCCCACGCGATGGAGGAGTACGAATCCGGGACGCTCATCCGCCCTCGCGCGGTCCCACGACACCGATGACATCACGAACCGGCGATCGGACAACCGGAGCCGCTAAGATTCGAGGACATCCCCGAAGCGGCACAAGACATACAGGGAGGGCAGCGATGCGAGAGGTCTTGGTCGCCGAAGTCCGGTCGGATCCACAGCCTCGGCGCAATCAGAAGGCGCGAGCGAGTGACAACTTCTCGTTCGCGTCCGTGCCGGCGGAGGCGGAAGAACTGCTCTGGCGGACCGGCCCCGGCACCGAAGTGATCAAGTTCAGCGTGATGGTCGACGTCCGGGCCAACTACGACCAGCGCGTCCTCTCGAACATCGTCTCCGGCGGCAGAACGCGGATGCCGCTGGAACGAAAGTCGTTGTCGCGCCGCGGTTTCTACATCGCGGATCCTTACGGGGCGACGCAGGAATTCGTCGTGCAGGTCTATGCGCTGATTCCCGACTGAATCGTCGATGTCGTTACCCCTGTTCCGCTAACCTCGGCAACCGTGCCGACGTCCTTTCCCCCGATCGACCCGTACGCCGACGGCCTGCTCGAGGTCGGCCAGGACAATCAGGTGTACTGGTGCACCAGCGGCAACCCCGCGGGTCGGCCGGTGCTGGTGGTGCACGGCGGGCCGGGCAGCGGCAGCAGTCCTGGGCCACGAAAGTCGTTCGACCCGAACATCTTCCGGATCGTGCAATTCGACCAGCGCGGTTGCGGCCGGAGCATTCCGAGTGCCGCCGACCCGCATACCGACATGTCGGTGAACACCACCGAGCACCTCATCGCGGACATGGAGCGGCTGCGCACCCATCTCGGCATCGACCGCTGGCTGCTGTACGGCGGATCCTGGGGGTCGACGCTCATCCTCGCCTATGCCGAGCGGTACCCGGAGCGGGTCACCGGGATCGTGCTGGTCGGCATCACCACCACCCGGCGCCGCGAAATCGACTGGCTGTACCGGGGTGTCGCACGGCTGCTGCCCGTCGAATGGGAGCGATTCCGGGCCGGGCTGCCCGGCGACGGTGACCTGGTCGACGGTTACCGGCAGCTACTCGAACACCCGGACCCGGAGATCCGCCGCAGTGCCGCGATCGAGTGGTGCCGCTGGGAGGACGCGGTGATCGCGCACGAATCCCTCGGCAGCCCAGGGCAATACAGCGCCAAGCCGGATACGGCCATGCTGACCTTCGTCCGGATCTGCACCCACTACTTCGCGCATGCGGCGTGGCTCGACGAAGGTGTGCTGCTGCGCGAGGCCGGACGGCTGGCCGGAATTCCCGGTGAACTCATACACGGCCGCCTCGATCTCAGCGCGCCCCTGGAAACCGCTTGGGAACTGGCGAAAGTCTGGCCAGACGCCCGCCTGCACGTCATCGATGACTCCGGCCACACCGGCAGCCCCGCCATGGGCGACGCGATCGCTCGCGCCATCGCCCGCTTCGCGCAGACCGACGGCGGATAGGCCCACATGTCGGTGATCTATCGCTCCCCGAGCCGCAGCGATTGCCGCACCTTCTCGGCGCGCTGCACCTCCCTGCCGTACAGCAAGCCGTAGGTGAAGGCGTTCTCCCCGGCTAGATGCGCCTGGACACCGAGGGTGCGCACTTCGGCGCGCGCGACGACCGCGTCCTGGTGGACGCCGAGGGATTTCTGCAACTTCTTCATGCGGCGGGCCAGTTTGCGCTTGCCGGTCGCCTCGGCCGCGTAGCGGGTGCGTTTCGCAGCCTTGCGCACCTCGTGCAGGCCGCGATCGGTGCCGAGCCGGCCGATGTCGTCGACGGCACGGTCGACGCGGCGACGGGTCTTGCGCAACCCCTTCCCCTTCTTGCGGTTCAGCGGAAGTCGGTGGCTGGTTTCCAGGCAGTCCAGCAGCGCGAAATACCGTTCGCTGTTCAGCGCCTCGAGCACGTCGGTGCGGGCCGCCGATCGGCGTGGGACGAACGACTCGGTCAGCCGCCGGCGTACCTCGCCGATCACCAGTTCGTCCGGCAATGCCCTGACCTCCGCGACCAGGTGGTCGTGCAGAACCTCGAGGTCACGCATATCGCCGAGGACACCGGACAGCCACTTCAACTCGTTGCGCAGATCTCGCGAGCCCTTGAAGGCCTGCAGGATGCTGCGCAGGCGGCGACCGGCGACCCGCATCTGGTGTATCGAGTCGGGGCTGTGGCGGCGGATCAGGATGTCCTGCTCGATCATCTTGTCCGCCTGCTTGCGCATATAGCCCTGCAGACCCCGGTCGGGTGGACGCTGGGTCGTGCGGACACCGAGGACACGCAGCGCCTTCGGCGGCGCGTCCGAGGGCTTTCCCAGTCTCTTCTCGACGCTGTCGAACACATCCGGACCACCGCCGGTCAACTCGACCTCGATCTCCTCCCACGACATCACCGACGACGACTCACCGAGCGTCTGACCCGACACGCTGTCGGCGACGATCTCCGCCGCGACCGCCCCTCGATCATCGGACAGCCGCCATTTCCGCCGTTTCGTCCGAATATGCGCTACCGGCGCGAGCGGCCGCCCCCTGGTGATCCCCGCCAGCATGTCGGTCAGCTCCTGCGGCGCCGACTTGCCCCCGCGCCCCAGCGGGACCTGAATTTCCTCCCGGGTGTCCTCCCCCAGCGGCAACTTCAGATGCCACCCCGCATCGTCTCCGCCGGTCCGGCGCCGAAGCGTGATGCCCTTGTGCGCCAACCGCAGATCCGCGGTGTCGTGGTAAACAGCGTCGAGCACCTGCTCCTCGGTCAGCGGGTCGAGAGTCATACCGGGCATATCATCCAGCGGCACCCCACCCGTGATCGGCAACTGGTACTTCCGTTCCCTTTCGTTCACGTGCGTGGCCATATACCCCGGCTACCACGAATGGGCGGTTTTAGTCGTGGGGTGCTCTACCGACCGGCGGGAACGCTGTCGACACCGTGACCGCCACTCTCTGGTCCGGGCCAGGAGCCGAGCGGCAGAACTTCCAGCTTCACCCTCATCAGTGCCGCAGAATGGGCCGAAGCTCCGATCCGGAAAGGCGCCGATGACGACTCCATCGCTCACCTCCGAGTACGCAACCCTGGATGCTCTCGAAACCCGCATCCGCACGCACCGGCTCTATTCCGAGACCGACGACGACGTGAACGCCTCGGTCGCCGCTGCCTTGCGGCTTACCGGATCCGAACAGCTGATCGATATCGGCTGCGGGACAAGCGAGTTCCTCGCTCTTCTTGCCGAGCGCGGGCATACCGGCCGATTGTGCGGACTCGATACCTCGCAGTCGGCCGCGGCCGCGGCAGCTCGGCTTCCAGGCGTGGCAGGTATCCGCGCCGCAGCGGAGCGGATACCCGCTCGCGCTGGAGCATGGGATTTCCTGACAGCCCGGCACATGCTCTACCACCTCGACGACCCGCTCCGGGCCCTCCGTGAGTTTCGTCGGGTCGTCCGTTCCGGCGGCACGGTGTGTGTCGTCGTCAATCACGCCAGGGCGTGCGCGCGGACCCGCGACCTCGTCACCGCTGTCGCCGCCCGCTACGGATTTCGAGAGCCGCCGGGGATGCTCAACCGCGACGTCGACTCCGACACCGGGCCCGCCATGATGCGGGACGTCTTCGGCAACGCCGAAGTCCGAGCGTTCGACAACGCACTGGTCATCCCGGAACCCGAACCCGCGATTCGATTCGCGGAGTCGCTGTTCGCGTTCTGTGGCGTCGCACCGGGCGCGACCGGATACTCCGAGGTGCGCGCCGACGTCGAGGCAGAGTTGCGCCGCTGGTTCGCGGCCAACCCGGGCCGGCGTTGGCGAGATCCGAAGGGATACACGGTGATTACGGCGATCCGTACGTAGGCGCTTCTCCCTCGGTGACGACGACCATGTGGCCGTTCGGGCGCGGCGGTCTCCCGTGCGTGCGGCATAGCGGTCCGGCAGTCGGAGGTCCGCAACGGCCAGTCGAGCCGCGGAGCCCAGGTCATGTGACCGCAGCGCAGCGCGGATTATGCTGTCGCGGTATGAGATTCGGAGCTGATCGGACCGCACAGGTGACGAATGATCACCCCTCGGTGAGCCGGCCGCCGACATGAACGGTGTGGCCGTAGGCCCCGTCGGGCTGCCGAGCAAGGAGCGGCGGAACCTGGCGGGAGACCGCCGCGACCGGCTCGGAACGAGTGGTTTCGTCGTGCGCATCCTTATCGCGCCACAGCTGGGTCAGCCAGATCGTGTCCGGGTCGTCGAACGCTCTGTTGATGCTGTAGTGCAGCAGGCCGCTGTCGTCGCCGCCGGCGCGAAATCCGGCGAGCAGCACCGCGATCAGATCGTCACGCCGCCCGGGCAGGGCGGTCATTCGCCCGTAGACGCTGAACATGGTTCCGCTGGACATACACTTCGCCTTTCGCCTGCCCACCCTGCGTCGAGGCTACTCCGCGACGGCATTCGGGGTGTGTCTCCAAATCGCCGATATCTCCGCTGGATTCGCAACTTGAAATGGCCGCGGCATCTCCGGATGCTCTTCGCGCACGCCGCCGATCCTGTCGCGATTCACCGCTCGGCGACGCCACGCTCGCGCTGGATCGAGGACCGGACCGGCCGCTGTGGACCTTCGACCTAGCTGGCCAGCAGGTCGAGTTATTCCGCATTACGCCACGCTGTCTTCTCGCTTCCGTCCAGCGTGTTGACGAAAGCCGCTTCGACCCGGCTCTCGAAATCTTTTTGGCCATGCTGACATTCCCACTTGTATACGCACGGATCCGGCCGCGACGAGCACGAGAGCACCGACCAACCACCATGCGCGAAGGCCGAACCGGCGGTGCTCTCGTGCAGTCTTCCCTCCGCCCACCCCTACGACGATCGCCCAATCCCCGCGTGGCGTCCACCCCGCAATTCAAAGGGCTGCGGGCAGACATCGCACACCGCATCAGTTTTGCGGAGGCGGAGGTGCTTCCGGGCCAACTGGTGACGGTTGCCGGGGAAATCCGGCGGCGGGGGAAAACGGCTTCTCAGAGTTTGACGACGATCTTGCCGGTGTGAGTGCTGGATTCCATCAGCCGGTGCGCGTCGCGGATGCTGTCGAGGCCGTCGAAGACCGCGCCGACATGCGGGCGGAACACGCCGTCGCGGATGCCGGAGGCGATCCAGTGGTTGATCCGGCGGCGGCCGTCGGCGGTGACCGACAGCTCCATATTGGCGTAACCGAGAATGCGCAGCGGCCAGTTCATGGGCATGGCCATCGGGCGCTGGTCGAGCCAGCCGTAGACGACGACGGTGCCGTTACGCGCTGCGGCCGTGCTCAATTCGGCCAGTCCGGGGCCGCCGACGGCGTCGAAGATCACCTGCGCGCCGACGCCGTCGGTGATGCGTCGCGTCTCGGCCACGACGTCGGTATCAGCCGAGGCGATGACGTGCGCCGCTCCATTGTCGAGCAGGTACCGGCTCTTCTCGCCCGTTCGGGTGACCGCGATGGGGATGGCGCCGATGCGGGCAGCGGTCTGCAGTGCCGCGATACCGACACCACTCGACGCCGCGGTGATCAGAACGTGGTCGCCCGGACGCAGGCCACCGGTTTCGATCAGGCCGCCGTAGGCGGTGGAGTAGGTCAGCCAGGTGGCCGCGCCGGTGACCGCGTCGAGGCCCTCCGGGCGCGGGACCACCGACTCCACCGGCAGCACCACCCGCTCGGCGTACACCCCTGCCGAGCTCATCTCGATATTGGGCCCGGTCGAGACCTTGTCTCCCACAGCGTATTCGGTGACGTCGTCGCCGACCGCCTCGATCACTCCGGAGGATTCGTAGCCGAGCCGGGATCCCGGAAGCGTCGGCAGGTAGTAGTAGGCGCCGGCGCGGAACAAGGCCTCCGCCCGGTTGAGTCCGAGCGCTTCGATGCGAATGAGTACCTCCCTCGGTCCGGGCGCCGGCAGGTCGAGATTTTCGATGGTCAATACCTCGGGGTCACCGAGTTCGTGGAAGACGACGGTGCGTGCGGTAATCGTGTCGGTTGTCATGACATCGACGCTATTCATCAACGGAGAGATGATCTATGCGTGAAAGTCTTGCGGAAATGTCCGTTCGTCTCGATGTGATGATCCCGGCTACCATGCGGATATGGGCTTGGACGTACTCAGCGATGCCGTCGCGACGATGCGAACCGGACGTCCGCACTCCTCGCGCCAGCACAAGGCGGCCCCGTGGGGAATGCGCTTCCCCGCGTCGGACGGAACGGGATTCCATGTCGTGCTGCAAGGTTCGGCATGGTTGGTCGTCCAGAACCACGAGCCGACTCCGCTAGGCCCCGGCGATATCGTTTTCCTGCCGCACGGCCGCGGCCACGCACTGGCCAGCGATCCGTCCGCGCCGCTGCGAGCGGTGAATCCGCTGCCCGGCGGGTCGTGGCCACCACCCGCGCCCGACCCGCACACCCCGGGCGCACCCGTCACGCTATTGCTCTGCGGCGCATACCAACTCGATCGCCGGCGCGCACATCCACTGCTCACCGATCTGCCCGACGTGGTCCATCTGCGCCCCCGAGTCGGTGCGCACCGTTCCCTGCGCGCGGCGGTGGAACTGCTCGGCACAGAACTCGAGGAGTCCCAGCCCGGTTCGGACGCCATCGTCACGTCCCTGCTCGACACATTGCTGCTCTATATTCTGCGCGCCTGGTGGCTGGACACCGAGGACGACGGCACCCCTCGTAACGGCTGGGCCGCCGCCTTGGCCGATCGCCCCGTCGCCACCGCGCTGCGCGCCATTCACACGAGCCCCGAAAAGCCCTGGACCGTAGAGGAACTCGGCGCCCTCGGCGGTCTGTCGCGCGCCGCATTCTCCCGCCGCTTCACCGCCACGGTCGGCCGGTCCCCACTCGCCTATCTGACCTGGTGGCGCATGACTCTCGCCGGCCGGTTGCTCCGCTCCGCCGACACCCCGTTGCACACGGTGGCCCAACGAGTCGGCTACACCTCCGAATTCGCCTTCGCCAAGGCATTCAAGCGCGAGTACAGCACTCCCCCGGGCCGTTATCGCGCTGCTGCGCTTGATCTTTCGCGATAACAGCCGCAGCTCCGGATGGATCGCTAGTCGAAGCTGTCGTCCTCGGGCATATGCTGCGCTGCGGAGCGGCGCCGAACGAATTTGCCGATGATTGCGGCGACACCCCGATCGCACCACCGACCACGGCGCCCAACAGACTCTGCGGCAACGAATCCGACTGCGTCGTCGCGGTCGACGCGTGCCCGGATCATCTGCGGCGTAATCGATCCGGATCGCTCCCGACTGTCGGACGCACCTGCGACCGAATCTGCGGTCAAATGCACCTTTGGCGGCGCGTTTCCACGAGCGCTGGACGTCTCACCCTCTGGCGTCAACGTCGATGGTTGCGTCGGCCAACGCTTCGTCGGCACCCAGCGTCCATCGCACGGCTCCGGCACCGGCACGCCTCAGACCGGTCTCGGCGAGGTGATGCAAGCGGCCAGTGACAGCGCGGTTGAGTTCTCCGCACCGCCGATCCGGCGGCGGCCAGGGCCGCTCGGGCGGCGTCGCGCGCGGGCCCGCGGCTGTTGCCGGCCGCGGGCAGGCTGCCGCCTCAAGCGAGCGATGTGTCCAGTGGCGTCGCCCGGACAAAGTCGACGACGACTGCAGCGAGTTCTTCGCCCTTGTCCTCCTGCAGGAAATGCCCGGCGGAGGTGATGGTCACCGGTGAATGCGCTGCTGCGCCAGGGATTTTCGACGACAGCACCTTGTCGCCGCCGCGCGTGATCGGATCCGAGTCCGAGAACGCGCACAGGAACGGCCGCTCGTACGTCTCCAGAACTGCCCACGCGGCCCGGTTCGCGGGCGCGGCAGGATCCTCCGGACTGGTCGGAACCAGGAGCGGGAACTGGCGGGCGCCCTGCTTGTAGGTGTCATCGGGGAAGGGGGCGTCGTAGGCAGCGATCACCTCGGCAGCGAGCTCGGTCTGGCAGGCGCCGTTGACGATCTTCCCGGCTCGGAAGTCGGGGGTGTCCTGGCTGAAGCGCTGCCAGGCGAGGAACGCGTCGCCGGGATGACGGTCGCCGGTCGGCAAGAACGTATTCGCCGCGACCACGCGCGCGAAACGCTCGGGGTGTTCACCGACCAGGCGCAGCCCGATCAATCCACCCCAGTCCTGGCATACGAGGGTGATCCGGTCGAGGCCGATGGCTTCGACCGCCGCCCACGTCCAATCGACGTGCGCCTGATAGGTGTAGTCGGCGCGGTCCGCCGGCTTGTCGCTGCGGCCGAATCCGACGAGATCGATCGCGATCGCCCGCAGCCCGGCCGAGACCAGGACCGGGATCATCCGCCGGTACAGATACGACCACGACGGTTCACCATGCAATAGCAGCACGACCTCACCCTCGGACCGGCCTTCGTCAAGGTAGTGCACCCGCAACGTCGTCCCGTCGCCCGCCTGCACCTCGACGTAATGCGGTTCGAACGGGAAGCCGGGCAGCCCCGTGAAGCGTTCGTCTGGCGTTCTCAATATCCGCATGGCTTAATCCCTTTCGTCGCAGCTAGCCGCCGTTGCTGTACACCCGAGTCGGTTCGACCAGGACCGCTGCGCGCCGCTCCGCCGCCATCACGCGGTCGTACTCGTCCCAGTCGTCGTGCTCACCGCCTGCGGCCGTGAACACGTCACGAAGCAGCCGGCGCAACCCCTCGGCGTCGATCCACGGCTGCGGATCGTCGGGCCCGACGATCCGAGCCCGCCCCTCCACCGTCGCCCATGCCCAGCCTTGCCGGAACGTGGCGCTCACCTGCGGTCGAGCGCGAAGATTCGCGAGCTTCACCTTGCCGTAGGTAACGAACCCCAAAACTGGCTCACCCGTCGAGGGATGAGCCAACAGCCCCACGTTGACCAGCGTCGACTGAATGGTCTGATCGGATCTCAGGGTGGAGACGACGGCAAGCCCCTTCTCGGCACGACCGAGTTCCACCGCCTGTTCCAGTGTGGTCATCACATCTCCCGTGGTTGGGTGCTCCGATCCTCGCACGGCCCATTGTGCGCTTGGTGAACAGCGCGAATGGTGGCGACTTCACGAAGTTGGGCTGGAACTCGCCCCGCGCGGTGCCTGCTGGGCATCGGGGCTGAATTTTCCGTGCAAACCTCGACGAGAATGCGAGAAAA
>NZ_JADKYP010000078.1 GCF_015354405.1 Nocardia sp. BSTN01 | reverse complement strand
GCGCCTGCGCGCACTCTGAGCCTTTCCGCGCGTCCGCTGCCTCGGATGTCACGCTCGACCGTCCGAGCGTGACATCCGCTCGTTGCGGGCCGGTACGTGCGGATCCGCCCGCGGTGTGTCCGTTCCGCCCGGTCCGTCCCTCCCTCGCAGGGCAACCGGACTCGGTAGGGTGCTCACGGCGAGGAGGAGTAATGCTGTATTCGGGGGAGTTGTTCGCGGGTTACCGGATCGAACGGGTGCTCGGCGCCGGTGGAATGGGTGAGGTCTACGTCGCCCGGCACCCGCGGTTACCGCGATCGGACGCGGTGAAGGTACTACCGGCCCAGTACGCGGCCGATCCGGAGTACCGCGCGCGCTTCGAGCGGGAGGCCGATCTGGCGGCGAGTCTGTCGCATCCGGCGATCGTCAAGGTGTACGACCGCGGCGAGTACGAGGGCCGGCTGTGGATCGCGATGGAACTGGTCGACGGCGTCGATCTCGCCCAGCGACTGGCCGCGACCGGGCCGTTCGGGATCGACGAGGTGATCCGGATCGCGGAAACCGTTGCGGGAGCGCTGGATCGCGCGAATGCGCAGGGTTTGGTGCACCGGGACGTGAAACCGGCGAACATCCTGCTGAGCCGGGACGGTGACGTGCTGCTCACCGATTTCGGCATCGCCCGGCAGGCCGCGGGCGCCTCCGATCTGACCGGAACCGGTGTCATGATCGGCACCCTGAACTATGCGTCGCCGGAGCAACTGAGTGCGCAACCGCTGGACGGACGCAGCGACCAGTATTCGTTGGCATGCACCATCTTTCACGTGCTCACCGGTGACGCGCCGTTCGCGGACACCAATCCCGTCGTGGTCGTCACGCGGCATGCCACGGCCACGCCACCGAGCGTGCGGACGGCCCGTCCGCACCTGCATCCGGACGTCGACGCGGTTCTCGCCCGGGCGATGGCGAAGCGACCGGAGGCACGGTTCGCATCGTCGTCGGAGTTCGCGGCGGCGCTGGGTACGGCCTTGCGGGCCGCCACTGCCGCTGCGCCGCACGGCGATCCGCAAGCGGCGATCGCGACCGTGCTCGCCGGACAGTCCGTCCCGTCGCGGGGCCGGTCGGAAGCACAGGCCGAACCACCGACGGTGCTACCGCGAACCGGTGCGCCGTCGAGTGGAATCCGGTGGGGCGCAGGTGCCGCGGTCGTGATCGTGATCGCGATCGTGACGGTTTTCGTGCTGCGGTCGGCCGGCTCCGATGAGGTCGGTCCGACCGATGCCGCCCGGGTGCCGGCCCGGATCGAGGTCACCCCGCAGAGCCCGGATCTTGGTGCCGAACCTACCGGGAAGCGGTGGTCGGCCGACGGGGCGGAGCTCCCGATCGGCGGCACCGACAAGGTGGTGCTCTACAACGGCGCCGAGAAACTCGACATCATCGACGTGGAGTCGGGCGCGCTGTTGCACAGCGTCGGTGTGGGCTACATCTCCTACGCCGAGTGCGTCTTCACGGCCTCGGGCCGCTACGCGGGCTGCCGTACGGAGGCTGGGGACAGCGCCGCCGGGACCCGGGACGTGAATTCGGATTCGTACGCGACGCTGCTCATCGATACGCGGACGGGCGTGATCTCCGGCCGCCTGCCGGCCGCCACCGAAATCGTCTCCGCAGGAGAAACATTCGCCACGTTCGAACCCGAGCGCGAAGGGGCCGGGACGGGTTCGGTCATCGCCGCGGACGTCACCGGCAAGGTGCTCTGGCAGGCCGACGACATTCAGCCGGGTCTGGTCCACGGTTCCGGTGTGCTGTCGCTGCAGAAGAATCCCGTGTCCGGTGATCCGTTCTCGAAGGCCGGTTTCGAATTGCGCAATATCGAAACCGGCAAGGTCGTGTATCAACTCGCCCCGGACCACGTTCAGCCGCATACGGTGTGGGCTCCGGACTGGCTCGCGTACTCCGGCGGATTCGCGATCGGTGCGGACTTCTTCGCTCTCGACGGAACGAAGCGCGCCAGTGCCGGTGCCGGCTGGCGGGTCGTGGCGAGCCAGCCGTATGCCACCCAGGGTGACGATCCGGCGCCGAACGGCAATGACAAGCGCTACGCCGAACCGGACACGGCCCCGGCGCTGCCGGTCATGATGAACCGCGGCATGCTCGCCGCCTTCGATCCCGCGACCGGGTCCATGCTCTGGTCCAGGCAACTGCCGAAGGAAGCGAGTTACGGCCACGGTGTCTCCGTCGCCGGAATCGGCAGCAAAATTCTCATTCGCTGGGACACCACCACGAAATCCGGCTCCGACTACCTCGAGAACAGATACAAGCTCGCCTACGCCTGGTTCGACGCGTACACGGCCGAGGGCGGTGTACTGCCGGACAACCAGGTCCCCTGGGCCACCGATGGAACACGGGTGATCACCGTCGCGCGTGGTGGTCAGGGCGGGATCACCGTCGTCGCCGCCGGAAAGAATCAGCAACCGGTGTGGTCACTCGACTTCGGCAGCAGCCCGATCCGGACCTTCGCCGGGCGGGCGTATCTGGCTCACAGCCGGATCGTGTGAAACCCTCACGCCTTGGTCAGGGCGAACAGGCGCAGATCACGCGTCGTCCGGTTGCGGTAGGCGGCATAGGCCTCGGTCGTCTCCACGAACCGGTCGAAGATCCGCTGTTTCCGCACCGGATCCTCGACCAGCTGTGCGTGCACCGGAATACTTTGTCCCGCAAGGGTTATCGTCGCCTCGGGATGTGCCAGCAGGTTGGCGGTCCACGCGGGATGGCGGGCCTGACCGAAGTTGCTGCCGATCACGTACAGCGTGTCGCCGTCGTGGACGTACAGCAGCGGTGAGGTGCGCGGCTGCCCGGAGCTGCGGCCGATGGTGGTGAGCAGGACGATCGGCGCGCCGATCGGGCCGAGCACGGTGTAGCGAGCGCCGCTGCGCTGCAACACTTTCCGATCCAGCGGTGTGAGGGTACGGACCACGAGTGAACCGAATTTCGTCGCGGCGAACGCGCTCGCTGTACGTCCGAGCAGACCGGTCCGCGAACCCCACTGCCGATCCGGAAACTGTGCCGTCATGGACAGTGATCCTAAGGCTCTCGTCGCAGACGCGGGGCGAGCGGCAGCGTTACCGCCCACCGGTCCGGGCCGCGGCCACGAATTCGTATCCCTTCCGCCAGTCACCGTCACGCGGTGCGGCGAGCAGGTGCTCGACGCCCGCCTCGGCGTAGGCGTCGAACAATTCCCGGGCTTCGCCGAGGTCGGCGGGCAACGGCGTGACGACGGAGACGGTGGGTGTGCTGCGCCCGAACGTCGCGGCGAATTCGGTCAATTCCTTGGTGGCAGTGGCGACATCCTGCGGCGCGAGGCCGATCGCGAGCCAGCCGTCGGCGAATTCGGCCGCACGGCGCCGGGCGCGCGTTCCGTCACCGGCCACCAGAACCGGCGGAACCGTCGCGCCGGGAGAGAGCGTGACCTCGGTGCCGTCCGGCAGCACGGCGGGCCGGCCGGCGATCAGATCGGGCAGCACGCGCAGATTCTCGTCGGTGCGCCGGCCCCGGTCGGCGAACGGCAGCCCGGCCGCGCGCCAGCCGATATCGCCGTGGGCGGGATTGCCCGTGCCGACGCCCAGCAGCAGCCGATCTCCGGAGACGTACTGCAGTGCGCTGATCTGTTTGGCCGCCCACGCGGCCGGGCGCAGCGCGAGCAGCAGCACGCCGTAGCCGATGTGAATTCGTTCGGTCACCGCCGCCGCGGTCGCCAGCGTGACCGAACTCTCCAGGATCGGTGCGCTGGCGACGAGGTGGTCGGTCGACCACACCGAATCGAGTCCGGCCTCCTCGGCGAACCGCGCCGCGGCGCCGATATCGCCGAGGATCGGCCGCTGGGGATCGGGGGTGGACGTGGGAAGGAAGGTGCCGAGTCGCATGACGACGAGCCTATGGGCGGATCCTGAGCCGCTGAATGGTCGAGAAGCGCAAGAGCATGTCCGCAACGCTCATCCGGTCGATCTGTCCTCAACGCAACAGGGAGACTCCGTCGCGGCCCGTGGGTGACCTCGACCTCTCCGGGCGGAACCAACCGGTGGCACGGGACGGGGGTTGCCGGCCACCGGTTGCCGCGGGGACCGGCGGCGATCCTGATAGCTTCCCGGGTGTGATTTCGCCGGCACCGGCCGCGCGGACGATTGCGGGCACATACCCGCTCACTAAGCTCGAGACCATGGCCGAACCCGCACCGTCCACCGTGTACATCGCGTCACTGGAAGGTGACACCGGCAAATCCACCGTGGCGCTGGGCATGCTGCAGATGCTCTCGGCGACGACGCCGCGGGTGGGCGTCTTCCGGCCGATCACCCGGTCCAACCGCGGCCGCGACTACATTCTCGAGCTGCTGCTCGAACACTGCACCGCCGATATCGACTACGAGCAGGCGGTCGGGGTCACCTACGAGCAGGTGCACGCCGATCCCGACGCCGCGATCAGCGAGATCGTGATGCGGTTCCACGAGGTCGCCAAGGTCTGCGACGCCGTGGTGGTGATCGGCAGCGACTACACCGATGTCGCCGGGCCGAGCGAACTGCGCTACAACGCCCGCATCGCGGTCAACCTCGGCGCGCCGGTGCTGCTGGTGCTGCGCGGGGCCGGGCGCAGCCCCGAGGACGTCGTGCAGGTCGCCCGGGTGTGCGAAGCGGAACTCGAACACGAGCACGCCCAGCTGATGGCGATCATCGTCAACCGCTGCGATCCCGAGCGGCTCGAAGACGTGCGGGACGCGATGGGTGTGCTGCCCTGTCCGTCGTGGACGATGCCGGAGGTGCCGCTGCTCACCGCGCCGACCATGAACGAACTGTGTGAGGCCATCGACGGCACCGTCTATTCGGGCGATCCGGAACTGCTGCAGCGCGAGGCGCTGAAGGTGATGGTCGGCGGGATGACCGCCGAGCACATTCTGGAGCGGCTCAGCGACGGCGTCGCGGTGATCGTGCCGGGCGACCGTTCCGACGTCCTGCTGTCGCTGGTGAACGCGCACGAGGCGGAGGGATTTCCGTCGTTGTCGGGCATCATCATGAACGGTGGCATGTTGCCGGATCCGGCGATCGCGCGCCTGATGGCGGGCCTCAAGCCCAAACTGCCCATCCTCACCACCCAACTGGGCACGTTCGACACCGCCAGCGCCGCCGCGCACACCCGCGGGCGGGTCTCGCTCAGCAGTATGCGCAAGGTCGACACCGCGCTGGCGCTGATGGAGCAGCGGGTGGACAGCCGGAAGTTGTTGAATCTGATCGAAGTTCCGGTGCTCTCGGTGGTCACGCCGCAGATGTTCGAATATCAGCTGGTGGAACGGGCTCGCGCCGATCCGCGCCGGATCGTGTTGCCCGAGGGCGACGACGATCGCATCCTGCGGGCGGCCGGGCGCGTGCTGCAACGCAAGATCGCGGAGCTGACCATCCTCGGTGACGAGGCCACCGTGCGCGCCCGCGCGGCCGAACTCGGTGTCGACATCGATGCCGCCCAGGTGCTCGATCCGCGCACCAGCGAGTTGCGCGCGGAGTTCGCCGAGGAATTCGCGCGGCTGCGCGCGCACAAGGGGATGACGGTCGAGCGCGCCCGCGAATTCATGGCCGACATCTCGTATTTCGGCACCATGATGGTGCATCGGGGCATCGCCGACGGTATGGTCTCCGGCGCCGCGCACACCACCGCGCATACGATCCGGCCCTCATTCGAGATCATCAAGACCGAACCCGGCGTCTCGACGGTGTCGAGTGTCTTCCTGATGTGCCTGGCCGACCGCGTGCTGGCCTACGGCGACTGCGCGGTGGTCCCGGATCCGACCTCCGAACAACTTTCCGATATCGCGATCTCCTCCGCCCGCACCGCAGAGCAGTTCGGGATCGAGCCCCGGGTGGCGATGCTGTCGTACTCGACGGGTGAATCCGGCTCCGGCGTCGACGTCGACAAGGTCAGGGCCGCAACCGAACTGGTGCATCGGCGGGCGCCGCAGCTGCCGGTGGAGGGGCCGATCCAGTACGACGCCGCGATCGAACCGACGGTCGCGAGCACCAAATTGCCCCATTCCGATGTCGCCGGGCGCGCGACGGTGTTCATCTTCCCGGACCTCAACACCGGTAACAACACCTACAAGGCCGTGCAGCGCAGCGCGGGCGCGGTCGCGATCGGGCCGGTGTTGCAGGGATTGCGCAAACCGGTCAACGATCTGTCGCGCGGAGCGCTCGTGGCCGACATCGTGAACACCGTGGCGATCACGGCGATCCAGGCGCAGAAGCAGGAGGCACGGTGAGCGACACTCGCACAGCGGCTCGCCGTGCCGACCGGGTGCGGGTGCGCCGCAGGACTCAGGAGGGCTGATGCAGGTACTGGTGATCAATTCGGGGTCGTCGTCGATCAAATATCAACTGCTGGATCCGGTTTCGGCGAATGTGTCGGCCTCCGGCCTGGTGTCGCGCATCGGGGAAGCGGTGTCCGAGGACGAGGTCACCGTCGAACATCACAGTGACGGAAAGGAATTCGAGCACACCGGGCCGATCGCCGATCACGCCGCGGGGCTGCGGGTGGTGTTCGACCTGTTCGCCCGCAGCGGTCACCATCTGAGCGGAGCGGGGCTCTCGGCGGTCGGCCATCGGGTCGTGCACGGCGGCGAGATCTTCTACGAACCGACCCTGATCACCGATGCCGTGGTGGAATCCATCGACAAGCTGTCCACCCTGGCGCCACTGCACAATCCGGCCAACGTCACCGGTATCCGCTCCGCGCGCGACCTGCTGCCCGATATCCCGCAGGTCGCGGTGTTCGACACCGCCTTCTTCCACGGACTGCCCGACGCCGCGAAGACCTACGCGATCGACGCGACGGTCGCCGCCGCGCACGGCGTCCGGCGCTACGGGTTCCACGGCACCTCGCACGAGTATGTGTCCGGGCGGGTGTCGGAACTGCTCGGCGGCGATCCGGCCACGCACAACCAGATCGTCCTGCATCTGGGTAACGGCGCCTCGGCGTCGGCGATTCGCGGCGGCCGGGCCGTCGACACCAGCATGGGACTGACGCCGCTGGAGGGGTTGGTCATGGGCACCCGATCCGGCGATATCGACCCGGGCATTCCACTGCATCTGGCGCGGACCGCGGGGCTGGATATCGACGGCATCGATGAACTGCTCAACCGCCGCTCCGGCATCAAGGGACTCTCCGGGGTCAACGACTTCCGGCAGCTGTTCGACCTGATCGATTCCGGGGATGCCGCGGCGCGGCTGGCCTACGACGTCTACGTGCATCGGTTGCGCCATTACATCGGCGCCTATCTGGTGGATCTGGGCCGGGTCGACGCGATCACCTTCACCGCCGGGGTGGGGGAGAACAACGCGCAGGTGCGCGCCGACGCGCTGGCCGGCCTGGAACGCTTCGGCATCGCGGTGGATCCCGCACGCAATGCCGCGAAAGACCGTGCGGCGCGCCACATTTCGCCGCCCGGCGCGGAGGTCGCCGTGCTGGTGGTGCCGACCGACGAGGAATTGGCCATCGCCCGGGCGGCCGCCGCACTGGTGGGCTGAACCGGGCTCAGAACCAGCTCTTGGCGCGGATCGCGTTCGCCAGATCCACCAGCGCGTACCGGTGCGTCCGGCCGGGGGCGGTGCGGGCCAGTGCGCGCAGCCCGGATTCGATCCCCCGGCGCATCCCGCGTTCGGTGAACGGCTGCCCGAGCAGGGTGCTGCCGGAGGTCCGTGGGCGGTGGCCGGCCTGCAGCCACGCCAGCGCGGTGCCCAGAACCAGGACCCGCAACTGCGCGACCCGTCGTTCCGCCGCGGGCAGGGCCTGCAGCCGTGCGGCGGCGACGTGCAGGGTGGACTCCTCCAGCCGATCGGTGTCGACGTGCGCGTGTTGCTGTATCTCGCCGTCCTCGGGCTGCGAATCGCCGGGCTCGGCGGGTTGTGCGGTGAGGAGTAGCAGGACCGCCGTCAGCCGCGCCTCGGTGTAGTGGCGGGAGGCGGAGGGAACGTCGTCCAGGGCCGCGACCGCGGCGGCGACCCGGCCGTCGGCGGCCAACTGCCGTGCGAGCCCGAAGGCGGCGCTCACCACGCCGCGGTCGGTCCGCCACACCGTGGCGTAGAACTTCTCGGCGCACTGCCGCCACTGCGCGGGATCCGGCGAATCCCACTGTTGCAGCACCAGTTCCGCGGTCGCGGCGATGGCGAGTTTGGGCGCGATCTCCCCCGGCAGCGCGCACAACACCGCGTCGAAACTGTCGTAGGCGCGTTCGTAGTCCTGCTCGCGCAGCGCGATCAGACCCTCGAACCAGTCGGTGCGCCAATCGTGTTCGCCCAGGTTGTCCAGCAGCTCGCGGGCCGCGCCCGGCTGGTCGAGGTCGAGATGGACGCGAACCTCGGCCAGGGTGGCCTCGGCGGCGAAACTGTCCGGCGCACCACCCGGTGAGGTCTCGGCTCGCCGCCGCGCGGCCCGCACCGCGTCGAGGGCGTGTTCCGGTTCGGAGTGCGCGGTTCCGGCCAGCAGTGCGGCCGACGGATCGGCCGGATCGATCAGCGGGACCGGCAGGGCGGCGGCGATATCGCGGGCGGTGAGGTTCTTGCCCCGGACCACGCCGTCGGCGTAGACATCGGTCTGGCCGATCAGCTCGTCGGTGCCGAAACTGGTGCGCGGCGGACTGAACAGCGTCGACAGCTGCGGATGTTCGATACCGGTCTCGGCGGCCAAGATTTCGCGCAGCACACCCGCCAGCTGGGTGGACATCACCCGGGCCGACGGGAACCGGCGATCCGGATCGGGATCGGTCGCGGTCAGCAGCAGCCGATGCAGGGATTCGTAGCGAGCCAGGACCGGTTCGGCATCCGGATGCGCAATGCCGTCGGTGTAGCGGCCGGCGACCATCGGGATGTTCACGGTCAGCACCGCCAAAGTGCGGCCGACGGTGTAGATGTCGGTGGCGGCGGTGGGGCCGGTGGCGGCGATCTCCGGCGCCTGGAAACCCTTGGTGCCGTAGAGATTTCCGTAGGAGTCGAAGGGTGCCGTCGCGCCCAGGTCGATCAGTTTCACCTGATCCTCGGTGACCATGATGTTGTCGGGCTTGAGGTCGTTGTAGGCCAGCTCCAGCGCGTGCAGATATTCCAGCGCGGGCAGGATCTCCAGGATGTAGGCGATCGCTTCCGGCACCGGCATCCGCTCCGGCCGCGGATGGGTGTCGAGCAGATCGCGCAGCGAGCGACCGCCCACATACTCCATGACGATGTAGCCGATCGGCGAGCCGCCCGGACCCGGATGTTCGACGAAGTTGTGGATCTTGACGATGCTCGGATGGGCCAGTTCGGCCAGATATCGGCGTTCGGCCACGGCGACGGCCTGAGCCTCGGCATCCCCGCCGTGCAACAGGCCCTTCAACACGACCCAGCGGTCGCTGACATTGCGGTCGATCGCGAGGTAGATCCAGCCCAGCCCGCCGTGCGCGATGCAGCCCTGAATTTCGTACTGCCCGGCGACGCGATCGCCGGCCCGCAGATACGGGCGGAAATCGTAGCGGGCGCCGCAGTGGCCGCAGCTGCCGACGGCCGTGGCGGCGTGCGCGGCGGTGGTGCGCCCGACCGGCCGGCCGCAGCGCCAGCAGTACCGCCGTCCCTCGGACACCACCGGGTCGGCGAGGACGGCCACCATCGGATCCAGTTGTGGCACAGTGGGAATCGGCACCAGACCGGCGCCCAATCGACGGACCGTGGGGCGGGAGCGGACCGTGCGGCCGCTGCGTCCGGTGGGGCGACTCGGCTCACTCGCAGACGACGAGGTGTCGGAACCTCCGGTGCCGGTCGGGGTGGCGACGGTGCCGGTGAAAGGCGTTGCGGCCGTGGGTGCGTCGGCTCGCTGCGTGCCGGGGATGTTTTCCGTCCCGGGGGTGTGCTGGACCTCCTGGGTGCGGGGGTTGTGCCGGGGCCCTGCGGTGTGACGGGTGCCTGGTGTGCGCTGCGTGCCCGGGCTGTGTTGCGTGCCGGGGGTGTTCCGCGGCCCTGAGGGGCGCTGAGTTCCCGGGGTGCGCTGGGTCTCGGCAATGTGCTGGGCCTCGGGGTGGTGCTGTGTCCCGGGAGTCCGCTGGGTCCCCGGCAGTTCCGGGGCGCGGCGGGGCTGCGGTGTCGTCGGATTGTCGCCGGCATCCGGGGTGGAGGTGAGCGATGTCGGCGGTGGATCGGATTCGGAGAATGCGTGGTGCTCGGACATGGATCAGTCCCGATAGGTCGGTTCCGGCGGTCCGGCCGCGGGACCCAGCGCGGGCGCCAGCCAATGCTGATAGAGCCGATCCCAGGTGCCGTCGGTGCGCAACCGCTGCAGGGTGGCGTTCACGAATCGGACCATATCGTCGTTACCCTTCGGAACGCCGACGCCGTACGGCTCGTCACTGAGGGCGGGGCCCACCACCTCGGCGTACGGGTCCTGCGCCGCCAGCCCGGCGAGCAGCGCGTCGTCGGTACTGATCGCGTCGACCTGGCGCTGCTGCAATACCACCAGGCAATCCGCCCACGTCGGCACGGTCATGATCGAGGCCGTCGGCTGGATGTGCCGAATCCGGTCGAGCGAGGTGGTGCCGCCCACCGCGCAGACGCGCTTACCGCCCAGATCCGCCATCGAGGTGATGCCGGATCCCTTCACCGCCAGGACGCGCTGATGCGACATCAGGTAGGTGGTGGAGAAATCGACGCGCTGGCGTCGATCGCAGGTGATGGTCATGGTCTTCACCACGACATCGACGCTGTGATCCTGCAGTGCCCGTTCACGATCCGCCGAACCGAGGATCCGGTATTCGATGCGGCGCGGATCGCCGAACAGATCGCGCGCGATCTCGGTGGCGACGTCGACGTCGAAGCCGGCGAGGGTGCCGCTGATCGGATCGCGGAAGCTGAACAGATTGCTGCCGGGGTCCAGGCCGACCAGCAATCGTCCGCGCGCGCGGACGGCGTCGAGTGCGGGCCCGTGGTCGGCGCCGGGACGAAGGCTGGCGGTGGGATTACCGCATTGCGATTCGAGATCCGGGGATGCGCCCGACTGCGGTTGTGTCACAACGGCATTGGCGGGCAGAGGCGGTTCGGTGTAGGTGCCGCTGCCGCCGGTGCGCGGGGTGCTCGGCGCACCGCCGCAGCCGCCGGCCAGCAGGGCCGATGCCGCCAATGCCGCTGCCGCGACCCGCCTCGCCCTCATCGGTACTCCCTCAAACGCGGCCACAGCCCGGCCACCACGAACACCGCCGCCAGCGCGGCCAGGGTGAGTGCGCCCGGGGCCAGGAAATCCAGCGACCGCGCGGCATCGGATATCTCCCCGCGCAACGTATTTCGTGTTTCACCCATACCGGCGGCGAGCGCGCTGTCGAGGGTGTCGACCGCCGCGCTGGCCTGCGCCGGATCCGCGCCGATCGCCACGGCGGTGGCTGCCGGGAAATCCCCGCGGCCCAGCGCGTCGTTCATCCGCTGATGCGCCGAGCGCCAACGGCCCAGTGCCGCATGGGCATTGCGCACATCGTCGGCGCCCGGTGCGCCGCCGGGATAGTGGGTGAGCAGATCGTCGAGCCGCGCGGTAGCGGTGTCGTAGGTGTGGTCGTAGTCGCCGCTGGCATCGCGGCGCACCAATTTCAGCGTCTCCGCCGCCCGCGCCTGCTGGGCCAGGATGCGGCTCTCGGTCAGCTGGGCGCCCGGCACCGCGCCGTTGTCGCGTCCCGAGGTGGTCGCCACCGCCGAGAACGATCCGGCGATCACCGTCCAGGCCAGCAGGATCAGCAGAATGCCGGAGGCCACCAGCAGACCCGGATTGAGCACCCGATGCCAGCGCCGGGCCAGATAGAACTGCGCCGTCACCAGTGCGGCGAGGGTCAGGATCGGCAGTACGATCGCCGCCCACGGCGGCCGCACGTGCTGGCGCTGGGTCGCCGCGATCGCCGCGGACCGGTGCTCCTGCAACTCCTGCGCGGTCGGGAGCATGGTGGTCTGCATGAGATTCGACGCCTCGCTCAGATAGGCGGCGCCGACGGGATGGCCTTCGCGATTGTTGGCGCGCGCGGTCTCGACGAGCCCGGTGTAGACCGGCAGCTCGGTGGCCACACCGGTGCGCAGCCGGGTGTCGGCGTCGGGGGTGGCCGAGCCGGGCGTGCCGGCGTTGTCGGATTGGGCCACGAGTTCCGCGGCTGCCTCACCGACCGCCTGGTCGTAGCGATCGCGCACCGGTTTCGGCTCCAGCCCGCCGGAGATGAAGGCGGTGCCGGCGGCGGCATCGGCCACCGACAGCGAGGTGTACAGATGCTGTGCGGAATTGGCGTCCGGTTCGGCCTCGTCCAGCAGATAGTCCAGGGCGTGCTGGCGGTGGCCCACCTCACCGGAGGTGACGGCGCCGGCGATCAGGCACAGGCCGAGCAGTAACAGGCCCAGCGCGATCAGCCGGGCGGGGGACGAGCGCGCGAACGCGCGGACATCGGTCGCGTCGAGCCGGCTGCGCACGGCGGCAGCCGCGGCCCGCGGGGACAGCTCGTCGAGCTGCGAATGCCCGATTCGAGCCATGCCCACCTCCGTTCGTTCAGCGGGTTGCATTGTGCGGACTGAGCTTATTGTGGTCGTACCGGTACCGCCCGATATGTGTCGGTCACGACGGCGGTACCGGAGGCCGGCGGTCAGGACGCCGGCGCGGATCGGGACGAGGCGGAGCATGCGCGGTGACGGAGACGGCTTCTTGGAAAGCCCCGATGGGACGCGGCAGTGGGGCCTGTTCGGGGCCGCCGGACTGCTGCTGCGGGCACCCCGGCAGGGCGGCGGCGCATTGGTGCTGCTGCAACACCGGGCGCCGTGGAGCCATCAGGGCGGAACGTGGGCGCTGCCCGGTGGTGCGCGCGACAGTCATGAGACCAGCGTGCACGCTGCGGTCCGTGAGGCGCAGGAAGAAGCCGGAATCGATCCGGAGGCGGTTCGGGTGCGCGGCAGCCGGGTGACGAGTACCGCGGATTCCGGCTGGACCTACACCACCGTGGTCGCCGATGTGTCGGAAACCTTGGCGACCACCGCGAATCGCGAAAGCGCGGAGCTGGCGTGGGTCCCCGAGGAGGAGGTCGACGCCCGGCCGTTGCATCCCGGATTCGCCGTCGCGTGGCCCGGGCTGCGGGCATCCGCGGCCCGGCTCGAACTGGACGGACTGGCCGAGGCGGCCGCCATCGCGGCGGTGCTGCCGCGCACGATCGACCTCGCCGATCGGGGTTTCCTGTGGCTCGACACCCACGATGCCGCCGCGCCGACCGCCCGGATCGCGCAGCGCGAGAACGGATCCGGTGCGTACGCGCGGTACGAGGAAACGGTGGTGCTGACCCTGGACCAGGTACTGGACTGAACGCCGTATGTGAATAGCCGTGTCCTCCCCCTGTGTACGGCTGTGGATCAGTTCGCCGCGTTCTCCAGCAACCGCTGTTTGAGTTCGCGGGCGGCGGCCTGAGGGTCGCGCGCCGCGGTGATGGCACGCACCACGACAACCCGGTCGGCACCGGCCGCGAGTACCTCCGGCAGGCGATCGCGATCGATTCCGCCGATCGCGAACCACGGCCGGGTCGGATGCGACTCCGCGGTCGAGCGCACCAATTCGATGCCCGCCGCGGTACGGCCCGGTTTGGTCGGCGTATTCCACACCGGCCCGGTGCAGAAGTAATCGATGTGCTCGTCGACGACCGCGAGTCCGGCCTGGTTGCGATTGTGGGTGGACCGGCCGATCACCACGTCGGGCCCGACGATCCGGCGGGCGTACCAGGGCGGCAGATCGCCCTGGCCCAGATGCAGCACATCGGCGCCGGCGGCCAGCGCGATATCGGCGCGATCGTTGACCGCGACCAGCGCGCCGTGGCGGCGGGCGGCGGCCTTCAGTTCGGCCAGCGCGCCGAGCTCGGCGCCGGCCTCGAGCGGCCCGAACTTCGCCTCGCCGGCCGAACCCTTGTCACGCAGCTGGATGATGTCGACACCGCCGGAGAGCGCCGCCTCGGCGAATGCGGCCAGATCACCGGTATCGCGCCGGGCGTCGGTGCACAGGTAGAGCCGGGCCGAGGCCAGGCGTTCGCGCGGTGCCATCGGGCGTTGCGGTTGGGACGGTTGCACGGCTTCGACCGTAGCCGCGCTACCGTGGAGAGGCGAAACAAGAGGGCATTCCCGCAGCGATGGCGGCCGCGCGGGAACGCCGATTTCCCGGTGTCGGCCGTGCACGGCGCGGTCCGTGCGAGTCCGGGACCCGAGCGAGGTGGAGTGATGCGAAGTCTGGCCGTCGTGGGTGGGGGTGTGATCGGTCTGGCGGTGGCCTGGCGGGCCGCCGAAAAGGGCTGGTCGGTGACGATTCGCGATCCCGGTGTGGGGTCCGGCGCGTCCTGGGTCGCGGGCGGCATGCTCGCTCCTCTTTCGGAGGGCTGGCCCGGCGAGGACGATCTGCTCGAATTCGGCGCCGCATCGCTGCGGCGCTGGCCCGAATTCGGCGCCCGGTTGCGGGACGCCACCGGGGTGGACGTGTTCGTGGCCCGGCAGACCCTCACGCTCGCGCTGGACGCGGCCGATGCCGCCGACCTGCGCACGATCGCCGACTTCTGCGGCACCCACGGATATGCGATGCGCGTGCTCGACCGGGCCGGGGTCCGCGCGACCGAGGCCGGGCTCTCGCGCACCGTCCGGGCCGGGCTGCTGGCCGTGGACGAACCGGCGGTGGACAATCGCCTGCTGCTCGCGGCCCTGCGTCGCGGGTGTGAACAGGCCGGTGTGCACATCGATCCCACGCCGGTGACGGCTGTGGACGAACTCGACCACGACCGGATCGTACTGGCCGCGGGGTCGGCCAGCGCCAGGCTGTGGGAGCTGCCGGTGCGGCCGGTCAAGGGCGAGATCCTGCGATTGCGCCGGCGCCCGGGCACCCCGCCGCCGCCGTCCTCGGTGATCCGCGCGCGGGTGCACGGCCGCCCGGTCTATCTGGTCCCGCGCGCCGACGGCCTGGTGGTCGGCGCCACGCAGTACGAGGCCGGATTCGACACCACCGTGACCGTGGCCGGGGTCCGCGATCTGATCGCCGACGCGGAAGCGGTCTGGCCCGCCCTCGGCGAATACGAACTGGCGGAGGCCGCCGCGGGCGGGCGTCCCGGCACCCCCGACAATCTGCCGCTGATCGGATGGCTCTCGGATCGGGTGATCGCCGCCACCGGGCACGGTCGCAACGGCATCCTCGGCGCACCGATCACCGTCGACGCGGTGGCGGCGCTGCTGGCGGACGACGTGCTCGCCGAGGCGAAGGCCGCCGACCCGCACCGCTTCGCCACCGCCGAAACCGCTACTCCCGCATCATCATCAGGAGGTAATCAGTGACCGCGCAACCGAGTTCCGCGTCCCCATCGATTCCCGTCGGCGTCACGGTGAACGGCACCGATCACGTCTTCGCGGAGCCGCTCACCGTCCGGGAACTGCTCGAGCGTCTGGAACTGCCGTGCCGCGGCGTGGCCCTGGCGGTGGACGGTGCGCTGTTCCCGAAGTCGCGGTGGGACGAGCAGGTCGGCCGGGGCTGGGAGATCGAGGTCCTGACGGCGGTGCAGGGTGGCTGACATCGCGGGCGCCGACATTCCGGGCACAGGATCACGGCCGGTCGAGCCGCTGCGGATCGCCGATCGCGAATTCGGCTCCCGGCTGATCATGGGCACCGGCGGCGCGGAGAATCTGGCGGTGCTCGAGGAGGCGCTGGTCGCCTCCGGCACCGAATTGACCACGGTCGCCATGCGCCGCATCGACGCCGCGGGTGGAACGGGCGTGCTCGATCTGCTCAAACGCCTCGACATCGCCCCGCTGCCCAATACCGCCGGCTGCCGCACCGCCGCCGAGGCGGTCCTCACCGCGCAGCTGGCGCGCGAGGCGCTGGAAACCGACTGGGTGAAACTCGAGGTCATCGCCGACGAACGCACCCTGCTGCCGGACGCCATCGAATTGGTCTCGGCCGCAGAGCAATTGGTCGACGACGGCTTCGTGGTCCTGCCCTACACCACCGACGATCCCGTCCTCGCGCGCCGCCTGGAGGATGCCGGCTGTGCCGCGGTCATGCCGCTCGGTTCGCCGATCGGCACCGGGCTGGGCATCGGCAATCCGCACAATATCGAGATGATCGTCGAGGCCGCCGGGGTTCCGGTCGTGCTGGACGCGGGAATCGGCACGGCGAGCGACGCCGCGCTGGCGATGGAGCTGGGCTGTTCGGCCGTCCTGCTGGCCACCGCCGTCACCCGTGCCCGGCATCCGGCCCGGATGGCGACGGCGATGGCCGCCGCGGTGCAGGCCGGTTACCTGGCCCGCCATGCCGGGCGTATCCCCAAGCGGTTCTGGGCCCAGGCTTCCTCACCCGCGGTGTGAACACGGGGATGTCCCCAGGTCGCGGCTGGGTGAGCCCACCGGGACCCTAGGGGTCCCCCTCATCCTCGAGGATGACCGGACTCGCGACCTGTGAGCGATGGTCGCGTGCGGCTTTCTCGGGGAGACTGGTGCCCATGATCGAATGCAGAGGTCTTACCAAGCGCTTCGGTGCGACCGTTGCCGTCGAGAACCTGTCGTTCACGGTCACACCCGGCAAGGTGACCGGGTTCCTCGGCCCGAACGGCGCCGGTAAGTCGACCACCATGCGGATGATCCTCGGCCTGGATCAGCCCACGGCCGGAACGGCGGTCATTCAGGGCAAGCGCTACCGCGAGCTGGATCATCCGCTGCGCGCGGTCGGTGCCCTGCTGGACGCCAAGTGGGTCCATCCGAACCGGTCGGCTCGCTCGCATCTGCGCTGGATGGCCGCCGCCAACGACATTCCCGCCGGCCGGGTGGAAGAGGTGCTGCGGCTGGTGGGCCTGACGGAGGTCGCCGGCAAGAAGGCCGGTGGATTCTCGCTCGGCATGTCGCAGCGGCTCGGCCTGGCCGGGGCGCTGCTCGGCGATCCGCCGGTGCTGCTGTTCGACGAACCGGTCAACGGACTGGACCCCGAGGGCATTCTGTGGATCCGGCGCTTCATGCAGCGGCTGGCCGCCGAGGGCCGCACGGTGCTGGTGTCGAGCCATCTGCTGTCGGAAATGGCGCAGACCGCCGACCATCTGGTCGTGATCGGGCGCGGGAGGCTGATCGCCGACACCGACACCAAGGACTTCATCGCGAAATCGTCGGAATCGACGGTGCGGGTGCGTAGTCCGCAATTGGACGAGCTGCGCAGTCTGCTCACCTCGAACGGGATGACCGTGCGCGAGGACGGCAGCGCGGCCGATCGGGAAGGATCGGCCGACACCGCCCCCGCGCTGGTGGTGGTCGGGGAAACCAGCGACGCCATCGGCAAATTGGCGGGCGCGAACAGCATCACCCTGTATGAGCTTGCGCCACAACAGGCTTCGCTCGAGGAGGCGTTCATGCGGATGACCGGAGGTGCGGTGCAGTACCACGGTGAGGGCGTCGAGCAGGCGATGGGAGGTGCGCTCTGATGGGTGTCGTCGCCGCGGAGCGGATCAAACTCACTTCGACCCGGTCACCGTGGTGGTGTTCGGCGATCGTCGTGGCGCTGGGCCTGGGCCTGGCCGCCCTGATCGCGGGCGTCTCGCGGGCCAGTATGGGGCACGAGAACGAATCGACGCTGACCACGTCGGGCGCCATGGTCGGTGTCTCCGGCCTCGGTGTCATGGTTCTGATGATCATGGCCGCCCTCACCGTGACCAGTGAATACCGCTTCGGCATCATCCGGACCACCTTCCAGGCGACCCCGAACCGATCCCTGGTCCTCACCACCAAGGCCCTGTTGACCGGCGCCTACGCGGCGGTGCTGACCTTCGTGCTGGGTCTGCTGGCCTACCTCATCGCGAAACCGCTGGCCGGCGACGCGGGGCGGCAGATGAGCCTGAACTCCGACGCCGATTGGCGCGCGCTCTACGGACTGGCGATCTACGCCTTCCTGGCGGTGATCCTGTCGGTCGGCGTCGGCGCCCTGGTGCGGCAGTCGGCCGCGGCGATCTCGCTGATCGTGTTGTGGCCCTTGCTGATCGAGACGCTGCTCGGTAGTTTCGGTAGCTTCGGCCGCAGCGTGCAGCCGTTCCTGCCCTTCGCCAACATCAACCGGTTCCTCGGGGAGGGCACCTCCGCGGCGCACTGGCACTGGGGGCCGTGGGGCGGACTGGTCTACTTCATCGTCTTCGTGGCGGTCGTCTTCGGTGCCGCGCTGCTCGTGGTCGACCGCCGCGACGCCTGATCCACACCCTGATACCTGCCCGTTCCCGGACGCTCACCCTCGCGAAGCCCGGGAGCGGGAGGGCGGTCCTGTCGGGGGACTGCTATCCCGGTCACAGCCGCCACTGCCCGGCGAATGTGACGATCACCGGCCCGATGTGCAGCCGTTTCGCGCTGTGCATCGGGCCGGTGTGCTGTGTGCAAAGCCTTCGTTAACAGCCCCGCTGGACCTTCCGTGTGGAAGAGCCGGTCGGTAACATCGCCCGGGCAACCAACACGTTATCCATCGGCGGACCCAGCGCTGTGCCCGCTCCGTCCGATAGAGAGGTGGCAGGTGGCGATCATTGGCTACGCTCGGGATGTGAGCGAAAGACCTTCCGGCGACGGCGAAAACGCGTCCCGCGCGGCCCGTCCCGGAGATGCGCGAAACCGCACCGGCGGTTCGGGGTCGCGTCGCAACGGCACCGCCGGTAGGCGGGGCAAAAGGGGGACCGGTTCCGGTGCGGACAACCGTCGAAACGCCGCGGCCGATCGCCGAAACGCCGCGGCCGAGGCCGGCGACACGACCCGAGCCGATACGGTGCTGCCGGTCGACCGGACCGAATCCGGCGTCGATCCCGGTGTCGATCCGGATGCCGAGATCGTGATTCCGCTCACGCCGGCCGACGAGGCCGAATCTCGCCTGCGCTCGTTCGGCCGGCGCCGATCCGATCAGCTGTCCTCGCTGATGGCCGCGGCCAATCAGCGCGCCGACGTCATCGGTGTAATTCGCAAGGCGCGCGAGAGCCTGCCCGGCGATCCCGCATTCGGCGATCCGCTGTCGCTGTCCGGCCCCGGCGGTGCGCGGGCGGTGGCCCGCGCGGCCGACAAGATCGTGGGCGACAATCCCAGCGCGGCCAAGGAGCTCGGTCTGGGCGCGCTGCAGGTCTGGCAGGCCATGCTGGAGCGCGTCGGCCGCGGGAAGGGCAGTGCGGAGATCACGGTGGTCTTCACCGACCTGGTGGCGTTCTCGCGGTGGTCGCTGTCTGCGGGTGACGAGGCGACGCTGGAGTTGTTGCGGCGGGTGGCGCGAGCCATCGAACCGCCGATCGTCGATCGGGGCGGTCAGGTCGTCAAGCGCATGGGCGACGGGGTGATGGCGGTCTTCGCCTCCCCGGACAGTGCGGTGCGTGCGGTGCTGACCGCGAAGAAGAACCTGGACCGGGTCGAGGTGGCGGGATATCGGCCGCGCATGCGGGCGGGCCTGCACACCGGGACGCCGCGCGAGATCGGCGGCGACTGGCTGGGTGTGGACGTCACCATCGCCGCCCGGGTGATGGAGGCCGGCGGCAACGGCAACACGATGATCTCGGAGACCACCCTCGAAGCGCTGGAGCCGAGCACGCTGAAGGAACTCGAGGTCGCGGCCAAGCCCTATCGGCGCAGTATGTTCGCCGCCCCGCTCAACGGCGTTCCGGAGGGGATGCGGATCTTCCGCCTCGCCGGAGACTAGGCGCCGGGCGTGCTCGGCCGGTCTACCACCAGGTGACCGCGCCGACGACCGCGAGGACCGCGCAGACGCCCAGCATCACCGACAGCACCCGAGAGTTCTTCCACATGGTGAAGGCGCCGCCGACCAGGAATCCGGCTACGGCCAGCAGGAGTGCGACGATGACGGAATTGGACACCCCGCCATCTTGCCCGGCGGCTCCCGGGCCCCGGACACCGGCCGGTGCCACTGCCTCTACCTGCGCCGTCGGCAATTAACAAGCACGCAGGCTTGATTTTTTCTGCACCCGATGTGAACCTGGAACCCGACGCAGCACAGCCGCTGCGGCAGGCACGTCGCATGAGGAGGCGCCGCGCAGATGACGAGTCTCGGCGCCGACCCGGAGGTCCTCCGGATCGGCAACTGTTCCGGCTTCTACGGCGACCGGTTGAGCGCGATGCGCGAGATGCTCGAGGGCGGGCAACTCGACGTGCTCACCGGTGACTATCTCGCCGAACTGACCATGCTGATCCTCGGCCGTGACCGGATGAAGGATCCGGCCCTCGGCTATGCCAAGACCTTCGTCCGGCAACTCGAGGACTGCCTCGGCCTGGCGCTCGAACGCGGGGTGCGCATCGTCGCGAACGCGGGCGGACTCAATCCGGCGGGATTGGCGCAGCGGCTCGCCGAGGTGGCCGACAAGCTCGGCCTCACACCGAAGATCGCCTACGTCGAAGGAGACGACCTGCTCCCGCGCGCCCAGGAACTGGGCTTGGGCGCACCGCTGACCGCCAACGCCTACCTGGGCGCCTGGGGTATCGCCGAGGCGCTGAACGCCGGAGCCGATATCGTCGTCACCGGCCGGGTCACCGACGCCTCCGTGGTCGTCGGACCGGCGGCCGCCCACTTCCGCTGGGCCCGAGACGATTTCGACGCCCTCGCCGGTGCGGTGGTCGCCGGTCACGTGATCGAATGCGGCACCCAGGCCACCGGCGGCAACTTCGCGTTCTTCACCGAGATCGAGAATCTCGACCGTCCCGGCTTCCCGATCGCCGAGATCCGCCGCGACGGCAGCAGCGTCATCACCAAACACGCGAACACCGGTGGCGCGGTCACCGTCGACACCGTCGAAGCGCAGCTGATGTACGAGATCCAGAGCGCGCGCTACGCCGGACCCGATGTCACCGCCCGCCTCGACAGCATCCGGCTCGCCACCGCCGGTGAGGACCGGGTGTCGATCAGCGGTGTGACCGGTGAGGCGCCGCCGCCGCGGTTGAAGGTTTCGCTGAACACCCTGGGCGGCTTCCGCAACGAAATGACCTTCGTGTTGACCGGCCTCGACATCGAGGCCAAAGCCGCACTGGCACAGCGGCAATTGGAGAGCTGGCTGCCGGTGCGCCCGGCCGAACTCGACTGGTCGCTGTCACGGCTGGACCGTCCCGACGCCGAGACCGAGGAACAGGCCAGCGCCCTGCTGCGCTGCGTGGTCCGCGATCCCGACCCGGACAAGGTGGGACGCGCGTTCTCCAGCGTCGCCGTCGAATTGGCGCTGGCCAGCTATCCCGGCTTCACGATGACCACGCCGCCCGGAAACGGTGCGCCCTACGGCGTCTATACCGCGGGCTATGTCGACGCGGGCGAGGTCGCGCACACCGCGGTCCTGCCCGACGGCTCGCGCGTGGCGATCGCTCCGCCCGCGCAGACCCGGGACCTGGACGAGGTGGCCGAACCCGAGCTGCCGCAGCCCCTGCCGGCGAGTGAAACACGCTGGGTCCCACTGGGTTCCATCGCTGCGGCCCGCAGCGGTGACAAGGGCGGGAACGCCAATATCGGGGTCTGGGTGCGCACCGACGATCAGTGGCGCTGGCTGGTGCACACCCTCACCGTCGACACCCTGCGGGCGCTGCTGCCGGAGACCGCGAAGCTCACCGTCACCCGGCACGTGCTGCCGAACCTGCGGGCGGTCAACTTCATCGTCGAGGACCTGCTCGGCCTCGGCGTCGCCTATCAGGCCCGATTCGATCCGCAAGCCAAGGGACTCGGCGAATGGCTGCGGTCCCGCCACATCGACATACCCGTGGAGTTACTACCGTGAGCAGTGTCTGGGATACGCCCGAGCGGCGTGAATTACGCACGACCGTCCGCGGTTTCGCCGAGCGCGAGGTGCTGCCCTACCTGGACGAATGGGAGCGTGCCGGTGAGATTCCCCGTGAGCTGCACAAGAAGGCCGGTGCGCTCGGGCTGCTCGGCATCCAGTTTCCGGAGGCGGTCGGCGGTGCGGGCGGCGACGGGATCGATGCCGCCATCGTGGCCGAGGAAATGCACTACGCCGGCTGCTCGGGCGGACTGTTCGCCTCCCTGTTCACCTGCGGTATCGCGGTGCCGCACATGGCCGCGTCCGGCAACACGGAACTGATCGAACGCTGGGTGAAGCCCACCCTGGCGGGGGAGAAGATCGGTTCACTGGCTATCACCGAACCCGGTGGCGGCTCCGATGTCGGCCATCTCACCACCAGCGCCGTGCGCGACGGCGATGACTACCTGGTCAACGGGTCGAAGACCTTCATCACCTCCGGGGTGCGCGCCGACTACGTGGTGACCGCCGTGCGCACGGGTGGCCCCGGCGCATCCGGTGTGTCGCTGCTGCTGGTGGAGAAGGACAGGCCGGGATTCACGGTCAGCCGCAAACTGGAGAAGATGGGCTGGCTGGCCTCCGACACCGCCGAACTGTCCTATGTCGACGTGCGGGTGCCGGTGTCGAATCTGGTGGGCGCCGAGAACTCCGGATTCGCCCAGATCGCACAGGCTTTCGTCAGCGAGCGGGTGGGCTTGGCGGTGCAGGCCTACGGGCACGCGCAGCGCTGCCTGGATCTGACCCTGCGGTGGTGCCGCGACCGCGAGACCTTCGGCCGCCCGCTGATCAGCCGGCAGGCCGTGCAGAACACGCTGTCGGAGATGGCTCGCCGCATCGACGTCGCCCGGGTGTACACCCGGCACGTGGCCGAACGCGCGGCGGACGGGGAAACCGATTTGATCGCCGAGGTGTGCTTCGCCAAGAACACCGCGGTCGAGACCGCGGAATGGGTTGCCCACCAAGCGGTTCAGTTGTTCGGCGGCCTGGGATACATGCGCGAATCCGAGGTGGAGCGCCACTACCGTGATGTGCGCATCCTCGGCATCGGCGGCGGCACCAACGAAATCCTGACCAGCCTCGCGGCCAAGCGATTGGGGTACCGATCTTGAGCACTCTCCGTACAGCCATCGACCCGAATTCGGCGGACTACCGCACCGCCGCCGACGCCATGACCGAGAAACTGGCCGAGGTCGAGGCCGAATACGCCAAGAACATCGCGGGCGGCGGCCCGGACAAGATGGCGCGCCACCGTAAGCGCGGCAAGCTCACCGCGCGCGAGCGCATCGAACTGCTCATCGACGAGGATTCGCCGTTCCTGGAGCTGGCGCCGCTGGCCGCCTGGGGCAGCGAATTCCACGTGGGCGCCTCGGTGATCGCCGGCATCGGCATCGTGGAGGGCGTCGAATGCATGATCGTGGCGCCCGATCCGACCGTGCGCGGCGGCACGTCGAATCCGTGGACGTTGCGCAAGAACCTGCGCATGAACGATATCGCGCTGGAGAACCGGCTGCCGGTGATCGGCCTGGTGGAATCGGGCGGCGCCGATCTGCCGACGCAGAAGGAGGTGTTCGTCCCGGGCGGTCGCATGTTCCGCGACCTCACCCGGCTCTCCGCGGCCGGAATCCCCACGATCGCACTGGTTTTCGGCAACTCCACCGCCGGCGGCGCCTACATTCCGGGCATGTCCGACTACACCGTCATGATCAAGGAACGCTCCAAGGTGTTCCTCGGCGGTCCGCCGCTGGTCAAGATGGCGACCGGCGAGGAGTCCGACGACGAATCGCTCGGCGGAGCCGAGATGCACGCTCGCACTTCGGGTTTGGCCGACTATCTCGCCGCCGACGAACAGGACGCCATCCGGATCGGCCGGTCCATCGTGCGGCGGCTGAACTGGCGCAAGACCGGGCCCGCCCCGCGTCCGCGCGCCGAGGTGATCGAACCGCTCTACGATTCCGAGGAACTGCTCGGCATCGTGCCCACCGATCTGAAGATTCCGTTCGACCCGCGCGAGGTCGTCGCCCGGGTGGTGGACGGCTCCGATTTCGACGAGTTCAAACCGCTCTACGGTTCCAGCCTGGTGACCGGATGGGCGGAGCTGCACGGCTATCCGGTCGGCATCCTCGCCAACGCGCGCGGGGTGTTGTTCTCCGAGGAGGCGCAGAAGGCCGCGC
>NZ_JADKYP010000077.1 GCF_015354405.1 Nocardia sp. BSTN01 | reverse complement strand
CGGCTGAACAAGCTGTTCGAAACCGTGCATCCCCCGGGGCGTAAGCCGCACACCAATGCCGAGGTGGCGGCAGCGCTCACCGCCTCCGGGCATCCGATCTCGAAACCGTATCTCTCGCAGTTGCGGTCGGGTCAGCGGACGAACCCCTCAGATGAGACGGTTGCCGCACTGGCAAAGTTTTTCAAGGTCAAACCGGACTACTTCTTCAACGACATCTACGCCGCCAAGATCGACCATGATCTGGAGTTGCTGTCCCAGCTGCAGGGCTATGGACTGCGTCGGCTGTCGAGCAGGGCGTTCGATCTCTCCGAAGAGTCGCAGAACCTCTTGACCTCGATGGCCGAAAAGCTCCGGGCGAGTGAGGGTCTGCCCGAGGTTCCACCGGACGGCACGGAATAGCAAGCTGGACAAGGCAACACAGTGCGGCACTCGGAACCGCACTGTGTTGTCTTGTGACCTGAGACCGAAGCGGAGACGCTTCGGTCTGTACTGTGCGAACGGACCGCCGCCCAATCGGTCCGGCCGCACCGATGATCAATCCGCCTGTGCGACCGCCGATTTCCGGTCGGTCGCGGTGTGCTCGAAGGCGCGGGCGATCGCCTGCACCCAACCGCGCGGGCTCAGTCCCTCCGGCGGTGCGATCCAGCGGGCGTCGACGATGTCGTCACCGAGCGGATTGCGAGCCCAGCGGGCCACCCGTTCGGCACGGTCGGCGACCGAGCGGGCGGGCACACCGGCCGCCGCCACCTCCATGCCGCCGCCGGTCTGCAGATACAGCGCGTCCATGATCTGCGCGACCTGATCGGAAGCCTTGAGCTGGGTGGCCGACACCGTCTGCTCGTGCGCCACCACCTCGGGGAAGCGCTTGATCATCGTGCGGTGCAGGGCCCGAATCTGGCGCAGCAGCAGGCGCGCCCGCACCCAGAGCTCGATCACGATCCATACCGCGCCGACCGCGATCAGCAGGCTCGTGAGCTGCCAGGCCGGCCAGAACCAGCCCGGATCGCCCGGCCGCACCGGTTCTTCACCGATCGCCAGCCGCCGAATCGACAGCGCCGCAAGCACACCCGCGATCACCGTGCCGGCCGTGTAGAGCGCGATACCGCGTCCCAGCGCCGTCCAGTCCAGATTGCGCAGACCGGTGACGGCGATGAAGGCGCAGCCGAGCAGGGTCATGACCCAGCCGAACTCCATCGACCACCCGATGGCGGCGGCGATGACGAGCGCGCCGAAACCGTAGACCAACCAAGCGATTTGGCGAAGATTCCGACGCGAGACCACCGGCCAGGCGGCGGCCGCCACCACCGACGTGGCCACCGCGAACAGCAGCCAGGTCGCCACCACCAGCCGGTCGGCCAGCGCCGCGCCGTTGATCCCCTGCGGCAGTGCGTGATCCACCGCGACCGCGATCTCGGGTATGCCGAGGGTGACCGCGGCGGCCACCGCCGCGACCGCGATCACGATCGCCACCCGGGCCGTGGTCGCGGGCTTGACCAGGACGCGACCGATGCGGGCGCCGGCCGCCATCCACACCAGCAGGGCCGTCAACCAGAACGTCATACCTACCCTGTCCTTCTCGTCGGACGACCGCAATTCATCCGAGCCTTCTTCGGATGACAGAGAGGCCCTCCGTGGTAACGCACACTGCCGCCTCCGGGCCTCTCGGTCATCCGAGGGCCTCGTCGAATCGGAGCACCGAGACACCGGCGCCGCGGTTGTTGAAGACGCGCAGGCGGGTCATCAGCATGCCGGCGAAGGTTTCGGCTTCCCACTCGTACTGATCGTCACGCCCGTCGTCGACGATCTGCTGATGCGCGCGCTGGGACAGCATGTAGGCGATCAGATCGTCGCTGGCCTCGAGCGTCACCTCGGCGGCCGGTTCACCCGGGTGGTCGAAGACCACATGCCCCAGTTCGTGCGCGAGGGTGTGGTCCCGGCTGGGCAGGGCCGCGGCCAGCACGATCACGTCCTTGTCCGGATAGCTGCGGCGCTGACCGCAGACGCCCGGACCGAGCTGAGCATCGGCGATTTCGATCATGCGGCCGCGTTCGGCCGCGATCGCGAGGACCACCTCTTCCAGTGTGGTGGCGTCGAAATCGGCGGCGACCGCGCACACCGCGTCGACGGCGGCGGCGACGCGGCGATAGGAGCGGCCCGTCTGAATCCGGCTCTCGGTCATCTCGCGCCCCCTCAGGCCCTCGGTCCGAAGAATTCCGCGCGGGCGGCGTCGATGCGCGCCTGCGCGGCGGAGGCACTCTGGAAACTCACCGCGCCGGAGCCGGCCGCGGCCAGCGCCATGGCGATCACGCCGCCGAGCACGGCCAGCGTCTTCACCTCGGGCAGTCCGCTGGTGGCCGCTGTCGGGCGCACGGCGGGATTCGACTGGGCCGGCGCGGGTGCCGGGGCGGCCGGCGCCGCTGGGGCAGGCGCCGGCGCGGGTGGCGCGGCCGGTGGTGCCGGTGGGACCGCGGCGGGCGCGGCGGCGACAACCGGCGCACCCGGTATCGAGGGGATCGGCGGTACCGGCGGAATGGCCAACGGCGGTGCGGCCGGGGCCGCGGGCGGCGGAACCGGTTGCAGCAGAAGCAGAAGCAACAGGGGCGACATCGCGGCTGCGGAACCGACAGCGGCGGATCCGGTGACCGCGGAACCGGTGCCGAGCAGGGTGGCCAAGGCGGAGCCGGTCGCGACAGAACCCGTACCGGCCAGCCCGGCCAGTGCGGAACCCGTTGCCGCCGAACCCGTTCCGAGAATACCGGCGAGCAGCGAACCTACGCCCGCCGCCGCGGATCCGGTGGTGGCCAGCGCCGAGCCGGTTGCGGCGGAACCCGTTGCGGCGGCAGCGGATCCGGTGCCCGCAGCCGCGGACCCGGTGCCCGCCAACGCCGACCCGGTCGCGCCTGCGACCGAACCCGTTGCAGCAGAACCGGTCCCACCGAGAGCGGAACCGGTCAGTGCCGAGCCGGACGCCGCCGAACCGGCGGCAGCCGACCCCACCGCGGCCGAACCGGTGCCCAGAATGCTCGCCAGGCCCGCGAAGCCTTCACCGGCAACCGGAGTCGGCGTGACGGGCGGCGGCGCCGCGGAAACCTGCGACGGCGCCGTCGTCGACGATGTGGCCGAGCGCCCGGGGATGGTCAGATCGCCGTCGTACTGGCCGTCATCGGATGGCGTGGGTCCCGCCGAACCGGACGATGGCGGTGCGCCATCCGGCTGAGCCGCGGCAACGCCGGGACGGACCGATGCGGTGGGGCCGGGCTCGGGCGCCGTCGGCCCTTGTCGACGTGCGATGCCCGGTCCAGCGACGGCGGCGTTCGGGCCGGAGACAGCGGCATCGTGAACAGGCGTCGCACCATCGGGTCGCGCGGTCGGCGCGCCGGAAGGTGAGGGGTGCGGGGCGGCCGGCGAGGGGTGCGGGGCGGTAGCAGGGGTGGCTGGTTGCGCGTTGGCCACCAGGGGGCCGAGGACCCCGCAACTGCCGATCAATCCGGCTACCGCAACAACGCGCGCTATGCGACCCATGGTCATGCGCTTGCCTTCCCTCAACTTCTCAGCGCAGATTTCTCCCCGGTCGCTACAACCTCTCCGGGACCGAACGAATGCGGCCCATCTTAACTGCCGGCAGTTTGCTCGCGCAGCGAGATCATGTGAGCCCGATCACTCTTGGGGGCGCGGGGATCGAAACCGGTCGCCGCGGTGTCCGCTCCCACTCGCGGTCGCGAAGTCGAAAACCCGACGTCATCCCTACTGCCACAAGGGTATTGGAGACAGCGGCGCCGGCGGATCGCAGCCGGGGGAACAGGCGGCGGGGCGCGATCTCACCGGCGCGGATCGTTGCTGTGAGAGTTGCGGCGCTCAGGCTCCGTAGACCGGCTCGGGATCGGTTGCCTTGGCGATCAACTCGCGTACGACCGGCCCCAATTCGGACGGCTGCCAGCGCGCACCGCGGTCCTCGGCGACACCGTGGCGCCAGCCGTCGGCCAACGCCACCTTCCCGCCTTCGACCTCGAACATGCGGCCGGTGACACCCGCCGAATCCGGGCTGCCCAGCCACACCACCAGGGGCGAGACGTTTTCCGGCGCCATCGCGTCGAAGCCGTCGTCGGGGCGGGCCATCATATCGGCGAAGACGGTTTCGGTCATGCGGGTGCGCGCGGAGGGGGCGATGGCGTTGACGGTGACCCCGTAGCGACCGAATTCCGCTGCGGCGGTGATGGTCAGAGCCGCGATACCGGCCTTCGCCGCCGCGTAGTTGCCCTGGCCGACGCTGCCCTGCAGACCGGCACCGGAGCTGGTGTTGATGATGCGGGCGTCGCGGGCGCGACCGGCCTTGGATTCCGCACGCCAGTACTCGATGGCATGCCGCATGGTGGCGAAGTGGCCCTTGAGGTGGACGCGGATCACGGCATCCCACTCGTCCTCGGCCAGGTTGACCAGCATCCGGTCGCGCACGATACCGGCGTTGTTCACGACCACGTCCAGTCCGCCGAAGGTCTCCACGGCCTGGCCGATCAGCCGCTTCGCACCGGCCCAGTCCGCGACGTCGTCACCGTTGACGACGGCCCGGCCCCCGGCCTGCACGATCTCCTCGACCACCTGGGCGGCGGGCGAATCGGCGCTGGGCGCGCCGTCCAGTTCCGCACCCAGATCGTTGACCACCACGTTGGCGCCCGCCGCGGCGAAGGCCAAGGCGTGGGCCCGGCCGATACCGCGGCCGGCGCCGGTGACGATCACGGTGCGTCCTGCACAGATCAGCTCGGAGTTGTCGGTCATAACTGCTGCTCTCATTTCCTCGGTGCGGTAAGGGTTTTCGCTGTGATCGGTGATCGCGCGACGACGGCTAACGTGCGGCGGGTGCTTGCGCGTCGTTGACGGTCGCCGCGTCCAGGAACGCGGGACGTTCCCCGCCGCCGTGCACGATGAGCGATCCGCCGTTGACGTAGCCGGCCAGCGGCGAGGACAGGAAGACCGCGACCCGGCCGATGTCCTCGGGGGTCGCCAGCCGCCCCAGCGGCACGGTCGCCTCGACGGCGGCGATCCCGGCGTCGTCGCCGTAGTGCAGATGACTGGATTCGGTGCCGACCATCCCGACGATCACCGAATTGACCCGCACCTTCGGCGCCCATTCGATCGCCAGCGAGGACACCAGACTGTCCAGGCCGGCCTTGGCCGCACCGTAGGCGGCGGTGCCGGGCGAGGGCCGGTGGCCGCTCACACTCGAGACCATCACGATCGAACCGCCCTCGGGCTGCTGCTGCATCACGGCATTGGCCGCCTGCGAAACCAGCAGCGGCGCCAGCAGATTCAGCTCCACGATCTTGGCGTGGAAGTTGCGGGAGGCGGTGGCGGCGGGGGCGAACGGTGCCCCACCGGCATTGTTCACCACATGGTCGATCCGGCCGTGCCGCTGCACGATCGTCTCGATCAGCCCGGTCACCGCCTCGCCGTCGCGCACATCGCACGGCAGAAATTCGGCGGTGCGCCCGGAACTCTCGATCGCCGCCTCGCCGGGGCGGCGGGCACACACCACGACCGTCGCGCCGGCGTCCAGGTACACCCGGCTGATACCGGCGCCTACGCCCCTGACCCCGCCCGTCACGAGAACTACCGATCCGGACAGGTCCACTTCGATTGCCACCGTGCTAACCTACCAAGCACTTGCTTGTTTTGCCAACGAATGGACATGCGATGGGGATCAACCGTCACACCGAGACCTCGGGTATCGAGGTCGTCACGATCGACTATCCGCCGGTCAACGCACTGCCCACCGCGGGCTGGTTCGGCGTGGCCGATGCGATTCGCGAGGCCGGGCGCGCCCCGGAGACCAAAGTGGTCGTGCTGCGCGCCGAGGGCCGCGGCTTCAACGCCGGGGTCGACATCAAGGAGATCCAGCGCAACCCGGGCCATCAGACGCTCATCGACGCCAATCACGGCTGCTACGACGCCTTCGGCGCGGTCTACGAGTGCCCCGTGCCGGTGATCGCGGCGGTGAACGGCTTCTGCCTCGGCGGCGGCATCGGCCTGGTCGGCAATGCCGATGTCATCGTCGCCTCCGACGACGCCACCTTCGGCCTTCCCGAGGTCGAGCGCGGCGCCCTCGGTGCGGCCACCCACCTGGCCCGGCTGGTCCCCCAGCACATGATGCGCACGCTTTTCTACACCGCCTCCACCGTGACCGCGCAGCAGCTGCACCACTTCGGCTCGGTGCACAAGGTCGTGCCGCGGGCCGAACTCGATTCCGCCGCACTGGAAGTCGCGAAGAACATCGCCGCGAAGGACGGGCGGGTCATCCGGGCCGCGAAGCGCGCGCTCAACGGTATCGACCTGCAGGACGTGCACCGCAGCTACCGCTTCGAACAGGGCTTCACCTTCGAGCTGAATCTCGCCGGTGTGGCCGATGAGATCCGGGCGCGGTTCGACGAGGATCTGGCTGCCAAGAAGGAGGCACGATGAGCCACCATGCGCAGCCCGCGCATCGGGCCGACCGGGTGCGGGTGTCCCGCAAGACACAGGGAGCGAAATAGTATGCGCGACAAGCGGATGTCGTTGGAGGACGCGGTTTCTCAGCTGCGCAGCGGGATGACCATCGGCCTCGGTGGCTGGGGTTCGCGGCGTAAGCCGATGGCGTTCGTGCGGGCGCTGCTGCGCTCGGACGTCACCGATCTGACCGTCGTGACCTACGGCGGGCCGGACCTGGGCCTGCTGTGTTCGGCCGGCAAGGTGCGCAAGGCCTACTACGGATTCGTCTCCCTCGATTCGGCGCCGTTCTACGATCCCTGGTTCGCCAAGGCGCGCACCGGCGGTGAGCTGATCTCCCGCGAAATGGACGAAGGCATGGTCAAATCCGGCCTGCAGGCGGCCGCGGCCCGGCTGCCGTTCCTGCCCACCCGCGCCGGGCTGGGCTCGGACGTGCTGAAGTTCTGGGACGGTGAACTGCGCACGGTGCAGTCGCCGTATCCGGATGCCGACGGCCGTGTCGAAACCCTGGTCGCGATGCCGGCGCTCAGCCTGGACGCCGCGTTCGTCCACCTCGACATCGGCGACAAGCACGGCAACGCCGCCTACACCGGCGTCGATCCATACATGGACGACCTCTACTGCCTGGCCGCCGAACGGCGGTTCCTGTCGGTGGATCGGCTGGTCGAGACGGAGGAACTGGTGAAAGCCGTTCCGAACCAGGCGATCATCCTCAATCGCATGATGGTCGACGGCGTCGTGGAGGCGCCCGACGGCGCGCATTTCACCTTCTCCGGCAGCTACGGCCGCGACGAGAAGTTCCAGCGCCATTACGTCGAGGCGGCCAAGGATCCCGAGACCTGGGCGGCCTTCAAGGCCCGCTATCTGGACGTCACGGAGGACGAATACCGGTCCGCGGTGGCCGAATTCGCTGCGGAGCAGGCGAAATGACCGAGAACGAGGAGCGCCGATGAGCGAGACCACCACTGTCACCCGCGCCGAGGTGTGCGCGGTCGCCTGCGCCGAGATCTTCCGGGGCGCGGGCGAGATCATGGCCAGCCCGATGTCGCCGACCCCCACCATCGGGGCGCGGCTGGCGCGGCTGACCTTCGAACCGGATCTGCTGATCTCCGACGGCGAGGCGCTGTTCTTGGCCGACACCCCCGCGCTGGGCGCCAAGGCTCCCACCGAGGGCTGGATTCCGTTCGGCAAGGTGTTCGATGTCGTGGCTTCCGGGCGGCGGCATGTCGTCATGGGCGCCAACCAGATCGACCGCTACGGCAACCAGAATCTGTCCGCCTTCGGCGCGCTGCAGCAGCCGAACCGGCAGATGTTCGGTGTGCGCGGCGCCCCGGGCAACACCATCAACCACGCGACCAGCTACTTCGTTCCCAAGCACAGCAAGCGCGTGTTCTGCGAGACCGTCGACATCGTGTGCGGAATCGGTTACGACAAGATCGATCCCGAGAATCCCGCGTACCGGTTCCACCACCTGCATCGGGTGATCAGCAATCTGGGCGTGTTCGATTTCGGCGGGCCCGGCCACACCCTGCGGGCGCTGTCGCTGCATCCGGGGGTGAGCGCCGACGAGGTCGCCGAGAACACCGCGTTCGAGGTGGCCGGGCTGGACAGCGCGGAGGTGACCCGCACGCCCACCGACGAGGAGCTGCGGATCATCCGGACGGTGCTGGATCCCAAGGGAATTCGGGAGAAGGAAGTGGCCTCATGAGCCGGCTGCGGACTCCGCTGACCGAACTGGTCGGCATCGAGCATCCGATCGTGCAGACCGGGATGGGCTGGGTGGCCGGGCCGCGCCTGGTGGCGGCGACCTCCCAGGCCGGCGGCCTCGGCATTCTGGCCTCGGCCACGATGACCTACGCCGAACTCGAGGCGGCCATCGCGAAGACCAAGGCGCACACCGACAAGCCGTTCGGCGTGAACATCCGCGCCGACGCCTCCGACGCCGCCGAGCGGATCGAACTGCTGATCCGCGAGAAGGTCCGGGTGGCCTCGTTCGCGCTGGCGCCGAAGAAGGAGCTCATCGCGCGGCTCAAGGACGCCGGTGTGGTGGTGGTGCCCTCCATCGGCGCCGCCAAGCATGCGGTGAAGGTGGCCTCGTGGGGCGCCGACGCGGTGATCGTGCAGGGCGGCGAGGGCGGCGGGCACACCGGTCCGGTGGCCACCACGCTGCTGTTGCCCTCGGTACTCGACGCGGTCGACATTCCGGTGGTCGCCGCCGGCGGCTTCTTCGACGGCCGCGGACTGGCGGCCGCCCTGGCCTACGGCGCCGCGGGCGTGGCGATGGGCACCCGCTTCCTGCTCACCCAGGACAGCAGCGTGCCCGACGAGGTGAAACAGGAGTATCTGCGCCGCGGCCTGCAGGACACCGTCGTCTCGCTGAAGGTGGACGGCATGCCGCATCGGGTGCTCAACACCGATCTGGTGGACCGCCTGGAACATTCGGGCAGCTGGCGCGGACTGTCCGCCGCGGTCGCCAATGCCGCGAAGTTCAAATCGATGACCGGCATGAAGTGGTCCACCATGGTCCGCGACGGGCTGGCGATGCGAAAGGCCAAGGACCTCACCTGGTCTCAGGTGATCATGGCGGCCAATACGCCGATGCTGCTCAAGGCCGGTCTGGTCGAGGGCAATACGCAGGCCGGTGTGCTGGCCGCGGGACAGGTCACCGGAATCATCGACGATCTGCCCACCGTGCAAGAGCTCATCGACCGCATCGTCGCCGATGCGGTCGCGCGGATCGACACGATCGCCGCGCTCCGAGACGGCGCCGCGGCGACCCCCGGCGCGTCCGCGTAACCGAAAGAGGTTCGGTCGCGACGACACAGGCCGCCTCGCCGATATCCGGCGGGGCGGCCTGTGCGGTTGCGGCTACTCCCCCGACAGATCGGCCGACAGGTCGCGGACCTCCACCCCCTCCGGAATCCGCACCTCCGCAACGGGTTCCGGGCGGTCGTCGAATTCCAGCCGCAGGGCGCGGCACATGGTGGCGTGCATGTCGTACAGCGCCGTGATGTAGGTCAGTTCCAGAATTTCCGGATCGCTGAGGTTGGCTCGCAGGACCGCGAACACTTCGTCGGGCACCCGGCCGCCGTCGTGGACCAGGCAGTCGGTGTAGGCCAGGATCGCGCGTTCGAGTTCGGAGAAACAGTCGCTGATCTGCCAGGCCGGGATGGCCGCGATCTTCTCCTCGGGCGCACCGAGCGAGCGCATCTGCTTACAGTGCTGGGAGAACACGAACTGGCTGCCGCGCGCGTATCCGGCGCGGCACTGCCCCAGTTCGCGCAGCAGCGGATCCAGGCGTGAGTTGCGGTAGACGGCGAATCCGCGGACCGCATGCCGGAACACCTCGGGTGACTGCGCGAAGACGGTCCACCAGTCGCCGGGGGTGGCGTGGACGGTGCCGTGGTCGACGGCCGGGTCGCGGTCGGGCCCGAACAGCCGGTCGTAGTAGAACAGGATGCGCTCGTCGGTGACTTCGGCGCGCGGGACTTCACGCAGGCGGGGCATGCTTCGAACCTCTCGGTAGTGCGGTTTCGCGGCTGGTGGGTGATCAGAGTTCGGCGGCGGCGCGGCGGTCGGCGGCGGTCTTCGGCTCGTGCGATACGTCGGCCTCGGTGAAAGTCCGGGTCCAGCAAGCGAATTCGAGCAGCACCCCGTCCGGGTCCTGGAAGTAGAACGACCGCACGAAGGTTCCGGGGTGCACGTCCCGGGAAACCCCCGCGGGGCTGTCGTCGTGATTGAGGACCCGGCTGACCTTGATGCCCTCGGCCTGCACCCGCTGGTAGTAGTCGTCGAACCGTTCCGGCGGCACGGCGAAGGCCACGTGGTTCATCGAGCCCACGCCGCTCACCAACTCCCCTTCGTCCGGAAGTCCCTTGGGCGCGGCCAATCCGGGGGTGGCGTCGGGCGCGTCGGCGAGCCAGAAGAAGGCGATGGTGTTGCCGCCTCCGCAGTCGAAGAAGAAATGCTGGCCGAGGTTGTGCGGCAGTTCGATGGTCTTGACCAACGGCATGCCCAGCGTGCCGGAGTAGAACTCGATCGTCCGGCGCATATCGGAGCACACCAGGGCCAGATGGTTGATTCCGCGTAGTTCGTATTTCGGGTTGGCGGCGCTCATTGCAGTCCTTCCGCTGTGGTGCCGATTCGACCTCCGTGACGGGTCCGCACCATTACTGTGAGCTGGGATTCTCCCAGCTGAACTGACTTGACAGTCATGTCATGTTCGTGGATAGTTTGAGCCGTGCCGAAGTCATCTGTCAATAGCGCGCCCACCCCCGTCGACAATCTGACGCCGCGGGGGCGCAAGACACGCGACGCATTGCTGGACGCGGCGCGCAAGGTGTTCGAGACCGTCGGATTCCTCGATACGCGAGTGGAACAGATCAGCGAGGAGGCAGGCGTCTCCTACGGCACCTTCTACCGCTACTTCGAATCCAAGGACCATGTGTTCGGCGAACTGAGCACGCGGTTGTTCGACGATATGCACCGCCGCGAACCCGCGCCCGCGGGACTGTCGCCGGCCGCCCGCCTCATCGCCGCCAACCGGTCCTATTACGCGGCCTACCGGCGCAACGCCCGGATGATGGCGATCGTGGAGCAGGTCGCGACCTTCAACGAAGAGTTCCGGCAGTTGCGCCACGAACATCGCCGCGGGCTCATCGATCGCACGGCCCAGGCGATCGCCCGCTGGCAGCGCGAGGGGCTGGTCCGCGCGTCGCTGGATCCGGAACTGGCCGCCCGGGCCATGTCCGCGATGGTCGACCACACGCTGTACCTGTGGCTGATCCAGGGCGAGGACGCCGATGAGCACGCGTTGCTGGAAACCCTCGACCAGATGTCGGTCAGCGCACTCGGTCTCGACCCGGACGACAGATAGCGGCACTTTCGCGGGTGCGCATCCAGGAGGCGGCATGAGCGACGATCGCGCAGCGGCTCGTGCTGCCGACCGGATGCGGGTGTCCCGCAGACGACAGGAGGCAGTATGAGAACGGACCCACCGCACACCGCGCATCCCGACGCGAGCGACGGCGAGACCGGTACCGCGCACCCGGCGGCCGGACCGCTCGACGGCTTCCGGGTGCTCGAGCTGGGGACGCTGATCGCGGGGCCGTACTGCGGACGCCTGCTCGGCGATATGGGGGCCGACGTCATCAAGATCGAGGCACCGGATCGCCCCGACCCGCTTCGTGATTGGGGTCAGGCGGCCGGTGGCGGCCACCAGTATTTCTGGACCGTGCACGCCCGCAACAAGCGGTGTGTGAGTCTGGATCTGCGCGTTCCGGCGGGACGCGACATCTTCCTGGAATTGGCCCGCACCGCCGATGTCGTGGTGGAGAGTTTCCGGCCCGGCACGCTGGAACGCTGGGGTATCGGCTACGACGTGCTCAGCGAACTGAATCCGGGCCTGGTGCTGGCCCGCGTCTCCGGCTACGGGCAGACCGGGCCGTACGCGTCCAGAGCGGGTTACGCGTCGGTGGCCGAGGGCATCAGCGGGCTGCGCCACCTCAACGGATTCCCGGGACAGGCGCCGCCGCGGATGGCGTTGTCGCTGGGCGACAGTCTGGCCGGGCTGTTCGCCTTCCAGGGTGTGCTGGCCGCGCTGCTGGTGCGGGAGCGGACCGGGCGCGGGCAGGTGGTCGACGCGGCGCTGACCGAGGCGTCGCTGGCGATCCAGGAGTCCACGGTTCCGGATTTCCACAAGACCGGACATGTGCGCCAGCCTTCGGGCACCCGGCTGGACCGGGTGGCGCCGTCGAATCTGTACAAGGCCAAGGATGGGCTGTGGGTGATCATCGCGGCCAATCAGGACACCGTCTTCGGGCGGCTGGTCGCCGCGATGGGCCGGCCCGAACTCGCTTCCGACCCACGGTATTCCACCCATTCCGCGCGGGGTGAACGGCAGGACGAACTCGACGAGATGATCGCGGCATGGGCCGGAGATTTCACCGCCGCCGATCTGATAGATCTGCTGAATCGGCACGGCGTGGTGGCGGGCCCGGTGAACACCGTCGCCGAGGTGATGGCGGATCCGCAGTTCACCGCGCGCGGCATCTTCGTCGACCACGTCGATCCGTCCGTCGGACGTGACGACGCCGGATACGATCCCGTCCCGGTCAAGGGTGTCGGTGTCGTGCCGCGGCTCAGCGCCACCGCCGGCGGCGTGCGCTGGGGTGGTCCGAGCCGGCCGGGCACGCACACCGACGAGGTACTCGGCGAGCTGCTCGGATACGACTCCGACCGGCTGGCCGGATTGCGCGGTGAAGGCACGATCGGATGACCGCCGTCGATATTCGCGAGGTGGGACGGCGCGACGGTCTGCAGATCGAGGAGCCGATTCCCACCGAGGCCAAACTCGCCTTCATCGATGCCCTCGTCGCCACCGGAGTGCGCCGGATCGAGGCCACCTCGTTCGTCTCACCGCGCGCCATTCCGGCACTCGCCGACGCCGAAGCCGTTGCCGCGCAACTACATCGCTGGCCCGGTGTGGAGTTCTCCGCCCTGGTCGCCGGTCTCGGCGGGGTGGGGCGCGCCCTCGCCGCCGGTGTGCATCGGCTCGAATACGTCGTGTCGGCATCGGACGGGCACAGCCGGGCCAACGTGGGACGCGACAGCGCCGAATCGATCGCGCTGATCGAGCCCATCGCCGAGCAGGTGCATGCGGCCGGCGGGCACCTCGAGGTGATCGTCGCCATCGCCTTCGACTGCCCGTTCGACGGCCGCACCCCGCCGCAGCGGGTGGCCGAGATCGCCGCGCGGGCCGTGGCTTCCGGCGCCGATTCGCTCGCCGTCGCCGATACCGTCGGCACCGCCTCACCGGTCCGTACCGCCGACGTGATCGACCGAGTGCGTGCGGCGGCGCCCGGCACCGAGCTCGGTATCCATCTGCACAACACCCGCGGACAGGGACTCGCCAACGCCTGGGCCGCCTACGAACACGGTGTGCGCCGATTCGATTCCGCCGCAGGCGGTCTCGGCGGATGCCCGTTCGCCCCCGGAGCGAGCGGCAATATCGCGACCGAGGAATTGGTCTATCTGTTCGACGACGGCGGCGTCGAGACCGGCATCGATATCGACCGGGCGCTCGACGCCGCCCGGCTGATCTCGCGCCTGCTCGGCAAGCCGGTCGACAGCAATCTGCTCGCCGCGGGCGGTCGCCTGCGGCCCAGGAACGCGGCATCACACTGAGCCGCACGAGAATTACCCGGAGGTCCTTCGCATGGATGAACTGGCCGACCGCTTCTTCGCCGCGGTCAGCGCGGGCGATACCGCGGCGCTGACCGCGCTGTACGCGCCCGACGCCCGGATCTGGCACAACGACAAGAACGCCGAGGAGACCGTCGCGGAGAATCTGCGGGTACTGCGCTGGCTCTCGCGCACGGTGGAAAACCTGCGGTACGAGGATATTCGACGCCATGTGCTGACCGACGGCTTCGCTCAACAGCATGTCGTGCGGGGCCATCTGCCCGGCCACGGCGATCTGGAGGTCCCCGCGAGCCTGTTCGTGCGGGTCCAGGACGGGCACATCACCAGGATCGACGAATATGTCGACTCGGCGGCTACCCAGCCGCTGCGCGAGGTCTCGGCGACGAACGGAGGTTACCGGTGATGTCGGTCAACCGCCCCGAGGGTGAGATCTCCGAATTGTCCGCGCGCATGCGCACATTCATCGATACCGAGGTCGTTCCCGCGGAGCCGGTGCTGGCCCGCGAGGACGACACCGCACACGCCGCCCTCGCCCGCTTGAAGGAGCGAGCGAAGGAATTGGGCCTGTGGGCGCTGGGCCATCCGTCCGAACTCGGTGGCGGCGGTATGCCGTTCCTCGACTTCGTCTATCTGAACGAGATCATCGGCCGCTCCGAATTCGGCATGCTGGCCGTCGGTTCGGTCTCCATGCAGGACACGCTCATGCTGTATCGGCACGGCACCGAGGAACAGCGGGCACGCTGGATTCCGCCCATGGTGTCCGGTGACATCCTGCCGTCGGTGGGCCTCACCGAACCCGAGGTCGCCGGATCCGATCCCACCCTGATCGCCACCGAGGCCGAACTGGACGGCGACACGTGGATCATCAACGGGCACAAGTGGTTCACCACCGGCGCCGCCCAGGCGGCGTACTGCACCGTTTTCGCCCGGACCGAACCCGAATCGGTACCGCGCCACTCCCGGATCAGCGCGATCATCGTGCCGACCGACACCCCGGGCTTCGAGATCGTCCGCTCCATCCCGACCATGGGACACGATCCGAGCGATCACTACGAGGTGCGGCTCACCGATGTGCGGGTGCCGGCGGCCAATCTGCTCGGCGAGCGAGGTAGGGGTTTCATCGTCGCGCAGGACCGGCTCGGACCGGGGCGGATCTTCCACTGCATGCGCTGGCTCGGCCAGGCGCAACGCGCCTACGAATTGATGTGCGAGCGCGCGAACACCCGCTACGTGCACGGATCGTTGCTCGCCGAGAAGGGCGAAATCCACCGGTACATCGCCGAATCCGCGGCCGAGATCCATGCGGCCCGGCTGATGACGCTCGACGCCGCCCGCGCCATGGATGCCGGTGAGGACTATCGGGTGCGGGTCGGGTTGATCAAGTTCTGGGGTGCGCGGATGCTGCACAATGTGATCGATCGCGCCATCCAGGTACACGGGGCCCTCGGGCTGACCGCCGACACCCCGCTGGAGCGGATGTACCGGCAGGCCCGCTACGCCCGCGTCTACGACGGCCCCGACGAGGTCCATCGCATGTCGACCGCGCGCCGGTTGCTGCGCTCCCCCGAGGCGGCGCCGTGGCTGTGAGCGCGGAACCGGCTGCCGCCGAACCGATTCCGCTCGCTGAGGGGGTTCGCGCGGTACTGGCGGACACGCTCGGCACCTCGATCACCGATGTCGCGTTGCGGCAGTTCACCGGAGGCGCGAGCCGGCAGGTGTACGCGGTCGAGGCCCGCGACGGCACCGGCGCCGCGGTGCGGGCGGTGCTGCGGCGGGACCCGCCCGGACATGGCGATTCGGCGCGTATGCACGCCGAGGCGGTCTGTCTGCGGGCGGCCGGTGCTGCCGGAGTGCCGGTACCCGCCGTCCTCGCGGACGGGGCCACCGCGCCCGGGATCGACGCCCCGTATCTGCTGATGGAGCGCGTCGACGGCGAGTCGATTCCCCGGAAACTGCACCGTGCTCCGGCATTCGCCGCGGTACGCGACCGGCTGGCCGGCGAACTCGGCTACGTCCTGGGACTGATCCACCGCACCCCGCTGGACACCCTGGACATCCTGGACGATCACGATCCGCTCGCCGCCCTCGAGCAGATCTATCGCGACCTCGACGATCCACGGCCGGCGGTCGAGGCCGGACTGTGCTGGCTGCGCGAACATCGGCCCGCCGAACGCCCGAAGGCGCTGGTGCACGGGGACTTCCGGCTGGGCAACTTCCTGATCGAGCCGGACGGCGTGCGCGCGGTACTGGACTGGGAGCTGGCCCATCTCGGCAACCCGATCGAGGATCTGGGCTGGTTGTGCGTGCGGGCCTGGCGGTTCGGCGCCGAGGCGCCCGTGGGTGGGCTGGGGAGTCGAGACCAGCTCCTGGACGGCTATGAGCGCTCCGCCGGCTACCGGCCCACCGCGGCGGAACTGCACTGGTGGGAGGTGTTCGGCACACTGAAATGGCTGGTGCTCAGTCGTTTTCAGGCGCAACGACATCTCAGTGGGGACGAGCGCTCGCTCGAACTCGCCGCGATCGGGCGCCGGGTCTGCGAATCGGAATACGATCTGCTCGCCGTCCTGGACCTGCTCGATGAGACCGTTTCGGCTCCCTCGTCCTCGGAAACGCCTGCGACCGTGCACGATCGGCCGCATCCGACGGAGATCCTCGAACTGGTCGCCGACACGCTGGCCGCAGAGATCGGACCCGCACTCCCGCCCGAGCAGTCGCGCTCGCGCTACCTGCTGCGCGTGAGCGCCAACCTGCTCGGCATCGCCGCACGGGAGCTGGCCGCCGGGCCCGCCGCTACCGCCGAAGTGCGCAGCCGGCTGGCGGCGCTGGGCTGTGAGTCCGAAGCGGAGCTGGCCGCGCGGCTGCGCTCCGGCGCGGCGTCGTACACCGACGATGCGGTGCGCGCGGCGATCTCGGCCTCGGTTCTCGCGCGACTGCGGATCGCGAATCCACGCCACCTCAGGTAATCGCACAACGGCGACATCGGCCGGGAGTTACCGCTGTTCGGTAGTTCCCGGCCGGTTCTCGTCTCGTTCTCGGCAGAACCGGTCGAAAAACGAAACGGCGGTCCGGCGGCGACGGTAATCGTCACCACCGGACCGCCGGGTCCGGCACGGATCAGGAGAACTGTTCGCGCAGATCGCGTTTGAGGATCTTGCCGGTGACGTTCTTCGGGAGCGCGTCCACGAATTCCACCCGCCGCGGCACCTGGAATCCGCCCAGGTGTTCGCGGCAACCGGCGATGATGTCCTCGGCCGTGGCGGTCGCCGCGTCGCGCAGGACGACTACCGCGCACACCACCTCACCCCAGGTGTCGTCGCGGACGCCGATCGCGGCGGCCTCGGCGACCTGCGGATTCCGGTACAGCGCCTGTTCGACCGTCAGCGAGGCGACGTTCTCACCGCCGCTGATGATCAGATCCTTCTTCCGATCGACGATGTAGACGAAGCCCTCGTCGTCCTGGCGGACCATATCGCCGCTGCGGAACCAGCCGTCGGTGAACGACTCCGCGGTGGCCCGGGGATCGTTCCAGTAGCCGACGGTCACCTGATCCGCACGCACCACCATCTCGCCGATCTGCCCCCGCACGACATCGGCGAAATCCTCGTCGACGATGCGAACATCGGCCAGCCGCATGGGTTTTCCCGCCGAGGCGAGCAGATGGGTCTCCCCGTGCGCCGCCCGCCGGTGGGCCTCCTCGTCCAGATGCAAAACGTTGCCGGCGAGTTCGGTCATCCCCATGCCCTGGTAGAAGTCGCAGCCGAACCGCTCCAGCCCCGCGCGCAGCACCGCGGACGGAATGGCGGAGGAGCCGTAGCCGATCGCCTGCAGCGTCTTCAGCGAATGTCGCTCCAACGCCGGATCCTGCAGCAGGAAGTTGATCATCGTCGGCGCCAGACCGGTCTGGGTCACCTGCCATTCGTCGACCAGCCGCAGGAATGTCGCGTTGTCGTAGGCGCGCAGGATGCCCACGGTGGCGCCGATCAGATGATTGACCAGCACCACGTAGCCGCCGACGTGGCACAGCGGGAAGCAGAACAGGAAGACCGTCTCCTCGGCGACGGTCCACTGCAGGGCCGACGACGTCACGCCCGCAAGCAGATTGCGATGCGAGACCATGACGCCCTTCGGCGCGCCGGTCGTCCCGCTGGTGTAGACCAGCCACGCCACATCGTCGGGATCGGGACGGAAGGCAGGCGCCGCGGCCGACGCCCTGCCGACGAACTCGTCCCAACCGAGCGTGCCCGGTGCGGCGCCGATCGACACCACCGTGGTCACCGACGGGATCCGGTCGCGGATGCGGTCCACCAGGTCGGCGAATTCCGCGGCGACGATCAGCACCCGAGCGCCGGAATGCTCGATCAGGCCGACGAGCTGGTCCTCGTGCAACCGGAAGTTGAGGATCGTCAACGCCATTCCCGCCATCGGGACGCCGTAGTAGCACTCCAGATACTGCGGGCAGTTCGCCGACAGGATCGCCACCCGGTCACCCGGCTCGGCCACGCCGAGCAGCGCGTTCGCGAGGCGGCGGCAGCCGTCGCGCAATTGCCGGTAATCGATCACGTCCTGCTCGAAGCGCACCGCGATCCGGTCGGGGTGTTTACGCGCCCCGTATTCGACGATGTCACCGATCAACATCTGTCCGAACTCCTTGCCGATTCGAAATCCATGACAGGCGGGCTCTTCTCACCGGATCGCGAGCGGGTTGATCGGTGAGCCGACGCCGCGCGTGAACTGCAGGGGCGGCCCGGCGTAGAAGAAGTCCCAGCGCCCGTCGCCCGCGCAGGCCTGCGCCAGATCCTCGAAGTCGAGCATTTCGGCGAGGGTCAGTCCCATATCGCGGATGAGCACCATATGCAGTTCGAACGCGGTTCCCGGATGTTCACCGGGCATCACCTCGACCGCCCAGTTGTCGGAGCCGACGACGGCGACGTCCTTGTCGCGCAGCCAGGTCGCGCACGCCAGGCTCAGACCGGGCTCACCGGCCATGAAGCCCTGCGGATCACCGTCGGTGAGGAATTTCTTGCGCCAGCCTGTGCGGATCAACAGGATGTCACCGGCGCCGACATCCACGCCCTGCGCGGCCGCGACCGCGTCGAGTTCGTCGGTGCCGATCGCGGTTCCCGCCTCGAGCCAGTCCACGCCGCGATGGCGAGCCACGTCCAGCAGCACGCCGCGCCCGGCGATCCCGCCGGACTGGGTGTGGATACCGCATTTGTCGGCGCCCTTGACCGTCACCCCGGAGCCGGGGTGGCCGTTGTACAACTCATCGTCGTAGTGCACGTGCGCGAGCGAGTCGTACTGGGAACCGGCCTGCAACGGCATGAAGACGAAATCGTCGGCCCATTTGAAACCGCCGGGAAGCACCTGTTCCTGGCCATTCTCCGACATCAACCGGATCGGATTGATGCGCGCGCCGCCGGGCTGTGGACCGTCCCCGTCGAGCGGGATACCGAGTTTGAAGGTCTCACCGGTGCGAATCAGCGCCGCGGCGGCCACCACCCGCTCCGGCGTGATCAGATTCGTGGTTCCGCGCTCGTCGTCGGTCCCCCACCGACCCCAATTGCTGACCTTCCGGCCCAGAGCGCGCATATCGGGAACTTCGGGCACCGTTGCCTCCTGAACTGTTTGTGACGTGACAGTCATGTCAACTTCGTGCCGCCAGTGTGTCCGACAGCACTTTCCGTGTCAATAGGCGGATGTCAGCTTCGGGCCGACCGGAGCCGAGGGGCGGCCGCCGGACCAGGCGAGACGGCGCTGCCGCTCACCGCGCGGACGGGCCGGACCCCGCGAGACGCGATAGCGCACGGCTATACCAGAAACACACCCACCCGCCGCCGTCAGATATCCGATACTGACTGGTTTCACTTTATTCGCATAATCCGCCAGTCGAATGGACGGCGAAGGACACAGCCTTGGCGCACGAGAAAAACTGCACTGCAATAACTTTCGTAGCGAAGCCGCGTCGCGATAATCGAGCCGCAGGAACCGCGACACGAACAACCCCATGGACAGTCGTCGATTTCCGAAACCGCACGGTTGATTTCTGCCGTATTGACGTGCGAGGGTGATTGGGTTCACACTACCAACGAGTAACCGGACGAAGATGTCCGGTTCAGGGTAGAAGGGGACTCTGGTGAAACGAGGACGCGCCGTCCTTCAGATCGCGACCGCCGTCGCGGCCATGTCATTGCTCGTCGGCTCCGCGACCGGTCTCGCACCGAATGCGCATGCGGCATCCGATTCGTTCTACGAGTACACGGGCGCGGCGCCGCTGTCCTCGATCGCCCCGGGAACCGTGTTGCAGACCCGCACGATGCCGTACCACTTCGCCGGCATCCCGACCCCCGTCACGGCGGTGCAGTTGCAGTACCGCACGACCGACGCCCAGCAGCGCCCGGCCGTGAACATCACCTCCGTACTCCTGCCGCCGACCGGCGTCGATCCCGCGAAAGCCGTTGCCTACCAGTCGTTCTACGATTCGCTGAATCCCGAGGACGGGCCGTCGCGGTCGGTCGCCGGCAATGTGTCCTTCGGCGGCGCGGTGAACAATGTGGAAGGTCAGCTGATCGCGCCGCTGCTGGCGCAGGGCTACACGATCATCGTCGCCGACACCGAGGGTCAGGCGGCCGATTTCGCCGCGGGTCCCGAGTACGGGATGAACACCCTGGACTCCATCCGGGCCGCCACCCACTCGGCGCAGATCGGGCTGAACGAGCAGACCCGCGTCGCGCTGTTCGGATATTCCGGCGGCGCGATCGCCACCAACTGGGCCGCGGCACTGGCGCCGGTCTACGCCCCGGATGTCGACCGGCAGCTGGTCGGCGCGGCGGAGGGTGGCGTTCTGGTCAACCCCGCGCGCAACCTGCGCTACATCGACGGCAGCTTCGGCTGGGCCGGAGTGGCGGCGATGGCGGTGATCGGCATCGGCCGCTCCTACGACATCGACTTCTCGCCCTATATGAGCCCGTTCGGCGCCGAGATCCTGAACAAGATGCAGTACGCGTCCATCGCCAATGTGCTGTTCCAGTACCCGGGTCTGACCTGGGCGCAGATGGTCAAGCCCGAGTACGCCGATCCCAACAGCGTGGCGCCGTTCGTCGACGCGGTGCGCAAGGTCGACCTCGGGCTGGCGCCGACGCCGACGATTCCGATGCTCATCGGGCAGGGCGCCAACGGCGTGCTGGAAGGGACCGACAACGGTAAGCCGGTGTCCGGGCCCGGTGACGGCGTGATGGTGGCCGGCGATGTCCGCAGCCTCGCCCGGCAGTACTGCGATACCGGGAACTCCTCGATCCTGTATCGCCAGTACGACCTGCTCAGCCACACCCCGTCGACCATCGCCTGGCTACCGGAGGCCCTGCTCTGGCTCAACGACCGGTTCGCGGGCCGGCCTGCCCCGGCCAACTGCGGCGCCATCGCTCCGGGCAATTCGCTGGACCCGGTGATCTGAATCCGGACGGCTCTATGCGAGGAGGCCCCGCGGCGTGCGGGGCCTCTTCCGTTTCACCGGACCGCTGTCGCCCGAAAGACGAAGCGGCTCAGGAGATTCGCTCGATGATGGTGACGTTGGCCGTGCCGCCACCCTCGCAGATGGTGAGCAGGCCGTAGCGGCCGTTCACGCGCTCGAGCTCGTTGAGCAGCGTGGCGAACAGCTTCGCGCCGGTGGCGCCGAGCGGGTGCCCCAGAGCGATCGCGCCGCCGTGCGCGTTCACCTTGTCGGGGTTCGCGCCGGTCTCCTTCAACCAGGCCAGCACCACCGAGGCGAAGGCCTCGTTGATCTCGATGACGTCGATATCGTCGATGGTCAGCCCGGTCTGCTCCAATGCCCACTTGGTCGCCGGAATCGGCGCGGTGAGCATGTAGATCGGATCGGCGCCACGGGCGCTGACGTGGTGGATGCGGGCGCGCGGCTTCAGGCCGTATTCGGCGACGGCCCAGTCGGAGGCCAGCAGGGTGGCGCTGGCGCCGTCGGAGATCTGGCTGGCGACCGCGGCGGTCAGGCGGCTGCCCTCGCTGAGCGGCTTGAGTCCCGCCATCTTCTCCAGGCTGGTCTCGCGCGGGCCCTCGTCGATCCAGAAATCGCCGACCGGCACGATCTCCCGATCGAAGGCGCCCTCGGCGATGGCCTTGCGGGCCCGTTCGTGGCTGCGAAGCGCCCAGCGCTCCATATCTTCGCGGCTGATGTCCCACTTCTCGGCGATCAGCTGCGCACCGTTGAACTGCGAGACCTCACCGGTGCCGTAGCGGTGGTCCCAGCCCTTGGCGCCGACGAAGGGCGAGTCGAAACCGTATTCCTTACCGGCGAGCATGGCGGCCGAGATCGGGATGGCGCTCATGTTCTGCACGCCGCCGGCGACGATCACCTCGGCGGTGCCGCTCATGATCGCCTGGGCGCCGAAATTGATCGCCTGCTGGCTGGATCCGCACTGGCGGTCCACCGTGGTACCGGGGACCTCCTCCGGATATCCGGCCGCCAGCCACGCCGTGCGGGCGATGTTGCCGGCCTGCGGGCCGATGGCGTCGACACAGCCGAAGATCACATCGTCGACATTGCCGGGGTCGATGGCGTTGCGGCCCAGCAATCCCCGCAGTGCCGCCGCGCCGAGGTCGGCGGGATGCACACCGGACAGCGCACCGCCGCGCTTACCGATCGGCGTCCGCACGGCATCGATGACGTAGGCCTCGCGCACCGGTGCGTACCGGCGGCGATCGGACGGTGTGGACATGTAACGCTCCTATTCGGATGTGCCGGATTCGGCGCCGGACTGCGATGCTCCGGAATGGACTGCGCCGGAACGGTTCTCGGGGTTGGTGAGCCCATCGAGCACGATGGTCAGATACTGCTTGGCGAGGGTGTCCGCGGTGATGCGGCCGCCGGGCTGATACCAGCGCACCGCGACCCAGACGGTGTCGCGCAGGAAGCGGAAGGCGAGTTCGACATCGAGTTCGGGACGGAAACTGCCGTCGCGCACGCCCTCGGTGAGCACATTGCGCCACAGCTCCCGGAATTCCCGGTTGTATTCCGCGATGTACTCGAAACGCGGTGTGTCACTGAGCCTTTTGGCCTCGGCCTGATAGATCGCGACCGCCGAATGCCAGCGGTCGAACGATTCACAGGAGGCGATGACGAGCGCCTCGAGGGTGGCTCGCGGCGAGAGGTTGGAGGCGACGATCTCGCGGTAGCGGCCGAACAGATCGTCGAGGAAGCCGCGCAGGATCTCGTCCACCATCGCCTCTTTCGAGTCGAAGTGGTGGTAGAGACTGCCGGATAGAATCCCCGCCGCATCGGCGATATCGCGGACCGTGGTCGCACGCAGGCCGCGCTCGGCGAACAGGCCGGCGGCCAGGCCGAGCAACTCGTTGCGGCGTGCGGATTTGGAGGCCTCGGATGCGGTCACTCGGCCATAATACAACCAAGCATTTGCTTGGTCTACGGTGGTGGCTCACCGAATGGAATACCGCAGCGGCGAGGACATCGACAGATCGGCGAGCAACCGATCGCAGATCTCCAACGAAGGGATTCCGGCTCGTTTCATCCGCGCCACCAGCGCGAGCCGCCGCTCACAGCTGTCCCATTCCACGAGTAGAGGCCCTCGGCCGGGTCCCGCGTCCACGGTCGCCATCGCCCGCGGCGGGCCGCCGGGTTCCGAGATTTCGCTGAGTTTGAGCACGATGCCGCGCCGCCACGCCAGATAGGTGTCGCGATCGGCGGCGCCCTCCAATTTGCCGGTGGCCGCGGCCAGCCCCCGATCGATGCCGTCGGCGAAGGCGAGGCGATCGAATCGGAACCGGCGGCAGCGCCGCACCACCTCCAGCAGATCGGCGCGCACCTCGCACAGCAGGGCGGTCTGCTGCCGGCGGCGTTCGCCGCCGGGATCGGACTCCCCCGGGCCGCAGCCGGCGCCGATGCGCCGCACCCGGCGCCGATCGCGGGCCATATCCGCACGCAGAGCGGCACGCGGATCACGCGCCACCTCGGCCTCGTCCACCTCGTGCTCGCGCAGGATCTGCGCGGCACGCGTCGCGGTCGCGCGCGCACCGGCGTGATCGAGCAATTCGGCGCCGAGGGTGAGAGCGGCGAGCACGATCTCGTCCTGCCGCCGCCGCGCGAGCACCACCTCGCGGATCAACGCGAGTTCCAGTACGTCGTCGTCTTCCTGTCGACCGTCCAGACCCATGGGCCGGGGTCCCTTCGAACTGTGGGAACCGGACGTTCTCAGGATCGCACAGCTAGGGGAGGTCAGCGCTACCCAATTTCGCGCCGAATGCACCCGAGGTCTGCCTGTGGAGGCCAGTGCTCCCGCAGGGGTTTCGGCCCGCCTCGATTGTGGACT
>NZ_JADKYP010000076.1 GCF_015354405.1 Nocardia sp. BSTN01 | reverse complement strand
TTTTCCGGACTTTTCGGCGAGGTTTGCACGAAAAATTCACCCTAGCGGGAAACGAATCCTTCCAAGCGGCGCCCGGTCTCCTCGGTGTGGATGAGTGCTCGGATTTCGGTGCGCTCCAAGGCATACCGCGCTCCGCGCGCAGAACACCTTCGCCACACTGCGCACCACGACCGCACGCACCGACGTATCGGCGCCGAGTTCGGCTACCGCCGTGGCGAATTCACCGGCCTGCCCCTCATCGAAGGCGTTGACCGGCGGGCGGTCGAGGGTGAGGACGCCGACGGCGCCGGTACGAGACAGCGTGACCGACAAGTTGATTCACTCCATGAGATGTCGATAGCGCTCGGCGACTGCGGGGGCGAGCAGAGTGGGCAGCACGAAACGCACCTGTGCCCGGATGTATTGCTCGACGGTGTAGCGCGGCGCGAAATGCCAATGTTTGAGGGCCCAGGCGTGGGCGAGCATCATCAGGTTGAAGACGACGAGATCCGGATCGAGGTCGTTCATCAGTCCGGCCGCGATTCCCGCCTCGACGGCGGCCCGCAGCGGGGCCGAGGTTTCGACCTCGAGTTCCTTGATCCGTTCCCGGCCTTCCGGATCGAGAGTCCGGCTCTCCCGATAGGTCAGCACCACGGCGTCGAGATTCTCGTCGACGATTTCCACATAGTGGCGGAAACCGGCGACGAGCCGCTCCACCGGATCGTCGCCCGCCGCGTCCATGGCCGGATCCAATTCGTCCCGGAAGGCGTCGAGGATGTCGACGATGGCCGCGAGCAGCAGGTCTTCCTTACCGCCGAAATACTTGTAGATGAGCCCGACGCTCACATCGGCCTGATCCGCGAGTGCCTGCATCGACATCTGATGAAAGCCTGTGGTCTGCATGACGGCGACGGCCGCGTTGAGGAGTTGGCGCCGGCGCGAACTGGTTCGCACCGCGCGCACCGCCTCCTCGATTTCCATCGGTGCGGATCGCTTCGCCATCGGGCATACCCTTCCGTATCTGCGCAGTCGAATGAACGACGGTTCACTCAACTCTAGAGTGGTCCACCGAGAATCAGATGCCCAGCTCCTTCGCGATGATCGTCTTCATGATCTCGGTGGTGCCGCCGTAGATGCTCTGAATACGCGCGTCGACGAACGCCCGCGACACCGCGTATTCCCGCATATAGCCGTAGCCGCCGTGCAATTGCAGACAGCGGTCGGCCACCCGCATCTGCAATTCGGTGGTCCACCATTTCAGCCGGGCGGCGCGGGCCGCGGTGAGGCCGCCGGCGATGTGTTCGGCGAGGCAGTCGTCGAGGAAGGTGCGCGCGATATCGAGTTCGGTCGCCAACTCCGCGAGCACGAATTGCGTATTCTGAAAACTCGCGACCGAGGTGCCGAAGGCCTTGCGTTCGCGCACGTAGTCCAGGGTCTGCGCGAGCACGCCCTCGGCCGCCGCGACCGCGCCTACCGACAGCGACAGCCGCTCCTGCGGCAGATTCCGCACCAGCTGATAGAAGCCCTCGCCCTCCGCGCCGAGCCGATTCGCCACCGGTACCCGCATCTCGGTGAAGGTCAGTTCGCTGGTGTCCTGGGCGTGCAGGCCGATCTTCTCCAGGTTGCGGCCGCGGCCGAATCCCGGTGTGCCCGCCTCGACGACCAGCAGCGTCAGCCCCTTGTGCTTGTCCGCGCCGGTGCGGACCGCGACCACGAACAGATCGCCGTTCTGCCCGTTCGAGATGAAGGTCTTACTGCCGTCGACCACGTAATGCTCGCCGTCGCGGACGGCGGTGGTGCGAATCCCGGTGAGGTCGCTGCCGGTACCCGGTTCGGTCATGGCGATCCCCAGGACGGTCTCGCCGGTGACGACGCCGGGCAGCCAGCGGGCCTTCTGCTCCTCGTCGGTGAGATCGGTCAGATAGGGCAGCACCACATCGTTCTGCAGCGAGAACGCGATACCCGCCGCGGCCGCACCCGCCCGCGTGATCTCCTCGATCACGATGGCGTGGTAGCGGAAATCCTCCACCCCCGGACCGCCGAAACGCTCCGGGACCGGGAAGCCGAGCAGTCCCAGCTTGCCCGCCTCGGTGAACAACGATCGGTCCAGGCAGCCGGCCCGTTCCCAGTCCTCGTGGGCCGGTGCGACCGTCTGCCGGACGAAATCGCGTACCACGGAACGGAATTGGCGGTGTACGGAGTCGTACTCCAGTCGTGCGTTCATGAGACCTCTTGTCAGCGGAAGGCGTTCTGGCCGGTGAAGGCCTGGCCGAGCACGAGTTGGTGCATCTCCGGCGTCCCCTCGTAGGTGAGCACGGATTCGAGATTCACCATGTGCCGGATGACCGGATATTCGAGCGAAATACCGTTGCCGCCGAGGATGGTTCGCGCGGTGCGGCAGATCTCGATCGCCTCGCGGGTGTTGTTGAGTTTGCCGAAACTCACCTGTTCGGGACGCAGTCCCACCGAATCCTTGAGCCGGCCCAGATGCAGTGACAGCAGTTGGCCCTTGTGCAGTTCGACGGCCATATCGGTGAGTTTCGCCTGAGTCAGCTGGAATCCGGCGATCGGGCGGCCGAATTGGTTGCGCTGCATCGAATAATCGCGAGCCGCCTGCCAGGCCGAGCGCGCCGCGCCCATCGAACCCCAGATGATGCCGTAGCGCGCCTCGGACAGACTCGACAGCGGCGCCTTCACACCCCGGCCCTCGGGCATCATCGCCTCGGCCGGCAGGCGCACGTCGTCGAGGACCAGTTCGCTGGTGATCGAGGCACGCAGCGACAACTTGTGCTTGATGGTGTGTGCGCTGAATCCCGGGGTGTCGGTGGGCACGATGAACCCGCGGATGCCCTCGTCGGTATCGGCCCACACCACCGCGACATCGGCGATCGAGCCGTTGGTGATCCACATCTTGCGCCCGTTGAGAATCCAGTCGTCACCATCGCGCTTGGCGCGGGTCCGCATGGCCGACGGATCGGAGCCGACATCCGGTTCGGTGAGGCCGAAGCAGCCGATGATCTCGCCCGCGGCCATACCGGGCAGCCACCGCTGCTTCTGTTCCTCCGAACCGTTGTTCCAGATCGAGAACATGGCCAGCGAGCCCTGGACCGAGACCAGCGACCGGATACCGGAATCGCAGGCCTCGAGTTCCAGACAGGCCAGACCGTAGTGCACGGCCGAGGCGCCGCTGCATCCGTAACCCTCGAGATGCATCCCGAGGAGGCCGAGTCTGCCGAATTCGCGGGCCAGATCCCGCGCGCCGGGCAGATCGCCCGCCTCGAACCAGTCGGCGATATGCGGGGTGATGTGCTCGGCGCAGAAGCCGCGCACACTGTCGCGCACCGCCCGTTCGTCCTCGGTCAGTAGCGAATCGATGGCCAGCGGGTCGAGTGCGTCGAATGCGGGGGGACGTTTCGCGCTCATGCGGTTTCCTTGTCCGGATAGGTGAACAGGCCGGCCGCGGCATCGTCGCGGGCCTGCTCGGTGAGTTTGTAGTGCAATTTCTTGCCGGTGGCCGACACCGGCAGCGAATCGACGAAGCGGTAGGCGCGTGGGCGTTTGAACGCCGAGAGCATGGGATGGGTGCGGCAGTGCCGGTCCAGCTCGGCCACGCCGGCGCCGGGCTCGGCGGCGACTACATAGGCCACCACCACCTGTCCCCAGCGCTCGTCGGGAATGCCCACCACCAGGCAGTCGTCTACGCCGGGATGTTCGTTGAGCGCCTCCTCGACCTGGACGGGATGGACGTTCTCGCCGCCGGACAGCAGCATGTCGTCCTTCCGTCCGACGATGGTGACGAATTCCTGCTCGTCCCAGGTGGCGAGGTCACCGATATACAACCAGCCGCTATGGAACTTGCGGGCCTCCTGTTCGGGCGAGTCGACGTAGGCATTGGCGCCCTTCGGGGAGCGGATGATCACCTCGCCCACCTCGGTGCCGTCCTTGGCGACGGTCTCCTCCGGCTCGGCCAGCCGGTCGTCGAGTACCCGCACCACCGCCACGTCGTCGTCGATGCATGCGCGCCCGGCCGTCCCGGCCATGGCCGGCAGATCGGTCGGCCGCAGGAACGTGTTCCAGAAGCCCTCGGTACTGCCGTAACCGTTGAAGATGTTGGGATTCAACACCTTCTGATATCGCAGCGCCGCCTCGCGTTCCAGCGGAGCGCCCATCGTCACGATCCCGCGCAGACTCGACAGATCGCGCCGCCTGGTCTCCTGCGCGTGGGCGAGCATGGCCAGATTGGTCGGCGCGCCGACGAGGAAGGTCAGGCCGTAGCGCTGCACGTGGTCCAGGGTGGTGTCGGCGTCGAAGGCGCGCATCGGCACCAGGGTCGAGCCCAGGTAGAACGTGGGATTCGGGCCGGCGCAATACAAACCGCCGCGGTGGAACCACGGGGTCATGTTGAGCGTCTTGTCCTCGGGCGACAACGGGAAATGCATGACGACGTCGTGCGCGCTGAAGATCTCCACCAGGCTGTTGAGCGGTACGCCCTTCGGCATCCCGGTGGTGCCGGAGGTGTAGAGGCGGGTGGTCTCGTCCCACACCGTGCGCTGGGTGTCGAGCGGCCGCGCCGTCGCGGCGAACAACTCGTCGAAGCGGACCGCGCCCGGCAGCGGCTCGCCCGGACCCGACGCCACCAGCAGTTCGGGACGGAACGTGCTGCGCTCCAGTGCTTCTCGCACCATCGGCGTGAGATCGGTGTCGTAGACGAAGACCCGGGGGCGGTTCGACGCGAGGATGTAGGACGTCTCACCGGCGGCGAGCCGGAAGTTCATCGGCGAGCCGACGGCCCCGGCGGCCTGCGTCGCCAGATACAGCTCGGCGAACTCGACCCCGTTGAACAGCTGATACGCCACGACGTCACCCGGCTCGACACCGGCGTCGGCGAGACCGGTGGCCAACCAGTCGACCCGCTCGCCCAGGTCGGCGTAGGTGACGGTGGTCCCGGTCGCCGGATCCTCGATCGCCGGGTGGTGGGCGTAGCGGTGGACGTTGCGCCGGAAACCGTTGAGATAGGTGAAATCGTGTTCGAAGTACTGCCGGTAGGCGTGGGCGTCGTACATCTGGTCCTCCGAAGTCGGCCCGGCGCTCAGCCGGCCATGGTGAGTCCGCCGCTGACGCTGAGCACCTGACCGGTGATGAACGAGGCGTCGGGGGAGGCGAAGAACAGGGCCGGGGCGGCGACCTCCTCCGGCCGGGCGAGGCGGCGGAACGGAATCGCCTTGATCAGAGCCTGTTTCAACTTCTCGTCCTGGGCCTGGAACAGCGGGGTGTCGGTCGGGCCGGGGCAGACGCAGTTCACGGTGATCGAGTAGCGGGCCATCTCGCGCGCCAGCGATTTGGTCAGGGCGATCACGCCACCCTTGGCGCCGGCGTAGATGGTTTCGCCCGAGCTGCCGACGCGTCCGGCGTCGCTGGCCAGGTTGACCACCCGCCCGCCGCCGGCCTCGACCATGCCCGGCAGGAACGCGCTGCATATGTGCACCGGCCCCAGATAGTTGATCGCGACCACCCTCTGCGCGAATTCCGGTGTGGCATTGAGGAATGTGTCGGTGCGATCCCAGCCGGCGGCGTTGACCAGGATGTTCGGCACACCGACCTCGGCGTGCACCTGATCGCGCAGGGCCTGCACCTGCGCGGCGTCGGCGATGTCGACCTTCATCGCGACGATGCGATCGGGTTGCTGTTCGGCGGTGCGCTTGGCGGCGTCGAGATCCAGATCGGCGGCCACGACCCGGTCGCCGCGCGCGGCCAGGGCCAGGGTGATCGCCCGCCCGATGCCTGAGCCGGCTCCGGTGACTACCGCAATGGTGTTGTCGCTCATGATGTTCGGCTCCTCAGTTACCGGTGACCGCGCGGGCCGAGGGGAAGTTGGGGGCGCGCTTCTCGCGCAGGGCGGTATAGCCCTCGGTGACATCCGGGCCCATGAAGCAGAGCATTTCGTAGGCGGCGGACTGGTCGAAGATCGGACCGGCCTGCTTGAGCCAGTTGTTGAGCGCCTTCTTCGTCCACCGGATGGCCAGCTGGGAACCACCGGCCAGCTTGTTCGCGACCGCCAGCGCGTCGTCGAGCACCCGGTCGCGCGCCACCGCGCTGGTGACCATGCCGATGCGCTCGGCCTCGGCGCCAGCGACCATCTCGCCGGTCAGCAGGTAGTACTTGGCCTTGGCCATACCGGACAGCAGCGGCCAGAGAATCGCCGCGTGATCGCCGGCGGCCACGCCGAGCTTCACGTGCCCGTCGCCCAGCTTGGCGTCCTCGGCGCAGATCGAGATATCCGAGAGCAGGGCGACCACGAGTCCCGCGCCGACCGCGACGCCGTTGATCGCGGCGACGACCGGCTTCTCGCAATTGATCATGTTGTAGACCAGGTCGCTCATCTCCTGCAGCATGTTCGCCACCCGCTCGTGGTTGCCGGCCATGCGCTCGACCATCGCCAGGTCGCCGCCGGCGGAGAACGCCTTCCCGGCGCCGGTGATCACCGCGACCCGGGTTTCGGGATCGGCGGAGACGTCCGTCCAGACCCGGGCCAGCTCGGCGTGCATCTGTTCGTCGGCGGCGTTGTATTTCTCCGGCCGGTCGATGGTGATCAGCAGGACGCCGTCGTCCAGGCGTTTGAACGTGAGCTGGGAATAGGTCGAGAAATCCATTGCGCTTCCTTCTGCTCCGACGAGTCGGCGAGCGGACCACCGCCGAATGAGTGAACTAACATTTGTTGTGAATGAACGTACATTCACCACTAGGGTGTGTCAAGGGCCACACTCGTCTGGCGGGTGTCGATCGGGCAGCCCGACGTGCGGATTCGCCGGTTTCCTGACACGCCGGGCGCCGAATGCGACGATGATCGGCATGGGCGATTCCGACGATCAGTGGTACTACTGCCTCAAACATCACCGCGCCGAACAGGGCAAGCGGTGCTGGTTCGCCGATCGGATGGGGCCGTATCCGGACCGCGCCACCGCCGAGCGAGCGCTCGAGATCGTGCGCGAACGCAATGCCCGCGAGGATGCCCGCGACGGGAGAGACTGAGCCGCTCGTGCCCTCTCAGGTGGGTGGGCTACGGTTCTCCAGAGCACGTCGTGCCCGGATCCGGGGGCGCGCAGTCAGGTCGAATCGAGTGGAGGGCGACTTGTGAAGGTGACCGTGGTGGTGCCGACCTACAACGAGCGGGAGAACCTGCCGGTGGCGGTGGAGCGGCTGACCGCACTACCGGTCGCCGATCTGCATGTTCTGGTGGTCGACGACAACTCCCCGGACGGCACCGGCGAGGTCGCCGACAAACTGGCCGCCGAACTGCCGTCGGTGGTGGATGTGCTGCACCGCACCGAGAAGGACGGTCTCGGCCGTGCCTACATCGCCGGCATCACCGCGGCCCTCGACCAGGGCGCCGACGTGGTCATCCAGATGGATGCCGATCTCTCCCATCCGGCCGAGGTGATTCCGGCCATGCTGGAGAAGCTCGAGACCTCCGATGCCGGTGTGGTCCTGGGATCGCGCTACGTCGAGGGCGGCTCCACCGCGGCGGAGTGGAAGTGGTACCGCAAGGCGCTGTCGGCGTGGGCGAACTTCTACGTCAACGCGATCCTGCGGCTCGGCGTCAAGGACGCGACCGCGGGATTCAAGGCGTGGAAGGCGGACACGCTGCGCGCCATCGATGTGGCCTCCATCCACAGCAACGGCTATTCGTTCCAGGTCGAGATGAACTACCGCACGATCAAGCAGGGCATCTCGATCGCCGAGGTGCCGATCCGCTTCGAGGAGCGCACCAAGGGCGCGTCGAAGATGAGCCTCAAGGTGCAGCTGGAATCGGCGCTGATGCCGTGGAAGCTGCTGTTCGGCCGCCGCGTCTGACCGACGGCTGAGACGTCCGGAGGTCCGGGCGTCCGGAGGTCAGGGCACCGCCTGCACCGCCGCGTCGACCGGCCAGTCCCGCAGCGTATCGATGAACAGCTGCCGCACGCGCGCGATGTCGGTATCCATGTGCTGTGGATCCCAGCCGCTCACATCGATCGGTGCCAGCACCGCCACGTCCACCGTGCCCTTGCGCACGATCGCCGAATTCCGCCAGGCGATTTCGCCCGCGTTGCGGATGACGAGCGGAATGATCGGCACTCCGGCCTCGATCGCGATGTGGAAGGCGCCCTTCTTGAAGGGGCCGATCCGTGGCGTCATCGACCGTGTGCCCTCCGGCGCCACTACGAGCGAGAGTCCGCCGCGCAGGGTGTCGACGACCGGTTCCAGCGCCGCCTTCGCGCCGGTGGTGTCGGAGCGATCGATGAAGGTCGCCTCGGCGAACCGCAACAGCGGGCCGAAGACCGGGTTGGTGGTGACCTCCTTCTTCACCACCGCGGTGAATCCCGAGCGCAGCACCGCGGCCAGCACCACCATGTCGAACTGGCTCTGGTGATTGAACAGGAAGACCGCCGGACGCGGCTGCCGGGCGTGCTCGGCGCCCACCACCCGCACCCGCACGCCGGTGGTGCGCAGGGTGGCGTCGGCGGCGGTGGCGATCATGGCGTCGGCCATCGCGCGGTGGCGGCGGGTGGCCGCGCGGGAGGCGACCCCGAAGGCGGCGCCGCTCAGCAATCCGGTGAAACCTACTGCGGTACGGGCGAAGTCGGTGACGCCCGCCGGGTCCCGCGGCTTGAAGGTCAGGGTCGGCCAGTCGCGTTCACCAGCGGTCATCGACATCCGCGGACCCGGATTCACCGCGACCGGATGGCCGACCGCTTCCAGCAGCGGAACGTCCGGGGCCGCGTCGGCATAGGCGTAACTGTCGGCGGGATCGATATCGTGTTCGGCGGCGAAGCGGCGCACCGCCGCGGCTTTCTCGGTGCGCCACAGCGGTTTTCCCTCGGTGAAGCCGGTGAGCACACCGTCGGCGGTGGCCATCGCGGTGTAGAGCACATGGTCCACGCCGAGTTCCCGGGCCACCGGCAGCACCTGGAAACGGGTGAGGCTGGTGACGATCACCACGGTATGCCCGGCCGCCTCGTGCTCCCGGATCAGTTGCCACGCTTCGGGATACACGTGCCCGTGCACGGTGCTGCGGAACAACTGTTCGCCGAGGTCGGTCAGCTCCTGTTCGGAACGGCCCACCCACACCCGGGCGATGCGCTGCAGGAAGCGCTCGTACTCGCCCTCGGTCCGGGAACCGCGAATGCTGTACAGCAGGGTGTCGGTCAGCGCCCGGCGCGAGTCGCGTCCACGCAGCAGGCGCAGCGGTGCGGCGGCGGGCGCGAAGCCCGCGACCACCGTTCCGCCGAAGTCGAAGACGGCCGCCACCCGCGGGCCCTGTGGCCCGGTCCGGATGGCGGAAATCGCTTCGGAAAGGTTCACACTGTCCCCTGCGGTGCGCGATTGGACGGGTCGAGGGCGGCGGCGCGGGAGATGCGGGTGCCGATGGTGCGCAGTTCGTCGGCCAGCTCGCGGCGACGCTGCGCGAGGTCCGGGGTGCCGGGATCGAGCAGGCCGTGATTCTCCGCGAGTTTCAACGCGCTGGAGAACAATTCCGACGATACCGACTCGGTGCTGTGCAGCCGCTGCTGCAGGAGCATCTGGCGTCCGACGGCCAGGCATTCGTCGATGAACTGTTTGCGGTCCAGCGGCGCGGCCGGATCGGCGGCGGCCAGCCGCTCGGCCACCACGAGCTGGGCATCGAAGAACGAGCGCACCACGCGGTGCGCCATGATGAATCCGGAATCGGCCAGCGCGCACACCAATTCCGCAGCGCTGTCGCGTTGCTCCCAATTGCGATCCACCAGAAGCATTTCCGCACTCATCGCGGCCGCGAACTCGATCCGGTCGGGGAAGAAGAAGTCGAATTTGAGCAGATCGCGCAGCCGGTACGCGGCATCCCAGATGGCCTCGATACCGGGTGCGGCGCCGGACTGTTCGTCGGCCACCTCCAGAATCGCCAGTTCCAGAATCGCCCGGTCGACGAACCAGTGCACGGCGCTGTTGCGATAGAACGCGGCTTCCAGGTGGGCGCCGGATTCGATCGAATACACCGGTTCCAGCCCGCCGCGGTACACCGTCACCACCTTGGCCAGCGACAGCTGTTCCAGGACCACCGCCAGACCCTGATCGTTGCTGAGGGTATCCAGCTCGCCGGTGGGCAGGGCGCGGCGTGAGATGTACCCGCAGACCGGTTCCAGCGTCTGACGCACCTCGCCGAGGGTGAGGGCGCGTTCGTGCACACCGAGCAGGGCCAGCGTTACCAGCGCGTTGACCGTCACCGGCGTGACCGCGTTGATGCCGACCGCCACCTCGAAGGCCAAGCGCTGCACGGCTTTGCGCTGGCGGTCCGCCACTTCCTCCGGTTCCGGGGCCAGGGATTGCGCGATCGGCCGCATCGGATCGCCGTGGGCGGCCAGCCGGTCGCGGGCCGACAGCGGGGCGCCGAAGCGGACGTAGACCCGCCCCGCGGAATGCTGCTGGCTGCGGATGTAGCGGGCCAGCCAGGTCAGCCCTTCGGGCTTCTTGGTGCCGCCGACCTGTTCGGTGGCAATGGATCCCAGTTCGTTGAGCCGCTCGTAGGTGATCGACACCGGCACCAGCATCACATCGTCGATGCGCCGCGAACGGATGGCCGAGGCCAGATAGTTCAGCAGTCCGAACCGGGGCGGGCGCAACTTCCCGGTACGGGTGCGCCCACCCTCGAAATACCACTCCAGATTGAAGCGTTTGGCGAGCAGATAGGCGAAGTACTCCTCGACCACGGCCTTGTAGATCTCGTCGTCACCGAAGCTGCGGCGAATGAAGACGGTCCCGGTGCGGCGCGCGATCGGCCCCATCGGCCAGAAGCTGAGATTGGCGCCACCGATCACGTGGTTGGGTGGAAAGTCGTTGCGCGCCAGCGCGTCACCGAGGACGAAGGCGTCGACATAGGAGCGGTGCGAGGGCAGGAACACCAGCGGGTAGTTGCGATTGAGCCGCCGCAACGCGGCCAGCCCCGACCGGTCGCAGTCGATCTTCCAGGCCGAGGCGTGCACCGGCCGCATCGCCTGGGTGAACAGATCCGAGATCAGCCGGCTCTGCGCGGCCACGAGTTCCCGCAGCGCCTTCTCGGCCCGGCGGTATACCTCCCGGGGTTCGGTGCCGGTTTCGGTGGCGATGGCGTCGAGGCGGCGCAGGAAGTCGGGGGAGTCGAGAATCTCCTCGACCACCATCCGGGGGACCTTGTAGCGGTCGCCGATCACCGAGCGTTCGGCGCGTTCGAGCGCCACCGTGCCCGCGCGGACGATCGCCCGCGCGAACGGTTCCGAACTTTCCGCGGCCCCGGGGTTGTTCGCGCGCAGATCGCTGAGCCGGGCGGGCTGCCCGGTGAGGATGAGATGCCGGTCGGGCGCCTTGTTCACCAGCCGGCGCTGCAGCAGCCGGTGCGGCCGGCGCGGATCGCTCAGCAGCGCGAGATCGGCGAAGGTGGTGCGCCGCACCCCGTCTCGTTCGGGTGGCAGCCACAGCACCCGGATGGGGATCACGATGGGATCGTCGCGGCGGCCGACGAGCCGGGCGGCGATGGCGGTGGCATCCAGGTCGATCTGCGTGACGGGAGCGTCGATGCCGAGTTCGGCGGCGATCCCGCCCTCGGCGAGCCAGCCGCCGATCAGTTCGCGTTCCACCGGCGACACCGCGTCGACCAGGGCGACCGCCGAGCGCGGCAGATCCTTCGCGGTACTCGGAGCCGGATTGCCGGCGGCGTGATCGATCATGGCGGGCCCCTCCTCGACGGCGCTCCACCATTCAAGCTCGCGGAAGCGGATTCGCGCAGGAAGTTGGCCACGACGCTCGCAAAGCGAGTCCGTTGTGTGCTCCGGCACAACACCCAGAAGGCCAGGTAATGCTAACCTCACCTCTTGTAGTTAGGTAAGCATAACCTTGGAGGAACGGTGTCGACCACGGACGAGCGGGTGCGAAACGGTTACGGGGACGGTCCGGGGGCGACGGGGCAGCTGGCAACGGGGACGGAGGTGACGGGCACCGCGATCGCACCCGCCGACGCCATGGCGGCGCTCGCCGCGGCCGACCGCTTCGGCGAGTACGTCGGCTACGAGGGTCCCGACGGCTGGGTGTTCGCCGCCGACCCGATCGGCAGCATCGAATTGGATTCCGGCGAACTGCGTGTCGAGTGGGAGGGCCGGGCCACCGTCGAGCCGTGGCAGGGGCGTCCGGCCGCGGTGATCGACGCGGCGCTGGCCGCGCTCCCGCTGCAGGGGCGCAACGCCTACGGCTGGATTGGATTCGAATTCTGCGCCTGGGCGCTGGGCGCCGACGCGCACGTACCGTCCCGAACCACTGTGGCCCATCTGATGATTCCGCGCATCGAGGTGCGCATCGACGCCTCCGGTGTGCGGGTGTCCGGCGCGACGCCCCGCGAGACCGCGGAGATCCACGAACTGATCGCCCAGGCGAGTGCGCAACCTCCGGCCCCGCCGCGGCCGGTGGATGTCACCATCGACCCCACCGACTACCGCGGCCGGGTCGCCGAGGCGGTCGACGAGATCCGGGCCGGGCGATATCAGAAGGTGATTCTGTCGCGGAAGGTGGATCTGCCCTTCCCCGTGGACGTTCCGCAGACCTATCGGCTCGGGCGCGCCAACAACACGCCCGCCCGCTCGTTCCTGTTGCGGCTGGGCGGCCTGGAGGCGGCCGGATTCAGCCCCGAACTGGTGGCCTCGGTCGACCGGCATCGGGTGGTGACCACCGAGCCGCTGGCCGGCACCCGCGCCTTCGGCCGCGGCGAGACGGCCGACGCCGCCGCCCGCGAGGAACTGGTCGGTGATCCGAAGGAAATCGTCGAGCACGCCATCTCGGTGCAGACCTCGTTCGGCGAGATCGCCGCGGTGGCCGAGCCGGGCAGCACCGCCGTCTCCGATTTCATGGCGGTGCGTGAACGCGGCAGCGTGCAACATCTGGCCTCCACCGTGCGGGGCACCCTCGCCGCGGACAAGAGTGCCTGGGATGCGCTGGAAATGCTGTTCCCCTCGGTGACCGCCTCCGGCATCCCCAAGCGCACCGGCGTGGACGCGGTGTTCCGCCTCGACCACGACGCCCGCGGCCTGTATTCCGGTGCGGTGGTGACCGTTTCGGCCGGCGGTGCGCTGGAGGCCACGCTGGTGCTGCGAGCGATCTACCAGACCACGGAGGGCGCCTGGCTGCGCGCCGGGGCCGGCATCGTCTCCCAGTCGCGCCCGGAGCGCGAATTCACCGAGACCTGCGAAAAGCTGGGCAGCGTAGCGCCGTACGTCGTCGAAGCCTGACGGAGCGGAACGCGGACCGAGCCCGGCGGGAGTTCCCGCCGGGCCTTTTCGTATCGGCCCGTTCGTCGAGTCCTGTTCGGCGGCAGGGTTGTTCGAAGTGAGGCTCAATACGATGCGGTCGCGGACTCGGTGTCGTAGCGGGACCGCAGGACCTTCTTGTCGATCTTGCCGACGGCCGTGAACGGCAGCGCGTCGGCCCGTACGAGGATGTCGGGCAGTTTGTAGGTCGCCAGGCCGCGAGCGGTGAGGAATTCCTTGACCTCGACCAGGCTCGGCATCTCGCCGTCGATCACCAGGACGGCACAGACCTTTTCGCCGAGGGCCGCGTCCGGCAGGCCGACCGCGGCCGCATGACGGACGGCGGGGTGGGCCAGCAGGTGTTCCTCGAGTTCGTCGCAGGAGATGTTCTCGCCGCCGCGGTTGATCACATCCTTGATCCGGCCGGAGACGATCAGATGCCCGCTCGGCAGTTGCCGCACCAGATCACCACTGCGGTAGTAGCCGTCGGGGGTGATGGCGCGGGAATTGTGTTCCGGGGCACGGTAATAGCCGCGGATGGTGTACGGGCCGCGGGTGAGGAGTTCGCCCTCCTCGCCGGGCGCGACGTCGTTGCCTTCGCCGTCGACCACGCGGACCTCGTCGGCGGGGGAGAGCGGGCGCCCCTGGGAGATCGCGATCGTTTCCCCGGGATCGTCGAGGCGGGTGTAGTTGATCAGCCCCTCGGCCATGCCGAACACCTGCTGCAGTGTCGCGCCCAGCGCCGGAGTCACCTCACGGGCGTTCACCTCGGCCAATTTCGCGCCGCCGACCTGAAGCAGCCGCAGGCTGGACAGGTCGGCCTCCTCCCATTCCACCGCCGCACACCACAATTGGGCCAGCGGCGGTACCACCGCCGTCACGGTGGCGCGGTGGCGTTCGATGGTCGCGAACGCGTTCTCCGGACTCGGGTCGGCCAGCATGACGATCGACGCGCCGGCCGCGACCGTGCCCAGAATGCCCGGGCACGACAGCGGGAAGTTGTGCGCGGCCGGCAGTGTCGCCATGTACACGTCGTCGGAGGTCAGCGCGCAGATCTCGGCGCTGGCGCGGGCGTTGTAGTGGTAGTCGTCGTGGGTGCGGGCGATGAGTTTCGGCAGGCCGGTGGTGCCGCCGGAGACGAGCATCACCGCGATACCGGACGCGTCGACGGCCGGCAGCGAATCACCGTCGCGCGCAATCGTTCTCAGATCGACGTAAGCGCCGGGATCACCGAGGACGAAGATCGTGCGCAACGTCGGCACCCGCTCGGCCACCGCGGCCGCCAGCTCGCGGTAATCGAAGTCGCCGACCTTGTCGGCCACGATATAGCCGGCGGCGCCCGAGAGCCGGGTCAGATGTTCGATCTCGGCCTGCCGATGGGCCGGCAGCGCCAGCACCGGCACGATTCCGGCGCGCAGCAGCCCGAACAGCACCTCCACGAATTCGATCACGTTGGGCAGTTGGACCACGACGCGGTCGCCGGGCTCGAGTCCGGAGGCGAGCAACCCGTGGGCCGTGCGGTCGGCGCGGCGATCGAGTTCGGCATAGTCGATCGGCCCGGCGTCGGTGTGCAGGGCCGGACGCCGAGGCCCGGTGCGGGCGGCGTCGCGCAGCAGGTCGCCCAGCGGTTCGCCGAGCCAGTAGCCCGCGGCTCGGTAGCTCTCGGCGAGTTCGGCCGGAAACGGTACGAAACCGTCGAGCAGGTCCTGCTGGGCGGGGGATATCGAAGTCACGGGTATCGCCTCACGGGTCGAGCTGCGCAGTTCGGAGCTGCCTTAGATAGGTTAGGCAACCCTATATTACGAGAGGGGGCCTCGTGTCCCGGGTGGTCGGAACGCCGCGCCCCGGCTCCGCCACAACAGCGCGCACCGGCCCGTGCCCGCCTAGACTCGTGCGGGTGAGCGGTTGGAACATCTCCGATATTCCGGACCAGAGCGGGCGCACGATCATCGTGACCGGCGCGAACAGCGGACTCGGCGCGGCCACCACCAGGGCCTTGGCGCAGGCCGGTGCGCAGGTGATCATGGCCTGCCGCGACGAGGTGAAGGCCCGCGCGGTCGCCGACACCATCGGCGAACGGGTGCAGGTGCGCCGGCTCGACCTGGCCGACCTGTCCTCGATCCGCGAATTCGCGCGCACGATCGAGGGCGCCGACGTACTGATCAACAACGCCGGCGTGATGGCCCTGCCGCTGCGCCGCACCGCCGACGGCTTCGAAATGCAGTTCGGGACCAACCATCTCGGCCATTTCGCGCTGACCGGGCTGCTGCTCGACAAGATCTCCGATCGCGTCGTCACGGTATCCAGCGGCGCCCATATGATCGGCCGCGTCGACCTCGCCGATCCGAACTATCAGCACCGGCGCTACGAGCGCTGGCGCGCGTACGGGCAGTCGAAACTGGCGAACCTGATGTTCGCCTACGAACTGCAGCGCCGCCTCACCGCGGCCGGTTCGCCGAAGGTCTCGGTGGCGGCCCACCCCGGCTACGCCAGCACCGAACTGCAGTCGCACACCGAGTCGTTCCTCGACGCGATCATGGCCCTGGGCAATCGGATTCTCGCCCAGTCGGCCGAAATGGGCGCCCTGCCAAGCCTTTACGCCGCCACCGCGAAGGTGGAACCCGGCGCGTTCTACGGCCCGACCCACCTCGGCGGCCTGCGAGGCTACCCCGAGCGTTGCGACTCCTCGGCCGCCTCCCGCGACGAGGTCACCGCCCGCCGCCTCTGGGATCTGTCCGAACAACTCACCGACGTCACCTACTCGTTCGCCCGCCGCTGAACTCCGCCGCGGCGCGTCCGGCGTGCACCAGAGTGTGCACATGACCCACAGTGATGCAGAGCCGGATACCCCGGTGGATCCGCTGACCCTCGAAGCTCGCCGCGCCCGGCTGCGAGACCGGCTGCGCGAGGTCCGAACCGAACTCGACGACTTGGCGGCGGCCTACCGCGACCTGCCGGATTCCGGCCTGCTGCTGGACTCGCCGGGCATCGGCGCGCTGCTCACGCCGGGTCGATGTGTGGCGGGAGCACTGGAGATCTTCGACGAGATCGCCATCGAACTCGACGCCGCCGACGACGCATTCGGCCGAGCAGAGCAGTACACCGGCCGACTCCGCACACCCGACTTGGAGTTGTGACCGGCATCACTTCCGGTGATGTCACACCCCGTGGGTGCTGTTCCGTCATCTCTGTGTAGCGACGCCGCGCCGCGCGGCTCACTTTCCACAGGAGGATGGTCATGGAACCCCGTTTCGCTCTCTTCACCAACGAGATCGCCGCCAAGTTCGTCAAGCGGATCGGTAACGCCGGCCAGGTCGTGGACAACTCGCCGCTGCCCAAGGCCACGCAGGAGTTGGTCAAGCTGCGCGCCAGCCAGATCAACGGGTGCGGCTTCTGCACCGATATGCACTCCAAGGACGCGGCCGCCGCGGGCGAGACCTCGGTGCGGCTCAACCTGGTCGCCGCCTGGCGCGAGGCGATCGTCTTCACCGAGGCCGAGCGGGCCGCGCTCGCGCTGACCGAGGAAGGCACCCGCATCGCCGATGTCCACCGCGGCATCAGCGAGGAGACCTGGCAGCAGGTGCGCAAGCACTACGACGACGAGCAGATCGGCGCCCTGATCTCGCTCATCGCGCTGATCAACGCCTACAACCGGCTCAATGTCATCGCCGGCACCCCGGCCGGCACCTACGAGCCCGGCATGTTCTGAGCGCCGCACGCGAATTCGGGCCCGGCACAGGATCGTTGGATCCCGGCCGGGCCCCGTCGCATCCACGGTGGCTGTGGGGACAGTCACGTCCGCTCACCCGGCCGGACCCATCCGCGCCGCGCCCCTGGTACAGTCGCCCTCGTGCAGCGCGCGTATTTCTGGTTTACCAAGCCGGCCCCGGGTGGGTCGGTCGGTGACCCGCGCTGACCTTCTCCCACCCCGAGCCGGATTGCAGACCGGCTCCACGGGATTTCGCTCGGTGGGTCGGCCTGAGAAAAGGAACCCATCATGACGACCGCAGCCGATGTCGATGCCTCACACAGTGACCTCGACGATCAGCGCACGCTGAGTATCAGCCCGCTACTCTCGCCCGCCGAGGTTCGCCGCGAGCATCCGATCGACGATGCGCTCGCCGACACTGTGCGGGCCGGTCGCGCCGCCACGGTCGAAGTCCTCGACGGCACCGACGACCGCCTGATGGTCGTCGTCGGCCCGTGTTCGGTGCACGACCCCGAGGCTGCCCTCGACTACGCGCGCCGCCTGGCCGCCAAGAGCGCCGAACTCTCCGACCGGCTGCACGTCGTGATGCGCGTCTACTTCGAGAAGCCGCGTACCACGCTCGGCTGGAAGGGCCTGATCAACGATCCGCATCTGGACGGTTCGTTCGACGTGAACACCGGTCTCGGACTGGGGCGTCGGCTGCTGGTCGGCATCACCGGTCTCGGCCTGCCCGTGGCCTGCGAATTCCTCGATCCGATCACGCCGCAGTACATCGCGGATCTGGTCTCCTACGGTGCGATCGGCGCGCGCACGGCGGCCAGCCAGGTGCACCGGCAGCTCTCCAGCGCGCTGTCGATGCCGGTCGGGATCAAGAACGGCACCGACGGCGATGTGCAGGTGGCCGTGGACGGGGTGCGGGCGGCCGGTGCCAGCCACGTCTTCCCCGGCACCGATCTCGACGGCCGCTCGGCGCTCATCCGCACCAGCGGCAACCCGGACTGCCACGTGATCCTGCGCGGCGGTAGCGCCGGCACGAACTACGACGCCGCCTCCGTCGCCGAGGCCTGCCTGCGCCTGGAGAAGTCGGGGCTGCCGCAGCGGGTGGTCGTCGACGCCAGCCACGGCAACAGCAACAAGGACCACAACAAGCAGGTCGACGTGGTCACCGATATCGCCGAGCGCATCGCCGCCGGCGACCGCGCGGTGGTGGGTGTGATGATGGAGAGCTTCCTGGTCGCCGGCCGCCAGGACCTCACCCTCGGCCACGCCGACGATCTGACCTACGGCCAGTCGATCACCGACGCCTGCCTGGACTGGGAGACCACGGCGGCGCAGCTGGATCGCCTCGCCGACGCGGTGGCCCGGCGCCGGGGCTGAGACACGGTAGCGGTCACCTTCGCTCGCGGCTCGCGGCGATGGTGACCGCGCGATCGTGCGGTCACACGTGGGCCGCGTGCAGACGGCGGACCGCCTCGTCGAGCGTGTCGTCCCGCTTGCAGAATGCGAAGCGCACCAGGCGATTCCACGAGTCGCGGTCGTCGGCGAAGACTTCGATCGGAACCGCGACGACGCCGAGCCGCCGCGGCAGCTCCCGGCAGAAGACCAGCGCGTCGGCGGAGCTCAGCGGGCTGATATCGGCGCAGACGAAATACGTCGCATCGCTGCGCTTGACCAGGAATCCGGCGTCGGCCAGCGCCTCCGAGAGTCGAATGCGCTTGTCGGACAGGCTGTTACGAAGATCGGCGACCCACTGCTGCTCGTTCTCGAGCGCGTAGGCGACCGCCGGCTGGAACGGGCCGCCGCCGACGAAGCTCATGAACTGCTTGGCGGCCAGCAATCCGTCGATCAGCGGTGCCGGACCGCACGCCCAGCCGATCTTCCAGCCGGTGACGCTGAAAGTCTTCGCGGCACTGGAGATCACGACCGTGCGCTCGAACATGCCGGGCAGCGTCGAGATGCTGATATGGGTGTTGCCGTCGTAGACGAGATGTTCGTACACCTCGTCGGAGACCACGATCAGATCGTGCTCGCGGGCCAGCTCCGCGATCGCCTCGAGGTCGGACCGGGACAGGATCGCCCCGGTGGGGTTGTGCGGCGAATTCAGCAGCAGCATACGGGTTTTCGGGGTGATCGCGGCGCGCAGGCTGTCCAGGTCGAGGACGAATCCGTTGCCGTCGGGCACCAGCCGCGCGGTGCGGCGGGTGGCGCCGGCCAAGGCGACCACCGCGGCGTAGGAGTCGTAGTACGGCTCGATCAGCACCACTTCCTCGTCGGCCTCCACCAGGCCGAGCACCGCCGCCGCGATCGCCTCCGTGGCGCCGACGGTGACCACCACCTGCGAGTCGACGTCGTAGTCCACGCCGTAGCGCCGTTTCCGGTCCGCCGCGATCGCCCGGCGCAGCACCGGCATGCCGCGCCCCGGCGGGTACTGATTCAGCCCGTCGGCGATGGCGGTGCGGGCCACCTCCAGCATCGCGGCCGGGCCGTCCGTATCGGGGAATCCCTGCCCGAGGTTGACCGCGTCGTGGCGCACGGCCAGTTCGGTCATCTCCGCGAAGATCGTGGCGCGGAACGGGCGCAGGCGGGCGACGGTGGGGATGGCTGACATGGTCCCAACGTAGTGATATCGCCCCGTGGCCGCGGCGCGCACCCCGGACCGGGGACCGGGCCGATGCTTGCCGTGTGTTCGCTACGGTTGCGGCGCGATAGCGAAAGGCTATGTTTCACATTCGGTTCGGGCGTTTGACCTGCATGGTTGTGTGGTTTCCTGGTGGCAGCTAGCCTCCCCGTGTTCTATCTCACAACCACTTCGGTGGTGGCTCGAAAGGGGCGGTGTATGGCCTCCTATCTCGACCTTCTGCTGCATCCAGCGGCGGGAACGGTCCTCGGATACATCAACGACACCCTGCACAACATCTTCAGCAACGATTGGGGCTGGGGTTCCTCGACGCCGAACTGGGGTACCGGATCGTCCACAGGCAACTGGGGACTCGGTTCGAGCACCCCGGACATGTGGACCGGTTCGTCCACTCCGTAGTCCGAGCGCGCCGCCGGGACGCTCGATGCGTTCCGGCGGCTACGCCGGATCCCGGGGCAGGCGAAGGCCACTTAGCTTCGCGGGATTGGCGACATCGTAAGTGCCCCAGATCAAACCGTCGCGAACGGCGAAGCCGACCACGCGCGGGGGTGATCCCGGCGCACCGTTGCGCGGGGCGCGCTCGTGCAGCAGCAACCCGAGTTGCCCGTTGACGCCGACGAATTCGAATTGCGCGGAATCGGTGGGCGAGAGTTCTGCCTGGTCCACCTGATACATCCGGATGAGCCCGAGGACGAACCGCGCGATCTTGTCCGCACCGACGATCGCCCGCGCGGCCGTCTTCGCGGTGCCGCCGGTATCGCCGATGAAGACCGAATCCGGATGCAGAGCCGCGACGACCGCGTCCACATCGTCGGAATACAGCGCCTCGAGCAGTCGCTGCACGGCGGCGAGATGTTCGGTGTCCGACACCGGTTCCGGGGCCGCGGCCAGTGATTTCCGGGCCCGCACCGCGAGTTGCCGGGCCGCCTCCGGCGTCACCTCGAGCAGTTCGGCGATCTCGTCGAACGGCACCGAGAACCCGTCGTGCAGGACGAAGGCCACCCGCTGCGGCGGCGTCAGCGCGTCGAGGACCACCAGCGCGGCGAAACGGCAATCCTGTTTGCGCACCACCGTTTCCAGCGGATCCGGCAGATTCGACGGCGTCACGCCGGTGACGATCGGCTCCGGAAGCCATTGCCCCACATAGCTTTCCCGCCGGACTGCGGCGCTGCGCAGCCGATCCAGGCAGATCCGGCTGACCACGGTCGTCAGCCAGGCGCGCAGGTCCTCGATCTCGGACTGGTGGGTGGTGGCCAGTCGCAGCCAGCTCTCCTGCACCGCGTCCTCGGCGTCGGCCACGCTGCCGGTCAGCCGGTAACCCACCGACAGCAGATGCGCCCGATGGGATTCGAACAGATCGGCGAGCAACGCGGCAACCATTGGCCCGATTCTACGGTCGCCGGAAATCCGCTGGGCCACCGCAGGGTTGCGTGCCAGCATGAAGCGGTGGAGGACTGTGTACTGACCGATGAGACGGTGTGGTTGTCGCGCCCGGCCGAGGCCGATATCGACGCGATCGTCGCCTGCTGCCGGCAGCCGTCGATTCCGGAGTGGACGACGGTGCCGGTGCCGTATCGGCGGGCCGACGCCGTGGGATTCCTGACCGATATCGTCGCGCCCGGGTGGGCGGCCCACAGCCCGGTCTGGGCCGTGCGCACGGCGGCGGACGGGCCGGTGGCCGGCATGGTCGGCCTCGAGGCCGGTCCGCAGCCCGGGGCCGCCGAGATCGGCTTCTGGCTCAGCGACGCGGTGCGCGGCCGTGGGTTGATGACCCGCAGCGTCCGGTTGGTCTGTGATTTCGGTTTCGCCGCCGGCGGGCTCGGGCTGAGCCGCATCGAGTGGCGGGCATTCGTCGGCAACCTCGCTTCCGCCGCGGTGGTGCGGCGGACCGGCTTCCGTTACGAAGGTCTGCTGCGCGGGGCCGGTGTGCAGCGCGGCGTGCGCCGGGATTCCTGGGTCGCCGGGCGGCTGGCCGGTGATCCGTCGCAGCCGGCCACCGACTGGCCGCCCCTGCGCGGGCCCGGATCGGCGCTGTGAGCCGGGTCCGGGTGCGAGTGCGCTCACAGCGAACATCTGCCCAGCTCGCGTAGGGTTGATGAAGGTTTGTCGGGGGGTCCGGCAACAATGTGGGACGTATTCCCCGAGCGCAGGGGGCCGACCCGAGAATCTGGAGGAGGTGCCGTGACGGACGGACCGCTCATCGTGCAGAGCGACAAAACCCTGCTGCTCGAGGTGGACCACGAGCAGGCCGATGCGGCTCGGCAGGCGATCGCGCCGTTCGCCGAACTCGAACGGGCACCCGAGCATGTGCACACCTACCGGGTGACACCGCTGGCGCTGTGGAACGCGCGGGCGGCGGGGCACGACGCCGAACAGGTCGTCGACGCGCTGGTCAACTATTCGCGCTATGCGGTTCCGCAGCCGCTGCTGGTCGACGTGGTCGAGACCATGGCCCGCTACGGGCGGTTGCAACTGGTCAAACATCCCGCGCACGGGCTGGTGCTGGTCAGCCTGGATCGTGCGGTGCTCGAAGAGGTGTTGCGGCACAAGAAGATTCAGCCGATGCTCGGCGCCCGCATCGACGACGACACGGTCGTCGTGCACCCGTCCGAGCGCGGTCGGATCAAACAGATGCTGCTGAAGGTCGGCTGGCCGGCCGAAGACCTCGCCGGATACGTCGACGGCGAGGCCCATCGCATCGATCTGGACTTCGGCACCCACGAATGGCATCTGCGCGACTATCAGGAGCTGGCGGCCGACTCGTTCTGGGCCGGTGGATCCGGTGTGGTGGTACTGCCCTGTGGCGCGGGCAAGACGATGGTCGGCGCCGCCGCGATGGCCAAGGCCCAGGCGACGACGCTGATCCTGGTCACCAACACCGTGGCCGGCAGACAGTGGAAGCGGGAACTGCTCGCGCGCACCTCGCTGACCGAGGACGAGATCGGTGAGTACTCCGGTGAGCGCAAGGAGATCCGCCCGGTCACCATCGCCACCTATCAGGTGATCACCCGCAAGACCAAGGGCGAATACAAACACCTGGAACTGTTCGACAGCCGCGACTGGGGCCTGGTCATCTACGACGAGGTCCACCTGCTGCCCGCGCCGGTGTTCCGGATGACCGCGGATCTGCAGTCCCGGCGCCGGCTCGGGCTCACCGCGACGCTGGTGCGCGAGGACGGCCGCGAGGGCGACGTGTTCTCGCTGATCGGCCCGAAACGCTACGACGCGCCGTGGAAGGACATCGAGGCGCAGGGCTGGATCGCGCCGGCCGACTGCATCGAGGTGCGGGTCACGCTCACCGAAGCCGAACGCATGGCCTACGCCACCGCCGAACCGGAGGAGCGCTACAAACTCTGCTCCACCGCGCGCACCAAACTCCCCGTCGTCGAATCCATCCTGGCCCGCCACCGCGATGCGCCCAGCCTGGTGATCGGGGCCTATCTCGATCAGCTCGACGAACTCGGCGAACATCTCAACGCACCGGTCATCCAGGGCTCGACGCGCACCAAGGAGCGCGAGGCGCTGTTCGACGCGTTCCGCAACGGCGAAATTCCGGTCCTCGTGGTCAGCAAGGTGGCGAACTTCTCCATCGATCTGCCGGAAGCGTCGGTGGCCGTTCAGGTTTCGGGCACCTTCGGTTCCCGTCAGGAGGAGGCCCAGCGCCTGGGCCGGCTGCTGCGCCCGAAATCCGACGGCGGTCAGGCGCACTTCTACTCCGTGGTGGCACGTGACACGCTGGATGCCGAATACGCTGCCCACCGCCAGCGTTTCCTTGCCGAACAGGGGTATGCCTATCGCATCACCGATGCGGACGACCTGCTGGGCCCGGCGATCGGGTAGGCGCAGCCGATCGGCCGCGGTGGGCGCGCCGCTGGGTTACCGCTGCCGGACAGATGTGAGGATTTGAGACGTGCGACGCTTCGAATTCGCGGTCGACCGCGAACATGCCCGGGCGGTGAACGAAGTCGTCCGCGATATCCGGCGGCTGCGAATACTGGCGTTCACCGCGGCCATCGTGCTCGGCCTCGGCACGGCCGGGCTGATCTGGCTGAATCACCCGTACTCGTTCCTGCTGGCGGTGGCCTTCGCATTGGCGACCATCACCGCGCTGTTCGTCGCGTTGTGGACGCCGTACCGCTCGCGCATCGAGAAGTTGTACGCCGAGGGCGAGTTGGTCCCGGCCGTCGTCTCGGGGCACCATCCGAAGGGGATCACCCTGCTCGCGCTGGTGAACCTCGCCAAACCCGGCGCCGTGCCGCGCTACGCGCTGATCACCCGGGTGGTGCGCGCCCTGCCGGGGCACGATACCGACGCCGGGGAACAGGTGCCGGCGGTGACCGTGCGAGCCGATCGCGCACCGCGATCGGTCGGCGATCTGCGCCAGCCGGTGAGCGCCATGCCGATCGCCTGGGGCACCCGCGACCTCGGCGTGATCGAGCGCGCCCGCGCCGCGATCAGCGATGTGGAATGGAAGTTGCTGGCCGACAATCTCGGCCTCGCCGAGAAGGTGGGCCGGGTCGACTCCCAACGGCTGCTGCTGGATCCGCAACAGCTACCCGAGGAACTGCGCGGTTGACGCGCGTGGCGGCTCCGGGGTGCAGCGGGGCCGACTAGCATCGTTTGGTCGGCACGCCGTGCCGCGAAAGGGGTGGAGGGTCGATGAAGTCACATGCCTGGGCACGGTGTCTCACGGCGGGAGCGTTGTGCGGGGTGGCACTGGTGCTCCCCGGCCAGGTGCAACCGA
>NZ_JADKYP010000075.1 GCF_015354405.1 Nocardia sp. BSTN01 | reverse complement strand
GCCCTCGCGCGACGTTCCGGAATCCGCCGAACCCCTGCGGCCCACCGCATCTGCGCCCGCCGAGCCGAATTCTCGCGGCGGCGCCGGCGCACTCCTGAGTGACGAATCCGACACTGCGGACGTACCCGGAACCGCCCGCCCCGTCGCCGGAATCTCCACCGCCGAGCCGATCGGCAGTCCCGTCCCGATCGTGATCACCTCCACCACCGCGGAGGCCGGGCGGCCCGCTCCCGTGGTGGCCGGTGGACTCGAACCCCGGCCCGCCGCCCGACCGGCGACCGCCCCGGCTCCGGCGCGGGCGGTCGATATCGCGGTCGTGCAATTCGGGCCGTACACCGACAAGGCCGCCAATCTCGCCGCGCTGCGCGACCACGTTCGCGCCGCCGCCGAGCACGGGGCGAACGTGGTTGTCGCCCCGGAATATTCGATGTTCGCGGTGAAGCGGCTGGACGAACGGGTGGTGGCGGCGGCCGAGCCGATCACCGGCCCGTGGGCGAGCGAATTGCGCGGGCTCGCCGCCGAATTCGGGGTGCACGTGGTCGCCGGCGTCGTCGAGGCGCCGGGCGGGCAGATCACCGACCGCATCTACAACACGCTGATCGCGGCCGGTCCCGATGCCGAATTCGTGGCGGTCTACCGCAAGGTGCACCTCTACGACGCGTTCGGATTCCGCGAATCGGAGGTGGTCGCTCCCGGCCCGATCGAGGATCCCGCCACCTTCACCGTCGACGGTGTCACCTTCGGCCTGCAGACCTGCTTCGACCTGCGCTTCCCGGAGGGCTGCCGCCGGGTGGCCGCCGCGGGAGCGCAGGTGTTGTTACTTCCCGCGCAATGGATTCCGGGACCGGGCAAGCTGGATCAGTGGACCACGCTGCTGCGCGCCCGTGCCATCGAGAACACGGTCTACGTGGCCGCCGCGGACCACTGCGCCCCGCGCGGCGCGGGCGCGTCGATGATCGTGGACCCCTCCGGCAATCTGCTCGCCGAACTCGGTGATGCCCCCGGTATCGCCACCAGCCGCATCGATCTCGATCACCTGCGGCAGATCCGCACCACCAACCCGAGCCTGAGCCTGCGCCGATTCACCGTCGAGCCATAGACTGGTGGCACCATGATCTATCCGGATCGTCGGTCGGCCGGTCGCACGCTGGGTGAATCGCTGTCGCACCTGCGGGCGTGGCATCCCCTGGTGCTGGGACTGCCGCGCGGTGGGGTGCCGGTCGCGGCCGCGGTGCGCGAGGTCATCGGCGGCGATCTGGATGTGCTGCTCGTCCGGAAACTCGGCGTGCCGTGGCAACCCGAACTGGCGATGGGGGCCATCGGCGAGGACGGGGTACGGGTTCTCAACGACGACGTGCTGCGGCAGACCGGCGTGCGAACCGAGCAGATCGCCGCCGTGGAGGAGGCCGAGCGCGCGGAACTGGCGCGGCGGCAGCGGATGGTGCGCGCGCAGGTGCCGCGGGTGCCGATCAGCGATCGCACGGTGGTGATCGTCGACGACGGGATGGCCACGGGCGCGACGGTCGCCGCGGCATGCCGCGTGGCGCGGTCGCACCGGCCGCGGTGGATCACGGTGGCGGTGCCGGTGTCCTCGATCGAGGCGATGGAACGGCTGCGCGGCCTGGCCCGGGAGACGGTGTGCCCGCTGATTCCGCGGTCCCTCGGTGGAGTCGGCGGGGCGTATCGCGATTTCCATCAACTCGACGACGAGGAGATGCTGGACCTGCTGCCGACGGCACACCGGCCCGGCGGCTGAACAACCGCGCCGACGCGAATCACTCACTCTCCGAATCGATCTCGCGCACCCCTTTCCTATGCCGCTGCGCGAGGTCGGCGTAGTAGCCGGGGTTGATCCTGACCCAGCCTTCGGCCTGGGTGCCGGCGATCGAGCGTTTGACCTCGGCCGGCGCTCCGGCGGCCAGGACCCCGCCGGGGATCTCGGTACCGGGCTGGACCAGCGAGTGCGCGGCGATCATCGAACCGGCGCCGATCGTGGCCATATCGAGTACCGTGCTGCCGTTGCCGACGATCGCTTCCGCGCCGACGCTCGCGCCGTGCAGCACCACGCTGTGCGCGATCGTGGCGCCGGGCCCCACCTCGACGGGCACGTCGGGCGGGGTGTGAATCACGGTGTTGTCCTGCACATTCGCCCGTTCGCGGACGATGATCGGTGCGAGGTCGGCGCGCAGCACGGCCCCGTACCAGACCGAAGCGTTCGCCTCCACGCGCACATCGCCGATCAGGGTGGCGGTCGGCGCGATGAATGCGGTCGGATCCACCTGAGGGCGTTTACCTTCGAATTCGTAGCAGGGCATGCGTTCTCACCATTCGTTGTCGTCGGCGACCACTCGTTCCGCGGCCGCGACCATCGGGCGCAGTTGCGCGGCAAAGGTTTCCGCGGTGACACCGACGATATCCACTTCCGCGCGGGTGCGGACCGCGTAACGGCCGTCGCCGGCGACGTCGATCCAGCACAGCACGCCGAGCGGGCGCATGCTGCCGTCGGCGCGGCGCGCGGAGACCACGATCTGACCGATGCCGTCGCGAGGCTGTTTGAGCAACCGCCGCATGCGCGCGGTCGTGGAGGGACCGGCGACCGGCACCGTCACCAGATCGCGACTGTCCTCGCGCACCCGGTCCAGTGGTGCCGTGCGGCGCGGTTCGCTTCCGGCCGGACACTCCGGCAGCAGCGACACCACCCGCGCCGCGAGGGAGGCGGAATTCCCGACGAACAGCCGCACGTCACCGCCGCGATCGGCCGCGTCGCCGTGGCGCTGGGCGGCGACCACCGTGATGTGGCCGGCGGCCGCGCCGAGCACCCGTACGGGCCGGGCCTGTCCCGCACCGGATTCGCCGAAGACCTCGACGCACACGGTGGGCCGGGCGAGCAGCCGCAACGCCGCCTCCAGATCGGGGTCCACGGTGCGGTCGCACCAGTCGGTCAGATCCGGCAGCTGCGCGGCCCGTTCGCCGCTGTCGCGGGCGGACAACCGCACGGCGAGCGGATACGGGATCCGGTCACCGTCGATCCGTTGCCATGCCATCGCGAATTGATCGGGTGTCAGCGTCCATTTCACCGCCGCCGGCCCGCCTCGTCCTCCGCCGTCACCGCGCGATCAGTCATCCTCGGACCATTCGCCCAGTACGGGCGGGGTCGTCGGGTCGAGGATTCCGACCAGCTCGCCACCCGGCTCGGCCGGTTCGAGGAAGGTCGGCTCGTCGTCGAACTCGGAGTAGTAGTCCTCGTCCTCGTCCTCGTCGCGGCGGATCGGCTTCGCCGCCACCGGAGTCGACGGACCCTGGCGCACCGCATCGCCCGCGGCGAACGCGCCCCCGGCCAGCCCGCCCACGATGCCCGCACCCATTCCGGACATCGAGTCGGCGCCGGGGTTGTGGTCTTGATCGTGGTCGTCGCGCTTGGTCGAATCGGAGTTCTGCGCGGTCGACGCCGGGGCGGTCGACGCCGGGGCGGGACCGACGGCGGCCGCGGGGACCACGCCGAGGGTGCCGGCCGATGCCGTTGCCGCCGCGGCGGGTTGCGCGGTGCTCGACGGTTTGGGCTGTGTGACAACCGGATTCGCGGTCGCGGCCACCGGCGCCTCGGGAACCGTGGCGGCCGCCGACGTGCTGTGCACCGGGGTGGGGGGCTCCACGAGCGTCGGTGCGGCCGCGGCGGGTGTGACGGCCGCCGGACGATCGGTTGCCTGCTGATCACCGCCGGGCCGATCGCCGCCGGCCGAGTCGTCGGCGGGTGCGGCGGGCCGATCCGCCGGAGCCGCTGCCGGGCCCTGCGGTCCGTCCACCGTGGGCGTCACCTGGGCGCCCGTCGCCCGCCCGATCAGATCCGCACTGCCCCCGCCCGGCGCGGTCGCCTCCTCACCCGGTTGTACGACAGCGGGATTCGGATACATACCGCCGTCGGGAAACGCCGGCACACTGTCGCCGGTGCGCAGGAAGACACCGGCGTAGACCGAATCCATCACCCGCACGGCGTCCTGGCGCGCGTTCTCGGCGCTCTTCTGCACGGCGACGTTGGCGGTGGCCTGTTTCGGATCCAGCAGTGCCGCTGCCAGATCCGGATGCGCGCTCACCTGTTGCGAGACCGAGGCGCGCAATGTCTCCGCTGCGTCGTTGGCCTGCCCGAGTCGTTGTCCGACAACCGCCATCACATCGGACAGCTGCTGGCCCAGTCGTTCGAAGGCGGTCACCGCGTCGGCGGCCAGCTGCGCGGCACCACCGCGCCAGCCGTCGGCGATGGCGCCGCGAATTTCGGTGTGCGCGGACTGGACCGCCTCGGCCATGGCGGCGGCCGAACTCTGCCAGGCCTGGCGGCCCGCGGTGATGATCTCGGGATTCAATTCCTGCACCCCACGCTGGATATCGCGGTGGGTGAGGTGGTCGAACACCTCGACCGTCGGGGCGTAATCCGGATCGGTGTGCCCCTGCGCCGGCGGTGTCCCGTTGCCGCTGACCCTATGCATGTCCCACCCCCACCGGCTGCGACGGCGCTACGACCACCGGAGGTGGAGCGGCCTTGCCGATCGCCGCGGCGGCATCGGCATCGTGCTGGGCGTAGGCGGCCGCGGCAGCGCGCAGGGTCTGGGCCAATTGCCGTGCGGCATCGGCGTATTCGCGTAACCGATCGACCGCGTCGGCGGCCTTGCCCTCGAAGCCGCGGCGCAGCGAATGTCCCGACTCGAAACCGCCGAAGCCCGGCAGGGACGCGGCCGCGCCGAGCGTCCGGATCTGCTGCTCGACCTGGTCGGCCAGCGACTCGTAGCGGCGCGCGCAGCGCTCGTGGGTGCCGTCGCCGACGAGTACGCCGTCGATCCACAGCTCTCCGTCGTCGACCGCCTGGGCCAGCGCACCGACATCGTTGCGCAGATCCCCGGCCTCTTGTGACTGCATCGCGGTCCCCCTTTCTCAACCCACGTCCGCGGCGCCGTGACGACGGTCGGCGACCTCGCGAATCCACTCCGCGATATCGGCGGTGACTGCCGCATGCACCGGCTCGTGCAGCAAATCGTGCCCGGCATCGGTGTACTCGTGCAACCCCACCGACGGATGCCGGGCAGACCACGCACGCGCGGAGTCGATGGGTGCGCGGCGGTCGTCGACGCCGTGCAGCGCCAGAATCGGCAGTCCGGGCGGCAGGGCGGCGGGCGATTCGACGGCCCGCTTCGGGGTCCCGGTCAGCACCATGCCCGCGCACCCGGACATCTCCGGCAGCGACATCGATGCCAGACAGGTCGCCGCACCGAGCGAGTGGCCGGCCAGGAACAGCGGCGGATCGGGCCGCTCGGCGCGCAGCACCCGGACCAGCGCGGCGGCGTCGTGCGCGAGTTCGGGCAGCGTTCCCGGCGCCTCCGGGTCGCCTTCGCTCAGCCCCTGGCCGGCGGTGTCCAGGCACCAGACTTCGATACCGCGCGCGCCCAGGCCGCGCCCGAGCCGATGGTAATGCCCGCTGTGCTGGCCGGTTCCGGGCAGGAACGCCACCAGTGCGACCGGCCGCTCCACCGGCCACCGCCGGTAGTGCAGTCGACCGCGGGCACCCTGGAAGTACGACATCGGCCCATTGTCACGGGCAGGCCGTCCGAGAGCCGTCCCGGCCCGGCGAAGTGAGACCGATATCCGACACGCCCCCCTCACGCCACGCCGTACGACCTCGAATGATTACGCTGTTGCGCGACTCGGCACGCGAGCGGGCGTCGGCCGCGTGCGGGTGTCCGGAACTCAGGAGGGCCGCGATTGATTCTGTTCGGTGATCGTGTCGTGTGCAGCACCGATGACCTGGTGAGGGCAGCGCGCTGCGAATTCGCGCTGCTGCGCGCGCTCGATACCGAACTGGGCCTTGTCCTTTCGCCGGATCCGACCGATCCGGTGCATTTTCCGCTCGGCTCGGACGCATTGTCGGACGAGGTGTTCGACGATGTCTACGCCGCCCTCGGTGCGAGCGTGATCACCATCGATCCGCCGGATGCCGCCACCGCCTCGGAGTTGCGCGGCGCGCACGACCGCACCGTCGCCGCCCTCGGCACCGACGCGCCCGCGATATTCGGGGCGACATTCTTCGACGGAACCTTCGCGGCCGGATGCGCCGTTCTCGTCCGCCGCGACGACCCCGCACCGGTGCGCACGCGGCGGCCCGCGGCGCTGCCGGACAACGTCGCCTCCGACGAGGCCGGCGCAGCGGGCGTCGCGGACGTCGTCCGCGCAGCGCCGCCGATCCCGAGTTCCACCTTCGTCCTGTACGTCCGCGCGTCGTCGTCCGATGTCGCGGCGCTCATGGAGGCCGCCGCGTGTGCGCGCCTGGTGCGGGACAACGGGTTCGACGTCGATCCGTGGGTCCGGATCCGGGATGCCGCGGGTGCGGAGCGGATCCACGAACTGGGTCCGGCCGAGACCGTCTACGCGGCGCGGCGGACTCGGCTCGCCGCGATCCTCACCGCCAAACAGGACGAACTGCTGCCCGTGCAGTGGGGAGACCGCCGCTACCTCGCCTGCGGGCGATGCGCGAGCTGCACCGCCGAACTGGTGGCCGGGCGCGATCTGCTGCTGGTGGCCGGTATGCGGCCGTCGGTGCGGGCGCAGCTGCGCGATGCCGGCATCACCACGGTCGATCGCCTCGCCGCCGCGGATTCGTCGGTGACCGGCGTTGCGGTGCAGACCTTTTCGACGCTGCGACGGCAGGCCGAACTGCAGTTGCGCCGCGAGCGCACCGGACGCCCGGCCTACGCGGTCACGGATGCCGCCGCCTTCGGTGAGCTGGCCCCGCCCGATGCCGGCGACGTCTTCGTCGCGGTCGCCGGGTCGGCCGTCGGCGTCGGCGTCGCCGCGCGGAGTGCGGACGGCGGCGACGGGGTGTTCCTGTTCCACGCCTTCACCACCCACGATCCGGTGGCGCTGCTCGAATTTCTCGCCGATCGTCAGCAGCACCATCCCGACCTGCGGATCTACCACTTCTGCTCGCCGATCCGGACGCTGCTGGCCGACCTGTGCGCGCGCTGCGGCGCCGACGAGGAGACCGCCGACGACCTGCTCGGCGCCCTGCTGGACCTGTATCCGATCGTGCGTTCCGCATTGCTGATCGGCGCCCGCACCTACGATCTGCCGGAAGTACTCGGCCTGCTCGACCCCGACTCCGAACCGATCCGCGCCGACCTCGAATCGTCCTGTGCGGCAACACTGCGCCTGCGCGAGCGACTCTGCGAACTCGCCGCCGAGCACGACATCCAGCCCTGCCCGGTGCCGCGCCGCACCCTCGCCGAACAACCGGCCGCGGTGGAGGCGGCGCTGCGCGAATTCGCCTTCGACTACGACGAAACCCGCAGCGCCGGACAGCAAGCCGCCGCCATGATGGCCGCGGTACTGGGGTATCACCGGCGCGAGCGGCAGCCGCTGCACTGGGCGCACGAGGACCGCCTGCACCGGCCGATCGGCGAATGGGCCGATACCCCGGGCGTTCTCGTCGCGGACTGGGCCAGCGTCGACACCAAATGGCAGCACACCGACGATCGGCCGATGCGGCGCTACCTGAAGCTGACCGGCCGGCTGGGCACCGGTCGCCCGCCGCCGCCGGGCACCGCGGTCCGCACGCTCTACGATTCGCCGGTGCCCGACCTGCCGGCCACCCCAGGCCGGCGCGCCACCGCGGCGGCCACGGTGCTCGGTTTCGCGCTCGACGACAACTTCGACGATGTGGTGCGGGTGGAGGAACTGCTGCCGCCGGGGTGCGCCCCCTACGACGAACTGCCCGTCGCCATCGTGCCCGATCCGCCGGGCCGCGACGACGATCTGGAACAGGCGCTGAACGCCGTGGCGCACGATCTGCTGATCAGCCTGCCGGACGTCCCCTTGACGGCCGCCTTCGACCTGCTGTGCCGGCGACGGCCGCGGCTGCACGGATCGACCGCGCTCCCACAGGTTTTCGGCGACTACGCGGCCGCGATCACCGCCGCGGTGCTCGATCTCGACTGCTCGTATCTCGCGGTGCAGGGGCCCTCCGGCACCGGCAAACTCGACACCACCGCACGGGTGATCGAGCGGCTCGTCACCCGCTACAAATGGCGCGTCGGGGTGGTGGCGCAAACGCATTCGGCCGCCGAGGTGTTGCTCGACGCCGTGGTCCGTGTGGGCGTCCTGCCGGAGCTGGTCGCCAAATCGGATGTGCACAGCGTGGCGCCGGAATGGCTGGGGATCGCCGCCGACCGCTATCCGCGCTTCCTCGACAACGCGGTGAACGGCTGTGTGATCGGCGGTCTCCCAGGCGATTTCACCGATCCCGAGCAGGTGGCGCCGCAGAGTCTGGATCTGCTGGTGATCGCCGATGCCGGATATTTCCCGCTGGCCCAGGCGATCGCGGTGGGCGCGTCGGCGCGGAATCTGCTGCTGGTCGGCGATCCGGCGCCGTTACCGGGCACCGGCGTGCACCCGGAGCGCGTGCACGAATCGGCCTTGGGCCGCATCGTCGGCGACAACCCCACGGTGCCCACGGCTTTCGGCTATTTCCTGGAACGCACCTGGCGAATGCATCCGCAGGTGTGCGGGCCGGTGTCGTCGCTGCGCTACGGCCGTCGGCTGCGCTCCAACGAGACGGTCACCCTCGCCCGCGAACTCGAGGGCGTCGCGCCGGGTGTGCGCGCGGTGCCGGTCGAACATCACGGCAACAGCACCGAATCCGCGGAGGAGGCCCGTGAGATCGTCCGTCAGGTCCGGTCCCTGCTGGGCCGCACCTGGCGCCAGGGCGTGCTCACCCGGCGGCTGCATCCGCACGACATCCTGGTGGTCACGCCCTATCACGCGCAGGTGGCGCGCATTCGGATGCTGTTGTCGCGGGCCCGGATCGAGGATGTGGTGGTCGGCACCGCCGATCGCTTCCGCGGCCGGGAGGCGGCGGTCGTGCTGATCTCGATGACGACCTCGGCACCCGCCGACGCACCGCACGGAATGGACGACCTGCTCTCCCGGCACTGGCTGACCACCGCCGTCTCCCGGGCGATGTGGTCGGCGATCGTCGTGGCCTCGCCGCTGCTCACGGACTATCTGCCCGAAACACCCGAGCAGTTGCCCGATCTGGCCGCCTACCTCGAACTGACCGGGCACGGCTAGCCGAAGTTGCGGCCCTCGCCCCGATACGTCGGCACCGTGGTGCGCCGGTCGTCGGCATCGACGACGTGGATGGCGTCGAAGCGTTCGCACAGCTCACCGGCCTTGGCGTGGCGCATCCACACCCGATCCCCGACGGCCAGGTCCGCGGCGCCCGTGAACGGCGTCTGCACCTCCCCCGCACCCTCGGCGCCGATCAATCGCAAACCCTTGGGCCACACCGGCTTCGGCACCCGCGACGCACCGGCCGGACCGGAGGCGATATAGCCGCCGGCGAACACGGTGGCGATATCGGCGGCCGGCCGGCGCAGAACCGGCAGCGCGAAATACAGCGCCGGGTGGGGTGTGAACGCGCGATATCCGTCGAACAACGTCGGCACGTAGAGGCCGGACCCGGCGGTCACCTCGGTGACCTCGGGCGCTGCCACGCTCACCTCGATCGACCCGCTGCCACCACTGTTGACGATCTCGAGTTCACCGGCCACCGCACGCACCGCGTCCAGCACCCGCGCACGGCGCGTGCCGATGTCGGCCGCGGAGAGCCGCTTGACCAGCCGCACCGCGGGATTGGTGTCGGGCAGGCCGGCGATCTGCGCCTCGTAGGTCATCACACCCACCACCCGGAATCCACGCTCGCGCGCGACCCGGGCCAGCCGCTCGGCCTGCTCGGGCGTCCGGATCGGCGATCGGCGCACCCCCAGGTGCAGCGGGCCGACGCGCAACGAGGCATCGACATCCAGGCATACGCGCGGGCTGATTCCGGCGCCGCCGACCGCGGCGCGAATCAGATCCAGCTGCGCGACGTCGTCGACCATCAGCGTGATCGAGTCGAGCAGGGTGGCATCGGCGGCCAGGTCGGCCAGTGCGGCGCGATCGACGCTCGGATAGCCGAGCAGAATGTCGCGCGCCCCGTGGCCGGCCAGCCACAGCGCCTCGCGCAACGAATAGGACATGATGCCGGCGAATCCGCCGCGGCCGGTGAGTTGCGGGCCGAGTACTTCCTCGAGGACCGCACGGCAGCGCACCGATTTACTGGCCACCCGGATCGGCACGCCGCGGGCCCGGCGAACCAGGTCCGCCGCGTTGGCGCGCAACGCGCTCAGGTCCAGTGCGGCCAGGGGCGGATCGAGGTCCGCGGTGGCGGCGTGCAGGTCGGCGATGGGCGACGCGTCTGTCACGACATCAGCCAATCACGAAACTGGTCACACGTCCAGGAGTAGTGGGCGCGTCGTTATCGATCGACCGCCTTGGTGATCAGCGTCGCGACCAGATCGTCCAGCACCACGAGCGTGGTCTCGTCGTCACCATCGGCGAGCCAGCGCAGCACCGCCCCCTGAATCACGGCCAGCACGTATGCCGAGATCGCCGTGACCGGCTCGATCCACTGGGTGTTCGAGCGCTCGGCACAGGCGTCCAGCGCCGCACCGACCTCGGCGTCGAGATCGCGCAGCCACTCCGTCGCCGAGAGCCCGGAACAGTCGGCCTCCCCCTCCCAACGGCGACGTAAGGCGCTGATCGTGAGATCCAGCGTGCGCACCTGCCGTTGCGGCGTGGCCCGGATGGCCGACCACATCGCACTCACACCGGCGTGCAGCACCACCCGCAACGCGCGCGTGCCCGTGCAATCGCAGGCGGCCGACGCGGCGTCGATGGCCTCCTGCACGATCGGCCGCGGCCGAACCTGAATCATCTCTCCACTAGCGCTCAACGACGACTCCCTCGGCGAAAGAACTCGCGCACCTCGCCTGCGCGGCTCGCTCAACGGGCATCCGATCCGCGGTGATCTCTTCCGAGCTCTACCTCGGGCGACCCGTTCAACATCCGTCAATGTTAGAGGGTTTTCGGGGATCGCGACCAGGTTCGATAGGCCATTCCGTACTGAAAGATTGTTTTGTTACCTCCCGGACACACCCCGCGCGGTGGTCCGGCGGCGGATCCGCCACGGTCAGCGCGGGCGGCGCCCGGGCGCAAACGTCCAGAACTCTACGGCCTCCGGGCCGGAATCGTTATATCGATGTGGGCGAGCACACAGGTGATCCAACGCCACCCCACCGCCGCGAACCCGCCGATAACCTGGAGTCGTGACAACGGTGCGCCCCGATCATCTCCACATTCCCGGCACCTTCAACTACCGCGACGTCGGCGGCCTGCGCACGGCGAGCGGGACCAAGATTCGCAGCGGAGTTCTGCTCCGGTCGGCCCAGCTGTGCCGGCTGGACGAACGCGGACACGAGATCCTGCGCCGGCTCGGCGTCGCCACCGTGCACGACCTGCGCGGCCCCGGCGAGGCCGACCGGATGGGCGTCGACATCCTCCCCGACGGCGTGCGCCTGGAGGTGACCCCGTTCCACTCCGGTATCGGCGCCGCGCGGGCCCCGCACGAGGCCCCGCCGGAACCGGCGCTGCCGCCACACGAGGCCGCGGCGCGGGACGATACCTCGACGACCGGCCGCCATCTCGATCTGCTCGAGGTCTACACCGAATTCCCCTCGATGCCGGAGGCGGGCGTCGCGATCACCGCCATGGCACGGTCGCTGGCCCGCGGCGACGGCGCGGTCCTGGTGCACTGCGCGGCCGGTAAGGACCGCACCGGCTGGGCGGTCGCCACCCTGCTGCGCGCCGTCGGCGTCACCGAGGACGATGTGCTGGCCGACTACCTGCTCAGCAACGAGGCGATCGAATCGCTGGCCGCCGACGTCGCGCGTAATTCCGGCGAGCCGCTGCCGCCCGCGTTGCTGGGGGTGAGCATCGAATACCTCGCCGCCGGCACCGAGGCCATGCACCGCCGCTACGGCACCATCGACGGCTATCTCGAGTCCATCGGCATCACGCCGCAGCTGCGGGCCGCGCTGCACACCCGGCTGCTGGAGTGACCCGGTACCGGCGCACCGCATCGGCTATCCGGTGCGGTGGACCAGACCGTCGGTATCGATGCTGACCTGATTTCCGGTGTGGAACCAGCTGCCCGTGAACCGCGATTCGGTGGTCTGCGGGTCGTTCCAGTAGCGCGGGGTGATATTCGGTCCGCGACAGAGCAATTCGCCGCTGCCGACCCCGGCCCGCGGCCCCCACAGCGCCAATTCCGTACCGCCGAACGGGAATCCAAGCACGTCGCGGCCGGGTGTCGCGCCGGCGTCCACCAGCGCCAGTCCGATGCCGCTGGTTTCGGTCGCACCCCAGACCGACCACTGCCGGGCCAGCGGGAACACCTCACGCAACGCCTCGGCGACGATTTCCGCGGTGCCGGCGTCGGTCGCGGCCAGTTCGGCGCGATGTCCCGCACTGCACACCTGGCGCACGCCCTCCGCCCGCAATCCGGCGAGTTCCGGGAGCAGGCCCGCGAAGATGCGGGGCGTCGCGGCCACCATATCGATGCGTTCGGCCACGATCGTCTCGGCGATCATGGCAGGGTCCGGGGCGAGGACGACCGTGCCGCCCACGGCGAAGGTCGGCAGCAGTTGATCGACGCAGCCGCTCGCGTGGGCCAGCGGCATCAGGACCAGATTGCGCAATCCCTCGGTCGGCAGATCGAAGGCCCCCACCACCGAACGCACCGCCGACAGCAGATTCTCGTTGGTCAGCTCGACACCGCGCGGACCGCCCGGCGCCTCCGAAAAACCCTGGCCCGCAGCGCCGCTGGTGTAGCACAGCAGGGCGAGCTCGCTCAGCGAGGCGCCGTCGTCGATGAAGGCCGCACCGTCGGGGAAATCGGCGTAACCGGCTTCGGCGCCGCCGCCGTCGAGGACGAAATCCGCGCAGCTGTCCGCGATCACCTGGGCGGCGACGGCATCGGGCAGTCCGTCGTGCACCAGCACCGGCACCGCACCGGACAACAGAGCGCCGAGGAAGGCCTGCACCCAGCGCGCACCCACCGGCATCCGCACGGCAACCCGGTCGCCGTAGCCGATTCCGTGTTCCTGCAGCCCGCCGGCGATCCGGGAAGCGGCATGCCACAGCTGCCGGTAGGTCAGCCGCGGCCCGCCGATTTCGACGACCGCCTCCCGGGCCGAGAACGCGTGTACCTGCACATCGAGTAGTTCGGTGAGGGCCGGATTCAGATTTCCGTACCGCAGCACGCCGTCGGCTCCGCGAGCAAGAGGGTTGCCGTACCACGGATTTCGCGTCTGCGGATATTCGATCAGAAGCTGCGTCATCAAGTCCCTCCGGATGCCTCGATCAACAGGCACCTGTGACTATATGACGCAGATCACAACCGTGGGGCGTTAGGCGACAAAGATGTCCGAGCGATCACCGCCCGGTGTAGCTCGCCTTCCCCGGGCCCACCTCGAGGAAGCTGCGCACCGCGCCCCGCAAATCCTCGGTGTCGAACAGTTCGCCGGAGACCTTGGGCGTCACCGAATCGGCATGTTCGACGCCGCCGGACCGCCAGGCCTCGATGATCTGCTTGGTGGCCGCGTGCGCGCGGGTCGGGCCGTCGGCGAGTCGGGCGGCCAGCGCCCGGGCCGCGGTGTCGACATCCTCGTGCACCGCGTTGACCACACCCCAGTCGGCCAGGGTGGCCGCGTCGTACAGGTCGCCGGTCATGACCAGTTCCCGGGCGCGGCCGGAACCGGCGCGCTCGGCCAGTCGCTGCGGGCCGCCCATCGACGGCGTCAGGCCCACGACCGTCTCCACCAGCCCGAACTTGGCCTTCGGCGCGGCCAGCAGGATGTCGCAGGCCAGCGAGATCTCGAAGGCGGCGGTCAGGGTGAGTCCGTGGGCGGCGAAGACCACCGGGCACGGCAGCGCCTCGATCGGGTGGATGATGCCCTGGAACAGGCGCCGCCACAGGTCGGCGCCCTGATCCACGCTCAATCCGTCGAATTCGTGGACGTCGACACCGCCGGAGACGACCTTGCCCTCGGCGCGGATCAGCAGCGCGCGTGGCGGGTTCGCGGTCAGCTCGGCGAGATCGGCGGCGAGCGACCCCAGCAGCGCCGAATCGAACAGGTTCAACGGCGGATGGCCGATGGTGATGATCGCGAGCTGGGCGCCGGCCTCGGTCTCGGTCCGTTCCAACCGGGTGGGTTTCGAATCGCTCATCGGCCGAATCTATCCAGAACGGGACGTCACCGGTACCCCGGCCGCCGGTCTGCCAGACTGGTGCCGTGGATACCTCGCCGACCGAGAACGCCGGTTCGACCACCGCGACCTATGTCGAGCCCGGCGAATTCAAGCGCGACACGAACTACATCACCACCCGGATCACCGCCGACGGCCGCGACGGCTATCCCGTCGAACCGCAGCGCTATCGGCTGATCGCGGCGCGGGCCTGCCCGTGGGCCAACCGCACCCTGATCGTGCGGCGGCTACTCGGTCTGGAACAGGTGATCTCGCTGGGATTGTGCGGGCCGACCCACGACAAACGCAGCTGGACCTTCGACCTCGACCCGGGCGAGGTGGACCCGGTGCTGGGCATCCACTTCCTGCGCGACGCCTACCTCGCGCGCGATCCGGAGTATCCGCGCGGCATCACGGTCCCGGCGGTGGTGGACGTGCCGACCGGACAGGTGGCCACCAACGACTACCCGCAGATCACGCTCGACTTCTCCACCGAATGGACGCAGTTCCATCGGCCGGGCGCGCCGCAGCTGTATCCCGAACCGCTGCGTGCCGAGATCGATCAGGTGAATCGGCGCGTCTACACCGAGGTCAACAACGGCGTCTACCGCTGCGGCTTCGCCGGCAGCCAGGACGCCTACGACGCCGCCTACGACCGGCTGTTCACCGCGCTGGACTGGCTGTCGGAACGGTTGAGCGATCAGCGCTATCTGGTCGGCGACACCATCACCGAGGCCGATGTGCGGCTGTTCACCACGCTGGTGCGGTTCGACCCGGTGTATCACGGCCATTTCAAGTGCAATCGGAACAAGCTGACCGAACAGCCGGTGCTGTGGGCGTACGCCCGCGACCTGTTCCAGACCCCCGGCTTCGGCGATACCGTCGATTTCACCCAGATCAAGCGGCACTACTACGTGGTCCACGGCGATATCAATCCGACCGGAATCGTGCCGAAGGGGCCGGAACTGTCGGACTGGCTCACGCCGCACGGGCGAGAAGCGTTGGGCGGCAAGCCTTTCGGCGACGGCACCCCACCTCCGCCGCCCCTGCCGGCGGAGCGGGTTCCGGCCGCCGACTGGGTCTGAGCGTCACCGGTCGCGGAGGCGGCCGGTCCGCCTCCGGATCGGATCGTCGTTTCGTTATGCGGTGGTTCCCGCGTAGGTGCCGAAGCTCCAGAACACGCCCTCGGGATCGCGGCAGGTGAATCCGCGCGAGCCGTAGTCCTCGTCGCGGAGTCCGCGCACGATGGTGGCGCCGGCGGCGCGGGCGCGTTCGAAGAGGCCGTCCGGATCGTCGACGACGATGTACACCGAGCCGGTCCCCGGCGGCTGCTCACAGAGCGCGGAATCGTCGCGCTGCGAACCGAGCATGATCCCGCCGCCACCGGGCCAGCCGAGTTCGGCGTGCTGGACCACGTCATCGGTGCCGTAGCGGGCGACTTCGACGAAGCCGAAGGCGCGCTGCAGGAAATCGATCGCCGCCGGGGCGTCACGGTAGATGAACGTCGGCCACACCGGGGCCGTCTTCGTCGCGGTATCGGTCGTTGCGGTATGGGTTGTTTCGGTCATGCTCCCAGCCTTTCTCGCTCGGTACCCCGTCGTCTTGGACGAATGGGAACACCTCGCGGGCGCGCCACACCGAGGGCGGGCACCCGGCCGATTCGCGCCAGTCGCGAGCCATGTGGGCCTGGTCGTAGTAGCCGGTCGCGGCGGCCACCTCGGCGATGCTCACCTCGGGGCGGCGCAACAGGCGATGGGAGACCTCGAAACGGGTCAACCGCGCGGCCTCCTTCGGCGTGATGCCGAACTCACCGGTGAATCGCGCGGCCAGATGTCTTCTGCTCCAGCCGATGTCGTGCGCCACCCGGGCGACCGCGGGGGCGCCCGCGGGGTCGGTGAGCAGCCGCCAGGCCCGGCGGAGATTGGCGTCCATCTCGAGCCGGCGCGGGTCGAGGGCGGCGACCCGCGCGCAGAAGACCTCGTCCAGCACCGCGAACCGCGCCCGCCAGTCGGAGGTCGCGGCGATCCGCTCGCGCACCCGCTCGGCGTCGGGCCCCAGCAGATCCGATAGGTCGACGATCCATTCCCCCAGCTCACCGGCGGGAATTCCGAACAGCGCCCGCGCACCCAGCGGTGTCACCGCCAATTGGATGCCGTGCTGGTAGCCGTTGTGCGCGATCAGGGTCGGTCGCAGCGTCAATCCACCGGCCAGCGCGTCCCAACGGCCGCCGGCCTGACCGGGATGGGAGGACACCGGCACATCGATCGGCTCGTCGATGGTGAGGATCACGGTGATGGTGGTACTCGGCATACCGACGTGCACGCCCGGGTCGAAGCCGTGCAGCAGATATCCGTCGTAGCGGCCGAGGTAGGGCCGCAGCGACGGGGCCGGTAACCGGCGCGCTCCCGCGGAGACACCACTCACCTGTTCCACGGTAGGCCTCGCGCGGGCTCGGCGGAACCGGACCCGGGCGCGATTCGTTGCACGGTCGACGGCCGTATCGGCCACCGTCGCCGACTTCGTCCGCGGCCGTCGGACCGGCACCACTAGAGTTTGTGCCGACCGGACGAGAGGGGTGCGTTACCGATGTTCGACAGCGGCGTGGAAAAGGCCGTGCGGTCACTGCTGGACAACGGGGCACAAGTGCAGGCTCCCGCGGTCGCGAAGTACGTCGACCGGTTCCGCCGAGCCCATCCGGACGAAAGTCCGGCCCAGATCCTCGACCGGCTGGAGAAGATCTATCTCACGACCGTGACCGGCAGCGGCACCGCGGTCGGCGCCACCGCCGCCGTCCCGGGGGTCGGCACCCTGACCTCGATCGCGGCTATGAGCGCGGAGACCACCTTCTTCCTCGAGGCCTCGGCCGTGTTCACGCTCGCCGTCGCCGCCGTGCACGGCATCGCCCCCGAGGACAAGGAGCGCCGGCGCGCGCTGGTGTTGGCGGTGGTGCTCGGTGAGAGCGGTATGGAGATCGTGCAGCAGAGCGTGGGCCATTCCGCCAAGAACTGGGGCACGCTTCTGGCGGAGCGGATACCGGGCATCAAGGGCATGAACGAATCACTGATGAAGCGATTCGTCGTCCAGTTCATCACCAAACGCAGCATGCTCATGTTCGGCAAGGTGCTGCCGGCGGGAATCGGCGCGGCCATCGGCGGATTCGGTAACCGCGCTCTGGGGAAGAATGTGATCACCAACGCGCACAAGGCATTCGGGCCCGCGCCGATGCGATGGTCCGGCGGTACCGCGCGCGGCACCGTGATCGACGCGGATCCGCTTCCCGCACTGGGTAATCCGGACGGCACGGCCTCCGGTTCGACGGCCGAGCAGCGATGAGCGCGGCCCGCTCGCTCGCCGTCTCGATCAGCGGACTGCACAAGCAGTTCGAGGGTCTCGTGGCCCTGCGCGACGTCTCGTTCACCGTTCCGGCCGGCACCACCGCGGCCCTCGTCGGCCCGCCCGGATCCGGAAAATCCACGCTCATCGACATTCTGCTCGGATTGCTGCGCGCGGATTCCGGTACCGCGGAGACCCCGGGCGGCGGCGGGATCGGCGCGGTGCTGCAGCCGCGCGGTCTGCATCCGGCCCGGACCGTGCGAGCTCAGTTGCGGGTCTACGCGGCGGCGGCCGGTGTGGGCGACGATCGGGTGGACGCGATGCTCGCGACGCTGCGCCTCGGCGAGGCCGCCACGACGCGGGTGCGGGATGTCCCCGAGGGCCTGCGCACGCGGCTCGCCCTGGCGCAGGCACTGCTCGCACAGCCTCGCCTGCTGGTGCTCGACGACCCGTTCGACGGTCTCGAATCAGCCGAGCGGGCATGGCTTTTCGATTATCTGCGGGCTCATGCCCGGCGCGGTGGGACCACGCTGTTCACCTCGCAGAGCCTCGGCGCGGCCGTACCGGTATGCGATCAGGTGATCGTGCTCTCGGCCGGTTCGGTGGCCTATCAGGGCAGTCCGCGGCGGCTACGGCGCAACCACCCGGATCGGCTGGTGGTCGCGGCGTCGAGTCCGATCGCGCTGGCCACGACGCTGGCCGCGCAGGGTTTCACCGACGCGGTCATGCGCAGCGACGGCAGGCTCGCCGTCGCCGACGCGTCGCGCGCCGAGATCGAGGCCGCCGCGGCGCTGGCGCGGGTCCGCCTGGGCGAGGTGGTGGCCGAACCCGTCCATCCGGATCGGGTCCTGGCCATCCTCACCACCTCCACCGCGACCACCTCCTCCACGGCCCCGCCCTATCCCGCCCCCGCCCCTGCGACCATGTACGGAACGCGATGATGCTGCCGACCCTGCCCACCATTCCCGCCGAGGTGAGCCGGGCGGCGACCGCCGAACTCCGCAAGATCACCGCGGTGCGCTCGGGATGGCTGCTGCCCCCGGTGCTCGCGGCCGTCGCCTTCGTCGTCGCCTCGGCGTCCGCGGTGCGCGGCTCGGGTCCGCAACCGCACGAGGCGCTGGCGACCGGAACGGCGACCGTCGGGTTGTATCTGGCGATCGCGGTGGCGGTGGGTGCGGCGGCGATCGGCGGCGCGGTCGACGCGGGCGACGAATACCGCTACCGCAGCATGGGGCTCACCGCGCTGTCCACACCCGACCGAGATGTGCTCTTCGGCGCGAAAGCCGGTGTGGCCGCGGCCTATTCGCTGGTGCTCGCGGTGTGCGCGGAGGTCGGCGCGGCGGTGGGCCTGCTGGCGTTCGGGCGGCACACCGTCGAATTCGGCTGGCGACTGGTCGGAGTATTCGGCGGTGGCCTGCTCGCGGCGGTGTGCTGGGGCGTGATCGGCGTGAGCCTGGGGTTGCTGGTGCGATCGCCGAATCTGGCCGTGATCGCGATGGCGGGATGGTTGTTCATCCTGGAACCGCTGATCTGGCTGGTCGCCAAGGGCGCGGGAATCGCGGGCGTCGTGGTGCTGCTGCCGGGTTCGGCCACCATCGGCTCGGTCGCGGTCGGTTCCTTCCCGGAGAGTCCGTTCCTGCCGCCCGATGCGGCCTCGGCCGTGGTGCTGGTGCTCTGGGCCGTCGCCGCCGGGGCGGCCGGTTGGTGGTACCTGCGCACGCGCGACATCTGATCCGCGTCCACCCGCACAGGGTGCGGGAGACACCGGGTGTCGGGGCCCGTCGGTACCGTCGAATCGACATGAACGACACCGAAACCCTCGACTCCGGATCCGGCCGCGACGCCGGCTCGGCCGCAACGGCACCGTCCCGTGAGCGGTCCCGCCGCGCGCGCGATGCGGGCCGCGGCGGCTGGCTGCGGCGGCTCTGGACCGCCTGCCGGGGCCATCCGCGGGTACTGACCGGCGTCATCGCGGCCGTGGTGGCGGGGGCGGGTGCGGAGGCCGCGGCGCCGCTGGCAGCCAAGGCGGCGCTGGACCACGCCCGGCTGGGCGAGGTCGGGGCGCTCGCGCCGATCGCCGGAATACTGGTCGCCCTGGCGGTGGCCCGATTCGCGGCGACCTACGGGCGGCGCTGGCTCGCGGGACGGCTGGCGCTGGACGTCCAACACGAGGTGCGGGTCGACCTGCTCACCGCGCTGCACCGCTACGACGGGCCGCGGCAGGACCGGTTGCGTACGGGCCAGGTGGTGTCGCGATCGATCAGCGATCTGCAGTTGGTGCAGGGACTGCTCGCGATGGCGCCGCTGTCGGCGGCGTCGCTGCTGATCTTCGCCTTCGCCGCGGTGGCCATGCTGGTGCTCTCGCCACCGCTGGCCCTGGTGTCGTTGCTGACCGTGCCGGTGCTGGCGCTGGTGGTGTACCGGGTGCGACCGCGCCTGCACGCCGCCACCTGGTCGGCGCAGCAGCGCGCGGCCGATCTCGCCCAGCACGTCGAGGAGACCGTCACCGGCGTCCGGGTGGTGAAGGGCTTCGGCCAGGAATCGCGGATGGTGCGGATTCTGGAGGAGCACGGGCGGCGGCTCTACGCCCACCGGATGCGCGCGGCCCGCATCGACTCCCGGTTCGCGCCGACGGTGTCGGCGATTCCACAGGCCGGGCTGGTGATCGTGATCGCACTCGGCGGCACGCTGGCGCTGCATGCGGTGATCGGCGTCGGCACCTTCCTGGCCTTCGCGACCTACGTGACGATGATGGCGTCGAGCACCCGCATTCTGTCGAACGTCCTGGTCATGGCCCAGCTGACCCGGGCCGCGGCCGAACGCGTCTATCAGGTGATCGACGAGGCGCCGGAGAACATCGACCCACCCGATCCGCAACCGCTGCCGGAGGGCCCGCTCGGGCTGCACATCCGGGGCCTCACCTTCGGATTCGAGCCCGGCCGCCCGGTTCTGCACGAATTCGATCTCACCGTGCGTCCCGGCGAGACGGTGGCGGTGATCGGACCGGCCGGCTCCGGGAAATCGATGCTGACACTGCTGTTGCCGCGCTTCCATACGCCGGAGGCGGGACGGATCAGCCTCTTCGGGGCCGGAGCGGACCAGGATCCGGAGGCCGCCGGGATCGATATCGCGCGGGTGCGGGCCGCCGATCTGCGCGCGGCGATCGGCGTCGTCTTCGACGAGCCGTTCCTGTTCTCCGACACCGTCTCCGCCAATATCGCACTCGGCAAACCGGATGCCGATCCGGAGGAGATCCGCGCGGCGGCACGGATGGCCGCGGCCGACGAATTCATCCGCGCACTGCCGGACGGCTACGACACCGTCGTGGGCGAGCGCGGTCTCACGCTCTCGGGCGGACAGCGGCAACGCCTGGCCCTGGCGCGCGCCCTGCTCGCCGACCCGCGCATCCTCGTTCTCGACGACGCCACGTCCGCGGTGGACGCCGTCACCGAGGCCGCGATCTTCGACGCACTGCCCGCCCACGGCCGCACCACGCTGATCCTCGCCCACCGCGAATCGACCCTGGCCCACGCGGACCGCGTCGTCCGGCTGCCGGGACCGGGCGGCGCTGCCACGGCACCCGGCCTGGATGCCGAATCCGTTGCCGTCCCGGGCGAGGGAACCGAACCTCCGGAGCCGCCGCCGACGGCCGCCGACCTTTCCCGGTACGCGCCCGCGCACGCCGACGGCGCCATCTTCGCGCCCAGCGTCGAGCGGGCTCCGAACGGCCCTACCGGCCCGGATATCGCCACGCAGGGAAGCCGCGCCGAGGGTTTCGATCCTGTTCCCGCGGTCGTCGACGGTTCGCATCCCCCATCAGTGCTGGACACCGAAACCGTTGCCGCCGACCAGGATTCGAGTTCGGAACCGGACGCGCCGCCGGAGATGCGGGCCGCGCTGACCGCTCTTGCCCCGGCGACCGAACAACCGAGCCTGAACGATCGCGAGCTGGAACAGCCGGACCCCGCGTTCCGGCTCGTGCGGTTGCTGCGGCCCGTGCGCTGGCTGCTGGCGGCCGTGGTCGCGCTGCTGGCCGTCGACGCCGCCGTTTCGGTGGCATTCCCAGCCCTCACCCGGTTCGCGCTCGACGACGGCGTCGGACAGCATCGCGGCGCCGCGCTGGCGGTCGCGGCCGTCGTGGGCGTGGGGTTGGTGCTGCTGAGCTGGGTGGACGAGGCACTGGGAACCCGGCTCTCCGCGCGCGGCGGCGAGCGGGTGCTGTACGGGCTGCGGGTGCGCAGCTACGCCCACCTGCAACGACTCGGCCTGGACTACTACGAGCGCGAACTGTCCGGCCGGATCATGACGCGGATGACGACCGATATCGACGCGCTGTCGACATTCCTGCAGACCGGGCTGAGCACCGCCCTCATCAGCCTGGTCACGGTCGTGGGCATCGTGATCGCCCTCCTGGTGATCGACGCCGCCCTGGCCGTGGTGGTGTTCGTGGCGCTGCCGCCGCTGATCGTGGCGACCTTGTTCTTCCGCCGCGTGTCGGCATCGGCGTATTCGGCCTCGCGGGAACGGGTGGCCACGGTCAACGCCGACTTCCAGGAGAACGTCGCGGGCCTGCGCGCGACCCAGGCCTACCGCCACGAGGCCGAGGCCGCCCGCCGGTTCACCGACTACTCCGATCGGTACCGCCGGGCCCGGTTGCGCGCACAGCGCGCCATCGCACTGTATTTCGCGTTCGTGCTGGCCTGGGCGGATCTGGCGCAGGCGGCGGTGGTGTATCTGGGCGCCCGTGAGGTCGCACACGGCACCACGACCGCCGGCACCCTGGTCGCCTTCGTGCTCTACCTGAGCCTGCTGTTCGGGCCGATCACCCAGCTCTCCCAGGTCTTCGACGGCTATCAGCAGGCCCGGGTCGGGTTGCGGCGCATCGAAACACTGCTGCACACCCCGTCCTCGATCGCCCCCGATCCGGCCGATGCGGTCGAGATCGAGCGCGGGCTGCGCGGTGAGGTGCGCTTCGACGGCGTCACCTTCCGCTACCCCGACGCCAGAACACCTGCGCTGGAAGATGTTTCCCTGCGCATTCCGGCCGGCTCGACCCTCGCGCTGGTGGGTGAGACCGGGGCGGGCAAATCGACGGTGGTCAAACTGCTGGCGCGCCTGTACGACCTTCCTCGCTCGCAGCCGGACGCGGACGGGGCCGCCGCGGCGGCCCACTCCGGATCCATTCGCGTCGACGAGACGGATATCCGGGACTACCGGCTCGCGCAGTTCCGCGCCCGGCTCGGTGTGGTCCCTCAGGAAGCTCACCTGTTCACCGGCGACGTCGCCAGCAACATTGCATTTGGGAAACCTTGTGCCACATCGGCCGATATCGCCCGGGCCGCCGCGGCGGTCGGCGCGCTCGAGATGATCGAGTCACTGCCGCGGGGTATGGCCCAGCCGATCGGTGAGGGCGGGCGCGGGCTCTCGGCGGGCCAGCGCCAGCTGATCGCACTGGCGCGTGCGGAACTGGTCGATCCGGATCTGCTGTTGCTCGACGAGGCCACCGCGGTCCTGGATCCGGCCAACGAGGAGAAGGTGCTGGTAGCGAGCAGATCGCTGGCACGCGGGCGCACCACGGTGATCGTCGCGCATCGTTTGGCGACCGCCGCGCGCGCCGATCGGATCGCGGTCGTCGCGCACGGGCGGATCGTGGAATTCGGCCCGCACGCGCAATTACTGACGGAGCGCGGAATCTATAACCGACTCTGGGAGGCAGCCGCTTCCGACGAAGGAATATTCTCGACACGGGACGAGTCGTCACCTATGAGGCTGGGTCTGTCCGGGGGTCGTTAACCGGACAGTGGCGCGGCGGTGCGCCTACACATGGCCGCGCTGGGGCACGCTGTCACGGCTGGGCCTATCCTCAGAAAGGGCGCATCGGCGCACATCGTGCCGATCGACCCGTGCCGGGCACGTCACAAACGTCGCAGCGCGAAGAACGAAATGAGGCGAACACCTGCTGTGAGCAGCTCAACATCCCAGTTCGGACAGAACCAGTGGCTCGTCGACGAGATGTACCAGAAGTACAAGCAAGATCCGTCGTCGGTCGATGAGAGCTGGCATGAGTTCCTCGCCGACTACACACCGGAATCGCCGGGTGAGACAGGTAACAGCAGTCCCGCCGCGTCCGCGCCGACCGCCGCCCCCAGCGCGCCGGCCACTCCGGCTCCGGCCACTTCGAACGCATCCCGCGCGCCGAGGACCGCCCCCACCCCGGCGCCCGCCCCCGCTCCGGCGCCCGCACCCGCCGCCCCTGCCGCCTCGGCTCCGGCCGCGCCGAAGGCCACCGCCGCCGCGTCGGCCGCCGCCGCCCCGCCGCAGGCTCGCGGCAGCAAGCCGCAGGCCAGCACCACCCCGGCGCCGACCTCCAACGCCGCCCCCACCAAGACCGCTCCGGCCGAACCGGCCGCCGACGAGTCGAAGGTGCTGCGCGGCCCGGCCGCGGCGATCGTCAAGAACATGTCGTCGTCGCTGACCATCCCGACCGCGACCAGCGTGCGCGCCATTCCGGCGAAGCTGATGATCGACAACCGTCTGGTCATCAACAACCATCTGGCCCGTACCCGCGGTGGCAAGATCTCGTTCACCCATCTGCTCGGCTACGCGATCGTCCAGGCGGTCAAGGCGTTCCCGAACATGAACCGCCACTTCGCCGAGGTCGACGGCAAGCCGAACTCGGTCACCCCCGCGCACACCAACCTCGGCCTGGCGATCGACCTACCGGGCAAGGACGGCAGCCGCACCCTGGTCGTCGCGGCGATCAAGAACACCGAGACGATGTCGTTCGCGCAGTTCCACAGCGCCTACGAGGACATCGTGCGCCGGGCGCGCGACGGCAAGCTCACCACCGACGACTTCACCGGCGTCACCATCTCGCTGACCAACCCGGGCACCATCGGCACCAACCACTCGGTGCCGCGGCTGATGCCCGGCCAGGGCGCGATCATCGGCGCGGGCGCCATGGAGTACCCGGCCGAATTCCAGGGCATGAGCGATCAGCAGCTCGCCGAGATCGGTATCGGCAAGCTGATGACGCTGACCTCCACCTACGACCACCGCATCATCCAGGGCGCGGAGTCGGGTGATTTCCTGCGCACCATCCACAACCTGCTGATCTCCGACGAATTCTTCGACGAGATCTTCCACGGCATGGGCGTGCCCTACGAGCCGGTCCGCTGGCGCAAGGACATCAAAGAGCGCGGCGTCGACAAGAGCGTGCGGGTCCAGGAGCTGATCGCGGCGTATCGCAGTCGCGGCCACCTGATGGCCGACACCGATCCGCTGCGGCTGGTGAAGGACAAGTTCCGCAGCCACCCCGACCTCGACGTCACCCAGCACGGACTGACCCTGTGGGACCTCGACCGCGAATTCAACGTCGCGGGCTTCCACGGCCAGGAGCGGATGAAGCTTCGCGACGTGCTCTCGGTGCTGCGCGACGCGTACTGCCGCCACGTCGGCGTGGAGTACACCCACATCCTGGAAACCGAACAGCTGCAATGGATCCAGGACCGGGTCGAGCAGAAGCACGAGAAGCCGACCGTCGCCCAGCAGAAGTACATCCTGTCGCGGCTGAACGCGGCCGAGGCGTTCGAGACCTTCCTGCAGACCAAGTACGTGGGCCAGAAGCGCTTCTCGCTGGAGGGCGCCGAGTCGACCATTCCGATGATGGACGCCCAGCGCTTCGGCGAGCTTCACGAAATCGGGGATGCGCAGGGTGTGGGTGCCCAGGTCGGTGTTGGAGTAGCGCTTCTC
>NZ_JADKYP010000074.1 GCF_015354405.1 Nocardia sp. BSTN01 | reverse complement strand
GTTCGGTCGTCGGACCTGCTCGGGGCCGGCGTCACTCCGGTGCCGTGATTCTCAGCTGATCCGAGTCGACACGTACGCCGAGTTCGCGGAGGCGGCTCACCACCTGCATCGTGTAGTGCCGTCCGGGCATATAGTGACCGCTGATATCGTTGAGCAGCCGAAGCTCGCCGTTCACGGCCTCGATCTCACCCGCGCCTGCGACCGGTCCTCCCGCGAGGAAACTGGAGTGCTGGAACTTGTGTCGCTTTCCGCCGAACAGCGAGGAATACAAGCTTCCATCGGCGTCCATGACAAACAGCGCTCGGCGCGGCCTCAGGCGGCCCCATCTGTCGAATACCTCGGCACCAGTGGTGTCGAACGGCTCCCCTTTTGCGTCATATAGGAGGCCGTCGTCACCTGCGTCGAGACGGAACGGTTGTCGATCGCCTTCGTCGTCGAGGTACCTGACACCCGTCTCCGAATCGGCTTCGATCGCCGCGTCCTCCATCTCAACGGTATCGAACCGCTGTGCAGCCGGCTTGCCCCAGTCCTCGGTGCCGGGCGCCCAGTATTCGACTCCTTCGGCGCCGTTGTCCTCTAGCGCCTGGCGGAGATTGGGTGCAGGTGTGTCTAACAAGAACGCAGCGGCCGCTTCTTCACTGGTAGCTGTCGTGACACCGGAGTTTACGGTGTCAGCCAATCCCCGCCACGAATGGGCTATGCCCTGTGCTGCGTGGTCGACCGCTGCGGCAGTCGCCTCTGCGGCTTCCTTCATCGCATGGGCCGGTGGCCGACCCGCCAAATCATCTGGCAGCACCTGCTTTGTACCTCATCTGCCGAGCAGCCTCTTCCACTCGCTGGCAACCGTACGGCGAACCCAGAGCGTGACAGGCCATCAGATATCCCCAACGTTGAAAATCTCCCAAGCACTCCATCGCCGCCCGTCCCGGGGTTGCCAACTCAGTAGTCGCCGCCCGCTGTCGCGGCGCTGGGGGGCGTAGCGCCTCGGTATGCTCGAATTCGGCTATTGCGCCGAGGATCTGGAAGAACATGCGGCCGACGGCGAAGCTGTAGTAGGCCATTGGGACCGGGATGGGGACATTGATGCCGATCATGCCCACCTCGACCTCGTTCTGGAAGCGCCGGGCCGCGCCGCCGTCGTTGGTGAAGATGGCGGTGCCGTTGCCGAAGGGATTGGCGTTGATCAGTTCGAGAGCTTTGTCATAGGTATCCACCCGCACGACAGACAGGACCGGGCCGAAGATCTCGTCGGTGTAAACGGTCATCTCGGGGGTGACGTGATCAATGACGGTCGGACCCAGCCAAAAACCATCGGTCAGATCGACTGTCGCCCCGTAGGGTTCGATGACGCGACCGTCCACGACAATAGTCGCGCCCGCAGCTGCGCCAGCCTCGATGTAGGAGGCGACGCGATGGCGGTGGGTGTCGGTGACCAGGGGTCCCATATCGGTTCCACTCGTTCCGTCACCGATCTTCAGCCTCTGTGTGCGCTCAACGATTTTGGCGACCAGTTCATCGGCGATATCGCCGACGGCGACGAGTACGGAAATCGCCATGCAACGTTCCCCGGCGGAGCCGAATCCGGCATTGACCATGGCGTCAGCAGCTAAGTCCAGATCGGCGTCGGGCAGCACGACCGCGTGGTTCTTCGCTCCGCCTAGCGCCTGTACCCGCTTGCCGGTGGTCGTGCCGCGCTCGTAAACGTATCGGGCGATCGGGGTGGATCCGACGAAGCTGACGGCCTTGATATCGTGGCTGTCGAGCAGTGCGTCCACCGCGACTTTGTCGCCCTGGAGCACATTGAGAACTCCTTCGGGCAATCCGGCTTCGCTCCACAACCGGGCCAGCCAGATCGCCGCCGTCGGATCCTTCTCGCTGGGCTTGAGCACCACTGTGTTACCTGCGGCTATGGCGATGGGGAAGAACCACATCGGCACCATCGCGGGGAAGTTGAACGGGGCGATGATCGCAACCGGCCCCAGGGGCTGCCGCAGCGAGAATACGTCCAGCTTGGTCGAGGCGTTTTCACTGAACCCGCCCTTGAGCAGATGCGGTATGCCGCAAGCGAATTCGACGACTTCCTGCCCGCGGGAGATCTCACCGAGCGCGTCCGGGAGCACCTTGCCGTGTTCGGCGGTGATGATCTCCGCGAGCTCGTTCTTTCGAGCGTTGAGCAGCTCGCGGAATCGGAACAGTAGGTCGACGCGCTTGGCTAGCGAGGTATCGCGCCAGCCCGGGAAGGCGGTTCGGGCAGCGTCGATGACCGCCTGGGCGTCGGCGGCACCGGCGAGCATTACCCGCCCGGTGATTGCGCCGGTGGCCGGGTTTGTGACTGGCGCCGTGTTACCGCCGCTACCCGCGAACTCCTTTCCGTTGAGCCAATGAGGAATGATTGCCGCTGAGCCAGGCTGGGGAACTGCTCGAGTCATAAAAGAATGCTGTTTCGTCACCATGCGCGCGGCAATAGCCAAACGTGCACTTAGTGGTGCAGATTTGCCTACGTAGCATGTCACGTATGGTGACGGCCGACAGTCTGCGTTTCTTCCTCCATGTCGCGAGGTCGGGTCGGCTCAATGAGGCTGCGCGGGTTCTCGGCGTGGACCACACCACGGTGGGCCGGCGAATCACTGCGCTGGAGAAATCGTTCGGGTACCGGCTGTTCGACCGCGCGCCGCAAGGGTGGCGGCTCACCGAAGCCGGCACGCGGTTGCTGCCCCGGGCTGAGGCGGTCGAGGCGGCGGTGACCGCGGCGCTCGAGTCGCACGATGCGGCTCCGGACGCATTGACCGGCACGGTCCGGATCGTCGCACCGGATGGGTTCGGCGCGTTCGTGATCACGCCGCATCTGGTGGATCTGCGACGCCGACACCCCGATCTCGACGTCGAATTGGTTACCGCCACTGAGCACGGTTCCGTTTCGGCGCGCCACTTCGATGTGGCGGTCACGCTGGAGCGGCCCTCGCCGCGCTACCTGCGTTCGTCAGAGCTGGCCTCCTACGATCTGCGGCTGTACGCTATCGACGGCTACCTTGCTGCATCGCCTCCATTGCGGGATCTGTCGGATCTGCGAGCGCATACGCTGATCTCATATGTCGACGTGTTGCTCGATGTCGCCCCGCTGCGCTTCCTGAGCGCATTGCCGCACAGACAGCATGTCGCGATTCAGACCAACAACATCACCGGCCACTGGATCGCGGCCCGCAGTGGACTGGGAATCGCGCCTCTGCCGACATATATCGGCGACACAGACACTTCGCTGCGCAGTGTGCTCGATGACGGGTTTACGGTCCACCGCACATACTGGTTGGCCGTGCCTCGCGATTTGGCACGGATGGGCCGGGTGACGGCGGTCGCGGAGTTCCTGCGCGACGTGGTTGCCACCAATCGACACTTCACTGTGCCGAAGCATGGCGGCCGCGACCCCCAGCGTGGTGTCCCCGGCGGCCGGTAGGAAGCGAGCGCTGGCGTCGAAACGCGCATGTGTGCAACAGAGTGTGTGAATTCGGCTCGTGCGAGGCGCATTTGTCCGTAACGCCATCGGACTACATTTCGGTCCCGGCAGCGGGCGCAGATCGGCCACTATCAGGACGATGCCGGCATAGGGCCACGCACCGCTCGGTGAGTTAGCAAGTAAGCCCGGCCGAGACCCGTTCGGCGCTGGGTTGTGCCCCTCATGACGGCTCCGATCAGTAGCCTGTGGGCCGTCGGCGAAGTCATGGGGGCGCACCAGATAGGCCAAGCCATGGCGAGCCATTTCTGCACCCTCACCCAAGGTCACCGGTCCCCGTGTCCGTTTAGGCGCGGGGGCCGACACGTCGCGTGCCGCGGACATCGAACAGCTCCGCGTCGCGGCCGGTGCGAAGGTGAACCACCGGTTCTGGTTGTCTGGCGTCGGAGGTGTGCTGACTTGGGGGTTGGTTCGGTTCATCGCGGCCTCGATTCTGATCCATGCGAACGAGCCGACTGCCATGGCCGACGTGAAAGGCGATAGCCGACCTATCCATAGCCCGATGATCAAATCGCTCTCCCAATTGCCGATCTCCACGGTGGGCGACGGACAGACGCGCCTGACGCGCTGACATTTGGGCAACGTCCTTGATAAAACGGATTTTTCGGCGGCGCAGAGGGCCTGGTAGATCTTTTCGTGTCTGACATACCCCCTGCGGCAGCGTCAAGCCGCGTTCGCGCAACGTGGCAACACATCGTCACTCGAGCAGACTCAGGTCCCGGTCCGACCGACCGCGTCGGAGACCCGCGCTGGCGGGAGGCTTCCGTTCTCGTGGCACCGGTACCCGGTCCTACGGCCGAGCCCGACCTTCGGATCGTCCAGTGTGATCAGTTCTCAACCCCGGATACGTCATCACTACTGGCACTCCACGGGACGGCAGAACAGAAATCGAGATCGACGGTGCTGGACGAACGAAGATGCCGCCGCCTGTTGAAGTCGATGCGCTCGCATGGACTGACGCGTCTGCCCTGACCTCCTGCTCATCAGTCGGTGTAACCACGAGCGGAGGCAAGGTCGGGAACATCGCCAAGCTGCCTCTCCTGAGAATTGCCAAAAAAGTTCACCACAGATCGGAATTCTTGATGACCACACACAACCGAACGCACTCACTGCGAAAACTGTCCCTCAAGTTTCTAGCGGTCGGCCTACTCGGGGTGGCCGCCGTTTATACCGGCGTGTCGCCGGCTGCCGCCGAAGATCAACCACAGAGTTGCAGAACAGTGCAGATCCCGGTCACAATCGGATCAGAGCCGACATCCGGCCAGATTACCGGCGATTACTGCGAGCCGCGCCAAAGCAACGACATCGTCCTGTTGCTCGTCGGAGGCGGTGCCGAGAACGCCGACTATTGGAACATGCCAGGGCTGTCGGAAGGTAGCCTTGCACTGTCCGCAGCGCGGGCAGGCTATGCGAGCTTGGCGATCGACCGGCTCGGCACGGGCCGCAGTACTATCCCTCGGTCCAGCGTATCGGTCACTTATCCCGAGATCGTCTCCACTACCGAACAAACAACGTCGGCATTGCGCCACAACCCGGCACTGTTCGGCCGCTCGTGGAGCAAGGTCGTCGGTATCGGCCATTCCCTGGGATCGGGCACTCTCGCAGGTGTAGCCGCGAACACCCCTTCGGCATTGGACGCACTCATTTTGACCGGATATGGACCGCAGGTGACGCCACAAACTGCCGAACTCAACGCCCTCTATCAGAAGCCCGCCAACACAGTGGATCCCAAGTGGGCTGGTCTGGATGACGGATACCTCACCGTTGTGCCCACCGGCGTCGATAAGGTCGGACTGTTCTATTTGCCGGACACCACACCCCACACGCTGGCATTGGCCGCCACTCACCAGGGGACACTGTCGAAAACCGAACTGCAGACCCGCCCACAAGGTGGCGATGCACTCGCCCAAGGTGGCCGAGTACAGGTGCCCGCTCTAATCGTCGACGGTCAGCACGACCGGCACTACTGCGAAGACAACCCGATCGACTCACCGGCGACGATCGCGCCGACATGTGCTGACCAGCAGGCCTTCTACAACTATGAGAAGCAGTTGCTGGCCAACACATGCCTAGCGACGAGGGTCCTTCCCGACACCGGTCACGCCTTTGCCGAGGAGAAGAATTCCGCGGCGATCAACCGCATGTTACTGGGCTGGCTGCGCGCGACTATCGAGCAGCAGCAGATCCGGTGCGCGATGAGTGGGCCGATCCCATCCGCCGACACGACTGGATGACGGCGGCTTGCCTTAATTAGGGTGCCGTTAAAGATCGTGTCACCCCTGACATACGGCGAGAGAAACCCCCAGATAGCTCGGCCATTCTGTGATCTTGAATCGCGAGTAGGTACGTGTCCCCTATCAACAGCTTTGCTCGGCTCGGCCACGAACAGAAGCGAACGACTCGGTCCCTACGTAGTACCTGCCGTCCTGGCCCACCACACCCTCCAGCGCGACAGTACCCAGTAGCCAGCGGTGACAACTCCATGAAGGGCTAGGAGTCAGAGTGCGGATCAGCAGAGCCATTGCCGATCTGTTTCGTGTGCGAATAATCTCGACGATCCTTCGTGCCGGCGAGGCAGCCAAACAGGATGCAGGAGTCATACGCGAGATCGGTGGTGGTGAGGCAAAGACGACCGCGTGGGAGGTGGAGACCGCCGACCTGGCGGGTAAGAGGCAGATTCTTGCCAGTGAAGCCGATTCTGCTGGTTCGCCAGGATCGAGGGGAATGGCCCACCCGAGTGATTCAGGGAGACCTCAGCCAGGCACCGACATTGTGCACGGGCGGCCGACGAGCGCGGTCACACCCCCGGAACTGAATCACCGGGATGTGGACGCCATCGCGGACCACACCAAAGGAGGCAACGGATCGATCAATTGGGCACTTGCCCATGAGATGGAAAAGGGCGTGAAAATCGAGCAGGACCTAGCGAAAAGCTCGAAAGAATTGCAAACCCTGCCCGATCTCGGCGAGGACCCCCAAAAACCGCCGAAGATGGACGAATTGCCGAAACCGCGGGCGGCACGGGTCGCCCCCGCCGGGTGGACCAGAAAAGACTCGGACGCCCTGCTGGATTACACATTATCCGGTGGCCGCGAGCTGAATTCTGCATTGAGATCGGGCCGCGTGGATGGCAACGCATTGTCAGTGGAAAACATCAATGAGGCGCTCAGGAAGTTGCCCGATTACAAGGGCGTGGTGTCGCGCCGGGTGCGGTCGTCGGAGATGCCGCCTGAAGTGCTGGCCCGCTACCGGAAGGGGGCGAGGGTGACCGAAAGCGGTTTCACCTCCACCTCACGGGCCGCCAACGGAACACTGTTTCCCGGAGATGTCGAGTTTCAGATACTCTCAAAGACCGGCAAGGACATCACAGAATATTCGCAACCGACATTTCGGGCCGAACAAGAAGTGTTGTTCCCTCCAAAGGCAACGTTCGACGTGGAAGATCGGTTCATCGACCCAGCCACGGGCCGTACCATAATCCGCATGGTTGAACGCTAGGCAGCGAGGAGGACGCCGGAATGAGTGACCAGGGGACCGAAAAATGTGCACATCGGCGGCAAGACGTTCAGAATCAATCGCAACGTGCGGACGCCGCAAGAAAAAGCGGAGATAGAGGACGCTTTCGCCGCTTTCGAGGAAGCGCGGGCCGCAATTCCAGAAGAGCGGCGTTTCCACCTGTCCGACCGATTCGGCGGCCACGATTTCGAAGGCACCGAATACGAGGATTGGGTTAACGAACAACGCCAAAAGAACCGGCAAGGCTGACCGGACCAGCCGGTCTACTGTGTCCTCAGCGCGACCATCCGTGCCGAGGACACAGTCCTATCCGGCTGCGTATTTGGGTGTAGGACTCCTGACCGTCTACCCGCAGTCGGCCAGACATGCCACACCGTGACGTGGCGGATCGCGTCGTCGACCATCGTGTGGACCTCCGAGGCGGAGCAGTTCAGCAGCTGGGAGTGCACGACCACCGACCCTTTCTCGACACTCCAGTAGATGCGCACCCTGCGACAGCCGTGGTGGGAGTGGTGCTAGATGAACATGTTCAGGTCATACGCCCCAAAATGCGTCGAGTAGCTGGCGATGGCGGTGGACGATTCGCCCCAGATGCCGGTGCGCTGGGCGGGATTACGCCACTTGTCGGTGCCGACGACCCGATGTCTTTGCACCGCAACTGCTCCCCCAGCGCCTGGAGCGTAGAGAGCTCGTACACCATCCGCACCGCGCGCCGATCCTTGTGCTGATCGGTCTGGAACACCAGCTCCGCCCAGTCCCCGGATATGCCTTGCGTTCGGGGATCCTCTCGCCTGCCGGGTAGTAGCGCAGGCTCGATCCCGCGTACCGGCCGATCAACGGGAGCGCGTCGAGCACCTGCCGGAGGGTGGTGTTGTTGCTGCGGAACTCCAGAATCGATAGCTTCCCGGTCCCCCGCAGGCGGTGCCGGTGTCTCCCACTAGTGACGGCGCTCGCTGAAATTCCCCACTGACGCTCACCGAGATTCCCCATTTGTCCCGTGTGGCTCCGCCGTGAAGGGCGGGCCTCCTCCAATGCTGGTAGTTACCACACCTGACCAGCAGTTTCCTTCGGAGGAGGCCCGCTTTTCCATATTGACACGTGAGGAAGATGTGGAAATCAGTGCCCTACGCGCCCAAGGCTGGACGATCTTCCAGATCGCCCGGCATACCGGCCGCGACCGCAAGACAATTCGCGCGTATCTGGCCGGGGAACGCACGCCCGGCGTCCGGAGAAGGCACCGGCCCGACCCGTTCGATCCGTTCGTCGACTACGTGCCCGCCCGGCTGACCGAGGACCCGCACCTGTGGGCGCAAACGTTGATGGACGAGCTGGAACCGCTGGGTTTCCCGTTGTCGTATCAGTCGCTGACCCGCAACATCCGCGCCCGCGGGCTGCGGCCGGTCTGCCAGGCGTGCCGCACCGCGACTGAACGCCCCAACGCGGTCATCCCGCACGCGCCGGGTGGTGAAACCCAGTGGGACTGGGTCGATCTGCCGAACCCGCCCGGCTCGTGGGGGTGGGGCGCGAACGCGCACCTGTTGGTCGGGTCGCTGGCTCATTCCGGGCGTTGGCTCGGCTATCTCGCGCCCAGCACCGATCAGCCGCACCTGATCGAGGGCCTGGATCGCGTCGCCCGCGCGTTGGGCGGGGTGACCGGGTCGTGGCGATTCGACCGCATGTCCACGGTCTGCCATCCGTCCAGCGCGCAGGTCACCGCCTCGTTCGCCGCGGTCGTCAAGTATTACCAGGTGGTGCCGACGATCTGCCCGCCCCGGCGCGGCAACCGCAAAGGCGTGGTCGAGAAGGCCAATCACACTGCCGCGCAACGCTGGTGGCGCACACTCGCCGACGAGACCACCGTCGAGCAAGCCTAGGCGTCATTGGACAAGTTCTGTTCGCTGCGCGGTGACACGCGGTTGCGGCCGACCGTCGACGGCCGCGCCAGCGTTGCGACGGTTGCGGCGCGGGAACCGTTGCGGCCCATGCCCGCCGAGCCTTATCCGGCGATGGTCGCCGAACCCCGGATCGCCTCGCGGCAGGCGATGATCTCCTGGCGCGGCAACCGCTACTCGGTCCCGCCCGAGCTGGCGTCGGCGACTGTTGTGGTCGCGCAACCCTTGCGCGGCAACCACATCGACATCGCCACCACCGCCGGCATCGTGATCGCGCGGCATGAACGCGCCGCCGACGGGCACGGCGCCACCGTCCGCGACCACGGCCACGTCGTCGCGCTCGATGCCGCGGCGATGGCCGCGGCCAATACCGGTCGCCCGCACCGCCGCAAGGAACGCATCCCGCCCGGCGACGCTGCCCGAGCCGCCGCCGCGGCTCTGCGCGCCGCAGCCGACCCCACGACCACCGTCGCGGACACCGCCACCGACGCCACTGTCACCGATCTGGCCGCCTACGAGCGCGCCGCGACCGCGAGGAGCCGCAAATGACCAGCCCAGGCCCGCGCAAGACCACCCGCCGCGCCACCAAGCCGTCGGCGCCGACGAGACCGCGACCCGCTACCAGCAACTGGGCTCGCATCTGGCGATGCTGAAACTGCACGCCGCTGCCGAAGCACTGCCATTGGTGCTGGAAGACGCCGCCGCGCAGAATCTTTCGGCGACAGCGACGCTGGAGAAGCTGCTGCGGATCGAGGTCGATGACACCCAGGCCCGCCGCCTCACCGGCCGACTACGGTTCGCGAACCTGCCGACCCCGGCGTCGCTGGAGAATTTCGACGTCGATGCCGCGTCCGGGATCGACCGGCCACTACTCGAAGAACTCGGCACCTGCCGCTACCTCGAAACCGCCACCAACGTCCTGCTCATCGGCACCCCGGGCACCGGCAAGACACACCTGGCGACCGGACTCGCACGAGCGGCCGCACACGCCGGTTACCGCACCTACTTCACCACCGCCGCGGACCTCGCCGCCCGCTGCCACCGCGCCGCGATCGAGGGCAGGTGGGCCACCACAATGCGGTTCTACGCCGGACCAGCGCTGCTGGTGATCGACGAACTGGGCTACCTGCCGTTACCGGCAGAAGCGGCGTCAGCATTGTTTCAAGTTGTGTCGCAACGATATTTGAAGACCTCGATCGCGATCATCACCAACCGCGGCGTCGGATCCTGGGGAGAAATCCTCGGCGATAACACTGTCGCCGCAGCCCTATTGGACAGACTCCTGCACCGGTCGATGGTGATCAACCTCGACGGCGACTCCTACCGGCTACGCGACCACCAGGCCACCACCGACAACCTCCGCCGGGCCACGACTGGAAACCGCGAACCTCTATAACCAGCACCGCTCACGGGTGGGGCATTTCGACGAGCCCGGCTGGGGAAATTCGATGAGTGCAGTCACTAGCTTGTACCCGGCGTCGACCGTGGCCTCGGGGACTTTGAACAGCAGGTTCTCTTTGCCGGTGACCCGCGTGAACTCCTTGATCGACTCGTTGGTCATCTGCACCTCGGCGCGCTGGTTCGGTGCACCGTCGAGTTCGCCAGCTCGACGAGGGTGTCAGTGATCTCCCGGAATCGGCGGTGCAACGACGCAGCCAGCTCTTCACGATCTTCGGGGAGATGTCGGCCAACACCTAGTCCGGCAAACCAACCGCACGGACCACTTCCAGCTTGCTGACTCGGTCAGCATCGTGTTCAGGCTGACGTTTCCCGGATCCGACCGGATCGACGCCAGCACCGAACTGTCACCTCTCCGCGCGGCCGCGTGGGAAACCGGCCCCTGTCGGTATACAAGCGGAGCAAGACCGCGAACCTGAGGCGCGTCGCGCCCCGCTTGCAACCGATCAGCTCGGGTTGTCCCCGACCAACGTCCAACGGTCGATCGACTCGTCCTGGTCTAGCTCATGCGCTACAGACGTGCAAGCTACCCCCAGAAAGCCACGGGCACAGCGCAAGTGGGGCTGGGAACAAGATCTTTACCCCGCAACTCGCGGGACATCACCCCGACTTGCGGCTGGTGACACCGCCCTTACCGGTACCCCACTTACATGGACTCGTCAAGGCCAAGTTTGGGACGGACCCAAGTAGCCAACTGTCGGATCGCGGCGGTGGATTCGGGCGAGTAGCCGGCACCCATCTGGAAGGTATGCAACTGATCGGGGAAGACATCGAGCCGTACATCGACCCCCGCTGCGCGCGCGTTCACATCGAACTGGACGCTTTCGCCGAGCAGAGTCTCGTCGCCACCGACTTGAATATAGGTCGGCGGCAACGCCTGCAGGTCGGCATAGAGCGGGCTCGCCAATGGATCTGTGGGATCCGTACCGCCCAGGTATGCCGCCGCAAGCGAGTGAACGACCTCCCGATAAAAGAACGCCTCTGTTTCCCGATTCGTCTCGAAGGTCTGGTTACCGACTGTCATATCGACCCACGGCGACATCAGAATCAGAGCGGCCGGGACGGGAAGATGGCGATTGTGGGCCTGCAGGATCGCCGAAACCGCCAGATTGCCGCCCAGTGAATCACCGGCGATCGCGATCCGGGTGGCATCGATGTTCTCTGATCGAGTAACCAGCGGTAGGCGGCGACGGTGTCATGTAGCGGTGCCGGGTCGCACTGCTGGCGGTATTCGGCGATCAGGGCGCGAACGCCAGCGGCCTTGGCCAGATGTCCGAACAGCTTGCGGTGGGTATAGATCGAACCGCTGACCCCGCCGCCTCCATGGACACCAAGAATCACATGATCAGCAGAGCTACCCTTCGGTACTACCCAGAGCGCGGGCAGTCCGCTCACTTCGACCTCGGAGTAATCCACCCCACCTGGTTCCGTTGTCAGGCTAGGCCAATTCCTCTCGACCCGCTCGCGAACCTTCGCCGGCGTCTGATCCGGATCGGCCAGGGCGGCGGCCATCATACTAGCCCAGTGGTCTCTGACAATATCCGACTTCACGTTCGACATCGTGTCCTCTTCCTACTCATACATGCCGGGTTCGTCGTGCGCCCGACGTTGCCAATCTGGTCGTGATGTAGACCATCGGAAGCCGCAAGAAGAACCGGAAGGCCACCGAGACGCGAAGTGGGACGTTCAGTCATGTGGGATGCCTGACCGATGCAAATCGGCAGTCTGGTCGACCATCGGACCGCCCGACTTTTCCCGGGTCCGATTCCTTTGCACGTGTCCGCGGGTCTAGGTCTGTAGTGGCTGTGAAGCACTCACCCGCTACTAGTCCAGTCTGCTATGGAAAGAAGGGACCAACCATGAGGATCGCTGTCATCGGCACGGGCTTTGCCGGGCGCACCCTTGCCGGAGCTCTGGCGAAACAGGGGCATGAGATCACTATGGGTACTCGCGACATAGCCATCACGTCGTCACGCACGGAACCCGACCGTATGGGCAACAGCGGGTTCTCAGTGTGGGCCGAGAACCGGCAGGACGTTCGATTGACGCCTTTCGCCGAGGCCGCAGTCGAGGCCGACCTTGTCATCAACGCAACGTCGGGATCGGCGTCTCTCGCTGCGTTGGCCCATGTCGGCGCGACCGCCCTCGCCGGCAAGGTCCTCTGGGACATCTCGAACCCACTGGATTTCACCAATGGATTCCCGCCCGCGCTTTTTGTCAAAGATACCGATTCGCTGGCCGAACAAATTCAACGCGAATTTCCCGACGCCAAAGTTGTAAAGGCGTTGAACACCGTGATCGGCGATTTGTTCACCAATCCGAAAGCGGTGGCTAACGGTGACCACACCGTCTTCGTATCGGGTGATGCCGATGATGCAAAGCTGCTGGTTGTAGAATTGCTCGCATCCTTCGGATGGACCGATATCGTCGACCTCGGCGGCCTCGACAGTGCCCGTGCGACCGAGATGCTTGTGCAGCTCCGACTGCGCTTGATGGGCATCCTGGGTACGCCGATTACTAACTTCAAGATCGCCCGGTGACAGCGCGAGAGAGTTGACCGGCAGCGGCCTAAGTCGTGTGTCAAAGTGACATGGGGGGTGGCGCGGCGTAGCCGCGCCACCCCCCATTCGTTAGCAGCGGAACATGATGGCATAGTGAACCGAGCCGAACGGCCGGTGAACCCCGGACCGGGCGGCGGACTCGCTGGCCGTTGCCTAGCTACGGTTCATATCGAGGCGATCAGTCACTACCTGCAGCACGAATGATGGCGCCGGCCACGGGCTCGGGGCAACCCACTCTTCGACACGGATCTATCCGGCCGACATCGATCACGGGTGCTCGGCGAAGCCGAACAACTCAACCAGTCCCGGATCGAGGAACGTCGTAATGCCGGTGACCTGATGCCCATCGACCGAGAGCACCACAACCCCGAATGCGGTGAACCCATCGTCGAGGCGATCGCGATGGTAGGCCACTGCCGCCGGCTGGCCGTTGGCGATCGTCGGATACATCCGGAAGTGACCAGGTTCGGTAAGGACCCATTTCTTCAAATGCTCGATACACAGCTGCTTGCCCGACAGCCAGGTACTCATAGGAACGGACTCGAGTGTGGTGTCGTCTCGCAACAGCCCGGTGAGCGCGGCGATGTCAGCTTTCTCGAAGGCCTCGATATATCTGTCGAGAATTGCACGGGCTTCCGGAGAAGTGGGCTCGACCAGAACGTCCGGTCGAAGTGCGACCTCATCGAGTTTACCGCGCGCACGTTGGAGGGCGCCTTTGACGGCAGGAACACTCATCTCGAGGATCGCGGCGACTTCTACGGCAGAATAGGCGAGCACCTCTCGCAGAATGAACACTGCCCGTTGCCGCGGCGGCAAATGCTGCAGACTCGCCACCAGCGCAAGTCGCAGATCAGATCGTGCCGCGAAGATCTCCGCGGGATCATCATCGCCGCTCTCGCGGAGCCCGTTCGGGAAGGGCTCGACCCATCGTACTCCGGGCGGCCCGGCGACGAACGGCCCCGCCGGTGCGGCTTCGGCTGCCCTGAGGCCGGACGGCAGGAATCTGCGCTGGTTGTGCGTCTGCGCTGTCAAGCAGAGATTGGTCGCTATCCGGTAGAGCCAGGTTCGCACAGACGAGCGCCCCTCGAACGACTCCCAGCCACGCCACGCCCGCAGAAACGTCTCCTGCACAATGTCTTCGGCCTCGTGGACCGATCCGACCATGCCGTAGCAGTGTGCGATCAACTCGTTTCGATGCCGCTGGGCGTCGCGCAGAAACTCGTTTCGGTCTGTGTCAGCAGAGGTCATCGGTCGCATGCAGCTTCCTCCAAGGATCGCGGTACACATGTATGGACTCCTGCCGCAGCCGAAACTGACCTGTCCAGGCCACGCCCTTTTCGGGGATATCAGTCACACAGCCGTGCCCGATCCGCCTCTAACTGTGGCGGTGCTCAATCGCAAATGGAATTTGCGCCCCAGGGCAGCCAAGGGACTCACGTTCCCATCTCGACCTCTCGGCCGACAAACGCCCCGCCTGGCCTGGCTTGCGCTGCTCGTAATGTGTTGCCGGGCCAGCTTTTACGTGCCGAGCTCGTGAGCGCGGAGCCGATCGACTTCATGTCGCTGCTATGAGCCCACGTGAATATTCTCGTCCGAATCCGGATCCAGCACCCCGTTCCAGACCGAGCGTAGCTCGCTGTCCGGGTCTTCGGCGAGGTACGAGACGTCGTCGAAGATCAAGGTTGTCCGCGTGTCGGAGTCGTAGCGTGGCCAGTAGGCACCGACCGGGTCGTCGCCGACAATGAATCGAAGCCACGCGGGATACATCTGCTCGGCCAGTAACTGCAGCCGCTTCTGTCCACCATCGGCCATCGCCAGCAATGGTGCATACAGGGGATTGTCGAGATTGTGCAAGGCGAACGGAACATCCAACCCGTGGAGCGCACCGGGTCCCGCGCCTCTCGGCTGCAGTCGCCAGTCCAGCCGGTACATCCACGTCGCACCGCCAGCGCTACCGTGAGCCTCGGCGACGCGGATCGCTGGGATCCACCACTCGGAGGCTGTAATCGCTGCCGCGGTCACCTCGCCTTCGCTGTAGTGAGTGGGCAGCAGATCCCGGTAGGCCGATCGTGTCCGATCCAACATGTCCGCAATGACGAGCATGGAGGTCCCCTCATTCCCGTTGATCGACAGCGGCATGGCCGCGTCCTGCTCGTTCCTGGTGGTACCGATGAGTAGTCGAACGTCGGCGGAGATGCCCGCATGAAGCGCGTCGATTGGACGCCTGGGCACTGTCGTGCCGTCGCGGACGAGGAGATACGGCAATCGTGTCGGCCAAGCGGCCGCCACCGTCGTCTGTGCCGTGACTATGTCCTCGGCCGGGAGTTTTCTGAGATCGGCGGCCCTCGAAAAATCCAAGCTTAACTCGGCCAGCACTCGCTCGGTCGTCTCGATTGCCTGTCCGGGCTCTGCGAGGAGAAACCCGACTCCGGTCCCGCTTTGCACGACGGCTTGCTGGAACAGCCCGCGCGCGGAGGGCGTCGCGAGCAGGGTGCCGACGCCACGCCCTCCGTTGGAGACGCCACCGATGGTGACACGAGTGGGGTCGCCATAGAATGCGGCAATGTTGTCCCTTACCCAACGCAACGCCGCCAGGTGGTCGAGCAGGGCGAAATTTCCCTCTGCATCGGTGTCGAAGACGCCGGGAAGGTACAGCAGCCCGAGCGCACCCAGGCGGTAGGCGGCGATAACAGTTACGACTCCGTCACGTGCCAGGCGCGTGCCGTCGACCTCCTGAGGCGATCCCCACATGCCTCCGCCGCCATGGAACCAAACCAAAACAGGATGCGGACCAGGGTCGGCCGGGGCGTATACGTTCAGATACAAGCAGTCTTCACGTCCCGACACAGCCCCCGCCCGCAACCGTGGGAACGTACCATCGAACTCGATCGCGGGCTGGACGGATGAATCGGCGGCTTGGGTCGCGTCGCGAACACCCGACCAGGGGGTCGCTGGTTGCGGGGCAGCAAACCGCAACGTGTCGACTGGAGGAGCCGCGTAGGGAATTCCGAGGAATACTCGGACTCCAGCCTGCTGGATGCCGCGGACGGTCCCGGTCGCCGTCTCTACTTCGGGCATGTCCATCGAATTCATCTCTCTGATTTCGGTTTGATGGCACTTGCTACGACCGGCCAGGAGCGGGTCGTGAATCGAACTCAGCAGCACGGTTTTCCAGAAATGCGTTAATCCCAATGTGCCGATCGGGATTGTGAGCTTGTGTCCATCGACGTTCGGTCTCTTCGCTGATACCGGTGTTGATAGCGGCGTTGATCATGTCCTTTGCGGCCGTGAGAGTGAAAGGTGACCGGCGAGCGATAGTCTCTGCGAGCTCCAGCGCGGACCGATCCAGATCTTCCGGCTTGGTCAGCACGGTGATCAGGCAGATCTGCTGAGCTGTCGCGGCGCCGATCGGTTCTGCGGTAAACATCAAATGCTTGGTCATCGCGGGTCCGATGGTGCCGACCAGTCGGCTGAGCGCTAGTGTCGGATACAGCAGTCCCAGTTTCGCGGGGGTGACTGCAAATTGTGCCCGATCGGTGCCGACGCGAAGGTCGCAGGCTATGGCCAACTGTGCGCCACCTCCAATGCAGGACCCGTCGATTGCTGCGATGACAGGTTTAGGGAAGGTGGCCAGCCGCTGCTCCGTCTGCGAGAAAAGGGCTTCTATCGGATCCGCATCAACGGTTGTCTGTAGTTCCGCAATGTCCAGGCCGGCGCAGAAATCTGTCCCGGCTCCGCACAAAATAACCACCGATACCTGACTATTGCGGGAAAGCCTGTCGAGACACTGGTCGAGGTCCTTCAGCATTTGCCGGGTGAGAGCGTTCTTCTTCCGGCGGTTGTCGAGCGTCACTGTCGCTACCTGGTGTGCGACCTGCGCTCGAACCGACGGGGACGGTGAATTGTGAATCACGGGGATTTCCTTGTTCTTGACCGGTCTCAGTGAATGAGAAGCCTTTTCTGAACCTTTCCCATGGCGTTGCGCGGCAACTCCTCGACGAAGCGGATCTCCCGGGGACGCTTGTGGACGGAGAGATGGCTGGCAACGAAGTCTTCGATACGTTTCGCATCGTCCCGTTCGCCCACGACGTAGGCGACGATACGTTGACCGAGATCGGTGTCCGGGATGCCGACGACGGCAACTTCTCGAATACCGGGGTAGGACAGCAGGGCTTGCTCGACCTCGCCGGCGCCGATTCGGTAGCCACCTGACTTGATCATGTCTACCGATGCGCGGCCGATGATGCGATGGAACCCTCCACGATCTATGACGGCGAGGTCGCCCGTGCGGAACCAATTATCGTCGGTCATCGCTTCGGCCGTGCGGGTCGAGTCGCCGAGATAGCCGCTGAACAGTGTCGGCCCGATAACCTGCACCTCCCCGACACTTTCGCCGTCGTGTGGAACGGGATCACCGTGTTCGTCGCGCAACCGCGTCCGGATTCCAGGCAGGCGCAAACCTACCCAGCCCGGCCGCCGCTCGTGGCAGCTTCGCCCACTCACCGTGATGAGCGTTTCGCTGGCTCCGTACCGTTCGATCGGCGCCGTTCCGGTGAAGTGTCGCAACTGGTCGAACACTTGCGTCGGAAGAGCGGCGCTTCCGGAGATCAACAGACGTGCCGACGACAGAGCACGTGCGCTGGCCGGATCGGCGCAGACTCGAGACCATACTGTCGGGACGCCGAAATATAGGCTGCCGCTGGCGGCTGCGTACGCCTGTGGGGTAGGCCGGACGGTATGGACCAATCGAGAACCGATTCGCAGCGGACCGAGGACCCCGAGCACGAGGCCGTGTACGTGGAACAACGGAAGGCCATGTACCAGTTCGTCGACTTCGGTCCATTCCCAGACCTCGGCCAGCGCATCGAGGCAGTGAGCGATCGCCGAGTGAGACAGCGCCACACCCTTGGGTGCCCCGCTCGTTCCCGACGTGTAGACGATCATTGCGACGTCGTCAGGATTCGGCTCGGGGTATCTGCCTGATGACTTGGCGTGAATGTCGACGGCGAGAGTGGGTATCGCGATGTCGGCGCTCGGTGGGCCGAGCCACAGTTCGGCGTGAGAATCGGACAAAATATGATGTCGCTCGGCCGTGCCGACATCACCGGGGACGGGGACTACCGGCACGTTGGCGATGAGGCATCCCGCGACCGCCACAATGGTTTCCAGACGTGGATGGGCCGCTATAGCGACGGCTTGCGCGCCGGCAACGTGGTCGGCAACCGCCGTGGCGGCCACCAGCAGGTCCGCTCGTGACAAAGCCTCCGTCCCAACGCGCACGGCTTCGGGCATATCAGGCGTGGCCGGATCAAGCGAAGTCAGCAACATACGATATTTCCTCCGTTGCGTGTGAAACGAAATGCTCCGCTGAGCCAGCGAGCAAACACTCCAGTTGTGAGCGCTCAGACCGGATGCGGACAGTGTCATGTCCGTTGGCCGTGACGGTCGTCCGCGCAGCACGCAGCCGCGCTGTGTTTTCGACACGACCGAGCGAAAGCGTTGATCCGTATCGTCTATTCCGCGGCCTCGATGGCCCAGCTCAATCGGTGATCGGACAAAAAGGCCAGGAAATCGGCGGCGTCGAATGCCTGCGCGGGTGTCAGGACCCCGGGCTCGGTACCGCCTGTGGCGATTCGGCGTGCCGCCTCGACCGCGATGACGGCGGTGGTGCCATAGGTGTCCGCGCCCCGGATGATCCCGCGGGTATGCCGACCCTCGGAGTCCAGCGCGTCGAGCAGATAGGTGAACTCTTGGCCGCTGCGGTCTTGCTCGGCCGGGCCCAGGGGAAGGGACTCGATCAACTCTGCGGTGATCGGCATACTCAGCCGGGCTTGCAGTTCGGCCTCGACGAGGCTCTCCACGTGATCAACCTGCACATGTCGAGGAATTGTGACGACCTCATTCAGAGGGATCTTGGCCATTTTGATCGATTGGCCCGCAGGCAGCGTGATCGTCGAGTGCCGTGCGGGGATCCCGGTGCGCCAGGACCCGTCCTCATAGGTCAGGCCCCCTCCGGCCAGCGCATCGATCGTTGCCAGCGCAGAACGCAGAGAGCCACGCGAGGGGCCTGCGCCACCGTTGATGATATGGCTCACCGTGATCTCCGCGAGCGGGCCGGTCTGCTCTGCGATCAGTCGGGCCAGCAGGTCGAGGGGTACGCACCCGTCGTTGGTCGAGGGCACCACGGTAACGCCCGCACGCTTCGCGTCGTCGGCGAAGGTGTCGAAGATGCTCTTGACATACAGTTGTTCACCCGATGTGTCCACGTAGCCAACACCGGCGTCGATCGCTGCCCTTACCACCGCCGCGCCGGAAGTAGTGAACGGACCCGCGCAATTGATGACCGCTTCGCTGCCGGTCAGGGCAGAGACCAGCGTGGCGTGGTCGTCGAGCGCAGCCACCCTGCGGTCTACGTGGGAAATCCCGAGTTCGGTTGCGGTGTTTTCCAGCCGTTCCGCGTTGCGGCCCACAAGGCGAACCTCCACATCGAGGCGCGACAATTCGGCAAGAACAAGCTTGGCCTGGTAGCCATTGGCACCGTACACGGTGATGGGCATGTCTTCTCCTGTTCGTCGAAAGGCTGCGTGGTCGCGCAACGAATCGAGAATATGGCTGATTAGAGAAGACCTTCAATGCGCAAGAATCTCGATTTCATACTAAATCGTCTCACTGCCCGTGGCTGCCGATACGATTGCAGAATGGATGTGCTGTCAGACGTCGTGACGACGATGCGTATTGGTAAGCCGCATTCGGCCAGGGTCAGTCATCGAGCGCCGTTCGGTCGGCGGTTCTCCGCTGTCGAGGCGGCTGGATTCCACGTGGTGTTGGCCGGCGCCTGCTGGCTCCTCCCGCCCTCCGGTGGCCCCATCGCACTGCGGCCGGGAGACATAGTCTTCCTTCCTAGGGGATCAGCCCATGGATTGGCCGACAGCGCCGACAGGCCGCTAAACGATATGCCGACCTCCCTGCGCCGGGTCGAACCAGCGGCGACCCCGCCGCCCTACGGGCCCGAACCCGAGCCGTCCGCCATGCTGCTGTGCGGTGCGTACCTTCTGGATCGCGGTCGCTCGCATCCGATCCTGGACGATCTCCCAGACGTGATTCACCTACCGGCCCCCACAACACGTCACACCATGCTGGGAACAGTTGTCGACCTTCTCGACGGAGAGTTGGCCGAAGACAAACCCGGCCGCGACGCGATGCTGCGCGCTCTGCTCGACGCGCTACTGCTCCACATCCTGCGCCTCTGGCTCACCAAACAGGCCGATTACCAGGCCAGCGGGTGGGCGGTGGCTCTCCAAGACCCCGCAGTGGCCGATGCCTTGGAGGCGATGCACAGCCAGCCGAGCCGCAGCTGGACCGTTGCCGAGCTCGCGGACCAGACGGGACTGTCGCGGGCCACCTTCGCCCGCCGATTCGCAACTCTCATCGGCCAACCCCCCATCGCATACCTCACTTGGTGGCGGATGACTCTTGCGGCTCGAAAGTTGCGCGAAACCGACATCCCCCTGGCCGGGATCGCCCGCGATGCCGGGTACGCATCGGAATACGCGTTCGCGCACGCCTTCAAACACGAATTCGGTTGCGCACCCGGACAATTCCGCCGGAGCCAGACTGGAACATCGGACCGGCAGGCCATCTCAGCCGAGCAACTGTCCCGTCGCGAAATCTCGCGACACGAAATGGCTCGCTGAACCGGAACTCCACCCGGAGGCAGCGGTCAGGCGACCGCCGCCTTTTGCCGATGCCCGGACGAATGGCTGGCCTTCTCGGGTTCCGGGGTGCCGTTAAGGATCGTGTCAGGAGCGGCAAACGAAGCACAGCGCCGTGTCGACGATCCGGGCTCGCATCGGTCCTCGTGCATACCGACGGTTGGGGGCAGATCGTGAATGTCACACCACGGATCCTTGGCCTGGCTCGAGCCCTTTCAGAAATTCCCGCTACGAATCGATATCGTGGTGGCCCCCGGGCCAGGGCGACTCGATCTCGCCGTCTTAATTCCGATAGAGTTCTTGCAGGTGCTGCAGGATGACAACTCACACATACTGATCTTGGTAAACCCCGTTACCCTATTGTATCGACGGCGCGTCACCTCGAAGCTGGTCCCGCCCGTAAACAGGACCTCCTTCTCGTGGGGTTTGTTAGAATACGCGGAAATACTCTTCGCATGTTTCGACTTGATTTTAAACTTGGCTCTGCCTTCGATGTAGTGACCCCCTCTTCGTCTGGCGCTGATGAACGACTCCTCGGTAACAAGGTTTCCACGTTGACAACGCGCCAGTATCTCCTCCGGAATGTCGGCTTCACGAAAGACCGTTCCCCGGTAATCCGGAAGTTTCGACAGTGCGGTCCGGAGGGCTTTGATCCGCGTGTGGACGATTGGATGAAGCTGCCCAGTTCTGAGCGCCCGATTGATCGATCCGTTGCCTCCTTTGATGTAGTCCACGATGGCGTCCACGTCCACGTGATCCAGTTCCGGGCGTGTGGCCGTGCTCGTTGGCCGCCCGTGCACAATATCGGTGCCAGGCTGTGGTCTCCCCGAATCACTCAGGTGGGCCTGTCCGTTCGATCCTGGCGAACCAGCAGAGTCGGCTTCACTGGCAAGAATCTGCCTCTCACCCGCCAGGTCGGCGTTCTCTACCTCCAGCGCAGCCGTCTTTTGCCCCATCACCTCCGATCTCGCGTATGACTCCTGCATCCCGTTCGGCTGCCTCGCCCGCTCGAAGGATCGTCGGGACTATCTGCTCACGAAATAGATCGGCAATGCCCCTGCTGACCCGCACCCCGGCTCCTACCCCTTCATTGCGATGTCACCACGGACTGTGTGGTGTTGTCGCGTTGGAGGGTGCGGTAGACGGTGGGCCGGGGGATACGAACAGTTCAGCGAGGTCGGCGATGGTGTAGTCGCCGGTGACGTACATACGCCGCAGCTCGGTGCGCTGTTTGGCCGAAAGCTTGGGTTGACGGCCGCGCAGGCGACCTTTGGCGCGCTCGACGGCTATACCTTCGCGGGTGCGCATGCGCAGCAGGTCGACTTCGAACTCGGCGAAGGTGGCCAGGATGTTGAAGAACATCTTGCCCATCGGGTCGCGCGGGTCGTACACCTGCCCGCCGACGGACAGCTTGATGCCGCGGGCCGCCAGGTCGTCACCGATCGCCCGCGCGTCTGGCACCGAGCGTCGGCGACACCGAGCTCACGAAGCCGGTCACGCTGGGCGGTGAGATCCTGGGCATCGGTGGAGCAATAGCCGATCAACCTGCCGGACATGACCGAAAGCGTAACGGACAGCACCCCTCATCGAGAATTCATCCGTACGGCCTATATGAGACAGCGACCCCCTGCGACTTTCGGCGATGAATGGCTCGGGATCTCCGGCGTTATCTGGCGGGTTGTTCATCGCTGAACAGGTGCAGTTGCTGTGATGCACGGTTAGGTCCGCCGAGTTTGCGTAGGCAGCGTGCGCAGGTGACGTCTGCGCGTGTTGGTTCGAGTGCGGTGGGTGACCATCCGGCGACGCCGGTGTGGCACAGCAGTTCTGGGGCTTGTTCGTTGCCGATCCAGTGGCCGAGGCTGACGGCGTGCACGGTGTGTCCTGCTCGGACGACGGCGTGGATGCCAGGGGCGCCGAATACTGCCCGCCGGCACGATCTTCGCGCAGCTGATGCACACCGGCCACATCGGATACCCCAGCATCCTGCCCGACTGGCTCACTCTGGTTGGCCCCTCGGCGGTCCCCGCCAACGGGCAGACCTTCACGCCCACCGGCTTGCAGGACTTTGCCACACCGGACGAGCTCAGCGAGCAAGGCATCCACGACACCATCGCCGACTTCGCCCGTGCGGCCAGCAACGCCATCGAGGCCGGATTCGACGGCGTGGAAATCCACGGAGCCAACGGCTATCTGCTACACCAGTTCCTGTCCACCAACGCCAACCAGCGCACCGACGACTGGGGCGGCCCCACCGACGCCCGCATCCGGTTCCCTGTCGCGATGGTCGACGCGGTCACCAACGCGATCGGCGCCGACCGCGTCGGACTGCGCGTCTCCCCGGCCACCCCGCTCGACGACATCGCCGCGAAGACGCCTACCGCGCTCTCGTCAACGCGATCGAACCCCTGGGATTGGCGTATCTGCACGTCATGGAGATGGGTCCGGCCGCCGACCGTGACCTGACCGTGGAACTGCGCAAACTCTTCACCCGCACCTTCATCCTCAATCCCGCCACCCCCGACGCGATCACCGGCCCCGACCAGTTGGCGCTGATCGAAGACGGCACCGCCGACATGCTCTCCTTCGGCGCACTGTTTCTGGCCAACCCCGACCTGCCCGCCCGGCTGGCCATCGGCGGTCCGTTCAACACCCCGGACCGGACCACCTTCTACGGCGGCGACGAACACGGCTACACCGACTACCCGCGCCTCACCGACTGAGCCGCCCGAACCCGGCAACCGTCTCGAGCGCCCACCCTCAACACGCCGAGACGGTTGCCGCCCCGGCACCCACCACCGCTAGGAGGATCTTCGACATGAGCACCTTCGACGACTGGAATGCCAAGACGATCGCCGAGTTCCGGGCCAACGAAGACCGCGTCGGAGGACACTTCGCGGGTGCCCCCTGGTCCTGGTGCACCACCGCTGCCGCAAGAGCGGATCAACTGGCCTGCGTCGGTCGACGCTGGTCACGAAGCTGGGGGCCGGGGATCTGGCGACACCATCGGAGGCCTTAACGGCACCCCAGGTTGCGAGGCTGGGTTCGACCGGTGCTGAGTGGGTGTTCAATGAGCTGAGGAAGTGGATTTCCCTCAATAGAATCCAGGCTGAAAGGAGGTGTCGAACCGGAAATGCTAAGGTATCCGTTTATGCTTTGCTGGAGAGTGAGTTCATAGTAGTCAGGAGTTTGCGTGAAGGCTGTTCGTGGTCGGGAATTCTGATCCGTTCTCGTGCGCCACCCGTAATAGTTCCATGCCCACACAACCAGCTCGAAGCACGAGTTGATACTATTGGGGGTAGTGCCAGTTATCCAATACGAGATATCGAAAAATTGTAAAACCACATCGCCATTGTCATTGCAGGGCAGGACGACGCCGTTGTGGAAATGCGCTAGTGGTAGTTCCGGATTGTAGAGCGCCAGCGCCAGCTCTGGGGGTAGCATGCGCAGGGTTCGGATGAAGCATCGGTGCAATTGGTCGCGCGCGGCGGCCTGAGTGGATTCCGTTGGCATATATCGTCCCCTCTTGTCATTCCTTGCAGCGGAATGGACGTGACTCGGTTGTTCACGTCACCAAATTCCCGTGACCAGTCATAATAAGCGCAATGTTCCGGAGCGATGGACTGCCGGATTTATAGTAATGTGACGTCATGTGAACCTCAGGGTTCCATCCAGCCCAGTATTTACTGGGGGTGGAATCGGCACCGATATTAATTGCGTGAAACCCGCGGTGAGTCGGTAGTATTTCATGTATTGCTGGCATCAGCTGAACAGGATCGTGCTTGGCTAAGGTTGCGAATACGTGTCTGCTGGTGTCTTCAGGGACGACGCCGGTCAAACGTAGATCATCGACCCTTTTCACTCCGGTACCCCAACTACCGACGAAGACCAGGTTGTCGGTATTCAAAGAGTTCCCGTGCCCAGCTGCATGACCACCTAGAACAGAGCCGTAAGAATGACCGATGGTGGGATTGTTCGAGGGAGGCCCCTGATGCGTGATCCGCAGTCCCTCGTGGTATTGACGCACCCCGCCCGCAGCCCTCTCTGCAGGTCCGTAATAGAGCGCCTCGGGCAAAGTGACCGGACTTTTGTAAGCGCCCCACAGAATAACTGAGGTCTCAGCGTTCGGGTCGACAGATATAGCAGCTTGACGAAGTTGCTTCACAGTTGCCTTTACATACTCGACACGGGCTTCCACCCCTCTCGAGGCAGGAAGGAGCTCGATCACGACATTCTTGGCAGTATCCGGATTGTCGAGCGCGTACACGAAACGTGATTCGCCATCGATATACGACAGATAGGAAGGAGGGAGGCCATCATCTGATGGTTTGAGCAGTCCCTTTATTTTGCCCAAACCTTCCAGAGCTTCAGTATCCCCTCTCTTTTTGGCCTGAGCTCTCAGCACATCCAGGGTTTGCCTGTTGTACCTGTCTCGTTCCAGTTGGGGAATACCATCACGGTTTCCGATGAATGGATCGACACGATACAAGCCATCCTTTTCCGCCATGGACAGTCCCGACCAATGTTCATGGAGTTGTTTTGGATTCTCCGGGATCCCGATCTTCGGATATATTATCTCCGAATTTCCGGCGAGCCTCTCCGCTCCCCAAGCATCTTTGATCCGTCGGTAACCGAGATTATCGGCGTCAGGATAGACATGGCGAGCAGCGTGCAACAGTAATTTACTTTTCTCGCCGTAAAAGTCTTTGGCAATAGACTCGTTAGCAGTGCGGAGAGCCTCCTCCAGCTGGTATCTTAGATGAGTCAGGATGACCGAATGATGAAACCCGTCTATCCCAAGGAAATCGCCTGGATCCTTTAGCGGATCGTAACCTTCCACTGCTCAGCTCCAAATTATCGCAATTCCAGCCTCGACATCGGCTCGATCCATGCCCTTGCGGGTCAGATATGCACCAACCTGCGTCGGTCGTCGAGGTTACGGCAAGGCAGTCCATAGAGTGCACGAGCACGGTGTCGTGATTCACCGATAGAGCCAAGGGTGTCACCTTCGCGCACAACCCCCACTTCCACGGCTATCACAGCACCCCGCCCTCGCCGATCCTGGCCGTGCTCGGTGCCATGGTAAGTGGTGTGGTCTGCTGCTGGTGGTGCTGGCTCTCACCTACGCC
>NZ_JADKYP010000073.1 GCF_015354405.1 Nocardia sp. BSTN01 | reverse complement strand
GACGAGACGCCCGAACCCCTGTACATCGCGCGCGAGTCGGTGCTGCACATGTCCGACGACGGCGACACCGCACTCGGCGGTGAGGCACCGCCCGGACATACCCACTCGATCACCGGATTCGTCCGCGCGGTCGGCGATCCCGCCGGTATCACCGTGGACGACGGGGAGGCCTACCGCGCCGAGGATCTGGTGGCGACCGCGATGTTCTGCCTGATCAACCTGACCGCCGAACATCTGAACGGCCCGGCCGAGTTCTATGCCACCCATCCCGGTGACTGGCCGGCCGAATATGTGCGCGGTTTGCGCGAGGCCCTCGACTACCTGGGTTTGCGTTCGGTGGTTCTGGTCAGCGAGGCCGATCTGCCCGCGGCCGGCGACAGCCGCGGACCCGCGCGCGACGCCGCGCGGGCGGCCCTGGCCGCCGTGCTCGCCACCCCGGCCGGAACCACTCCGCCCGATCCGGCCGGCACCGAGAACGCGCTGGTGGTCACCGATGTGCTGCCCGCGGTGCAGGCCTCCGACGGTACGGTTCAGGCGTATTCGGCGGCGATGCCCGCCGCCGAACCCGTCCCCGAGCCCGAACCCGCCGCCATGACCGTCGCGGCCACCGTGGCCGCCCCGGCGGAAGTGCCACCGGCCGAACCGAAGCGCAGTCGACGCACCCCGCTGCTCATCGCCGCGGCCGCGGCCACCGCCGGTCTCGTCCTCGGTGGCATCGCGGCGGCCCTGCTGCTGCACGACGACGCCACCACTCCGGTCCCCACGACCGGCGTTTCCGGCCGGGCGGACGCCCCCACGCTGCAGGTGACGACAACGGTGGCTCCACCCCCGCCGCCCCCCGTCGCGCCGGAACCCGCGCCGCAGGAGTACACCGAAACACCGGCGGAGACGACAACCACTCCGCCTCCGCCGCCGCCCACACCGACCGTGACTCCGACGCCGACCACGACGCCGGGGGCCACCACGTGGCAACGGCCCACGACCACCCCGCGCACCACCACGACCACGCCCAATGGTCTGGAACCGGTGCCGGGATTGCCGCTGCCTCCGGCCCTGCGGTTCTCCTAGTCCAACTCCGTGATGATTTCGTAGCGAAACTCACGCCGTTGTGCCCTAAAGTGATGCGCTGACCGGTCCTACCGGACTGTGCACCGGGCGGACGGTCTGCTTGATGGTCGAGGGCGTTGCCACCCAATGGTTTACCGCCCACGGGTGGCCGGCACGTATGTGCCTGACGAAGGGACTCCATGCGCAAGTTGGCGGCGCGTCGCGCCACGGTCGGACGCGCCTCGGTGGCACGCGCGTCAGTGAAAACTGCTGCTGTCGCCCTCGCTTCGACCCTCCTACTCGGCCCGTGGATCGCCACATCGCCCGCGCTCGCCGATCCGGCGCCCGACCGGTCGGCGGCCGACCAGCTGCCGCCGGAACTGGTGCAGGCCATCGGCCGCGATCTGAAGATGTCGCCGGCGGAGTATCTGGACCGCGCCGTCCGCGCTCAGCAGCTGCGCGACTACGCCCGCGACTTCCGGTCCTCACACCCGCAGGCCTTCGCCGGTGCCTGGCTCGGCGCCGACGGTAAGCCGGTGGTGGCGGTGACCTCGCTCGACGCCGCGCGCATCGCCAACTCCGCCGGATATCAGACTCGCCTGGCACCGATTTCGGCCGACAATCTGGAGAGCTCACTAGACCAGCTGGTCAAGTGGATCGGCGGGCTGCCGCGGGAACTGTCGGCCGGAATCAATTCGGTCGCCATCGATTTCCTGAACAGCCAGCTGGTGCTGAGCGTCGCGAACACCCCCGCCGGTCACCTGCTGAACCTTCCGACGCTGATCGCCAACGTCAAGGTCGTGCTCTCGCCCGACGGCGGCGGCCCGGTCGAGCACCGCCCGATGGCCGGTGACACCTACATCAGCGCGCCCACCTCCCTCGACGATTCCGCGCTGAAGTCGGTGGACGTCTGCTCCTTCGGCTTCAACAGCATCGACGCCGCCGGGAACGCGCTGAATATCAGTGCCGGACACTGCGATCCGAATGTGGGCAAGGGCGACTCCGAGGCCGGGGTCTACCTGCCGAACCTGCGCAATCTGAAGGCCAGCCCGCAATTCGGCACCTTCGTGAAGGCGCAGCTGGGCGGCAGCACCGGACTGGACTACTCGGTGATCAAGCTCAACGAGCGCGCGATCACCGCCGGGATGGACCAGCCCTCGGTGCGCGGCGCCAACGGCACCACCGTCACGCTGACCGGAATCGCCGAGCCGATCACCGGCGCCCCGATTTGCAAGTCGGGCCAATCGTCCACGTTCACCTGCGGATTCGTGGTCGCCGACCGGGTCGAGACGGCACTGTTCACCGCCGAGGGCGAATCCAAGACGGTGCGCGGCTTCGCCAGCTCGGCGTGCACCCTCGGTGGCGACAGCGGCGGCGCGATCGTCTCGGGCACGCTCGCACTGGGCATCACCAGCGGTTCCAACGCCGCCGACGCACCCGATTGCAAGGCCGCCAACATGGATCTGGCGCAGTACGGCGGCACCGCCACATTGGGCATCCCGATCCGGCAGATCCTCAGCGATATCGACGCCAATTCCGGTGGCGGCCTGGGCGCCGGCATCACCGTGCGTACTCGCCCGAACGCGGGCTGACGATCCTTATCCTCGCGCCGAGGGGCACGTTCGCACGCCGAACGTGCCCCTCGGCGCGATCCGGGCCCGGTGAACAGCGGGTATCGATTTCCGGTATGCCGGGTGTGAGTTCGGCCAAAGTCCGCGACAAGTAGGCATAGGCGCGCAAACCCCATATAGTCGCCTCATGCTCCTGCCACGCATCCGACTTTCGTCCGCCGCGGGACGCGTCCCGCGCACCCGCCTCCGCAGCGCGGCCGTCGCCGCCTCGGCGGCGGTTCTGGTTCTCGGGCCGCTCGCGGCGACCTCGTCCGCGGACCCCGCGCCCGCCCCGGCGCCCGCTCTGCCCGCCGAGCTGGCGGCGGCGGTACAGCGCGACCTGAAGATCTCGCCGGAGGAGTATCTGCACCGCGCCGATGTGGCGCAGCACGTGGCGGCATTCGCGGCGACCGCGCAGCGTCAGTTCCCGCAGGCGTTCGCGGGCGCGTGGCTCGACGACGCCGGTAAGCCCGTGGTGGCGCTGGCTCCGGGCCAGGGCCTCGACGACGCGAAGAAGGCCGCTCAGGACGCCGGATTCGGCGTGCGGGACGTGGCCAAGAGCCAGACCGTGCTGCGCAGCGAGAAGAACGCCTTCCAGCAGTGGTTGTCGGGCCAGCCCGAGGGTGTCGCTCAGGCCGTGCGCGGTGTCGTGATCGACACCGTCAACAACAGCATCGCGGTGCGCGTGGACAAGGCCGGCGTGCCGATGCCGGGCTTCGTCGACCCGGCGCACGTGATCGTGATGGCCGCTCCCCCGGTCGGCCCGCCGGAGTCGGACCCGCAGGTGAAGCCGATTGCCGGTGAGCAGCCCAACGCGCCCCGCGCGGGCGGCGACTCCTACGCGTCGGTGGCCGGCAAGATGCAGCTGGTCTGCTCCACCGGATTCAACGGTGAGGACCGCAACGGCAACCCGGTGAACATCACTGCGGGACACTGCGATCCGAACATCCCGGCCGCCGGCACCGCGAACGCGCCGGGCATGTTCGAACTGCTGCCGGGCAACCACATCGGCGCCCAGCTGGGCTCGTTCCAGAAGTCGATCCTGGGCAACCAGGACTACTCGATCGTCTCGATCGATGCCGGCAGCCGGGATCGCTTCGCCAACAACCTCGTTCGGGTGCCGGGCGCCGCGCCGATCGCGATCACCGGTGTGGCCGACCCCGTCGTCGGTGCCCCGGTCTGCAAGTCGGGTTCGCGCACCGGTTTCAGCTGTGGCGTGGTGAACGCGGTGGATCAGACCGTCCAGGTCGGTGACCGCGATCTGACCCAGTCGTTCTCGGCGAATATCTGTGCGCTGCCGGGTGATTCGGGCGGCCCGATCGTCACCGGCACCCTGGCCCTGGGCATCTCCAGCGCCTCCTCGGTGGCCGACTACCCGATCTGCGAGATCCCGAACCTGATCGGCGCCCTGACCGGTGATGCGCCGCAGCTGTTCGCGCAGCCGGTGAACCAGGTGCTCTCCGACAACCCGGGTCTGCGGGTTCGCACCAACTGAGCGCTTCGAGCATCGTCGAGGGCCCGGCAGAAATGCCGGGCCTTCGTCGTCTCCGCGGGAGCTCCCGAGGGCCCGCCCGCCGGCTGCCGTCCGCGATGTCGCGCTCACTCCGGCTGGTGCATGCTGGAGTTATGTGTCTGGTGTTGATCGGGTGGCGCGCGCATCCGGAGTATCGGCTGATCGTGGCGGCCAATCGGGACGAGTTCTACACGCGCCCAACCGAATCGATGCGGTGGTGGCCGGAGCGGCCGAATCTGCTGGCCGGACGTGATCTCGGAGCCCCGAACGGCGTGCCGGGCACCTGGCTGGGAATCGTCCCCGAGGCCGGTCGTTTCGCGACCGTCACCAATGTGCGTGGCCCGGCCGAGAAGCGCACCGATGCCCGCTCGCGCGGCGCTCTGCTGATGGATTATCTGACCGGCTCCGCGGCACCGGAGAAGTTCGTTCGCACCGCTGCGGCCGATCTGGACGACTACAACGGTTACAACCTGGTCGTCTCCGATCTGGAGACGCTGTGGTGGCACAGCAATCGGAGCACAGCCACTCCGCTGGCCCTCCCGCCCGGAGTGCACGGGCTGTCCAATGCCGCCCTGCTCGGCTCGGCCACACCCGGCTCCGAACGGCCGACGGGCATCGCGGGAGAGAGCGATGTGCGCACCGACACCGGTGCCACAGCGTGGCCGAAGGTGCGCGACGGCGTGCGCGCGCTGGCCGCGGTGGTCGGTTCGCCGGCGGTGGAGGACTACTTCGACGTCTTGGCCGACCGCACCATCGCACCCGATGCCGAACTACCGCACACCGGATTGTCGCCGGAGCAGGAACGCTCGGTATCGGCTCGCTTCGTCGCCAACGACTGGCACGGAACTCGCTGCAGCACAGTGCTCCTGGTCCGCGAGGACGGACGCTTCGAGATCGCCGAACGGTCTTTCGCCGAATTCGGGAAACCGCTCGGCGAGGTGAGTTACACGGGTCGGCTGCGGATGCGCGCGGCCTGACCGCCGCAACGACAACGGCCCGTCTTCGGTGAGGAAGACGGGCCGTACACGTCCCGGACCCGGCTTATCGCCGGCTCCGCGCCGAGAATTACTTGGCCTGCTGCGGCTGACCGCTGGCGGCCGCCATGGCCGCATCCGACCACTGGGTGCTGCCGTCGGCAGCCTGCATGGTGTTGACCAGCTCGACGCCCGCGGCGACGAGAGCAGGGCCACCCACCGCGACGGTGCCGACGATGCCGCCGACGCCCGCGCCGGTGACCAGACCCGGGATGCAGCCCGCGACGATCGTGACGACACAGCCGATCACGGCGCCGATGGCGGTGCCGACGAAGCCACCGATCGCGGTCGCGAGACCGAACTTGGTGGCGAAGTCACTCATCGCGCGCTGGTTCTCGATCGGCGAGGCGACGTCCTTGGCGACCAGAACCGGCTTATCGGCCTGGATCGGCGTCTGCTGGTCGGCCTTGGTGTCCGCGACCGCGGCCACGGGGGCGGCGGCAACCGGCTTGGTCAGGTCGACATTGCCCGGCTTGTCCGGCGTCAGCTCGAGCACCGTGCCGTTGTCCTTGAGCACCGGCTTGATCGGAATCTGAACGCCCGCGATCCGGTAGTCGATCGGCATCTCCAGGGCGACATTGCCGGCCTGATCCTTGATGTCGACGACCTGCTGCTTCTGATCGGGAGTCGCGCCGTGCTTCTCCACAAGCTCGAACGTGCCGTTCTTGAGCTTGGTGACGACCGTCTTGTCGACCAGTTTGGTGGAGTAGTCGATCCCCGGCTTCGCGTCGGCGGCCGGAGCCGGGGCTGGTGCAGGGTCGGCGTTGGCAGTTCCCAACGCCACGGTCATTGCGCCGATGACCATAGCGGCGACCGCAGTACCTCTGCGGAGCTTCATTCGGTTTCCAATCCGTCATCAGGGTTTGCCGCACGCAACTTCTCCGCGAGAGCCCACGCATCCATCAGGCCATCAATCCCGATTTCAAACCTGACGGACCTCCCCGAGCAGTGTGAAGGTGCACACAGCAAGCAGGACGCAGTGAGCTTAATCGAATACACCGACCGAAAGCGAGAATTGTTATGTGCCCTAACAATTAAGGACCGATTCGCCAACTGTTCGTCTTGCGGCGAGTAAGCCTGACCTGGCTCGAACACCGGATTTGCCGGGATTTACCGTGTCAGACGACCGCGACCACGCCAAAACCGCAGGCCAACACGTGAGAACGGTCACACCCTGAGTACGGTTGGACCCCGCAACCTGGGATAGACCACTCGCGCATCATACGATGGACAGATAAGTTACCGGCGGGTAACTTACCGCCCGTTACGATACGAGCAACCGACGGCGACCCCAGCCCGGTCGCCGGAATGCTCGTGGAACCGAAGGAAGGTCGCGACATGAATGCCCTGACAGTGACGCTGGGCACGATTGGAGCGCTGCTCAGCCTGGTGGCTTGGGCCGCGTTCGTCAGCGGCGCGTGGAAGATCATCAGCGCGATCCGGGTCGGTCAGCCCGCGCCAGATCGCTGGCGGCCGTTCTTCCCGCGCTTCAAGCAGATGCTGGTCGAGTTCATCGCGCATACGCGCATGAACAAGTTCCGGACCGTCGGCTGGGCGCACTGGCTGGTGATGATCGGCTTCCTCGCCGGTATGCAGTTCTGGTTCGAGGCCTACGGTCAGACGTTCAAGCCGACCTTCGCCTGGCCGTTCATCGGCAATACCTGGTGGTTCCACCTGGGCGACGAACTTCTCGGCATCGCGACCGTCGTGGGCATCGTGGCGCTGATCATCATTCGCCAGCTCAATCACCCGCGGGTGCCGCAGCGCCTGTCGCGGTTCAGCGGCTCCAAGTTCGCGCCGGCCTACGTCATCGAGGCCATCGTGATCATGGAGGGCCTCGGCATGGTCATGGTGAAGGCCGGTGTGCTGGCACTCGAGGGCGAGTACCACTGGACCGACTTCCTGACCGGACCGATCTCGACCCTGCTGCCTGCCAACGTGACGATGGTGTCGATCTTCGCCTTCGTCAAGCTGGTCTCGGGTATGGCCTTCCTGTACTTCGTCGGCCGCAATATCACCTGGGGTGTGGCCTGGCACCGGCTGTCGGCCTTCTTCAACATCTACTTCAAGCGTGAGGACGACGGTGGCGTCGCCCTGGGTGCGGCCAAGCCGATGATGTCCAAGGGCCGCGCCCTGGATATGGAGAACGTCGACCCCGATACCGACACCCTGGGCGCCGGACGGATCGAGGACTTCTCCTGGAAGGGCTGGCTGGACTTCACCACCTGCACCGAATGTGGTCGCTGCCAGAGCCAGTGCCCGGCCTGGAACACCGGTAAGCCGCTCTCGCCGAAGCTGCTGATCATGTCCCTGCGCGACCACGGTGCCGCCAAGGCTCCGTACCTGCTCGCCGGTGGCCGCAAGGATATGGGTGGCGACGAGGTCGGCCTGGTCGACGCCGAGGGCAAGCCGAACGAGGCCGCGCTGGCGAAGATCTCCGAGGCGGCCAAGGCCGAGGCCGAGCGTCCGCTGGTCGGCGGCGAGGATGTCAACGGCATCATCGACCCCGAGGTGCTGTGGTCCTGCACCACCTGTGGCGCCTGTGTCGAGCAGTGCCCGGTGGATATCGAGCACGTCGACCACATCATCGATATGCGCCGCTACCAGGTTCTGATCGAATCGGAATTCCCCTCCGAGCTGGCCGGCCTGTTCAAGAACCTCGAGAACAAGGGCAATCCCTGGGGTCAGAACGCCAAGGATCGCCTGAACTGGATGTCGGAGCTGGACTTCGATATTCCGGTATTCGGTCAGGACGCCGAGAGTTTCGACGGGTACGAATATCTGTTCTGGGTCGGCTGTGCCGGTGCCTACGAGGACCGCGCCAAGAAGACCACCAAGGCCGTCGCGGAACTGCTCGCCACCGCCGGCGTGAAATTCATGGTGCTGGGTGCGGAGGAAACCTGCACCGGTGACTCGGCTCGCCGCGCGGGTAACGAATTCCTGTTCCAGCAGTTGGCGATGCAGAACATCGAAACGCTGAATTCCGTCTTCGAGGGCGTGGAGCCGTCGAAGAAGAAGATCGTCGTCACCTGTGCGCACTGCTTCAACGCGCTCAACAACGAGTACCCGCAGGTGGGCGGCACCTACGAGGTCGTGCACCACACCCAGTTGCTCAACCGGCTGGTGCGGCAGCGCAAGCTCGTTCAGGTGAAGCCGGTGTCGGAGAAGGTCACCTACCACGACCCCTGCTACCTGGGCCGGCACAACAAGATCTACAACGCGCCCCGTGAGCTGATGGCCGCCTCGGGCGCGACGGTCACCGAGATGCCGCGTCACGGCGAGCGGTCGATGTGCTGTGGCGCCGGTGGTGCCCGCATGTGGATGGAGGAACAGCTCGGTAAGCGAGTCAACCTCGACCGGACCGACGAGGCACTGGCCACCCTGGACGGCGGCAACTCGCCGTCGCTGATCGCCACCGGCTGCCCCTTCTGCCGTGTGATGCTCACCGACGGTGTGACCGCGCGCAAGGATTCCGGCGAGGTCGGCCAGGGCGTCGAGGTCGTGGACGTCGCGCAGTTGATGCTGCAGTCGATCGACCGGGTCGAGCCGGCGGCACTGTCGGAGAACCTGAAGGTGATCCAGCAGCCCAAGGCTTCCGAACCGGTCGCCGAGACCGCGGCACCGGCCGCCGAAGCGGCAGCAGCACCGACGGCCGAGCCCGAGGCCGAGGCCCCCGCCGAGGAGGCCGCACCGGCCGCCGGTAAGGGTCTGGCGATGAAGGGCGGCGGTAAGGCGCCCGGCGGTGGCGGTCTGGCCATGAAGGGTGGCGGTAAGGCACCCGGCGGCAAGGGCCTGGCCATGAAGGGTGCCGCGAAAGCACCGGGTGCCAAGGCGACTCCGGAGCCGCAGGTCGCCGAGGCGAGCGCGGAAGCCCCCGCGGAGGCTCCGGCCGCCAAGCCGGGCGGCCTGGCCATGAAGGGCGCCGCCAAGGCACCCGGCGGCAAGGGACTGGCCATGAAGGGCGCGGCGAAAGCACCGGGCGCCAAGGCGACTCCGAATCCCGCCGACACCCCCGCGGCCGAAGCTCCGGCAGCCGAGAGCACCGAGGCGCCGGCCGCGCCGACCGCCAAGCCGGGCGGCCTGGCCATGAAGGGCGCCGCCAAGGCACCGGGCGGCAAGGGTCTCGCCATGAAGGGCAAGGCCAAGGCTCCGGGCGCCAAGCCCGCGAGCGAAGCCTCGGCGGAGGTCGCCGAGGCGCCCGCCGCCGAGGCCACGCCTGCGGAGGCTCCTGCGGAAACCGCCACATCCACCGGCCCCACGGAGACCAAACCGACGGTGGCGCCGAAGGGTCTGGCGATGAAGTCCGGCTTCAAGCGCCCCGGCCCCAAGGCCCCGGGTGCGGCGAAGCCCGCGGCCGAATCCGCCCCGGCGGCAACGGAATCGGGTAACGGTGCGGCCCCGGCCGACGAGGCCGGTAGCGAAGCAGTCGAGCCCGAGGTTCCGGCAACCGAGTCGGCTTCCGCATCGGAGGCACCGAAGTCGACCCCGGCGGCCGCCACCGAGTCCGCCGGCGGCGGCAACGGTGAGGTCCAGCCCCCGGCCGCCAAGCCGGGCGGCCTGGGCTTCAAGTCCGGAGCGAAGGCCCCGGGCAGCCGCAAGAAGTAAGTTCGCCACACCACGTAGGGGCGCTGCCGACATCGGCGGCGCCCCTACGTCGTTTCCCTGTTCCCTGCCGACGCCGGCAATCGGTTCGAGACGTCGTCGGTTTGCGGCGGGTTCACCTGTCACGCCGAAGGCCGGCCGCTGCTCGAGCGACCGGCCTTCGATGGCGTAACTCCCTAGTTGCCTGCGGAGTCCTTGGCCCACTTGGTGGTTCCGGGGGCGGCCTGCAGGGTGTTGATCAGGTCGAATCCCGCGATCCCGAGGGCGGGGCCACCGACGGCGATGGTGCCGAGGATGCCGCCGACCCCGGCTCCGGCGACCGCGGCGGGGATGCAACCGACGCCGAGCAGCGGCAGGCCCAGGATGCAGCCGGTGATGCCGCCGACCACGACGCCGATCGCGGTGCCGACGAACCCGCCCACGGCCGTGGCGATTCCGAACTGGCTGGAGAAATCGTTCATCGCGCGCTGGTTCTCGAGCGGCGACGCGATCGGCTGGACGGCGACCGGATGGTCGGTGGTCATCGTCTTCTGCGGCGTCAGTTCGAGGACGGTGCCGTCGTTCTTCACCACCGGCTTCACCGGAACGGCGACGTCGTCGACCCGCACGTCGGTGGGCAGCGAGACCACGGTGGCACCGTGGGAATCGGTGATGGCGTACGACTTTTCGTCCTGCGCGAGCCGGAAGGTCCCCCCTTGCAAGGTCGTGACGACCGTCTTGTCCACGAGTTTGACCGAGTACCTGATCCCGGTCTGCTCCGGCGTGGGAGCCGGGGCGGCGTGGGCGGTGGTCAGCCCGGCGGTCAGTGCGCCGATCGTGAGCGCGGAGGCCGCGGTGAGGCTGCGGAGATTCATCGATACTTCCATTCCGTCATCGAATCTCGGCGCCCGCCCCCTCGACGAGCGCCGTCACACCTGCGGGTTTGCGGTGACTTCGCTTGGAGCTCAGCGCTTTCGGCCACGCAGGTGGGTCGATGCTACGCGCAACCCCACCGGGGAAGGAGCCCCCAGTCCTGGGGGCTCTCACAATGCACGGTGTGGCGAATCGGGTTGCGGCACAGCCGGTCCGCGATCCGCCGGAGCGGACCTACTTGTCGTCGGCCCATTTCGTCGTGCCCGGCGCGGCCGACAGCGTGCCGATCATGTCGAACCCGGTGATTGCCAGCGCGGGTCCGCCGATCGCGATCGTGCCGAGGATACCGCCGATGCCGGCCCCCGCGACCGCGGCCGGAATGCAGCCGACGCCCAGCAGCGGCAAGCCCAGAATGCAGCCGGTGACACCGCCGACGATGGCGCCGACCGCGGTACCCAGGAAGGTGCCGACGGCGGTTGCGACGCCGAAGTTGGTTTCGAAATCGTTCATCGCGCGGTGGTTTTCCATCGGCGAGGCGATCGGCTGGACGGTGACCGGCTTGTCGACGGTGACGGTGCGCTGCGGCGTCAACTCGAGGACGGTCCCGTCGTTGCGGACCACCGGTTTCACCGGCACCTCGGTCCCGGCGACGCGCACTTCGGTCGGGAGTGAGACGACGGTGGCGCCGTGGGGATCGGTGATCGCGTAGGACTTGCCGTCCGCGGCGATGCGGAAGGTGCCGCCCTGCAGGGTGGTCACCACGGTCTTGTCGACGAGTTTCATGGAGTACTTGATCGCCGCCGGTTGAGGCGCGGCGGCCGGTTCGGCGTGCGCGGCAACGGTTCCGGCGGTGACGGCGCCGACGACCAGTGCGGATATCGCGGTAAGGCGCTGGAGCTTCATCCGGCAATCTTAAACGTCTTCATGTCACAAAAGTGCCAAATCTGAAGAAGGTACGTTCCGGATCTGATTTTCGCACCCGTGTTCCGAATCCGGGTCCGCCCCCGACAGTTGACGAGGCGGACCCGGATCGGCAGCGGCGAGAACCGGTCTGCGGGTTCAGTCCTCGCCGCCTCTTCCCACCGCCAGCGCCGTCGTGACGACTATCGAAAGGGGTGGAAGTTCCAGGCCGGACCCCGGCGCCACGATCCAGTGGCAGCCCTCGCGGGTCCATCGGCCCAGGCTGGTGGGCATCATGATCTCGCCGCCGACGGCCGGGATGCCGATATCGAGACGCTGCAGAATGTCGGCGACCTGCCCGCCGGGCCGGCTGTCGGGGAACACGAGGAAGCTCCAGCGCACGCGCCGGGCCAGTACCGGCCCGCATCCGCCGTGCTCGGTCAGGGATCGGCACACCGCTTCGGCGCGGTCGGCCGGCAGATGCACGACACCCACGGCGCCGGTCACCGGCAGCGTGACGAATCCACCACGCTGGATACATGTCAGACCGGCGTGATGCCGATAGAACATCACCCAGTCGTCGGCGGTTCTGAGCTTCTCGACGTTCACAGTTTCCCGACCTTCACGGCGACTCCCTCGATATCTTCAAGGCTCCCGCCACTGCGACGTCCCCGAAACGCCCCCACACGCGCTCTGCACTGCCCTTTCACTGCCCAAACCGCCGGGACCAGCCAATTCCCGTGTACCAGCTCGATTTCGGATGTGGCCGTGGTCACCGTCCGCTCGTACTCTGGAGACGAGTTCGCGCGGAAGGGAAGACATCGTGGTCCGGCAATGGTCAGGTAAGGAAGCCCGTGCCCTCCGCGATGCCAAACGCATGAGCATCAGGGAGTTCGCGGCCCATCTGGGAGTTCACGAACGCCTGGTGTCGAAATGGGAGGCCGGCGGTGCCCGGGTGCATCCGCGCCCGGTCAACCAGGCCGCGCTGGACACTTCACTCGCCAGGTCCGACGAAGTCGTGCGGGCACGGTTCGCGGCCATGATCGATCAGCCCGTCATCGATCGGCCGGGACCGGAATTCGAGGTGCGTCAGGGCCATTCGGCGCACAGCAAGTATTCGAGCGACGCGGAACTTTTGGCACTCGTAGACGCCGGTGCGATGAGAGGTGATGCGTTAGCCGAGATTTCGGAGAGGGATCTGATCATGGCGGCTGCCCACGAAGCCAGCGAGCACGCCGGTCGCGCCGAGGCGAGTAATGTCGGCGCCTCCGCGCTGGAACAACTCGACGCCGATGCCACCCGCATCGCCAGGGAGTACGTCCACGTGCCGCCGGTTCCGATGATGGTGGAGATGCTGCGGGTGCGCCGGCGGGTGTACCGGTTGCTCGAGGGCCACCAGAAGCCCGCGGACACAAGCCATTTGTATCTGCTGGCCGGCACGCTGTCGGGTCTGCTGGCCAACGCCAGTACCGATCTCGGACATCTCGACGCCGCCGGGGAACAGGCCCGCGCGGCCTGGGCGTACGCGGAACTGTGCGGCCACAACGGATTACGCGCGTGGACGCGCGGCATGCAGGCGCTGATCGAATACTGGTCCGAACGGCCGCGCCGGGCGGTGGCGCTGGCGCAGAACGGTCAGCAGTACGCGGATTCGGTGACCGCGAAGGTCCGGCTGCACAACATCGAGGCGCGGATCTGGTCCAAACTGGGTAGCGCCGCCGACGCCGAACGCTGCATCCGCGCCGCCGAGGCCGCGCGCACGGGCACCGGCACCGACGAACTGCATGACGAAACCGGCGGCGTCTTCGGTTTCCCGGAGGCCAAGAGCCACTACTACGCGGGCGCCACGTACATCCACCTCGGCCAGGCCGAGCCGGCGCTGGCCGAAACCCGCCGCACCATCGAGTTGTACAGCGGCGGCCCGCGCGAACAGCGGTCCTACGGTGCCGAGGCGCTGGCCCGGGTCGACAACGCGGCGGCCCAGTTGATCAACGGCAGTCTCGACGGCGCCGGAGACGCCCTGAGTCCGGTACTCGAACTCTCCGAGGACCGCCGCATCGCGCAACTCGAGGAACGGCTCACCGGATTGCGCCGCCGCATCGCGACCCCGCGTTTCCGCGACGCGGTCGAGGCGCGCCGCCTGGACGAACGGATCGAGGAGTTCTGCGGCACCACGGTCGCCACGGGGATGCTGCCGGCCAATCCGTCCACCTGAGCGGCGGCCCCACGGCGCCCGATGTGACCGGCACAACGCCGATGTGGCGCGGTGGCGATGCCTCGGATATGGAGTTGCGGGGCGGTGGCACCATTGAACAGGTGAGCCCTACCAGTCATTCACCGCATCAGCCGCCCCGGGTTCTGGAGCAGTCCCTGAAGCTCCAGAACGTTCTCTACGAAATCCGTGGGCCGGTGCACGCACATGCGGCACGACTGGAGGCCGAGGGCCATCGCATCCTGAAGCTGAACATCGGCAATCCGGCGCCGTTCGGTTTCGACGCGCCCGATGTGATCATGCGCGACATGATCGCCGCGCTGCCGTACGCGCAGGGCTACTCCGAATCCAAGGGCATCCTGCCCGCGCGCCGCGCGATCGTGACCCGGTACGAGCTGGTCCCCGGCTTCCCCGAGTTCGATGTGGACGACGTCTATCTGGGCAACGGCGTCTCCGAACTGATCACGATGACGATGCAGGCCCTGCTGAACAGTGGCGACGAGGTTCTCATCCCCGCCCCGGACTATCCGCTGTGGACCGCCATGACCAGCCTGGCCGGCGGCACCGCCGTGCATTACCTGTGCGACGAATCCAACGGCTGGCAGCCGGACGTGGCCGATATCGAATCCAAGATCACCGACAAGACCAAGGCCCTGCTGGTGATCAACCCGAACAATCCGACCGGAGCGGTGTACTCGTCGGAGGTGTTGCAGCAGCTGGTCGACCTCGCTCGCAAGCATCAGCTGCTGCTGCTCGCCGACGAGATCTACGACAAGATCCTCTACGACGACACCAAGCACATCTCGCTCGCGAGCCTGGCTCCCGACCTGCTGTGTCTCACCTTCAACGGCCTCTCGAAGGCCTATCGCGTGGCCGGATACCGGTCCGGCTGGCTGGTCATCACCGGTCCGAAGGAGCACGCGGCCGGATTCCTCGAGGGCATCGACCTGCTGGCCTCCACCCGGTTGTGCCCGAACGTGCCCGCTCAGCACGCGATTCAGGTGGCGCTGGGCGGCTACCAGAGCATCGAGGATCTGATCCTGCCCGGCGGGCGGCTGCTCGAGCAGCGCGATGTGGCCTGGGAGAAGCTCAATATGATCCCCGGCGTCTCGTGCGTGAAGCCGAAGGGCGCGCTGTACGCGTTCCCGCGGCTGGATCCCGAGGTTCACGAGATCCACGACGACGGCAAACTGGTGCTCGACCTGCTGCTCCAGGAGAAGATCCTGATGGTGCAGGGCACCGGTTTCAACTGGCCGCAGCACGATCATCTGCGCATCGTCACGCTACCGTGGGCCCGCGATCTGGCCGTGGCGATCGAGCGCTTCGGCAACTTCCTCTCCAGCTACCGCCAGTAGTCGGGGCGAGGACGAGCCAAAACAAACCGGGAGTTTGGAAAAGTAGGTTTTTGAAGACTTCACTGGCGCAAACTTCGAACTTTTGTGTACAGTAGTCCTCGGCACTCACAGTGCCCGGCCGAGCCGCCTACCCCCCCTGGGCCGCTCGGCCCTGGATTCGACCGCCTACCCCCCTGGGCCGTCGGATCCCTTTCGGGCGGCGGAGACATCCCCCTGCTCTCCGCCGCCCGCACTCCCCCGCTGTCCCGCCTCTCCGGGTATTTTGGCCAGATTCTGGTGCGGGGTTCTTTGCGTTGGCGAGTAACGGCCGCCGAGTTTGGTTCTGTTAGCCCGTGCCCGGTGAGTTACCCATGTTCTTGCGTGATCAGGTGTGCGGTTTGAATACGGCCAAAGCACGCAGAGACGTGGTACAGGCTGCTGTTGAAAATACTTTCCTTTAGGCTCGCTGCGGTGAGCGAGCATCATCATCACCATCATGACCATTCCGGGCCTATTGCTATCGGGGCTACGGCGGCTCGGGTGGTGGTGGGGGTGCTCACCGCGATCGGGGTGATCGTCGTGATCGCCATGATCTGGTTGTGGCCCAGTCGGCAGCATGTGGATATTCCGTTGCCGATGCAGAACGGCGGCGGCGGGGCGGTGCAAACCGAGGCCGGCACCGTGGCGATGCAGGATATGGGGCCGTGCGGTAGTCCGTCGAACGGGCGCGCCTTTCCCGATACTCCGCAACCGCCGCCGACGAATTCCTATACCTGCCAGCGCAGTCTGGTCTCGATCGATTCGGGACCGAACAAAGGCAGCCGGACGCTGCTCGAAATCGCGCCCGGACCGGGGCAACCGGATTTGCATGCGGGAGACCACATCCGGCTGGTTCGGCAGGACGATCCGAGCGGCACCACCATCTATTCCTTCGACGACTTTTCGCGCGGAATGCCGCTGTTGCTGATCACGCTCGTCTTCGTGGCGGTGATCGTGGTGGTGGCGCGGTGGCGCGGCTTGCGCGCGGTGCTCGGCCTGGTGTTCGCATTCGGGGTGCTGGTCGTATTCCTGCTGCCCGCCCTGCTCGACGGGAAGCCGGCGCTGCCGGTCGCCCTCGTATCAGGGGCGCTGATTCTCTACGCGGTCCTGTATCTGGCGCACGGCGTCAATCTGCGGACCAGTTCGGCGTTGCTGGGCACGCTCAGCGCGATGGTGCTGGCGGCGGTGCTGTCCTGGGTCGCGCTGGAGGTGACTCATCTGACCGGTCTGTCGGAGGAGCAGAACACCAACGTCGCCACCTATATCCAGCACGTCAGCATTACCGGCCTCTTGCTCGCGGGCTTCATCATCGGCTCGCTCGGTGTGCTCAACGACGTCACCATCACCCAGGCCTCGGCCGCGTTCGAACTCGCCGCACTCGACGAAGAGGCGACGCGGCGTGAGATTTTCGCGGCCGCCATGCGCGTCGGCCGCGACCACATCGCCAGTACGGTCTACACGCTGGTCCTCGCCTACGCCGGCGGCGCGCTGCCGCTCCTGCTGATGTTCTCCGTCGCCGGTCGCTCCATTCGCGACGTGCTGACCGGTGACGCGGTGGCCATCGAGATCACCCGTTCCGCGGTCGGTGGCATCTGCCTGGCGCTGTCGGTTCCCTTGACCACCGCCATCGCGGTCATGCTGGCCCGCCCGTTCGGCCGGCGCGCCGACTTCGACGACTACGAGCCCGAACCCGCACCCCGCCGAGCCCCCGTGCCCGCGGGCCGCCGCCGGGCGGAGAGCGCCGCCGAAACCACCGGCAGTCATCGCCGAGTCGCCGCGCGCGGCGAGACCGCGGGAAGCCGCCGGCGCGCGGAGGGCCGGGAGAACAGGGCCGGTCACGACCACAGCGACCACCGCGGTGGAACCGATACGGGCAGTCATCGCCGCGTCGAAGGAGGTCCGGGCGGGCCACCTACCCGTCGACGCACTGCCCCTTCGCCCGATGCGACCGGAGGCCAACGCCGCGTCGACGACCGCCGCGCCGACACCGGCGGCCACCGGCGCATCGACGATCGCCGGACCGATACGGGCAGTCACCGGCGCATCGACGATCGCCGGGCCGACACCGGCAGCCACCGCCGCATCGACGGCCGAACCGGAGAGCCGACCGGCGGCCACCGGCGCGTCCCGTCCGGCCGCCCCCACGACGAGCCCCGGCCGAGCTGGCCCACCCGTCCGCCGCGACCGGACGCGGAACGCCACCCCCAGAACGACCCGCAACCACGCAACCGATCAGCTTGGCCCACAACAGGTTACGAGGAATGATCGAGTGATCCGCCGGCGGTCATCACTCCCGCCACCACGATCGCGAGGGCCGCGATCACCGCGGTGGTGGCCCAGCCGAACGAGCTCACCGCGGCCGCGCCGAAGGCGGTGCCGGCGCTGCCCCCGACGAAGTACACGACCATGTAGGCGCTGTTGAACCGGGCTGGTGAGCCCGGGTCGATGGCCAGCACCGTGCTCTGATTGGCGACCTGCGCCGCGAACAGGCCCGCGTCGAACAGACCGAGGCAGACGAGGGCGATCACCGTATTCGACACGGCCACAGCAAGTGTCACGGCGGCGGTGCCGGCGACGACGAGTCCCACCAGGATCACGCGACGCGCCCCGGCCCGATCCGTCCACGCCCCCGCGATGCGGGTCGCGGCGACGCCGGCCAGTCCGGCGAACGCGTACAAGCCGATTCGCTCGGACGGATAGGAGAACGGCGGCTGCGACAAGGCCGCCGCGAGCCCGGCCCACACCGTACAGAAAGCGAAGAACCACAACGCGCCGCGTCCGGCCGCCGAGCGCAGCAACGGATATCGGGTGAACAGTCCCGGCAGCCCGCGCAGCATCGTCAGGTAGCCGGAGGCCACCGTGGGGGTCGCGGCCGGCAGCACGAATCGGGTGGCCACCGCGAGTGCCACACAGGCCGCCGCGAAGACGAGCAGCATGCCCCGCCAGCCGATGAGGTCGGTGAGCCAACCGCCGACGATTCGTCCGGCCAGTATTCCGGCCGATATCCCGGCCGTTACCGTCCCCAGCACCGTCGCGCGCCGGCTCGGTTCCGCGAAACGTCCTGCCACGGAGCTCATCTGGGCGCCCACCGAGGATGCCGCACCGATCAGCCCGATCACCGGGCCGAGCATCCACACCGCCCCCACCGCGGCGCCGGTCGCCGATGCCGCGGCCAGCGCGGCGAACTGCAGTGAAACCACCGTCCGGGGTGGGTGTCGGTCCACCAGCGGAACCAGGAGTGCGAGCCCGAGCAGATAGCCGACCGGCCCGCACGCCAGCGCGATCCCCATTTCCGCGACCGATGCGTGCAGCGAGCCCGCCACCGCCGCGATACCCGGCTGCAGCACGTACATGGTGGCGGTGCCGAGTCCCGCCCCCACCGCCATGAGTCCGACGACGGTCGTGCGCAGCACCGGGTCACGGGTATCGATCAGCAGGTCGTTGTTCATGCCCACGACGCTAGGAACCGCTCCCGATGGGTGCTGGCGCCAATCGGACGCCAACGTCGGCCTCCTCCATGGTCGTTCAGTCCGGCAGCAGGCCCATCGCAGTGAGGATTCGGTCCGCGTAGCCGGAATCGATGGTCTCTCCGCTGACCAGTAACCGGTAGTAGAGGGCGCCGTAGATCAGATCGATGGCGGTGTCCGGGTCGAGGCCGGCGGGAAGGCGGCCGGCGGATCGGGCGTCGGCGAGGAGTTCGCCCACCTCGGCCCGCCGCCCTGCGATGAACCGATCCCGCAGCGCCGCAGCCAATTCCGGGTCGTGTTGCGCCGCGGCGACCAGGGCCACGAAGGGGCGCCGGGCGTCGGTATCGCTCATCAGCGTCGCCACCCGGCGGACCGTGGTGCGCAGCCGGGTCAGGGCATCGCCTTCCGCGGGGACGCTCATCCGGTCCGCGAAAGCGTCGGTGAACGCATCCATCAGAACGGCCGCCTTGGTGGGCCACCAGCGGTAGATGGTGTTCTTGCTGACGCCCGCATGAGTGGCGATCTCGTCCATACTCAGCCCCGGCAGTCCGCGGTCGGTCAGCAGGTCGCGGGCCGCAGCGAGCACCGCGCGCCTCGAACGCTCACTGCGCGGCCGCCCCGGACCGCGCGACTGTGTCATCTCGACCATGGCGTAAGTCTACCGTTTTGGATACGATACGAGCAGTATCCTAATTAGTCGCAGATGAGAGGCATACGATGGCGACAGACAAGGTGTGGGTAATCACGGGCGCCTCCTCCGGATTCGGATTCGCACTGACTCGCGCGGTCTCGTCCGCCGGCGGCCGGGTCGCCGCGACGGCCCGCGATCCCGAGCGCGCACAGGCTCTGCGGGAGCTGGCGGCCGAGCATCCCGAACGAATCCTGGTCGCCCCGCTGGACGTCACCGACGCCGAGCAGTCCCGGGAGGCGATCGCGCGGGCGACGCGGGCCTTCGGACGGATCGATGTCGTGGTGAACAACGCCGGTTACGGGGTTTTCGGTGCGCTGGAGGAGATTCCGGACAGTGAAGTGCGGGCCGTATTCGAGACCAACGTCTTCGGATCGCTCAACGTCGTGCGCGCCGCGCTGCCGGTCTTGCGCGAGCAACGCAGCGGCCACCTCGTGCAGATGTCGTCGGTGGCCGGTGTCGCCGCGCCGTCGCCGGGGCTGGGCCTGTATGCCGCAACGAAATTCGCGGTCGAAGGTATGAACGAAGGACTGCTCCGGGAGGTCGCCCATCTCGGTATCGGTGTGACCATCATCGAGCCCGGCATGTTCGGCACCGGTTTCGTCGCGTCGCTGGGGATTACACCCGTCACCCAACCGGACTACGACGACAGCGTCCGAGCGACCTACGACCGTTTGTCCACCCTGGATCCCAGTGTCTACGGCGATCCGGACGACGCCGCGCGCCAGATCATCGCGGCGGTCGAATCCCCCACGCCTCCACTGCGATTGCCGATCGGCCGGGACGCGATCACCGCGATCCGCGCCAAACTGACCGGGGAACTCGCCGCCCTGGACGCATCGGCCAGCGCCACGGCGAGTGTCGGGTAGCTGCCGGATCGCGGCATGTCGCGCCGGGCCGGAATCCGGGGTGGCAGGCGCGCGGGAATGCCGCTAAGGTCGTTGCGTTCCACCGGCACGGTGCGGGTGGAGTTCTTCAACGGGGGTGGGCCGCATGGCATTCCGTAAATCGACGATTCAGAAGCAGCTGGCCGAGAAGCTGGCCGAATTCGCCCCTCCGGGTGAGCAGATGCAGCTGGCCTTCCAGGCGATCACCGGCCCGAGCCCGTGGGTGGACGATCTGCCCTACGTGCGGTTCGCGATGCTGTTCGTGCGCAAGTACTACTTCGTGGTGCTGACCAATACATCGGTCGTCATCGTCGAGGCGAACAAGTGGACGGGCCGGCCCGCGAGCCTGGTCTGCGCCGAGCATTTCAGCACGGCCATGTTCACGGAAATGAAGATCAACCCGCTCTGGTCGAAGGTGTACTACCGGATGCCGCACACCGGAGCTCCCGAGCGCCTCAACGTGCATCGCCGCTGGCGCGAGGAGCTCGACGCGCTGGTGTCGCGACTCCCGCAGTTGGCGAATCTGGCTGCCTGAGAACAGGCGGGTTCATCGCCGCTTTCGCGAATCGGATTGCAGCGGAATGACCTTCGCGCCCTCGCCGGCGGTTGTGGCGGTGTCCGAATCCGTAGCGGTACGTCCGTGCTCCCCGGGTCCCACTCCTCGCGTCCAGAACGGGACGACGTGCGGGTTGTGACTCGGGGCGATGGTCGTGACCACGTACTCCGCTTCGCGCAGCGGATAGGGCCCCCACACGCCGCTCGGGCACGCCCCCGCATGGGTATCGCAGGAGGCGCCGGTGGTGACGATTGCCCAGTGCGAGAACAACTCTCGATTGCCGCGCTCCGTCATCATCGACTCCGTCCGGGCTCGTCGCGCACCACGCGGGCGGCGAGGTAGTGATCCCAGAATTCGCGGCGAACCACATCCCACAGGTCCCCCAGATCCGGACGCAGCTCCCGCGCGGCGGCGAGATCGGTGCCAGGCGGGAAAGAATCCTCGGTATCGCCGAATGCGCCACGTACGTCGATAATTTCGATGCCATCGCGTCCGTGCCGCCACGTCGCGCGCAGCCCGCGCACTTCGGTGATGCGGGTCGTCATCCGGCACCGCACCGATCCCGGCACCACCGCAACCCGAGTTCTTCCAGCTCCAGGCGCTCCCTGATGTGCTGAACATCCACCGGCAGCGGAATGGTGTCGGATTGCCTGGCCGGCAACGGCATCCGACGCGGGCACGATTCCGGGAGCCTCGCGCCGACCGCAGCGCGCACCAGGCAGATGGTGCCGAAGCACAACCCGACCACGAGTATCAGGTTCATGTCACCGGACCCTCTGTGCCGCAACGCATTCTCGAACCGCAGTCAGCACATCACCCGCCAGCGGGCGGTAATCACCGACGGGCGCATCGGTCCACAACCGATACACATCCGACTGCAGAAATCCCGGAGAGGGAAGCGCGATCTCGGCATTGACACCGGCGATGTCGACGTAATGCCGAAACATCTCGGCGTGCAGCAACGGATCTGTCAGATCGGCATCGGCGGGAAGCGTGAGAAAGGTCCACCGCATCGAACGCGGATGAGCGATGATCGGCCCCGCCGACCCGGATTTGTCGACCAGCCGCCCCCGCACCCGCGCCCCGAGCGCACTCGGCATCGTCAAGGCGGCCAACGTCTTTCCCGCCCGGACGACCAGCCGCCCCGACCCCGGATGCACCTCGGCATCCAACCCGAACGCGCGCCGGTAGATCATCGCCCAAGCCTCCGGGGCGCCCCCGCCGCCCGCAAACACATCTCCAAGTACTCGATCCATCGCTCCCTCGATTCGATCGGCAGCACACGACCGACCTCGATCGCGTCGTAACGTGTTGTACTCCAGTGGCTTTCACCCGTCGGACAACCGCTCCCCACAGCAGGACCACGCCTCCGGTGGCGGGCATCGCGGCTGCCTCCCCTCGGTACCAGTGCATCACCACCAGGGCGAAATGGCACTGTCAGAACGGCATCTGCCAAAAAGCTGGGTGAAATCCCAGCACTGCTGTCATGCTGGCAGTCGACTTCTGCCAATTTCTGGTACTGCCAAGGGGGCTGTGTGGCCGACGAACGCGCATCATTGCCGCGACGACAGCTGGGGCGCTTCGTTCGCCGCCAGCGCGAAGAGAACACCTCACTGACGCAAGAAGCTGTGGCGAAAGCCATGCAGTGGAGTCACAGCAAGTACGCACGGCTCGAACGGGGCGAACCGGGCAAGGTTCTCGACCGCGATCTCGTCGAACTCGGCAAGATTCTCGAGATTCCCGAGAACCAGGTCGGCGCCATGATCGAACTGGCGCGTCAGGTAGCCGAAAAGACCTGGTACAACTCGTTCAACGATCTCATTCGAGCGAACTTCGACGTGTACATGCGGTTGGAGACAGACGCGCACTCCATGGAAATCTGGCGACCGGACATCGTCCCCGGCTTGTTTCAGACGGCCGACTACGCCGGCGCACTCAACCGCATCTACTTCCCGAAGGAGTCCGAGGAGGAACACGCGCGCCGTATCCAACTGAAGTTGCAGCGCCAGAACATACTTACTCGCAAGAAGGCTCCAGTCGTCGTTGATCTCGTGCTTCACGAGTCTGTTCTTCACACGGTTGTGGGGAATCATTCCGTCACAGCAAGCCAGCTGAGGCACCTAGCCGATATCAGCACCAAACCGAACGTCACCGTCCGTGTTATGCCTTACGCGGCCGGCTTTCCGCTCGGCACACCGGTAGGGCCGTTCGCCATTCTCGACTTCGAAGCCAACTCCCACGGCGTAGCCGAACCGACAGTCGTGTACGTCGAGAACTACACCGGTGACATGTACCTTGAGGAAGACGTGGACGTCCAGCGGTATCGCAGGGCATCCGCGACCATCCAGCACACAGCGCTGGATGCCGTGGCCAGCAGGACGCTGCTACGGCGAGCAGCACGGAAGGACGCAACCAAGTGAGCAATGACCGTCTGGCGGAGGCACAGTGGTTCAAGAGCACGCACAGTTCCGGTAATTCGGAGTGCGTCGAGGTCGCCTTCCTCGACCACGGCATGGTCGGCGTCCGCGACAGCAAGAACCCCTCCGGCCCGGCATTGATCTTCACCCCCGGCGAATGGAATGCCTTCGTCGGCGGCGCGAAGGGTGGCGCATTCGATCAAGCGTAAGCGTCGTCATGCATACAGCGACCCCGTTCCGACGGGGTCGCTGATCCATTTCAGCGCGAACCCAACTGGCGCTGAAGGCTTTCGTCCGGCGCCTACCCCAGCGGCCGACTCACTCCCCGAAAACGTCCTCCGCGGTTTCGACACTGAAACTTGTTCTTCTACAACGTGTTTCGCCCGGACGCATGTCAAGCCGATCGGGCGCATGGTCTATATCCGAAGCACCTCCGGCTGTCATAGCCTCGGGGTAGCTTCGCGTCCATGCCCGCCAACCCGTCGAATCCGCACGACGCCTACTTCCGGCGCGTATTGAGCCGCCCAGCCGATGCCGCGTGTGAACTCCGCGCGGCGCTCCCGCCGGCCGTCACCGACCGGATCGACTGGGACACATTACGTTTGCAGTCCGGCAGCTTCGTCTCCGCAGATCTGCGCTCCCGCTACAGCGACCTGCTCTACCGCACTCGCCTCGACGGCCATACCGCCTACATCTACTTGCTGATCGAACACCAAAGCCGCAGCGACCATTTCATGGCCCTGCGCATCGTGGAATACCTGGTCGGTATTTGGAATCAGCACCGTAGCCAGCATCCGGAGGCGCGCACCCTGCCCGCAGTGATCCCGCTGGTCGTCCACAGTAATCACACCGGCCGACCCTGGAAGGCCCCGACCGAAGTGGCCGATCTCATCGACCTCGACCCATCCGCCCGAGAAGCACTACAGCCTCATCTGCCCCGGCTTCGGTTCCTGCTCGACGACGTGGCAGCACTGGACCTGCCCGCCCTTCTCCGACGGGATCTCACACCCGCCACCCGAGTGATGCTGGCCCTGCACAAAATGGCACCGAACAACATCGACCTCGGCACCGATATAATTTCACTGATCGACGACCTGCGGGCACTGCTGTTCGGCCCCGAGGGGAAGGCACAGTTCCAGGCCGTCATCGCCTACGTGATGACCGTCAGCGACATCTCGGAAGTTGATCTGCTCCCGTTGGTCGATCAGCTCGGACCGCCAGCCAAGGAGGCAATCGTGACCACTGCCGAACGGCTCCGCGCCGAAGGCGAAGCACGCGGGGAAGCGCGCGGGCGCGCCGAAGCACTGATCGAGTTGCTCACCCTCAAATTCGCCCCCCTACCCGCGGACGTCACCAAGACCGTCCACGCGGGCACTCCCGAGCAAGTACGCACCTGGACAGCGCGCGTCCTCACCGCGACCACACTGGACGAAATCTTCACCTGAGCCGGCCTCACGGAACGCTCCATGTCCGGGCTGCTCTGTTCGGCCCCGAGGGGAAGGCACAGTTCCAGGCCGTCATCGCCTACGTGATGACCGTCAGCGACATCTCGGAAGTTGATCTGCTCCCGTTGGTCGATCAGCTCGGACCGCCAGCCAAGGAGGCAATCGTGACCACTGCCGAACGGCTCCGCGCCGAAGGAGAAGCTCGCGGGCGCGCCGAAGGAGAAGCACGCGGACGCGCCGAAGCGCTGATCGAACTGCTCACCGTGAGATTCAACCCACTGCCGACCCACATCATCGAGACCGTCTACGCGGGCACCCCCGAGCAAGTACGCACCTGGACAGCACGCATCCTCACCGCGACCACACTGGACGAAATATTCACCTGATCCCGCCGCCGCCCACCCCCTACTGTGCAGGGCGGAGTTCCACGCAGCATTCGCCGGCGGTCGGCGCCAGCACCGCTTCCAGCGTCTCGGCTTTCAGGCCCGACAGCACTCCGCCTAGATAGGCGTGGTTGAGGCCGCAGACCAGGCCGGGGGCTTGGGTGGAGAGGGGGTGGAAGGGGCAGTTGCGCAGGCGTAGGCAGTTCATCGGGTCGCGGCTGGGTTCGAAGCCCTGCTCGGACAGGATGCCCTGCACCACCGTGAGGGCGCGCTCGACGCCGAGGCGGCCGGGGCGTAAACGCTCGCGGGCGTTGTGGCCCAGGGTGTTTCCGCGTTCGGCCGCGACTCGTTCGGCGGCGTCGCGGGCCGTTTCGCCGACGCTCTCGGCCAGCACCGCATCCATCAGGATTTCGGCCAGCACTTCGTGGCGGCGGTCGGGGATGTTCACTCGCACCTCGGCGTCGGTGGGCTCGTACACCTTGGGGGTGCGGCCGACGCGGCGCAGGCCGCTGGTCTGTTCGTAGCGTGCCTGGAGGAGTCCGGCGGCGACGAGTTTGTCCAGATGGAAGGCGGCCAGTTTCCGGGAGATGCCGACCTGTTCGGCCGCTTCGTCACGAGTCACCGGCCGCCGGGCGGCGCGAATGAATCTGTACATGCCGCGCCGCAGTTCGTCGTCGAGCACCGCGACCGCACCGATCGCCGAATCGCTGGTCATCCGACCACAATAACGCCTAATCCCATGGGTCGAAAGATCGATCAGACCGATTCACGGGCGTTGTATTGACCACAGATACAGTTTCGCCAATACTTATTGGCGAAACTGAACCTCGACCGACGGAGGGTGGAGTCATGGCGGACGATGTCGTGGCCACTGATTTGGAGCAGGCCAAACAACCCGTCAGTGCCGCACTGGCCGGGCCGTACGGACATCCGTTCCACCCGATCCTGGTGACGGTGCCGATCGGGGCGTGGGTCGCGAGCCTCGTCTTCGACATCGGATCCCACATCGTCGACGACCCACAGTTCCTCGCCCGCGGGGCCGAGTGGCTGGTGGCGATCGGCGTGCTCGGAGCACTGGCCGCGGCCGCGGTCGGCTTTCTGGACCTGTTCGCCATCCCGTCCGGCACGCCCGTATTCCGCACCGGACTGACGCATATGAGCCTGAATCTGGTCATCACCATCGCCTATGCACTGAACTTCTGGTGGCGAACCGCGGCCGGCACCGATCGCGCGACACCCGTCGGGCCCCTGGTCTTGTCGATCGCCTCCCTGCTCGTGCTGGGCATATCCGGATATCTCGGCGGCAAACTCGCCTACCGCTACGGCGTGCGAGTCGCCGGCGAAACCACCCAGGCCACCGGCTACCGCCGTTGACCTTCCCTTCTCACATTCG
>NZ_JADKYP010000072.1 GCF_015354405.1 Nocardia sp. BSTN01 | reverse complement strand
CGCCCGTCCCACACGCCGCGCAGCACGTCGAGGAATTCGCTGGTGCGGGCGTAGCGGTCGTCGTGGGAAACCTTGTCGCCCCACCACAATTGGGCCGGGCCCCCGCCACCGCTGATGATGTTGTAGACGAGCCGCCCGCCGGTGGCACGCTGCAGACTGGCCGACATGCGCGCGGCCTGCACGGGATGCAGGAAGCCCGGCTGGAAGGCGACCATGAAGCGGTAGGTGGTGGTCTCGCGGGCCAGCGCGGCGGCGAAGGCCCACGGATCCTCGGTGACCGGGAACGAGGGCAGCAGCCCGCCCAGGAATCCGGCGGATTCGCTCGCCCGGGCGACGGCGGCGACGTGATCGATATAGCTGTATCCGTCGAGTTCACCGCCGCGCACGGCCGGGGCGATATTGCCCGGACCGTAGCCGCCGGCGTTGCCGCGGTTGTAGCGGCGCGGCGTGCGCAGCGAGGCGTGGTCGCCCTCCATGCCGATGCGCCAGTAGATGTCGATCGTCATATCGCGACCTCCTTCAGGGTGCGACCGGCCGGATCGGCGAGGAACAGCAGGTGCTCACCGGCGCGATGCACCTCCTCGATGTGCGGATGCCCGGACAGCACGATGGTGTCGAAACCCGTCGCGGCGTAGACCTGCAGCTGCCGGGCCACCTGCTCGTAACTGCCGACCAGGCCGATGGCCTGCGGATAACCGAGCAGGTCGAATCCGGCCCAGCGGCCGTCGCCCAGGGCCAGCGATCGCGCGCCCGGCCCGTCCGGGCGCACCTCACGCCACTGTCGTTCCGCGCGTGCCCAGGCCTCGTCCTCGGTCTCGCGCGCGATGACCGGGATCTCGAGTCCGGCGCGCACGGTGCGACCGGTCTCGCCGGTGCGGGCGCGCAACGCGGCCAGTTGTTCGCCCGGGCCGTCGGGGGATTCGGTGAACACGTGCACATCACCGTGACGCGCCGAGAGGTCCAGGGCCTCGGGTGAGTTCCCGGACAGGTACACGGTCGGGAAGGGCAGGCCCGACAGCACGCCGCGGAAACCGCCGTCGATCACGTCGTAGTAGTCGCCCGCGACATCGAATCCGGTGCCCCGGAACCCGGCCGCCGGCACCGGATCGCGGTTCCACACACCGCGTGCGACGGTGAGGAATTCCGCGGCGCGCCGGTAGCGGTCGGCGCCGGACACCCGGTCGCCGCGCGAGCGGGCCTCCGCCTCGTCGGTGTCGACCGCCAGTCGCCAGCCCAGCCGCCCCGCCGACAGGCGCTGCAACGTGACCGACATCTTCGCCGCGTAGACGGGAGTGCCGAAGGCGGGCTGGAATTCGACGATCACCCGGCTGTGCCGGGTGGCGCGCAGGGCGCCGCCGGCGACGATCCAGGATTCCTCGCCGAGCGGGTCGTAGGGCGCGAGCACGCCGTCGAGTCCGGCCAGTTCGGCGGCGTCGATCACCTGGTGCAGGTCGTCGAAGGGGCCGAGTCGGCCGGGCCGCACATCGGTGGGTTCGCGATCGGACCCACGATTCCCGGTGTGCCCGCTCGCCGGAGTGGGCACCGGATCGCCGAAACCGCCACGATGCCGCAGTTCCGGTTGTGCGCGACGCCCGTCACCGCGGCTGGGCAGCCGCCACAGGTATTCGGTCATGCCGCCGCCCGTCCGGCCGCGACCAGCTCCCGCGCCCGGGCCAGCGGCTCGGGCGCGACCCACGATTCGAGATCGAAGTCGGTGGCGAGAAAGCCGTGGGTGTAGAGGAACTGTTTCTGCACGCCCAGCAGCTCCAGCCGGTGTTCGTCCAGGCTGGGATGCAGGTTGCGGTGGAAGTCCTCCCCGTAGGCGGCCACCACTCCGTCGGGGCCGGACAGGGTTTCGCGTTGCAGCACCGCGCGGACGCCGTCGAGATTGTCGCCGGCCCAGTCGGCGGCGCGCAGACTCTGCGCGAGGAAGTCGACCACCACCTCGGGCCGGGTGTCGAGCAGTTGCTGATGCACGGTGATGGGTCGCGGGGTGCCGTTGTTGACGCGCAGCCGCTTGCTGTCGGTGGCGTCGAGGTCGACGGCCACCCGCAGGCCGTGCTCGGCGGCGACCTCCTGGGCCCGGGCGCCCTTGACGTAGATCGCGTCCACCTCGCCGCGCAGCAACTCCTCCGCGCCCCAGGTGACGCGGCGGGCGCGTTGCGCAACCTCGGTGCGCACCTGCGGGTCTCGTTCCACGGCGAGTTCGACCACGGTGACATCGACGAGGGTCAGACCGCCGAGCCGCAGCGCGTTGCCGAAGCCGTGCAGCGCCATGGCGCGCGGGAAGCTGCGGGCCTGATCCTGTGCCCAGGCCGGAATGCCGATGCGCAGACCGGCCAACTCGGCGGGGGAGGCGACCGGGGAATCCGGGCCGACCAGGATGGCCTGTGATTCGTCGATCCAGGTGAGGCCGATGAGCCGAGTGGGTGAGCCGGCGGCGCGGGCCGCCAGCGCGGGCACGTTGCCGCCTTCGCGCACCAGGCCGGCCAGCTTGTGGTCGAAGTGGAATCCGGCCAATTCGGGTCCGGCGTCCTGCAGGACGCCGAAGGTGAGGCCGCCGCGCTGTGCGGCGTCCCCGAGCCAGCCAAGGCTGTGTGCCAGACCGCTGGCGGTCGGGACGGGGCAACGGGTGTACCAGAGGGTGTCGGTCATGAAAAGCTCCGTGGTTTCAGGGAATCCGGTGGTGGTCGGTGGTGTGGCCGACGCCGAGTTCGGCGAGCAGAGCCGCCTGGTAGCGCAGGGCCGCGGCGTCGGTACGGTCGCGTGGCCGGGGCAGATCGATATCGATGTCGACGGCGAAGCGGCCCCGGTTCAGGACGAGGACCCGGTCGGCCAGCCGGACCGCCTCGTCCACGTCGTGGGTGACCATCAGCACCGCCGGGCGATGCCGCTCCACCAGGTCGCCGACGAGGTCCTGCATTTGCAACCGGGTCAGAGCGTCCAGCGCGGCGAACGGTTCGTCCAGCAGCAGCAGTTCGGGCTCCCGGACCAGTGCGCGCGCGAGCGCGGCGCGCTGGGCTTCGCCGCCGGACAGGGTGGCGGGCCACTGCCGCGCCTTCTCGTCGAGTCCGACCTCGGCGAGAGCGCGCAGGCCCGCCTGCCGGATCGGTTTGGAACGGCGTTGTCCGACAACGACATTCGCCAGTACCCGTTTGGACGGGATGAGCCGGGGCTCCTGGTAGACGGTGGTGCGGACGGCCGGAACCAGCACATCGCCGGCATCCGGAACCTCCAGACCGGTGAGCAGTCGCAGCAGCGTCGTCTTGCCGGTGCCGCTGGGCCCGAGCAGCACGACGAACTCGCCGCGGCGGATGCTCAGATCCACCCCGTCGAGAACGACCTTGTCGCCGAAGGCTTTCCGCAGTCCGGTGATGTGCACGGCCAGCGGTGCGGCGGTGCGGGGTTCGTCCACGGCGGTCATCGGATCGCCACCTGCCCGCGCCATGGCATCGCGAAGCGTTCGATCAGCCGCACCGCGCCGTCGAACACCAGGCCCAGAACGGCGTAGAGCACGACGCACAGCACCATGTAGTCGGTGCGGTTGTATTCCTGTGCGAGGGTGACCAGATAGCCCACGCCCTTGCTGGTGCCGACCTGCTCGGCCGCGATCAGGCCGGTGATGCTGATGGACAGGCAGACTCGCAGCGCCATGAGGATGCCGGGCAGTGCCGCGGGCAGGATCACCTCGAGCACCAGTCGCGGACCGGTCAGCCCGAAGCCGCGGGCGGCCTCCACCACCTTGCGATCGACATTGCGCACGCCGAGATAGGTGTAGGCGTACATGGGCGCGACGGTGGCGACCGCGATGAGCAGCACCTTGTACAACTCGTCGATGCCGAACCAGGCGATGAACAACGGCACCAGCGCGAGGAACGGGACGGCGCGCACGATCTGCATCGTCGAATCGACCAATTCCTCACCGAGACTCGACAAGCCGGCCGCCAAGCCGAGCAGTAGCCCGGCCGAGACGCCGAGTCCCACCCCCAACCCGGCGCGGACGAAGGAGGCGAGCGCGAAATCGATCAGCTGGCCGTTGTGCACCAGTTCGGTGAACGCCGACCAGACCTTCGGCGGGCCGGCCAGCACCTCCGGCGACAGCGCGCCGGTGGCCGACCCGATCCACCAGCCGGCGAAGATCAGTACCGGGAGCAGGAAGCGCAGGGGCACCGAAAGCCATGCGGGTCTGCGTTTCTCGACCCGGCTGCGCGGCGGTGCGAGCCGCCCCGTCGATGCGGCGGGAGCGATGACGGCGGTCATGTCAGCGGCCCGTCTTCAGCGCGGCCAGCTGGTCGGGGGTGAGCTTGGCCTTCAGGTCGTAGAAGATGTCGGCGGCGGTGATCTTGCGGCTGATCACACCGTTACCGGCGAACAGGTCGACCACGTCCGCGAGGTCGGTGGCATCCGATTCCAGCGGCAGGCGTGGCACGGTGGCTTCGCTGTCCACCCGGATCGCGTCGGCGAGGCGGGCGCCGGTCAGCGCGCGCGGGCCGGTCTGCTCGAAGACGTTCTCGAACGCGGACGGATTGTCGTGCTGCTGAATGGTCAGCCCCTGCAGCACCTCGAGATATTTGGCTGCGATCTCCGGGCGCTTGTCGAGGATCTCGGTGCGGAAGACCACCACCGTGTTGTCCTTGGAGCCGATGCTCTGCTCGGTCGCGATCTCCACACCGCCGTTGGCCTTGGCCTCCTGATAGGGCACCAGGAACGAGGCCCAGGCGTCGACCTTGCCGGTGGCGAAGGCCGAGGCGGCGTCCTTCTGCTGCAACGGCACCCGTGTCACCTTGTCGGCCGGCACGCCCGCCTGGGCGAGGGCCTTGAGCAGGATGTACTCGCCCTTGCCGGCCGGGTTCACCGCGACGCGCCTGCCGACCAGTTCGGCCACCGAGCGGATGCCCGATTCCTTGGTGGCGATGATGCCGCTCTGGTCCTTACCGGCCGGATCCTGCACCGCCACGATGCGGACTGCCACATCCTTGGACAGCGCACCCACGACCGGGCTGAACGCGGCCCCGGAGATGTCGAGTTGTCTGGTGTTGAACAGCTTGAGCATGGAGCTGAATCCCGGTGTGGTGTTGACCCATTCGACCTTGGCGCCCAGCGGAGCCAGGGCCTTGTCGAACGTGCCGTCCCGTTTGGCCACCGCGAGCGGACCCGCGTTGCCGGGATCGGCCACCTTCAACACCAGCTGTGATCCGGCGCCGGATTCGGTCGCGGATCCTGAGCCACACGCCGCGACCAGAGCGACGACGGGGGCGAGCGCGAGCGCGAGTCGCCAACCGTGTGGCCTGCGCGTGCGGAACATCGTGGAGCACCTCTTCCGAATCGGAAACCGAAGTCGAGTGATATCCAGCGACAGTAGGGACGGACGGACCTCGTTACGAGGTAATGCTTTCCGAGGATCGGAAGGCTTGACGAAACCTCGGCTCCCGGTGTATTCCGGCGCGCAAGTCCTCTGTACTGGACCAATCGAGTTGTTCGACGGGACTTTTCGCGCGGTGTGATCCGAAGTCGGCGCGGGTTCCCTTTCCGAATAATGGAATGAACGATGCGGTGCGAGCCTCCTTCCTGTGTTACCGTCCCCGGCGTGGAAGCTTCCGGAGTGCAGACCGTCACCCGCGCGCTGTCGGTCCTCGACTGTTTCCGCGACGGCGACGAACGCGGCGTATCGGAGGTCGCCCGGCAGCAGGGCCTGGCGGTGAGCACCACCCACCGCCTGCTCACCGCGCTGGTGCACGCGGGCTTCCTGGAGAAGGACGAGGCCTCGAGCCGCTATCGCATGGGTGGCGCGCTCGCCGAATACGGTCAGATCGCCTACCGCCAGCACCGCATCTATCTCGCCGAACCGAGCCTGGAACAGCTCGCGGCCACCACGGGCGCCAGCGCGTCGGTCGCGATCCGCCACAGCATTCATGCCGTCCTGCTCGGCACCAGCCGCTGGCGGGAGACCGACGGACATCGGCTGATGGGAGTCCGCCTGCCCCTGCACGCGAGCGCGCTGGGCAAGGCCCTCCTCGCCTGGTCGGGGGCCTCCGACGAGGTCCTGGGCACCCTCACCTACGACGAGGGCACCGCCCGGTCGGTCTCCTCCCCGGCCGAACTCCGCGCCGAACTGGATCGCACGCTCGCGCGCGGTTACGCCTACAACGACGAGGAGCTGGACCCCGGATTCCGGACCATCGGCCTGCCGATCCTCACCCGGGACGGCGACTGCCGCTTCGCGCTCGGACTGCGCGGGCCCACAGCGCTGATGATCCCCGAGCGACTCCCGCTGTTCGTCGAACTGGCCAAGGTGACCGCCGCCGACATCGCCACCCGCTTCGAGACCGGATGAGCGGATCTTCTCCGAACCGCTGCCGGTGCGTGCCGAGAGCGCTATCGTCGCTGCCAGGTCGCCTTTGCCCATTGATTGCCGGACGCGTGCATCTGCCCGCCGGCGTAGCGATGAAGGGACACGTCATGAGATTCACCCGTTTCGCGAAGGCGGTGTCGCTCGTGTTCGCGCTGTTCGCCGGATTCGTCGTGGCGACAGTCGGACCCGCGAATGCCCAGACCATGCCGACGATCGTGTTGGTCCATGGGGCGTTCGCCGACACCACCAGCTGGGATGCCGTTGCCGCCGATTTGCGTGGGCGAGGTTATCCGGTGGTGGTGCCCGAGAATCCGCTGCGCGGCCCGGCCTACGACGCCGCGGCCGTCGAGAAGACCGTCGCGGCCATCTCCGGCCCGGTGGTCCTGGTCGGTCACTCCTACGGCGGTGCCGTGATCACCAACATCCACAATCCGAACGTGCGGGCGCTCGTGTTCGTGGCGGCGTTCGCGCCGGCGCAGGGTGAGCCGGTGGCGCTGGCGCTGGACCCGATCCGCTTCCCCGGCAGCCAATTGCTGCCGCCCGCACTGCAGATGAAGATCGTCGACGATCCGACCAACGCCCTGGGCCGCAACCTCGACGCCTACATCGCCGACGCGTCGTTCCATCAGGTGTTCGCCCCCGATGTCAGCGATGCGACGGCCGCCACCATGCTCGCCCACCAGAAGTCCGTCGCGGTGTCGGCGAATGTCGAGCCGTCCGGGCAGCCCTCCTGGTCGAGCACGCCGAGCTGGTATCTGGTCTCCGCGAACGACACCGTGATCCCGCCCGCCGCGCAACGGTGGATGGCGGGCCGGATCGGCGCACACACCAGCGAGGTGCAGGCGTCGCATGTGGCGCTGGTCTCCCAGCCCGCCGTGGTGGCCGATGTGATCGCGTCGGCGGCCTCGGCGACCTGAGGATCAGCGTTGTCTGCGCTGTCGCTCCCGCAGCACATGGGAACGCAGGCGGGAGAATCCCTTCACGCGCACGCTGCGTAGGTGACGCAGGGAGAATTCGGTATCGCCGGCCAGGGCCGCGGCCGCACCGTCGTCCACGAGCACCGTTCCGGGACGAGCGACACCGGTCAGCCGGGCGGCGGTGTTGACCACGGTGCCGTAGAGGTCGCCGAAGCGGGTGAGCACCGGCCCGTAGGCCAGGCCGATCCGGATCTGCGGCATCTCCGAAATCCGCTGTGCCGCACGGGCGATCGCCACGTGCAGGTCCAGCGCGATGCGCGCGCCCCGGTGCGGATCATCGACGGCGAACATCACTTCGTCACCGACGTTCTTGATCACCCAACCGCCGTGGGCGGTGATCGCCTCGGTGGTGGCGGTTTCGAACGCTTCCAGCAGATCGGTCAGCTCGTCGGGGTCCAGGTGGCGCGACAGCCGGGTGTAGCCGGCCATATCGGCGAAGCCGACGAGCAATTGCCGTGCGGCGCCGTCGGATTCGAGTGAACGGGTCAGCGCCGCGGCCAGATGCCGCCGCCACGCGTACTGCTGCAGGTCGGTGAGCACCTCGATGGCGTGGGTGGTGGCCTCGGCATCGGTGCCCGCGCCGAGTTCGCGGGTGATCAGGTCCGCCTGCCATTCGGCCAGTCGCGCCATCGACTGCCCGAGGGTGCGGGCGGCGGCGATCTGGTTCTGCTCGTTGACATTCGACGCGGGGCCCAGTGCGCAGAAGGTGCGTACCGCGGCGACGTCGGCGTCGGTGAACGCCGCCTCGTCGTCGCTCGCCGCGGCCGGGAAGCCCAAGGCGATCCACAGTTTGCGGGCGTTGTCGACCGAGACGCCGGACAGCTCGGCCACCTGAGCGCGGGTGTAGCGGCGGGGACCACCGAGAAGAGTTGTTTCGACCACCGCGTCGACCACGTCGGTCGACTCACCAGACTCGCTCACCCGGCAAGTACAGCACATCGCGGCACGGATGCCGCCGCCGTCGTCGTCGCGGCGGATTCGACCGAAATTTCTTGTTTGAGCCTCCGAGCCGCGGATACCCAGGGCGGCATGGTTCATACGGAAGCTGCGGAGACGATCATGAGCACCGAGACCACTGCTGCCCCGACCCGTTCCGCCACCGCTCGAGACGACGGTGGCCGCAATTCCTATGACGGGATCGAGGATTCCTTCCGTGCGCTGGCCGAACTCGACGCCGCCGACCCGCGCCGGGCCCAGCTGCGGGAACAGATCATCGCCGACTGTATGCCGCTGGCCGCCCATATCGCGCGCCGGTACGAGGGCCGCGGCCAGGCGCGGGAGGATCTGCAGCAGGTCGCGAACCTCGCGCTGGTGCTGTCGGTGGACCGCTACGACGTGTCCCGGGGCGCACCGTTCCTGGGCTTCGCCGTGCCGACGATCATGGGGGAGGTGCGGCGGTATTTCCGCGACAGCGGGTGGGCAGTGAAGGTGCCGCGCCGCATGAAGGAACTGCGCGCCCGCATCTCCCAGCACAGCCTGGTGCTGTCCCAGCAACTCGGTCGCGAACCCAGCAGCCATGAGCTCGCCCGCGCTCTCGACGTTCCGGTCGAGGAGGTCGTGCAGGCGACCGTGGCGGCCAACAGCTACCTGTGCGACTCGCTCGACCAAACCCAGTCCGCCGAAAGCGACAGCCCCACGCCGCTGGGCGCCCGGCTGGCGGTCGAGGAACCGCGCTACGAGTTCACCGAGGACGCGATCACGGTGAAACCGCTGATCGAGGCCCTGCCCGAGCAGGAACGCAAGATCTTGATCCAGCGCTTCTACGAGAGCAAGACCCAGTCCGAGATCGCTGCGCTGCACGGCATCTCGCAGATGCAGGTCTCGCGGATCCTCAGCCGGGTGCTCTCGGGGCTGCGCGAGCAGGCTCTCGCCGAACCCGCGCGGACTCGCCGTCTCCGCGCCGTCGCCTGATCGGTTCCGTCGCTCGAATTCGCCGGTTCATGCCCGAATGTCCGGCCCGGCGGCCATTATCGGTAAGGCACGCCGACTCTAGACCGCAGGGTCGGTTCGTTTTCTCGGCGAGAGAGGTCCGGCCGATCGATGGCTGATACTCCAGCGGTCCCTACCGCCCCGTGCGCTGTCGGCGCCCCCGGACTGTTGATGCGCATCGACGAGGTGATGCGCCGCCACGTCGGTCACACCATGGTCCGCATCGTCACCGCGGTCACCGGCCCGGTGCACGTGGTCCCGGATTATCTGACTCTGCACGCCGAAGCGGTGGTCGACGAGGCCGTGCGGCACATCGCCGCCCACCCCGGTGCCGACACCGTCGTCGTCACGGCGTCGGTCACGACCACGGTGACGGTGGTCGTCGAAGCCACCGGTCCGGTCGATCTCCTGCTGCCTCCGCTGCTCGGCGCGAGCGCACGGGCGCGGCTGCTGGGCGGGCGGTGCGATATCGAGCGGGGCACCCGCCTCGTCTGGTCGGTTCCCCTGCCCGCCACCGAGTATCACGCGCGTCCGCTCGCCGGCCCGGCGCGCCGGCGAGGCGCCCGGCCCTACGCGAAGTTCTCCGTGATGTAGTTCGCCGCGGCGGTCGTCCACGTCACGTCGGTGCCCGGCATGTCGTGGGCCGGGTACAGCACGTGCTGACCGTCGGGATACGGGGTGAGATAACCGATCACACCGTTGACGGCCGTGGCGAAGCGTTGCAGGTTGGCCACCGGATTCGACATCAGGAACTGCATCAGCTGCGCGAAGATGAGATAGCTCGCGTTGCCGAAGCGGGCGCCCTCGACGAACGAGAACGGTGAGATTCCCACGTCGATGACGCGCAGCGGCGAGTCGGCCGGGGAGGCGGTGATGATGTCGCCCGGATTCGCGTACTCCCGCGTCGCGACCGCCGCGGGCCAGGTGCCGTGCTGACCGTGCAGACCGAATGTCGTGGGCGGGCACAGGTTGTTCACCGAATCGCCGGCCTTGCGCAGCGGGTTGGCGATGAAGACGGCGAAGGCGATCTCGAGCGGGCTGCCGTCGGTGTTGGTGTATTCGCCCCGGGCCACCCCTTCGAGTATCCGGCTCGCGCAGATGCCGCCGAGCGAATAGCTCAGCAGCGCACAGACATTCGGCGACTGCTGGATCGCCTCGACGCCCGCGGCGATGCCCAGCCGGACCGAGGTGTCCAGCGACGGTCCCCAGAGATTCGGGTCCGGCCCGACGGAGGCGGGCCAGTCGGGTTCGAAGAAGCTGAAGCTGTCGGTCGAGAGCAGATCGGTGACCGCGGCCAGCATGCCCGCAGGGCTGCCGTCCGCGTTCCGGGGCTCTCCGGTTCCTCGCAACGTGATGATGTCGATCATCGGGTTCTCCTTGCCCGCGACGAACTTCGACGGATCTTCCACGGTCGGCCCCGAACCGAGTACGGTCGGGAGTTGTGAAAAGAAGGCGGATGGCGTGGTGGTCGCTCACCGCGGCCGCGGCTGTGACCGTCGCGGGCTGCGGATCGGACCAGTCGGCGCCGGACACTCCGATTACGAGCGCGGCCCCGGCCCTGCACGTGGGTTCGGTACCTTCGAACGATGGTACTCCGCCCGCCCGGGATGCGAATGCCGTTGCGCCACAATGCCGGACATCCGATCTCGCGGCCGCGCTGGGGCCCTCGAACGCCGCCGCCGGAACTGTCGCATTTCCGATCGTGTTCACCAACAACGGTTCCGGCCCGTGCGTTCTGGAGGGTTTCCCGGGTGTCTCCTATGCCGCCGGCCCCGACAGCTCGCCCGTCGGCGCCCCGGCCGCCCGCGACGGAACCGCGTCGGGACCGGTTCAGCTGGCGCCCGGCGGCCAGGCGTCGGCGCTGGTGTTCGCGGTCGACGTGCACAACATTCCGGCCGAGCAGTGCGGGCCCGTCGACGTGCCGGGACTGCGAATCTACCCGCCCGACAACACCGCATCGGTGTATCTCGACCGTGCGGCGACGGCGTGCGGTAACGGACAAATGACTACGCATCAGCTGCGGGTCCGCGCCCTCGTGGCGGGCGCCGAGGGGCGGTAATTCGATCATCGGCGGGTTTCGTTGGGGGACCGTCGATTACGACGCGGTCACGAGAACCGCACTATCGATGACGGGACAGGCGTAGCCTCGGACAATGAGATAGCCACCCACTCGAAACCCGGTCCTGCCGAGGACCGGTCGACTCTTGGAGGGGAATATGGTCGATTCCCTTTTCGCCGACGTGTCCGAGTTCCAAGTGCCGGTCGACGACTCGTATCCGTATCAGCTCTTCTCGTTCCGTTCCAACGACGGGACCTATCAGGACCACAACTTCTATTCGAACTATTCGTGGGCGGCCCGGGCCGCCGATTCCGGGCGCATCGCCTGCTTCATCGTCTACTTCTACTGGCGGCCGAACTGGCTCGATACCGTCGACACCCACCGGGGCATGGTCGGTCAGGCGGGTGGTCCCCATCCGAAGATGATCACGATGATCGACGTGGAATCGGGCGGCAATCCCGGCGGGGATCAATCGGACGGCATCAACCGCGCCTACTGGCGGCTGGCCGATTGGCTCGGCTCGACCCGGCGGGTCATCGGTTACGCCAACCGCCCGGATTTCGACAGTATGTGGCCGGTGCGCCCGGACGGCCTGAACATGATCGGCGCCGGATACGGCAGCAACCCGAACCTGCCCGGCCAGATCGCGCACCAGTACACCGACGGCCAGGGCTACGGCGGCGGCCTGCCCGAGGGCGCCTCGCCCTTCGGCAACTGCGATATGAACTCCGCCGACGGTTTCTCCCCGGAGGATTTCGCCAACCAGGTCGGGGTCGGCACGGTGGCCACGGACCCGGTGACCGACATGTGGATTCAGTTCATGGGCATCGGCGGCAACGGCTGGCCGCAGCTGGCCGGCCACACGCTCGTCGACGGTGTCGCCAGCGTGGGACAGTCCCTCGGCCTGCCGGGTTTCGCGGCGCCGCCGGGGCCGACCCAGGTGCCACTGCCGCGTGACTCCGACGGCCGCATCCGCGACGAGTGGATCCAGATGCGCGGACTGCAGGGCACCGGCTGGCCGCAGCTGGGCGGCTGGTCCCTGGTCGACGCCATCGCGGCCATCGGGCAGAAACTCGATATCGCCGGCTTCCAGCCTCCCAACCCGTAACACCCTCACCCTGTCAATCCTCCGACGGAGTATTCGCATGCCGACAATCGCCAGTACGAACGGCCGCTTCTTCGTGATCACCGACTGCGTGCCCCAGGTCCGGGCGGCGGCGACGGCCGCCGCCGCGGGCGGCACCCTGGCCGCCCTCACCACCGCGACGGCCGCCGAGATCACGTTCCCGGAAGGGGCTTTCACCGACGTGGCAGCCTGTGCCACACCGCAAGGCGGGCCGACGGCCTGGTTCGCCACCTTCAACGGCGGGGTCCCCGACGGCTGTGTCTATGCCATCGACCTCACCACCGGGAAGGTGTGCACCGACAACGCCAACCGAGCCGCGGCGTGGACGCGATTCGTCCTCGCCGCCCCGGCATGAGCCGGCGATGGCGACGCACTGGGGGACGCCGCTCACCGGGTTCGCCGGAAGTACGGCGAGGCAATTCGGCGTAGGTGGCACGGACCTCGGAATCCCTTACGACCGAGATCATTTCGCGCCGGGCGGGTCGGGCTTCGTCTTCGGTGACACGTTCACCGGTGACAGTCAGGGGTCGGGCACGTGGCTCGGCTCGCCCGTACTGCTGTTCAGCTCCGACCTCCCGGACGCCACCACAACCTTCTCCGCGCCCCCCGGTGGCGCGCAGGCGCGCCAGGCCCTCACCTACACCCACGATGCCGACAACGGTTACGGATTCGAGGTCAGCAGAATTCCCCACGACGCGTTCGTCGACCCGAACGGGCGAACGTGGCTGACCTACACCAGTGTTCACGATTGGAGCGTCTCCGACGATCGCCACGGTGCGCTGTTCTGCGGGCTGGCCTACTCCGATGACGACGGCGCCACCTGGACCGACTATGCGGCCGTCTGGCCCAACGACGGCAGCGACGGCTACGGCGGCTGGAGTCCGTTCATGATGCAGTCCTTCGCCGGCATCGGGAACAACAACGGCGACGGCTATCTCTACATCGTCTCGAAGGAGTGGGGGCGCAGCCACAATCGCAACGGTCCGATCCTGATGCGCGTGCCGTGGCAGCGGATCGCCGTCCGCGCCGAGTACGAATACTGGGGCTACGACGGTTCGGCTTGGCGGTGGGGCAATCCCACCCCGACGCCGCTGTTCGGCGGGATGGGGCCGATCGGCGAGGTGAGTGTGAAGAACATCGCCGGGACGTGGGTCATGTCCTATTTCGACGTCGCCGGCGCCTGCATCGCCACCCGCACCGCACCGGCCATCGACCGCGTCTGGACGGCGCCGAAGCGGCAGATCGTCGCCTCGGCGCCGTGGTGGCAGTTCTGGGTCCGCACCTTCCCGCAGCTCTACGGCGGCTTCATCCACCCCCGGTCGAGCTCATCCACCGATATCACTCTCTATGTCTCCCAATGGAATACGGCCACGAACAGTCCGTACTGGGTGATGCAGTTCGACGGCATCACGCCGTAACCACCGGGTCAGCGCAGCGACGACCAGGGCGCCGCCGCGCGCTTCGCGGCCCATCGATGCGGATCGCATTCGAGCTCGTGCCGATCCCACTGGCCCAATTCGGCTGCGGCCGCGTAGGTTTCGTGCAGAAAAGCGGACACCAGGGCGTTCGGATCATCGGCCGCCCGCACCGTTTCGTACGGCAGAACGAATTCCCCCAGCGCGGCGTCGTAGCCCGCACCCGGCACCTGCAGCTGCCGCTCGTGATATCCCTCCGGCTCGGGGTAGGCGTAGGCGTAGAACGCGCCTTCCTCCCCGCCGCCGGGCCAGAACCCGCAACTGCTGAGTTCACGGGAGTAACCCTCCACCATCACCCAATCGGCACAGTGTGGCGCACCGCCGCCGTGTTCCGGCGCCGTCCGCCCGGAAAACCGGGTACAGGCCAGATCCATCGCACCCCAGAAGAAATGCACCGGACTGGACTTTCCGATATACCCGGACCGGAACTCCTCGAATGCGCGATTCGCGTGCACGAGCTGCCGCCAGAACGTCTGCGCGGCGTCCGGATCATAGGAGGCGTGCCGAGTGTCCTCGGCGAACGGAATGGACGGATCGACCTCGTTGGGCCGCCCCTGAATCCGCGTGGATAACCCCAGCTCGTCGAGCGCCCGCATCGTTTCGGCGTAGAACTGCGCCACCGATTTCGGCGCGAGCGCCACAGTGCGGCTGTCGCCGGTATCGGCGCGGATCACCAATCGATGCGCGAGAAAGTCGAATTCGATGTCGAACAACCGATCACCATAGGGAATCGCCGGCGTCGCCAACCCCCGCGGACTCACGAAAAGCGTGACCTGCCACCAGTGATTCAACAAGGGCGCATGCGCGAGCCGAACCTTGCCCACCACCTGCATCCACATATGCAGAGTCTCACGCGTATCCGCCCACTCCGCGAGTTGCAACCGCGGCCACGCGGTGGAATTCGTCTTCGACATATCGGTGGTCCCTCCGTCGCTGACGACATCGATTCGGGGCCGGAAGCGAGAAGATTTCGATTTCCGGACGCATCGGACTGAACGTAAACATGCTAGGGCAAACTGTCAGCGATCGGGGTGATTGTCGGCTGCGGTGCTCCGCCGGGGAACTGGACCGCGCAGCGGTTCTCAATGGGTGAAAGGTCCGCATCGGCCGGAGATGGCGAGGGATCGACCGACGACACCGAATGGGAGTTCGCGATACCGTCGGAACGTGACGCGCACTCAGTGGACCATCCATGGCGAGATCTTGGTCGACGAAAACCGGCACATACGGCTGTCAACGGTCGACGTGGAGTTGCCGGACGGCGTGACGTTCACCCAGTACGTCGCCCGTATGCCCCGATGCGCGATGACTGTGGTGCTCAACGACAGCCGCGAGGTCCTGCTCATGTACCGGCACCGATTCATCATCGATCGATGGGTGTGGGAATTGCCTGGAGGGTATGTCGACGGAGCTGAAGATGTCGCGGCCGCGGCGGCGCGCGAAGTGGAGGAGGAAACCGGGTGGCGACCGAAGTCGATGCGGCATCTGGTCACCTACCAGCCGGCGATCGGCACCCTCGACCACCCGCAGGAGGTGTACCTGTCCCAAGGTGCCGACCCGACCGACACCGTACCGGATGTCAACGAAGCCGAAGACATTCGTTGGGTCCCGCTGGCTGAAGCCGCGAGGATGATCGAGCGCGGCGAAATTGTCGGCGCTGCAACAGTAATCGGCGTTTACCGCGCGCTCAGTACGGTCGTGTAGTCAGAATTTGCACCTCATGCTGGAAGTCGGCGACTTCCGCGAGGTCCTTGTGCCGATCCAGCCGGCGTCGCAGCTCACGTAGGTACGCGTAGCTGCGTTGTGAGGAGATCCCGGATACGAGTTCGACTGCCTCGCGACCGACGCGCACCGCCTCCAGCGGATCCTCGGCTGTTCGAACAGACGCCAGTAGGGTCAGGTTGAAGGCGCGGCCTCGCTGGTAACCGGACGACATATCGAGAGACAGTTCGGCGAACCGAGCGGCACGGGCGTCGTCGCCGAGTTCGCGAAAACAATGTGCAGTCTTGGCGGCCATGTAAGCGGAGTCGAAATACGACAGCCATTCCGGGCAACCTGTACGGTCGACCTTCTCGAACGATCGCTCTGCCGCGCTCAGTGACGCCACACATGAGGCGTTGTCCTGCCGGGCCGCGTGACCGTGCGCCTCGGCCAAGTGACATTCCGACTCCAGGGCGGCGGAGCTCGTGGCTCGTGCCGTCATGCGGGCCGCGCGAGCCAAGTCGATGGCGTCGCCCGGGCGACCCACGTAGGTTGCCTGATGGCTCATGGCGGCCAGAATCTCAGCGCCCAGACCACGATCGTTCGCCGCTCGGGCGAGTCGGAGCGCCTGGATCAGGTAGCGCTGGGCAAGACCGTGTTCCTCTTGATCATAGGCTGCCCACCCAGCGATCTTCGTCAACTCGGCGGTCGCCGAGAACAGAGGTCGTCCGATTGTTTCGGCATAGTTCCCGCGCAGTAGTGGAGCTACCGAACTGTGTAGATAGTGCACAATCGTCGACCGCACCCTGCCGCCGCCCGCTCGATTGTCGAGGTCCCGAAACGTTCTCGTCATCGCCAGAACCCCCTCGACATCGACACGTCCCACTCGACGGCGACCGGCAGATACGGGATGGTCAGGTCCGGGCATCGTCAACCAGCGCATCGACGCGGCTGGGTAGACAGCTACCGCGTAGGAAGCGTCGAGTAGGTACCGGCGCCGCTCGATGTCGGCGCGCCACAGCGTCGTGACGGAGCCCAATGCCTCGGACAAACTCAGCGAGAATTCCAAACCGAGGTCGCCGGAACCGGAACTTGCGGACATGCCACAGTCCTCGGGCACGATGCGCCGTCCCAGAATCTCGGAGAACGCCGCCGCAATCAATTGCGGTGCAGGGGGATTCGGCTGTTCACCGGTCAACCACCGCCCGACCGATGTGTGATCGTACGAGAGGTCGAGGCCGACAGCTCTTCCCGCGTCGTTGATTCGTCTTGCGAGGCCGCCTCGGCTGATCGCCCCTTCGTTCAGGAGCTCAGTGAGTCCGAGGTTGGGTTGTTTGGGCTTACGTCCCATGACCGGAGTGTGGCACGTGTAATCGACGCGATCCAACAACATTCGGCAATCGCACACCCCCTGCGCACACATCCACCCCCGCCGCATCTCGCGCGCATCGTCTGACGACATCTGCCCGGCCCGCGCGTGTTTCAGCCGCTGCCCGATTTCGTGTCTTCTCAGTCCATGGATGGAGCGCAATGGCCGATGCGGTGGCGGGGTCGCCGATGAAGCCGAAATTGGAAAGGTCGGATTGTGCGGTGCTGGCCGTGCCGGCACCAGGTGGCCTGCTGACCACCGGACAAATTCGCCGCGATGCGGCCTTGGCGGGGTGGCGTGTTCGCGTCGCGCTTACTCGCTTGTCTGCGTGCGGGTTCATCGTGTTCAGCAGTTCACGGGCGCGGTGGCAGATCAGTGAATGCGGTCGGCGTGCGCTCGCGGAAAGGCAGTCATGAACGGATGGGCCATGTTCGGCCTTGTCGTCTGCGTCGGTCTGCCGCTGGTCGTTCTGATTGCGACCTTGCTTGTCCCGCAGCGCATTCCGAAAGACCGAAAGGTCGAGACCATTCGCCGGCGGATCCAGGACGAGGACCGATGACTTCGCGAAGTGATGCGGAAGATGATGAAACACCCGCATACGCCATGGGTTATGTCTGCGTGGACCTGGTGAAGACCGCTCACCGGCTCCATCTGCCGATGCGGGAAATCGCCCGACGGCTCGGCTATGTCTACCTGGGACTGACCAGGAGCAGCAGCCTGATCGTTCCGGAGGCCCTACTCGATCATGTGACCTCCCATCGGATCGAGCTGCTGATCGTGCCCGACCTCGGACATCTTCGCGGTCGGATCCCGCCGGAGGTTGCCGAGATCACCGACATCCACGACCTCGCTACGAGGTTCACCTACGAGCGGGGCGGTGGCTACGCGCCGGACGGTGGAGCTCAGAACCCGCTCGGGTCGGATCCGCCGGCAGGCCGATAGGCCACAACTCGAAGTGCCATCACGGGCAGGTCGGCAGATCGCCGGGACGGTGAAGTTCCGAATTCACGCCAGGAATCCCCCGTCGGCGTGCACCACACTTCCGGTGACGGCGGCCGATTCGGGGGTGCACAGCCAGGCGATGGTGGCGGCGACCTCGTCCGGTTCGAGGATGCGGTCGAGGAGTTGGTGGGAGGCGAAGTCGTCGACGGTGTCGAGGTGGTAGAGGCGGGCGGTTTCGGTGAGCAGGGCGGTGCGGGTGGAGCCGGGCGAGACGGCGGTGGCGGTGATGCCGGTGCCGCGCAGGTCGTGGGCGAGTCCTTTGATCAGGCCGACGACGGCGTGTTTGGCCGCGTTGTAACCGGAGAGGTGCCACATGCCGTGGTGGGCGGCCGCGGAGGCGAGGGCGATGAAGCGGCCGGTGCGGGGTTCGGGTCGGGCGAGCATGGCCGGTACGGCGACCCGGGCGAGGTTGGCGGTGCCGTGGACGCCGATGTCGAACATCGGCGCCCAGTCGGTATGGCTGGTTTCCCAGAGGGGGCGGCCGCCGGTCATGACGGCTGCGGCGGCGACGGCCGCGTCGAGCCGGCCGAAACGGTCAATCGCGAGATCGACTGCGCGGCCGAGACTTTCGATATCGCGCACGTCCGCTTCGACGTCGAGAACCGCCCCCGGGTGCGCGGCGGCCACCGCGGCGAGCTGATCGCGGGTGCCGAGCGGATAGCCGAGTGCGGGGTCGTCGCGGCAGATGTCGACGGCCACGACGCGCCGGCCCGCGGCGGCGAGCCGGTGCACGGTGGCGGCGCCGATGCCCCGGGCGGCACCGGTGACGATGGCGACCGGGGCGGGGGCCATTACATGCCCCGGGTGAAGCCGTCGGGGACGATGACGTCCTCGGGGGACAGGTCGTGGATGGAGGAGTGGCCGAGTCCGTAGAGGGCGGAGTCGATGCCCTGGCGGATGACTTCGAGGACGTTGTGGACGCCGCGGTCACCGGCGGCGGCCATGCCCCACAGGTACGGCCGGCCGATCATGACCGCATTCGCGCCGAGGGCGAGCGCCTTCACGACGTCGCTGCCGCGGCGCACACCACCGTCGAGCAGGATCTCCACCTGACCGCCGACGGCCTGAACCACGCTGGGCAGCATACGAATCGCGGCGGGGGTGGTGTCGAGGTTGTTGCCGCCGTGGTTGGAGACGGAGATGGCGGTGGCGCCGATGTCGACGGCGCGTTTGGCGTCGTCGGGGCGGCCGATGCCCTTGATCAGGAACGGCCCGTCCCACTGCTGCCGCAACCAGGCCAGGTCGTCCCAGGTGACCGGTGGGGTGCCCATCCATTCGCCGTAGGCGCCGAAGAAGGTCGGGCCCTGCTGCCCGCGCGGGACGAGGTTGGGTGTGGTGAGGTCGGGGAGTTTGCCGGAGCGGGCGAAGCGCAGCAGCCAGCCTGGTTTGGTGACGACCTGGGGCGCGAAGCGCACGGCGGTCTTCAGGTCGATCTTCTCCGGCAGCGGCGGGCTGCCCCAGTCGCGGGCGGTGGCGAACACCCAGTCCAGGGTGACGATGATGCCCTTGGCGCCTGCTTCACGCGCACGGTCGAGGCGGGCGACCATATCGTCTTTGCTTCCGAGCCAATAGATTTGGAAGAAGGTCTTGTCGTTGGCGGCAATGACCTCCTCGATCGGCTTGGAGCCGAAGGAGGACAGGCCGAGCGCGGTGCCCGACATCGCAGCGCCGCGTGCGACGCCGACCTCTCCGGCGGGGTCGACCGCCTGGACACCGGTGGGGGAGCAGATGACCGGCATCGAAATGTCTTGTCCGAGAACGGTGGTGCTCAGGTCGCGGGTGGGGGGAAGGTCGGCGATGTGGGGGCGCAGGCCGAGTTCGGTGAACGCGGCGGCGTTGTCGTCGAGGGTGGCGCCGGCTTCCGAACCCGCCAGCAGGGCCAGGTAGACGGGCTTCGGTACGCGCTTCTTCGCGCGGCGCTGGGCTTCGGCGACCGATTCGAACCAGTCACGGGTGCTTGCCATGAGAATCCTTGTGGTGCAGTGGAGGTAGGGCGAGCGGCCGGCATCGTGGCGGCGTGATCGGGTGCCGCTGAACGTGGCCGGGATGCCCGTTGGTGTGGTGTTGTCAGGTGAGACCGGCGAGTGGGCTGGTGTCGCAGGCGCGATCGGGGGCGGTGGTCCGGCTGCGAGTCGGGATGCCGAGGGCGACGGTTCGTCGTGGTGCGCTGCGCGAATGATTCTTGTCCGGCTGCGGTTTCGCGCCGACGCCCGCGAGCGCCAATTCGGCGTTGCCCTTGACGCATTCGGGGTCGGGCCCGTCCAAAGGCAATCCGGTGAAGAATTTGGCGGCCATGCAGCCGCCCTGGCAGGCGTCGTAGGCCGAACACGAGGTGCACGCGCCGCCGGTTTGTGGTTGCCGCAGCCGCTCGAACAGTTCCGAGGTGCGCCAGACGGTGTCGAATCCGCCGGTGTCGCGGACGTTGCCGGCGAGGAATTCGTCGTGGATGGCGAACGGGCAGGCATACACGTCGCCGACCGGATCGACCAGGCACACCACGCGGCCCGCGCCGCACAGGTTCAGTCCGGCGATCGGGGTGGAGCCCAGGGCGTTGAGGTGGAAGAACGAGTCTCCGGTGAGCACGCCTTCGCCGTGGGCGACGAGCCAGTCGTAGATCTGCAACTGCTGGTCGGTCGTCGGGTGCAGCTCGTTCCAGACGTCGGCGCCGCGTCCGGAGGGGCGCAGCCGGGTGATGCGCAGCTGGGCGCCGAACCGGTCGGCGATGGCCTTGAACTCGTCGAGCTGATCCACGTTGTGGCGGGTCATCACCACCGAGATCTTGAAGTTCTCGAACCCGGCGTCGGCGAGGTTCTGCATGGCCCGCATCGCGGTGTCGAACGATCCGGGACCGCGCACGGCGTCGTTGACCTCGGCGGTCGCGCCGTCGATGGAGATCTGCACATCGACGTAGTCGGTCGCGGCCAACTGCCGGGCCCGTTCGGGCGTGAGCCGAATCCCGTTGGTGGAGAACTTGACTCCCACGTGATGGGCGACCGCGTAGTCGAGCAGTTCCCAGAAATCGCTGCGGACGGTGGGCTCGCCGCCGCCGATGTTGACATAGAAGACCTGCATGCGTTCGAGGTCGTCGATGAACGCCTTGCATTCCTCGGTGGACAGCTCGCGCGGGTCGCGTCGGCCCGACGAGGACAGGCAGTGCTCACAGGCCAGGTTGCAGGCGTAGGTGAGTTCCCAGGTCAGGCAGATCGGGGCGTCGAGGCCGTGTTTGAAATGTTCGACCAGCTTCATCGGTGATCCTGTTCGTCCGGGCCGGCGGGGCGCGGCGTGATGGTGCCCGCCTCGAGCAGACCGGCGAGCGCGCTCAGATAGCGGGGATGTTCGGCATCGGCGACCCCTGCGGCCGCCAAAGCGGCGGCCGCAGAGGAGTGTTCGGCCAGTCCCTGCACGACCGTCACCAGTTGCTTCGTCTTCAGGAACGACAGCCGCCGGGTGGTGAAGTCGTAGACCAGCGCTCCGAACGGCTCGGGCCGCAGCGAGATCGAGGGCGCGAGCCGATAGGAGCCGGCCGGATCGAAGCCGTCAGTAGACACCGCACATGCCATCGATCGAGACATCCTCGACGAGCAGGTCGTCTTCGACGAGCGCGTCCTCGGCGGGGACTACTGTCTGGCTGGTGATGGGTTCGTTCATGACCGCTCCTAGGGGATGGGATCGGGGTAACGGGTGTGAGGGTCAGCATAATGGCACCGAGTGACAAAATGGAAGGGGTGACGGCGGAAAAACCGGTCGTACCGCGCGCCAGGGCGGGGCGCAGGCCTTCTACCAGCGCGGACGAGTTGGAACGGGTCGCGTTCGAGCTGTTCGAGCAGCGCGGATTCGACGACACCACGGTCGAGGACATCGCGGCCGCCGTCGGGGTCAGCAAGCGGACCTTCTTCCGCTACTTCGAATCGAAGAACGACGTCGTATGGGGCAACTTCAGCGATCAACTGCAGGCGATGCGCGCTCTGTTCGACCGGTGCCCGCCCGACCAGCCGGTCACCGACGCGGTCCGCAGTGTGGTGGTCGAGTTCAACCGCTTCGACCCGGCTCAGGTGCCCTGGCATCGCAAGCGCATGGAGCTGATCCTGAAAGTTCCCGCGTTGCAAGCGCATTCGACGCTGCGCTATCAGGAGTGGCGCAACGTGGTCGCCGAATTCGTGGCCGCCCGGCTGGGTGTGGACACGCGCGATCTGCTCGCCCAGGTCGCGGCATACTGCGCACTCGGCGTCGCGATCGCGGGATACGAACACTGGCTCGACCACCCCGGCCAGGAGCTCGCCGACATTCTCGACCGCGCACTGCGGAGTTGGGGTTCCGGATTCGGCGCCGACACGTGACCACGTGGCGATGACCACGCAGGGGTATCGACTCACGGAGGGATGTCGACTACGGAGTGCTGAGGCCCGGCGGCGGAGGCAGCGCGGTGCACAACGATGTGCACATGCGTATCTTCATTCTCGGCACGATCGACGGCCACCTCCCGGAGAATCGCTTGCCGAACGAACGGCTTTTCCTCGGCTCGTAAATGCGCCGCTCACCGGTACGGAAGTCGCCGGGTGAAGCTTTCGCGGTGTCCTTCTCGGTATCGGTCGAATGGGAACGCTATGCTCGGAGCTCGCCGGATTTCACGGCGAGTGCGGGACAGCAAAGCCGCTGTTCAGTAGTATCAGATAGGTGTGGTGCAACGGTTTTCCACACAGCGTGGACCGCAATAGGTCACTCCGCGCGGCGTCGTCGCACGGAGCGGTGAAACAATGCTCGACGGGGTGGTTTTCCCGGGTCGGACGCAATGCCGACACAAGCTTTCGAAACCGTGGCGTGGCGGGGGGATCGACCCGCTCGACAATACGCTTTCCACTTTAATACGGACAAATCGCTCGTAGTTCCAACCCATTCGGCGGGGCCCTCATATGCCTTGTGCGAGTGGGGTTTTCGGGCCGCCCGGACATTGTGGCGGCGCGTCGTGACAATACGGCGAAGAGTTGTCGCACAGTGCTCGCCAAGCTCGGCGAGAGGGGGTCCTCAGCTACGCAGGGCAGGCGCACGATCTGCATAATGCCCCCAATCGGACAGCGGCTCGTTCCCGGCTCCGATTGGGGTGATGTCGTGTGCGTCGAACCGCCCGGGATCGAAAAGGGTTTACGGGCGCTCGGGTCGATTCGGGAATCCGGCAACTCGGGGAATCGCAAATGTAATTGCATTCGTAATCAACGATACCGCAACGGGGAATTCCGCGCACGGAAACGATGAGTGGTGTGCGTGCTCCGTGTCTCGGAATTCGAGGAGGGGCTAAACGATGAGTCCGGATTCAGCCATGCCTGCCGACCGAAATCCTGATCTGATTCCGCTTTCGAGGGCGCAATACGGAATGTGGCTGGCGGACAACCTACCCGGCGGACCGAACGTCAACATCGCTCATTACGTCGAGATCGAAGGGCCCATCGACTACGCCGCCTTCACCAAGGCGGTGAACGACGCCGGCCACGAGAGCGAGTCGCTCGTCGTCCGGGTGGTCGAAGTCGGCGGTCGTCCGTATCAGTACGTCGATCGCAGCATCGTCTACGACGAGCCACTGCTGGATCTCAGCGAGGCCGCCGACCCTCATGCGGCGGCGATGGACTGGATGCGCCGCGACTACGGGACCAAGGCAGATCCGGCCCGGGACCGGCTCACCGCCACCAAGCTCATCCGGATCGGCGAGGACCGATATCTGTGGTACGCGCGCGCCCATCACCTCGTCGTCGACGGCTACGGTGCGTTCAACCTCCTCAACCGCGTGGCCGAGCACTACAACGCACTGATCGAGGGCAGGGCGCCGGCGCCGCTGGCGGCACCCGGGCTGACCGAGCTCATCACCGCGGAGCACGACTATCGGACGAGCCGGCGGTTCGAGACCGACCGGGCGTACTGGCTGGACAAGGTTGCCGGCCTGCCGCCTGCGGCGAGTTTGGCGGGGCGCTCCGCCAAATGGAGCGAGGACGACCGCTTCGCCGGGCGCACGCTGCCGTCACCGCTGACCGCGCGGCTCGACCGTTTCGCCGCCGACCTGCACGCCTCGACAGCGCAGGTGGTGGTGGCCGCATTCGCCGCCTTCCTCGCGCGTATGACCGGTACCGACGAGGTCGTCCTGTCGCTGCCGGTGTCCGGGCGGGTGACGAGGCGATTGCGCAATGCCGCCGCGATGCTGGCCAATATGGTGCCGATCCGATTCACCGTGGACCCGGCGACCACGGTGGAAGACCTGGTCCGCGCGTCGGTGTCCGAACTCGTGCTGGCGATGCGACATCAGCTCTACCGGTTCGAGGATCTGCGCCGCGAGTCCGATGCCCTCGACGCGGCGGCGACCTCGTTCGGCCCGATCGTCAACATCCTGTTCTTCGATTCCGAGATCCGCCTCGGCGAGGCGATCGGGCACTACCGCGCGCTGACCTCGGGAGCGCTGGACGACCTGCAGTTCAACATGTACCGCGCCGGCGCCGACGCACCGCTGGCGGTCGAACTGCACGGTAACGCCAACCTGTACGGACCGGACGAACTCGACGCCCATGCCGGCCGGTTCGTCGACTTCCTCGACCGCATATCGAACTCGCCCGCCGATGCCCGGCTGGTCGACATCCCGCTGGCCGACCCCGCCGAACAGCAGAGGGTGCTCGGCGAACTCGCGGGCCGCGAGGGGGCGGCCACAGCGGCGACACTCGCCGACCTCGTCGCGCGGCAGGCGGCGTGCTCGCCGTCCGACGTCGCCGTCGACGACGGGACGACCGCGCTGACCTACCGCCAACTCGATGAGCGCTCCAACCGGTTCGCGCGCAGGCTCATCGCCCTCGGGGCCGGGCCGGAAACGCTGGTGGCGATCGCGCTGCCGCGGGATGCCGATCTGATCGTGGCCGCACTGGCTGTCGTCAAGTCCGGCGCCGGATATCTGCCGCTGGATGGCGCGCACCCGCTCGAGCGCCTCGAGTATGTGGTGCGCGACGCCGAACCGATCGCCGTGGTGACGACCCGGAGCATGTCCGATCGGCTGCCCGAGACGGGCCGCGTCGTGCTGTTCGACGACGACGCCACCGAGAGTGGCGAACCGATCACGGATGCCGACCGGGTCCGTCCACTGCGTCCCGGCAACATCGCCTATGTCATCTACACCTCGGGATCGACGGGGCGCCCGAAGGGTGTGGCGATCACCCACGGCGCGGTCGCCGCCTACCTGACCCACGCGACCGCCGAAATCGGGGTACGCGCCGGTGACGGGTGGACGCTGTTCCATTCGTTCGCATTCGACTATTCGGTCTGGGAGATCTTCGGTGCGCTGGTCACCGGCGGCCGGCTCGTGGTGGTGGACGGTCCTGTCACGCGCTCACCGGACGAGATGGTCCGCCTCGCCGCGCGGGAGAAGGTGAGCGTTCTCAGCCAGACACCCTCGGCGTTCCATCAGTTCGCGGCCGCGCGACAACGCTATGTGGACGCCGGGCAACCGGACGGTGAGCTCGCCCTGCGCCTCGTCGTCCTGTCCGGTGAAGCGCTGGATCCGGCGAGTCTGTCCGACTGGTACGCGCACAATCGGGAACTGCCGGTGCTGGCCAACAGTTACGGCATTACCGAAACCACGGTCTTCGTCACCTACACCCCGTTGTCGCCCGACCGGGCCGTACCGGGCGCACCCAGCACCATCGGCCCGCCGCTACCGGGGTTGCGGGTGTACGTCCTGGACGAGCGCCTGCGGCCGGTGCCGCTGGGCGCCTGGGGCGAAATCTACGTGGCCGGAGCCCAACTCGCCCGCGGCTATATCGGCCGCCCCGGGTTGAGTGCGGGACGCTTCGTCGCCGATCCGTTCGGTGCGCCGGGTGCGCGGCTGTACCGCAGCGGTGATATCGCACGCCGGAATATCAAGGGTGAGTTGGAATATCGAGGCCGCGCCGATCGGCAGGCGCAGCTGCGCGGGTTCCGGATCGAACTCGACGAGATCCGCGCCGCGCTCCTGAGTCACAGCTCGGTGTCGGCGGCGGTCGTCGTGGTGCATCTGCCCGGTACCGAGGCGGCCCGGCTGCTGGCCTACGTGGTGCCGGCCACCCGCGCGGTCTGTGCGGCCGAGGAACTGCGCACGCATGTGCGTTCGATCCTGCCGGAGTACATGGTCCCGGCCCACGTCGTCGTTCTCGACGCGCTGCCGCTGACCGTCAACGGCAAGGTGGATCATCGGGCCCTGCCCGAGCCGGCCCCGGATTCGGCGGCGGCGTACGTGGCGCCGCGCACGGCAGTGGAGGAGACCATCACCGGCGTTTTCGCCGAGGTTCTGGGCGTCGACCGGGTCGGTGTGCTGGCCGACTTCTTCGAGCTGGGCGGCAATTCGCTGACGGCCACGGGAGCCGCCGTGCGGATCGCCGAATCGACCCGGTGCGAGGTGTCGGTGCGCGAGCTGTTCGAGAAGCCGACCGCGGCCCAGCTCGCCGCCCATATCGACGGTGCCCGCCGGTCCGCGCGCCCCGTGCTGCGGCCACAGCCGCGAGTCGACCCCATTCCGCTCGCGCCCGCGCAGACCCGGATCTGGCTGATCAATCAGATCGAGCCCGAATCGGGAGCCTACAACATTCCGCTGGTGCTGCGGCTGTCCGGACGGCTCGACACCGCCGCCCTGCGCGCGGCCCTGGCCGACGTGATCGGACGGCACGAATCGCTGCGCACGGTGTATCCGGCGGTGAACGGCCGAGGCACACAAGTGATTCTGCCGCCCGGGGATGTCGTCGCGGAACTGGATGTGACACC
>NZ_JADKYP010000071.1 GCF_015354405.1 Nocardia sp. BSTN01 | reverse complement strand
CCTTCCCCTGGAGTCCGGTCAGTTCCTCACGGTTTTGCCCGCAGTGTCTAGTGGAATCCAGTGGTCGCTGGCAGCTGCGGTGGCGGCTGGGCTGGTCGTTCGCCTGTCTGCGTCATCACCGGTTGCTGGCCGACCTGTGTCCGGCGTGCCTGCGTCGGCAACGCTGCCTTCCCCTGCCAGGCATCGTGATCCCCGTCCTCGGGCGGTGTGCCAGCCCGCAGCCTGGTTCCGTCGGACGGGCACCGACTTGCTGTGGCGCGGATTTGACCCGAGCGGAAACTGTTCGGTTCGAGGCCTCGCATCCGGTCCTGGCAGCGCAGCGCAGAGTCGATGACATCATCAAGACCGGTACAGCCGCATTCGGGGTCTACGCTGCAGCCCCCGTATCGGCTGAGACGGCGTTGACCGATCTGAAGATTATCGCCGACCGGGTCCTCCTCCACGCCACCACGGCCGCTCTCGCCCAGGTGATCCCACCCGATCTGCTACTCGCACACTCGGAGATCATCGATCGAGCCGACACGCACAGGCCCGGAAAAGCGCTTCCGCCCGCCTGCGCTACAGCGACCGCAATCACTGCCGGGCTTGCCGCCCTGGGCGCGTCCGATGCCCATCACGGTGGCGAGGCACTGCGCTGGCTGGTCACGGACGTGCGCGATCACCGCGCCAAGGCCAACGCCTCAACCAAAACCAATGCCTCCACACCACGGCGAACAGACGCCAGCCCCATGCTGGATGCGGTTCAGCTCGTCGCACTGGCCCCCTCGATGCGTCCGGCCGATCACCTGCGCTACCGCATCGCGGATCCGGCTCCTCGGCGACCGGACTTCCCGCCGGTCAGGGCGGGTGTGCTCGCCCGTAGTGTGCCGACGATGGTATGGACGGCATGGTCGCTGCGGCTCGCGCTCCCGCGCCCGCAGCAACGGCAACTGCGGCCCGCTCTCGCGGCCGCGCTGCTGATCACCGGAACCACGATTTCGACCGGCGAGGCCGCCGGTCTTCTCGGGTGCCATGCCACCAGCTACCAAATCGCGCGAGCCCTAGGCTTACTCGCCGACTGCGGCCGCTGGGAACCGGTCCGGCAGGCGTTGACCCGGATGGCCGACTACCTTGCCGACACCGGTACACCGATCGATTACCAGCGCCGACGTCGCCTCGACTACACAGACCTGCTCCCCGACCCGCTCTGGCATCAACTCTGCTGCCACGCCGGCCTCCCCTCTCTCAGTGCCCGTGCCACCGCTCGACGGGCACGCTGCTTCCTGTTCGAACGGCTCAGCGGCTTGCCGTTCGATGCCCACCCCGCCGCGGTGGAAACCAATCATTTCCGCTACCGGACCACCGATTTCGCGCGCGTCCTCACCCCACAACTGGTTCACAGCCTCGACGACTACGCGCTCGAATTCCTTGCCGCACACCACATCCACGACGAACCACCTACCTGGCAACCACCCACCGGACTGCTCGACGGCCTGGACCTGCCCGGCAGCGATCCCACCGACGTCGATATCGACCGTGTGCACCGACTGATCCGGCACGAGGACCGCACCGTATCCGATACCGCCGCCGCTCTTGCCGTCACATCCGACACGATCCGACATGTGCTCGAAGTCCACCCCGCGCCGATCTCGGTGCACGCGGCGGCGCGAACCACCCAATACCGCACCGCCACCCGCACCCTACCCCGCGATACGTTCATCGACCTCTACCTGCACCAACATCTCAGCATCCGCCGCATCGCCGACCGCGTCGGTGTCGGCACAGAAACCGTCACCCGACTCGCCCGCCACTACGACATCCCGCTGCGCCAACCCGGCCGACAACTTGCCAACACCATCGACGGTGACTGGCTCCACGAGCAATACGTCATCCTCGGCCGATCCATGACCGCTGTGGCCCGTGACGCCGGCGTCACCTGGACCACCATGGCCAGATGGGCCGAGCGCCACCACATTCCACTCCGCCGATCGGAATACTTCCACCGGCGCAGAAACCACCCCACACCCGCACAAATCGCCGCCCTGCCACCCGTGCTGCAACCAGCGTTAGCCACCATCGGCGGACTCGACAGACTCCACGACTTCGCCACCACCAGCCACCACTCGACGTTCGCCGCGGCAGCGGAAACGATCGGCATCCACCCCACAACCCTGATCGACCTCATCAATCAACTCGAAAAGGACCTGGGCGGCACGCTCCTTCACCGCGCCACCAGACGCACACCGATGACGCCCACACCATTGGGCCAAGCAGTCCTTGACGCGCTCAATGAATCCAGTCAACCGACGGAGACGTTCCAGCAAAGCTCAGCCGCTGAATCAACTCTGCAAAGCAGGTCTCCGTCGGCTCTGGATGACTAGGGGAAGAACGGGGTAACCAGGTTCCTCACCCGCTCGCTCCGCGCCTATTTGATAGGCGTGAAGGGCTGGTTGATCGTGGTGAAGTATTGGATGGCGGCGCCGATTGCTACGGGCGCGGTGACCAGTATCTGGCCGGCGACGGTTCCGAGTGCTCCGAGGGCGATCACGCCGCCGAGGCAGCCGATTGCCGCGGCGGGGATGAAGGGGCCGAACATGCCCACGATGGTGGCCGAGGCGATGGTTGCTCCGGCGAGACCGCCGAGTACGCAGCCGACGGCGGCGCCGCCGATGCCGCCGATCAGAGTTCCGGTGGTGGCGCCCATGCTGATGGTGCTTGTCATGCGCGACCAGGCGGCTTGTTCCCGATCGTACTCGTTCTTCCAGGGCGCCTTGTCCTCGTAGGGCAGAGCGGCAGGTTTGTAGACGGCCTTGTCCATCGACAGATCGGGTGTCAATGCCGCTGTGCGGCCGACGATTTCGGCGTTAATCGGAAACTCGAAATCATCGATGGTGAACGTCAGTGGCGCCCCGGCGACGGTAACTCCGTTGGGGGATTTCACCTTCAGCGTCCGATCTTCGACGACCAAGGTACCAGAGTCGATTTCGATGATCGACGACGTGTCGGTGGCATGTGCGGTGAACGAGATGGCTCGGTCTTCGCCGGGGTCGGCGTGGGCGACGCCGGTCATCGCTGTCAGCGCGGCCAGAGCAAGCGCGGGCACGGCAACGGTCCTCATCAGCATGGTGGTTCCTCATCGTCGATCCGGTCGCGCGGACGTGCGCGACCGCACCATTATTGACAATGATTATCGTTTTCAACAAGTGCACACGAAACAGGTTGCAGCCCAAACAGTTCGACTCCATCGACACAAGTTGACCTTGCGCGTCAGATGAAAACGATTATCATTTCGGACTTACCGGATACTTGGAGGGTTCGTGGGACATCTACTGATGGTGGAGAGCTGGGTCGGCTCGATGAGCACCTTGCTTCCGAATGGGCTGCGGACGGCGGGGCACACGTTCAGCTTCCTCACCCGAGACCTGGGGCATTACCTGCGCGGGAAGCCGGCGACGCACCCTTTGCTGGGCGCGGACAACATCTTCACCACCGAGACCAATGACGCCGCGGCCCTGGTGCCTTACGTGCGCAGGCTGCACGAGTTGTTCGCCTTCGACGGGGTGTTGTCCTCGTGTGACTACTATTTGCCCGCGGTCGCGGCGATCGCGGAGGATCTGGGCTTGCCGGGACCTTCCCGGGAAGCCGTCGATGCGGCATGCCGGAAGGACCGCACGCGTGCGGTGTGTGAGGCCGCCGGCGTGCCGGGACCGTCGTTCGCGGTAGCGCAGCATTGGGACGAGTTGTCCGGCGCGGCAAGGGAACTGGGATACCCGCTCGTCGTCAAGCCGGTCGACTTGTGCGGCGGGATGTTTGTTCGCCGGGTCGATGATGTGGTCCAGCTGCGGAGGGCTTTCGAAGCGATTGCCGGTTTCCCGGTCAACGCGCGCGGTCAGCTACGGGCACCGCAGATCCTTATCGAAGAGTGCGTGCACGGGCCGGAATACAGTGTCGAGACGGTTACCGTGCGGGGGCAGACCACCGTGGTCGGCGTCACCGACAAACAGTTGTCCGGAGCTCCGGCGTTCATCGAGGCGGGCCACATGTTCCCGGCCGCGGTCAGTGCCGACGAGCGCGCGGCACTCGCTGATGTGGCATGTGCCGCAATCGATGCGCTGGGTCTCGATGACACGGTCGCGCATACCGAGATCAAATGCGGTGCCGAGGGACCTCGGCTGATCGAGGTCAATCCACGTCCGGCGGGCAATCGGATCACCGAGCTGGTGCGCCGGGTGACGGGCATCGATCTCGCGGCGGTACACGCCGAGGTAGCGGCCGGTGGCATTCCGGATGTGACGCCGCGCCCGACCGATACGGGCAGCGCCGCCATCGCATTCGCGGTAGCGGATCGCGAGGGTGTGCTGGCCGCGACATCGGGAGCCGGGCACTGGGGCGACGACAGCCGCATCGTGGAGCACGCGGTGGCCGAACCGGGCACTCGGGTTCGGATCGCGACCGACAACAACACCTACCTCGGTCACGTCATGGTCGTCGACCGCCAACCCGGCGCTGCCGGTGTCGTGGCCCACGGTCTCATCGATGCACTCGACGTCGAACTCACCCAGGCGCCCTCGTGATCGGCGCGGATATCGCTCGCATGCCGCGTCCCTGCTCGGTCGACGAACTGATCGGATGGGCACGAGATGCTCATCTGGGCACAGATCCGAATGAGTTGGTGGTGGCCACCGCTTTCCATACCCGCTACGGGACTCACCACGTGAGCCGTCGCGGCGGCTACCGCAACGAGATACTCAGTCTCCGGGTCGGCGCGGCTGTGGGTTCCTGCGGGCTCGAGCCGGGCGATGATCGCTGCAGCGGGGATGTGGTCGACGAGTGTCTCGGTGCGACGGTGGCCCAGTTGTTATTCCACCCGCAGCTGCCGGTCCGGATCGCCGCCCTGGACGCGTATCTGATGCATCTGTGGCCGCACCCGGCCGCGGGCGGCGTTGCCGCCGAGCCGGTCGATGTCGGTGGCGGTGGTTCCCTCGAGAAGTCGCGGCAGCGCGCCGAGGCCGTGGTGAACCTGCTGCCACCGCATGTTCGGCGCGTGCTGGTGGTCGGTGTCGTCGGTTCCCTGCTGTCGGCACTACGTTCCCGCAGCGTCGCCTACTACCCCTGCGACCTCACGGGAGGGCGAACCGAATGGGACGAGCTCGTGTACCGCAGCGCCGCAGCTGCGCCTGGAGATTACGACGCATTGCTGGTCACAGGAATGACTTTGGGCAACGGGACTTTCGATATCTTCCTCGGCGACGCGAAGGCCAGATCGATCCCTTTAGTGCTGTTCGCTCAGACCGGAAGCGGCGTGTTGCCGTGGTTTCTGGGTCGGGGCGTGACGGCGGTGTCTGCCGAGCCGTATCCGTTCTTCTCTCTCGACGGCGGCCCCAGCACCCTTTTCCACTACCGGCAGGGAGAACTCTGATGCGTCCGATGACAGCCCCGCCGGCACACCCAGCGCTGCTCGGACTGGTCGGTGACACACCCGTCGTTTCGATTCCCGCCGGGTCGAGCACCTATATGGCCAAGCTGGAGGCCGCGAGCATCGCCGGAATGAAGGCGCGCGCAGCGGTGTCGATGGTCACCGCGGCACGCGCGCGCGGTGAGCTGGCGCCGGGCGCGACAGTGATCGAATCCACCAGCGGCACATTGGGTCTCGGCCTCGCGCTGGCGGGAAAGGCCCTCGGCCACCCTGTCGTGCTCGTGGTCGATGACGAACTCGAGCCGGAGATGCGCGCGCTGTTCGCTGCCTTCGGTGTAGGTCTCGAGGTGGTCTGCGATCCGCATCCCGACGGCGGCTGGCAGCGTGCCCGGCTCGACCGATTGGCCGAACTGCTCGACACCACCCCGGGCGCGTACTGGCCCGACCAATACGACAACCCGGACAACGCCGCCGGATACGAGGACATGGCCCACGAATTGCTCGAACAGGTCGAGCAGGCGGATGTGCTCGTCGCGGCTATCGGTTCCGGTGGCCATTGCGCCGGCTTGACCCGGGTGCTGCGCGCGCAGTGGCCGGCGCTGCGGGTAGTCGGCGTCGACTCGGTCGGCTCGCGGATCTTCGGTCAACCCGCCCGCCGGCGGCTGATGCGCGGGCTGGGCAGCAGCATCCTTCCGCGAAACGTCGCCTACGACGACTTCGACGAGGTGCACTGGGTCGGCCCGTCCGAGACAGTGGCCTCGTGCCGCAGATTGGCCGCCGAGGTCGGCATCGCTGGTGGCTGGAGCACCGGAGCCGCCGCACTGGTCGCCCGGTGGATCACCCTGCGCGAGCGCGGTATTCGTGTACTCACCGTCTTCCCCGACGGACCGCACCGCTATCTGCGCACCATCTACGACGACCAGTGGTGCGAAGACAACGACCTGTTGCGGTCCTGTGTCACCGAACCCGTGGAACTTCTCGCACCCGATGCTCGCGAGGCCCATCGGTGGGCTCGATGTTCTGTCGTTGTCGACCCGTCCGGTCAGGAGATGCGGGCATGAAGGTGACGTGGACCGACACCACACTGGAATTGCTTCGTCCCCTGCGTATCTCGCGCGCGAGCATGTCGCAGCGGGCCGCGGTGTGGGTCACGCTGGCTGCCGACGGGCATGTCGGGCACGGGGAAGTCGTTGCCAGCCCCCGCCTGGGGCTCGACCTCACCGCCATCGACACCGCCCTGCGCGGAGTCGGCGAGAGAATCACCGGCTGCGCCGACCCGGAGCAGGTCCGAGCGCTGCTACCGCTCTTGCGAGCGGAGTTCGCCCTACCGGTCGTGGCTGCCCTCGACAGCGCGGCCCACGATCTGCTCGCCCGCCGCGCCGGAATGTCGTTGGGTGATTACCTCGGTGTGCCGCAGTGGGATTCGGTGCCCACGGCATACACGATCGGCCTGATGAGCCCCGCCGACGCCGAGTCGATCGCGCACCGCATGACACAGGCCGGGTTCACGGTGCTCAAGATCAAAGCAGGCACCGGCGACCCTGCCGAGGACATCGCGCGGGTGCGAGCGATCCGCGCCGCAGCGCCCACAGCGGAGCTGCTGCTCGATCCGAATGGCGCATGGGACACGCCCACCGCTGTCGCGGTGCTCGATGAGCTCGCCGACCAGCGCATCGCCGCTGTCGAACAACCTGTACCGGCCGGTGACCCCGGTCAGCTCGCTGTGGTTTCGCGACAGGTTCCGATGCCGGTGATCGCCGATGAAGATGCCGGCTCGCTCGCCGATCTCAATCGGCTGCCCGACGATATCGGCGGTATCAATATCAAACTCGCCGAATGCGGAGGGCTCGATGGGGCCCGCGCAATGCTCGATTGGGCGCAGACCCGCGGCGTGGGCGTGCTGGTGGGCTGTCAGGTCTGCAGTTCGCTGGGTATCGCTGCCGCTGCGGTGCTGGCCGGAGCTGCCCGCTGGGTGGATCTGGACGGTCACCTGCTGCTCGCCGAGGATCCGTGGGAGGGCGTGGGCGGTGGCGACGGCTGGTTGCGGCGACCGACCGGTCCCGGCCTCGGGGTCCGGCGTGTGCGAGCCGAATGGTGAGCGGGCTAGGGGTGCTGGACGCGTTTCCGCTGTCGGTGCGTCTGCTTCTGGTGAACCAGCTCGTGGGCAACGTCGGGTTCTTCATGCTGGTGCCGTTCCTGGCCGACTATCTGCGCACCGACCTGGCGCTGTCGGCGGCGGTGATCGGTGTGGTCCTGGGGGTACGCAATCTGAGCCAGCAAGGCTTGTTCCTGGTCGGCGGTTCGGCCGCGGATCGGCTCGGTGCGCGAGGGGTGATCATCGCTGGTGCGGGGATCCGGGCCGCGGGATTCGCTTTGTTCGCCATCGGCGGCTCGCTGCCGGTGGTGTTGCTGGCCTCGGTGCTCACAGGGTTCGCTGGGGCGCTGTTCAACCCGGCGGTACGCGCCTACATCGCCCGTGACAGCGGCGATCGTGGCGCCGAGGCGTTCGCACTGTTCAATATCTTCGGCAACGTCGGCTCTGCCCTGGGCCCCGTCGTCGGGACATTGCTGGCCGGGCTGGGGTTCCGGTTGACCGCCGTGGCCGCGGCAGGCGTGTTTGCCGCATTGACCGTCGCCCAGCTGATCCTTCTGCCGGCGCGGCCGGTGCCGCCGCGCGATATCGCACTGAGCGCGGATTTCTCGCGAGTGTTCGCCGATCGCCGCTTCTGGGCGTTCGCGGTGGCCCTGATGGGCATGTTCGCCCTGCAGAGCCAGATCTATTTCTTGTTCACCCTGCAGGTGCAGCAGCGCGCCGGGCTCGCTGCGGGCCCGGCAGCCGTGGCGGCCCTGTTCGTCGTCGAGACGATCGTGGTACTGGCACTGCAGGTTCCGATCACCAGAGTGCTGTCACGGCGCACCGACCGCGGTTGCGCGATGGCTCTGGGCATGGCCGTCGCGGGCGCAGCATTTCTGCTTCCGCCTGCCGGGCAAGCCGTCTCGCCCGGTGGCCAGGGAACGGTCGCAATAGCGGTCCGCGTCGCACCGGTGGTAGCCGGTGCCGTGGTGCTCGCGCTCGGTGTGATGGCCGTGCAGCCCTTCGTGAACGAGGCCATTCCGCGATTCAGCGGGCCGCAACTGACCGGCACCTATTTCGGCGCGTTCTATCTGGCCTCCGGACTGTTCACCGTGGTGGCCACCAGCGTCGTCGGTATGGCAGTCGACCACGCGGGCGGACCGCTGACCTGGCCGCCCGCCCTGCTCTGCGCAGGCATGGGATCGCTGTCGGCTCTCGCCGTGCTGGCGCTGCGCAGCTACGGCTGGCTACCGGAAGCCACGACAAACCAGCCCCGACCGATCACCGCGACGACTCGACGCACAGCGAAAGGCCACACCACCCGATGACCGTTCACGATCAGGGCCCCGTCCTGTTCAGCGAGAACCTGCTGACCGACAATCCCGCGCTCTACGAACGCACGTTCCCTGACACCGGTGAACGCAACGCACGCTTCGTCGCCGACCTCGTGACCCGCTACGGCACGCGAGCATCGGTCGATGTGCTCGATGTCGGGTCCGGAACCGGTCGCGACGCGGGCCGGCTGACCGAACTCGGCTACCGGGTGCGCGGAGTCGACATCTCCCCGCGGATGGTCGAATACGCCCGGACCCGCTACCCGGCAGTCGATTTCAGTGTCGGCGATGCCCGCACTCTGGATGCCGGCGCGCAGGTGGACGTGCTCACCTGCCTGGGCAGCACATTGCTACACCTGCACGACACCGCCGATCTGGTCGCGGCACTCGATCGTTTCGCGGCCTGCCTGCGCGCCGACGGTGTCCTGATCCTCGAGATGCGCAACGGCGCCTTCCTTCTCACCGACCGCGGACGCCGCGAACTGCTCGACGAGGACCTGGTCCGCACGGTCGACTGGGAAGGCATGACCTACACCTCACAAACCTCACTGTCGCTGGACCTCCCCGCGCAATTGCTGCGCAGACAACGAATCTGGACATGGCCGGGCTGTATCGAACCGGTCGCCCAGCACACCGCCTGGCGCTTGCTGTTCCCACAGGAGCTGCGCCACCTGCTGACCGCTGCCGGATTCGATGTGCTGGCACTGTTCGACGCACCGGGGCCGTTGACCACACCGCGCTGGCCCGCCGACGGCGTGCTGTCCGAGCAACTCGACGGCGACCGCCTGCATGTGGTCGCCCGCCGAACCAGTGCGGGTGCGCGGTGACCGCCGTGCTCCGGGTCGGTGTGGGCAGCGCATTCGGCAGCTGCGGGGAACTGCTGCAAGGCGTGACCGCCTGCGACAGCCGTGATTTCCTCGTGACGCTGCCGATTACCCGCGGTGCGGTCGCGGTGTTCGAACCGGATCCGCACCGCGACACCCTCACCGTGATCCCCGGACGCAAAACCAAGTCCGCCACCCTTGCCCGCGCACTGCTCGCGCGTTCGCCGGCCGTACGCGGTGGTGTGCTCACCCTCCTCGGCGACCTGCCGGAAGGAAAAGGCCTCGCCAGCTCCACCGCAGACCTCGTCGCCACCGCCCGCGCCGTGGCCGATGCCGAAGGACGCGAGATCACCGCGGCCGAGATCGAAACCGAACTGCGATGCATCGAACCCTCCGACGGCGTGATGCACCCCGGTGCCGTTGCCTTCTGCCATCGCGAAGTCCGGCTGCTGGCGCTGCTCGGCGCGTTACCGCCGCTGACCATCGTCACCGCCGACGAAGGCGGCCAGATCGATACCGTTGCGTTCAACCGGCACCGACCGACGTTCACCACAGCCGCCAAACGCGAATACAGTGCCCTGCTCGCCGAACTCGCCACCGCGGTCGCGGCCGGCGATGTGGCCGCCATCGGCGCGGTCGCGACCCGCAGCGCGGAAATGAGTACCATATTGCGGTCCCGACCTCACCTGGACACCACGATCGCCGCCGCCCGGGATCTGGGCGCGGCGGGGGTGGTCGTCGCGCACAGTGGCACCACGACCGGCATCCTGCTCGACGAGACCGACCCGCAGCTCGACGCGAAAATTGCTGCGGCTCAACGCGTCTGCACCGGTTTCGCCGAGTCGATCACTGTGCACCGCACATGGCGCCCCTACCCACCGGACTGCTCCGTCGCACCGGACTTCGTTACCGCGCGGGCCGCCGTCGAGGTGGTGAGCCGATGATCACGGTGGACGATGTCGGCTTTTCCTATGGTGGCCAAATCGTGCTCGACGGAGTCGCGCTGGTCGCCGAACCCGGCACGGCCGTGGGGCTGATCGGGCCCAACGGGTCGGGCAAATCCACACTGCTGCGCCTGCTCTATCGCGCACTGCGACCCCAGTCGGGTGTGGTGTCCGTCGACGACACGCCGGTCGAGGTGTTGCGCGGCCGGGCGCTGGCAGCGCGGCTGGCCGTCGTCGCGCAGGAATCACCGGCCGAGGCGCCGATCACTGTCGCCGAGACCGTTCTACTCGGGCGCGCCCCCTGGGCCGGCGCGCTGCAGGGCTACTCCCGCGCCGACCGCGCCGCCGCCGCCGCGGCGCTGACGCGTGTCGGCGCCCGCCACCTCGCCGACCGCCCCTACACAGCGCTGTCCGGTGGCGAGCGCCAACGGGTACTGATCGCCCGGGCATTGGCGCAGCAAGCCGACCACCTCCTGCTCGACGAACCGACGAACCATCTCGATATCGGATACCAGCACGAATTGCTCGGCTTGATACGGGATCTGGCGACTACCACCACTCTCGTCGTGCTGCACGACTTGAATCTCGCCGCCCGCTACTGCGACCGTCTGGTGCTGCTGCATCGCGGCCGAGTGGCCGCCGCCGGTTCGATCGCCGACGTCCTCACCCCGGCCATCCTCGAACCCGTCTACGGCGTCCGCGTCCACACGTCGGCCGCGTTCGGCGCGACCCAACTGCTGTTCGGGCCACGCGAGGCCGGAACGTCCTCCGCGAGAATCGATTCCGCAGAGGCGGGCCTCCGATGACTACAAGCCTGTCGAGCTCTGAGGATACCGACGATCTGGACCACGCACACCATCGCGCGGTGACCGCGCTGTGGCTGGGCGGGCTCGGTGCCACGCTGGCCGTGGTACTGGTCGTGGCCACCGGACTCGGCCCGGTATGGGTCCCGCCCGGCACGGTCGCGCGCATCGTCGGCCACCACCTCGTCGGGGTACCGGCCGACGTGGACTGGACTGCGTCCCAGGATTCGATCGTGTGGCTGGTGCGGGTGCCGCGCGTGCTGCTCGGCGCCCTGGTCGGTGCGGCGCTGGCTGTCGCGGGCGCAGTATTGCAAACCCTGGTGCGCAATGTGCTCGCCGACCCCCACGTCCTCGGCGTCACCTCCGGAGCCTCGACCGGCGCGGCAACATCGCTGCTGTTCGCCGGCACCGCGGCCACCGCGACCGCGCTCGCGGCCAGTGCGTTCGCCGGCGCGTTGACCGCCACAGTCCTGCTGTTCGCCATCGCCAGGATCAACGGGCAGATGACGTCGCTGCGGTTGCTACTCGGCGGGGTCACCATCGGTTACCTATTCTCCGCGGCGACCAGCTTCCTGATCTTCGCCTCCGACAACCAGGAAGGCGCCCGCACCGTGCTGTTCTGGCTGCTCGGCTCGCTGAGCTCGGCCGCCTGGTCATCGGTTGCCACCACCGCGTTGGTCACCGCGACCGCAGTCGGTGCGCTGCTGCTGCTGGCGACGCGACTGGACATCCTCGCCGGCGGCGACGACACCGCCCGCGCGCTGGGCCTGTCCCCGGCCCGGTTCCGGATGCTCGTGCTCGCCGTCGTCGCGCTCGCCATCGGCGCGGTCGTCGCAGTCGCCGGCGCCATCGGCTTCGTCGGACTGATCGTGCCGCACATCGCCCGCCTCTGCGGTGGCGGGACACATCGGCGGCTGATCCCGTTCTCAGCGGTACTGGGGGCCGTGTTCCTGGTCGTCGCCGACGTGGTGGCCCGCGTCGTCTTCGCGCCCCGTGAACTGCCGCTGGGGATCGTGACCGCCGTCGTCGGCGCACCGCTGCTGCTGGTCCTGATCCGCCGCCACCACAACTCACCCACCTGATCCTTTCCGGAGAGGAATCCGAACACCGTGCCTATCGGTCTCCCCCACGCCCGCCGGCTCACACCGCTACCGGTCGTTCTGCTCGCAGCGGCCCTACTCACCAGCTGCGCAAACCCTGCTCCCGCCACCACCGAAGCGACCCTAGGGTTCCCGATGACCATCTCGAGCTGCGGCCGCGACGTCACCTTCACCACACCGCCGCGCCGCGTCGTCACCGTCGGTTCCGTCGCCGCCCCACTCATCGCCGCCGCCGGCGCCGCCGACCGCATCATCACCCGCACCTTCGAAACCGCACCATTCCCCGGCCAATACGCCGACTCACTGAAGAACATCGAAATCACCGCTCCCACAGGCGAACTCGCCCGCGAAGAAATCATCAACCGAACACCGGACCTGGTCGTGAGCTTCGAAGGCGCCGCCGTCACACCCGACGACCTGGCCCGAGTCAACATTCCGCTGCTGGTAACCCGCGGCTACTGCCGCGACGCCTCAGGAACATACGACGACATCTTCGCCGACATCGAACTCTACGGCCGCCTCTTCGGCACCTCCGCAGCCGCGAACACCGAGATCACCGCGCTCAAACAGCGGGTGGCAGCCATCGCCGACCGCCACCGCGCGGACCCGGCCGCGCGGCCCGCGGCCGCACTGATCCTCTCCCGCGACGGCGCCAAGATCAGCGCCTACGGCAGCACGAGCACCGTAGCCACACAGATGCGCACCCTCGGCCTGGCCAACGTGTTCGGCGACGTCGCCAAACGCAGTTGACGCCAACACCGAAACCCTTATCCAACGCGACCCCGACGTCATCATCCTGCTCACCCAAGGCACCCAAACCCCCGAGTCCGCGCGCCAAGCCCTACTCGCCCGCCCGGAACTGTCCAGACTACGGGCGATACGAGCCAACCGAATCATCGCCGTGCCGTTCGGCTACACCGGCCCCGGGCCCGTCGCTGTCGAGGGCCTCGAAGTGCTCGACCGTGAACTCCAGGCGCAGCCATGAGCGCCCCCACGACCAGCAACTATCGGCTGCGAACGGCCTGCCCCGAAGACCTTCCCGGCGCCCGAAGCGTCATGCTCGACACCTTCTACGAAGTCTTCGGCAGCCGATACCTGCCCGAGCACCACCACGACGTGATCGACCCCGAAACGGTGTACCTGCGCCATCGGCTCAACCGGCTCTGGGTCATCGAGCACGACGGCCACATCATTGCCACCACCGCCGTCCGCGCCCAAGGCCCGCGCCATCCCCCACACCCGGCATGGTTGGCCGAACACTACCTCGACCACAACACCGCACAACTGTTCCGCGTCTACGTCCGCCCCGAATATCACCGACGTGGCCTGGCCACGCTCCTGGTCACAGCGGCAATCGAATACGTCCGCGCGACACCGGCATTCACGCGACTGTATCTGCATACCGACGCCCGCACCCCAGGCGCTCTCGACTTCTGGCTCACCTTCGGCCACATCATCCACGACGCACGCGGACCACACGCCGGATACCAAACCGTACACCTCGAAATCCCCCTAACCGCACATAACACCAGCGGCACCCATCCGGCGACCACTGCCCTCGCGCACCCACCGCCCACCCGTGCAAGGAGCGCTACCGACACTCACCGCCATTAATGTCGGCACCACGGCACCGCTGCCGATCCGATGTCCACGACTGCGGGACATAGAGTTCACGGTCGATCAGGGCATGCCCGTGCTTGGACGCGTACGCCAGGAACACCCCGATCTGGCAGTTCTCCGTGCGCCCGGCCGTGCCGGAGTACTGCCGTTGCACGCCAGCGGATTTGGTGCCCTTCTTCAGGAAACCGGTCTCGTCACCGGCCAGCACCGCATCGGGATCACCGAGGTGTTCGACCACATAATCACGCACATCGTCACGGACCCCGTCCACGTCCCAGTCCGCAGCACGCAGCAGCCGCTGCATCCCGTCCGGGCTGCCCTCACCAGCACGTTCGGCCAGCGTCCACCCGTTCTTCCGCTCCAGGCCCGCGACCAGCCCCGACACATACTCACCCGCCCGGCCCCGCGGCTCACACCGAGTGAACCGCTGCCCGATCCGGGTCATCAACGAATCCAGTTCGGCCACAGCACGATCCAACACCACCCGACAGGTCTACCAGCAACGAACCACGCGAGTGCAGTTGCAGTACTAACTGAGATAACACGCAAAGACCCGCGGGTCGCGAAGGCTTTCAAATGCGATGAAATTTGAGACCCTACACCTGTGTAGGGTCTCGGAACTCGTGGCGGAATCTCAAAATGATTGGCGGTGGTGTGGCGGATCCGCCATGATTTTGAGATTCCGCTTCCGCCGTTTGACCACTTGGTGGGCTGATCTTCCAGTTATGTTCTGCGGAAAGAGGATCCGGCAACTGCTCAGATGAGGATGACTCGGCGTCCGCGGGTGTGTCCGGTTTGGCTGTCGATGTGCGCATCGGCGGCCTCGGCGAGTGTGTAGGACTTCTCGACCGGGATGTGCAGTTTTCCTCGCACGATGAGGTCGGCGGCCTCGGCGAGCGCATCCTGTACGCTCCCGGCCACGCCGGAGAATCGGACACCGAGGTCCGGCGCACCGAGATCGGCGATGGAGACCACCTTTTCCGGATCCCCGGTCAGCTCGACGAGTTCGCCGATCACGCCTGCGCCGGCCAGATCGAGAGCGGCGTCCACAGGGCCGAGCCGCCTCACCCGCTCGACCCAACCCTGGCCATAGGTCGTGGCGACGGCACCGAGGCTACGCAGATAGTCCTGGTTCGCGGCCCCGGCCGTGCCGATCACGGTGATGCCGCGGTCGCGAGCGATCTGCAACACCGCCGATCCGACGCCCCCTGACGCGCCGCTCACCAGGAGTGTCTGCCCCGGCTGCACGCCGACCTCGCGGAGGATGCGCAGCGCGGTCTCCGCCACCGAGGGGTATCCTGCCGACTCTTCGAACGTCAACCCCTCGGGCATGCGGGCCCAGGCCGACAGCACGGCGAACTCGGCATAGGTGCTCGATCCTTCGCCGAACACGTTGTCGCCGACCTCGACCCCGTCGACGCCCTCGCCGATCTCGTCCACCACCCCGGCGGCGTCGATCCCGACTCCGGCGGGCAACTCGATCGGATGGGCCCCCAGAATCTGGCCCTCACGGACCCGCCAGTCGACCGGATTCACGCCCGCCGCTCGCACGGCGATACGTATCCGACCGGGGCCCGCGTGTGGTTCCTCGGCGTCCACGAGTTGCAGCACGTCCGGACCGCCGAACTCGGCGAAGCTCACTTTCCTCATGCAGTCAAGGTAACACTAACGGTTAGCTTTTTGAAAAGGATATTGTTTTGTATCTGTTAGTGTTAAAGGATGACCTTGCCTCCCGGACGCCGTGCGCGCAAGAAGGCCGCCACCCGCCAGAACATCGCCGACACCGCCCTGCGGCTCTTCCGGGAACGCGGATACGACGCGGTGGGTATCCGTGACGTGGCCGCGGCGGCCGACGTGGCCGTCACTACGCTCTTCTCCCACTTCGCCTCGAAAGAGGCCCTGGTATTCGAGCAGGACGAAGACTTCGAGCAACGGCTCACACAGGCGGTCACCGGCCGGACTCCGCACGAGCCGCTCATCCCTGCACTGCGCCGCGAGATTCACGCCATGGTGCGCCACTGCACGGCGGAGGGAGCCGAACCTATCTGGCGCATGATCGACGAGACACCGACCCTGCGGAGATACGAAGAGTCGATGCGGCAGCGCCATGCGGAGTCGCTGGCAACGGTTATCGCTGACGATCCCGACCTGTCACAGACCAGCACGGCTTGCCGGACAATCGCGAAGTTCGTGATCGATGCCTTTTCACTGGCCCGCGAGGCGGACGACCCGGACGCCGCGGTGGACGAGATCTTCCGGATGATCGAGGCCGCTTGGAAGGTCACCGAGGAAATACCACCGATTTGAGACGAACACTCTTGGTCAGGCACTATGACAGCCCGGGAAGCGGCAGGTCACAGCTGCGCTGACCGCCACGATTTTTGAGACCCTACAAGATTGGTCGCGACCTGCTGGTAGCACAGCCGTCCCCAAGGCATGGCCTGGTAGCTGCGAAATGTGTCCAAGTACCGATCGAACCGAGACCATGAGCCCTCCTTCCTGAAGACCGCTGTCGCCGCACATGGATCGGTCCGTCCGGGCCCATCCGTCAGGCGAGCTGAGTGCCGTGGCTCAGTGCGGTGGCGGCGGCGTGACGCGATACTCGCTGCGCGTGCACGTTCGGTGTGCCGAACGCGGCGAGGATTGGAGTGATCGCGTCGTCGGGGTCGCAGTCGGCGCGGCAGGTGAACAGGTCGACGTGGGCTGTGTGGTGCTCGGGCCAGGTCGACACGATCAGATGCGATTCGCCGAGCACGATGACCGCGGTGGTTCCGTGTGGGACGAACGTGACCGGGACGATGGCGTGCACCGTGCATCCGAGCAGGTTCACTGTCTGGTGCATGGCGTCGAGCAAGGCTTGGGCGGTGGGTTCGGTGGTGCAGCCGGTGAGGTCGTAGAGGGCTTGGAACATCGGTGCCGCCTCACGCGATGCGCTGGCTGGGTGTCTGGTCGGCGGGGAGCAGGCCGGCGAGGTAGTCGACGGTGTAGGCGCGGTGGAGTCGGCGCGGGTGCTGCGCCCACAGGGCGGCCTCGGCCCACAGCGCGTCGAGGGCGGGGTCACCGTGGCGTTCGAGCAGGATATCGAGGTTCATGAAGGCCTCGGGTAGGTCGGCGTAGTCCTTGCCGTAGCGGACGTAGAGGGTTTTCGACAGTTTTCCGCCGCTACGGTCGAGGATCAGCGGGGTGAAGATGCTGACCGGCCACTGTGCGGCCGGCACACCGAGGGTGGACAGCGCGGGGGCCAGGACGTGCGCGTGCCAGGCCCCGCCCCAGTCGGATCCGTCGACCGAGATCGAACATGCCTGGTACTGGTCGCGTTCGGCGGCCAGCAGATACCCCTTCTGTATCGAGCGGACCGGCGTGTTGGCGTCGTACCAGCCGCCGGTCCCGGCGATGTCGATGGTTTCTCGGTAGCGGCCGTGCACCGGACAGCGTGAGTCCAGATGAACGGCGCCGCCGTCCGCGGTGATGGTGAGGTGGCGGGCGTCTTTGTCCATCAGTCGGCACTGCGGGCAGCGGGGCCGGATTCGAACGATCCCGTCGGCGGGGGCGACGATCGGAGCGAACCGGTCGAGGTCGGATGCGATGTGGTGCAGGCATTCTCGGACCGGGGACAGTTGCTGGTAGACGGTGTAGGGGCGGAATTCGTATCGGATACCGCTGCGGTTTGCCGCCCAGGCGAGCAGTCTGGTGAAGCCCGATATCCGGTCGGCGGGATCCAGTTCGCCGCCTTCGATCAGATCGGCGACGGTCCGCACGTAGTGTTCGCCGCCGATTTCGACGTGTTCTCCCGGAGCGTTGTCGAGTGCGTCGAAGACAACCGTGGCGGGCAGTGACACGTCGTGGCTGAACCGCCTCGCCAGTGCGAACACGCACATCACGGTCATGACGGTGCCGACGTGCGGGTGGCCGTTGAGCTGGGCGACGGTGGTGATCCGCAGCCGGGTCGCGCCGCTGGCGGCCGCGCGGATGAGGTCGGTGTTGGAGCCGGTCAGATGTGCGATGCCGACCGGGGCGAAATTGAGCGCTTCGGCGCGGGCGATGGGGGCCATTTTGTGCTCCTTTTGGTTCCTGCATAGATCCACACAGCGGGAAAGTCGGGGTCGGCGCTGGTGACGCGGTCAAGGACCGTCAGCGTGATACCGGCGCGGTGCGCGGCGCTGCGATACAGCGGCGCCGAGAGGTGGACGCGGTTGCGCGCGCGGGCGGAGACCCAGTTCGCACCGGCGACCCAGCCGCCAGGTCGGGCGAGCTGATGGATCCCGGCGAACGCAGAGGTGAAATGTGCTGCGCTGGACGATAAACCGAGCAGCCCGAATTGGGTGGTCAGGTCGAAGCCTGCCACCGGCAGGTGCGGGTGTGCTGGGGGCGCTCCGGTCAGGCAGTCCACGCAGGCAGCGGGTCAACCGCCTGCACCGGTCGGCGTAGTCGCCGCGACCGCGCTTGCACAGCTGCACGGCGGTCGCGTGAACCGGCCCCGGCACGGCCTGCCGGGCGGTGCGGGCCAGCAGCTCGAGTCGGCGTGGGTCGGCGTCTGCGGCGATGATGCTGCCGGGAATCAGCGCCAGTGCCCACAGCAGCGTCTGTGACCCGCTGCCTACATCGACCCACCGATCCACCGCAGGAATCGCCCCCAGCATCGACAGGATGTCCTCGGTGCCCTCACCGAACCGGAAACACTCGCGGTAGTGGCGATCGTCGTACTCCTGCGCCGCAGTGCGCTCGCCCGAGTACGCAGTCACGACCGGCTCCCGGTGACCGCGCACAGCTCGCTGAACCCGCCCGCACCCGATTCCACTCGCACTCCAGTGAATCCGGCATCGGTGAAGGCGGTGAGAAGCCGGGCGCGAGTGGGCAATTCGAGCTCGACAGTGGACGTGTGCAACGTGTGCCCAGTGGTGTCGAGGTAGGCGAACTCCAGCCGCACCCGGGGGCCGACGCGGAACTGGCGCCGGCGCCGGGCCACCGCGCCGGCGGCCGCAAGGGCGAAGTGGCGATCTGTCACCCAGACCCCGTCCGGTTGCGCGGGGGCGAAGAAGCTCGTCGCCTGATCCGGTCGCACGATCTGCGCCAGGATCCTCACGCCGGGACGGCCTATCGCGGCATGCAGATCCGCCGCCACAGCTGCGAGCGAGGACTGACAGCTGAGCTGATTGATCGCGCCGCCTGGCACCACAACGAGATCGACATCGTTCAATCGGACCGCGTGGAGGAAGCCGTGCAGTCCGGTGAGGAAGGCGGTGTCGACGCCGGCGGCGCAAGCACGGTCGATCGCGGTGGCGAGCATCGCCGCGTTGGCGTCGACCAGGGTCACCGCTACCCCCGCGTGGGCGTACTCATCGAGGAAATAGCCGCTGGCGCACGGGATTTCCGCGACATGCCGTGTCTCGCTCAGCAGCGGGGCGAGCAGCCGGGGCCGTGGGGCACCGGTTGTCTCGGCGCGACTGTAGGCGCTCCGCTGGTCGTAAGCGGCCACCACCGCGCTGGCCGTGTCGGCGCCGCGGGTGTAGAAGTCGGCGTGCTGCTGGCACACGGGATGGGTCAGCCGGCCGCCGGTGGCGATGCGCGCGGTGTCGATCGCTGCATCGGTAGCGCCGTGCAGAGCCACCCGCGCCAGCCGAACCAGGTAGTCGGCGATGCGTGCGGTGTAGGCGGCGGTGGTGGTCACCGGCACCAGCGCGGGCAGCGCATCCAACCGGACATGCCCGATTCCGGCAGTGACGTGCGGATGGTCCCCGGGTTGTTGGATCGGTCCGGCGGTTGGCAGATAGCCGGAGCCGTATCCGCAGGTGGCGTCCACGATCACCGCGCCGGGCGGCATCACCGCCAAGTCGTCGGCGGTGATCATCGGCGGGGTGTCGTAGGTGGAGACGAGGATGGCGCCGATCACCAGATCAGCGCCCGCCAGAGACGCTTTCCGCTGTTCCGCAGTGTTGACGGCCACCATCACACCGGCCGGAGCGCGGTGGGCGAACGCGGCCGCGGACGCTTCGGTGTGGGCCAGCACAATCACCCGTGCACCCAGTGCCGCCGCGGTGCGCGCCGCGGCGGAGGCGACATTTCCGCTGCCGATCACCACCACCCGCGCGGGTTCGGCGCCGTCGACGGCGGCTACCAGCACGCCGCGGCCACCCTGATGTGATTGCAGAGCCAGCGCGCCGTGCAGCACCGCCTGCGCTCCCGCAATCTGGCCACCGGCCACCGCGAGCGGAAACCTACCGTCCTCGAGCAGGAACTCGTACGAATACGCTGTCACTCCAGACGAAGTCAGTGTTGTCAGCAAGCGCGGGTCGCCCTCGGCGTGAAACAGCGCCCCGATCGACTGGCCCGGCCGCAACCGCGCCACGTCGGCTGGATCCGGCGACTTGTAGCGCAGCACCAGCGGCGCCGACCACACCGTCGCCGCGTCTGTGAAATGTGCTCCCGCAGAGGCTAATTCGTCATCGCTGAGGTAGACGCCCGCCCCGATTCCCGGCTCGGCGAGCACATCGAACCCTGCGCCGGTCAGCGCCGCAGCGACCTTAGGTGTCAGAAGGGTGCGCCGCTCCCCCGGCGCCGACTCGCAGGGAAATCCGATCGCATTGCTCGCCATCACGTCGACCTCCGCCTTTGCGCCTATCCACCCACAACGGACTACATCGAGAATCCGCCCGGCAGTGGGTGAAAGACCAGATCACCGGCGCGGCGCAAACTTTCACGGCAGAACGCAATTTCTCTTGATCACCATGAAATCCCGTGGCCGGCTCCGCCCCGTGCGCGCCGGCGCCGGGGCTAGACTGCCCAGCCCTACACGCCGCCCGATCCCGCAGCAGGCGGCAACCGGCTGAGGGGAGACGCAGTGCCCGACCTGTTCGACGACACCGCCACCGATTTCGGCGCACCGGTGCCCCGGGTCCTAATGTCACTGCACGCCGAGTACTACGACCTGATCATGGCCGGAGACAAGATCTACGAGTACCGCAAGCGCTACCCCACCACCGGCGCATCGGCCTGGTACGTGTACCTCACCGCGCCCACCAGCACACTGATCGCGGTCATCGACCTCGACGCGCCGATCACCGGCAGCCCGGACGAGATCGCCGAGCTCGCCGAACGCGCCCGCCCCGGCAACGGAGCCTCCGTGCGCGACTACCTCGCCCCCGCCGGCCACGGGGTGGCTTTGCCGATCCGGCGCGTGCGCGAATACCCCGGGTTCACCGCCACTGAAATCAGCGAAGCACTCGGCAAATGGCATCCGCCACAAGGACAAACGCTCATCGACCGCCACCCGCGCCTGGCGAAACTCTGCGACGAACTGACCGCCGCACCGATCGTGCGCGAACGCCACCTCCAACCCGAGCCATCCGCCGTACCCTGAAAACCGGGACACGGGAGGCGGGGAATGAGCAGACGACAAAGATCCTCACCACCCGCCCACGGCACCGATGTGTCTCCGCTGCGGCGCGCCCGACTCGCCAAACATGCGACGCTGGAACAGGTCTGCGCCGACCTCGATCAGCTCTCGATCGACGGATCCTCCGGTGTCCACCCCGGCATGTTGTCGAAATGGGAAACCGGCGTCCACCACACCAGCGACAAATACCGCGATCTGCTCGCCACCTACTACCGCCTGCCCACCGAACAGCTGTTCGCCCACCAGGACCGCCACACCCGCGAACGCCCCGATCCGCGGCTCGTCCTCACCTACACCGACCTGCACGAAGCCATGCTCGAAGTCGTCGACGGAGCCCGTGACTACCTCGTCGTCACCGGCTCCCGCTCCCGCGACACCGCCTACCTCCAGACGATCGAGAAGGCCCTCAACAGCCGACCGGCGCTGGTGCACTACCGCATCCTGTTCGGCCGACCGCGCCACCGCGCCCTCACCGAACACCTTCAGCGCCTGATCGAGCTGCGTGACCCCGCAGACCGCAGCCTCGGTGTGAAGACCTTGCACATCAGCATGATCGACAACCCCGACTATCCCGAGCGATTCCTTGTCGCTTCCGAACACGCGGCCGTCGCGCCGATCCCCTCGCTGACCTCTGCGGAGTCCTTCGATTGCGCCGTCGTGCTCGGCGCGGCAGCCGGCGCCCGCTACATCGAACACGCCCGCCAGCTCTACCTGTGCGGCCATAAGCTGGAAACCACCCAAGCCCTGGCCGACCTCACATGACCCGCCCGGACCCCGCAGCAGCACCAACCGGCAGCAGGAGGCACCCCATCACCGCCCACGACATGCTCGCCGCCGCCCACGACGACCAGGACTCCGTGCTGGCACTCGCCCGTGAGCTGATCGCCATACCCAGCCGCGGCGGCGTCGACCCCGGCCAACCCATCCTCGACCACACCGCCGCCTGGCTCACCGGCCACGGTCTGCCCGTACGCATCCTGCGTGACCCGCTCGGCGCGCCCGTCGGGATCGCCAGCGAAATCCACGGCCACCGGCCGGGGAAACGCTGGGTCCTCGATGCCTGTCTCGACACCGCCGTCTTCGGTGACGAGCACGCCTGGACCCATCCGCCCACCGACCCGGTCATCCGCGACGGATGGCTCTGGGGACGCGGCTCGGCCGACAGCAAAACGGCAGTTTCGATCTTCTGCCACCTCGCCGCCCGCCTGCACCGCGACCGCGAAAACATCACCGGCAGCCTCACCCTCCTACTCGACCTCGACGAACACACCGGCGGATTCGCGGGAGCCACAACCTATTTCGACTCGGCCACCGACGTCGGCGGAGTGATGATCGGCTACCCCGGACTGCATCACATCGTCGTCGGCGGCCGCGGAGTACACCGCGTACGGCTGCACATCCACGGCATCGCCAGCCACGCCGGCGGCCGCACATCCACACCCAACGCCATCAGCAAAGCTGCCGAGATCATCACCCGCCTCTCCGCTGTCGAACTGCCCTTCGGCAGCAGCCGCGGGTTCCCGCCGGGCAAGCTGACCGTCACCGAGATCACCGGCGGACAGGGTTACTCCGTCACCCCAGACCTGTGCAGCATCAACATCGACATTCGCACCACCCCCGACTTCGACGACGCCGCCGCCGAGACATTGATCTGCCGCATCGTCGACGACACCGATCGCCGCTGGCCCGACACCAAACCCACGCTGATCCAGCACATCCAGCACTGGCCGCCCTTCGCCCACCCGCACTCCGCGCCAGCCACTGCCCTGTTCACCGCCACCGCTGACCTCGGCATCGACACAGCCGCGAAAATCGCCGGACCCAGCAACATCGGCAACTACCTCGCCGGTCTCGGCATCCCGGTCACCGCAGGCTTCGGCGTCGACAAGATAGGCGAACACAGCACCGACGAACGCATACGTATCGACACCATCCCGCTCGTCCACGCCGCCTACCACACCGCCGTCCGAAACCTCCTAATACGCGAAGATCCGAAGGCACACTGATGCCGGAACAGGCGCCGTACGCATCGACACCGTCCCCTTCGTCCACGCTTGTCAGTGGCCACCAAAAGTTCCCCAGGGACGGCTAGTTGCGCCTCCCCACCTGCGGCCAGTTGCCATGAACCAGCACACGGTCAGCAATCGAGCTGGATGACCGCTCATGTCGATGAGCGGACGTTCTGTGGTGTGGCGGGGGCGACTGCTAGGGACTGATCCTCACGATCAGCTGTTGCACCGCCAGGACGTCCTTTGAACCGACGGATGGCTGACGAACGCTGGTCTGCAGTCGGTACCGTAGGTCCGGGAACGAGGCCGGCTTGCATTGAAACCATGGGGGATACGCACTGTGGCTCCAGACATCGACGACGCCAAGTTCGGCAGCCGTCGCAGAGACCGGGACGTTAGGGTGCGGATCCGTCAGATCACGCTCACGCAGGAGATCGCTGAGGAACACCTGCGAACCCAGTCGATACCTGAGCTGAAAGCGTCAATACACCGGATCGACAAGATGATCGCGAGCTTCGAAGTCATGAAGGGGGAAGCGCTTTCTCTGGCGGAGTCGGAGGATCGCGTAGCCATCGTGATGTACCTGCGCGATCTGCGGCATATCGCGCTTGAGCAGATCGGTGAGCAGGTCAGTCAGAAGCAAGTAGACGAGCTGAATCGAGCTGTCGAAGCTAAAGTTGACGATCCGAAGGTTCGACAGGAACTCGGAGCTCTGGTCGCGGAGTTCGCGCAGAAGCAGCAGGATCTCGCCCGCGAACTCCAAGCACATGACGATGAAGATGCGAAGGAACTGCGTAGACACGAACTCAGCGAACGTAAATGGAAGATGCGAACTTCGCTCCTCGAGCGTGAACCTGCGGCCGTCTTGATCGGCGCGGTACTGCTGGCAGCGATGGCGCTGGCACTTATTGTCGGTATGTTCATCCACACTCCGCCGCCCGACCTTCTCGGTAACGCCTTCCTTTTGATACTGGGCTTCTTCTTTGGGCAAACCACCAGCGGGCGGGCAAGACGTGCTGACGACAGGTCTGACTAGTTGTCGGTGCAGTCCGCGGCTACCCTGCAGCGTGCTTCAGCCGCGCGACCACTCGACAGGTTCGGGCGAGCCGATGTGGAGCTGGTTACGGACCGCCTGGTGAAGCTGGACCTCAACCACGGTGTCGGCGCGGGAACGCCTGTCCTGGCGAATGATTGGGGCTGACAGCTGAATGTCATGAGCAACTGTCATGATGGGGAGATCGAGAAATCCGAACAGTCGAGCAGCACGGAAAGTGCCACGCCACAGCATCTGGCGCCGCCCCGAATGGCCGGCGCCAGTGGTGGTGTCGCGGACAAGCTAGGCAACAAGTACGAGTTGGCCTGGGCCATCCGTCACGCTCTGTTTTGCATCCAGGACGAGCGCCGCAGTCTCACGCTCGAAGAGATCGACCCTGAGCTGGCTGACGGCTCGGAGTTCACTTACGTCAACGAGCACGGCGACATCGCGGTGACCCAGGTGAAGCGTCAGAACAACATCACCGATCACTGGACGATCGCAGCCCTGAGAGGTCGCGGAGTCTTGGCGGCAGCTGCTCGCCACGTTGCCGCTGGGCGTAAGTTCCACTTCAGTTCGATGACTCCGAGCGGTGCACTTCGGGTCATGGCTGACTTGTCACGGCAATCGGCGAACGCACAGCAGTTCGTTGCGCGTCAGCTCACGCGCGAGTTGAGACCTACCTTTGATGAGCTGACCGCGGCGAATGTCTTCGGAAGCTCTGAGGGGGCCTGGCAGACGCTGCGCGGTATGTGGATTGAGATTGAGGTCGAAGAGCAGCTGGTCATGACCAATGCCATGCTCGCTGAAGTGAGCTTGGAGGGCGCGACCGGTGACCTCATGGCGGTGGCCATAGGTGCGGTTTTGCTCGACAACCTGCGCACGCGGATGACGCAACGGGAGCTGCTTGACGCTCTTGCTCGCGACGGCATCACAAGGCGCGGCTTCCGGGCCACGCGAACGTCCCATGAGCAGGTGGTGGCAGCGACCCAGAGCTGGCGCGGCACGATCGAGCGCGAGCTGCTCTCGCCATCGATCGAGAGGCAGGAAGCTGTAACTCTCGTCGACCTCATGACTACGACCCGGCTTGCACTTGTCGTCGGGGCTGGCGGTGGTGGAAAGAGTACTGTGCTTTACCAGGCTGCGCGCGAGTTCGAGGCGCAGGACGCCGAGGTATTGGCGTTCCGGCTCGACCGTCGTGGTGCCTTCGGTTCGACCGTCGAACTGGGTATTCAGCTGGGCTTCTCGACCTCGCCGGTTGCGGCGTTGCGACAGGCGGCAGACGGCCGCGACGCCTTCCTGGTCATCGACCAGCTCGACGCCGTGTCGCTAGTGTCAGGGCGTCTCTAGGAGCGCTACGACGTCATTGCCGATCTCATTCAAGAAGCAACGGCGGTTGACGGGGTGCGTGTCATCTTGGCCTGCCGACTATTCGACGTCGAGAACGACCACCGCATCCGCAAACTCGATGCGCGGAACGATGTCGAGCGCCTGACTGTTGAGCTGCTACCTGACGAAGCCGCGGCGGGCGCTGTCTCAGCCATGGGTCTCGATCCCGGCTTGCTCACTGCTACGCAACGTGCACTCCTCCGGTCACCGCTTAACCTCGTCCTGCTGGAGACGATCGCGGACCAGCCAGGTGCCCTGAACTTCACCTCCCGAGGATCGTTGTTCGAAGCCTTCTGGCGGCGCAAAGAACAGACCTCCGAGGAGCGACGGCCTGGAACGTTGTTCAACGACGTGCTCGCTCGGATCGCTTACACCGCGAGCGACAACCAGACGTTGTCCGTCCCCGTCGAGATCCTCGGTCCTGGCGACTTCATCAAACACGCGCGGGTCCTCGCCTCCGAACAGGTCATCGCGATCGAAGACGACCGGGTCTCCTTCTTTCATGAGACGTTCTTCGACTTCACATTCGCCCGTCAGTGGCTGTCACGACACCAGTCGATGGTCGAATTCCTTTGCGCCCAAGAGCAAGAACTGTTCCGACGCGCGCAGGTGCGGCAGATCCTCGAGCTTCTCCGTGAGCGAGATCCCGATCGGTTCCGGACGGAGGTTGAGGCGGTCCTAAGTAGCGCAGATGTTCGCTTCCACATTAAGGAGACGGTGGTTGCCGTCTTCGCGAACGTCAGTGCTCCGACACTTGAGGATGTCGAACTTGTGCTGCGCCTCGTCCACAGGGAATCCACGCTCACGAAACGGCTTTTGTTGCAGCTCGCACGCCCTACGTGGTTCGGCCCGTTCTACGCCCAGGGTCACATCGAAAGGTGGCTCGACAGCGACGACGTCGCGCTACGCGATAGGAGCGTCAACTGGATTGCCAACGCCGGCGCCGAACATGGCGCCGAGGTGGTTGACCTCTTGATGGCGCGGAAGCAGTCACCCGACTATGTGATGTGGCTCCGTTGGGTGACGCAGCGCGCCGACCTGCACCTCCACCGGCGGCTATTCGAGCTGTTGCTAGACGCGATCCGTGCCGGCCAGATCGACCCAGCCGATCACAACCACTGGCTGTCGGTACACAAGCTGGCGGAATACCAGCCACTCTGGGCAATCGAGATGCTCAAGGCCTGCTTCGTGGAGAGTCCGTCTGCTCTGGCGCTCGGTAGCGACGACAAAGTAACGCTCCTCGGCATTCATGAGTACGGCGCCACTCAAATGATCGAGGCAGCATGCAAAGCAGAACCACAAGCGTTCGTCGAGGCGTTCGTGCCGCACCTGCTGGCAATCATGGAGGCCACCCACTTTGACGGCCTGGAGCAGGATCTTCTTCACGACCGGCACTTCAGTCTGAGGCTTCGAATGGAGCCAGGGTACGACGACGTCGGTGACGCGTTGTACAACGGCGCGGCGGCCGCGCTCGAGAAGTGTGCGCAGACGTCATCGGACGCCATCGAGTCGATGCTGCGGCTCCTGGCCGCTAACGACCACGACGCGGCGCAGTCGTTGTTGTATCGCGCACTGATTGCCGGGGCTGTGACCTTTGCCCCGTGGGCAGCCGAGCTGATTCTCCAAGGCGGCAACCGCCTGAAAGCGGGCTACCTGTCCGATCCGCACTGGCTCCCGCGTGAGGTCGTTGGGGGCTGCTGCACGGAGAGGTGACAACCGAGATGGCTTGCCGAGAGGCAGGCTTGAGAGGATG
>NZ_JADKYP010000070.1 GCF_015354405.1 Nocardia sp. BSTN01 | reverse complement strand
TGCCCCTTATCTGGCTAATGCTCATTGATTGCCCTGGTGACGGGGGCATGGTGGTGTCCGGTGGTTCACCGGTAGCCGGGTCGGCGGGCGTGGGGGAATCTGTGGGTTGTGTGCAGGGACGATCGTGATCGGCTGCGGTTGGTGAGTGAGGGTGGGCGGTGGCATCTGGCTGGTCCGGGCGCCGACGGACTGCGAGTGATCGATGAGTATCTGGGTTATCTGGCTGACCGCAACTACTCACCGAAAACGTTGCGGGCCTATGGCTTCGACCTTGTGATGTTCGGCCGGTGGCTGCTGGGCGAGGGGCTCGGGATCGAAGATGTGACCACACCGGTGTTGTTGCGGTTTCTGGCTGCATGCCGGGCGGCGCGACTGCCCGGGAGGCCGGGCCCGAACGTGGTGGACCTGGCCGGCCGGCGGCTGGACGGGTATGCGGCGACGACGGTGAATCGGCGGCTGGTGGCAGTGTCGGGGTTGTTCGCTTTCCGGGCGATGCGTGACCCGCATTTGCCGAGTCCGGTGCCGAAAGGCATTGAGAGACAACGGTTCGTGCCGGGTGAGAAGACGGGATTGTTGGCGCATCTGGCCCGCAGGCCGCGACCGCGGTCCGCGTTGCGAGTGCGGGAACCCCGGCGGATGCCACGGCCGTTGACCTCCTCGGAGGCGGCGCAGTTGCTGGCGAGCCTGCGGACTTGGCGTGACCGCGCGATTGCCGGATTGATGCTCTACTGCGGGTTGCGAACATGCGAGGTGCTGGCCCTCGACGTCGCCGACGTCGATGTCGGACGGGGTTGGATCCGGGTCTGGGGGAAGGGTGCCAAAGAACGCGCGGTCCCGCTCGACGGAGACCTTGCTCGTGTGATTCAGGGCTATCTGCTGGCTGAGCGGCCCGAATCAGACTCGGCGCGTTTGTTTTTGGTCGCGAAGGGCCCGAACCGAGGACAGCCGTTGACTCCGGCGGGGTTGCGGACGATCTTCCGCTATCACCGGCAGCGCTCCGGTGTTACGGCCGGTCATCCGCATGCGTTGCGGCATTCGTTCGGCACCGCTTTGGCCGAGGCGGGGGTTGATCTGTCGGTGATGCAGGCGTTGCTCGGGCATACACATGTCGACACCACTGCCCGTTACGTCCATCTGGCCCCGAAGCGGGTGAAGGAGGAATTCGATGCGAGGGTGTCACGAGAACCGTGTAAGTCCGAACCTAGTTCGGTAGTAAATCTATTCTAGCACAATGGAATTCGGTTGGGGAACAGTGCAGCAAGCGCGTTGAGCGCGAGCGTCCAGTTCCTCGTCCCGGTACCGGAGTAGCCTCCTCGTTCGCTGGAGATGTTGCGCAGGCCGAGGTAGATGAGTTTCATTGCCGAGTCCCGGTCGGGGAAGTGACCGCGGGTCTTGGTGATTTTCCGCAGCTGGAAATTGATCGACTCGATCTGGTTCGTGGTGTACACGATTTTGCGCAATTCGACGGGATAGTCGAGGAAGGGTGTGAATTCGTCCCAGGCCAGTCGCCATGTGTCGACCGCGCCGGGGTATTGTTCACCGAATTTCGCGTCGAAGTCTTTCAACGCGAGCTCGGCGCCCTCGAGGTTGGGGGCGGTGTAGATTTCGCGCATCGCGGCGGTGACCTTCTTGCGGTCGCCGTAGGAGACGAACCGCATAGCGTTACGCACCACGTGCACGACGCAGGTTTGGACGACGGTGTCAGGAAATACCGAGCGGATCGCGTCGGGCAGGCCGGTCAATCCGTCGCAGCAGGCGATGAGGATGTCGCGCACGCCTCGGTTTTTCAGGTCGGCGAGGACCTTCGCCCAGAACTTCGCGCCCTCGGTGTCCTGGATCCAGCAGCCCAGGGCGTGTTTGCGGCCCTCGACGTCCACACCTATGGCCAGGTAGGCGACCTTGGTGGTGACGACCCCGTTGTCCTTGATCCGCAACCGGATTCCGTCGACATACAGGATCGGATACACCTCCTCCAGCGGACGCGACTGCCATTGTTTGATCTCGTCGACCACGACATCGGTGATATTCGAGATCAGTTCCCGCGACACCTCGGTCCCATACACTTCTTTCAAATGGTCCTCGATATCGCGGGTCGTCATCCCCCGCGAATACAGCGACAACACAACCGTATTCAGGTTCCCGAGCCGGCGGGCACGCTTCGGCACGATCACCGGCTCGAAATCACCGTTGCGGTCTCGCGGGACCGCGATCGTCACCGGCCCTGTCCGGGTTTGGACCGTTTTCGAGTTCTTCCCGTTGCGGGAATTCCCGGTGCCCCGGCCTTCCGGGTCGCCGGCCGCGTAACCGAGATGCTCGGTCATTTCCGCGTCCAGGGCGCGTTCGAGAACCTTTTTCGTCAGCTCGTTCAGCAGGCCCTCGATCCCGGCCTGCGGACCGGCCTCCGACGCCATCGCCTGCTTGACCATCGAGTCCAGCTGCGCCGAGGTGAACACCTCCGAAAGTTTCTGCGCAGCAACCTGTTCCGACTTCTCCGATGGTGTGGTCTTACTCACAAATCTCTCCTTCAACCGCCCGTCCGAGGGCATCTGATCACAGATCGCCCGGACTTACACGGTTGCCATGACACCCCCTTCGATGCCGCTCGCGCACGTATTCGCCGCCAGGTCTGACGCCGACGACATCTACCACGCATATCTGGCCGAGCTGGCCCGCACCGGCCGGGGCAGCGCGCCCTACTTCAGCGCCGCACGGACCTTTCTGCAGCAGTGGCCGCACCCGCAGGACTGGGCCCGGGAGCCGCTCGAGCTGCGGTTGTCGGCGAATTCGTCGACGCGGCCGTTCATCACGTTCCTGATGCTGCACGACCTGCTCAGGCCCGGCTACGACTACCTGCTCGAACGCAAAATCTCCAGCCTCTGGCGCGAGATCGACGCCTCCCCAATCGGAGGCGATCTCGCCGAATTCCTCACCACCGCACACAGACTCGGATTCACCCAAAGGGTCCGCACCGCCACCGGGTCCCAGGCGCCGGCGCGGCTGTTGATCCAGACCGGACGCCGCCTGCACCAGCTCACCGTCGCCGATCTCGACGAGTTCGCCGACGCCTGCCGTGACCGCCAGGCCCGCACCGGCAAAGGCTGGCACCACTACAAAGCCGCCCTCGCCAACACCCACTTGGTGCTGTTCCACCTCGGCGTTCTGCCCGAACCACCACGCTCTGGCGGGCCCTGGGACTTCGCGGTCCGCCTCGACGGCATAACCCCGGCCATCGCCGAGGCAATGATCGACTACCTGAACGCGAAACGCGGCAGCTGCACCCGACACACCGTGTCCAGCATGGCCACCCGCCTGACCGGGTTCGGCCGGTTCCTCACCGACCTCGACCCCGCCCTGACCCGGCTCTCGCAACTGGACCGTCGCCGCCATATCGAGCCTTGGCTGGCCAGCCTGCCCGACGCGGTGAACAGCAAAACCGGGGAACCGATCGGCGTCGCCGATCACGCCCGCCGCGTCGTCGCGGTCAACACCTTCCTCACCGAGATCACCGAATGGGGATGGAACGACGCACCAAAGCGGAAACTGTTGTTCCGCAACGATGTTCCCCGCCTCCCGAAACCGTTACCGCGCTACATCCCGGTCGACGCCGACCGTCGCCTCACCGATGCTCTGCGTTGCAGCGATCACGAACTCGCAGCCTCAGCGCTGCTGCTGGCACGGTCTTGCGGGCTGCGGATCGGGGAACTGCTCGACCTCGAAATCGACTGCGTCCACGAGATCCCCGGCGAAGGAGCCTGGCTGAAAGTCCCCCTCGGCAAACTCGACACCGAACGGATGGTCCCCCTCGACACCGAAACCGTCGAACTCGTCGACCGGATCATCGAAATCCGCAGTCCCGGCAAACCATTGACCCATCCCCGCACCGGAAAACCGGCCCAGTTCCTGTTCACCCACCACGGCGGCCGACTCGCTGCGCAAGGCGTCCGCCTCGAACTCGACCGCGCCGCGGCCGCCGCCGGGATCGGCCACGTCACCCCGCACCAACTGCGCCACACCTACGCCACCGCCCTGGTCAACGCCGGCGTCTCCCTGCAATCACTGATGGCGTTACTCGGGCACGTGTCCGCGCAGATGAGCCTGCGCTACGGGAAACTGTTCGACACCACCGTCCGCACCGAATACGAACGCGCCCTCACTCTCGCCAAAGACCACCTCGCTGCACTGCCGACCACACCCGCCGGCACCAAAGCCCTCCCGCTGGCCGACATCACCGGCGGCATGGACTGGACCGACACCCCGGCCCTGAAATCCCGTCTCGCAGGCGGATTCTGCCTGCGCGCACCCGCCCAAGGCGCCTGCCCCTACGCCAACATCTGCGAACACTGCCCGAACTTCCGCACCGATGCCACCTACCTGCCCATCCTCGCGGCCCAACGCACCGACGCCCGCAAACTCGCCGAAGACGCCCAACGCCGCGGCTGGATCACCGAAGCTGAACGCCACCACCAACTCATCGCCCGCCTCGACGCCATCATCACCGACATCCAGAAATCAACCGGATAACCGCGAAACCCTCACCAACGGAACAAGATCAGACCAGATTAGCCGGATAAGCCTACGACAACGCTCTAGCCGAATCGATCATCGGCCTGTTCAAGACCGAGGTGGTCAATCGGCACGGCCCGTTCAAGACCCTTACCGAGGTCGAATTCGCTCTCATGGAATGGGCCGACTGGTACAACAACGCCCGCCTCCACTCCCGGCTGGACTACCTGACCCCGGCCGAATACGAAGCCGCGTACTACTCTCAACAATCGCCACGCCGACCGGCGCTGGTCTGAAACCGAAGCCGGTCCCAAACTCGTGACGGTTCAGCCCGCCAGGAACCGAATATTGTCCAGCAGCACCGGATCCGGTTCGCTCGCAATCTCGTACCGCCACCCCAGCCCCTCGACCAGCTCACGAGTCCACGCAAACGTCGTCACCACAATCGGCTTGGCCAGACGCGCCCGAGGCTTAACATCCACCAGGATCGGAGCCTCACCGGTGAACAGCAGGTAATCCGGAACATGGCGCCGCACCTTGCCGGCCACCACCGTCTCGAGCAGAAAAGGCTGAGCCACAATATGTGTCACTGACCGATCGAAATCAGCCATCAGCAGCCGCGCCAATTCCAGACGCGACTCGTAGACGACGTGACCGGCTTCGGTTGTCGCCCAATATGTGCCCGAGAAATGCTGCTGACCGTTGCGCCACCGGAACCTCCGCCACGGCAGAGCATCGGCGACCAGATCACCCGACACCCGAGACCACTCGATCCGGTCCACCCGACCACCGTCCGAACGCCGCACCGACACCGCAGCAGCCGCACCAATCGACACGTCGGGCATGAAGCCACAGCTTGCCACGCCGCCCAACGAGACGAGGGCAATTCAACGATCAGTCTCACGAACGCTTCATAAGCGCCTCCGACACGAAATCGTCCCGGAGATTACGAAGCGCGTCGTGAGACGCTACAGTTACGTTGCCGCCGGGAACTGCGCGAGATCGAACTCGCCATTCCGGACACCGCTCATAAACGCGTCGAACTCATCGGAGTCGAAGTGGAGAGCGACACCTGTGTTCCGGGAATGAGGAGCCTGGTGGGCAGTGAACGTGTACCGCCCCGCCGGTGACTGCTGGATGCGTATGCATTGTCCATTGGTGCGTCCAGCGCGGAGCGCTTCCTGAAATGCATCGAACTGCTCGTCCGAGACGACCAGCGTCTGATCCGAGGGAAGCGGTGCGCCTCGATCGGTCTCGGGAGTTGCGAGTTTGTCGTCCCAGACTACGGTCCAGCCATTATTCCGGCCTATCCGCACGCATGAGTTCCCACCCGCGCTGCGCGCTGCTTTGACGCAGTCGCGGGCGGTGAAGATGGGGAGCATTTCGGTTCCTCTCGTATAGCTCTGTTCAGCCTATATAGCCTCAATCGTCGCGATTCGGCGATTACGGTCGTCGTCCGACTGCGGCGAAATTGCATGGGCGCGCGGGATCGTCCTGGTCTACAGGGCCCTCTGGCTGCCAGTCCGTGGCGTAGGTGACACCTGGAGGGGATATCACGGTGAAGCCGTCGAAGAATCTGGTGAAGGTGGCACGGTCTCGCAGGTGCACCGGATCCGATGTGGCTTGGTAGAGAGCTGCCGCGGCGGCGACTTGTTTCTTGGTGTGCTCGTCGGCGTCTTCGAGGGAGACGTGGGTGGCGGCGAAGTAGCTTCCGCGTGGGAGTCGGTCTCGGATATCGGCGACAAGCCTGTGAGGGTCGCTGGCGTCGGGAAGGAAGGGGAGAACGGAGACGATGAGCAGGCCAACGGGCTCGTTGGTGTTGATCAGTCGGCGTGAGTCGGGGTGGTCGATGATGCTGGCGGGGTCGCTCAAATCGCCTTCGACGACCGCCGTCTTTTCCAGGGAGTTCTCTCGCCGCAAAAGTTGATGTGCGCGCACGACGGCATCGAGGTCTTTGTCGACGTAGACCACGCGAGCGTCTGGAGCGATGTCTCGCGCGACTTCGTGTGTGTTGCCGCCTGTCGGTAAGCCTGAGCCGATATCGAGGAACTGGCGTATGCCTTCGGCGGCCATGAACCTGACGGCTCGGGCGAGAAAGGCACGGTTGTGCAGTGCCCAGGTGTGCAGGAACGGCAGTTCGTCGTACACCTTGTCGGCGAAGACCTGGTCGTTGCGGTAGACCGGCTCACCGGTGAGGTAGTAGTGGTACAGACGCGCCGATGTCGGTGTGCCTGTGTCGACTTCCCTGGCCCGAAAGTCGTACTCGGCCATGGGTTCCCCCTTCGTAGATGGTGTTATGAAGTTCGGAGTTGGACGGTTCGTGCGATGTGGTCGATGAACTCTCGCGAGTCCTCGCTGCTGAGTGCCGCGGCACTGAGTCGGGCGAACAAGGCTTCGCGGGCGCCGACCGGCGGTTTGTCGAGGATGTAGCGGATTTCTCCGAGAGCTTCTACGACCGCGAGTTCGAGGTCGCCGGCCGCGCCGGGTGAAGGGACGCGGATGAGCGTGAAGCGATCCTCCATTCCGCCGCCGTCGATGGGGGTGTTGAACGGCATGATCTGGATCAGGATGTTGGGGCGCTGGGACAGATCGATCAGGTGGTGGAGCTGGTCGATCATTACGTGGCCCTTGGGGTCGCCGTGGCGGCGCCGCAAGCATGATTCGGAGAGCACGGCGTGGAACTCCGGGGCCTCGGCCTTCACGAGGTTTCGCTGCCGTTCGAGCCGTGCCTGCACCCAGTCTTCAACGGTGACGCCGGTGTGAGCGTCCGACATGTTCGCATGTAGTGCTCGGACATAGGACTCGCTTTGCAGCAGGCCCGGGATGATCTCGGATTCTGTGATCCGAAGCCGGTTTGCCTGTTCTTCGAGGTCCACGAGGAGTCGAAGGTCCTCCCAGTAGACCCGGCGATGTCCGGTCGTCCAGAAGCCGCGTCGATACTTGTCTCGCCGCAGCTCGAGCAGGCTCTGGATGTAGTGCTCGTCGGAGAATCCCAGCTGCTTCGCCAGCAGCTGGAGGTCACCGGCCGAGATCCGACCTGTACCCGCGATCAGGCTGTTGATACGAGATTGGCCGACCTCGATGATCTGTCCCGCCTCGGCTTGGCTCTTGCCGGAGGCGCGAATCATGTAGTTGATCTCGCGTCCGAGTAGAAGTCCCCGGGCGGTCCGCGTTGCCATGGGTACTACCGTAGCCGCAGTTTCGATATTCCCGATTCGGTTCCTGAATTCTGATTATCAGATTATGGTTATCGGAACAGCGACACCGCCGCCCGCGGGTCAACGAGGGCGGACTCGAGGGAGGTGGTGACGATCGACGGCAAGGAGATCAGGGCAGCACGCGCCCGGCGCGGCTGGTCTCAAGCCCAGTTGATCGCCGCCCTGCATGCCCACGCGAGCCAGCAGGGAATCGCTCTCATGTCACCCCACAGCCTCCGAATCGCGTTGTCGCGCTGGGAAAATGGCCGACATGCGCCGGATCGTTTGTATGCCAGATTGCTGCGGCAAGTGCTCGGCGTGCCAAGCACTACCGTCGACCTTGCCCGAGGCGACACTCTGTTCGAGGTCCTGCTGAACCACACCAACAGCCTGCGCATGCTCGATCGACGTTTCGGCGCTCCCGCGGCACGTCTCCAAACGGCTGCGCACGTCACCGCACTGGATGCGATGTGGCACAGCAGCAAAGGAACGGATCGATCGGTGATTGCTCGTGCACAGGCCGATGCTGCGGCGCTGGCTGCGTGGCAGGATTTCGACGTGGGCGACACAGCTGCGGCCGCCGCGCACTACAAAGAAGCTCGCATCGCTGCATTGCGCGCAGAGGATCCAATCTTGTTGGTCCACACGCTCGGTGAGGAAGCGGTGATGCTCGCCGAAACAGGACAGGCCGAAGCGGCGCTAGCACAGGTTTCTCAGGCGGAACGCATACCTGGACTGCCTCCCCTGCTCCGCTCATGGCTGTCGGCCACCGGTGCACAGGTGGCCACCTATTGCCCCGGCGATACTTCGACAGCGCGTGAGGCACTGGCGGCCGCGGAAGCCCTACTGCCGACCGACAGCTCTTGTGACGACGAAATGCCGTTCATCGCCCACAACGAAACACATCTGTCGCGCTGGGCTGGTCATATCCTTGCTCGGCTCGCAGATCCTGCCGCTGCGACGCTCACTCGCCACTCCATGCAGGTGATTCCTGAGGACTTCGTCAGGGCACGATGTGCCCAGCAGCTTGATCTTGCCCAGGCAGCAATCAACGCCGGCCAACGAGAAGAGGCGATGTCGCTGCTCTCGGCCACAGCTGACCACATCGATGACCTGGGGTCAGGACGTCTCCGCCGCCGGCACGACTCGCTCCAGCACCGAACCCGAAAGCTCTTGGCCGCCAGCTAAATTCGCGGCTGCGGCCAGCATTCCGACCGCCGTGCCCGTTCCGAGAAGTTGCCCTGTCGCCAATAGCTCGGCGGTTCTGGCCAACGGTACCCATACGAGCTGACCCGCCTCCTCGGCGTCTGCCGGCGCTGCAACTTGTCGTGGTCCGTATCCGAGGAAGATGTAATGAGGTGTCTGTACCAGACCAGGCATCGGCTCGAGTTCCGCTACAAGGCTCAGTCGCTCGACGGTGAACCCGGTTTCTTCCAATAGTTCTCGACGCGCGCACGATTCGTGTTCCTCACCCGAATCCACGATGCCGCCCGGCGACTCGTAGCCGATTGTGTCGACGATCCATCGGTGGCGCTGTAGCAGCAGAGCTCGGCCGTGATCGTCGATGACGGTGACAATCGCGACAGGATTCAGGCGCACCGCGTGGTGATGCCGATCGACTCCATCAGGCGTCGTGATGTGGTGGCGTTCCACCGACAACCATGGTCGGCCGTCGTATACCAGCTTTCCGGAGTGAACCGTGGTGCGCGGGGGGCGATCAGTCATTGCCTCACGGTACCGGCGGGTCGATTGTTTGCTGAACGGCGAATTCGTTTGCTGGTTGCTACGGGTTGCTACGTTCCCAACGCGCAGTATTACCGCCACGCTGGACTTATGTCCTGGTTGAGAAGCAAGCCGGTAGCACGAGGCACCGCGCTTCGACGGCGCGATCAACGCATCAGGATTGTCAACGGCCGCGTCATCGTCTCCGAAATCGACCACGGCGAATCCAGCCATTCAGCAGCATCGGGCGGCGCGGTTCGTGATGAACCTGCACTGAGTCCAGCGGCCGCACGGGAAGCCGTGAACCAGCAGGGGGATGTAGCGCCGGAGCTGTGGACACAGGCTGCTGCCCTTTTGTCGGCGGATCTCGACGATGTCTAGCCAGTGTGCCGCTGGAGGCCAGCGGATCCAGGGGCTGAACGGCGTCAAGCAGACGGAGGCCCCTGACGGGCGCGCGGTCACTCGCTACTGGGTGGCGTTGACCGATGCTGCTGGTATCGAGTCGGCCGCGATCGGGAGGCCGACATGACCATCGTGCGGGCGTACGGGATCGTGCGCAGCGACTTGTCCGGGGATGACACCGAGCTGGATGCCGCGCGGGTTCGCGACCTATCAGGGCGGCATGGATTCGATCTGTGCGCAGTGCGGATCGAGCATGGTGATGACGATTTCGGGTTGTTGCTGGCGACGTTGGCGCCTTCGCACATCACGGTGCTGATCGTGCCGACGGTCGCGCATGTGACTGGGTGGCTGGATGCGGTGCGGCAGGACGCGAGCGTGTGGACGGTGCGGCCCGCGGGCTGCTGGCCGCGGTTGGATGCGCCGGGCGCGGCCGCGGAGTTCGTCCCGGCGGGGTCGGCATGAGTGCCCGGGTGCGGCTGAGATGGCCGCTGGGCGGTGCGCCGACCGATGGCAGCGAGCACCGGGCGACCGGTTCACATTTTGAGTCCGATTGCAGCACAGCGGAATCCGGTGTCGTCGTCGCACATGAGGTGATTGGCGTCGTTGAATGCTGCTGGTCGGGCGGCTTCGAGCAGGCTGCTGAAGGACGAGCCTTTGAGTTCGAAGCTGCCGGGAGTCGATTCGGTCGCGCACCACTCCCAGACATTGCCGCAGAGGTCGCACACGCCGTAGGGGCTGACCGAGGATTTGTAGCAATCGACGGGTGTGGTTGTGCCGGCTCCGTCGAAGACCTTGCAATTGCACTTGGCCGGGGTCACCGAATTGCCTCATGGCCAAGTGGCACCAGATGTGCCGCGGGCCGCCTTCTCCCACTGCTGCGCGGTCGGCAGTTGTTTGCGGGCCCAGCGCGCGTAGGCGGTGGCGTCGTCGTGGGTCACCCATACGACGGGGTGATCAGCGATGGCAGGAGGTGGCTGGCCGTTGTCCCAGTGCCGGGGCGCAGGATGCCCGGTCGCGGTCACGAAGGTCGCGAAGTCCGCGTTGGTGACCGGGTAGGTGTCGATGTGGAATCCGGGCAGCCACACCGGTTGGTCCATGGGGCCGGAAAGGAAGACCCCTTCGGGGATCCAGGTCATCGAGCGGCCGTCGACGGGGTGGCGGATGCGGTCGGGCTGGATCAGCTGGTCGCTATCGGGGGCCTCGCCGATCGCGTCGGCGGGCACGAGAGTAAGGAATCGTGTCAGCTCGTCGGGGTTCAGTCGGGACAGCGAGGTGTCGAGCGCGGCCTGATTGACCGGTCGCGGCTTGATGTCGGCTCCTTTGGCCTCCCAATTGGAGACCTGACGTTCGGTGACGCCGAGGTGGGCTGCGAAGTCGACCAAAGACATTCGCCAGGCGTCGCGCAGCGCGGCTACTTCAACTCCCGTCCACGGCCGAACCAGGCTCTTCATCGACAGCGTCGCCCCTTCTCGATCTGGTGGCGTCCGAGCCTACTGGGAGCCGGGGGCAGCGGCGTGCTAGATCCGCTGCGGCGGAATGGACTTGTAAGCATCCTGGAGGATCGACACTGCCTCGTGCTCGGGCCATTTCGTGTCGTCGATGCAGGACACGGCGCGTACGCCGGTTGCGGCGTTGGTGGCGACGACGGCGGCGTAGTCGCCGAGCTGGGCGAGAGTGACCCGCTCGTTCACCACGTCTTCGTCGAGAACCTGGTTGAGCAGCCGCATGGTGGTGCCCGGGAGGACTTCGGCGCGCGGCCAGACGAGGTGCCCCTCGCCGGTGATGAATCCGATATTGCTGGTGGCGATTTCGCTGATCGAGCCGTCACCGGCGGTGAACACGACATCATCGAATCCCTGGCGCTGCGCGACTCCGCGTTGGTGCAGAGCGCCGAAGAGGCCAATGTGCTTGACCCGGGGCAGATCTCGCGAGTACACGACCGATTGCAGCCGCAACGGGGCCGCCGGCCCGGCCGGTGCGTGCCGTATAGAGACCAGTACGTGCGGCTCCGCGGGGGCGCCCGGCTTGGACAGCTCGAGGGCCGGATCGTAGATGGTCACTCGGACGACTACCGGCCCGTCGGCCTCGCGGATGGCGTGCCGGACGTGGGCACGGACACGATCGGGATCGAGCTCGGCGTTGAAAACGGTGCGGCTGTCGCGGCCCAGCCGATCGAGGTGCATTTCGAGTCCACGAACCGCGCCGCCTTCCTCGACCCGCATCGAGGTGAAGTGCCCGAGTCCGACCAACGCCAGCGGAGCGAGGTCGTCCACCGTGACCGGCACGCCGTTGAGTTCCATCATGGGGCCAGTGTCCCACCGGCTAACCGGTGCGCAGCAAGCGCCCGGGCGCGAAATTCAGTGAAAGTTCAGTGCAGTTCAGTGGTGATGCAGTTCCAGCTCATACCGGTTGTGCCAATGCTGAAGTGTATGGAAATCGCGGAGCGTGACGCCCGGGAGGCAATATGACCATCCGCGCGCTCGTCAGTGATGACCTCCTCCCGGACTGGCACCAGCTGTGGGCAGCGGTGCGCGGCGTTCGCGGACCGGGCACACATCCGGTGACGACCCTCGCTTCCGGCTTGGCACGAACGCACAGGCTCGCGAACGGGAGGGACAGCTCGCTTGTCGCTCGCCGCCGTCTGTGGTTGATCTGGGCGATCGACGCGTGGGTGGCCGAGCACGTTCGCGCCGTTGACCGGCAGGTCTCTGTCGGCGCCTACATCGACGAGCTAGCCGCGGCGGCAGTCGCCGCCGATGACGCGGTCCGGCATGACGGCGCGACGGGCGAGGTCCTGCATGAGGTCTTCACCGAAGCAGCCCGGTTGGCGGCCGGCTGGACCGAGTTCGCCAAAACCGCGGCGCCACGCGTCTACCAGGCAGGTGCCCTTCGATGAGACCCACAGCGCGGCGTCTCGTCGAACTCGTCCAGCCGCGTCGGTTTTGCTCGTGGCCCGTGCGGACAGCGCCATCGACACGCGCCGCGTCGGAGCAGGCGGGATGACCATGCTGCATCCCATCCATCTTTCAAGAGACAGATTTTCGTGAGGTGAAAAATGCCGTTTGGCACCGTGAAGTGGTTCAGCGACGAGCGCGGTTACGGATTCATTGCGGCAGAGGACGGTACGTCCGACCTGTTCGTCCACTACCAGGGCATCGCCGGCAGCGGGCACCGGTGTCTGCAGGCAGGACAACGGGTCTCCTGCACCGTCGCCGAGAACCCCAAAGGTCCGACTGCAATCGATGTGGCCGTCGCAGAGGAGGGACATGCCATCGTCCCAGGGTGCGGGCCCAAACGCGCGGCAGATGCCGTCGATCGAACGGATCATCCGACACCCGGGAGATGACATTAGCCGCATCTGGAGAGCCGCCACATTCTCGTAACGGTCACCTCCGGCCACTTCGGGATCGACGTCCCAATATTCCTGTGCCCCAACCACTTTCAGACAATCCATGGAGGTCTAATGTCGACAGCCGTCTCGCTGCCGCAACTCGCAATCGGCGAAGAGGTTCCTGCCTCGCCGCGCCGGGCCCTGTATCCAGCCAGTGCACCAGCCGACTCCTTCGCTGACAGCCAGCGCTATTACGAGAATCTGTACGGTCCAACACGTTACGACGCAAACACCCGCGCCCTGACGGTGCGTGCCCACGCCTTCCGTGCGTTGATGGTGACACGCGACCTTGCGGACGTGGCATCCGAAGCACTACACGGGCAGACGTTGCCGATCTTCGCTGTCCGCCACGGGATTCGGGTTCTCATGACCGCGCCGCCGACTGCGGCTGACGACATCGTCCGCTTCTTCCCCCGTGGTGTCACAATCGTGGGCCGCGCAGCGGAGCTGGCATTACCGACTCCGGGAAACCCAACTAGGTGGTGGTTGGCCGCCTTTCCTGAGGGCGCGGAGTTGCCGCCCTATCACGAGGTCGTCGAGGCGGTGCTGGGGGCGTGCAGTGGATGAGGCCATGCGCGAGTTCCCGGACGCTGACCAGTTGTTCGGCTCGGACAGCAGCTGCGTGAGCGAAACCATCAGTTGGAATCCGGCTGTCGTTGACGCGCTGCGCGGCCTCGCCGGCGACGTCACGCCGTTGCAGGTGATCGATCTAGCTTCCGCGGCGCTGCCGACCACGGTCGGCACTCGGATCGTGCTCGGCTACGAGCACAGCCAACGCGCGTCGACGCGCTTCCGCGCCGCCCTGTGGCATCTGCGCGCTCGGCATGCGGCAGGCAAGGTTCCCCCGGCAGGAATCGTCGTGCCCGCTGCGACGGAAGAGTCTGCGCAGGCGTGGGTACTTGCTGCCGCTACCACCAGAACCCCGGCGACACTGCTTGTTCCCCCTGCTCTCGAAGCCGCGGTAGCAGACCTGCACCGCGACGGGATAACGCTCGAGGTGGTCGACGGCGGCGATCTCGCCGACCGCCGCGACGCCCTCACTGCGTCGGGACAGGTGCTGGTCGCAAATCCCCATGACCTGCTCTGCGCTGCGGGAGCAGGGTCGTGGCTGCACGACCTCGACAGTGCGATGCCGGACATAGGGACGGTGGTCATCGCCGCGAACGATGCCGCGCTGCTGTTGGGCACCCTGGTCACCGCACACCGGCACCACATCAAAACTGTTCTCGTCACGCGTCGCGGTGCTGCGGTCCCCAGCGCGGTGCAACAGGCCTTGGCCGACGGCAAGCAGTTTCCTGGATTGGCTCTCGACGGCCGTCGTATCCAGCTGGAGGCAGTCACTGTCGGCGATGCCCAGATCGAGACCGCACGGGCCGTGCTTCTTCGCCGCGGCCTGGCCGCTGGCGCCGAGGCGGCGATGGCACTGGCGGCATTGACCTCCACGAGCGACGGACCGTTGTCGGGCTACCGCCCCGAACGACACGAAAAGGTCGCAGTACTGCTGAGATGGTCGGCCGACGAACGCCGCCCGACCAGGACCGACGATCAGACAAGGACGACGGGGATGTGTGCACAACACGGGCACGGACAGCGCAGTTCGATCACCGTGATCGACGATACCGTCGCCCGCAGCGCGGGAATTCACAGCTACCTGGTCGACTCCGGAAAAGACTGCTACCCCAAAGACATCGAGATCGGAAGACGCCTGAGTAGCGACTGCCCGTCGGTTCAGTACTCGGCGCGCGCCGCCCGAGCGTTTCTCGAGCGGGCAGTTCACCATCTCGCCAATGAGCATGGGATCGCGCAGTTCGTCGAGTTGGGGTCGGGCTATCCGTTCGCGCTGAACGTGCATGAGGTCGCCCGCGCTCAGCAGCCGACCGCACGTACCCTCTACGTCGACAGCGATCCGGTGATTGCCGCGCACGGACGGGCGCTGCTGGCCAATATCGACGGCGCGTTCTTCGCCCACGCCGACGTGACCGACACAGACGCCTTGGCGCGCGAGATCGCCGCCACGATGGACACGGCTGAGCCGATTGCGCTGTGTCTCGGGTTCGTCGCCGAGTTCGTCGCTGATCCGCACATGGTGGTCGAGGCGGTGTCGGCGGCGCTGCCGGGACCCATTTACTGGATCCTCAGCCACGTCACTACCGATGTACGCCGCCGCGAGGAGGTCGACCGGGCGGTGGAGATATACCGCACGGGCGGCATCGAATTCCACCCACGCGCACGGGAAACGATCGCCGAGATCGTTGCCCAATGTGAATTGCTCAGCCCCGGACTGGTCGCTGCGACGAGCTGGTGGCCGGAGACGGCAAGCACCGACCGGATCTCGACGCTGCCGAGCGCCAATTCGGATGCACACGAAGACATCTGCTTGGCCGCGGTCGGGAGAGTCCGATGATCTGCCTACACGTCCCACTGACGGACCGCACGGGCGGTGAACAGTCGGTCGCGGGGGAGGACCGCCACAACGTCGTCGCCGCAGCCGCGTCGAGCAACACGGTGTTGGTGGTCGAGGACGGCCGGCTACCCGCGAGATGGCCGTACTTGGCTGAGCGGCTGCGTGAAGCGCTGACAGCCCGCGGCATCGCGGTGCGGTGGGAAAGCATTCCCGCTGGCGCGCATCTGCGCGACCTTCCGTCTGTAGCGGAGGTGGTTGCGCTGGTGGTGCTGGGAGTCGAGCCCGAACCGGCCGATATCGATGCCTTGCCGAAGCTGGCGATGGTCGCCGGCGTCGGCGGTGTCGGAACCGCGGCCGCGCAACGAGCGGGCCGCGCGATCGCCTGCGTCGACGGCGGCCGCGGTCACTGCGACTCGATCGCGGAGATGGCGATCGGGTTGATGTTGTCGGCGCTTCGGCAGATCCCCAGCTGGCACCTCAAGATGGCATACGCGGGCTCGGTGGTGGGGCCACTTCCTCAGTGGCAGTTCGCCGATCACCCCGGATTCGTCAACGGCACGATCCGCGGCAAACAGATCGTGGTGGTCGGCCTGGACGGCGTCGGTGCTCACATCGTCGAGCTATGCGACGCCTTCCACGCATCGGTCGCGGTGTTTCATCCCGATGCCGCGGACGTCGATTTCACCGTCTCCGGGGTCGAGCGAGTGGATCTGGATCACATCGCTTGCCACGCAGAGATTCTCGTCGTGCCTGCGAGCTCACCGGAGCATCGGATACCCGCTCGAGTGGTCGACCAGCTCAACCACGGGACGCTGGTCGTGACCCTGGCCAGCGCCGGAATCGATATGCCCGCGCTGCGTGCGCGCGTCCTGAGCGACGAGCTGGCCTGGGCTACCGACATCGACCCAAACGATCCGGTCCGCGCCGGTGATCCGATCCTGGGCCGCCAGAACGTCGTCCACGCCCCCGGGATTGCCGGGCGAACCCGCGACGCCAACCGCAACGTCGCGGACGTGCTGGCGGAGAACATTTTTCGCGCTGTCAACGGCGCCCCTCCGTGGTTGTGGGACTGCCCACCACTACCCGACGCTTCCGATCGGGAGGCTCCTGTGCAGCAGGTTTCGCATGACGTCGCAGACGATGACAGCGAAGAAGCAAAGACCGACTCCGACAGCCGCGGCGGCGATGACACTGGGATACCAGCGCCGGGGCTGGGTCCGCATGATCGAGGTCGCGCCGCTCGTGGTGGATCGCATTGCGGTTCGGGCTCCGGGGAGGGTTGAGCGCCTTGACGGTAGGGGGCGGCGACAACGCAGCAGCGGTCGGCGGAGGATGCACATTCCGTTCCGAGGCATATCGTCTGCGGCGGCGTCGAGGGATGACGGTAGCCGAGCTGGCGGCGCACGCGAACTTCGACAAGTCCTATCTCGGGCGAGTGTTGGGTGGAAAGCGTCCACCCACTCAGCAGGTCGTCGAACGTCTGGACGCTGCACTGCAGGCCGATGGGGTGTTGCTCGCGCTCGCCGCCGCGGATTCTCTGCGCGATCGTCTCGATACCGCGGCAGGCGAGTCCGCTGCCATGGCGCGTCTGGTCCGCAACGATCCGGTGGATGGGTCGACCATCAGCGAGCTGTCTGCCAAGGTGGCGTCGATTGCTCAGAATTATGTGTCCGAGCCGCCGTTGCCGCTGCTGCACGAACTCCTTGTCGTGCGGGATCAGATCCAGCACATGCTGGAGCTGGGCCCTCGCCCTGCCACACTGCGCGATCTGTGCTTGCTGGGTGGAGTCACCGTGCAGCTGCTCGGCGAGGTCACCGACGATATTTCGGGCAGCACCGCCGCGGCGCTGAAACATCTCCGGGCTGCACAGCATTTGGCCGAAGACGCCGGACACCCTGGGTTGCAGGCGTGGATCGCGGGAACCCGTGCCTTGGTCCTCGAATGGTCCCCGCGACCACATCAAGCGCTCGAGATTCTGGAGGCGGCTGTCGGGCGAACCCCACCGGGCGACCACGGGGTGCGGTTGCACGCCTTGCAGGCCCGGTGCGCCGCGCGGGTCGGTGACGCCCGCCTTGCCCGCGCGGCTGCCAGCCGCGCGGAGGAGGCAGCCGACCGGGTCGCCAGCGACGAGGTCAGCGCATTCGGTGGTGTCATGACCTTCCCCCGCGCCAAGGCCGCCTACTACCTGGGCCGCGCCTTTTGCCGACTCGGCGATCACCCACAGACCGAACGCTGGGCAACAGAAGCCATCACCTCCTACAGCACCGGCCCCGCACAGCAACGCTCCTACGGCGACGAATCCCTGGCGCGAGTCGACCTATGTATCTCGCGGCTCGGCGTCGGCGAACTGGAAGGCGCCGCGGAAATCCTTGCCCCGGTGCTGGAACTTTCAGCCGAACAGCGCATTGCCCCCATCATGGAAGGCATGCAATCGATCACCGCCACCTTGCAGGCGCACCGCCACAGCGACGCGCCGGCCGCGAAGGACCTCGCCGCCGCCATCACTGCCTACACCGCCCGCCCGGCCCTGGCCCTGTGGTGACCGCGCCGCTGCCGGACTACGACATCCTCGCCGCCGCGTGCGCGGAGGCGAACCTCAATTACACGGATGCGCAGCTCATCCGGGCGCACTCCAACTCGGTCTACCTGCTCCCCGGTGAACGGGCCGTGGTGCGCATCGGCCGGCAAGACCACGGCCTGCGAGCACGCGCGTCCCTGACCCTCACACGATGGCTGTCCGAGCGCGGTGTACCGGTCACCGAACCTCTGCTCGACCACGCGATCGATGTCGATGCTTGCACGATCACCGTGTGGCGTTACTACCCGCAGGACACCCGGCCGGCGCCGCCCATGCGCGCGCTCGGCGCCATCCTGGCCCAGTTGCACGCCTTGCCCCGCCCGCCGATCGAGCTGCCCGCCTACCCGCCTCTCGCGCGGTTCACAGCCGTCCTCGCCGATCCTGCGGTGCAAGGGGTGCTGAAAGACGACGACCTCGAATTTCTGCAACAGCAAACGCGCTCGGTCCTCGACCGCTATCAGCATCTCGATTCTCGCCTGGGAGTCGGCTTCATCCACGGCGACTCCTACACCGGAAACTGCGTGTGGGACGGCGATCTCGTGCGGCTCGGCGATTGGGACGAGGCCTGCATCGGTCCCCGAGAACTGGACGTCGTCACCGCATGCCACGACAGCCGATTCGGCGTTTCCGACGATGAGATCGCCGAATTCCTCCGCGCCTACGGCACTGTCGCAGTGCCTGAATTCCGTGCTGGCGCTGCGGCCTCGACCCTATTCGCCATGCGAGACCTCCACACGCTCGCGGGCTACGTTCGCCGCGCCGCCCGCGGGGACACCCCTGCCGCACGTGAACTCGAACATCGCCTGCGAACTCTGCGCCATCCCGAAACGCCGGCCGAACCATGGCACGCGCTGTAGCCGAAGGGACGTGCCGAAAAACCAGGTCAAACCCCCGCACGTGTAGTCGGGATGAAACGATATGGCAAAGCCGGTGATGTCCGAGCTGGATCCGGCCTACCCGCCCCGCCTGAAACCGGACCCGGCCGTTGCTCCTATTTCGTCGGACCCGGGGGCCCGAGCGGGCGGGCTCGACCGCGTCTGACCCAGAGGCAACGAAACTCTGCCCGGCGCAACAGGTTTGCACATCCGTGTTGTCAGCCCTTGTCGAGCGAGCGGCCAAGGACCCCTCGCCGTGCTGTCGCTGGCCTATCTCGATGCGCGGGCGCGCACTATACCAACGTCGACCCCACCGTGAGGGCTGAATTTAGTGGTCAAAAGTCAGCATTTCAACTGACCACCGCGAGCTATTGCGCCGACACCGCGCAGATGCCGAAAATGGTTCTCGGAGGGGGCATTTCCCAGATCATCGGGCACTTCCACTTCCTGTGACCGGCCGCGCAGCATCGATCGACACCCATCGATTCGATCGATGAACCATGCGCGGGGATGCCTTGTGTCCATTTGACAGGAGGGATACGCAATGACCAGACTGCCGCACCTTCCGCCGAATACGGAAACCTATGCCGCGCAACTGCTTTGCATCGTGCGAGGAATGCGATGAGATGCGGGGGCGCTGCTTCGCTCGATCCGTGGCCCGACGCGGCGGCCATGATGGGTGCGGTGCGTGCGGCACTGCGCGGAGATATCGGCGCGTGCGAGCATCCGGTGTTGAGCAAGGTGCGTGAGCTGGCGAAGATGTATCGCGACCACGGGGAAGCCGCGCGGCGATGTGACGCCCCGCCGGCCGTGCTCGGATACAACTCTGCTGTCGCCGGGCTGTCCCAGGTCGACACTGCGGCACGAGGTTTCATATCCGCGTTCGACGCGCTGGCCTGTCAGGCGCTGCCTGTCGGGCAGACGCGACCGGGCCTTCTCGCCGCGCGAGTCGTGTACTGGGCGGTGAACGCCACCACCCACACCTGCCACGACGTCGTCGCGGCCTGCAATGCCTACGACGACTGGCGCGCCCGCCACATCCCGGCAGCCGAATCTCACCGATCCACGACACTCTGCAGCTGACCGCAGCCCGCGATCCGCCACACGCACTGCGACGCAACCAAAGCCGTCGATGCAGCCGAGCCGCATCCGACCTTGCCCTGACGAGCTCGCGACTGGTTGCGCGCGCCTTTCACCTGCCTCACCACTGACGTCTGGAGTTTTCGTGTCCCTGCCCTCGTCCGCTCGTCCCGCTGCGTGCCCGATCAGCCACGGACCGCCCGGGCGGGACGTGTCGTTTTCGCCGATCAGCGGCCCGGAGTTCGCCGCCGACCCGCACGCGGTGTATCGGAAGATGAGGCATCGGCACCGCGACCTCGTGCCGGTCGACGTGGGTGCGCCGGCGACGCTGGTCACCAGCTTCCAGCTCGCGGTGGATATCCTCCATCAGGACGACCGCTATCCGGCGGATCCGCAGGCCTGGTCGGAGCACGCAGGCGCTGGATCTCGGGCGCTCGCGGTCCTCGGTCCACGAGCGGATGCACTGCATACCTCGGGCGATACGCGGCTGCGGTTGCGGAAGGCGATCGTCGACAGCCTCACAGAGATCGACACCTACGCTGTCGAGGCGTCGGTCGCCGAGGCGGCAGTTCGCCTGATCAATCAGTTCTGCCAGGCCGGCGAGGCCGATCTCGTCGCGCAATTCGCCCGGCCTCTCGTCGCCGAGACGATGCACCGCGTGCTCGGGTTCGCGCCGGACACTGCCCGGATCGTGCTCGATGCCCTGATCGCGGTGCAGACGGCCGATCCACTGGTCCTCGAGCGGGGCCGGGCGCTGCTGCGCGAGGTGGGTCTCGACACCGCCAAGACGAAACGGCGGAGTCCTGGCACCGATGTGGCGTCACGGCTGATGGCGCATCCAGCGGGACTGACCGACGAGGAGATCGCCGACCAGCTTGTGCTGCTGTCGACATACCTGGCTCCCACGTGGGCCTTGATCGGCAACGCCGTTCTGTTGTCGATGACCGACGACCGTTTCGGTGGCGAGGTGCTCGGCGGAGCGCTGTCGGCGCAGGAAGCAATTGACGAGGTCCTGCATGCACATCCGCCGGTGTCGATCGCGGCGCCGCGGTTCCCGCGGCAGATGCAAGTCCTCGACCAGGTCGGCACGCTGCACGAAAACCAGCCGCTGCTGGTCGGTCTCGCGGCGTGCCATGCCGACCCCGCGGTGGCCAGCGATAACCGCAAGGGCAACCGCGCACACCTGGCCTTCGGTGCCGGCGCCCACTCGTGCCCGGCCGCGTCGGTGGCGACCTTGATCGCTCGGACGGGGCTGGACCAGCTGTGGGACGCCCTTCCCGAACTGCAACTCACCACACCTGTCCACCAGCTCGAGTGGGTGAACGACCCGTTCGCCCGCGCTTTGACGCAGTTGCCTGTGCGCTTCCCACCCGCGCGGCCGTTCCGGCTTCCGTAGGAGAGACCTTGACCATGCAGCACCCGTCCGTGGCACTTGCCGGCGCGCCGCCGACGCCGATCGAAGAGGTCGGGCCCCGAATCAGCTTGTTCTCAACGGAATTCGCGAACAATCCGCATGCGATCTACCAGCACATGCGCGACAACTATGGCGGCAGTTCGCTGATCCCGGTCCTGCTGGCACCCGAGGTGCCCGCGACCCTGGTAATCGGCTGGCACACCGCCCGCAAAATCCTCGTCGACGACGAGCATTTCCCCGCAGATCCCCGCGCCTGGCAGGACAGTATGCCGGCGGGATGCCCGATCAGACCGATGACCCAGTGGCGTCCCAACGTGCTGCACGCGGACGGTGCCGTGCACACGCGCTTGCGTGCCGCGATCAACGACAGCCTCGCAGGCATCGATCACCACCGTTTGCGCGACCAGGTCGTGCGGATCGCGGAAGCGTTGATCGAACGATTCTGTGGTGAGGGCCGGGCGGACGTCCTCACCGATTACGCGTACCCGCTGGTGTTCTCCGTACTCAACGCGCTGATCGGCTGCTCGGCCGAGGCCGGCAGTCAGGTCGCGGACGCCATGGCGCGCATGTTCAACTCCACCACCGGCACCGAGACCGTCGAAGAGGACCTGGCTCACGCCCTGGGGCGGGTTGTCGCCGGCAAACGCATCCGCTTCGGGGACGACATCACCACGCGACTACTCCGATTCCCCACCGAGCCCGGCGAGCACGCTCGGCTGTCCGACAACGAAGCCATCCATCAGCTGGTGCTGCTCTTCGGCGCGGCTATTGAACCGACCGTCAATTTGCTGGCCAACACAGTGCTGCGCATGGTCACCGATGACCGGTTTCTTTCCAGCGCAACGAGTTCCAGCGCAACGATCCCCGACGCGTTGGACGCGGAGTTGATCTGCAACCCGCCGATGGCCAACTTCGGCACCACCTATCCCAGGCGGCCGTGCGTCGTCGATCAACCCAACGGCCAGCGCATCTGGCTGCCAGCCAATCAGCCTGTCGTGATCAGCATTGCCGCCTGCAACAACGACCCGCGGGTGAACAAGGGCGATCTGCGGGCGGCCGATTGGCACCTGGGATGGCTCACCGGCCGCCACGCCTGCCCTGCCGGGGCGCGAGACGCGGCGAAGCTCATCGCCGGAACAGGGATCGAAATGCTGCTCGACGCGGTGCCCGACCTCGTACCGACCAACCCGCACCCCGTGTATCGCCCCGGCCCCTTTCACCGGGCGCTGGCCGAATTCCCGGTCACATTCACCAAAACCACCCCTCTGCCCGCCCGCCTGCCCGCCGACAAATAAGGAGGCCACCATGCCCGCCGTGCCAGGCCTGACGGCGTCCCTCGACCCCGACGGCATCGGGATGACACCCGAAGAGGTCAACCTCTACCTCGCGACGATCCAGCTGACCAGCGAACAAGCGCGGACACTGTGCGACATCCTCCCACCGACCGACCAGATGGACTCTCGGTGGTGGTACGAGGCACCCACCCAGATCGCCGCCGCCATCCGCACCCGGGCTGAGGAACCGCACCACGCCGAGCGATGGGGAGCCGATCACGCCGAGTTGGCCGCGTTGTGCGAAAACCTCACTCGCCCACAAGCAGTCGCCCTCGTCGACGCCATAGTCCGCGCCCGATCCGCGCACGCCGATCCCGACGAGGCACTACGAGAAGTCCGCCTCCTCACCTGACAGGCGCCGGCCGAGCCCTTCGGCATCCGCCTACATTCCGCATCCCGAGCCAAAAGGAAAGTCGCTCAGAAGAATCGGCGACGTTATCGGTCACCTGTACTGAGCCCGTCGCCCGCAACCTCGAAGGAATCGTGATGACAACCATCGATCCCGCAATCGCTGCCGCCGAACCCTCAGCTGCCACTTCTGGCGATTCTCCCACTAGTATTCGGCCGGCTGAGGCCTTGGGTGCGGCGCTGTTCGGTGCAGATCAGAAACGTCGCGCGATTGTGCGTGAGGCCGCGGCTGCGATCGGCTACCGCCCCGAGCCGGGCAGGACCTACATGCAGAAGGCCGTGCGCGGCCCTGGGGAGCTGCGATCGGTGATGTCCGCGATCGGTGGATCGGCTGTCGCGATCTCTGGCGACGACGAGCTGCGGGGTCTGCTTAGCGAGGAAATCGCGGTGCTCGCCCCGCAGGGGCTTACGCCATTGACCGGTCATCTGGACCTGGCGATCGGCGCGATCACGACACTCGGCAACGGGTCTGCCTACCAGCAGCAGATACTCGACGACCTCGATCGAGGTGCGGCCCTCGGCTTGGCCGGTATCACCGAGGTCGGTGGCACCAACGGCAACAACTGCCGAACGCTCGCAATCTATGATCCCGCCACCGAAGGCCTGTGGCTACGGACCGTCGACATGCTGGCCTGCAAATTCAAGCCCAACGGCGCGTACCCGGGCCTGCCGACGGTCATGGTGGTCACCGCCCGCCTGATCGTCGACGGCGAGGATGAAGGAGTCCTGCCTGTCCTGCTCCGGCTGCACGACGGCACCGAGTTCGCATCGGGAGTCGAGGCAGAATTGCTGCCTGAGGGGATCTCGACCCTGCCGCACTACATCTTCAAGTTCAGTGACTGCTGGGTGCCGAAAGATGCTCTGCTGGCAGGTGATTGGGCACGCATTGCCGATGACGGACGGTTCGAGTGCAGCGTGCCGACGCCTGAGCGCTTCCATCAGGCCACCGGATCTCTGGGAGCTGGCCGACTAGACCTGGGCCGGGCCTCGCTCGCCGCGGCCCGGGCCGCGGTATCGGGGCTGTTCACATTCGCGAAGCAGCGAGGCGGGCATCAGTTCAACCCACCGCAGCGTGGTCGGCGGATGGTCGACCGTGACCCGGTGCGTGCCGATCTCGTTACCGCTGTCACCGACCTCTACGCGGCCACGATCCTTGCCCGCTACATCGGGACCATGCGCGCACACGCCAGTGGGAGCGACCCAGAGACGATGGTCTGGGCGATGCTGGCGAAAGTCTCGTTCACGACTGTCGCTCACGAGCGGATGCTGATGTGCCGGCTCAACACCGGGGCCCACGGCGCGACGATCACCAGCCGCCTCGCCGAATGGCACAACAACGGCCTCGCCGCGATGATCGCCGAAGGTGTCATCCAGGCCATGCAGGTCAAAGCAGGCCACCAGCTCCTGCGGACCGGTCAGCTGCACCTGGAGGGAACCCCCGCCGAGTTGCCCGACCTCGTCCAGTTGCTCGCCGAGCGTGAGCGGGTGATCGCCGAAGCACTCAACAGCGGCGACACCATGACCGCGGGACCGGTTCTGGGCACCGACTCGGCTGCCATCGAACTCGCGCAGGCGGCCATCGAACGAGCACTGGCCACCGCACCACTGATCGCGGCCGCTGAAACCACCGACCCCGACACACGAGATCTGCTTGCCACGATCGCAGTCGCCTACGCCGCCACATGGGTCTACGCGCGATATGGATGGTTCAGCACTCACCAGCATCGGATGCAGACAGCCATTCCGGCCGCTAGCACGCTCGCCATTCAGCTGGCCGGGTATCGACACGCCCTCGCGCATCGGCTGCCGGATCTGGTCGACGCCTTCGCCGTTCCCGACCTGCCCGGCTCCCCGCTGTCGGGCAAGGACTACACCACCCCCTGCCGCGAACTCACCGGATGGGACGCGAACAGCTTCATCCCCGCCGATGCGCCGCTACCGAATAGTCGGCCGGTCCGGCCAACCGACTGACACCTCAGGAGTCTCGATGAAGTTGCCAAGCCGCGAGCGCGACCGGCGGAGTGGGGGTGAACACCCGATCGTCGCGCAGCAACGCTCACAACACCCCGACCCACCGCCGAGCCGTGATCACCACCTGCACGTGCTTGCAGCCCTCACCCCGCTTCTTCAGGTAGAAGTCCCGGTTCGGTCCGTTACACATGATGCTGGTCTTTGCCGACAGGTAGAACACCCGACGCAACCGCCGGCTGTAGCGTTTCGGGCGATTCAGGTTGCCGGTCCGGCGACCCGAGTCCCGCGGGACCGGCACCAACCCGGCCGTCGACGCCAGGTGCCCGGCATCGGTGTAGGACGCGAGATCGTCTGCGGCGACGACCAATTCCACTCCCAGGATCGGCCCGAGTCCGGGCAAGGACTCGATGACCTCGGCTTGCGAGTGCGCGCGGAAGGTGTCACGGATCCGGCCCTCGAGGCGTTTGATCCGGTCGTCGAGGTCCAGGATCGCCCGCGCGCCCTCGACCACGATCCCAGCGGGGACGCCCTCGCCGGGCAAGATCATGTGCTGAGAGGACGCTGCCTCAATCCATCAACTGTGGGACGCCACCGACCAGCTCTCCAGACAGTTCCGCGCCAGCGTCTTCGAGTACCGGCCCCCCTATCCCGGCACCCCGGAATGGGCCCGGCTGATGGATACCGGTCGCTACACCCCCGAACAACTTCTCGCCTACACCCAAGTCGATCTCACCGAAGGCGGCGTCGACGAAACCATGTACGGCCGGGACGAATTCAACTTCTCCATCGGCATCCAGCTCTCGCAGGCACCCATCAGCTACATCCACGACAAGCTCACCTACCTCAGCCGCACCCAATACGCGCGCAGCCTTCACTGAACATCACTCCAGCACAACAGAATCCCGAAGGACATCACTGTGCTCTCCAGCGCCTCCGCCAGCTGCGACGGAACACTCACCGCCCGCGCACTCCTGCCCACAGCCCGACCAGGCACGCCCGAAGCGACCGATCGTTCTCCCATCCTGCTCGACACCGACACCGGTGGAGACCCGGACGACGCGACCGCTGTGACCTGCGCAGCCCACCTGCCCGAACTCGCGGCAGTGATCACCGCTGATGAGAACTACGGTGAACGAGCGCGATTCGCCCGGCACCAACTGGATCTACTGAGCCGGCCCGACGTGCCTGTCACCGCCGGAGCCGATCTCGGCAACACGAAGTACTGGGTCGTCGCGGGGATCACCCCTGACATCATCCCCGCCCAGCCCGATGAGGTACTCAACGCAGTGCACTCGGTGTGCGCGAAGACCACCGGCCCGGTCCGGTGGGTCGGATGCGGCCCGATGACCAACCTCGCATCCGTCCTGCGCGCCACGCCCGGGCTGGCCGACCGACTGGAGATCACCCAGATGGGCGGGGCGATCAACTACCGCGACCCCGCCAAGGCCGAACACAATTTCCGTCTCGACCCCGACGCAGCCCGCTACGTCCTTACCCACGCACGCCACCTGACCTTGGTGCTATCCGACGTGACATTCACCGACGAGATCGCGCTATACCCCGGGCACCCGCTCTATCAACAGCTCGCCGCACCCACCGCCCCGGAATGGGCAGCCCTGCTGGTCGAGCACATCGACCGCTGGGACGCAGATTTCGGTTACACCACCAAAATGCACGACCCGATTACCCTCACGGTGGCACTCGGACTGCCATTCGTCCGCCTGGAACGGCGCCCGATCACCATCGCCGACGACGGCCGAATGAGCGTCGACCATTCAGAGGGTCGGCCCGTCCTGGTCAGCACAAGCGCGGACTATCCCGCATTCATGGGCTGGTTGACCAGGAAACTCACCAATTGGGCACCCATTGCACCGCTGGCGGCACAAGCATCGCCGCGCCGCGGTGCACGGCTGGGATCCGGCCTCGATCGGTGAGATCTGCTTGGCGGCGGCGGGGAGGGCCCGATGACCTGCCTTCACATCAGCGCGGATCGTCGTTGTCGTCCTTCGTGCATGAACACCCGATCCAGGAGGAACAATCTTGTTTGTTTGGCTGAACGGCAGTTTCGGCGCCGGTAAGACATCGATTGCGAAGGAGCTGGTTGCGGCCGACCCGCAGCACTGGCGGCTGTTCGATCCCGAGTTTGTCGGATTCATGCTGCGCGCACAGTTCGCGGATGCGGAGGTAAACGACTTTCAGGATCTGCCGTCGTGGCGGCGGTTGGTCCCGTTCGTCGCAGACGATATTGCCACCGAGACTGGGCAGAACCTGGTGATCGTGCAAACGGTACTGAACCAGAGGTACTGGACCGAGATCACCAACGGCATCGCGGAACTGGAGCATCCGCTCCGTCACGTGCTCATCGATGCCAGACCGCAAACGCTGCGGCAGCGTATCAGCGAGGACGAGGTTCTGCACCGCGCGGCAAACTGGCGGCTGCAACACGTGCCCACATACATCAATGCCCGCGACGACTGGCTCGCGAATGCGGCCGATCTGGTGATCGACACCACCTCCCTAAGCCCAGTACGTGCCGCCGCCGGTATCACAGAGGCCATCGATCGGTGGGCCACAGACGACACTTCGGAGGGTTGGGAGGGTCTATCTCGCTAAGGGTGTTTCCGGCGGTTTCTCTCAGTAGG
>NZ_JADKYP010000007.1 GCF_015354405.1 Nocardia sp. BSTN01 | reverse complement strand
TCACACCGGCGGATCGCGCTCTGCTGCGCCCTGTCCAGCAATGGCTGGACCATGCTGAACGCGAGAGCCCCATCCAACGATTGCCACTGAGCACCGTAGCTGGCGGTGTATAGCGTTACTGGTTGTTCAAAGTGCAGCGCAACATCAAACTCGTTGCGACAGTTGCTGTGTCGGCACAGATACCGCGCCAACCCCTTCCTATTTGTCGTCCGCTGAACTTGCCCTCCTCGACGGCATTTCGGGCAGACATAGCGGTCCTTCGTGGCTGTCTCGGAGTCGATTCGGTCGATCCGCGACACCCCAAGAACCGAGGTTGAGTTTCGTAGCACCACCATGTCGCCGACCTGAACCCGACGATGGTTGCTGACCACACTGTCATAGATGTAGGTTGCCCCCAGTACGTCCGGGTATCCATTGTTGCTTTCCCAACTCCGATCGTCGACCTTTGTCAGCAACGCCCACGCGCGCATTAGAACCTCCTGACGCGCCGGGCAGGCCTCGTCTGCTCCGCGCCCTTTGAAGATACGACGCGCTCCCGACAGGAAGGTAGTCAACCAATCCTTTCGTCGACCTGCGTCCGGGGCAACACTGTCATCGGACGAACCGCGAGCAACACAACGCCTCCCGCTCGCGCTGCAGCGACGACCTTCGATGGAATCCCAGTCACCGACACGACCGAAGGTCGGTACCCAACTAGTATCTGCAAGGACAAGGGAATCAATCTTCACGATATGGCGTCCGAATTCCATTCGGGCAGGGCGAATCTCGTAGTGGAGATTCTTTTTAGGAAAATCCGGATTTTGGACGATGTTGATAACATCTTCCAATTTTGACGCACCGTCAAGGCTGGTCAAGTACCGAAATGAAGTAGCCTTCATGTCCGGTACAGTCAAAGGCTTTGGGGTAAGTTGATCCGGAGTGCAGACTCCCCAGCTCCACTCTATATCCCGAAAGTTCGGCCATCCAGGAGGAAACTTAACCAGTTCCGGCCTCTCTCGCAATTCTTTTCGAATCGCATCTAATTGCTCTGCCCCTTTGCTGATCCACCGTTCGATACCCAGCGCATCGGAAAGGGTTACGGCTTCGATCGGCCACTTCACCTCAAATATGATCCCTTTCTGTGCAATTGGATCTAAAGCGATAACATCTAGATCGCCTAGTATGACCCGGTTTTCATCCTTGATTTTTAGGCGCTCGAGGACCTTTACTCCGGGGATCTGTTTTAACCAACTGGACAACGCTCCGGATCGTCCACCTTGCCGTTTTCCGATTGGGCCGAATCGGGAATCGTCGCTAGCTGCCGTTCGTAGCAGGACAGCGTCTAGGGTGCGTGGAAACATAAACAAGGGAAGAAAAGTGATTGAATCTCCGTCAGGGATAAGCAACGAGGTCCTTAGCGATCGCCGCGGACCTACCATTAGCCGGTCGATGGCAGCCTCCACTGTGTCGCTAGATAGGCCTTCGCGCAGCTGAACAAGCCAGTCAACCAAGAGATTTCTTGGAGCGTGGACCAATGAGATGCCAGGATGATCAACCGACTGGTGTGCAAGCTCGCCCAACTCGGCAATTCCCATCAATCCGGCAATAACCGCAATCATCTGGCCAACCTTCAAACCGTCACCGAGATCAAACTCATCCGGGAGATACCCCTCGGGTCGTTCACTCCTTAGTTCAATTACAGTTTCGAAGGCGCGAGATGATGCGGTACGTAACAATTCAATCGGAGGCGTAAATAGATTGAGCCTTCCGCGAAGCTGCGATGATGCCCAGTCGACCTCTGCAGTCGAAGGGTCTCGTCTTTTACGTGGACGTACGCTTCTCTCAAGGTACAGGTCTGCAGCCTCCGCCGACATGTCCCATCTATAACTTATCCGAAAAGCGCCCCCATTTCGGCGAACTTTATATCCTCCAACACGTAAAGCGGTCCCGATGGGATCTATTCGCATGAACTTGATCGCCAGTTGCATCGCTTCCATCACATCGCCTTCACGGCATGCCGAGCTGCCAATCGGATTGTCAAAATGCCATTTGACGAGCAACTCGACGAACGATTCCCAAGGAAACCCGCTAATCTCCGTTCCCCGCCGCGCAGCCTCAGCGCGGGGCGTGATCGCTGTTATGAGCAAGGCGTGAAGACGCTCCGGGCCTGCTGACCAGACCGAGAGCTCGCCAACCTGCCGCCGGAAGCCGGCAATGATATCGAGCAATTCTGCCTCTGGCGTCATTATCCACCCATCGACGTTGCAGCGGGGGCGCATACTCGGTCGAGCCCCCAACCTACTTTAGTTCCGAAGCGCTGCTAGAATCCGCCATCGTCAGCCAAAGATGTCAGCAGTTTTCTCAAGTACGTTGTCTTCTCGTCTTGTTCGAGATACTCCTTGTATGAGTAGCGAGCATTCGCCAGCAATTCCTCGTATTTTACAATTCGAGTGTCTATAGTCTTCAGCAACTTTTCCGATTTTCCCCTACCGTCTTCGTCCGACCAGTCAGATGGATCCTTGCCGATAACGCAGACGCATTCCACTCGCTCGTCGCCTCTACCAGCTTGCCTCAAATGCAACAAGAGCGCATTCCGATACTTGTCTACTTGGGTGTACAGGTCGATTGATTTGGTAACCACCGAGTATCGTTTCAACTCAACAATTACATGCGCACCAGAAATCTTCTTGTAGCGAAGGTCCATGCGCGAGTCACGCACTTCCTTTGGAAGATTTTCGGTAATGTTAGCGAACGCTCTCCCAATCCCTTCCTCCATTGTTCGATCAGTTGCCCTCTCCCACGAAGGGTCGAGCAGCCATAAGTTATCAAAAAGATGCGCTTGCAGAACCTTTTCAAGAACATTATCGTCGATATGCTGCTGCAACTTCTCAATTACTTTGAGGCGTTGATCTGCAATCCGGTGGTACATGACCGCCTCAAGGTCTTCAATGTTGCTGAATAAGACTTTCAGCGCAGGAAGATCCTCGACGTCAAGCTCTTCGATCGCGTCTAGGTTATCCCGATAACGCAAAACCTCAAAGGCTAGAATTGAGTGTGCGAGCAACTCGGCACGTTCTTTTGGGCTATCGAGCGTTAGTTGGTTGATCTTGCCGAAGAGGCGCTCCGCCCTCTTCTTTGTGTCACCTTCTAACGTGCCAAACCACGCCTTTACGTGCGGGTTTAGAAGGGCAGTAGCCGTACCTTTCTTATTTCGCAACTCGGTCCACCTCGACCCGATGGACCTGACCTGAGCGGAGAACCATTCCACTAGCGCTAGATAGCGTGGGTCATCTTCGACGATTCTTTGACGGCTACTTGTTGCAATGTCCTGCGCATCATCGTGGTCGAGAAAGTCTGCATGGATTTCACCGAACAGATACGACTCGAATATGCTGGACTCTTTCACTTCCTCCAGCAGATTTTCGTGCGCAAGCTTACCTCTGACCATGAGGGTAACCCGGCTAATTTGCTCACCCTCATCTTTGAGGTCCTTCGGATTGAATGCCGTCGCAATCCATCCTCTTATCTGACCCTCAGGAAGGTTTACCGGGTTCCTTATAGTTTGCTCTTCTGCATTTGTGCAGCGATCCGTAACGAAGGATGCTTCCGGGTCTTGATCATAGATCCAAAGAAACTGCGCCTTATGAAAATAGTCCCGATCTGTCGCAGTAACTTCGCGCCCGCCAATAAATACTTGGAAGTTATATTCAGACCCGATTATAGAAAATCGCCTAGCTGTACGCTTCCGTAGTCCTGCAGCGACATTCCTGAGATCCTTTTTCAGATCCCTGAGTATAATTCTCGTACCTTGAGTCAAATCGTCTGGATACTCAGCGGGGATGGGTTCCGGATAATACTTGCCGGAGTCTAGATCGTCGATTTGTGCCTGAATATCGGCGACCCGCATTCGAAAAGCGCATCGTTCCCCGTTCTTCGTCGTGAAGACTTCGATCACTCGCGCAATAGAGAAGAGGGAGAGCTTCCCGATGCCCTTTCGGCCCATCACGGGCCGCTGGAATCGTGGCGTCAACGCCTGCTGCTTGTCTCTGCGCTGGTAGCCAACACAGAGGTACCGCTCGTTGACCTCGCTCGCGGTCATCCCACAACCATCGTCGGAGATCGTGATTGTCCCTGCGCCTGAATCAATCTGGATGTTCACTGTCTCGGCGTCGGCGTCGTAGGCGTTCGCGACGACCTCGGATATGACCGCTGGAACATTGCTGTACAGGTTGATACCGAGGTGATTCAGCACGTTGAGGGTCAGCGTCATGGCATATGGCGAAGTCACGGAAGCCATTGTGCCGCAGGGGCAAACGCTAGGTGGGGTTTGTGACTGAATCGCGGGCGTAAGACGAGAAGCACGTCGATCCTCTCGGCCTCCGGATTGCGTGAACCGTGCGCTGCTGGTGTCGGCCGAAAACCACGGAAGGAGCCACCACGCTGACACTGTGCAAAGGTGCTCTTGCCCGGCTTCACAGCTGCGGAGGACGACCCTCTTCGCATCGCCAACGCTGACTCAGATAGTCACGTCAACACGCTATCTGACGATCACGGCTGTCCTACGCTCGACCGTGATCGCCCGCTCAAACACCTTAGGCTGTGCTCTTCACCGTGTCGTTCAGCGGCTCCTCACTTACCGGTTTTGCCTGACTAGATGGTCGCCCCGTGGGGCCAATTTGGGGCCACACGTCCTGCGCGCGCATACATGACCAGCGCTTTTCGGCCCGAAGAGCTCCGCTCGATTCCGCGCGTGAGCAAACGACTTCTACAGGGAGCTGGGGGTCAAGTGGTCGCAGGTTCAAATCCTGTCAGCCCGACCGAGAAAATCCCCTCCGACCAGCGTCGGAGGGGATTTTTCGTTCCAGTAGGTGGCCACGGTTGTCCGCCAGTGTGCCAAGAGTGTGCCAAGGCACCAAGAACGACGACCGACCGCGCAAAGCAGAACCAGTCCCACCACCGGTGGCTCACCGACCTTGCCTCACTCATCGAGCTGCTGCTAGCACCACCGAACACCGATCTTCGATCACCACTCGCCCCTGTTCTGCTGACCGGATAGATGTGTTCAGCAGTACCCGACACTCGAACTGTCCGCCTGATCCCTACTCGTCACCTCGAAACGGTTTGCGACCACCGCCGGGCGGACCTCATGTTGGAGGGGGTCACGCGTTCCAGTTGCCAGTATCCGGGTCCTTCGGCGGAGTGCAGCCGCATTCGCGGTCGCTGCCAGCGAGGGGCGTCGGTAAAGCGGGTGATGCTGCGATTCGGGAATATCCGTTGGGGGGCAATATATTTCCACTGTTCTTCCGGCTGCTTTGTGTCGGGGCGTGTGATGATCCGAGTTGGTCGGCACGCGGGTGCCGGGCGGATTCTCTTCCACGGCTCGCAGAGGCCGGGATCGCACATCGCGCAGGAGGCGTTCCAGTGATCGGGGCGAGTGTTTTCGCCGCGTTTGTAGTTTTGCCTCGAATACGGTCTTCATCAGACCCATCGGTTCCGGCGTGAAGCAGAGCGGACACCAATCGGCGCCCCACTGGTCGGTCGCGGATGTCCTGTCCGCGCTGATCGCCTTGGCCGAGCGCCCGCGTCGACTGCTACGCTGGTCCGGCTTCCGCGCGCGCTCAGAGGTCTTCTTGGTGATGGGTGCGGCACGGTCGAATCAAGCGCGGAGTGCGAGGCGGACTTTCGCGGATTCCTCTCGGCGTGGCGCGGGCCGGCTACGGATTCGGTCGGCGCGCCCGATGGATGGTCGATGACGCGACTTCATCGGAAGCGCCGCGTCTGAACTTGTCCTAGCTTGCCTTCTTGTAGGCCTCGATGATGTCGGCCTGGATTCGCCCTCGGCTGGAAACGTTGTAGCCGTTGTTCTTCGCCCATTCGCGAATCGCGCCGGTCTGCTGCTTGTCGGCTGCGGTGCGGGCACCGGCCTTGGCTCTACCCCGCGGGGCCCGGCCGACTTTGCGGGCGGCGCCGGTCCACTGCTCGAGCGCGTTACGAAGCTTGCTTGCGTTCTTGGTCGACAGGTCGATCTCATACTCGACGCCGTCGAGGCTGAACGAGACCGTTTCCTCGGCTTTCGATTTGCCGTATCGCCCTGAACGCGGTTGGTCCCGGCGTGGTCGTGACTCCGATGACGGCCGAGATCCTCTCCACGGATGAGGGTCGCGCCGGACTGTTCTCGGGTGTGCCCTCTCCCTTCGATGGGGCGGCGGAGCCCGTCGCGGTGGCAAGCCTTCTGGCCTGGCTTGCAAGCCCCGACAACCGGAACGTTACCGGTCAGGTGATCTTTGCGGACAGGGGGGCCGACGCAGTGCTTCGTGGACCGCAAGTCTTCGGATGACCGCCCGATCGACAACTGTCCGGGGCATTTTGCTGCACAACGGCGCGGTTTCGGCCTGACCGGCGAACGAAGGCAGTGAGCCGCGACGTCTCTGTCGCAACGAGGACCATGTTGCTTGAAAAGGGTAAATTAGATATCTATTAACGGGCGGTTTGGCAGTTGCCGGCCCGGCGAAAGGGGAAGTCTCGTGGACGTCGGTGTCTACTTCGACATGCGGAACCCGGCCAGATGGCGCCGAGACCCCGCCGAGATGTACGGGGCCTTCCCCGAGCTGTGCGAGGAGGTCGAGCACCTGGGCTTGGACAGCATCTGGGCGACCGAGCACCATGGCTTCTCCGACGACTACCTGCCCGCGCCGTTGACACTGCTGGCGGCCGCCGCGGCTCGGACTCGGCGAGTTCGCCTTGGTACCGGGATTGTCGTGGCACCCCTGCACGAAGCCGCCGAACTGGCCGAGCAGGCTGCAGTCGTCGATCTGCTCAGCGGAGGTCGGCTCGATCTCGGCCTCGGCGCGGGCTACCGGCCGCCCGAGTTCGATCTCTACGGTGCTGACTTGCGAACGCGGTATCGAGCGAATGACGATCGGGCCCGGCAAATCCGCGAACTGTGGGCCAGCCGGGCCGTGACGCCGTCGCCCGCGCAGGAGCGGCTGCCGATCTGGATGGGGTATCTGGGGCCGAAGGGGGCTCGACGAGCCGGTCGGCTGGGGGAGTTCCTGCTCTCGCCCGACGCCCGGAATTGGGAGCACTACCGACAGGGCCTGGCCGAAGGCGGACATGATCCGTCGATCGCCCGAATGGGTGGTGGTGTCCAGGCGTGGGTCAGTGAAGACCCCGAACGTGACTGGCCTGCGGTCCGGGATCACCTTGCGGAGCAGGCGAATTCGTATCGACTGCATGGGCGGATGGGTTATGCCGACTTGCCGCCATACAAACCGGTTGATCCGGATGTGCTGCGAAGCAGGCGGCCTCGAGGCAGAACATCCGCGGACTACTTCGTATTCGGTACAGCGGCTGAGGTCGCCGAATTCGTGCGCGGCTTCACCGCCGGAGCGCCGGTCGACACCGTGTACTTCTGGGCAGCCCTGCCCGGAATGTCCGCCGAGCGGGTGGCGGCGAACATTCGCGCCATCGCGACTGAACTGGCCCCGCTGCTCCGGACGATGGACCCTGTCAACCAATCCGCGTTGACGGGAAACCCCCGATGAGCGTCGAAGCCAGGCTGGCGAGACTCGAGGCGAACTCGGAAATCCAGCAACTCCCGATTCGGTACGCACTTGCGGTGGACAAACGCGACCTCGACATGTGGACGCGGTTGTTCGTGCCGGATGTGAACCTCGGCCGACACGGCGTGGGCCGTGACGCTCTGAAGGCCTACATCGAACCGCAGGTGCGGTGGTTCTACCGGTCGTTGCATATGATCTGCGGTCACCGGATCGAACTCGGCCCCGATGGGCCGGCTGGCCCGGAGCTGGCCCGCGGTAGCGTCTACTGCCGAGCAGAGCACGAAGTCGGCGACCGTTGGATCGTCATGGCGATACGTTATGACGATTCTTACCGTCGGGTGGACGGGGAGTGGCTTTTCGAGCGCCGTCGTGAGCGTCACTGGTACGCGGCCGACGTCACCGAGCGGCCCCAAGAGGTGGGCTTCGACAGCTGGGGCACGATGGGCCGACGGCCGCCGCTGCCTGCGGTCGATCCGGAATGGGGAAGGTTTTGGGCGGCGAGTGATGTCGGCGCGGTGACCACGCACCCTGTGGGTGAGTTGGGTGAATAGTGAAGTGCCGCAACACCTTTTACGAGCACCGGGCTGGCGTCGAACGTACTGCCGAATTGCGTTGCGACACTAGGTAATTGATCCAATCGACCGGCCGTGAAATTACGCGTTCCTGCTGCGGAACGCGGCGCGATAGGACGTCGGTGTGGTGCCGACGTGTCGGGCGAAGTGGTGCCGCATGGTTTCGATGGAGCCGAATCCGGACGTCAGCGCGATGCGGTCCACCGGGAGGTCGGTGGTTTCCAGTAGCTCGCGGGCGCGTTGCAGGCGGCGGTGGGTCAGCCACTGGGCGGGGGTGGTGCCGGTGTGGGCGCGGAAGTGGCGCGACAGGGTGCGGGTGCTCATCGCGGCTCGGGCGGCGATATCGGCAATGGTCATCGGTGTATCGAGGTTGTCCTGCATCCACTGCAGTGCTGGGGCCAGGGCGTCGGTGTCGTCGATGGGTTGGTGGCGTTCGATGAACTGGGCCTGGCCGCCTTCTCTTTGGGGAGGCATCACGATCATCCGGGCCGTATCGGCCGCGACGACCGCGCCCCGATCGCGGCGCACCAGGTGCAGGCACAGGTCGAGTCCGGCCGCCACACCGGCGGAGGTCAGCACCTTTCCGTTGTCCACGAACAGGATCGACGGATCCACCGTGACCGCCGGGTATTCGGCGGCCAGCTGATCGGCGAGGACCCAGTGCGTCGTCGCGGTGCGGCCATCCAGCAGACCTGCGGCCGCCAGCAGGAAGGCGCCGGTGCAGATGGAGGCGACGCGGGCGCCGCGGTCGGCTGCCTGCCGCACCACGCGCACCGCCCGCGGCGGTGGCGGCCGGTCCGGGTCGACGCCGGGAACGATCACGGTATCGGCCTCGAGTGCGTCGTCGAGCCGGTAATCCGCCGAGATTCGGAAGAGCTGCCGGCCGGCGGCGGTGGCGATCACGCGGCGCTCGGCGCAGACGCGGACCTCGTAGCCGGGTGCGGTGGTGAAGACCTGGCACGGGATGCTCAGGTCGAATCCCACGACGCCGTCGATGGCCAGAACTGCGACACGATGCATGGCTGGATCTTACGCAAGTATGGCGTTCGAGCCACTGTCGGCCGCTGCCGGTTGTCGAAATACTCGGTTGGCCCACAACAGTTTTCAGAAGGATTCGCGCATGATTCGCGTACATACGGTGCTCTACGACGGCGTGGAAGATCAAGACTTCGTCGGGCCGGTGACCGTCCTCGGTCTGGCGGACGAAGTACGGCAGAGCTACGTGACCGTCGACGGGCCCGGTGTCGTCACCACCTCGTCCGGCCTCGAGGTCACGGTGAGTTCGGCCTGGGAGCCGCAGTCGGCCGACCTGCTCATCGTCCCCGGTGGCGGATACGGCGCGGAATCCGCCGTACAGGCGCAGGTGAATCGCGGGTTGCTGCCGCGGGCGCTGGCCGCGGCGCGCCGGCCCGGGTTGATCATCTCCGCCACCTGCACCGGAACCCTCTTGCTGGCCGCGGCCGGACTCACGACCGGACGGCCGTGCACGACCCACGAGATCGCGAAGGACGATCTCCGGAATCAGGGCGCGACCGTGGTCGCCGGCCGCGTTGTCGACGATGGTGATCTGGTGACCTCCGGAGGCGTCACCTCGGGAATCGACCTCGGGTTGTGGCTGGTCGAGCGGCTACTGGGCAGTGCGGCCGCGCTGTTCGCCGAAACGATTCTCGAATACGAGCGTCGTGGCACGGTGTGGCGGTCGGCATGACGGTCACCTTCGTCAACGTCATCGAGATCCCTGCCGACCGGATCGACGAATTCGTCGAACAGTGGCGGGCCCGTGCTCGAATCATGCGCGCGGCACCCGGTTTCCGCGATGTCCGCCTGCATCGCGCACTTCTGCCCGACGCCCGGTTCCAATTGATCAACGTCGCCCACTGGGACAGCGTCGAAGCTTGCCAGGCTGCAGGTCTTAACCCGGCCGTGGTGTCGTCCGTCGACGAGGCCCGGCAGGTGGCGACCGCGTACCCCGCACTCTACGAGGTGATCGCCGAGTACCACTGAAAAGCTTCCGGCACAAGACAATTCGCGAACATTCCAGTCCGTCGCCGAGGTGGCGCGACGAGGAGGAGATCGAGAAAGCAGATGGAACGAAGACGTGTGTTACAGGCGATCGCCGCCGGCGGGACGGCGGTGCTGGCGGGCGGCGCAACCGGACTCGCCGGGTAGATCGGGAGTAGGGGGCGGCGGCTACACCCAGCGCGACGGGCCGGGAATCTGGGCCGAGATCGGCCGCGGCGAGCTCGCCGTTGGCAAGGGGGGCGTAGCGGCGGCCTACGAAGCTGTCCGCGCCCCACAACACCAGCAGCGGAGGGCGGATGCCGGAGTTGATCTTGTCGTGTTCGAGGTCGGTGCCCGCGGCGGCGCGAGGACATCACCGTGGAATCGGATGCGCCCAAAGGTAACCCAACACCGTCGTCGATTGCGTGCTTTGTCCATATGTCTGACACGATGTGACACGGTGCCGGTATCGGCCGGGACCTGATGGAAGGCGGTTCGGTCATGCGTTTGTTCGCGGAGATCCTGGTTGGATTACTCGCCGCGTTGCACGTCTACATCCTGGTTATGGAAATGTTCCTGTGGACCACGCCGCGTGTGCGGGCGAGCTTCGGCACCACGCCGGAATTCGCCGAGGAGACCAAGGTGCTGGCCGCCAATCAGGGCGTTTACAACGGTTTTCTGGCTGCCGGGCTGATCTGGGGTCTGATCGCGGGGGATCCGGTCGGGCAGGCCGCGAAGATCTTCTTCGCGGGCTGTGTCGTGGTGGCCGGACTCTACGGCGCGGCCACTGTAAGTCGCCGGATTCTGTTCGCGCAGGCGCTGCCTGGCGCGATTACGCTGGCCGCGGTTCTACTGGCCGGGTAGGTAGTGGCGCTGAGGGATCTTGGCGTCGCGGGGCGGCGTTCGCCGGCGGCCGCGGCCTCGTCCCGCTGCGGGCCGAGAACGACGGTGCAGATTACGGCCCTAGGAACAACCGCTCGTTCGGCAAACGGGCGGCGGGCAACCGCTCCTCGATCGACGTGATGACAAATTCTATGGCGAACCAGCGCTTTCGCTGCCAATCTCGGACGAGGTTGAAGGCCGCGGCAACGGCTACCCTGTAATCGAAGGCCACCTCCCCGAGCCAGAACCGCAAATGCACGTCCTCCGTTGCCGGGAGGTCTCGGAGTGTGTGCATCATCGCTGCCGTCGGTCGGGCGTATAACCGTCTCGGTGAGGCCGATGGCGCATGGTGGACCGCACCGAGCTCACCGAAGTCGTTTTGTCAGGCAGCCACGCGACGGCCAGGGAGCTCGATAGCCTTTGCTTCAGCCAGCGTGCTTCGGAGTTGTCGTCTCGTCGTATCCGGAGACCGTCGTAGACCATCTCGAGGAACCGTCCGCGGTCGGCGCCGAACTCGACAAGCAGGTCTCCCGCGCCGGCGCCGCCGAATGGTGCCCACTCGATCGCGTATCGCACCGCGGGAGCGGCCTCCATAGGCATCGCCCTGGTGGTGGTGAGGAAATCGAGCTGGCTGAGTGCGGACCGGACCCATTCCGGGCCGTACATTGCCGCTTTCGCCTCAACCGGTTCACCGGCGCGCTCACCGTTGCCAAATGGTCGTGCGACCGATGAGGGTCGGGACTGACTCCCCTTCAGTGCGGTTGCTGATCGGTCGGAGCGGAGTTGTAGGTTCATGGCGTGTCACCGTCGTAGGGCTGGTCGGGTGCTTACAGTGTTCTGCCCTCGGCTCTCGATCGCGCCCGGGAAATCACCTATCCGCGCTACCCGTTTTCGGTTGCCCCGGCCATGAAGCCCGAGGTGACAGCGGCCTCGATACAACCATTGTCGGCGTGACCGGGGTGTCGCGTTTGCTCCGCACCGAGGAGGACGGGTCGCCGTGCGCCGACGCACGTACGTGGCTTGTGCGAATGCACACCCGAACAGGGCTCCACGCCCATATCACTTCCTCGTGCCGCATCGCAGAATGCATATGCGCAGGTACCGCAGACGGCCATGGCTTATCTCGGTGACGCCTGCCCAGCGGTGAGCCGGATGCGCGCGCGGGGGTCGGATGGACCGTCCGCCGAGCGTCGGCACCGCGGAGTCGGTCCCCGAGGTTGGTGCGAGGAGGAATGCTGTTCGATGAGCGGAGCAACCAGGACCCTGCCCCGGGTCGGCGACACGTCGTCGCGTACTTGGTCGCTGTTTCCCGATGCGGGTGAGGTGCGTGCGGAGGACGCCTTCGATATCGATGCTCTGGTCACCTGGCTTCGCGCTGCCGTGCCCGACGAATCCCTCTCCGGATTCCCGGTGATACGCCAATTTTCCGGCGGTTTATCCAATCTGACATATCTGCTGTCGTTTCCCCACAGTGACCTCGTCCTGCGCCGACCGCCGCGCGTATGGCGGGCCCGCGGCGCGCACGACGTGGCCCGCGAATATCGGATCCAGGCCGAGCTCGGACCGATCCTCGGTTACGTGCCGGACATGGTTGCGCTCTGCGAGGACTCCGGGGTGATCGGAACGCCCTTCTACGTGATGCATCGGGTGCCGGGTCTCGTATTTCGCAGAGACCTCCCCGCCGAGTGGGACATCACTCCGGATGAGCTTGCCCTCCTGTGCGGCGATGTCGTCGACCTCCTCGCCGATCTGCATACCGTCGACCCGGGCGAGGCGAACCTGTCGTGGTTGTCCCGAGGGCCCGGGTATGTGGCTCGGCAGGTGTCCGGCTGGAGTGAGCGGTACCGCCGGGTGCGTACCCGCAACGTCGCCTCATTCGAGTCGGTGATCGCTTGGCTGATCGACAATCAGCCGTCCGATCGTGGAGTAGCGATGGTGCACAACGCATTCCGCTTCGACAACATCGTGTTCGACAGCATCGCCCTGGACCGCGGCAGTCCGATCAAGCCTGTCGCACTGCTCGACTGGGAAATGGCCACGGTCGGCGATCCGTTGATGGATCTCGGGAGTGCGCTCGCCTACTGGGTCGAGTGCGACGACGGGCCGCTGGACAAATTCCTCCGTCGCCAGCCCACCCATGCGGCCGGAATGCTCACGCGTGACGAAGTCGTCGAGCATTACTGTCGCAGAAGGGGAATCGGCCTCGATGACCACGAATGGGCGTTCTACCGAGTCTTCGGTCTGTTCCGGTTGGCAGTGATCTGCCAGCAGATCTTCCGTCGCTATCACCGTAAACAAGCCCCCACCGCCACCATCCGCTTGTTCGGTATCGCCGTCGTTCTACTGGAACGGCGTTGCCGCACCATTATCCGCAGGAGCAGATGATATGACCGTCGACTTTCCACAAGTGTCGGATTCCCGGCCGACCACCCCCACCCTCACCCGGATACTCGCCGACGCCGCCGAATCCGTATCCGGCGACCTGCGTGAGCGCGTGCTCGGCAGCCGCGCGTGGCGGTCCGATTACGTCCCTCTGCTCGCGGAGCTGACCACCGCGTCGGCCGCCGGTGCGGCCGCCGCCCGGACGATAGCGGCCCGAGGCCTCGCTTCGGCGCGGCGCAACATGGTGTGGGCCGACGGAGCGCACGAAATCCCGCTGGACGCAGTCGAGCTGGGCGGTGGTGCGCAATGGTTACCCACGACGGCGACCGTGTCGGGCCGCGCACGTCGGGTGACGCAGCTGAGTGTGCCGTACCGAGGTCGCGAACTATCCGGTGCCCAGCTGTTGGAGCAGCTCGATACGTGGGTTGCGGACGGCGTCGCCGAGCCGTCGTTCCGAGATGCCATCGCGCGAGTGGTGGCCCATCCGGAGTGGCTGGCGCTGCCGGGCCGTCGTGTCGCACTGCTGGGAGCGGGAGCCGAACTCAGTCCGCTCGCGCCGCTGTCAGCTTGGGGCGCTGAGATTCTCGCCGTCGACGTGCCTGTCCGCGACGTGTGGTTGCGCATCGCGGATACCGCGCAGGACGGCGCCGGCAAGGTGCGCTGGCCACTTCGGCCCGATGGCGCGCCCGGTATGGATGTCACGACCGAGATTCGCGAACTTGCCGCGTGGTTGCGTGCCGAGGCGGGGAGCTCACAGCTCGTGGTAGGCATGTACGCGTACGCCGATCGCGGTATGCACGTGCGTCTCACGATGGCGACAGATCTGCTGGCTACCTATCTGTGTGCCGCTGATCCGCGGACTGCTCTCGCCTACCTGGCTACCCCCACCGACGCCTTCGTCGTCCCGGCCGAGGTCGTGGCAGCCGGACGCAAGACGTGGCGCGAACGAGGACCGATTCGATACTTGGATGCCGCGATGCGGCGGGCCTCCCGCGATAGACTTTTCCGTCCCTCATACCCCTCGTTGCATGCCGACGGCACAGGTCTGGCCGATATCCTCGTACCGCAACAAGGGCCGAGCTATGCCTTGGCCAAACGTCTCCAGCGGTGGCGCGGCGTTCTCGCCGAGCAGCAGGAACATGCGGTGTCGTTCAATGTCGCGCCGGCGTCGTGGACCCGCTCCGTCACTCGCAATCGTGCGCTGGCCGCCGCCTACCGCGGGGCACATCGCTTCGACATCGAAGTTTTCGAACCCGATACGTGCCGCGTGCTCATGGCAGCACTGCTGGTCCACGATCTCAATCACCGTCGCGACCCACGACCGCACCCGGAAGCGTTGTTCAGCGACCAGGCGCTGCACGGTGGGCTGTGGCGCGCGGGATACGAGCCGAAATCGGCCCTCGGCTTCGCGGCCCTGCTCGGCACGCTCGATCCGCGATCCGCGCTCCGGGCCCGCCCGCGATAATCGCCGATCCGGCACAGTGTGATCCGATGAAGGAATCCGAGAGTCGGTGGTGGCCTGCATCGAGCAGTGGAGGGGGCGAGGGGCACTCGGTATTCTTCGACGCGGCCGTTCAGCACAGTGCGCCCGAGTTCGCCCGCCGGTGGGATAGTCCGTTCCTGGGGCTACGAAATCGGGGAGTTCGCCGGTTCGGCCAGCTCTGCGTCGCGGTGGAGCAGGCACCACGTGAGGACCAGATCGTCCGTCTTGTCGGTGTCGAGTCCGGTGACTTCGGCGAAGCGTGTCAGCCGGTAGCGAATCGTGTTGCGGTGCACGAACAATGCGCGCGCGGTTTCCTCGACCTTCCGATCGTGAGTGAGATAGGTGGCGATAGTCGTCAAAATCTCGTGACCGGCATTGCCTTGTGCGCGCAGGGGGCCCAGGTGTTTGGCGTCGAGAATCCGTATGGTCTCCTCGTCCAACTGCTCCAGCAGCGGGAGCGAGCCCAGATCCGAGAGATCCACCAGACCGGTGCGGCCGTGTCGATCGGCGATCGTCATGGCTTCGAGGGCCTGTCGGTGCGAACGCGACGCTTCGCCGAGGGAAACAGCCGGCCCCAGGCCCACTGCGCGTGAGAGCGACCGTAGCTGCGGGCGCTGCGGCAGTAGCGCGACGAAGGTGTCATCGATGATGGCGTCGAGCGAGGGCAACTGCGCGGTGGCGCCGCGCATGCGCACGGCAGCGGCCAAGTCGGAACTCGATATCGTGTCGTCCCAACGCGCGCAGACAACGTGGTAGCGGTGCGCCATATCGAGGTGATAGGAGCTTGCTTCGGTGGCCAGCGCGGCCGGAGTGATCGCTCCGGCGACGAGTTTGCGCACGAAGTCGCTTCGGCGGGTGGCGGCCGCGACGGCCCGTTCCTGCTGGACCATGTGTACGGCGGCCGCGTGCGCGGTAGCCCATTGCCAGGCGAGATCTTGCAAGTCGTTGATCTGCTCGGACGGGATATCGGCTGCTGAAGCTCGTTCTCGGACCAGCTCGAACAGGCGGCGGGCGCCGACCTGGATGCTGTGCGCCACGAGTTCCAGCGGGATCTGCTGCTGGGCCCAGACGCGCGCCAACTCGGCGATCTCCGTCAAACGCGTGCCCGGCACCGGTTCACGCATCGATTCGGCCGCGAGTTCCAGGACCGCGCGCGTGTTACGCCGGATGGAGTGCTCGTCCACCTGGCCGTATACCGGAATGTTCGCTCGGTACAGCTGGGTGAGATCGGTGGCGAGGTCGTCGAGTTGCGATCCCGCGTCCTCGAGCAACGCCGCCATCTGTGCTGCTGCGGTGGTATGTCCGGATGCCCGAGCGGGTGCGCTCCCTGCTGCCGAGCTTTCCTGGCTCGGGTCTACTCCCGCGGTTGTCGCCACATGTTCATCCTATGCGGCCGCACAAAGCATGAATTCGGTAGCGCCGCTGTTCGGGCTTGACCTTGAACCATAGTTGAAACTTTAGACTTGCCGGGTCGTACGTGGCCGACGGCAAGTTGGGTGGCCATACCTATGTCCGAACAGACCTCACGGCGCTGACTGAGGGTCCGATCCTTGTCGCCTGAGATGTGGGTGCAGAGAAAGCAGCTTATGACCTCGATTTTTTCGCCTCTGATCCTGCCGAACGGCTCGATACTGGCCAACCGAATCGCCAAGGCCGCGATGGAGGAGGGCCTGGCGGGCCCTGGTCAGCTTCCCGACAAGCGGGTCCTGACCTTGTATCGGCGGTGGGGCCACGGGGGAGCCGGCTTGCTCATAACCGGCAATGTCATGGTCGACGCGAGAGCGCTGACCGGTCCGGGCGGAATCGTCCTCGCGCAGGACACGCCGCTTCGCCCGTTCACGGCGTGGGCGGATGCTGCGAAGGCGGGCGACGCCGACGTATGGATGCAGATCAATCATCCCGGCCGGCAAGCGAACGCCGATATGCCAGGGGTATGTCTGGCACCTTCGGCGGTGGCGGTGGATGTAGGGGCACAGTCGAAGAGATTCGCCGCGCCGACTCCGATGACCGAGGCCGACATCGAAGATGTGATCGGCCGGTTCGTCACCACCGCAGTGCGTGCCGAGCAGGCCGGATTCGACGGAGTCCAGGTACACGCCGCGCACGGCTACCTGCTGTCCCAGTTTCTTTCCCCGTTGACGAATCGACGTATCGACGAGTGGGGCGGGCCGCTGGAGAACCGCGCGCGAGCGCTGACTCGGATCATCACCGGCATCCGTGAATCGGTGAGTCCGTCGTTTGCTGTGGCGGTGAAACTGAATTCGGCCGACTTCCAGCGCGGCGGGTTCGCCCTATCGGACGCGGTACGACTGGTCGGCATGCTCAACACACTCGGTGTCGATGCGGTGGAGGTGTCCGGTGGGAGTTACGAAAGCCCGGCCATGCAGGGGCGTCCCGCCGACGACCGGACCCTCGCGCGGGAGGCCTACTTCCTGGAATTCGCCGAAGATCTCCTCGGCGTAGCGAAGATGCCGTTGATTCTCACCGGGGGTATCCGGCGCCGCGAAGTAGCGCAGAAGGTCATCGACCGCGGAATTGCGGTAGCGGGCCTGGGGACAGCGCTCGCCACCGTCCCGGATCTGCCGTTGCGCTGGCGAGATGTGGTCGCGGTCGATGCACCCGAACTGAAGCCGATCGAATGGAAGGACAAGGCACTCGGCTCAGCCGCGCGGATAGCCCAGGTGCGATATCAGTTGCACCGCCTCGCCGCGGGGCGCGAGCCTCGTCCCGGCGTTCTCCCCGGATTCGCGTTCGCCCTGGACCAGCTTCGGCGCCGGCGTGATCTGAAGGAGTACTCGGCGTGGTTGTCCGGTCCGCGGTCGGTCGAAGAGCGGGGGGCGAAAATCGCTACGATCCCGCGCGTTTCATGACATTTCGAGCCGATCGACTGTCGCGGTAGACAAGCCTGGCGCGGGTAGGGTCGGCGGACGCCCGGAACTGCCGCATGAACTCCGGGCACCGCCGATGCCCGCCCTGCCGGCACGCGGCCGGTCGGGCGAGCGGAACTCGCTTACCGGGATTCGATCGGCGACAATCGCACCAGCGGAATTTCTCGGCTGGTCCGCTTCTGGTACGCCGCGTAGTTGCTGTAGCGGCGGGTGATATCAGGCCACAGCTGCGCCCGCTGCTCGGATGTGAGAATCGTTGCTCGCATTCTCTGCTGTGGGCCGCTCCGAACCGACACTGTCACCTCCGGATTTTCCCGGAGGTTCAGAAACCACGCCGGATGCACAGGATCACCTCCGCGGGAGGCGACGACGACGAAGCTGCCGTCCTGTGCGACCGGAGCGGTCAGCATGACCGCATGCGGCTGCCCCGATTTCCGCCCGATCGTGGTCAATTCGAGCGAGGGCATTCCGCCGAATTCGTTTCCGAACCGACCGTGGCTCGCTTTCAACAGCACGCGATGGGCGGTATTCATCGCCTTCAGCGCGAAGTTCGGTGGCATGAGTTCCTCCTGGCAAAGTGGTTGGGGACGGCCGTATAGGGTCAGGATGCGGCAGTGAGCGGGGCGACGCCGGTCAGTTCGGCCGACAGATCCCACAGCACCTCGGCGTCGCGGTCATTGCGGGCACGACGACTCGGTGTCTCCCGGACGGGACTGCCCCAGACGAAAAGCCGGGGACCGAAATATTCTCCGCCCTGGACGCCCGGATCGGTCGCCGCCCGCAACATCGGCAGCGCGCCCGCGGCCGCGGATTGCGTGAAAAGCGGAATCACAGCAGGCATAACGCGGTTCACGAAGGCGGTGCCCTCGAATCCGAGATCGGTGCGTGAGCCGCCCGGGTGAGCCGCTACCGCGATGGTTGCGGCTCCGGCCGCGACCAGACGGCGTTGAAGTTCCCGTGTGAACAGGATGTTGGCGAGCTTGCTTTGCATGTACGCGCCCCATCGGCGATAGGGACGACGGTCGAACATGAGGTCGTCCGCGGCCAGTCGGCCGAGTCGATGTCCGGCACTCGACATGGTCGCCACTCGCGAGCCCGGCCGGCCGGTCATCAAGGGCAGCAGTCTGCCGGTGAGTGCGAAATGGCCCAGGTGATTCACTTGGAATTGGGTTTCGTACCCATCGACGGTACGCGAAGCATCGATCGCCATCAGTCCGGCGTTGTTGACCAGCAGATCCACGGGCCTCCCTTCCGAGAGGAGCTGATCGGTGAACGCCGCGACGGAGGTGAGGTCAGCGAGGTCGAGCGTGCGGACTTCGACACTGGAGCGCGGATGTCGGTCGCGGATCGACTTCGCGGCGTCGGACGCCTTCGCTTCGTTGCGGCAAGCGAGTACGACGTGCGCGCCCGCCTCGGCCAGCGCCCTGGCGATCTCGAATCCGAGCCCTGAGTTTGCACCCGTGACGACGGCGAGCCTGCCGGTTTGGTCCGGTATGTCGGCGGTGGTCCACAATGGCATAGGTCTTCCTGGTGTCGTCGAGCCGAAGTTGTTGACCGTGAAGGGTTGAGAGCCCGCCCAGCCTAAACTTTCAACCATGGTGGAAGGTCAAGCGATTTCCATGAAAATCGGCGATCTCGCTGCGCGAGCCGGCATGACGCCCTCTCGGATTCGGTACTACGAAACCGCCGGCTTGATCAGCCCGGCGCGGCGCACGGACGCGGGTTACCGGCTGTACGACGAACAAGCGGTCCAACGGCTCGAGATCATCGGGTACGCCCAGCTGGCCGGATTCACCCTTGCGGAAATGCGGTCACTGCTGCCGTTGACGCAGCCGGGTAAGTGGGATCGGGAGGCCCTGGTCGGGACATTGCGCACCAAGGCCGCGGCGATAGAACAATTGCAGCAGCGACTGGCGGCGGCCCGAGATCGGCTGGAAAGTGTGATCGCGGACGTCGAGAACACGCCCGAGGACCTCGAATGCGATGCCAACGCTCGGCGCGTTCTCGACAATCTGCGTGGGAGTTCCGCGCACGGCCACCATGATGCGGCCGCCACTACATCGGGGCCGGACGGGTCGACGAGTTCACGGTGAGGCGGGCGATGAGCGGCGTCGGCCGGTCACCGAGCATCTGAATCAACGGTGAAGCGATCAGGTTGCGATGCCGAACTGCCTGATCTTTCGATACATCGTGGCGCGGGATATACCGAGATCGATTGCGGCGGCTTGCTTGTCGCCGTTGTGATCATGGAGGCTGCGCACGATCGCGTCACGCTCGAGAGCTTCCATCGATGTGAGTATGCGCCTGGTGATCGAATGGCACTCGGGCGGAAGCTTATCGGGCATGACGACGCCGGAACGCTGGCGCGTGAGGGTGTCGACGAGAACGTGCCGCAGCTGCGCCACATTGCCGGGCCACGGAAGTTTGGTCAACTGGCGATGTGCTCCGGGGGAGAGTCGAATATCGCCGCCCTTGGTGAGTTCCCGAAGCAGATGCGGCACCAACTCGTCCAAGTCCTCGATTCGGTGACGCAGCGCCGGAACAGGAACGGTATGCATGAACATCGGCAGTATCTGCGCCTCGAGCTCCGGCGCCTTGGTGGTCGAGCAGATCGTCGCGGCGATCCACCCGCGCCCGGTACAGGCCTGCAAGATGGTGGAAATCGCTTCCACACTCCCGCCGGGAAGTTCATCGACATCGGCGAGGACGATGTCGAAATCGTCTTTCGCGACCTCGGCCTCCAAGGCGGCGATCAGGTCCTCGGCGCCGAGGTATCGGCCGGTACGCAGGACGCGAACGGTGCGGTCCGGGCGCAGGTGCCGTGCGACCATCTCCGCCAGCTTGGCACGGCCCGAGCCGGCTTCCCCGTCGAGCACGACCCAACTGCGGTCGACGCAGCAGCGTTCCACTTGCTGGCAGCTCCGGCGCCACGAACTGCTCCGTCCCGCCAGACCGGGCACGCCCGGAGACCGGGAGACCACCTGTCCTCTGCTGTGGCTACGGTCGCTCAGCGTCACGTGTGCGACGATGTTCGGGAGACCGGTGCGCGGCCTGATCCGTTCGGTGACAATAACTTTGGTGATGTATCCGCTCGGCAGGACGGCGCTCACGGTGTTCGTCAGCGAGCGCTGGAGATCGGTCGCGTGTTCGAGGATCGCGTGCTGATCGAGCGCGTCGAGGGACTGCCGTAGGAAGCGATTCATCAACATGATGTCGTCGCCTAGCGCGAGTACGCCGCCCGGGTATCGCCGGCATTGCTGGAGATACGTTTCCAGCAGCGCGGATTCGCTTTCGGTGGCCTGGGCGCGCAGGCGATCCTCGATTTGCGCTCCCGCTGTCTTGGCCAGCGCCACCAGCACGGGATCGGACTTACGTGCCCAGCATGTGAGATCCAAGATTCCGACGACTCGACTCGACATCGGATCCCTGATCGGAGCACCGACGCAGGCGAGCTGGCCCAGGGTGCCGAGATAGTGCTCGCCGCCGCGGATGTAGGTGGGCCGTCCGGTCTCCGCCGCGGTGCCGATACCGTTGGTACCCACGAACTTTTCGGCGTAGCTGTAACCCGAAGCCAGCTGCACGGCGTCGAGCGCCCCACGAATGCGGGCGTCGGCGGCGATGCGATCGAGAACGAGTCCGTCGGCCGACGTGAGTACGACGCTGACCGCCTGGGTGGCCAGATCGTCGGCCAATCGATGAATCACCGGTGCGGCCGCTGTCACCAGAGGTGACTCCAGATCGGGTTCACGAACGAATGGAAGCTCGACCCTGTCGGGGTGGATGCGCAGCTCGACCGACCGCTGCCAGGAATTGCGAATAGTGCCCGAGATGAGTCGGTCGTCCACAGCGCCCGAGCTCAAAAACTGATCCCGTGCTCGCTGTAGCAGAGAAGTGGTGTCTTCGTTGCTCACCATCGATCCACCTAGTCTTTCGGTCCGCGAGACAACGTTACCCGGCTTTCCTGTGATGCAGATCTCATTTTGAGACGCTCGGTGCCTGCGGTGCCGACCACGATCGTCCGTGCCGGTCGGCATCCGAGGTCGGACCGGCCCATGCCACGAGCCGTTGCGTGTGCGCGAGCGGCGAAAGGCATTCATCGCTCCGGCGACCGACATTCGCTTCACCGCACGAAAGGAACCGCCGTGTCCGAGGAACACCCGCCCATCGGCGAGGCCCAATCCGAACCCGCAGTCGCCGGCTGTCCCGTCCTGTCGAGTCGCCTCGAGCATCCGGCCGAAGGCGGCAACACCACCCGCACGTGGTGGCCGAACCGGATAAATCTGAAGATTCTGCGGAAGAACCCGGCCGAGATCAGCCCTTTCGGTCCCGACTACGACTACCGTGCCGAGTTCCGAACGCTGGACCTCGACGCCGTCAAGGCCGACATCATCGAGGTCATGCACACCTCGCAGGAATGGTGGCCTGCCGACTACGGGACCTATGGCCCGTTCTTCGTCCGGATGGCCTGGCACGCCTCGGGGACGTACCGCATCCACGACGGGCGCGGCGGAGCCGGGGCGGGCATGCAGCGCTTCGCCCCACTGAACAGCTGGCCCGACAACGCGGGCCTGGACAAGGCCCGGCGGCTGCTGTGGCCGGTCAAGCAGAAGTACGGCAACAAGCTGTCCTGGGCCGATCTCATCGTCTACGCCGGTAACGTCGCCTTGGAGGACATGGGTTTCGAGACCTTCGGCTTCGGCGGCGGTCGCGAGGACCGGTGGGAACCGGAGGAGGATATCTACTGGGGCCCTGAACACCAGTGGCTCGCCGATGAGCGTCATACCGAGGACCGTGATCTGGAATCCCCCTTGGCCGCAGTGCAAATGGGACTGATCTACGTCAATCCCGAAGGGCCGAACGGCAATCCCGACCCGCTGCTCGCCGCGGACGGTATACGCGAGACATTTCGGCGCATGGCCATGAACGATGTGGAGACCGCGGCGCTCATCGTCGGCGGCCACACCTTCGGCAAAACGCACGGCGCCGGTCCTGCCGAACATGTCGGGCCGGAACCGGAAGGGGCCGCATTGGAGGACCAGGGATTGGGGTGGCGGTCCACCTTCGGCACCGGTGTCGGCAAGGACGCCATTTCGAGCGGGCTCGAAGGTGCGTGGACGCCGACTCCGGCCCGTTGGGACAACAGTTTCCTGGAGACTCTGTACGGCTATGAATGGGAGCTGACAACCTCGCCGGCGGGTGCCAAGCAGTGGGTCCCGAAGGATGGTGCCGGTGCGGACGCGGTGCCGGACGCGCATGTCCCGGGCAGGACTCATGCCCCGGTGATGCTGACAACCGACCTCTCGGTGCGGTTCGATCCGATCTACGGGGAGATCACTCGCCGCTGGCTGGATCATCCGGAAGAGCTGGCGGACGAATTCGCCAAAGCCTGGTACAAGCTGACGCACCGCGATATGGGTCCCCTGGGTCGGTACCTGGGTCCACATGTTCCGCGCGAGGCGCTGCTCTGGCAGGATCCGGTCCCCGCCGTAACGCACGACTTGGTCGATGCCGACGATATCGGCCGGCTGAAGAACCGGTTGCTCTCCTCCGGGCTCAGCGTCGCACAGCTCGTCAAGACGGCGTGGGCCGCGGCCTCCTCGTTCCGCGACAGCGACAAGCGTGGCGGTGCGAACGGCGGGCGTATCCGGTTGCAGCCCCAGATCGGCTGGCAGGTCAACGAACCCGACGAGCTGGCCTACGTCATCGGCGTACTGGAAGACATCCAGGCGGTCTTCCATGCCGACCGGACCGACGATGTGAAGGTGTCGTTCGCCGACCTGGTCGTGCTGGGCGGATGCGCCGGTATCGAGCAAGCGGCGAGGAACGCCGGTTTCGATATCGAAGTGCCCTTCATTCCCGGACGTACGGACGCGACCCAGGAGCAGACCGATGTCGAATCGTTCGCGGCGCTCGAGCCGGGGGCGGACGGCTTCCGCAACTATGTCGGTAAGGGCAGCCGCCTGCCGTCGGAGTATCAGTTGGTGGACCGAGCCAACCTGCTGACGCTGACCGCGCCCGAAATGACGGTGCTCGTCGGCGGACTGCGGGTGATCGGCGCCAACTACAACGGAAGCCGGCTCGGGGCCTTCACCGACGCTCCTGGCGCGCTGACCAACGATTTCTTCGTGAACCTACTGGACATGGGCACGCGGTGGGAGCCGTCGGCAGCCGAGGACGGGACCTACGTGGGTTACGACCGATCGACCGGCAAGACCGTATGGACCGGCAGCCGTGTGGATTTGGTCTTCGGCTCGAATTCGGAGCTGCGGGCGCTCGCCGAGGTCTACGGGCAGGACGACAACGAGAGGAAGTTCATCGACGATTTCGTCGCCGCCTGGACCAAGGTGATGAACCTGGACCGTTACGACCTGCTCTGATCCGACAGCAGACGATCCGGTGTCTCGCGAATCCGTTCGTGAGGCACCGGTTTCGCGTGTGCGGCATCTGCTGTCGACTGCTCGCCGGTGTCCGGCGAATGGTGGGAGACGGAGCTCGATCCGGTGATAGCTGTCAGGAATGCCGAATTAATCCCGAGTGGAACGAATTCCGTTGGTGGCCAACGGCATGGCCGCGGCGAGACCGCTGACTCCAATGTGACCCCCGTCTCAGAGTGAGACGCTCGCCACACCTCGCAACCGCTGGAATGGATATCGCAACGTCCCCGCGGCCGGTACTTCCACCGGACGCTGTGACCCAGGAGGCGAACATTGAGTAGGCAAAGCCTGACGAAGGCACACGCGAAGATCACGGAGTTGTCGTGGGAGCCGACCTTCGCAACCCCCGCTACCCGGTTCGGTACGGACTACACCTTCGAGAAGGCTCCGAAGAAGGATCCTCTCAAGCAGATCATGCGGTCCTACTTCCCGATGGAGGAGGAGAAGGACAACCGCGTGTACGGCGCCATGGACGGTGCGATCCGCGGCAACATGTTCCGTCAGGTGCAGCAGCGCTGGCTGGAATGGCAGAAGTTGTTCCTGTCGATCATTCCGTTCCCGGAAATCTCGGCGGCGCGTGCCATGCCGATGGCCATCGACGCGGTTCCGAACCCGGAGATCCACAACGGGCTCGCCGTGCAGATGATCGACGAGGTTCGTCACTCGACGATTCAGATGAACCTCAAGAAGCTGTACATGAACAACTACATCGACCCCGCCGGGTTCGATATGACCGAGAAGGCGTTCGCGAACAACTACGCGGGCACCATCGGCCGGCAGTTCGGTGAAGGGTTCATCACCGGTGACGCCATCACCGCGGCCAACATCTACTTGACCGTGGTGGCCGAAACAGCCTTCACCAACACGCTTTTCGTGGCCATGCCCGACGAGGCGGCCGCCAACGGCGACTACTTGCTGCCGACGGTCTTCCACTCGGTGCAGTCCGACGAGTCGCGGCACATCTCCAACGGCTACTCGATTCTGCTCATGGCGTTGGCCGACGAGCGAAATCGTCCACTGCTGGAACGAGATCTGCGTTACGCGTGGTGGAACAACCACTGTGTGGTCGACGCGGCGATCGGTACGTTCATCGAATACGGCACCAAGGATCGGCGTAAGGATCGTGAGAGCTACGCCGAGATGTGGCGGCGCTGGATCTACGACGACTACTACCGCAGCTACCTCATCCCCCTCGAGAAGTACGGTCTGACGATCCCGCACGATCTGGTCGAAGAAGCGTGGAAGCGCATCGTGGACAAGGGATACGTGCACGAGGTCGCTCGCTTCTTCGCCACCGGCTGGCCGGTCAACTACTGGCGGATCGACGCGATGACCGACAAGGACTTCGAGTGGTTCGAGCACAAATACCCCGGCTGGTACTCCAAGTACGGCAAGTGGTGGGAGGAGTACAACCGGCTCGCCTACCCCGGGCGCAACAAGCCCATCGCCTTCGAGGAGGTCGGGTACCAGTACCCGCACCGCTGCTGGACCTGCATGGTGCCCGCGCTCATTCGTGAGGACATGGTGGTGGAGAAGGTCGACGATCAGTGGCGGACCTATTGTTCGGAAACCTGCTACTGGACCGACGCGGTGGCCTTCCGTGGCGAATATCAGGGCCGTCCGACTCCGAATATGGGCCGGCTCACCGGTTTCCGGGAATGGGAGACGCTGCACCACGGCAAGGATCTGGCCGACATCGTCTCCGACCTCGGCTACGTCCGCGACGACGGCAAGACTCTCGTCGGTCAGCCGCATCTCGATCTGGACGACCCGAAGAAGTTGTGGACGCTGGACGACGTACGGGGCAACACATTCCAGAGCCCGAATGTGCTCCTGAACGAGATGTCCGACGCCGAGCGCGAAGCGCACGTCGCCGCCTATCGCGCGGGTAAAACCGTTCCCGCGTGATTCCAGGCTCGGTGGGTGGCGTCCTGCGTGACCGCGGCGCCACTCACCGACTCACCATCGATCCACCAGCCCAGGAGAGCCCGCCGTGGCCGATAAACACCGTATCCACTTCGAACCCGTCGACATCGAGATGGAAGTCGATGAAGACGAGTACATTCTCGACGCCGCGTTTCGGCAAGGCATCCATCTGATGCATGGTTGCCGCGAGGGGCGGTGCTCGGCGTGCAAGTCGTTCGTACTCGACGGCGATATCCAGATGGATGACTACTCGACATTCGCGTGTAACGATGCCGAAGTCGACGAAGGTCACGTATTGCTCTGTCGCTCAACCGCTTACAGCGATTGCACGATCGAGTTGCTCAATTTCGACGAGGACGAACTCCTGAGCGGGGTGCCCATCCAGGACGTGCGCGCTCGGGTGATCGCGATCGAACCGATGACCAGAGACATCGTGTCGTTGCGATTGCAGCCGGTGGAACCCGCGGCATACGAGTTCAAACCCGGCCAGTACTCGGATCTGAAAATCCCTGGGACAGAAGAACATCGCTCGTTCTCGATGGCCACGACCCCCTCCGGGGCCGCGCACATCGAATTTCTGATCAAGAAATATCCGGGTGGTAAGTTCGCCGGTCTGCTCGACGACGGTATCGATGTCGGCCACGAAATTGCTCTGACCGGGCCGTACGGGTCGTTCACCATCAAGGCCGGCCACGTCCTGCCGATGATTTTCATCGGCGGGGGAGCGGGGATGGCTCCTCTGCTGTCGCTGCTTCGTCATCTGGTCGAGACGGGCAATACCCGTCCGGTGCACTTCTATTACGGCGCCCGCACGTCCGCGGACCTCTTCTATCTCGAGGAGATCGCCGAACTCGGAAGCCGGCTGGAGGGCTTCGTCTTCGTTGCCTGTCTTTCGGAATCGATGGATTCGCCCCCTACGGGGCCGATCGAGATCGAAGCGGGCAACGTCACCGAAGTGGTCAGCCGGCGTGAGCCCGAACTCGGTCGCGCGGAGGCGTATTTGTGCGGTCCCCCGCCGATGGTCGATGCCGCGCTGGAACTACTCAGCGCCGCCGGCACCCCGAACGATCAGATCTTCTACGACAAGTTCACCAGCCCCGCATTCGACTAGTCACCCCAGGAATCGACAGCCCTCCTCCATCGACAAGAACTGAGAAAGAGATGACGACAAGCACAGGGCCCAAGCAGCGTAGCTTCCCCAAGATCGAATTCACCGATTCCGAGGCCGGCGCGCTGGAGTTTCCGAGCTCGAGAAGCCGGACCTTCACCTATTACACGCCGGCCAAGAAGCGGTCGACGATGTACGAGGACGTCACCGTCGACGTGCAGCCCGACCCCGAGCGCCACCTGTCCCAGGGCTGGATCTACGGATTCGGCGACGGCCCCGGCGGATACCCGCCCGAGTGGACCGCGGCGCAATCGTCGAACTGGCACGCCTTTCTCGATCCGAACGAGGAATGGGACCAGACGATCTATCGCAACAACTCGAAGGTGGTCCATCAGGTCGAGTTGTGTTTGTCGAATGCGAAGCGGGCCCGTGTCTACGACGGGTGGAATACGACGTGGCTGACATTCATCAGTCGCAATCTCGGGGCGTGGATGCATGCCGAGAACGGATTGGCGCTGCATGTGTTCACGTCGATTCAGCGGTCGTGCCCGACGAATATGATCAATACCGCGGTGGCCGTCAACGCCGCTCACAAGCTCCGCTTCGCGCAGGATCTCGCGCTGTTCAACCTCGACCTGTCCGAGGCGAGTGAGGAATTCGACGGTTCGCTGCACAAGCAGGTGTGGCAGTCCGCGCCGGAATGGCAGCCCACCCGGGAGGTCGTCGAGCGGCTGACCGCCGTGGGGGATTGGTGTCAGCTGCTTTTCGGATCGAACGTCGTCTTCGAACAGTTGGTCGGCACGCTGTTCCGCAGTGAATTGATCATGCAGATAGCGGCCGGCAACGGCGACTACATCACCCCGACCATCGTCGGCACCGGCGAGCACGATTACGACCGTGATCTGGCATACACGCGCAACCTGTTCCGGCTGCTGACTCGCGATCCGGAATTCGGTGAGGCGAACAAGGCGCTGTTCGCCGGCTGGCTCGACATCTGGGTGCCGCGGTGCCTCGACGCGGCGCGGGCTCTGCAGCCGATCTGGTCACAGCCGGCCGAGAAGGCGGTTACGTTCGCGACCAGTTTGGACGCCGCCATCGCGAAGTTCTCATCCCTGCTCGACGAGCTCGGTCTCGACATTCCTGAGGAGTTGAAGAAGTGAGCATGCAATTCGGATCGTCCACCGAGTTCTCCAACATGTGTGGCGTCACCTTGATGAACACTCCGGTCGGCCGTGTCGTCGCGGAGGTGATGGGAGCCAAGGACGGCGTGGAGTTGACCGAGTATCCGTCGATGATTCGGGTCGACGGTCAGCGGCTGCTCGATTTCGACTATGCCGAACTCAGCGAAGCCCTGGGTGAGGAGTTCGACGGGTCGATCTTCGAGGAGATCAGCTCCACCCACTACGGGCGCATGGTGCATCTCGACGAGAAGACCCTGTTGTTCGCCAGCCCCGAGGACGCGGCCGAATACATCGGTTTCGACCTCAGCGTTCAGTAGGGACGCCGGGCGACACCACCGGCGCCGCCGAGATTCGTGGCGGCGGCGCCGGTGGGCCGCAGGTAGCCGACCATCACTCGCTCGAAGTCCTGTCCGCCGGTGAACCAGCCTGTGCGGCAACGCAATCGAAGAAATCCGGAGTTTCCACCATGTATGAGAAGAACGGCGAAAAGTACTTCATCGTCGACGGGCACGTGCACATCTGGGACGGCCGTGAGTCGAACCATAAGAATGTGCACGGCAAGGAGTTCATCGACTGCTTCTACGACTACCACCGGAACCTCAGTCCGGCGGAGGTCGTATGGGATTACGACACGTATACCTATTACGGCAGCGAACGCTTCGAGCGCGACATCTTCGAGGACGGATACGTCGACCACGCGATTTTCCAGGCGACTCTGCTGAGTGACTTCTACCGCAACGGATTCGGGCAAACCGAAGAGGCGCTCGCGCTGGTGGCGCGGCACCCCGGCAAGCTCACCTACAACCACGCCTACGACCCCCGGTACGGTGAGGCCGGGCTGGAACAACTCCGCCGGGACGCCGAGCGGATGAATTTGCAGGGCGTCAAGCTCTACACCGCGGAATGGCACGGCGACTCGCGTGGCTACAAGCTCGACGAACCGTGGTCGCGACGGTATCTCGAAGAATGTATCGATCTGGGAATCAAGAATATTCACGTCCACAAGGGACCGACGATTCGTCCGCTGGACCGCGACGCGTTCGACGTCGCCGATATCGACAAGGTCGCCACCGACTATCTGGAGCTCAACTTCGTCGTCGAGCACGTCGGGCTGCCGAGGTTGGAGGACTTCTGCTGGATCGCCACCCAGGAGTCCAACGTGTACGGCGGGTTGGCTGTGGCGCTGCCGTTCATCCACACCCGGCCGCGGTACTTCGCTCAGATCATCGGGGAACTGCTGTATTGGATCAAAGAGGACAAGATCCTGTTCGGCAGCGATTACGCGCTGTGGACCCCGAAGTGGTTGGTGGAGGAATTCGTCGACTTCCAGATTCCGGAGGATATGCAGGGCGAGTATCCGCCGATCACCGTCGACCAGAAGAAGAAGATTCTCGGCCTGAACGCGGCGGCACTGTACGACATCGAGGTCCCCGCGCAGTCGCGCCTCGCGCCGGCGCCGGCCGATGGGGCGGTCACCGGGGTGGCGGAGCCGGAAAAGGTGTTGTCATGACCGCCCCTGCTCTCTGTACCGAACAGGACCTGGTGGCGGCGCTGTCGACCGTCCTCGATCCCGAATTGGACGCTCCGATAACAGAACTCGGGTTCGTCCGCTCGATGACGATCGACGATGCGGGAGTCGTTGTGCACCTGCGATTGCCCACCGCATTCTGCTCGCCGAACTTCGCCTATCTGATGGCGGCGGACGCCCTGGACGCGCTGCGAATGGTCGACGGTGCCGGCGAGGTGCGGGTATTGCTCGACGACCACCACGACAGCGACAAGATCAATGCGGGCCTGGCGGCCGATGCCGGCTATGTCGGGACGTTCGGTGTCGAGGCGGAAGAGAGTCTGCACGAACTGCGCAGGACATTCCTGGTCAAGGCACATGCGGCCGCGATGGAACGGTGCGTCGAGGCGCACCTGAAACACTCCGATCTTTCCGTCGACGACCTGCACAAACTGACTCTGGGAGATCTGGCGCCCGGCAAGGAGAAAGAGGCGCTGTTGCGGCGCCGGATGCGCATCGGGTTGAGCATGTGCCCGGCCAGCCGGGTCGTCGTCGACGACGCCGGAAGGCGCCTGCTGCCCGAACAGGTGCCGATGCGGCTTCGTTTCGCCAAATCCGTGCGCATTTCGATGGAAGGCAACGCCCACTTCTGCCGTGGTCTGCTCGCCACCCGCTATGCCGGCAGCGAATCCGTCGACGGCACACCTCGAATTCACGACGTGAGAACAAGGAGCTCCCGATGAAGGCCGTCCAGGTGGTCGGATACCACACCAAATTGCAGCTGACCGAGGTCCCCCAGCCGACGGTCGAGGGGCCGCTGGATGTGATCGTGCGAATCGGTGGCGCCGGTGTGTGCCGTACCGACCTGCATATTCTCGAAGGACAGTGGGAAGAGAAGAGCGGCGTAGGACTGCCGTACACCATCGGGCACGAGAATGCCGGATGGGTGGCGGCGACCGGTGACGCCGTCACCAATGTCGCAGTGGGAGACAAGGTCATCCTGCACCCGCTGATCACCTGCGGACTGTGCCGCGCGTGCCGGTTCGGTGACGACGTGCACTGTGAGAACAGCAAATTCCCCGGCATCGACGTCGACGGCGGCTACGCGGAATACTTGCGCACCACCGCCCGCAGTGTGGTTCGCATCGACGACTCGCTCGAGCCCGCCGATGTCGCCGCGCTCGCCGACGCGGGGCTGACGGCCTACCACGCCGTCGCCAAGGTCGCGAAGACGACTCGACCGGGCGATGTGTGCGTGGTGATCGGCGCGGGCGGACTGGGCCACATCGGTATTCAGGTGCTGAAGGCGATTTCCGGTGTCACCGTGGTCGTCCTCGACCGCAATCCGGACGCCGTCGCGCTGGCGGAACAGATCGGCGCGGATCGGGGCATCGTCGCCGACGGCACTCATGTCCAGCAGGTGCTCGATCTGACCGCGGGGCACGGTGCCGAAGCGGTGATCGACTTCGTCGGCGAGGGCGGCGCGACGCGGGAGGGCATCGCGATGCTGCGCCGTGCCGGTAACTACTACGTCGTCGGCTACGGCGAGAACATCGATGTTCCGACGATCGACGTGATTTCCACCGAGATCAATTTCATCGGAAATCTCGTGGGCTCCTACAACGATCTGCGCGAACTGATGACCCTTGCCGCCCAAGGCAAAGTCACGCTGCACACCACCAAATATCCCCTCGAAAGCTTCCAGCAAGCACTCGACGATCTCGACGCCGGCCGCGTCCGTGGCCGCGCGATTCTCGTCCCGTAACGCGATTCTCGTCCCGTAAGGAAAGGAAAGAGCCATGGCTAAGGAGCTGCGTTACGACAAGGACGCACGGTCGAGGCTGGAGCACGGCGTCAATGCCCTCGCGGACGCGGTCAAGGTGACCCTCGGTCCCAAGGGCCGCAACGCCGTCCTCGAGAAGTTGACCGGTCCGCCGACGATCACCAACGACGGGGTGACCATCGCCCGCGAAATCCAATTGCGCGATCCCTTCGCGAATATGGGCGCGCAGCTGGTCAAAGAGGTCGCCATGAAAACCAACGGCACCGTCGGCGACGGAACGACAACCGCGACGGTCCTGGCCCAGGCGATGGTCCGGGAGGGTCTGCGCGCCGTCGATGCCGGGGCCAATCCGATGCGGGTGCGCCGCGGCATCGAACGGTCGGTGAACGCCGTCGTCGAGTCGTTGCGTGCACAGGTCACCGAGGTCAGCGGGCTGACCGATCTGAAGCGGATCGCGACCCTCGCCGCCAGTGACGACGAAGCCATCGGCCACGCCATCGCACAGGCTGTCGATTACGTCGGCCGGACGGGTGTGGTTACCACCGAGGAGAGCGACGGTCTCGGTCTCGCGGTCGACATCGTCGACGGCATCGAGTTCGATCACGGCTACACCTCGGGGTACATGGTCACCGACCCGGAACGGATGGAGGCGGTCCACGTCGATCCCCTGATCCTGCTGACGAACAAGAAGATCACGCAGGTTCAGGACATCATGCCGAGCATCGAGGTGGCGAAACGGGCGGATCGGCCGCTCGTCGTGCTGGCCGAAGAAGTGGACGGCCCGGCTCTGCAGCTGCTCGTCGGCGGCAATATGCACCGGACGATGCAATCGGTGGTGGTCCGGGCGCCAGGATTCGGGCACCGCCGCGTAGCCGAGCTGGAAGATCTCGCCGTGGCGCTGGGCGGGCATGTCGTGGCGAAGGACACCGGCATCGAACTGTCCGACATCACCGCCGAACATCTCGGTTCCTGTGACCGCATCACGGTCACCGAGAACGAAACGACCATCGTCGGCGCGCACGGCGACGGGAGCCGGCTGGCGGCCCGCATCGCCCAGCTGGAAGCGCAGCTCGAGCGGGCGCGGATAGACGCCGACAAGGAGAGCCTGGAATTGCGGATCGCCCGGCTCACCGGGCGCGTTGCCGTCATCCGGGTGGGTGGTGCGACGAGCGTCGAATTGAAGGAACGGATGCTGCGGGTGGAGGACGCGTTGGCGGCCACTCGGGCAGCCGTCGAGGCGGGCATCGTCGCCGGTGGCGGCACCGCGCTCGTGCAGTCGCACCGGGCATTGACAGATCTCGAACTGCCCGAGGACGAGGCCCTCGGCCGCGACGTGGTGGGCCGGGCCTTGGCCGAGCCGCTGCGCTGGATCGCGAACAATGCCGGATTCGACGGTGACGAAGTGGTCGAGGTGGTTGCCGGACTGCCGTTGGGCCACGGTTTCAACGCCCTGAGCGGCACCTACGGGGATATGTTCGACGACGGCGTCATCGACCCGTTCAAGGTCACTCGCGCAGCGCTGGAAAGTGCGGCGTCGATCGCGGCGCTGCTCATCACGACCGAAACCGCGATTGTCGAGGAAGTCGTCTACAACCCAGGCGCGATCGTGGCTCCCGGATTCGGCGATCTCGCCGAAGGCATGGTTCGTCCCTCCAACATCTATTGAGAACCTCGGCGTTCGGGCGGTGGGGGACCGGCCGCCTCGTCCAGATCGGACGAGGCGGCCGAAATCCGGGCGTGCGGGGGATATGAATTTCGCCGTGTCATGTACGGCTGTGTCGATCAGGAGCATTTCGTGATTTTCATCGTGGTCAAGTTCAATGTTCTCCCGCAATATGTCGATAGCTGGCTGCAGATCACCCAGGAATACACCGCGAAAACTCGGGCCGAACCCGGCAATCTGTGGTTCGAATGGAACCGGAATGTGGACAACCCCGACGAGTTCGTTCTCGTCGAGGGCTTCCGGGACGAGCAGGCCGGGGCCGAACATGTCTCCGCCGACCACTTCCGGCGGGGACTGGACGCGATGCGTCCGGCACTGCGTGCGACTCCCCGGATACTCAGTACGCGGATTCCGGAAACCGATTGGGCGAGTATGGCGGAGCTGGAGATATCGGACCTGCCGGCGAACTCGGTGTAGCCGAATGTCGGTGACGATGACCGGTTCGGTCGCGGAGTTGACAGCGAATCTGGGCGATATCGTGATAACCGATCCCCAGGTGATGGCCGGTTACAGCCGCGACCAATCGTTGCTGTCACCGGCGGGGCGCCCGATCGCCGTCGTTCGGGCACGAACAACGGACGACGTCGTCTCGACGCTCACCATCGCCAACCGCTATGCGGTGCCGGTGGTGACGCGGGGGGCGGGAACGGGGCTCGCCGGTGGCAGCAATGCGATCGACGGCTGCATAATCCTGAGCACGGAACGGTTCGACCGAATACTCGATATCGATGTGCGAGCGCGCACGGCCACCGTGGAACCCGGCGTGCTGAACGGCGATCTGGCCGCCGCCGCGGATCGGCGGGGTCTTTGGTATGTGCCCGATCCGGGGAGCCGCGCGATCTGCACGATCGGCGGCAACCTGGCGACCAACGCCGGCGGCGCCTGCTGCGCGAAGTACGGCGTGACCGGCAACCACGTCGCGCGGATCAAGGCCGTGCTCGCCGACGGCCGGATCATTCATACCGGGGCCGACACCCTGAAGAACGTCGCGGGGCTGAACCTCACCCAGTTGCTGGTCGGCTCCGAGGGCGCGCTCGCGGTCATCGTCGAGGCGACGGTGCGGCTGCGCACGAAACCCCGCACGTCATCGACGGTTGTGGCCGTATTCTCCGCGGTGGCGCATGCCGTCGAGGCGGTCCTGTCGATTCGGGAGGTAGCCGATCCCAGCCTGGTCGAATTCATGGACCGCACAACGATTGTGGCTGTCGACGAGATGACCCGGATGGGGCTCGACGCGACGGCCGGGGCCTTGCTCCTGATTCAATGTGACGGGACCGACGGACGGGAAGACGCGCAGCGCAGCGCCGATGCCTGTCGCGCGGCGGGGGCCGGGGAGGTCCACATCACCTCCGACCCGGCCGAGAGCGAGGCGCTCATGCACGCTCGACGGGTCGCGCTCCCGGCGCTCGAACGGTGTGGCAGCACGTTGCTCGACGATCTCGCGGTACCGGTGCACCGATTGCCGGAGATGCTGGATGCGATCGAGTGGATCGCCGACCGGTACGAGCTCGTGATCGGGACATTCGGCCATGCCGCCGACGGCAACCTCCACCCCACCGTGGTCTTCGACGCGGCGGATCCGGAGGCTACCGCCCGTGCGTACCGGGCCTTCGACGACATGATGAATCGCTGTCTGTCCCTGGGCGGCACGATCACCGGTGAGCACGGCATCGGCGATCTCAAGGGCCGGTATCTGGAATCCATGGTGGGCTCGGCCGAGCGCGAGCTGATGCGGCGGATCAAAGAAGTATTCGATCCGAAGGGGATTCTCAATCCCGGGCGCGCGATATGAACTCCGCGCCGCCTCGCGGCCGTGTCGAAAATTGAGACGCTCGTCGTGGCCGGCGCGGGAGATCATTGAATCAGTCGCCCGCAGGACCAACGACACAACGGAGGACCGGCAGCGGTCGGCGACATGAAGGGAGTGGCCGGAATATCGAGTGCACTCGGATATTCCGGCCTCGCGGGCATTTCGCTCTCGAGGTGGAGGTTCATGACCTCCGCTGCGCGGCAACGGCGCCGATGGCGGCTCACAACGACGTGTACCTCAGCAAGTGTCACGCCCGCGCCACTTCATGGCGCACCGTATCGAGTGCGACAACCGGGCGCGAGTAACCTCGTGCGCCACCGTGGGCAATTCGGCGGTGGCTTGCCGGTCGGCTAGCCTCACATGATGAGCTCCTGTGAGGCGGTCGGCACCGCGGTGACGGTCGCGGCGAAATACACTGCGGCACAACGCCGTGTCATAGTGGCCGCCTTCGAGCTGTTCGCCCGGCACGGAGTCAGTGGGACCTCTCTCCAGATGATCGCCGACGTCATCGGAGTCACCAAGGCTGCGGTCTACCACCAGTTCAAAACCAAGGACGACATAGTCCACGCTGTCGCGGACGCCGAAATGGCTCGATTGGAAGCATCGCTGGCGGAAGCCGAAGCGCAGGACAGTGATCCGGCCGCGCGCGACGCGCTGCTGGGTCGGGTCGTCGACATCGCGGTACAGCGCCGCAGGCTCTACGGCGTGATGCAGAACGACCCGTATATGGCCCGTTTCCTGGCCGAACATACGTCGTTTCAGGACCTGATGGAACGACTGTTCGCCGTGCTGAGCGGCGAGCGCGGCGACGGTAGGGACACCGATATGCGCGTCCGGGCGGCCATGCTGTACTCCGCCATCGGCGGCGCCGCCGTCCACCCCATGGTCGTGGACCTCGACGACGCCGCTCTGCGGGAGCATCTGATCCGGTTCGCTCGCGGTCTGTTCCAGCTCCCCGTGGTGAGGTAGCGAGGTTACCGGGCGGGCTCAGGCGTCGATGCTCCATTGGCGGACAGCGTCGACCAGCGTCGTGGTCGGATGGCCGATGAGTGTCCGCAGGTCACCGGTGGTGAGACTGAGCGCGCCCGCGCGCAGGTTCGCGTTGAGCGCGACAAGGAATCCCGCGGTCTGCTCATCGATGCCGGCCGATTGCAGCTGCTGTGCGTACGTGTCGTCGTCCACGGCGATGTACTCGATCTCGCGGCCGAGCGCCTCGCCGGCAGCCGCCGCGAATTCGGCGTAGTTCCACGCGGTGTCGCCGGACAGCTCGTAGATCGTGTTGTCGTGCTTGTCGATCTCGGCGAGCGTGACAGCGGCGGCTTCGGCCAGGTCCTGACGGGTGGCCGTGGCGATGCGCCCGTCCCCGAGGTTGGAGACGATTTTGCCCGTCGCCACCGCTGCCGCGAAGTCCTGCTGGTGGTTCTCGGTGTACCACGCGTTGCGCAGGATCGTGAATGCCAGACCGGACGACTTCAGATGATCTTCGGTGGCGATGTGCTCGGCGGCGATGAGCACTCCCGGGTCGGCGGCGTTCAAGACGCTCGTGTAGACGATGCGCCGCACTCCGGCCCGGACGGCGGCGTCGATCGTCGCCTTGTGCTGGTCGAGGCGCTTGCCGACTTCGCTACCGGAGATCAGCAGCAACTCGCTGACGCCGGACAGGCTCGACTCGATCGATGCGGGGTCGTTCATGTCCGCGGCGGTCGCGCGGAAACCCAGCCCGCGAATTTCCTCCAGCGCAGCGGTATTGCGGCCGATGGCAACCACATCCGCACCCGGAACTCCAGCGGTGGTCAGTGCGCTGAGGGTAGGGCGACCGAGCTGGCCGGTCGCGCCGATCACGGCGAAGGAGGTCATGAGGGGCCTTTCTGTTGTCGGTGGCGCGTGATCGTGCCGCAGGGCGGTAGGGATGTCCGACCACGCGAAGCTGACCATGGGGTCAACTTAGCCGAGCATATCATGACCCGGGGGTCAGGTTAGACTGTCGGTTGAGGAGGAATCCGATGTCAGACGACGAAGGCGCCGCGAGGTTACGAGCCGATGCCGCCCGCAATGCGGGCCAGATCCGCGTGGCGGCGATCGACGCGTTCCGGCGCCATGGCCTCGGCGTCCCGCTGCGGGAGATCGCGGCGGCCGCGGAGGTCAGCAAGGCGACCATCTACAACCGATTCGACGGGCGTGACGGCCTCATCGACGCGGTCATCGACGAGTTGATCGCGCCGGACTTCTTCGAAGCCATCAGTCGCGCCCGGCAGTGTGCCGACCCGTGGGAGCGCGTCGTCGGCTACGTTCGTGACCACCGTGACCTGCAGTATCGAGAGCCCGTATTCCTCGACGTGATTCTGGCGGAGTATCCGAACTCCCCCCGGTTCAATGCGATCTGCGCCGCGGCGCAGGAGATCGCGGAGAGCCTGATCGAGGATGGGCACCGCGCCGGGGCGGTGCGATCCGACTTCACGGTGGGAGACTTCCACCACGCCACCGTCGCGAACGCACTCGTGTTGCGTCACCTTCCCAAGCCGCCGCGCGATGACTACGACCGCAGGACTCGGTTCTTTCTCGACAACCTCCGACCGGTGCAGCGGTGAACCGGCGAGCTGACCGTCATTCCGGCGATGGCGAGAATTCCGGTGATTGTGGATCCGCGCGCCAGTCTCGCAAGTCGGCGCGTATTCGCGCCGATGCATTGCGGAACCGGCGCCGGATCGTCGCCGCCGGTATCGCGTTACTGGCGGAGCGCGGCATGGATGTCACGCTCGACGAGGTGGCGGTTGCCGCGGGAGTAGGCGTCGGGACGGTTTACCGGCGCTTTTCGAACAAACACGAACTCATTGCCGAGGTCGTCGCCGACCACCTGGATCGAATCCGCGAATATGCCGACACGGCTGCGCGGGATCCCGACCCGTGGCGCGGGCTGGCCGGCCTGCTGGACCGCAGCTGCGGGCTCGTCGTGGAGAATCGGGTGCTGGGTGCGGCGATGACCGGATTGCCCGAGGGCGCAGCCACTGTGGACGGCTTCGAAGCCGATATTCGCCCGCTGATCGAAGGCGTGCTGGCGCGTGCGCAGCAGGCCGGAACCGTCCGGCCCGACGTCACCGTGGCCGATATGTTCGGCATGGTGGTGATGGTGAACGCGATGGCCGCGTTCACCGAACCCGTCGAGCCGGGCGGCTGGCGTCGTTATCTGACGTTGTTGTTGATGGGAATTCGCGCCGACAGGGATATCTGCCGGCCACTGGGACCGCCGCTGACGATGGATCAGTTGCAACGTGCCCGTGCGATCACCGTGGCGAATCGGATCACGGGCGAGCGACCGACCTGATTCGAGAGGTCCGCGACGGTGACCCGGACTCAGTGCAGAGGTGCCGGCGGATTCGGTTCGAAGGCATAGCAGATGCTGAACGGTTTATTGGTGATGAACAGGAACGTGACGTCGCTGGCCTCGGTGGCGCCATGTTCCATCCAGCCCCCCTCGGGGAACCAGACCCAGTTGCCGGGGCCGTATTCGCCCTGATGGGTTTTCAAAATACCGTCGAGGACATACATGCCGTGCCCGCAGGGGTGCGAGTGCCATATGTTGGTGAATCCCGCTGCGTACCTGATGATTTGGACCGACATGCCGGTGTCCGGATCGGAGAACAGCGGTTTGACCGGGATTTTCGCGCCGGTTTGCTCGACCAGCAGAGTGTCCCAGGGAATCCGGGAGGCGTCGACGGACAGGATGCTGACGAGATTGGTGGGAATTTCCATTCGTGCTCCGGTTCAGAGTTGTTCAAACGGTGGCGAGCGGGGTTTCGACGCCGGTGGGCTGGGTTCGGTAGAAGTCGAGATGTGCTTGTGCCGCCTGTTCCCAGCGGTAGCGAGCGGCGAGGGCCTGCCCGCGGGTCTTGCGGGCCCGTTCCGGCCGTAGCGCTTCGGCCATACCACTCGCCATCTCACCTGCGGTGACGGCATAGCGCACACTGTCGGCGAAGACCTCGCGCAGCACGGGAAGGTCCCGTGCCACGACGGGAATTCCTGCCGCGAGGGCCTCCATCGCGGCCAGGCCGAATCCTTCTTTGGTGGAGAAGAAGGGCACCAGTGCGGCCCCTGCCATCAGGGCGGGCAGATCGGCATGGTCGACGGTACCCAGAATGGTGGGTTGGATATCGAGTGCCGCTGCGCGAGTGTCGAATTCGGCCCGATATTCGCGATAGTCGAACAGGGTTTCGCCACCGGCGAATACCAGGTTCAGTGTCGGATGGTCCCGGCGGAGCACGGCGAATGCTTCGAGCAGGTCGATGCTGCCCTTGCGGGGTTCGATGCCGCCGAGGGCCAGGACATAGGGGCCCAGCTGTTCTCTCCAGGAGGCGCGATCGGCGACTGCGGCGGGTGAGTCGCTGCCGGCGGCGGCGAAACGGTGGTATTCGACGCCGTTGGGGATAACGGTGGGTCGCAGGCCCCAGCCGTCGCGCACTTCCGCGGCGACGGCAGCCGAGACGCAGATGTGGGCATAGGGGTCGGTGATGGCGCGGTCGTGGCAGCGGGCCAGTTCGGGTGTGGTGAAGGTGTCGAGGTGATGGATGGTGCGGATGCAGCGGCCGACGGCGTTGGCGCTGATGCAGTCCTGGGCGTGCACGATGTCGTAGTCGTCCGGGGTGAACGCTTCCCGTAAAACACTGATGGAGCGCATGATTCGGGCACCGACCGCTTCGCCGTGGATCCCGTCGAACGGGACGACCCGAACGGTCACGGCGGGGTCGACCGGCCGGAAGAATCCGCCGTCGCCGCCGCGACCGAGCGTCCACACCGTGACATCGGCACCGAGTCGGGCGAGGGCCTCGGCGAGGTTGAGAGTGTGGACGACGCCGCCGCGCGGTTTCGTGGAGTAGGTGAGTAGCGCGATCCGCATCAGTGCTGGTCCTTCATCGGTGGCCGCTCTTGTCGATGGTCAGGTTGTGGTAGGCGTCGACACGGCGTTCCTCGAGATGCCGAAGCACGCGGCGGGCGCGGTCGACTTCGGCGTCGATATCGATGTCGGCGACGGCGAGGCCGCCTTTGGACCAGGTCTTGGCGAGGATGTCGCCGCCGGGACCCACGATCTTGGCCTGGCCGAGAAAACGCAGATTGCCGGTAATGCCAGTCTGGTTCGAGGAAGCGAGCACGATCTGGTTCTCTGCCGCGCGGGCCTGATCGTAGAGGTCGAACAAGAGGGCTTGGCGGTCGTTGGGCATGCGCGAGGCGCGGTCGGTGACGCTGGCCGGCCACGCGGACAGTGCGGCGATCGTGCGTGCGCCGTCGAGCGACAGGGTGCGGGCGGATTCGGGGAAGGTCTTGTCGTAGTCGATGAGCATGCCGAGCCGGCCGACCGGGGTGTCGAACGCCGAGAATTGCGTTCCGGCGGCGTAGGCGAGGTGCTCGCCGGCGGGTTGATGAACTTTGCGGTGACGACCGAGAACACCGTCGCCGGTGAGGCAGACCGCGGCGTTGTAGCGGACGCCGTCGGCGAGTTCGGCGTAGCCGACACAGATGGTCATGGCGCCCGCGATCCGGCACAGCAGGCGGATCTCCGGACCGTCCGAGTCGATGGCCTCGGGCCCGGTGGTCGGATCCGGATTCCGCAAGTCGCCGATGTAGCCGCCGAGGCTGGCATCGGGAAGGACGAGCAAATCCACGCCGTCGTGGCCGAGGCGCTCGACGATACCGGTGATCTTGTCGAGCGCCCGGCCTATGTCGGCACCGAAATGTGCTGCGACAGCGGCTATTCGGGTTACAGCCATGCCAACTCGACTCACGCGGCGGCGGTGGCGCGCGCGCTGACGGTGATCTGGTCGGCGAGGTGCTCGGCGTCTCGGGCGATGGCGGCGAAGCGGCCCGAACCCCAGGTGTGCAGCCAGGGCAAGCCGAGGAAATACAGGCCCGGCGTCGTGGTGACGCCGCGATTGTGGCAGGGGTGGCCCTCGCCGTCGAATACGCCGACCTGCAGCCACCGGTAGTCGGTACGGAACCCGACCGACCACACCACCGACGTGATACCGCTTGCGGTCAGGTCGAGTTCGGTGATCTCCTGTTCGGGCCGCCAGACCGGCCGGTAGCGCGGTTCGACGGGCGCCTGAATGCCCTCACGGGCGATGTAGGCGTCGATGGAGTCCTTGATGCTTTCGCTGACGGCGTCCGCGGCGTCCAGCGATTCCTCCAGTGACGGATCGAAATGCGCTGTGCCGTCGGCGACCTCGACCATCCGGCCGTAGAGTGCCATGCCGTCGAGCGCGAATTGGCGCAGGTCGATGTCGCGCCCGCCGTCGCGGCCGGTGACGTAATGGTTGGTGTTCTCGCGTTTGCCCAGCCCGCCGGGCTGGTCTTGGATGGGGATGTCGTAGTGACCCATGTCCTGTAGCCAGGCCACACAGTCGCGGCCGCGGTAGAAGCGGGCCACCCGCGGAGCGTTGCCGACAGCCAGGTGGACGCGCCGGCCTTCCAGATGCAGGTCTTCGGCGATCTGAGCACCGGATTGCCCGGTACCGACAACGAGTACTTCGCCGGCCGGCAGGTCCGCGGCGCTGCGATATTCGGCCGAATGCAGCTGCAGGATCGAGCGGGGCAGCCGCTCGGCGAAGCGCGGAACCGTCGGCGTGTGGTAGCCGCCGACCGCGACCACCACCTGATCGGCATGTAAGGGTCCGGAGGTCGTTTCGATGTCGAATCCGCCGTCCTGCGCGACGGTGACCCCGGTGACGGTGACGTGTTCGCGAACGGGCGCGCCGAAGCTGTCGGCATAGTTCCGGACCCAGGCATAGACCTCGTCGCGGGCCATGAATCCGTGGGGATCCTTGCCCTGATAGCTGTAGCCGGGAAGGACACATTGCCAGTTCGGTGTGACCAGGGTGAAGTTGTCCCAGCGGGTGTCACGCCATTCGTGGGCGACGGTGTCGCGTTCGAGCACCACGTGGTCGACCTCGCGTGCGGTCAGATGCCAGGAAATCGACAGTCCGGCTTGTCCGGCGCCGATCACGACGACATCGTGATGCTCGACGGTGGTTCCCGAATCGGTGTGCGAAGTCACGATTTTCCTCCCGGAGTAGCGGCCGGCACAGACGATGGGTTCATCGACAGCACACGTACGGTGCCGGTCTCGGTAAGCGTTTGCGCCGCAGCCGATTCGATGGCCTCGAGGGTCTGCATGGCCGAGGTGCAGTAGAAGCCGAACTTCTCCTTCACGCGTTCGGCGGCGACGGTCAAGGCGGTCGACACCCGCTGCAGGAATTCGTCGATCGGATAGTCGGCGCCGGCCGTGAGGTGGTCGTGGATCACCAGCGACGGCGAGTAGCAGGACTGGACGTTACCGTCGGGCCAGCGGATGTCGAATGTCATCTCAGGCATGAGCGGCCGCCAGGTGCTCGGGGTGCGAAGGCTGTCCGACGACGCCGTACGGCGCGACGACGCTGTGGTAGATCTCCGGCCGCCGATCGCCCAGGTTGTACATGCCGCCGCCGCGTGCCTGCCCGAGCGCGTGCTCGACATCGACTGTGGCGGTGGCCAATCCGGCTTCGGTACCGGTGGTGGCGAGAATGTCGCCACCCGGCCCGACGATCTTGGCGCTACAGACGAACCGTAACGAACCGAAGGTACCGGCCTGGTTGGATGCGATCCAGACCACCTGGTTCTCCACCGCCCGCGCACGGTCGAAGATGTCGAAACGCTGGGTCCAGCGATCGTCGGCGAGTCGTTCGACGGTGGCGGTGCGCGAGGTCGGCCATGCCGACAGGGAGGTGATGATCTGCGCGCCGTCCAGCGCCAGTGCGCGGGCTGCTTCCGGGAAGGCCTTGTCGTAGCAGATCTGCATACCCATCCGCCCGACCGGTGTGTCGAACGCGCGGTACTCCGAACCCGCCGCATAGCAGAGGTTTTCGCCGAGCGGCTGATGCACCTTGCGATAGGAGCCGAGAACGCCGTCGCCGTTCAGGGTGACCGCCGCGTTGTAGCGCACCTCGCCGTCGGCTTCGCAGAAGCCGAGGGTGACGACCAGGTCCCCGGCCATCGCGGCGATGCGGCGCAATTCGGGCCCGTCCAGGGCGAGTGCCGGCGGCAGGCTGCGCAGGCGGCGCTGTTTGGCCTCGTCGCTCTCGTCGCCCCCGCCCAGGCTGGGCAGGTACCCGCCGAGGCAGGCTTCGGGCAGCACCAGCAGGCGGCTACCGCGCTCGCGTGCCTGGTCGATCAGCGCGCCGATGGTGTGGTAGCAGGCTTCCATATCGCGGCCGAATTCGGCGGCGGCTACGGACATTGTCAGTTCGGTCATGAGGGTCCCATTCCGGTAACGGCGCCGGGCACCGCGGTGGTGGTTGTTCCATCCGGCCAGCGCAATCGCACGCCGGGGGTGGAGATGAGCACCCCGCACACCGCGGAGGTGGCGGGGCCGGGGTCGGTGGTCACCGCACCGGGGCGGTCGGCGGTGAGCATGGCGAAGCCGGGAAAGCAGGTGATCCAGTCCGCGAGTCCGGCTTTCGCCGGTCGGGGGATACGTGCCAGGTCCAACTCGACACCCGTTCCGGACGCTTCGGCGAGCATGCCCGCGGTGCCGGCGATGCCGGCCATGCTGACGTCCTTCGCGGCGGCAGGGGCGGTATCGGCGACGAATCGGCCCATCAGTCGCAGTTCCGCACCGCTGCGGTGCGACGACGAATCCCATTGGCTGCCACGGTATCCCGGACGCCAGTCGCCGCCCAGATCCGCGGTGAGCCGCAGCTGGTCACCTGCTCGCCCGCCGCCGCCGGGCACCGGACGGCCGGTGCGGCCCAGCGCTGTCACCGACAATGCGGCGGGGCCGATCTGGGTATGCCCGCCGAGGACCGGAACGCCCCACGTCCGGCTCGCGTGGGCCAGTCCCCGCAGGATTCTGGTCAGCTGGGAGCGAGTCGGGGCGGTGACCGCGTCCAGCAGGCCGACGGGCTCGGCGCCCATGGCGGACAGGTCGTTGATATTCACCAGCGCCGAACACCATCCGGCCCATTCCGGATCGCGTTCCACCATCGACGAAAGGATGGAATCGCATGCGGCGACGAGATCGCTGCCCGGCACCGGCGCGCCGTCGTCGCCCCGGAAACCGTTGCCTCCCAACATCGTCGGGTGGTCGCCGAATTCGTTCAGCAGTGGCCCGAGCATCGCCTTGGTGGCCTGCGCCAGTCGTTCGATGCGGTTGATGGGCCAGCGCATCCAGGCATGGGGCACGCCGCCGACCTCGGTGGCGCCCAGCCCGATCCAGCCCAGCTGTGTGAACATCTCGGCGTAACGAGTCTGCACCGTCGCCTCGAACCGCAGCACGTTGTTGCTTTCCGCGTAGGCGCAGGCCGCGCGCACCAGCGCCTGGCCCACCCCGCGGGTGCGTCGCCGGCAGTCCACGACCAGGCGGCTGCCGGTCCACCAGCCCAGATCCTCGGCAGTGGCCGGTGCCAGCCGCACGCCGCCGAGCACGGCACCGTCCGGTGCCCGGGCCACCAGCACGACGGTGCGCGGATCGTCGTCCACATCGTCGGCGTCGCTGCCGGAGAACAGGCCTTGCTCGACGACGAAGTTCTCGCGCCGCAATGCCCGATAGGCGGCCAGTTGCCGGTCGTCGGCCGGGTGGATCAGGAAACCGTCCCGTGGCTCCGGGCACGAATGCCCGGACAGCACGCAGTAGTCCAGCGGGGACGCGCCGAGTGCGGCCGCTCGGCCGATTCTCGAGTGGGTGGGAGTGGTTGTGGTGTCGGAGGATTCGGTGGTGGTCATCTCAGCCTCCCGCGGTCTGAAGCGCGCTGCACGCGCCGCACGCGGCGCAGCCGGCCTTCTGGTCCGAGCCGGACATCCCGGCCCGGCGCAATTCGGCGGCGACCCTGCGGGTGACGTCCTCGAGCAGCTCCGGGGTCGGCGCCAGCACGTGGTCGACGTCCACGGCGAGCGTGCCGGCCAACGGCCGGAACGGCACGACGAACGGATATACCCCCATCGCGATCAGTTCCGTTGCGCCGGCGACCAATTCGTCCGGATCCTCGCCGAGCCCGACGAGCAGATAGGTCGACACCTGGTTGCGGCCGAACACGCGCACGGCCTCGGCCCAGGCCGCCCGGTATTCGGTCAGCGGAACAGTCGACTTGCCCGGCATCCAGCGGGCGCGCACCCGATCGTCGAGGGATTCGACATGAATGCCGATCGATTCCGCCCCGGCCTCGCGCAGTTCGGTCAGAACGGACAGATCGGCGGGCGGTTCGCACTGCACCTGGATCGGAAGGTCCGGTACCGCGGCCTTCACGGCCCGCACACACCGTGCCAGATGCCGTGCGCCACGGTCCTTTCCGGCGGAGGTGCCGGTGGTCATCACCATCTGGCGCACCCCGTCGAGCCGAACCGCGGCGGCCGCGACCTCGGCGAGTTGCTCGGGCCGCTTGACCGCGATGGTCTGCCCCGCCTGCAGCGAGGCCTCGATGGCGCAGAAGCGGCAGCGCTGGTCCTCGGCATAGCGGATGCAGGTCTGCACCACCGTGGTGGCGAGCACGTCGGCGCCGTGCAGCTTGGCGATCTGCTCGTAGCCGATGCCGTCGGCGGTGCGCAGATCGTAGAAGCGCGGCCGCCGCACCGGCTCGACCGGGATACCCAGGTCGGCGCCGTCGAGGAGCAGCCTGTTGTCGCGCAGGGTGTAGGGCGAGTCGGAGCGGATGGGGATGGCAGCGCCGGCACCCCCGAACAGCACATGACCGTCATCGCTGGGCCCGGCCCCGGAACGGCGCTGCACCGGCACATCGACGCGGATGCCGAGTAGCGCGAGGTCTACTCGAGTGGATACCTCGGTCATGTCCCGCCGCCTACACCTGGTACGTGGAGTTGATGATGGCGCCCTTGCGCGCGTAGTGGATCAGCGCGTCCTGCACATCCAGCGGATGTGCGGGGATGACGCCCTCGATGAGGTCCTCCTCACGCGCGCCGTGCAACGCCAGCCCGAACCGGCAGGCGAAGACCTTGCCGCCTTCCTTGATGAAGGTGGACAGCGCCTCGTTGATGTTCTGCTCGCCGGGGAAGCCGCTGTCGCCGGTGGTCGGGAATCCACGGGTGGCGATGGCGTTGATCGCGCCGGGACCGTAGAAGTAGATGGCCGATTCGAAGCCCTTGCGCAGCGCCCGCGTGGCCTGCAGCACCGCGACGAAGCTGACCGACGACTCGTGGGCGATGCCGTGGACGAGGGTGAAGTAGGTTTCGCCGGCCTCGGCCTGATAATCGGGGAAGATCTTCGTCGCGCCGTAGATGTTGGTGCCCTTGGGCAGCGCCGGATGCGGGATCTCGGCGAGCGACTTCGCGATGTTCTCCTCGATCGCCTTGTCGATGTCGGCGGTCGTCTTGGTGGGTGCGGACATGAGTGATCTCCTGCTGAGTTGGCGTGGATCGGTGTGGGAGGAGCGTTTGCCGGCGCGGGTGCGGCTCACCGATGACTCAAGTTGACGCCCGAGTTATTTCGCGTTGGTCACGTCCGGAAGAAGGTGAGGTTGCTGAGTTCTCGCCGCCGGGATCAGCGTCAGATGGCGGCTAATCTGTTGTGCTGCAAGGTATTCAGCCGATTCTGTGCAGCTGCGACGTGTTGCATCTCGTATCGGTCGATCATTGCCGTGTAACCGTTGTCCAGGCGTTTCCGGTGAACTGGTAACAATCGGATCCGAGTACCGGACCGATTCGTAACATCGACGAAATCAGTACCCGGCAGTAGTTAACGCCGATCCAAAACGGGCTAATCATTACACTGTTCGTGATAGTTTCGTGCACCGGTGAAGATAGTGATGAGGCACACGACGGGAGTGGTCGCGCATGGAATGGTTCCTCGGTGGAAGCCGGTCGGCGCACGGGCGGAGCAGCTGTGGAACAGCCCTCGTCTCGGTGATGGTCGCCGCATGTTTCGCCGCGGGCCCACTGTTCGCCGGCGGTCCGCCGGCAGTCGCCTCGCCCGGCGAGCGAGATACGTGGTCCGGAGCTTGGCAGACCTCGCCGTCGGGTCCGAGTTACCCGCCCGCGGCAGACCAGTCATACCGTGCGATCGTCCGGATGTCCATGCCTGGCAGGGGTGTTCGGATCACCCTCTCCAATCAGTACGGCAACGCCCCGGTGACCTTCCGTTCGGCCTCGATAGCGCCGCGCGCGGCCGGAGCCGCGATCCGGGCCGAGCTCGGGCAGGCGATCACTTTCGGTGGTGGTCGCGAGGTGACGGTCGCCCCCGGCAGTTCGGTCGTCAGCGACCCGGCGGACATCGAATTCGGCTACGGTACCGATCTGGCGGTGTCGTTCTTCGTGCCCACCGTCGGCGCGCTGACCACCGGCGGCGGAATCGCCGCATTCGACATCAGCAGTTACAGCTCACTACCTGCAGCCGGCGACCGTACCTCGGATACCGACGGCAGCGCATTCCCGGTCGTTACGCCGTTCCGTTCGTTCCTCACCCGCGTCGACGCCGCGGACCCCGGCACTCGGGGTACGGTTGTCGCCTTCGGTGATTCGATCACCGAAGGGACACTGTCGGGCCTCGACAACCACGCCGACTATCCTGATCGCCTCGCCGACAGGATCCACGACGCGGGACTGCCGCTGTCGATCGTCAATGCCGGTATTGCGGGAAACACCGTGCTGCCGTGCCATACGGTGGAGGCGACGAAGGAGGTAGTGGGCGAGGCTGCTGTCACTCGCTTCGCTCGTGACGCGCTGGCTGTCCCGAACATCAAGACCGTCATCATCAACGAGGGCGGCAACGACCTGCGCTACTGCAACCGGACCGCGGGTGAGGTCGAGACCGGACTGCGCCAACTGATCGACGCCGCGCACGCCGCCGGCGTCAAAGTGCTTCTGGGAACGTATCTTCCCCGTGTGTCGCGCACCGTCATGCTCCCGGACGCCGTGCCCGACACGTTCGGTGACGACCAGCGTCAGATTCTCAACGACTGGATCCGGACCCAGCGCGACGTCACCGTCGTCGATTTCGATCGCGCTCTCGCCGATCCCTCCGATAAGCATCAGAAGCCCGGCACCGAGACACTGGACGGCATTCATCCCGGCCCGGCGGGTTACGCCATGATGGCCGACACGGTACCGCTCGACGCACTTCTCCCCTGACCGAGGCCGGCTGCGCGACCGCCGCAGTCGGCCAGTCGCGCATGCCCGGTGCGGCGCCGACCTACACGTCGCCGATATCGGTCACTGTCTCGAAACCGGCGCAGTGCAGCGCCCGGCCCAGCGCGGTGATCTGTGCCTGAGTGAAGTCCCGGGAAACCGGAGCCTTCGGCTCGATGCCGTCGAAGGCGTGATAGGCCCCCGGAACGACGGTCAGGTCGCAGTCGACGCCCGCTTCCCGGAGGCGCCGGGCGTACTCGAGGTCCTCGTCGTAGAACAGATCGTGGTCGCCGACCCCCAGCCATGCCGGCGGCAAGCCCGACAGGTCGGTGCTGCGGGCGGGCGAGGCGGTCGGGGGAACGTCGGCGGATCCGTATGCCGATCCCAGATACGAGCGCCAGCCGATTCGATTGGCGCGCTGGTTCCACAGCCGGAAGCCGCGCTCGTCGATATCGGTGCGACGCGTGGTCCGATCGTCGAGCATCGGATAGACCAGCAGCTGGAATGCCGGCCGGACTTCTTCGCGGTCCCGGGCCAGCAGGGCGAGTGCGGCCGTCAGACCGCCGCCGGCGCTCCCTCCGCCGATGGCTATGCGCTCGGGATCGACGTCGGGTTGCCCGGCCAGCCAGCGCAGCGCGCTGTAGCAGTCCTCCAGCGGTGTCGGGAATGGGTGGTCGGGGGCGAGCCGGTATTGGACCGAGGCGACCACCGCATCGAGTTCGTCGGACGCCCGTTGGCAGAACGCGTGGTCCTGCCCCGCGTCTCCGATGATCAACCCGCCGCCGTGGATCCAGAGCAACGCTGGTTTGGGAGAGCCTGCTTCGGGAACGCCTTGCCCGGCCGGGCGGAAGACGCGAACGGAGACTTCGGGGGTGCCGGGGAGTTCCACGACGTCACCGCCGGCGCCGAACGAACCGAGCCGCATCACCCACCTGACCGGCTTGATGAGCCACGGCAGCGGGACGATGGCGCGGGGAAGGACGCGCTGGGCGCGCAGATCCGGGTGAAAAGTCACGGTGTTCCTCCGGGAGTGTGTTGCGTCACGTGCACTGGCGAAGCGCCCGTCTGGACGGCGTAAAGTAAGTTGAGTAGAAAGATAAAACTAATTATACGTGGAGATTGCCGCACTATCGCGTTCCTTGGAGGAGCTATGGGAATTGATTTCACCGATCGAGTGGCGATCGTCACCGGCGCCGGCAACGGGCTGGGCGCGAGCTATGCGCGTGCCCTTGCCGCACGGGGGGCAGCGGTGGTCGTCAACGATCTCGGCACCAGCGTCGACGGAAGCCGAGACGGCAGTCATCCTGCCGACCGCGTCGTCGCGGATATCATCGCCGCAGGTGGCCGGGCGGTCGCGAACGTCGACAGCGTCGCCACACCGGACGGCGGGCGAGCCGTCGTGGACACGGCGATCAAGGAGTTCGGCCGGGTCGACATCGTGATCAACAACGCCGGGAACCGGCGTAACGCGCCGATCGGTGAAATTACCCCGGACGATCTCGAATCCGTTCTGGCCGTGCATCTGAAAGGTGCGTTGTATGTGAGCCAGCCCGCTTTTGCGGTGATGAAAGAGCAGGGGTACGGCAGGTTTCTTTTCACCAGTTCGTCTGCCGGATTATTCGGCAATGCCGGGCAGATCTCCTATGCCGCAGCCAAAGCCGGAGTTTTCGGCCTGTCGCAGGCACTGGCTGTCGAGGGCGCCCCGAACGGCATCCTGTCCAACGTGCTGTTACCGATGGCCGGCACATCGCGCGCTCTGGCCGGCATGTCCGCACAGGCCACTGCCGCCATCGGCGGGATAGATCCGGCGACTGTGCACGCTGATGACGCCGAGATGGTCGGCGCGCTGGTCACCTACCTGGTCAGCGAGCGCTGCACCCATACGCATGAAGTATTCGCCGCCGCCGCCGGCCGGTACTACAGCGCCTTCGTCGCCACCACTCGCGGATGGCGCAGCCCGACCGGCGCCGTACCCACACCCGAGGACATTGCCGCGCATCTCGCCGAGATCCGCTCGCGCGCGGGGTATACGGTGCCCGATTCCCTGGGGGCCGATATCGAGGCCAACCACGGAGACGGGGCCGATCCGTACAGCGCGGTGCGCGGCTATTTCGACGCGGTGCGGCGCAAGGACGCCGACACTCTGTACGACGTGTTCACCGAGGATGCCGATTTCGATGTGCCGGGCGCCCGGCTCACCGGTAACCACGCGGTCCGCGACTTCTACCGTGGGGTGTTCGAGCGATCGACGCCGTTGCCCACTCCCGGTCCGCTCATGGCCGACGGAGATCAGGTCGCCGTGCGCATCGCCCTGCACTTGGACGGCGCGGATTATCGGATGGCCGACTTCTTTACGATCGCCCCGGACGGGAGAATTTCCCGGATGCACGCCTACCGAGCGGATTGATTCATTGTGCCGCCGCACGCTTATGGCGCCGCTCCGAATCGATTTCGGCCAGCAACTGGCGAAGGAAATACCGCGGCGGCAGGTGGGGTGACTCCGGGGCGTCGAACATGGCCTCGACGGCGAACGGCATGGTCGGTGCGCTGTCGAGTGCCAGCCGGGCAACGCCCAGTTCGGCGCATCGGGACAGGGCGGGTGACAGCAACGCCACCGATCGTTCGAACTCACCCGCGGCGAAAAGGCAACAGCCGTAGCGGAGTTGAGCTTCGAGCAAGGCGCGCGGCCGATTCTGCTTGCCGATCTCGCGGAGCATCCGCTCGGCCCGTTTGCCGGCCTGCCGGCTCGCGTCGCGGTTGCCTTGGGCCAGGAGCAGCCGGATCGCGGAGTCGTGCGCGAGGTCGGTGGCCGTCGCCAGGATGAGGTTCGGCTGTCTGCGGTACGTGGACAGCGACTGTTCGAGGAAATGCCGTTCCGCCTCGCCGATCGGAATCCCGAGGCGGATCCGTTCGTTGAGAATTCGTGCCGACAGCCGAGACAAGGACAGATTGTCGGCAACCTTCTGGCCTTCCGCGAGAACCTCTTCCGCGGTGTCGATCCTGCCTCGGAGCGCGGCCAGCCGGGCTCCGGTGCTGTACGCGGCGAGCATGTAGTCGACGCCGCCGACTTCGATACCCTCGCCGGGGGCGAGCAGCTCCTCGGCTTCGGTGTATTGGCCTCTCTGGTAAAGCAATTCGGCCAGCAGCGCGGCTGCCAGGCGAGTCGGGCTGGACCTGATCCCGGCGTCGAGCGCCAAGCTGGTCGCGGTTCGGTAGAGCCGTTCGGCGTTCGCGAGGTCGAGTTGTTCGGAGGCGGCCGTACCGGCGACACAATCGCCGTAGACCACGCCGAACGGACCACTCACCCGGGTGCGATACGGAGCAGCCCATGCATGCCAGCGGTGCACCCCGTCGAAGTCGAAACGGAACAGGGATACCACCGACGCCATGGTTCCGGCCGCATTCGCGAAAAATGGGCGCACCGGTCGCTGCATGCGTTCCACCGCCGCGGCGGGCATATCCCGGACACGGTCTTGGACAAGGGACTCCGCGACCCGGATGACGTCGGCTTCGATCACGAGATCTGCCCGCGTCTCATCCTCGGCCGGGAGCTCCGCCAACGCGGCGCGGGCCCGTTCGAGTGCCGTGTGCGCGGCGTCTGTGCGCTGCAGAGACACATTGGCCCAGGCGACGGCGAGTTGCAGCCGCGCATCGGCGATGGCCGTCGACGCCGGAAGTTTGGCGACCAAGCCGAGGAACGTGGCCATCTGGGAGTCCTCGATCAACGCGTCGGCGTGCTCCCGGACCAATCGAGTAGCTCGCTCCGGCGCGTTCGCCGCGAGCGCGTGGTCGACGGCCTCGATCAGCATGTGGCGCTCGGCGAACCACTCGGATGCGGTCAGATGAAGGTGCTGGAGCAGTTCGGTGTCCTGGTCGGCCAACCGTCGGCGAAGGAAATCCGCGAACAGTCCGTGATACTGGAACCAGCCCTCGTCGTCGTCCACTCTGCGCAGGAAAAGTTCGCGACGGCAAACCTGCTCCAGCATCTGCTGACCAGCTTTGACGCCGGTCAGCACTTCGGCCAGCTCGCCGCAGATCGCGTCGGTGATCGCGGTGCGCATGACGAAGTCGAGGACGTCCGGCTCGAGAACCTCGACGACGGTTTCCATGAGATATTCACCGATGGCGAAATGCCGGCCGCTGATCTGTTTGATCTGGGCGGCGGGATTGTTCTTGCCCCGCATCGACAATGCCGCCAACTGCAGGGCCGCTACCCAACCCTCCGTCGACGAGCACAAGCGGTCCACATCTTCGGGGGCCAGATGCAGGCCTTTGAGTTCGATCAGGAAGCGTTCCGCCTCGCCGGATTCGAACCGGAGTTCGTTCTCCCCGATCTCGACGAGCTCGTCTCGAACTCGCATGCGCCCCAACGGCAAACCGGTCTCGGCGCGGCTGGTGACGACCAATCGCAGGTGATGGCAGGCGTTGTCGAGGAGAAACTCCATCGCACCGATCGCGGCGGGGCTGGTGATGCGATGCCAGTCGTCGACCACAACGGCCACCACTTCGCCGCGGGCATGGATCTCGTTGATGAGTGTTGTCATGACCTGCTGGGCGGCATCGGTCGAGCGCTCCTCGAGTATTTGCGCCAGTTCGCCGGCCAAGGCAGGACGGACACGCCGCACGGCCTCGATCAGGTGGGTCAGCAACCAGACGACGTTGTTGTCGTCGGAGACGATGGCCAGCCACGCGACCGGTATGCCTTCGGCCTCGAGTGCTTCCCCCCATTGCGCGGCCAGAGTGCTCTTTCCGAAGCCGGGCGGTGCGTGGACGAAGACCAGACGCCGTGGCTGTCCATCGCGTAGCGCGCCCAGCAGTCGCGGGCGATCGACGAGCCGGCGGAGGGAGGTCGGCGGCCGGTATCTGGTTGTCGGTGCGGCGGAAACTGCCGGGCGGGCCGGTCCTCGCGCTGTCGCCGGATGTGCATCCGAATCCTCCGCCCGCACCGAGTCCACCTGCGCCGGAACCACCATCGCGTCGACCGGCACACCGGACGAGAATTGGATGTTGCGGAGCCGCTCGCCGAAGACGCGGGCGGATTCGGGCCTGTTCGAGCGATCGTGCGACATGGCGGACTCGATCGCATTGCACAACAGAGCAGGTACGCCACTGAGGTTCAAATCGGTCAGCGGCTCGGAACTGATTCGCACGAACTGGGCGAGCATCGATTCGTTCGCCTTGCGTTCGAATGCGGCGTGGCCGGTGAGTGCGGTGAAAAGCGTCGCGCCGAGCCCGTAGACGTCGGAAAGCACATCGGGCGGTCCGCCGCGCAGAACCTCGGGCGCGGTATAGGCGGGTGTGCCGGCGATCAGGCCCCGCCCGGTTTCGAAGGCGCCGCTCATCCGCGCGATTCCGAAATCGGCGAGCTGTGGTTCTCCGTAGTCGGTGATCAATACATTCGCCGGATTCACATCGCGATGTATCACTCCGTGGGCATGTGCCGTCTCCAAAGCGCCTGCCAACTTCACGCCGATCGACAGCAGTTCCTGCCAGGGCAGGGGGCCGTTCGCTCGGATCCGGGCGTCGAGGGATCCTCGGGAGTGGAACGGCATCACGATGAACGGCCGCCCGGCGGGCGTGGTCTCGGCCTGGTATACCTGCACGATATGCGGGTGATCGGAGAATTTCGCGAGGGCATGTTGCTCACGAAGAAACCGGTTCCGATTGTCCGCCCCGACTTCTGCCGTGAGAACCTTGACCGCCACGACCCGGTCGAGTGATTCCTCGACGCACCGGTAGACCTTGCCGAATCCGCCGCTACCGACTTCCTCGGCGCCGGCGAATCCGGCCGCCGACAGTTCGGCCGCCGCGCCGAGTTCCAGATCGTGCATCGTTCGGTCGCCGTCATCGCCGGACATGATGCGCCTGCCCACGCGTGCGTCCGCTGCGGCGCACCGTCCTAGATGCGTCGGTCCGTACGTGCCCTGTGCTGACCATCCTTCACCGTTTTCGAGGCGTGACTCTCATCATCCCGACCCCTCGATCATATGATCGTTGGCAAGGGCACAGCTGATACGGAACTGCGATCAGGGCGTAGTCGCCGCGCGCGCTGTGGCGATCATTTCTTCGACGGATACGAACTTCACCCGAGGGCGGCGTTGCGCTTTGCCGCTGGTGCGCTCGGCGGTATCGATAGCTTGCCATCCCGCTCGCTCGATCATCTCGGGCCGCCGCTCGGACAACAGCTCGGGAACAGCGCCGGCATCCTCGGCCGGTGCGCTGAGCCTGCCGGCCACGAAATCATCGAGCAGTGAATTCACCGTTTCCTCGGCGCAGAGCCGGTTCGTGCCGATCACGCCGCGGGGACCGCGTTTGATCCATCCGGTGACGTAGGTCCCTGGCAGAGGTGTGTCACCGGTTGTGATCACTCGGCCCGCGAGGTTCGGCACGACGCACCGCTGGTCGTCGAACGGGAGATCCGCGACCGGACGTCCCTGATAGCCGACCGACCGCAGGACCAGCGTGGCCGGGATGGTTTCGGTACGCCCTGTTGCCCGTGCGACGGCCACGCCGTCCGCTTCGTCGAGTTCGTTGTGCTCCACTACCACTGCCTCGGCGCGGTCGGAGCCGAGCACGGCGGTCGGGGAAACGAGGTACCGGAAGACGATTCGCTTGTTCGAGGGGTCGGGAGCCTGCGCCGCATACTCGCGGGCGAGTTCGTATTTCAGCGCCAGAGACGGGTGCGAGCTGGAGTCGCCGACCGCGGCCTCGCCGGCATCGGTCAGGGTCAACTCGTCCGGGTCGATCACGACGTCGACGCCCGGGAGGTGGCCGAGGGCCATGAATTCGGGGCTGGTGTAGGCCGCCTGCAGCGGGCCTCGCCGGCCGAGCAGGACCACTTCGCGAATCGTGCTGTGCCGCAGCGCTTCCAGCGCGTGGTCGGCAATGTCGGTCTTGGTCAGGATCTCGGGATCGGTGGTCAGGATGCGCGCCACGTCCAGGGCGACGTTCCCGTTGCCGACGATGACCGCCGTTTCACCCGTCAGATCGAACCGGCGGTCCGCGTATTCGGGATGGCCGTTGTACCACGCCACGAATTCGGTGGCCGAATGGCTACCGGGAACGTCCTCGCCGGGGATGTCCAGCCGCCGGTCGGCCGAGGCCCCGACGGCGTACACCACAGCGTGGTAGTGCTTCGTCAGCTCGTCGTGGGTGATGTGCTTGCCGACTTCGACGTTCAGCAGATAACGGAAGTTCTTGCGGCGGGCGAACGCGTCGAAGGTGGCAGCGATCGTCTTCGTGGCCGCGTGATCCGGCGCGACGCCCGCGCGGATCAGTCCGTGCGGGGTCGGCAGTCGATCGAACATGTCGATGTCGACGTCGGCGCGGCGCATCAGCTCACCGGCGGCGTACGCCGCGGACGGCCCGGCGCCGACAATGGCGACCCGGAGCTTGCTGTGGTCCTTTCCGATCCGGGCAGGTGCGGCTGCCGCACCGTCGTTGTCTGCTATCTCCAGCGGTCGCCGCTCGAAATAGGACGCGTTGACCTCCTGGAAGCGAGCGAGCTCGCTCGGCAGCTCCGAATCCGCGTAGATCGCTCCTACCGGGCACGCGTCGGCGCACGCTTGGCAGTCGATGCAGGTATTCGGATCGATGTAGAGCATCTCCGCTGTGGTGAACTCGGGGTCTTCGGGCCGGGGCCGAATGCAGTCGACCGGGCATTCCGAGACGCAGCTGGCGTCGTTGCAGCATTTCTGAGTGACGACATAGGCCATGGTGGAGTCCTTACTTGCTGGTGGAGCGTGGTGCCGGCCCGGTCTGCCGCAGGTGCTCGATCGCGGGGAGCCAGATCTCGGGATCGTGGTCGTAGGGTGCGTAGAAGCTGAACCGGTCCACGATGTCGCCGAATCGGGCCTCGATCGCCGTTCCGAGCCGGTCCGGCTCGGCGACCACGGCGAAACTGTCCAAGACCTCGTCATCGATGAGTTTGCCCATCTGGGTCCAGCGATCCGGGGCGTCACTCTTGGACAGTTCGGTCAGCGCACGGCCCAGCTCCCCCCAGCCGTGTGTTTCCAGTACCGAGTGATACGCGGGAGTGCTGCCGTAGAACGCGATCTGCGCACGGGCTCCGTCGCGAGCCCGTTCCATTTCTTCCTCGGTCCGGCCGCTGACGACCAGGCCGGAGAAGCTGACGGAGAAATCCGCCAGAGTGCGACCGGCGCTCGCCAGTCCGCGGTGAGCAGTCGGCAGCGTGTGCTCGCGCAGGTAACGCTCGGTGGTGAACGGATGGGGGAGCAACCCGTCACAGACGGCACCGGCGACCTCGGTCATCTTGTCGCCCACTGCGGCGAGATAGACCTTCGGCGGCCCCGACGGGCTGGGCGCCGGGGAGAAGAACGGCGTCATGAGCGTGTGCGAGTAGAAGTCGCCCCGGAAGTCCAATTTCTCCCCGGTGTTCCAGGTATTCCAGATGGCGCGCATCGCCTCGATGAACTCGCGCATCCGCGCGGCCGGTTGGCTCCAGGGCATGCCGAATCGACGCTCGATGTGGGGGCGCACCTGGCTGCCCAGTCCGAGGAGGAAGCGACCGGAACTCAGCAGTTGCAGGTCGTGTGCGGTGTAGGCCAGCGACATCGGATTGCGGGCGAACGCCACCGTGATGGCGGTTCCGAGCTGGAGTTGCTCGGTCGCGGCGGCGGCCGGCACGAGAGGGAGGAACGGGTCGCCCGAGGATTCCGCGCTCCAGAGGCCCGAGTATCCGCTCCGCTCCGCCGCCGCGCCGACTTCGCCGAGGCGCGTCAGGCGGTCTCCGCCGAGCGCGTCGGGTTTCGGCAGTTTCATATCGATGCGCATAACCGGTCCTCGCAGATAGCAGGTAATTCGCGGAAAAGATGTGATCGGAGCGTCGTCGGGGCCGTCGAGCGGTCAGTACGCGATGTGGATTTCGCTGTCGCCGTCCGGGACGGCCTGGCAGGTGAGTACGTATCCGTCGGCGACGTCGTCCTCGCCGAGCAAGTCGTTGCGCAGCATCCGCACCGCTCCACACGTCACGGTTGCCTGACACGCGCCGCATTCGCCGTCACGGCACATGTACGGGGCTTCGATCCCGCGAGCGAGCAGCGCGTCGACGAGTGGAACCGTCACGGGCCAATCGATCTGGTGGACGTCGCCGTCGAGTTCGATGGTGGCCGGGACAGTCGGGGTATCCGCTTCGGCGGTGGCTACGGGCGCCGCCTCGTCGTCGAACGGATTCCCGCTCAGGGAGGAGTAGATCTCCATATGAATTCGTTCGTGCGCCATCCCTGCCGCCGCGAGGGTGTCCGATACCGCGCGCATGAACGGCCCCGGGCCGCAGATGAACGCGTGGCGTTGCTGGTGCTGTGCGGCGAGGGCGCGAACGACCCCCGGCTGGGGATGTCCCTGGAGTGATTCGAGCCAGTGCAGGACGGTCAAGCGGTCGGGGTACTTCTCGGCCAGCTCACGCAACCGCTCGGCGAAGATGACGGATCGCTCGTCGCGGTTGGCGTAGAGAAGCGTGATCCGCGCCCGGCCGTTCGTCAGCGCCGAACGCAGGATCGAGAAGATCGGCGTGATGCCACTTCCGCCGGCGAACAGCAACATGTCGGTGTCCAGTGACGTGGGCGTGAAGTGGCCCGACGGGGGCAGCACGTCCAGCACGGTGCCGGGCGCCACGTTGTCGCAGAGCCAGTTCGATCCGTAGCCATCGGCAGTGCGTTTGACGGTGACGATCAGGTTGTCATCGGTAGCGGGAGAACTGGCGAGGGAGTAGCACCGCGCGACCGAACCGGTGCGCTCGCTGGGGATGCGTAGCGTGAGGAACTGTCCCGGCTGGTATGTGAACCGGTCCCGTTCCGCCGGCGGGATGCCGAAGACGATCGACTTCGCGTCCGGTGTTTCGTCGACGACGTCGATGACGGTCAGACTCCTGACCTTGGGGTTTCGTGCGTTGTCCGGCATGGTGAGATCCTCGCTAGTCTCGGTCAAAAAAGTATAATCAGATAGATAAATAGATCCAAGTCCGGGTGGCCTGCGGGGTCGAAGCGTTCGCTGGGCGGCCTCCGGCGAAATATATCTAACTGAATAGCTTGCAACACCCTTACAACATGATAGAGTCTCTCATGTTGTCATGGCATCGCAAGATGCCGTCGAGGCCCCGCGTCGATTCGGGCGCGGCTTTCATCGCGAGAGAGGAACGCCGGCGATGGCGTTGATCAAGGACACGGTGGGGCAGCTGCCGTACAAACTGCTCGATTTCGACCAGCACTCGTACGAAGCCGAGGACTGCTTCACCCGGCACATGCCGAAGTCGAAGCTGGACATGGCCGTCTACCCGATTCGCTCGGCGAGCGGCCGCAAGATTCTGCTGGCCAACGACCGTGTTGTGACCGCGCTGGAAGCGGATCTGGATCAGGCGTACGTCCCCGGTTCGCTGGTGGAAATGCTGAAGGCTCGTTCGTCCGGCGAGGCCAGCGACGCCGAGCGCTTCTACGAGCCGATCCAGATCGAGTATCGGAACAAGGATGCGCGGATCCAGCAGCTGGGCGAGCAGCAGATCGAACACGCGATCATGTATCCGGGCGGCTGGGCGCTGATGGTCGAGGCGTACCTCGATGACGTCGAGGCGCTCTACGCCAATATCGAAGCGTTCAACCGATGGATCGCCGAGGACTGGGGCTTCGCGTATCAGAACACCATTTTCGCGCCGGCGTTGATGTCGCTGCGTGATCTCGACCGTGCCTGTGCGGAATTGGACCGGGTGCTGGCTGCCGGTGCGCGATTCATCCTGCTTCCTCCGGGACCCGCCTACGGACGCTCTCCCGGAGATCCCTACTTCGACCCCTTCTGGTCGCGGATCAACGAGGCCGGGGTGGCGGTCGCGTACCACATCTCCGAATTCCACTACCAGGCCAACGTGGCCTCGCAGTGGGGCTGGGGTCTGGTGCCGCCGTTCCAGTTCTCGGCCTGGCAGTGGCAGAACACCTACGGTGAGCGCCCGATCACCGATACGCTGTCGGCCCTGATCTTCGACAACCTCTTCGGCCGCTTCCCGAATATCAAGGTGCTGGTCAGCGAGTTCGGCGCGGAGTGGGTGCCGCACTTCATCCGGCATATGGACAAGAGCCGGGGGATGGGCCGCAACGGTCCGTGGCTGGGTGGACAGCTGACGGAGCGGCCGAGCACCATCTTCAAGAACCATGTGCGCGTCGTGCCCTATCCGGAGGACGACACGATTTCGCTCGCCGACCGGCTCGGCGGCGTCGACTGCCTGGTGATGGGTTCGGACTGGCCGCATGCCGAAGGTCTGCGGGAGCCGGCGGACTTCTACGCCAAGGTCGAGGGGCTCGGCGAGGAAACTCGCCGCCGTTTCCTGCGGGACAACGGTCTCGAGTTGCTGGGACTTTCGTAAAGCCCCGCCGGGGCCATCGCCGCTCGGTGGCCCCGGCGGCTCCGCCCCTTGCGTCGAATAGCTAACTGATTATACTGATGGCTCAGTTTCCGACTCAAGGGAGAGTGTCATGGTTGAACCGATCCGGCGGACCCTCACGATTTCCGCGCCTCCGGCGCAGGTGCTGTCGGTCGTGACCGACTTCGAGAACTACCCGAAGTGGCAGAAGGAGGTCGAGTCCGCCGAGGTTCTCGACCGCGATGAGCAGGGCCGTCCGTTGCGTGCGAAGATGACCGCCGTCGCGATGGGGATGAAGACGAGTTACGAGATTGCCGTGACCTACAGCGACGGTGGTGTGGAATGGCACCTCGTCGAGGCGGATTCCATGACGCAGAACGACACCAAGTACGCGGCGCGAGAGAATGGCGCAGGCGGTACCGATCTCGATTGCGAAATGCTGCTCGGGCTCAAGTTCAACCTTCCCGAATTCATGATGAAGCAAATCATCGCGAAGGGTGTCAACGACAACCTGAAGGCCATCAAGAAGGTCGCCGAAGCCGGCTGACAGGCTTGTCGTTCCGGTTGCGACGAACCGGTGACACAACAGCGCTGAAATACCTCCATTACACGATTCGGAGATATTCGTCACCGGACACGTCTTTATTTGCGCAAAGCAAATAGAATAGGGCCATGATCATTGAGAACCGTGCTGTTGCGGTTTGGTCCGAAGATTCCGGCGTAGACGATTGCCGTCCCGATGATTCCGGCGAAATAATCGTCGGGACAGGCATCGAGTCGAAGCTCGGATTGACGGTCGACGTGGAAGTCCCGGGCAAGGTCCTGGTACGCGCGCCTTTGACCGCCGATGTCGTGCACGCCGACGGGGCTGTCCATCGCACGTTGCTGGCAGTGATGTCCGACGCTGCCACCGGTCTTTCCGTTTTCTCCGGACTCGAATGGAGAGCGATCGGCACGACTGCCGAATTGCGCGTTGATTATCTCGGTGAACCCGCGGCGGATGCCGAAGCCCTGCTGGCTTCGGGATCGTTTCTCGGAACGACCGGTGATTTCGGCACGGCACGAGTCGATCTCCGGGATGATCGCGGCAATCCGGTAGCCCACGCCATTGGGATCATGTCGATCGAGAAGGTCGAACCGGTGTCCTGGACGGAACGCGGATCCGCAACCTTCGCGGAATTCGAACTCGGCGATGTCGCAGTCGATGGGCGCCGTCCCGGCGAGGCATATGCGGCTATCACCTCCGGGATGTTGAATTTCCGTGACGCCGTGCACGGTGGCGTGCTCATGGGTTTGGCGCACGAAGCTCAGAACGCATTCTTCGCGACGGACACCGATTACGACTTCCGGAGGCTCCGCCTCTGTGTCGACTACTTGAGGCCCGCTCCGTCCGAGGGGCGACTGGTGTTCCGATCCACTGTCGTGCGGGGCGGACGTCGGCTGCGCACCGTTCGGACCGAAATAGCGGGCTCGGACGGCAAGGTCGTCGCCGTCGCGACCGGAACCACCGCCGCCGCGGCGCGCGCCTCCTGATTCCGTCGACGTTTTTCGGCGGCGAGCCCGGTATTGCATCACGGGCTACCACCCCTTAAGCTCAATCAGTAGAACAATTAAGCTTAAGGGTGTGAGGCATGGCGATAAACGTGCACACGCGTTGGGACCGCTCCTCGCGAGTCGGGTCAACTCTGGCGGCCCGGATCGCACGCGAGCTGGAGCGAGACATCGTCGGGCAAGGATGGCCGGTGGGCCATTTGATCGGCTCGGAAGCGGCATTGACCGAGCGTTTCGGGGTCGGTGTCGCTGCCGTTCGCGAGGCCGCTCGTATGCTCGAGGCGCGCGGTCTGGCGAAATCGCGACGGGGGCCGGGTGGCGGTTTGCTGGTTACGGTCCCCGAGCGTTCGCTCGTCACCGATGCCGCTCGACGGTACTTGGAGTATGTCGGAGTGGCCGGCCCCGATCTGTTCGAGGTCTGGCTGGCCTTGGAGCAAATGGCGATCGCCAAGGTTGCGGGGACGATCGACCCCGACGGCGCACGGTTGCTGCGATCGATCATCGCGGCGGAGGCCGCGATGCAGGACGCGCGGACCTGGCGCGACGTGCCGAACCTGCATCTGGCGATCGCGCGGCTCGCGGATAACAACGCCCTGGAACTGTTCATCGAGACCCTCACGGACCTGTCGCTGAGTGTGTATGCCCCGCATACCCAGCATCACGAGGTGTCGGGGTGGTTGCACGCACGTCACACCGAGATCGCGGAGGCCGTGATCGCCGGTGATGTGGCAATGGCGCAGCTGTGCCTGCGCAGGTACATCGAGCGGGTCCAGCGCACGGCCCCGAGCGACGTCGCACGAGAACAGCCCGGCGACGAGAAACTGGAAGACAAGGAGATATAGCACGATGGTCAAGCCCGCATTGTCGATGAAGCCGACGGGGTGGTTTCAGGTGGCGTGGTCTGCCGAAATCGAGCCCGGAGTCGTCCATCGGATGAAATATTTCGGTCAGGAGCTGGTGGCTTGGCGGCGGGCCGACGGCTCGCTGACCGTGATGGACGCCTTCTGTGAGCATCTCGGTGCTCACCTGGGGTACGGCGGCCGCGTCGAGAACGACCGGATCATCTGCCCGTTCCACGGCTGGGAGTGGGACAAGGATGGACGTAACGCGTGCATCCCCTATCAGGAGAAGCCCAACCGGGTCCGGCGGATTCGGACGTGGCCGGTCGCCGAGAAGAACGAAAGTGTGTACATCTGGCACGATCTGAACGGCGCTGAGCCCAATTTCGACGTGCCCGACGTCTTCGATGTCTACGACGACGGCCGCGGCGCCGGCGACTACTACCTCGCTTACCCCGAGGGCATTTTGCATTTCGAGAAAAAAGAGCTCCATCCGCAATATGTCATGGAGAACGGCGTCGACTACGCGCACTTCAAGTTCGTTCACCGCGCGGCGGATGTGCCCAGGTTCACCCGTCAGGAGTTCAACGGCCCGGTGTCGTATGCGTCCTTCGAGATGCTCTTCGGTGGTACCAAGGAAAAGACCGTGATGACTCCGAACGGCGCGATGGTCGGCGGCGTCGACGCGATCAACGTCGGCATCGGCCTCGGTTTCGCGAAGTTCTGGGGTCCCGACAACATGCGCACGATCGTCGCGGTCACACCGGTGGACGACGAGACCTCCGACATCCGATCCACCGTCTGGCTCGACCGGTTGCCCGGCGATGAGAACCCGCATCAGCCGGAGTCGCTCGAGCGCCGGCAGCGGATGGCGAACAACCAGTTCCTGGCCGACCTGAATATCTGGGAGCACCAGAAGTACTCCGACCCGCCGGCCCTGGCGACCGCGGAAGGAAAGGGCTTCCGGGCCATCCGGAAATGGGCCATGCAGTTCTACCCGGCGGGCGAGCTCGGTAGTGCCACCACGCCCGAACTGCAGACGGCCGGCACCGACGCCGGGCCCGATGTTCCGGAGAACGAGGCCGAGAACGCGCGCGTGGCGCAAGCCTGAACGGGGGCACATCCGTAACAGTGAATGCCTCCCCACCGGTCGGTGGGGAGGCATTCACTGTTCGGGACCGGCTTAGCGGTCAGTCGTCCTCGTCGACCGAGATGGCCAGTTCGGGGCACGTTGCGGCGGCCGCTCGCACCGCATCCTGCAGATGTTCCGGCACGTGCGGCTCGGGGGCCGACGAGTGGCCGTCTTCGTCGCCGAGCTGAAAGACCTCCGGTGCCTTCATAGCGCACAGGGTATGTCCCTGGCAGCGGTCAGCTTTGACGTGTACTCGCATTACTGCTCTCCTCTTCTTTCGGCATCGGTGCCTGGGCTGTGATGGGGGGTATGGGTGCCGGGCGGCTGGGGCTCTGTACCGTCTCGTCCTCGTGGAGGCGCCTGCGGGTCTCGCTGTCGATTCCGAGCCGGCGCAGTATCCGATCGGTGTCCTCGCCCGGTACCGGAGGAGGGGAGGGTGGGCCGGCCGGCGTGCGATCGAACCGCGGCGCGGGTGCGGGTTGTTCACCCGACGCTGTCGTGAGCAGACTTCTCCGCGCGGCCAGCTGCGGATGTGCCGAGGCCTCTTCCAGCGTCAGCACAGGTGCGACGCAGGCATCGGTATCGGCGAACAGCGCCGCCCATTCGTCCCGGGTGCGGGTGCCGAAGAGTTCGGTCAGCCGTTGCCTCAGCAATGGGTGGTTCGCGGGATCGTTCCGGTCGGGTAGCTGCTCGCCCGCCTGGCCGAGGACACGGAGGAATTCGGTCCAGAATGGTTCTTCGAGTGCGGCGATCGCGATGTGTTTGTCGTCGGAGGTTCGGTACACGGTGTAGTAGGGCGCTCCGCCGTCGGAAAAGTTGGCCGCGGGGACGTCCGTCCAACGTCCTTGTGCCGCAAGACTTCTGACCATGGTGGTCAGGCTGGTGACGCCGTCGACGATGGCCGCGTCGACGACCTGACCGAGACCCGAGCGCGCGCTCTCGGTCAGTGCCGCCAGAATGCCCATCGCGAGAAAGACCCCGCCGCCGGCCATATCGCCGATGATCGGTGGCGGGGTCACGGGTGGCCCGTCCCGGTGTGCCAGCCCGTGCAGCGCCCCGGTCACCGCCAGGTAGGTCAGGTCGTGGCCGGCGGTGTGCGCCGCCGGTCCGGACTGACCCCACCCGGTCATGCGGCCGTAGACGAGCCGGGGATTTCGCTCGTGTACCGCGCCGGGCCCTAGTCCGAGGCGTTCGGCGACGCCGGGACGATATCCCTCGATCAGCACGTCGGAGCGCTCGATCAACCGCATGGCGATCTCGACACCGTCGGCTTTGCGCAGGTCGAGAACCAGCGACTGCCGCCCGCGGTGCAGATGGTAGACAGTGGGATCGGCCGCTGCCCGATCCCGTTCGTAGCTGGAGTCACCATGCCGTTGCGGCCGGTCGATCCGGATGACCTCGGCACCCAGATCTGCGAGCAGCATTGCGGCATACGGCGCTGGGCCGAGCCCCGCCAATTCCGTGACGACGACTCCGCGCAGCGGGCCTCGAGCGCCGCCCACCGATCGGCGGGGGACTGTCACAAGCCGATCCAGATATTCTTCGGCCGGCTGAACTCGCGGATGCCGGCGATTCCGCCGAGGCGGCCGTAGCCGCTCTGCTTCACACCGCCGAACGGGACCGACGCGGGGATTCCGAACCCGCCGTTCACCCAGACGTTGCCGGCCTCCAGAGCGGCCGCGACGCGGTGAACGCGGCCCACTTCCTGGGTGTGGATGTAGGCGGCGAGGCCGTAGTTGGTGCCGTTGGCGATGGCGATCGCTTCCTTCTCGGTGTCGAAGGGGATGATCGTCTGGACCGGCCCGAATACTTCCTGCTGGGCCAGTGAGGATCCGTTGTCGACGTCGGCGAAGACGGTCGGCGCGATGTAGAAGCCGTCGGCGAGTTCGCCGCCCAGGCGTTCGCCGCCGGCGACGAGACGACCATGCTTCTCATCGACCGCGGTGCGGATGGTGTTCAGGATGCGGGCGCAGTGCCCGGCGTTGTTGACCGGGCCCATGGTCACGGTGGGGTCCGTCGGATCCCCGACCGGAACCTGCCCCGCGGCCTGTGCGGTTCGCTCCACGAAGTCGTCGTAGATGCTGCGCTGGACGAGAATACGGCTGCCGGTGATGCATGCCTGTCCGGAGAGATTGATGCTGACGGCCGCGACCGCCGCGCCGACAGCGGCGTCGATGTTGGCATCGTCGAAGACGAGCATCGCCGACTTGCCGCCCAGTTCGAAGCCGACGGGCTTCAGGGTGTCCCGCGTCGCGTCGAGGATGTGCCGCGCGGTAGCTCCGCCACCGGTGAAGTGAACCTTGTCGATGCCGGCATGGCGCACGATGGCGTCACCGGCGTCGGGGCCACCGGGCACGACATTGACCACGCCCGGAGGGAAGCCGGCCTCGGCGAAGAGCCGTCCCATCAACAGGGCGCCGAACGGCGCGAGCTCGGAGGGCTTGAACACGACGCAGTTTCCGGCCGCGAGCGCGGGCCCGAGAATCTGGCCGATCGAGGTGATCGGGCCGTTCCACGGGATGATGATGCCGACGACGCCGTACGGTTCGTCGAGGCTGTAGTCGATCGCGGGCACGGGCCAGGTGCTGTGCACCTCACCACCGACCTTGTCGGCCCACCCCGCGTTGTAGCGGAGCAGGTCGACGGTCATCGACAGCTGGGCCGCGGAGACGAGCATGGGGGTGGAGGTGTCCACGATGTTGACCGCGGTGAGGCGTTCGGCGTTGGCCTCCACCAGGTCGGCCATCCGCAGCAGCAGGTTGCGTCGCTGGTCGGCGGGTGTCGCCTTCCATCCGGGCAGGGCGGCCCGAGCGGCCGCCACTGCCTCGTCGACCTCTTTCCGGCCGGCCAGCGGCACGGTGGCGCTGGGCTTTCCGGTCGCGGCGTAGACGTGCTGGTACTCACCCCCGCTGGTGTCGACGATTTCCTGGTCGCCGATCAGCAGTGCCCGCGGAGGCAGCTGCTCGATCGCGGCATCGGCGATGGCCATGACACGCTCCTTCACATATAGCTAACTAAATGAACTATATTATCTGAATTGGCGTACGTACAGACCCGAGTGGAGGCTTCCGCGGTGAGCGAAAAGAACCCTGTTGTCGTCGTCGGAGCCGGCCTCGGCGGGATCAGAACTGCCGAAGCGCTGCGATCCGCAGGCTATACCGGGAGGTTGGTCGTCGTGGGAGCCGAGCCGCATCTGCCGTACGACAGGCCCCCGTTGTCCAAGGAGTACCTGCGCGGTGATCGCGACAACGTGTCGCTGTGCGGCGACGGTGTCGCCGAGGCGCACAACCTCGAGTTCCGCACCGCAACGCAGGCTACCGGGCTGGACCTCGCCGGGCGCCGGCTCGTCCTCGGCGATTCCGATCTCGGCTACGACCGGCTGGTGGTCGCCACGGGCTTGGTGCCGCGGTCGCTGCCCGGCAGCGAGAAATTCGCCGGCACGCACGTGCTCCGCACGCTCGACGACGCCGCGGCACTTCGTGCCGAACTCGGCGCCGGCCGTCGAATGGTCGTTGTCGGAGCAGGTTTCATCGGTTGCGAGATCGCCGCCACAGCAGTGGGGCTGGGCGTCGAGGTGACGATCGTGGAGCCTCAGCCGACGCCATTGTGCGCCGCTCTCGGACAGACCGTGGGCGCACTTGTCGGCAGGTTGCATCTGGACGCGGGTGTCGACCTGCGTTGCGGTGTGGGCGTGGCCGGCCTCGACGGTGGCGCGCGGGTGAAGACGGTTCGGCTAAACGACGGGACCGAGATCGAAGCCGACCTCGTGGTCAGCGCGATCGGTTCCGTTCCGGCAGTCGCCTGGCTGAGTGGGTCCGGTCTCGAACTGGCCGACGGCATCGTGTGCGACGAGCGGGGGAGGACGAGCGATCCGCACGTCTGGGCGGTCGGGGACGTGGCGGCATGGTATGACCAGGCGCACGGGCGCGCCGTCCGTCGCGAGCATTGGACTCCCGTGACCGAGCAGGCAGTGATCGCCGCGGGCGATCTGCTGGGGCAGCCTCCGTCGTCTCAGCGGGGGCTCGCGTACTTCTGGAGTGATCAGCACGGAGTCAAACTGCAAGCGCTGGGAGACTTCCGGCCCGACGACGATGTCCGGATCGTGCACGACGACGGCCGCCGGTTCATGGCCGTGTACGCCCGATCCGGCCGTATTTCGGGCGTCGTCGGTGGTGGGATGCCGGCCAAGGTGATCGGCGCGAGATCGCTGATCGAACGCGCCGCCGGAATCGACGAGATCTAGACGATCGATCGGAGAGGAACCATATGACTGGCCGTGTTCTCGTTACCGGGGCGACCGGTTCGCAAGGCGGCGCCGCAGCCCGGGCACTCCACCGCACGGGGGCCGAGGTGCTGGCGCTGGTTCGTGATCCGGATTCGCCGCCTGCCCGTGCGCTGGCCGTGGAAGGAATCGCGCTGGTCGTCGGCGACCTCGATGATCCGATCGCGCTCGACGCCGCGTGTTCCGGTTGTACCGCTGTGTTTTCGGTGCAGGCGGCGGGAAAGTCCGAGCAGCGGCACGGTCGCAACCTTGTCGACGCGGCACACAAGGCCGGGGTCGCACACATGGTCCACACCTCGGTCTCGGCCACCGGCTGGCGAGCGGCGCATCCGGAGGTAACGCTCGGCGTCGAGTTGAGCCGGTATTGGGACAACAAGGAAAGCGTCGAGGCGATGGTCCGAGATGCGGGGTTCCCGGTCTATACCATCCTGAAGCCGGCCTTCATGATGGACAACTTCATGGCACCCAAGGCTGCGTGGCTGTTTCCGTTCCTCGCCCATGGCGAGCTCCCGGTCGCCGTCGCTCCCGAGACCGCCGTCGCGCTGGTGTCGGCCGCGGATATCGGCGCGGCAGTCGTCGCGGCGATCACCGACCCGCGGCGGTTCGCGCGCGTCGAGCTCGAGCTCGGTGGCGATCTGCTCACGTTCCCGGAAATCGCCGAGACCATCACGCGGGTTACCGGCCGCCCGGTCTCCGCGTCCTGTGTGTCCGCTGCCGAAGTCGACGCCAAGCTCGGGGCCGCATCGTGGTCGTCGACGCACGTCTGGCTCAACAGCGTCGGTTATGCGGCCCGCCCGGAGCACGCGGCTGCGTACGGTCTGGAGCTGAGCACCTTCGAGCGATGGGCGACAGCGCACGCCGACGAGGTGCGGGCGGCGACTGCCCGGCCGCGGGACTGAATGCGCGCCGTTGTCCGTGAGCGTTCACCCTGGACAACGGGCGACAACGGCTCCGGCTCGTCAGCCCATGAGGTCGAGCACCGTTCGCACATCGGCTCGGACCAGATAGTCACGCGCTTCGCTGAGGTGTTTGCGCCAGAGCCGCTCGGCTTCCTCGGGATTGCGGTTCTCGATGAACTCGACTATCCGGTGATGGGCGGCCAGTCCCTTGCGGCTGGCCCGCTCGTGAGCGGGCGACCCGGCCGTGGACTCGACCTGCGACACATTGGCCATATCGATGATCTGTTCGAGCAGTTCCATCAGCAGGCGAAGGGTCTGATTTCCGGTCAACTCGATCAGCAACGAATGAAAGGCGATGTGCGTGCGGACCGAGCGAGCCGGTTCCGCCGTCGCCGCATCGTGTTCGGCGAGTGCTTGCCGCAGGCGCCGCAGGGTTTCCGGGGTGCGCGTTTCGCACAACAGCGCCACGCAGGGGGGTTCGACCACCAAGCGGGCTTCGTACACGTCCTCGAGGGTGGTCCCGTGGTACTGCAGGATCGTGGCCGCGTACCGCGCCGCCACCGCGTTGGTCGGCAACTGGACGCGGGCGCCGCCCCGGGCGCCTCGGCGGACCGATATCAGCGATTCGGATTCCAGGATTCGAAACGCTTCGCGCAGCGTCGGGCGCGACACCTGATACTGATTCATCAGGTTTGCCTCGGGCGGAAGGAGGCCGCCCTCGTGCAACTCGGCTTGCACGATCTGACGCCGCAGGTCGCTCGCGATGAGTTCGGCCATCTTGGGCACCCGTATCCGGTGTCCGACGGTGGAGGCCCTGCCCACGGTGTGGCGCGAGGTGCCATGGGGTTCCGATGTCACGGGTGCCTCACTTAAGAAGTTAATTTAGAAAACTATTCTAACTATTAGAGCGGCTCGAAGGTGGCTCGAAGCTGCATGTAGTGGCGTAGGTCTCGTGACCAGTACGGTACGTCATTGAATGTTATTATCTTACTAATTCTAGGGAGGTTTGATGGTTGACCCCGGTGCCGACGCCGAGGCCGCCGGTCGAGAGCGAGGTCGCTCACTGCCCTTGGCGGGCCTGCGTGTCGTCGAGTTGTCCACCTACGTAGCGACACCCCTGTGTGGACTGAACCTGGCCCAGCTGGGCGCCGACGTGATCCGGGTGGAACCGATGGGCGGCGCTGTCGACCGATCGCGCTGGCCACTCGCGGACAGCGGTGCGAGCTTGTACTGGAACGGCCTCAACCAAGGCAAGCGCGCGGTGGAAGTCGATATGTCGTCCGCAGCGGGCCGGGAGCTGGTCGCCGACCTGATCGTCGACGCGGGTGTGGTGATCACCAACTCGGAACGGTACCGGGAGCTGTCGTTCGAGAACCTCCGGTCGAGGCGGCCGGACCTCATCTACGCGGTGCTGGCCGGGCGGCACGACGGCAGCGCGGCCGTCGACTACACGGTTCAGGCCGCGACCGGATTCCCCATGGTGACCGGGCCGGAGAACACTCGCGGGCCGGTCAACCACGTACTTCCCGCCTGGGACATCACCGCGGGCATGCTCTTGACCATCGGGCTCCTGGCAGCCGAACGGCACCGCGCACGCACTGGAGAGGCGAGTCGCCTCAGTGTGGCGCTGGAAGATGTGGCACTGGCCATGGCGGGCAATCTCGGCTATCTGGCCGAGGCGCAGCTCGACGACAAGCCCCGCCAGCGCCTCGGCAATCACATCTTCGGTACGTTCGGGCGCGATTTCACCACGTCGGACGGACAGCGCTTGGTCGTGGTGGTGCTGACCGCCCGGCATTGGCGGGAACTGGTCGAAATTACCGGTTTGGAGACCGCCTTCGCGGCGTTGGAACAGGCCTTCGACGCGGACTTCACGCTGGAAGCGGATCGTTTCCGCCACCGAGAAGCGCTGGCCGGCGTCATCGCCGCCTGGATGGCCGGGCGTACCGCGCCCGAAGTCGACGGCCTGCTGACGGGTAGCCGGCTACTGTGGTCGTGGTATCGGACATTCGCCGAACTGGTCGCGGACGACGCGCAGTTGCTGCGGGAAAACCCCCTGCTGACGAAGATCGAACAGCCACGGGTGGGCTCGTACTGGGCACCGGGATCGCCGCTGGCCTTCGGTGGCGAGCGCAGCGGGGCGAGTCCCGCGCCGGCCGTCGGAGAACATACGGAAGAGGTATTCGGGGACCTGCTGAAGGTGTCCGACGCCCGGCTCAGCGAATTGCTGGAAGCCGGAGTGATCGGCACCCCGGCCGCGTCGCGAGGCGCCCGATGAGCTCGATCGCTCGATCCGTCGAGCGAGCCGGCACGTTCCTCTTCGTACCCGGCGACCGCCCGGAGCGATTCGAGAAGGCGCAGGCCGCCGATCCCGGCCTGGTGGTCATCGATCTCGAGGATGCGGTCGCGCCGGACCGCAAGCCGGCCGCCCGCGCCGCGGCCGCCGACTGGATCGCCGCCGGACACCCCTGTGCCGTCCGCATCAACGCCCACGGCACCGCGTGGTACGACGACGACCTCGAGATGGTCCGTGGTCTCGACGTGGCCGTGATGGTGCCCAAAGCGGAAGATACCGAGGTCTTGGCCGGTGTCGCGGCGGGGTTATCCGCAGGATCGGCGGTCATCGCGCTCGTGGAAACGGCGGCGGGTGTGACGAATGCGTCGCGCATCGCGACGGCCCCGGGCGTACGCCGGCTGGCCTTCGGAAGTTTCGACCTGGCGGCCGAACTCGGGATATCGCCCGAGGACACCCTCGCTCTGCTCGCGTGCCGCAGTGCGCTGGTCCTGGCTTCGGCGGTCGGGCAGCTGGCCGCACCGGTCGACGGGGTGACGGGGGACATCACGGACCCGGACCGGCTGCGAACCGATGTGGCGCATGCCAGGCGGCTGGGATTCGGAGGCAAACTCTGCATCCACCCGCGGCAGGTGGCCACCGTGGCGCAAGCCCTGCGGCCCTCGGACGCCGATATCCGGTGGGCGCGATCGGTGGTCGAGGCGTCGACCAGCGGTGCTGTCGTCGTGGTCGAGGGACGGATGGTCGACAAGCCGGTGATCGAGCGGGCGCGTCGGATACTCGAAACTGTCGAGGAGCGGAGCGAATGAGTACAGGCGACGGACGCAATTCCGCCGGTCCCGCGGTATCGCCGGACGAGTGGACATCGCAGGTCGCGACGACGGAAGAGGTGGTGGATCCGGCGGCGGTGCGGGCGGTGGCCGCGCTGTTCGACGATGGCCTGGCGACGCCGGCGCCGGGCGACCCGTTGCCCCCGATGTGGCACTGGGCGGCGCTGTCCGACTGGACCGCATCGGGACGTATCGCCGCCGATGGACATCCGGTTCGAGGGGGGTTCCTGCCGCCGATCGATCTGCCGCGACGGATGTTCGCGGGTGGCGAGGTGGTACTGCATGCGCCGCTGACGGTCGGCGAGACGATCCGCCGCGAATCCGTGGTCGACTCGGTAGTCGAAAAGAAAGGCCGCACAGGCACATTGGTCGTAGTGACCGTGTCGACGCGCATTTTCGGCGCTGCGGGTCGACTGGCTGTCGCCGAACGCCAGAACCTCATCTACCGAGCTGCCGGGGCGTCATCGTCGCGGCCGGCCGTGCAGCCCGCCGCGGAACTGCTGCCGATCGGACCACCGCTGCACCGGGTCGACGACTGGACCTGGGAGTTCGCCACCGATCCGACCCTGTTGATGAGATTTTCGGCCGCCACCTCCAATGCGCACCGCATCCACTACGACTGGCCCTACGCAACACATGTGGAGGGCTATCCCGGCCTGGTGGTGCACGGCCCGCTGATGACCATGGCACTGGCCGAAACGCTTCGGCTCCAAGGTATTTCCGGACGAATCGCCACCCTTCGGCACCGAAATCTCAAGCCGTTGTTCTGTGCCGAACCGGCGATGTTGCGCCGAACCCACGCCGAGGGCGATCTCCTCACCGTGGGGTTGTTCGGACGTGGTGAATCCGATCCGTGTGTGAGTCTCGAGGTGGAGCTTGCTCCCGCATCAACCGAAAGAAGTCGTTCGCTATGAATGCTGAACCCGTGAGTGTGACCCAGACCCGCGCCATCGTGGCGGCGCTGCGCGATCTCGTCGACAAGGCCGCGGCGCAGTCGGCGCGCTCGGACGGCGAACAGGTCGTGGCCTACGACCTGGCGTCGATCTCGTCGTCGGTCGCGGCGGCCGCGGAGCTGGTCGCGCACGGCGTCCGCGATTCGCACGATGCCGATCTGGCACTCGTTTTCGCCGCGGATGCGGCGGCGGACCTGACCGGGCGGCTGGCCGGACGCGAGGCGGAATGGGGCGTCGAGGCGTCGATGCTCGACGGCGTTCGTTCCGAGATCGCTGCCGGGCGGGATCCGCGCCTGCTGGAGCGTGTGGCCGAAAGAGTAACGGAGACAATGGAAGCGGGCTCGCGCGAGCTTCCTCCCGATCAGGACATGGTGCGCCGGACCTTCCGCAAGTTCGCCGAGGAACGAGTCTCGCCCGTGGCGGAACGGGTCCACCGGGAGGACGCGGACATCCCGGAGAGCATCATCACCGGATTGTCCGAGATGGGCTGCTTCGGTCTCTCGATTCCGAGCGAGTTCGGTGGATTCGCCGAGGGCGGTGCGGACGAGCTGCTCAACATGGTGCTCGTGACCGAGGAGTTGTCCCGTGGCTCGCTCGGTGTGGCCGGCTCGCTGATCACCCGGCCGGAGATCATCGGCACCGCCATCGTGCGGGGTGGAACCGAGGAGCAGAAGCAGCGCTGGCTTCCGCGCATCGCGACCGGCGAGAAGCTCTGCGGTGTCGCGGTCACCGAACCGGATCGTGGCTCCGACGTCGCCGCGGTCGGCACCAGCGCGGTCCGCGACGGTGACGACTGGGTGCTGACGGGTGTGAAAACCTGGTGCACCTTCGCCGGTAAGGCGAATTACCTGCTCGTGCTCGCCCGCACCGATCCGGATCGGTCGGCGGGCCATCGCGGGTTGTCGCTGTTCGTCGTCGAGAAGCCCTCGTTCGACGGGCACAGCTGGCGAATCACCCAGGAGGGCGGCGGATCGATCGAAGGACGCGCCATCGCGACGCTGGGCTATCGGGGTATGCACTCCTTCGAGGTGAATATCGATCATTGGCGGGTGCCGATGGCCGATCTGATCGGCACACACGAGGGCATCGGCCGTGGCTTCTACCTCCAGATGCAGGCATTTGCCAATGCTCGTCTGCAGACCGCCGCCCGTGCGGTCGGAGTTATGCAGAGCGCACTCGAGCACGCGATCGAATACACCCAGCAGCGTGCGGTATTCGGTCGCCCCTTGGCCGAATACCAGCTGACCCGCGCCAAGATCGCCAGGATGGCGGCGCTGATCGCGGCATGTCGGACCTTCGCGTATTCGGCTGCTCGCGCGGTCACCGATCATGGCGGGCAGTTGGAGGCGGCCCAGGTCAAGCAGCTGGCATGCCGGGCCGCCGAATGGGTGACGCGGGAAGCCCAGCAATTGCACGGCGGCTACGGCTATGCGGAAGAGTTCGCGATCTCACGACTTTTCGTGGACGCCCGGGTGCTGTCGATCTTCGAGGGCGCCGACGAGGTTCTGGCGCTGAAGGTCATCGCGCGACAGCTGACGAGTGCCTGATCGGTTGCGGTAGAGATTTCGCCCGGCACAACATGAGCGCCGCGGTCCTGGTTGTCAGGACCGCGGCGCTTTGTGCAGGTGCGGACGCCGGACGATCAGCTGTTGCTCGTACCGGCGAGGTGGTCCACCTCGCCGTCGGAATAGCCGAGCTCTGCGAGGATTTCCCGGGTGTGCTGGCCGAGATCCGGTGCCGGGCGCTGAACGGTGTAGGGCTGGCCCGCGACCCGGCCGGCCTCACCGATATAGGTGAATTCGCCGATCTCCGGGAACTCTTGCGTGTGAATCACTCCGCGGCCTGATACGTGCGGATCCGCGGCGGCCTCGGTGATCGAGCGATACGCCGGTCCGAGCGCCATATCGTGTTCTGCGGCGAGCGCCATCCACTCCGTCAGCGTCCGTTCGTGGAAGATCTTCTGCAGTTCGTGGCGCAACTCGTCGCCGTCGTTGCCGAAGTCCACGTGGCCGTCCGCGATGGTGTCCACGAGGTCGTCGCGGCCGATAGCGCGGCAGAAGTTCCGCCAGAACTTCGGCTCGATACAGCAGAAGAGTACGACCTGGCCATCGCCGGTTTCGTAGAACTGGTACCGAGCGCCGCTCATTTCGCCGTCCTGCATCGCGGGCAGGGTGCTGGTGTCGGTGAGCCGGTGCTGGTTGAGGGCGTAGGTGGCCGTGGTCCACGCTTGGGCGACGACGCCGTCGAAGCCCGCCACATCGATATGCGCGCCCTGTCCGGTCCGTTCGCGTTGGACGAGTGCCGCCGCGACATGGAAGGCGGCGTGAATCGCGCCGGCCGCGGTGCCCTCTCCACCCGACGCCATGCCGGCCATCGGGTCGCGGCTGGGTGCCGGAGCCATGAAGCCGTCGGGCCCCATCTCACGCGGGAAGGCTGCTGCGAGTGCGTCCATCATCCGGCCGTGTGTCGCGATGGCGGCGTACGGGCCTTCACTGCCGTATCCGGTGTACTGGCAGTAGACGATGTCCGGTTTGCGCGTCTGTTGCGCGTCGTAGCCGACTCCCAGCGCATCCAGCGCGCCGGCGCGATTGCCGTCGATGAAGACGTCGGCGGTCTGGTGCAGTTTCCAGAAGGCTTCCAGTCCTTCGGGTGTGCGCAGGTCGAGGGTGACGCTTCGCTTACCCCGGTTGGCCTGCAGGTGCGCGGGGCTGCGTCCCGGCGCGACCTGGCCCAGGATGTACCGCAGATAGTCCCCCCGGCCGGGTGCTTCGACTTTGATGACATCGGCGCCGAGGTCGGCCAGGTGGCCGCCCAGGGTGTCGCCGTTGAGGAGCATTGCGGATTCGAGCACGCGGATTCCCGCGAGCAGATCGGACATGAGGGGCTCTCCTCCCCAGAACACTTCCGGCCGGCTCGAGGCCGCACGATGCGGCTACCGACCGGGTTTGGGTGATTGATTTAACTAATTGCACTATACTACCCTGACAGCTGCTGTCCGACGGTCAGGCTAGCCGAAACGCCACGCTCGCGGGCGAGATGGTTGCTCAAGTGCAAGTTTCTGCCACAGCTGCCTGTGCATCAGGCGACCGCTCGGAGATGGTCCACGGGCAAGCGAGGGTCTTGTAGATGAATCAGTTAAGAGATATAAATAGTTGTCTGTATCACAGTGCCGTGAACTGCCGCCTCGGCGGGGCACCCATGCATGGAGGTTTTAGGTGAGCATCGCCGGTAAGGTCGTGATCATCACTGGCGCTACGTCCGGTGTCGGTCGCGGAGTCGCTGAGGAGCTCGCGCGCCGGGGTGCGCGCGTGGTCGCGACCGGTCGGCGCCAGGAAGAAGGCGCGGCACTCGAGAAGTCGGTCCGCGAGTCGGGTGGCGAACTGCTGTTCGTCCAGTCGGATGTGACGTCCGAGGCGGATTGCGAGCGGTTCGCCGAGGCCGCGAACGACGCGTACGGCCGGATCGACGTTCTGGTCTGCAACGCCGGCATTGTGGGCAACCCGGCCATTATCGACACGCACGAGGTTGAACTCGACGTGTGGAACCAGATCGTCACGACCAACTTGACGGGCACCTTCCTGTCGTCCAAGGCCGTACTGCCTTACATGATGAGCCAGCACGACGGCGTCATCTTCACCATTTCGTCGATGAACTCCGAGGTGCCGTTGTCCCGGATGGCCGCCTACAACTCGTCGAAGGCCGCCATCACGCAGTTCACCCGCACCCTCGCGATCGAATACCTGATGTGGGGTGTGCGCGCCAACACCATTCTGCTGGGCGCCGTTCCCGGTGACACCAACGACGCGGTCACCGCCGGCGTGCTGGAATATGTCACCGGCGCCCCGGCCACCCCGGAGCAGCTGGAGGCTCAGGCGCAGCTCAAGGGCGCGCTCGAGGAACCCGCCGAGCGCATCGGTGCCGCGATCTCTCATCTGGCCTCCGACGACATGTCGATGATGACCGCCGCCAACATCCACCTCGACAAGGGTGTTGCCGCGGGCCTGATGACCGATATGTCGCTGTACATGACGGTTTCCGGTCAGTGGACGATGGGGGGCAACCAGTGAGCGCCATCACCATCGATCCGCTCGGCAATGTCGAGCACCGGATCCCGGTCAACGTGCTGCGCCTGCAGGCACAGCAGTTCGGCGACCGTGAATATCTCGTCGACGACCGCGGTTCGCTGACCTACGCCGAGGTCGACGCGCTCGCGGACAGCCATGCCGGTGCCTACGCGGAACTGGGTCTGTCCGAGGGCGATACCGTGGCGCTGTTCATGGAGAACTCCACCACGCTGGCGGTCACGGCCTTCGGTATCAACCGGATCGGCGGTATCTGGTCGCCGCTGTCGACCGAATATCGCGGTGAATGGCTGCGGGAGCTGCTGCGGTCGGTCAATTCGCGGATTCTGGTCGTGGACCGTCACCTCGTGGATGAAGTGGCCGCGCTCGACGAGATCCCCGTGGAACACGTCGTGGTGAACGGTGGCATCGACGGAATCGATATTCCGGGAGTGACACTGCACGACCTGGCGACCTTCGCGAAGCATCAGCCACCGGCGCGGTTCCCGACGCTGTATCACGGAGACACCAGCGCGGTGCTCTGGACCTCGGGTACCACCGGGCCGTCCAAGGGGGTCATGCAGCCGCATGCCGCGTGGATGCTGTGGCCGCAGCGCCACAACGAGGTCTTCCGCGGCGGAGTGCGCGACGGTGAGCGGTTCTACTACTGCATGCCGATGTACAACTCCGGCGGCTGGCTGATGAATGTCTTCCCGGCGCTCATCACCGCGAACGCCGCATGTATCGACAAGCGGTTCTCGGTGACCAATTTCTGGGACCGGATCCGGCATTTCGGCGCCAATCACACGATGACGCTGGGCACGATGCACATCTACCTGTTCCAGCAGCCGAACCGGCCCGACGACGCCGACAACCCGCTGCGCACCCTGGTGATGAATCCGATGGTGCCCCAGATCCTCGACGCGTTCATGGAGCGCTTCGGCATCGAATTGGTGGCGGGCGGATTCGGCCAGAGTGAGATCATGGGCGCCACTTTGGCGACCTCGGCCATGACCCTCAAGCCGGGATCCTGCGGAGTTCCGCTGTCGGACGACCTCGTGGAGTGCAAACTGCTCGATGAGAACGACGAGGAGGTCGGCGTCGGCGTGCCGGGCGAGTTCTGTGTCCGGCCGAAGGTGCCCTTCTCCGTATTCTCGGGTTACTTCAACCAGCCGGAGGAAACCGCCCAGGCGTTCCGCAACTTCTGGCACCACTCGGGCGATCTCGGTCGCCGCGATGAGGACGGCGAGGTCTTCTTCGTCGACCGTAAGAAGGACTCGCTGCGCCACAAGGGCCGTAACACCGCCACCTTCGAGGTCGAGCACATCGCGCGGCAGTTCCCGGGCGTCGTGAACGTCGCGGCCGTCGGTGTCAAGGTCGCCGAACTCGAGCACGAGGAGGAGCTGATGACCTACCTCCTGGTCGAGGACGGCGTGGAGATCGACCCGCTCGAGTTCTGCAAGTTCATCGACGCGAAGGCGCCGTACTTCTTCGTGCCGCGCTACGTCGAGGTGCTGTCGGAATTCCCGATGACGCCCACCAACAAGATTCAGAAGTTCAAACTGCGCGAGCGTGGTGTCGGTTCCGGAACGTGGGACCGGACGGTGGCGGCACCCGACTGGGAACCCACTCGGCCCGCCGGCAGCCCGCGCCAGCCAGTGAAAGCAGGAAAAGCATGACCAGTTCGGACACCCGTCCCACTGTGGACTTCGACCATCAGTCCAACCACTATGCCGAGAACTGGATCGAAACGCTCGACGGCATTCGGTCCCGCTGCCCGGTCGCCTGGACCGATGAGCACGATGGTTTCTGGGTGCTCACCAAACACGCCGATGTCGGCACTGCGGCGCGCGACAGCGACCACTTCTCCACCGAGCACGACGTCTCCGGTGACGGTAACGGGTATGGCGGAATCGCCATCCCGCAGGCGCCGATGCGAGCCATCCCGCTGGAACTCGACCCGCCGGAAGCGACCGTTATCCGCAACCTGCTTCAGAAGTCGTTCACGCCCGGTGCGGCGCAGAAGTGGTTGCCGTGGTTGCGCGAGGCCGTCGACGAGCAGCTCGACCTCATCATCGAGAAGGGCGAGTGCGACCTGATCTACGACCTCGGGGCCGTGGTACCCGGGCGGTTCACCATGAAGCTGCTCGGACTCCCGGAGTCGGAATGGCGAACCTACGCTCTGCCTTTCCACGACTTCATGTCTCCCGAGGGGTCCGATCGGCACAACCAGGCGATCACCGATCTGATGTTGCTGGCGGGCCGGTTGTACGAGCACGTGTCGGACCGTCGGCGTGAGCCCCGCGACGACTTCATCACCTACCTCACTCAGTGTGAGGTCGACGGCGAGCCGCTGTCGGAACAGATGATCACCGAGATCTGCTTCCTGATCGTGGCGGGTGGGGTCGATACCACCACCTCGTTGTTCGGCGATGTCGTCGAATGGTTGAGTCGTCACCCCGAAGAACGGGCCTACCTGGCCGAGGACTTCGATCGGCTGCAGCCGGCGATCGAGGAATTCCTGCGCTACTTCAGCCCGACTCAGAACAACGCGCGGACAGTGCGGGAAGACGTCGAAGTCGGTGGCCAGTGTCTGCGCGAAGGTGACCGGGTGATGCTCAGCTGGGCCGCCGCCAACCACGATCCGGACGAATTCGACGCGCCCGAAGAGGTTCAGCTGGATCGAGCCCCCAACCGCCACTTGGCATTCGGCGTCGGGCACCACCGCTGCCTCGGATCGAACTTCGCTCGGGTGGAGTTGCGCGCGATGCTCGAGGGCGTCCTCACGCGTATGCCCGATTTCGTCGTCGACTACGAGCGCGCCCAGAAGTACCACTCGATCGGAACGGTCAACGGATTCCTGAGCGTTCCTGCCACCTTCACCCCTGGCGCGCGGCTCGCCGCGCCCACCACAGAAACGGTCGACTGACCCCCGTGCCATCGGAGACAAAGGAGTACACCATGGGACGTGTCGAAAACAAGGTCGCGTTCATCACCGGCGCGGCGCGCGGGCAAGCCCGCGCACATGCGATACGGCTGGCGGAGGAGGGGGCCGATATCATCGGCGTCGACTCGCTGGCCGCCGACCCTTACGCGTCGTACCCGATGGGCACCCAGGCAGACCTGGACGAAACCATTGCCCTGGTCGAGAAGGCCGGTCGGCGCATGATCGGTGTCAAAGCCGACGTGCGCGACCGCGCCGCGCTGCAGGCCGCCCTGGACCAGGGACTGGCGGAGTTCGGACGCCTGGACATCGTCTGCGCGAGTGCCGGCATCTCGCCGCCGGGACGACCGCTGTGGGAGATCGACCCCGCGCAGTGGTCCGGTGTCCTGGACGTCAACCTCACCGGTGTGTTCAACACCCTGGCGGTCACGGTTCCGGCGCTCGTCGCCGCGGGCAACGGCGGCTCGATCGTGCTGACCGCTTCGGGCGCCGGGCTCAAGAGCCCGCAGAACCTGGGTGACTACAACGCGTCGAAGGCGGGTGTGGTCGCCCTGGGCAAGACCCTCGCCAATGAGCTTGCCGCGCAGCGTATTCGAGTCAATGTGATCGCTCCCGGTACGGTCGGCACCCCGATGGTCACCGAGAACGAGGAGACCTTCAAGCTGTTCCGGCCGGATCTCGAGAACCCGACCCTCGAGGACGCGCGGCCGGTGTTCGCCATGATGATGCCCATGGGGGAGCCCTGGGTCGATCCGGTGGACATCGCGAACGCGGTGCTCTTCTTCGCCAGTGACGAGGCCCGGTTCGTCACCGGACAGGTGCTGGCGGTGGATGAAGGTATGACCAACAAGGCGTTCTGACCCCCTGCAGCCCGACCCTGCAGCCAGGTGGCCCGCTTCGATTCGTTCGAGGCGGGCCACCTGCGCATATGCCGGACGGACCTTACGCGGACCGCGCCAGTCCGGTGGAGGACGCGGCCAATTCGGCGCGCAGTAGGGTGCGCAACGACCGGTCGGCGGCCGGGAATCGGCACCAGCCGGACATGTGCTTGACCCCCACGTCCGGAACGAACGCGACGCCGGGACGTCCGCAGATCACGCAGTTGACCCCGTAGAGCGGAAATTCGTGGGTCATGATGTGCTCACCCGCCGATCCCGCGGGGAATCACGCCGTAGGCACGACGCAGGCCCGGTCCGATCTCCTCGACCGTCAGCCGTTCGCCGGAGCGCGAATCGACTCGCGCCGTAGCGTCGATCGCCCACGGGTTCACCCGGGCGACCGTGCTGCCGTTGACGCGCAGTACCGCGCCGCTCAGCCAGCCGGCTTCCTCGGAGCACAACCAGGCGGCCACCGGAGAGGAAGCCGACGGGTCCATCGGGTCCCAGCCGCTGGATTGCTCGCGGTTCGACATCACCGATCCCTCCGTCATCCGCGTGAACGCCAGCGGTGAGATGGCATTACAGGTGACTCCGTATCGGGCCATCTCCATCGCCGTGATCGTGGTGAGGCTGGCGATGCCTGCTTTCGCCGCGCCATAGGCCGCTTGGCCGACGTTGCCGAACAGACCGGTACCCGATGTGGTGTTGACGATCCGGCCGCTGACCGAACCGCCGGCCTTGGCGACGGCACGCCAGTGGTCGCAGACGTGTTTGGTGATGTTGAAGGTGCCCTTGAGATGCACCGCGATCACGGCGTCCCAGTCCTGTTCGGACATCGAGGTGATCATGCGATCGCGCACGATGCCGGCGTTGTTCACCACCGCGTCCAGCCGGCCCCAGGTATCCACCGTGCGGGCGACGAGGTCGGCGACGCCGTCCCAATCGGTCACGTTGGTGCGATCGGCGAAGGCCTCGCCGCCCAATTCCTTGATCTCGTTGACGACTGCCTCGCCCGGCGTTTCCGCCGAGTCCTCGCCGTGGAGCCCGACGCCGAGGTCGTTCACCACGACCTTGGCGCCGTGAGCGGCGAGTTCCAGGCAGTGGCTGCGGCCGATGCCGCGGCCGCCACCGGTCACGATGACGACACGTCCGTCGAGAAGTCCCATCACTCAATCCCTTTCGAATACGGGTCATAGGTTCCGGCGGCGGTGGTCGCCGCCGGCTTGTGAGCGAGATCGCGATGCCCAGCATGGCGAACGCCCTATGGAAAGCTTATAGTATAATTAGTTAGTTAAATATGTGCTTGGCTCAGTGAAGTGTGTGGCTGGAAGGGGATCGGAGACGTGGATTTCGGACTGACCGACGAGCAGGAGATGCTCCGAAAATCGGCGCGGGACTTCGTCACCGCGGTGTGCCCGCCCGAGCGGGCGAAGGAGTGGGACGAGCTCGAGGTGCTTCCCGCGGAACTGTTGCGTGGATACGCCGACATGGGCTGGTTCGCGATGCCGTTTCCGGAGGAGGCCGGCGGTGACGGCGGCGGCCCGGTGGAGTTGGCGATCATCGCCGAGGAGCTCGGTCGCGCGAGTTTCGATGTGGCGATGTCCTTCATCGGTGTGCTCATTCCGGGCCTGACCGTCTTCCGATGGGCCTCCGACGAGCAGAAGCGGTGGATTCGAGACGAGGTCATGACCGGTAAGCATCGCCTTGCCGTGGCCATCTCCGAGCCTGATACCGGTTCCGATGCCGCGGCATTGCGAACCGTGGCCGTCGACGACGGTGATCACTACGTCGTCAACGGGCACAAGATGTGGTGCACGGGCGGTGGTCAGCCGGACACCACCATCGCCATGTATGTCCGCACGGAACAGACCTCTCGCAAACATGAGGGTCTGAGCCTGCTGCTGCTCGACCCGGCCGCAGAGGGTGTGCAGATCCGCCGCATGCCCACGTTGGCGCGGCATCTGCTGGGCACTACCGAAGTGACCCTGGTGGACGTCCGGGTGCCGAAGGATCGCCTCGTCGGACCCGAGAACAAGGGCTGGGGCGTCATGCTGTCCAATCTGGAATTGGAGAAGGTGCTGCTGTCCGGCGGTTATGTCGGGGCGGCCCAGGCGACGCTCGACGACATGCTCGCTTATTCCAAGACGCGCAAGGCCTTCGGCAGGCCGGTCGGGGAATTCCAGGCCCTCGCCCATCAGATGGCCGATCTGCAGATGGACATCGACGCCGCCCGGCTCCTGACTCACCGGGCCGCGTGGCTGCTGGCCCAGGGGAAGCCGTGTTCCCGCGAGGGCGCGATGGCCAAGTTGAAGGGCTCGGAGACCTACGTCGCGGCTGCCCGCCTCGGCATGCAGGTGATGGCGTCGCACGGCTTCTCGACCGAAAGCGTCATGAGTTTCCGCTACCGGGAATCGATCGTCACCACCATCTCGGGCGGTACGAGCCAGATTCAGCGCAATGCGATTGCGCGAAGCATGGGTCTGCGATCATATTAGTAAACTAGTTAATCTATTTACCGCTTCGTTGGAGCGGAACTGGAGGACAGGAAGTCATGCGGCGCAGCATCTTCGAGCCCGAGCACGAGCAGTTTCGGCAGACAGCGCGGACCTTCTTCGAGAAGGAATGCGTGCCCCACGTCGACGAGTGGGAGAAGGCCGGGAAAACCAGTCGCGACGTGTGGCTGAAGGCCGGCGAGCTCGGCCTGCTCGGCTGGGAGGTCCCCGAGGAGTTCGGCGGCGCGGGCATCGTCGATTTCCGGTTCAATGCCATCCTCGACGAAGAGTTCTGGCTGACCGGATCGGTCGGCGTCGGCTTCGGGGTGCAGAACGATATCGTGGCGCCCTACCTGGTCGACCTGACCACCGAGGAGCAGAAACGCCGGTGGCTGCCGGGATTCGTCTCCGGAGAGATCATCACGGCGATCGCCATGTCCGAGCCGGGTGCCGGCTCGGATCTGAGTTCGATTCGCACCATGGCGCGACGCGAGGGTGACGAGTACGTCATCAACGGTTCGAAGACGTTCATCTCCAACGGCCTGCTGGCGGACCTCGTGATCGTCGCGTGCAAGACGAATCCGGAGGCCGGTCATCGGGGTATCAGCTTGATCGCGGTCGAGTCCGGCATGCCGGGCTTCACCCGCGGCCGCAAGCTGGACAAGATCGGCCAGTTTTCGGCCGACACCGCCGAGCTGCACTTCGAGGATGTCCGCGTGCCGGTGGAAAACCTCATCGGCGAGGAGAATCGCGGCTTCTATCAGCTGATGCGCAACCTTCCCAAGGAGCGGCTGGGCATCGCGGTGCATGCGGTTGCGAGCTCCCGGCGCGCGTACGAATTGACCCTCGGTTATGCGCAAGAACGTAAGGCATTCGGGCAGCCGATCGGAAAATTCCAGGTCAACCGCCATTTCCTGGCGGAGGTGCGGACCAAGATCGAAGTCATGCAGACCTATCTGGACCAATGCATCATCGCGGTCAACGCGGGGGAGTTGACGCCGGAGGAAGCCGCCGGCGCCAAGTGGTGGACCACGGAGACCCAGTGGGAGATTCTCGATCGCTGTCTGCAGCTGCACGGCGGCTACGGCTACATGAACGAGTACGAGATCGCGCGGTTGTGGCGCGACTCGCGAGTGCAGCGGGTCTACGGCGGCACGAACGAGATCATGAAGGACCTCATCGGCCGTTCGATGGGTTTGTAAGGGACGGGCCTGTCAGGGATGTGCTAGCGGCCGATCCGGCGGATCGGCCGCTTTCCCGTCTTCGCTGACTCAGTCCCAGAGGTTGCGGCACGGAAGCCAGGGAAGATCCGGATCGGCCTCGTGGTCGATCAGGATATGGAATCGCGAGGGCCAGCCGTTCACGGCAGTCGTGAAGTTGCGGGCTTGCTCGACGGATGCGCGGAATTGCAGCATGAGGCCATTCGCGAAGATCCGAACACGGCATAACCCGGTACCTCGTTCGGAGAGTTGAGATCCTGTCGACATCGCGTTCTTCCTAGGTGAGCGGCGGCAATTGGCCGCGTAGGAGCAGGTAGGCGATGGCGGTCACCAGATGCTGAATCGGATCCACGAGATCGATGATCATTGTGCTCCCTTTCGGGTCAAGCGGCTCGGCCGCCGGTTTCGAACGGGGCGAAGAATCGGCTCATTCCCTCCGAGGTGAGGGCCCCGCACAGGGCGACGAAATCGAAGATTTCGCCGGATTGCGGCGATGTACGGCCTATTTCGAGAAGGGGACCGTACTCGTCGTTCGCGGCCGCGGCACGTTCGAACAGTGCGTGCAGACTGTTGATCTCATCGTTGGCGCCACCACTGAGGTGTTGTGCGAACGCCACCGTCAGATGCAAACAGAGGCGCTGGGCGGGTGTGGTCGGTACCGGCAGGTGAGACGCGGCGAGGGCTGTGTTGAGTTCGTCGAAGGTTCGCGTCACGTGGTACAGGAAGACCGGTCGCGGGCTCCTCAGGATCCGAATGCGCACATGCTCGGCGAGAATTGCCCCAGCAGTGCGGATCACCTCCCGGCTTTCGGGATGCAGATCCTGTCGACTGTTTTCGGCCGGCGTACCCATCGGCCCTCCCATCCTGCGGCTCAATGAGATTAATAGTATATCTATTTACCGCAGGTTCGCCAGGCTGTGCGGTCTCCGGCTTCGTAAGGAAACCCGACTGTTACGTATGCCGGCTCGACAGCAGAATCGCCTGCTGAAACATCTGCCGAACGAGGGGGGCCAGACCCGTTGCATGGCTGTCGCTGTCCCAGAACCGCAGAGCGGTGGTCAAGCATGAGATGGAGATGGCCGCGACCAACGCGTGTTGGCTGGTCGGTTCGGCCACCCCCGCCTCGGCGGCGAGCCGGCGAGCTATCTCGCGCTCCCAGCGCAACCGCATGCGCAAGCTGCGCCCTTCGAGCGAGCGGTTGGTCATCACCAAATGTGTGAGCCGCAGCGTCCGCTCGTCTTGCAGTTCGGTGGCGAATTCGGCGATCGGTTCGGCGAGTGCGGCTACATCGAGCGAGGGGTCGGATCGACTCGCCACCCTGTTCACCATCATCGCGGCAGAGACATCCTCGTCCGCGAAGAGAACATCCTCCTTGTTCGGGAAGTGCCGGAAGAACGTAGCGGTCGAAACGCCCGCCGCCTTGGCGATTTGTTCGATGGTTGTCGCTTCGTACCCTTGTTGCTCGATCAATGCCATCGCCGACGCCGCGATTTCGGCGCGGGCGCGAAGCCGGTTTCGTTCTCGAAGCGTGCTCACCGATGGCTACCTCTCGCCCTGATGGGAAATCTCAACTCGAGATGATCATAAGTATCAGCCGCGTGCCGCGTCTCCCAGTGCGGCTCGGGCGATGATCACCTGCTGAATCTGGCTGGTGCCCTCGTAGATCCGGAACAGTCGCGCATCGCGGTAGAAGCGCTCGACAGCCACGCCGCGCATGTACCCCGCGCCACCGTGGATCTGAACGGCGCGGTCCGCGACGCGTCCGACCATTTCCGAGCAGAAGTACTTGGCCGTTGCCGGGCCGCTGATCCGATCGGTTCCCGCGTCGTACTCGCGCGCCGTATCCAACAGCAGTGCGCGGCCGGCGCGGTAGTCGGTGATGGAATCGGCGATCAGCCCCTGAACCAGCTGGAATCGCGCAATCGGCTTTCCGCCCGATTGCCTGGTCCGGGCGAATTCGACCGACTCCTCGACCAATCGGCCGGCCATACCGACGCACAGGGCTCCGATGTGCACCCGACCGTGAGCGAGGCATTTGGCCGCGATGCGGAAGCCGTTGTCCACACCCTCGTCCCCGCCGATGACCGATTCCGCCGGCACCCGGACGTCATCGAGGTACACATCGGCGGTCCAGGCACCGAACTGCCCCATCTTGTGGTCCTTCGGGCCGACCGACAGACCCGGCGTACCTTTCGGCACCAGGAAGGTGGTGATGCCGCGGCTGCCCGGGGCGTCGGGGTTGGTCCGCGCGAAGACCATGAACACGTCGGCGACCGGCGAGTTGGTGATGTAGCGCTTGGCTCCGTTGATCACCCAATCCGAGCCGTCCCGTCGAGCGACGGTCTTGAGCGTGGCGGGGTCGGATCCGGCATCGGCCTCGGTGAGGCCGAACGACGCCGTGGCTTCGCCCGAGGCCAGCATCGGCAGCCAGGCGCGCTTCTGTTCCGCCGTACCGCCCTCCAGGAGGACGTGACCGGCGATGCCGTTGTTGGTGCCGAACAGTGAGCGCAGAGCCGGCGTGGTGTAGCCGAGCTCGAACATGAGCTGAGCTTCCTCGTACGTGTTGAGCCCGAGCCCGCCGAACTGTTCGGGAATGGTGAAGCCGTACAGCCCCATCTTCTTGCACTGCTGAACGATGTGTTCGGGGATCTCGTTGTCGGCATCGATCCGCTCCTCGAGGGGCACTACCTCGTCACGAACGAATTTCCGCACCGATGCAACGACGTCGGCCAGGTCTTCGGGGTCCATGTCGGTCTCGCTTTCCGGGTATAGCTTGTCGAAAGGTCAGTGGAGTTCGTCGGCGTGCCGCGGCGGGCCGAAGGCACCGTCTCGGCGTAGCGCGTGGATGTCGGACTCGTCCAGGCCGAGGTCCTCGAGCACCAGGTCGGTGTGTTCGCCGAGGCCCGGAATCGGTCCCAGGACGGGGTCGAGTCCCGCGATGATCGGCGGCGGCAGGGGGGTGACCACGGGACCCACCGGCGAATCCACCTCTCGCCACCGATCGCGTGCGGCCAGATGTGGATGGGCGACCACATCGGTCGTCGTGTTGTACCGGGCGTTGCCGATACCGGCCGCGTCGGCGGCGTCCTGAATGTCGGCAAGGGTGTTCTCTGCGCACCAGGCCCCGATGGCGGCGTCGAGTTCGTCTCGGTGGGCCACGCGATCCGGTCCGCGCCGGTAGCGTTCCGATGCCGCCAGGTCCGGGCGGTTCAGCAGATTCGTCGCCAGACGCCGCCACTCGTTGTCGTTGGTGGTGCCCAGGATCACGGTGTGGCCGTCGACGGTCCGGTAGGCCCCGTACGGCGCTACCGCGGGCGAGCCGAGGCCCACCGGATGCTGATCCGTCCCGGTGTACCGACTCCAGGTCAGCGGATATCCCATGAGTTCCACCATGGTGTCGAACAGGCTCACGGAAATCGATCTGCCGCGCCCGGTGTCCTTGCGTTCCTGAAGGGACGCCAGGATCGAGATCGCGGCGTAGAGCCCGGTGCACGAGTCCGCCATCGGCGGGCCGGGTTTGGCGGGAGCGTCGGGCCAGCCGGTAATCGAGCAGGCGCCGGATTCTGCCTGGGCCAGCAGGTCGTACGCACGCTTGCCCGACAACGGCCCGTCGTCGCCGTACCCGGAGATCTCGCAGGTGACCAGGTGTGGGTGGGTTCGCGCGAGGGTATCGGGGTCCAAGCCGAGCCGGTGTGTCGCCCCGGGGGCGAGATTGGTGACGAACACATCGGCGTTCTGCAGCAAACGGCCCAGAACTTGTTGTGCTGCCGTGGTTTTGAGATCGAGAGTGATCGACTGCTTACTGCGGTTCAGCCATACGAAGTGCGCCGCCATTCCGTTGACGACATCGTCGTAGTAGCGGGCGAAGTCGCCACCGTGGGGATTTTCCACCTTGATGACGCGGGCGCCCATATCCGCCAGCGTCCGGGTGCACAGCGGCGCGGAAACGGCTTGCTCGAGGCTGACCACCGTAATCCCTGTCAGCGGGCCCTGGTTGCTCACTTCACTCCTCATGCCGCCGCGGCCGCCGGCCGGTAGAACATTGCCAGCTGGCCGATGCCGGCCACGATTCCGCCGCCGAACGCGATCACGAATCCCGGAACGCCCGACATGGCATTCGTCCATCCGAAAGCGTGGTCCAGCGACCACCGTCCGGCTCCGGTCGTGGCGACTGCCACGCCGATCGTCGCCAGGACGAGGTTGTATTCCCACCCGGATCGCACGGAGAAGAAGCCGTTGGCGCGGTGCACCGTCCACGCCGCCACCAGCATCAGTGCGGCGAAGGCGGCCCCCGCCGCGGCAGTCGCGAAGCCCAGTGCGAGCATCACTCCGGCCGCAACCTCGGTCCCGGCGGCGACGACGGCATGAACCCGGCCGGGCCGCATGCCCATACTGTCGAACCAGCCGGCGGTGCCCGGGATGCGTCCGCCGGCGAAGAACTTCTGCCAGCCGTGTGCGGCCATGGTCGTGCCCGCCACGATTCTCAGCAGGCAGATTCCCGCGTCGAACGCGGTCGGATCGGTACTCATCGGATCTCCATGTCAGCGTGATCGGTTGGGTATCAACGAGATTGGGCCTCACGTGGCATCCCGAGCAGGCGCTCGGAAATGATGTTGCGCTGCACCTGGCTACTTCCGCCGTAGATCGTCTCGGCACGGGAATGCAGGGAGGCCCGCACGAGTGGGTGCAGCTCGTAGTCCGGGCCGGCCACGGTTCCGGTCTCGGCCAGCAACTCGACCGCGAGATCGAGAAGCCGTTGATGCTGAACCGAGGCGAACAGTTTGCTGGTGGTCGCCTGTGAGCCCGGAGTCACGCCTTGCCTGACCTCGGCGATGGTCCGCAGATTGGTGGCGCGCATCAGCCGGACGGCCACCCATGCGTCGATCAAGCGATCGCGCAGGCTGTCGGGAACCGATGCGGTGCGCGCGATTTCCAGCGCCTCGTCGATCTCGCGCTCGAAACCGAATTGGACCGGCATCAGCAGGCTTCCGCGTTCGACCTGCAGTGCGCTCATCGCTACCCGCCAGCCCTCGTTGACCGGTCCGATCACGCAATCGGCGGCAGTACGCGCCCCGTTGAAGAACACCTCGCAGAAGTCGGCCTCGCCCGCCATGTTCCGAATCGGACGAACCTCGACGCCCGGCTGATGCGCTGGAATCACCAGCAACGAAATGCCCTTGTGCCGGGGCGCCTGCGGATCGGTGCGGCACAGTACGTACATCCAGTCGGCGTGGTGGCCGAGGGTCATCCAGATCTTCTGCCCGTCGATGACCCATTCGTCGCCCTCCAAGCGGGCCCGGGTACGCAGTGAGGCCAGGTCGGAGCCTGCCTCCGGTTCGCTGAAACCCTGTCCCCAGAACTCCTCGACCGCGAGGATGGCGGGCAGGAACCGCTTCTTCTGCGCGGGGGTTCCGTGCATCAACAGCGTGGGGCCGAACAGGTCCTGGCCGTGCACGCCGACGCGGTAGGGCGCCCCGGCACGCGCGGATTCTTCCGAGAAGATGATCTCGTAGGAGAGCGGCAGCCCACGGCCGCCGTATTCGGCCGGCCACGTCAGGCCCAGCCAGCCGGCCGCGGAGAGTTTCTTCTCCCACGCGAGCCGCAGTTCCCAATGCTCACCGTCGTCGGCGCTGCCCACGGACGGGTGTTCGGCGAACTCGCCGACGAGATTCTCGGCCAACCACTTCCGGGCCTGCGCGCGGAATTCGGCTTCCTCGGGCGTGTCGGCGCTCGTGTCGGCGGATACCGTCCGATCACGGAAGGTGTCGAGGAGGTCGGCCAGCCGCTGCCGATGCCACGCCGGAGTACCGAAGAGGACGTGCGCGGAGGTCGCGCGCTTGAAGTAGAGATGCGCGGAATGTTCCCAGGTGAAGCCGATCGCGCCGTGAATCTGTATGCAGTTGCGAGCCGTGGAGACGAAGACTTCCGAACAGAAGATCTTCGCCGATGCGGCCGCCGGCGAAAGATCCGGTGCGCGGTCCTGCAACGCGCGCAGCCCGTCGTACACGGCTGATCGAGCGGTTTCGATCTCGGCCAGCGAATCCGCGCAGAGGTGTTTGAGCGCTTGGAACGAACCGATGGACCTGCCGTACTGGACGCGTGTCTTGGAGTATTCGACCGCGAGGTCCAGCGCCCGCGACGCGCCACCTACCTGCTCGGCGGCGAGGAATATCGCCGCGGCGTCCAGCGTGTGACGCACGATCGACGACCCGCTGGACAGTGACCCCACCAGCCGCGCGGGCGTCCGGTCGAACGCGATGTGTGCCTGGCGACGGGTCTGGTCCACGGTGGGCGTGGGCGTGATCGACAGTCCCGGGGCCGTGGCATCGACGGCGAAAACGCTCACACTCTGGTCGGTCTTCGCGCTGACCAGGATCACCGAGCTCTGCTGCGCGGCGATGACGTGACATTTGCGCCCGCTGAGGATCCATCCGTCGGAGGTGGCTTCCGCGCGTGTCTCGATGTCCGTCACCGCCCAGTGGCCGGGTGACTCGACGAAGGCGATGGTAGCCGGCTCACCGCTCGCGAGCCTGGGGAGATATTCGGCCATAGCGGCGGTATCGCGGCTCTGGATGACGGCTTCGATGGCGAGCGCCGTGGACAGCAGCGGGGCGCTGTAGAGCGCGCGGCCCGATTCTTCCAGCACGATGCCCAACTCCAGGTAGCCGAACCCCGCGCCGCCGAGATCTTCCGGGACCGCCAGCGACAGCGCCCCGATTTGTTCATTTAACTGTTTCCACGCGGTTGCGTCGTACCCGTCGGTCGAGGTGAGGTGCTGACGCACGGCGTCCTCATCGCATCGCTTCGTGAAGAAATCGCGCAGGACGGAACGTAGTTCCACCTGCTCTTCGGTCAGCGTCAGGCTCATCTGGGGGCTCCTCTATCGACCGGGATCGGACGATGTGTGACACATTTGCAAGTTGATAGTTTCTATCATAAAGTCGCGTTCGTGCAACTCCGGCATGTGGTCAGTGCCACATCAAATAGGTGTACTATTTAACGATATCGTGACGGTGAATCGCGGTGAACATGGAGGTCTGTTGATGGCAGGGCTGGTCGCCTACGGGGTGCATATCCCGCACTACCGCTTGCAGCGCGCGGCAATCGGGCAGGTGCTCGGTTCCGGGGGAGGGCGTGGCACGCGAGCCGTGGCCTCCTACGACGAGGACTCGACCTCGATGGCGGTGGAAGCGTCACGGCAAGCGCTCGCGAACGTCGACACGTCGACGGTGGAGTCCCTGTACTTCGCGACGGCGGTCCCGGCATACGCGGACAAGACGAATGCGACAGCCGTGCACGCGGCTCTCGATCTCCCGCAACACGCCTTCGCCGCGGATATGGCCGGCGCGGTGCGATCCGGTGTGGCCGCTCTGATGGCAGCCGCCCGCGCGGCGGACGGTGCCGGCGCGGCGGTCGCGGTATCGGCCGACATCCGGACGGGTCTGCCCGGTGGTTCCGACGAACGCGATGGTGGCGACGGCGCCGCGGCATTCGTGTTCAGCAGCGACCCGGCCGTCCCCGTGCTCGCCGAGCAGATCGGTGCGGTGCACGCCAGCACCGAGGTCCTGGAGCGCTGGCGTATGCCCGGCGATCCCTCCTCACGGGTCTGGGAAGAGCGTTTCGGTGAGGACGTCTACGTCCCGCTCGCCGTGCAGACCTTCGCCGACGCGTGCAAAGCGAGCGGGGTGACACCCGCGGAGGTCGACCATCTGATCGTCTCGGGATTGCACGGTCGATCCACGGCCAGGATCGCCGGCTCGCTGGGCACTCGCCCCGAGGCCGCGGTGGACTCCCTCACCGGCGTGATCGGAAACGCCGGTACCGCGCAACCGGGAATTCTCCTGGCCGACGTGCTCGACCGCGCCGAACCGGACGCGCTCATCGCGCTGGTCGTCGTGGCGGACGGGGTCAGTGTCATCCTGCTGCGTACCACGGAGGCGCTGGCGGCCAACCGTCCCGCGCGGTCCGTGGCGGCGCAGATCGCCTCCGGCGACGACACGTTGAGCTATGCCACCTTCCTGTCCTGGCGAGGTTTCCTCACCAAGGAGCCGCCCCGCCGCCCCGATGCCGAACATCCGTACGCGCCGCCGTCGAAGCGCCGGGCGCGCTGGAAGTTCGGTCTGATCGCCGGCGAATGCACGGCGTGCGGCCAGCGGCATCTGCCGCCTGCCCAGGTGTGCACCAACTGCCAGGCGATCGATCAGTCGGTCGACGTGCCGATGGCGGGTGTCCGGGCGCGCATCGCGACCTACACGGTGGACCGGTTGGCGTTCACCCCCAGCCCGCCGCTGCTGCTCGTCGTCCTCGATTTCGAGGGCGGGGGCCGGTTCCGGTGCGAACTCACGGACGCGTCACCAGATGACGTCCAGATCGGTGCCGAAGTCGAGATGACCTTCCGCCGGATCGTCACTTCGGGCGGCATTCACAACTATTTCTGGAAAGCGCGTCCGGCGCGCTGAGCGGGCACCGGCCTGGAGGAGAAGATCGTGGGATCACGCGGTATCTGTGACAAAGTCGCCATCGTCGGCATGGGATGCACGACGTTCGGCGAACACTGGGACCGGTCGGCGGACGACATGCTCGTCGACGCGGCCACCCAAGCCCTGGCGTCGGCGAATGTGACCGCCGACGACATCGACGCCTACTGGCTCGGCACGCTGGGAAGTGCCGGGATCTCGGGTCTGGTGCTCTCCCGGCCCTTGAAGGTGCAGTACAAGCCCGTGACGCGCGTCGAGAACATGTGCGCCTCCGGTTCGGAGTCGCTGCGCAACGCGTGCTACGCGGTTGCCTCGGGGGCCTACGACGTCGCCATGGCGACGGGTGTCGAGAAGCTCAAGGACACCGGATTCTCGGGTCTGGTTCCGACGCCGGTCGCCGGAGCCGGCGACGACGGTCGCGGGGAAGCGACTGCGCCGGCCAACTTCTCGCTGCTGGCGCCCGCCTATGCGAAGAAGTACGGCGTCGACGAGGACACCTTGAAGGACGTGATCTCCCGGATCGCCTGGAAGAACCACTTCAACGGCGCTCGGAATACTCGTGCGCAATTCCGTAAGGAAGTGCCGATCGAGAAGATCAAGTCGTCGCCGTCGATCGCCGGCATGTTGGGCGTGTTCGACTGCTCGGGCGTCTCCGACGGTGCCGCCGCGGCGATTGTGGTTCGCGCGGAGGACGCGTATCGCTACACCGACAAGCCGATCTTCGTGAAGGGTCTGTCCTTCGTGGCCGGTCCCGCCGCCGGTCTGGTCCGCTCCGACTACGACTTCACGACCTTCCCGGAGGTTGCCGCCTCGGCCGCCGACGCGTACGCGCAGGCAGGTGTGACCGACCCCCGCAGCCAGCTGGCGATGGCGGAGGTTCACGACTGCTTCACTCCGACCGAGTTGGTGCTGATGGAGGACCTCGGCTTCTCCGAACGCGGCCAGGCATGGAAGGACGTGCAGGCCGGTGTCTTCGACCTCGGCGGTGAGCTGCCGGTGAACCCCGATGGTGGGTTGAAGGCGTTCGGGCACCCGATCGGTGCGTCGGGACTGCGAATGATGTTCGAGGCGTGGTTGCAGCTGCGCGGCGAGGCGCCCGCCGAGCGCACCATCGCCAGCCTCGCCGAGGGCAGGAAGCTCGCGCTGACGCACAACCTCGGCGGCGTGCCCGGTGACTGCGTGTCGTTCGTTTCCGTGGTCGGCAGCGAACCGAGCGCATAAAGACTGCACAGAATCGAGAGGAATCACATCGTGGGACATTTGGACGGACGGGTCGCCATCATCACCGGCGCGGGCCGCGGTATCGGTCGCGAGCACGCGCTGCTGTTCGCGGCGGAAGGCGCCAAGGTCGTCGTGAACGACCTGGGCGGAGCCTCGGACGGCTCGGGTCAGGACTTGACCGCGGCCGAATCGGTCGTCGAGGAGATCCGGGCCGCCGGTGGTGAGGCCGTCGCCAACGGTGACGACGTGACCGACTCCGCCGGCGCCCAGCGCCTGATCGACACCGCGCTCGATGCCTTCGGCGAATTGCACGTGCTGGTCAACAACGCCGGTATTCTGCGGGACCGGCTCGTGGTGAGCATGTCCGACTCGGACTGGGACGACGTGATCCGCGTCCATCTGCGCGGCCACTTCATGCCGCTGCGCGCCGCCGGGCAGTACTGGCGTGCGGCGCACAAGGACGGCAAGACCCTGGCTCCGGCGGTGATCAACACGGCATCGACATCCGGCCTGTTCGGTAATCCGGGGCAGGGAAATTACGGTGCCGCCAAGGCCGCGATCGCCAGCCTCACCATCATCGGGCAGATGGAATTGGGCCGTTACGGCGTGCGCCTGAACGCGATCTGCCCGACCGCCCGCACCCGGCTGACCGAGCAGTTCCTCGGTGAGGCCGCCGACGGCGCGTTCGATCCCGACGATCCGGCCAATGTCGCGCCGTTCGTCGCGTACCTGGCAACCGAGAATTGCCCACTGAGTGGGCGCGCGTTCTACGTGCACGGCGGGGCGGTCCATCTGTTCCAGCCGTGGTCGATCGTCGACAAGATCGAAACCGACCACCGCTGGACGCTCGATGAGCTGGAGAAGGAAGCGCCGCGGCTCGCGGACGTCGAATTCAAGCTCGGGCAGCCATGGCTGAGCGAGGACGAGCAGTGACCGTCGAGCGTTTTCCGGTCGAGGCCGGGCATGTGCTCATGTTCCGCCGTGCGGTCGGGTATCCGGACGCGGAAGCGGGCGCCGACACGGCCGGTCAGCATGTCGCGCCGCCGACCTTCGTGCAGGCTTCGTCACAGTTCGAGCCCGGCCACCGGCTGCGGCCTGGCGTCGAGCCCTGGTGGGGATCGGCGCGTGAGGCCGGCACGATGCCGGGCGGTGGCGGTGCCCTGCACGCCGAACAGCACTACACCTACCACCGTCCGGTGCGTGTCGGTGACGTTCTGTCGAGTTCCGTGCGCACCGGCGACACCTGGGAGAAGACCGGCAGGTCGGGAACCCTGCGTTTCACGGAAACCCTCACCGAATTCCGCGATGAGCAGGGCGATCTCGTCGTTACCGCTCGGTCGGTTTCGGTTCTCAAGACCCCCAAGGAGGAACAGTGACGGCGACACACACCGTGACGGTCGGCGAGGTGCGTGAGGCGGTCGTCGTCGACAATCTCTCGCGCACCCGGATCGTGCAGTATGCCGGTGCTTCGGGTGACTACAACCCGTTGCACACCGACGAACGCTTCGCCCGCGAGGTGGCCGGCTACCCGGGCGTCTTCGCGCACGGCATGCTCACCATGGGGCTGACCGGCCGGGTATTGAGCGACTGGGTAGGTGAGGAGAACCTGCTCAGCTACGGTGTGCGCTTCACCGCACAGGTGTGGCCGGGCGACACCCTGACCACGACCGCGACCGTCACGTCGGTTGCCGACGGAGTGGCGGGATTCGAACTCGTCACCAAGAACCAGAGCGGGGCCACCGTCGTATCGGGCACCGCCACAGCGAAGGTCGGATGACGATGGGCACATTGAGTGGGACGGTCGTCGCCGTGACCGGCGGTGCCGCCGGCATCGGGGCCGCGATCTCCGAGGAACTGGCGGCTCAAGGTGCCGACGTCGCCGTCGCGGATCTGAATCAGGACAAGGCACAGGCCCTGGCGGGAGAACTGGCCACCAAGTACGGGGTCCGCACGGTCGGCGTCGGTGTCGACGTCGCGGATGCGGATTCGGTCAAGCTCGCGGTGGCGACGGTGGAGCGTGAACTCGGCCCGATCGGTGGCTTGGTGAACAATGCCGGGATCGATGTCATCGGTCCGTTCGTCGAGTCTCGCCCGGAGACGTGGGACCGGCTCATCGACGTCAATCTCAAGGGCACGATCCAGTTCACGAGGGCCGTGCTGGACGCGATGATCGAGCGCGAGGCGGGCCGGATCGTCAATATCGCCTCGGATGCCGGTCGAGTCGGTTCGTCCGGCGAGGTCGTCTACTCGGCGACCAAGGGCGGCGTCATCGCCTTCTCGAAGGCGCTGGCGCGCGAGGTCGCCAAGCATCAGGTCACCATCAATGTGGTGTGCCCGGGCCCGACCGACACGGCACTGCTCGGACAGGTTGCCTCCGTCAGCCAGAAGCTCTACGACGGTTTGGCGCGGGCGATCCCGATGCGCCGGATCGGCAAGCCGGACGATGTCGCGCCGGTTGTCGCCTTCCTGCTCTCCGCGGGGGCCGGATACGTCACGGGCCAGACGCTGTCGGTGTCCGGCGGCCTGACCATGGTCTGAGGAGCTGACGAATGGACTTCGCCCCTTCCCCCGAGCAGCGGGAGCTGGCCGCTGTCGTTCGCAAATTCCTCGCCGAACTGTCGCCGGAATCGGAAGTTCGCCGCCTGATCGAGGATCCTCGTGGGTGGAACCCGGAGCTGTGGACGCGCATGGCGACGGAAATCGGACTGCAAGGTCTGGCGATTCCGGAGCGGTTCGGCGGCAGTGGATTCGGTATCGCCGAACTCGGCGTCGTCTTCGAGGAGGCCGGCCGGGCGCTGCTGCCGGCGCCGCTGCTGTCCACGGTCGCGCTGGCATCTAGCGCCATCCTGGCATCGGACGACGAATCCGCCTGCCGCGACTACCTGCCCGGTATCGCCGCGGGAACCGTGGTGGCAACGGTCGCGCTGACGGAGGAATCCGGTTCGTGGACAATCGATTCGGTGGCCACCCGGGCGAGCGCCGGCCCGTCCGGATGGGAGCTGACCGGAACGAAGTGTTACGTGCTCGACGGTGGCAGTGCCGATCTGCTGCTGGTCGTGGCGCGCAGTGAGAACGGAATCGGGCTCTTCGCGGTCGATCGGGATGCCGAGGATCTGCGCGTCGACGTGGTGCCGACATTCGACCTGACCCGGCCGATGGCACAGCTCGAATTTCGGGGTACCCCAGCGCGTTTGATCGGGGCGGACGGCGCGGGCGCTGCGGCGGTCGAACGTGCCCTGGCCGTGAGTTCGGTGCTGCTGGCGGCCGAGCAGTTGGGCGGTGCGACCGCGGCCCTCGACATGTCCGTCGACTACGCGAAGACTCGAATGCAGTTCGGGCGGCCCATCGGTTCGTTCCAGGCGATCAAGCACAAGGCGGCGGACATGCTGCTGCGGGTGGAAGCCGCGCGCTCGGCCGTGCTGTACGCGCTGTGGTCAGGTGAGACGGACGCCGCCGACTTCGCGGCGACCGCGAGTCTGGCCAAGTCGTACTGCTCCGAGGCCTACAGCTTCTGTGCCGCCGAAAACGTGCAGATTCACGGTGGGATCGGGTTCACCTGGGAGCATCCGGCGCATCTGTATCTGCGCCGCGCCAAGGCCACGGAACTGCTGTTCGGTTCACCGGCATACCATCGGGAACGTCTCGCTGATCTCGCAGGGATCTGATGGAAGGCCTTGCCGCCGCGACTACGTGGTCGGCGCAGGTGGAGTCGGCCTGCCGGCTCGGCGGGCCGGCGCTGATCGGGCAGGAAGGCCGGTGGAGCGGCCCGGAACTACTGGCTGTGGCGAGTGGTGCCGCCGAGTGGTTGACCACGCTCGGCGTCGCGCCCGGCACCGCGGTCCCGTTCCTGTCCGCCGACACCGACGTGTCGGTCGTCGCCTTGACCATCGCCGGGGCCGCGATCGGTAATCCCTTGGCCCCGTTGTCATCTCGGCACACGATCCGTGAACTGGTGCCGGCCGTGGCGGGGCTGAACTCACCGGTGCTGCTCACCGGCCCGGCGTCTGCGGACCTTGCCGGTGAGATCGCCGCCCGTACGGGCGGCGACGCGGTCGTGGTACCCGAGCCGGCTTCGTCGGCGACCGCGTTACCCCGCCCGCCTGCCGAGGCCATCGCGATGTATCTGCATACCTCCGGAACCACGGGAGCCCCGAAGCCGGTAGCGATGCGTCAGGATCGGGCGGCGGCCCGTGCGCGCGTGAACAGCACGCTGCTGGATCTGGGCCCGGGCCGGGTGTACACGACCGCGTCGCCGTGGCATCACATCGCCGGTGCCGGCAATGTGGTCGTCGCGTTGGCGGCGGGCGCCGAAGTCATTGCCGCGCCGCGCTTTTCGGTTCAATCCTGGCGCGAGATGCTGAACCTGCATCCGACGCACGCGCTGCTGGTGCCGTCGATGATCGAGATGCTGCTGGATGCGGGGGCCATCGAACCGGGCTCGCTACGGGTGCTGCAGTACGGCGGCTCACCCATCCGCGCCGATACCCTGCGCCGGTTGCTCGAGGTACTGCCCGACGTGGAGCTGTTCAACTTTTTCGGGCAGACCGAAGGGAGCCCGATCACCTGCCTGCGTCCGCGTGATCACCGGCTCGCCCGAGTCGGGCACGATCACCTGCTCGATTCCGTCGGACAGGCCGCTCCCGGCGTCGAGGTGCGGATTGCCGAACCGGATGAGCATGGAGTCGGCGAGGTATGGGCGCGCGCCGACCACCTGATGCGGGTGGACGCCGCCGGCTGGTTGCGGACCGGGGATCTGGGCAGGCTCGACGCGGACGGCTACCTGTATCTGTCAGGCCGCAAGGGGGACAAGATCATTCGCGGGGGCGAGAACATCTATCCCCAGGAGATAGAGGACGCGCTCATGAGCCATCCCGGCATCGTCGAGGCGGGGGTCGTCGGGTTACCCGATCGCCGCCTCGGTCAGATCGCCGGGGCTTTCCTGGTGGCTCGCGATCCTTCCTGCCCGCCGCAGATCGAGGAGCTCGAACGCTTTCTGCGTGATCGCGTGGCAGGTTTCAAGGTTCCGACTTCCTGGCGCTTCGTTGCGACCTTGCCGAAGACCCCCTCGGGCAAGGTGCAGCGGACGCGGCTGCTGGATCTCTGAAGCTACGGCAGAGTTCGACGCCGCGCACGGTGGCCCGGCACCACGGTCCGATCGACCGGATGGTGCCGGGCTACCGTTGTTTTCCAGCGTGCGACTGTTTCCTAGCGCGCGACCCGGGGCTCGCGGGGGAGACCGAGTACCGCTTCGGCGAGAATGTTGCGCTGCACTTCGGACGTGCCGGCGTAGATCGTGCCCGCCCGGGCGTTGATGTAGCTGCCGATCCAGGACGCCGAGGTATTGGGAGCACCCGGATCGTCGGTGCGGTAGCCCCGCAGCGGCCGCCGGCCCACGTCGGCCTGGACGCGCATGCCCGCCAGCTCGAATGCCAGATCGGTGGCGCGTTTGTGGTATTCGCTCCAGTACAGCTTCGACACCGAGGACTCGGCGCCCGGCGCTGAACCCGCCAGATAGCCGGTGAGTACCCGGTAGCCGAGGTATCGCATGATCTCGACCTCGATCAGGAGTTGTGCGAGCTTCTGACGGACGACCGGATCCGAGTCCGCGCCGGTCTCACGCGCGAGTGCGACGATGCGGTCGAATTCGGCGCGGAAAAGGATCGGATTGGTGGCGGCCTCGTCGCCACGCTCGTATCCCAGCAGCGTCTGCGCGACCTGCCAGCCGCTGTTCACGGGCCCCACGACGTTGTCGACAGGTGTGCGGACGTCGTCGAGGAAGACCTCGTTGAATTCGCTGTCACCCGTGGCGGACTGGATGGGGCGAACCTGCAGGCCGGGTTGACCCATCGGGACCAGCAGAAACGACAGGCCCCGATTCTTGGGGGCATCCGGATCGGTGCGCGCGAGGACGAAGATCCAGTTCGCTCGCTGAGCCTGCGAGGTCCAGACCTTCTGGCCGTTGATCACCCATTCACCGTCGCGAGCGGTCGCACGGGTGCTGAGGCTCGCGAGGTCGGAACCGGCGTTCGGCTCGGAATAGCCCTGGCACCAGCGGTATTCGCCGGAGAGGATGCGCGGCAGGAAGTGACGCTTCTGCTCGTCGGTGCCCCACCGCAGCAGCGTGTTGCCGACCATCTTGATCCCGAAGGTGTCGTTGTGGCCACCGACCGGAACCCCGGCCTTGGCGAACTCCTCGGTGAGCACGACCTGGTGCAGCTTGGTCAGGCCACGGCCGCCGTATTCGGTCGGCCAGGTGAGGCCGAGCAATGTGTGCCGATACAGGACCTCACGCCAGTGCTCGATGAACTGGTTGGCCTGCTCGATGTCCGGAATCGCTCCGATGCCGGACCAGTCGGCCGGCAGTTCCTCGGCCAGTACCGACTGAATCTCCTCCCTGAACCGTTCGGCATCCGGACCGTACTCGATGTCCACTGGCAAGCCACCTCTCTGGGCCGCTACTCACGTAGCATATAGTGCAACTAGTTAACTTATTATACGCTGGGTGAGGGGCTACGCCCCGGCTGGCTGGAGGGTTCCATGAGTACTGCCGATGAGCAGCAGGAGCGGCGCAGGCAATGGTTTCGTGAGCATTGGCAGCGCGGCGTCGCGTTCAACGCCTTCGCGGGTCTCGAGGTGCACCAGTGGGACGACCAGGGAGTCGTCATGCGACTTCCGTACCGGAGCGAGCTGTCCGCCCATGACGGAATATTTCACGGTGGCGTCGTCGCCGCGGTGATCGACACCTGCGCCTCGGGGGCTGTGATGGCCGGCCACGATTACCGCAAGGGCAGTCGCCTCACGACGATTTCGCTGTCGGTCCAGTACTTCAGTGTCGCGCCGGGTGAAGACCTGCGTGCGGTCGGAACATGCCTGCGGCGAGGCAAGTCAGTGCACTACGGCGAGGTGCGAATGTACGGGTGGGACTCGGACAAGCTGGTCGCCAGCGGTCAGGTCGCGGTGAGCATCGTCGGCGAAAGGCCGGGCCTGGAGCCGATCTCGGACAGTGGCGCGGTCGGCTGAGATCCGGGTGCGCCGAGTTGGCGGTCGTTCGACAACAGTTGGGAGTGGACAAGCATGGCTGACAAAACAGTGGCCGATGATCTGGCCGGCGTGGGCGACGTGGCGGGCGGCTTCGGTGGCCGGGCGATCGCGAGCGGGCGGCGGCTGGATCCGCGCCAGTGGACATCGGACGAGCCCATACTGGGACTGACCCGGGAAGCGGGCTATCTCTGGGGTACCGTCCGGGATTCCGAGAACGGCGACATCTTCTCGGTGATGCGGCGGATCCCGCCGGCCGGGGTATCGGGAATCGCGGGAACGCAGTCGTCGATGAGCAATAAACTCGTCGTCCTCTCGACCATCGGCGGGTCCGGCACCATGGACATTCGCCGCGAGGCGAAGGGGGCCGCACTCAGCGACGCCCTCTCGCGGGCGGCGGTCGACAACGGGGTGCGATTCCATGCTCCGGCCGGGGCGGACTCGCGGGCCCTCGATCTGGTTCTGACCACCGATTCCCTGACATATTCGGAGGAACAGCTGGCTGATGTGAACGGCCGGCTGGCGGTGCCCGGGCTGCAGTGGTTTCTGACGGCCGGGGGCGCGTCGACGCTCTACCTGACTCAGACCTGGCGGGTATCGGGCCGGCTGCTCGGGCGCCCGGTGGACGGCTTCCTGTTCTGGGAGGAGCCGTTCATGAAGCCCGGGGCTCGGCTCTACGTCGACCAGGAACCGCTGCACGAGGTCGGATACACCACGTGGTACTCGTGGGCCAACGAATACGACGACGGCGAGATCGAGGTGGGCCACTTCCTGTTCGGCGGCAATGATTTCCACGTCGGGGTCATCTCGTCGAGTGTCCACGGCGTCCGTTCCGTAGGGAGTATGTCCGCCGCGATCACCCGGGCCGAAGACGGGTACTGGCATGCCGGACTCGAGTACGACCTCGACGGCGAGGCCTGGGTGGCGGAGCCGGACCCGCGCGGCCGGATGCAACTGGGGCCGATCCCGAACCCGCAGCAGGAGGCGCAGATCCGCCGGCGCGACGAGACGCGCGAAATCCGCACGTGGATGGCTTGGGGCGAGACCGTACCCGCCACCGATACGCCTCGGGCTATATAGATAAATTACTAAACTATTTGATAGGTTGCTGACCATGACAAAGCGAGAACCGGTCGCCGACGGCCTGTTCACCTGGCCATCCGAGGATCCGCAGCTGATCGCCTCGGAGCGTGACGGTGTGATCTCCTTCCCAGCTCAGCCCGGCGCACCGCAGCGGCTTCTCGGCCGCCGGGGCACCCTGTGGAGCTTCACCACACAGCAGTTTCGCCCGCCCTCCCCGCCCTACGACGGCGACGACACCGCCGCGACCTTCGTGCCCTACGCCATCGGCTATGTCGAATTGCCGAACGAGCTGCTGGTGCAAGGCCGCTTGACCGAATCCGATCCCGCGAAGCTGACCATCGGGCAGGAGATGGAACTCCGGATCGTTCCCTACACCGTCCGCGACGACGGCACCGAGGTGCTGACCTACGCGTTCGCGCCGGTGGCCACAGACGAGGAGACGACGCGATGACCGATGTTGCGATTGTCGGTGTCGGACTGCATCCGTTCGGGCGCTACGGCGACAAGCCGGCCCTGGACATGGGGGCCGAGGCCGCCCGTTCGGCACTGGCGGACGCCGGCGCCGACTGGGCGCAGGTGCAGACCGCCTACGTGGGTAGCTACGAGGTGTCCAATCCCGACGCCATCGTGGGCTGGCTCGGACTGACCGGCATCCCGGTGCGCGGCGTGTTCAACGGCTGCGCGACCGGCGGCACGTCGTTGCAGATGGCCGCGCAGGCGATCCGGCACGGTGACGCCGATGTGGCGATGGCGATCGGCATGGACAAGCACCCGCGTGGCGCTTTCGCCGCCGATCCCTCGGTGGTCGGGTTGCCCGCCTGGTACGGCCGAACCGGAATGTTCCTCACGACGCATTTCTTCGGCACCAAGATCACCCGGTACATGCACGACTACGGCATCTCGCCGGAGAGCCTGGCCAAGATCGCGGCGAAGAACCTGCGCAACGGGGCCATCAATCCGCAGGCATGGCGCCGCAAGGCGGTTCCGGTCGAGGAGATCCTGGCCTCCGAGATCGTGAACTATCCGCTGACCCGATACATGTACTGCAGTCCGGACGAGGGCGCGGCGGCCGTGGTGCTGTGCCGGGCGGATCTGGCGCACAAGTTCACCTCGAGCCCCGTGTTCCTGCGGGCCTCCGAGTTGCGGTCGCGCCGTTCCGGTGCGTTCGAGGTGCAGAGCCCGTCGTTGCCGCTGCAGAGCGCGCCGAGCCCGACCGTCGACGCCTCGCGTGCCGCCTACGAGAGCGCCGGCCTCGGGCCCGGTGACGTCCACGTGGCGCAGTTGCAGGACACCGATGCCGGTTCCGAGCTGATTCACATGGCGGAGAACGGTTTCTGCGCCGACGGCGAGCAGGAGAAGTGGATCGCCGAGGGCGCCACCGAGATCGGCGGACGCCTTCCGGTCAACACCGATGGCGGACTGATCGCGAACGGGGAGCCGATCGGCGCCTCCGGCTTGCGGCAGGTCTACGAGATCGTGCTGCAGCTGCAGGGCCGGGCCGGCGAACGCCAGGTGGCGGGTCAGCCCCGCGTCGGCTATACGCACCTGTACGGCGCTCCCGGCGCTTCCGTCGTGTCGATCTTCTCGCGCTGACCGAAGGATAGAAATGACAACCGAGAACAACACCGCGGCAGCGGTCGGCACCGATGTGGACGGAGCCGACCGGTACGCGCGATTCACCGCGTTCCGTGTCGAGCATCCCGAACCCGGGATCCTGGAAATCGTGCTGGACGCGCCCAATTTGAACGCGGTCGGTCTCGACGCGCATGCCCAGCTTCCCGAGATCTGGCCGGTGATCGACCGGGACCCCGAGGTCCGGGCGGTGGTCGTGCGCGGCGAGGGTAAGGCCTTCTCCGCCGGTGGCACCTTCGACCTGCTGCAGGAAATGGTCAACGACCCGACCGTGCGGACGCGCGTCATGCGCGAAGCGCGGGACCTGGTCTACAACGTCGTCAATTGCTCCAAGCCGATCGTCGCCGCGATTCACGGCCCCGCTGTGGGGGCCGGCTTGGCCGTGGCGATGACCGCCGACATCAGCGTCGCGGGCCGGACCGCCCGCATCGTCGACGGCCACACCCGGCTCGGTGTCGCCGCGGGCGACCACGCGGTGCTCACCTGGCCGCTGATGTGCGGTATGGCGAAGGCCAAGTACTACCTGCTCACCTGTGATGTGCTCACCGGCGAGGAGGCGGAGCGGATCGGGCTGGTCTCGTTGTCCGTCGACGACGACCAGGTTCGGGCGAAGGCTATGGATGTGGCCCGCAAGCTGGTGGCCGGCTCGCCGAGCGCCATTTCGTGGACCAAGCAGGCGCTGAACAACTGGTACCGGGCCGCCGGGCCGTCCTTCGACGCGTCGCTGGCGCTCGAGTTCTACGGCTTCGGTCTCGGCGATGTGCGCGAGGGCCTCGCTTCCCACCTAGAGAAGCGTCCGCCCGAGTTCGCCGGGCCCGCGGTGTGAAAGTGCGGATTCGATGACCACATCCGACGTAGACGTGTCGACGACGCCCGTTTCGGTGCGCACCGAAGGGCGCGTCAGATATCTGACCATCAATCGGCCCGATGCCCTGAACGCGCTGAACCGTGAGGTGCTGGCGACGCTTGCCGCCGAACTCGACGCGGTCCGCGACGATGTCGCCATCGGAGCGGTGGTGCTCAGCGGGGCCGGGGGACGTGCCTTCTGCGCGGGCGCGGACCTGTCCGAACTCGCCGGATTGGATGTCGCCGGTGCCCATGCTGTGCTGCAGCGCGGGCAGCGCGTGATGTCGGCGGTCGAGGAGCTTCCGGTTCCGGTGATCGCCGCCGTCGACGGCTATGCGCTCGGCGGCGGTTTCGAACTGGCGCTCTCCTGTCCGGTGATCCTGGCCTCGGAACGCAGTCGCTTCGGATTGCCGGAATCCAAGCTGGGATTGGTTCCCGGTTACGGCGGGACGCAGCGGTTGCGCCGTGCGGTCGGGCGTGCACCCGCGCTGGCCGTCATGCTCACCGGACAGCCCATCGACGCCGGCCGAGCCTGGCATCTGGGCCTGTTGTCCGAGCCGCCGGTGCCCTCGGAATCGTTGCTCGAGGAAGCGGGCCGGTTGGCGGCCGGGCTGGCCGAACTGAGTCGCGCCAATCTCGGTCTGATCCTCGAGTCCGCGCGCTCGTCCGCCGACGGGCCGGAGGGCTTACGGCACGAGGCCGCGCTGGCGGCGATGGCGATCGGGTCGGCCGACGGTCAGGAAGGCGCGGCCGCATTCTTGGCGAAGCGCGCGCCTCGATTCTCGCGAGAAGGCTCGAAGCAGGAAACGAAATGAGGAATACGTTGCGTGAGGCAGTCATCTGCGAGCCGGTCCGGACCCCGGTCGGGGGCTTCGGCGGATCGCTGCGCGACCTGGCGGCGCACGAATTGGCGACGACGGCGATCCGCGGTCTCATCGAAAGGACCGGGATCGCACCCGAATCCGTCGATGAAGTACTGCTCGGAAATTGCTATCCGACCATGGATGCCCCCGCCATCGGCCGGGTGGCGGCTCTGGATGCCGGATTGCCGGTCTCGGTGACCGGGTTGCAGATCGACCGTCGCTGCGGGTCGGGGCTGCAGGCGGTCATCTACGCCGCGATGCAGGTGGCGGCCGGTGTCAACGACGTGGTGCTGGCCGGAGGCGCCGAGTCCATGAGCAACGCGGCGTTCTACTCCACCTCCATGCGGTGGGGTGCCAAAGCCGGTGCCGGCGTCATGCTGCACGACGCGCTCGCTCGCGGCCGCGTCACGGCCGGTGGTGCCGGTTACCCGGTCCCGGGTGGGATGCTGGAGACGGCCGAGAATCTGCGCCGGGAATACCGGATCTCCCGGGCCGAACAGGACGAGTTCTCGGTGCGCAGCCACGAGCGAGCAGCCGCTGCCGAGGTGGCGGGCCGCTTCGCCGACGAGATCATTCCCGTGACGGTGCCCGGCCGCAAGGGCGACACCGTGGTCGACCGCGACGAGCACATCCGGCCGGATTCGACCGTGGAGAAGCTCGCCCGGTTGCGTCCGGTTCTCGGTGGACAGGATGCCGACGCTACGGTCACCGCGGGCAATGCCTCCGGCCAGAACGACGGCGCCGCTGTCTGTGTGGTCACCCACCCGGCCAAGGCGGCCGAGCTCGGGTTGCGCCCCCTCGTCCGCCTGGTGTCCTGGGGCGTCGGTGGAGTGGGGCCGTCCGTTATGGGAATCGGACCGGTTCCGGCCGTTGCCAAGGCGCTCGCGGCCGCGGAGCTGGGTCTGGAGAAGATCGACCTGATCGAGTTGAACGAGGCGTTCGCGGCTCAGGTGCTCGCATGCACGCGGGAATGGGGATTCACCCCGAGCGACTTCGATCGTCTCAACGTGAACGGTTCCGGAATCTCTCTGGGCCATCCTGTCGGAGCGACCGGTGGTCGGATTCTGGCCACCCTCGCCCGCGAAATGGTTCGCCGCGACGTCCGCTACGGACTCGAGACGATGTGCATCGGCGGCGGCCAGGGGCTCGCGGCACTGTTCGAGAAGGTTGCGTGACAGTGGCGGTCGAACCGATGAACACCCAGGTGGTTGCGGATCCTGCCGAGCTGGCGATCGACCGGTGGAAGCTCGATGTGCTGCGACGGCGGATCGAGCTGGAGGTCGAGTACGGTCCGCTGCCGTCGGCCCAGGTCGCTGTCGCCCGGCACAATCGACTGGTCGCGTCGTGGAGTTGGGGTGCCGCCTGGCCGCGCTATCTGCTGCAGTCGGTCGGGCGGACCTACGTCGCGAGTGCCGTCTGGAAGCTGATCGGCGAGGGCCGGATCGACATCACCGCGCCGGTCTCGTCGGTGATACCGGAGTTCGGCACCAACGGCAAGGACTCGGTCACGATCGAGCAGGTCCTGACCCATACGGCCGGTTTTCCCTTCGCGCCCTTGGGATATCCGAAGATGGCCGATCGAGAACTGCGACTGCAAGCCTTCTCGAAATGGCGCTTGGAGTATCCGCCCGGTGAACGCCTGCAGTTCCATTTGACCTCGGCCGCCTGGATCATCGCGGAACTGGTCGAGCGCATCACCGGAAAGCCGCTGCCGGAATACCTCAGCCGAGAGATCGCCGAGCCTCTGGGGCTCGGTTTCGGTCTCGGGGTCTCGCTCGACGACCAGCGCGAAACAGTGGCGCCGATGGTATGTGTGGACGGTGACGACGCGGAGGTAGATCCTTGGGGGCCTTGGTATCTCGACAATGCGGACGTCGTTACCGCCGGTGAGCCCGCACACGGGGTGGTCGCCTCCGCCGCCGACGTGGCACTGCACTATCAGGCCTTGCTGCATTCACCGCTGTGGGCTCCCGGGGTGGTCGAGGATGCGATCCGGCCGCGGGTGACGGATGTACCGGCCGGCGAGCAGACCTACGGCGGTTCGGCCAAGCGAGTGGGGATCGGGCTTTTCGTGGTCGTCGCCGGCCCCGACGCGGGCTCGTGGATGCCCTCGGTGGCGTCTCCGCGAACGTTCGGGCATGGTGGCGCGGCGTATCAGCTCGGGTTTTGCGACCCGGACAGCGGTGTCTCGTTCGCGTTGTTGACCAATGGTTACCCGGCATCGGGTTACGACTATTCGCCGCGTGGTGTCGCGGCGATCACGAATATCGGCAATCTGGCCGCTGATCTGACCAAGGATTGATCGGCGCGCCGAGTACGAGGAGGATCCCGCTGTGGGCCTGAAGACCGAATCCGACCGGCTTCTGGTAGAGGTGGCCGCCGGTGTCGCGACGGTGACACTGAATCGACCGGCGGCGATGAACGCCTTCGACGATGCACTGCACGACGAGTTTCCCCGCCTGATGGCTCGGGTCGACGACGACCCCGAGATTCGCGCCGTGGTCCTGACCGGGGCGGGCAAGGCGTTCAGCGCGGGCGGGAATCTGGACGATTTCGAGCGGTATCGCACCGATTTCGACGGGCGGCGCAAGGCGATGCGGCAGGCGCGGCGTCTGGTCGACGCGATGCTGAACATCGAGGTGCCGGTGGTAGCGGCGGTGAACGGGCCGGCCGTCGGTCTGGGCTGCACCTTGGCGACCCTGTGCGACATCGTCTTCATCGCCGATCACACATTCATCGCCGACCCCCATGTGGTCAACGGATTGGTGGCCGGAGACGGCAGTGCTGTGACCTGGCCCGCCTTCACCAGCCTGCTGCGGGTGAAGGAGTACTTGCTCACGGGGGAGCGGATACCGGCGTCGACGGCGGTCGAATTGGGTTTGGCGAACCACGCGGTGCCGGCGGCCGATTTGTCCTCCCGGGCAACGGAATTCGCTGCCCGGGTGGCGGCGCTGCCCCCGCAGGCGGTCCGCGACACCAAGAGCGTGCTCAATCAGCATCTGCGCCGGGCCGCGGTCGCCACTCTCGGCATGGGGCTCGCCGCGGAGAGCCAATCGCACGACACGGCGGAGTATGGCGAGATCGCCACACAACTCCGTGCTCGCGCCGGTAAGAAGTGAGCGTCCGGAGGTTTCCGCCAACAGCGTGCACGGCGTAGCACGGCGCCGACCATAGCGGCTGAACACCAGAATCCGTTGCGCCGCAGCGCATGCGGATAGCTCACCGGCACGATCCGAGCACGGGAAGCGTGCCTGCGGACCTCTTCGATGATCCTTCCGTACGTGAGAGCGACCGCATCGGGTGACGGGTTGATACGCCGGAGAGGTTGCCCGCTTCCTCGAACCAGCCGATGCTGGACACATCTCGGTAGTGAGGGGTCCGCATCATGAGGTTTTCCTGGTTTTTGGCGTTCGCCGCTGCGTTGATGATGGCTGGGCACACCATCTCGGTGAACGCACAGCCACCCGCGCCCGCGATGAACGATGGGAACTGTCGGCCATCGGTCGCGCATCCGCGCCCTGTGGTGTTGCTGCACGGCATCACCGACAGCACACACGAGTGGGACGCGCTGGCGCCGCGCCTGATCGAATCCGGCTATTGCGTCTTCGCTCTCGACTACGGCAAGGATGAGCGGACATTGTTCCGGATCAACGGGTTCGCTCCCCTGCGGCGCTCGGTGGCGGAAGTCGATGCTTTCATCGAGGCGGTCCGGAACCGCACCGGCGCCGCCCGAGTCGATCTTGTGGCTCATTCGGAAGGCGCTGCGATTGCGCTGTTCTCGGCCAAGGAGGTCGAGCGCGCCGACCGGATTCATACCGAAGTTCTGCTGGCGCCACCCACTTTCGGCACTACATTGTCCGGTGTCGTGGAGGTCGCCGAGCGGTCGGGAGTTCGTGGCATGACCGATACCGTGATGTCGGATGCGGTGTGTCCGGCCTGCGCCGACCTCGAGGCCGGATCATCGTTCAGCACCGAGCTCGGGCGTGCGCCGATCGCGGCGCAGGGAGTGCGCTACCACGTGCTCGCGACTCGCGACGACACCGTCGTCACGCCGCCGGGCACCGCCTCGTTCATCCTGGAAACCGGTGTGGAGAACGTCTTCGTCCAGGACCTGGTGCCCGGGCATGTCGTCGACCATGCCACCCTGCCACGCGATCCCGTCGTCATGGGCTGGATCACCGCCGCGCTCGACGGTTAGCATCTCGCGAGCGCGGCGTGCGTGACGATCGGCGCCGCGCTACAACCTGGGCGTGTTTCCGCCTGCCACCGTCACCAGTTCGCCGGAGATATTGCGGCTGTGTTCGGAAACCAGGAACAGCGTGGTGCCGGCGATGTCCTCGGGGGTGTTGATCCGGCCGAGGGGGCCGGTGGCGGACACCGAGGGCGTGATCGAATCCGGCGTGTCGACGGAGATGTTCCGGGCGGTCGCGCCCGGAGCGATCGCATTGACGTTGATGTTGTACGGGCCCAGTTGCGTTGCCGCCGAGCGCGTGAACGCGACAACGCCGGCCTTTGCCACGGCATAGTGGGCGTGCAGTGCTTCTCCGGCCCATCCCACGGAGGCGATGTTGACGATCTTGCCGTAGCGCTGCTCCATCATGGCGGGCAGCGCCGCCTGTGTGCAGTGAAACGTTCCATGCAGGTTCAGGCCGATGGTGGCGTCCCAATGGTCGGACGTGATGTCCCACAACGGCACGACAACCGGACCCTTGATACCCCCGACCACATTGATCAGGATGTCCAGGCGACCCCAGCGGGAGTGTGCTGCTTCGATGACGCGGCGGGCGTCGTCCTGCTGGGTGACGTCACCATCGACCACGACTGCCTCTCGCCCATGCCGTCGTGCTGCTTCCGCGCTGCTGGTGACGCGTTCCCGGTTTCGGTCGTTGAGGACCAGGTCGGCGCCATGCCGGGCAAGCAGATCGGCGATGGCTCCGCCCATCCCCCCACCGGCGCCTGTGACCACCGCCTTGCGGCCGGCGAGGAGCTGTGCATCGGTGTGATTCGTCAAGTCGTCACCCTTTCGGCTGAGTGTGCTGCTGCCGGAGCCCGTTCAGGCAGTCGTCGAAGAAAGCGAAGGAGCGCAAGTGATATGCGCGTGCGGACCAGCTGAGGCTGATGTTGTGCCCGCTGTGCATCTGGACGTCGTAGCCGACCCACGGTGAGTTGACGAACAGGGCGGCGAGGGAAGGTAATTCGTCATCCCAGTTCGGCTCGAACTCGGCGTGGGTGATGCGCACCGGGCACTCCACCTGTTTCGCTACGGCGTGCGCCCGATCCGGCCATGCCAGAGCCTCCTCTTGCTCCTTCAGCGGGATCGGAGCTACCGGGCGCACACCCTTGTCGAAGGTGGTCGCGGGATAGAACGTCTCCCGACCCCAGTGCATGGAGCGGTCCACCGGACCGGACATGTTGGTGAACACCGCCTCTGCGTACTTCGTGCCTATCCCGCTGAAGTCGACGCCGATCAGGGTCCGGTCCGATGGCCGGTCGGCCGCCATTTGCAGAGCGACCATGGATCCGAAGGAGTGTCCGACCAATCCGACCTCGGCGCCGTCTGCTTCGGGAAGATCGTCGAGGGCACGCCAGATCGTCGCGGCTTGTCCTTCGAGGGTGGAGTCGCTCTGTTCGATACCGGCCGACTCGCCGTATCCTGGCCGGTCGAGTGCCAGTACCGAATATCCGAGCTGATATCCGATGTCGAGGAGCGAAAGGTCGGGGTCGGCGGCACCGTGGAAGTAGCCGGAATGCAGGCCGCCGCCGTGGAGGGCGACTACCAGAGCGCGTGGTGTGGGCACGGTGCTGAGCAGGCCGCTGAGGCGCCCTGCTCCGTACGACAGGGATATCCGGCGTGTCCGTTCTACCACTGATCCTGCTTTCCTGCGCATGGCCTGAGCTCTGAAATAATGTAAATATTAATCTATAACTCAGATTCTGGTGAATCCGCCGGGGGACCGTCGGCGGACCGGCGCCCGTCCGGCCCGTGAGCAGCCGGTGGAGTGGTGCACCGCAAGCGCTCGATCGCCTTCGGGAAGGGAGTGGGAGGTGGAGACCGGCCTACAGGGCCGCGGTTGCGGGTGTGGATCCGTTCGAGATCCTTGGTCGCGTTCAGGTGGCGGGTGCTGTTTGTTGCCCGGTATGCAATAGAGATATATCATCCAACTAATTATGTGACGGATCCGTTCCGTCGGGGTGTGTGGAGGTGAAATGACCGAGCTGGCGGAGCCTGTCCCGTCGGCGCCCGCACGCCTGCGCGCCGGGATGTTGCCACCGAGTGAGGCGAATCGACTCCGCGAGCGCCGCCACCGGGCGGTCCTCGCCGCGGCCGACGAGATCTTCGCGAGCAACGGATTCCACGGAACCTGTATGGATGACGTCGCAGCGCACGCGCATGTGTCCAAACCGCTGCTGTATCAACACTTCCCGAGCAAGGTCGAGTTGTACCTCGCGGTGGTACAGAACCATGTCGATGCATTGGTTGCGGCCGTTCGGGATGCTCTCGGTGTGACGACCGGCAGTAGGCAGCGCGTGTACGCCGCGGTGGCAGCATATTTCGATTTCATCGATCGGAACCCCCACGGCTATCGCTTGCTTTTCGAGGCTGACCCCTCGGTCGATCCGCGGGTGCATCGGAGTATCAGGGCCGGTAACCAGGCGTGCATCGACGCTATCTGTGCGGCGTTGTTGTGTGGCTCCGAATTGGACCCGAAGCGCGCGCGCGTCCTCGCGGTCGGTCTGGCCGGAGCAAGTCGGGTAACGGCACGACACTGGCTCAAATCCGGATTCACGATTCCCAAACAAGACGCGGTCGAGACGACCGTGGCGCTCTGTTGGGGTGGGTTGTCGGCTGTCGGTGCCACGAAACGTACGTGATGAGGTAGATAGTGATGGAACAAGAGGCGTTGGCCGGTATCCGCATCCTGGACCTGAGTCGCATACTCGCCGCACCGCTGGCAACGCAGATGCTCGGTGATCTGGGCGCCGACGTGATCAAAGTGGAGCGCCCGGCGGTCGGAGACGATTCCCGGCAGTACGGACCCCCTTTCCTCGGTCAGGATCGCTCTGGCGGTATGTCCGCGTTCTATCTGAGCTGTAACCGGAACAAGCGGTCCATAACAGTCGATTACACGACCGACGAGGGCAAAGAGATCCTCCTTCGGTTGCTCGACGGCTCCGATGTTCTCGTCGAGAACTTCCGGCCCGGCGTGCTTGCCAAATACGGCCTGGCCTACGAAGACCTCCGCGAACGATTCCCGCGGTTGATCTACTGCTCGGTAACAGGATTCGGACAGACCGGCCCGTATCGGCACCGCCCGGGTTACGACGGGATCTTTCAGGCGCTCAGTGGGATGATGAGCGTCTCGGGTCTTCCCGACGGCGTGCCGGGCGCGGGCCCCATGAAGTCGGGTTTGTCGCTGATCGACATCCTGACCGGACTGTATACCGGAACATCAATCCTCGCGGCGCTGCGCCATCGTGACACCTCCGGAACCGGACAGCAGTTGGACGTCTCGCTCCTGGACTGTGGCGTGGCGTCGATCTCGCACTACGCCGAGAGTTTCCTGGTCTCCGGTGAGGCGCCGCCGCGCCGTGGCAACGGCGGCTTCGGTGGCATTCCGTCACAGGCGTTCGAATGCGCGGACGGAAAGATGATTTTCATCGTCGCGACGACGAACCCGCAGTTCGCCCGGGCCTGTGAGGCGATCGGTCACCCGGAGCTCATCTCCGACTCCAGATTCGACAGCATCGCCGCGCGTATCGAGAACCGGACCGAACTCCTGCCGATTCTGGAGTCGATTTTCGCCGGCAAGGAGGCGGAGTACTGGATAGGTGTGCTGGAAGCCGCGGATGTGCCGGTCGGGCCGGTCAACGATATCCGGGCGGCGTTGGCGGACGAGCAGGTTCAGCATCGCCGGCTTCGGATCGACATGGAACACAGTGTGGTCGGTGATATTCCGGGAGTGGGATTCCCCATCAAGATGTCCGAGACACCCGTTCAGCGATACAGCGCTCCGCCCACATTGGGTGAACACACGACGGAAGTTCTCCAGGATGTTCTCGGAATGAGCCCCGCGGCAGTGGACGAATTGCGAGCCGACGGTGTCGTGTGATTCGGCGAGAATCGACGTGGCTTCGGTGATCGGCGACGCCGAGAAGTCCGTCGGCGCCGTCACCGAGGAACTCGAGGCGCTGTAACCGCTACCCCGAAAGCCCGCGCCGCCCCACCCCCGGCGGCGCGCCGTGCCGCCACCGCACACCCGCCCGCGGTGGCGGCACACCAGAACCGCGCCACTGGTTACGCCGTCCCCTCCAGTGGCGCGCACGCCGCCGCCGCGTTCCTTCCCCCTGCATCGCGCGGCGGCGGCGCCCCGTCGTCGTCGGCGCCCCCGCTGCGCCCTCCGAATTCGAGATTGCTCTCCGCGTTACTGCGGACGAGCCGACCTTGGTCCTAGACTGACGGTGCGCTCCCAGCCGGTGCCGGACCTTCCAACGCTGGAGCGCCCATGAGTGGTAACGCAGTATGAGCACGGCGTCGGACATATTCGCCGGCTGCGGTGAGCTTCGAGGAGGAGGCTCGTATGACGTCGGCGAACGAGGAGTGGGTCGGTCGGCTTCCGGCCGAATTGACGACTTTCGTCGGGCGTCGTCCGGAACTGCTGGATCTGAAGCAGGCTTTTTCGACCTCTCGCCTGGTCACATTGGTCGGGCCGGGCGGTGTGGGTAAGACCCGGCTGGCCCTTCACGCGGCGACCACAGCACGGCGAGCTTTTCGGAACGGGACCTGGTTCGTAGATATTTCGCCCTTGCGAGACGAGGAACTGTTGGCGCCGACAATCGCCGCCGCACTGAACCTGCGTGATGTCTCCACCCGGTGGGCACCATCGGTCCTCGCGGCGCAATTGGTGGGCAAGCAACTGTTGCTGATCCTGGACAATTGCGAGTACCTGAGCTACGCATGCGCGGTCATGGTCGACGCACTTCTGAAGGAATGCCCCGACCTACGGGTACTGGCGACCAGCCGGCAGCCACTGGACGTCGCCGGCGAGCAACTGTTCGTCGTACGCCCTCTCCCGACCCCGATTCCCGCGGCCGACGGAAGCGTCGCGGCCGATCTCGACGGTTACGATGCCGTGGCGCTGTTCGTGGACCGCGCTCGCGCAGCGGATCCCTCTTTCGCGTTGAATGCCGATAACGCTCGAGCGGTCGCGGAACTGTGCTATCGCGTAGATGGACTGCCCTTGGCGGTCGAGCTCGCCGCGGCCCGCATCAGGCATCTGTCGGTCCAGCAGATCCTCGACCGCCTCGACGAGCGTTACGGCATCCTGCAGTCGGGCAGCCGATCATTGGCGCCCCGGCAGCGCAGCCTGCGATCGTTGATCGGCTGGAGTCATGAACTCTGTACGCCCGAAGAACAAGTGTTGTGGGCGAGGCTCACTGTGTTCTCGGGCAGTTTCAGCGCCGAGGCCGCCGAGGCGGTGTGCACCGACGATGAAGTACCTCCGGAAACTTTTCTCGATACCCTCGCCGGTCTGGTCGACAAGTCGATCGTCTCGATCGAGCGGCACGGGGGCAGCCGAGTCCGCTATCGGATGCTGGAGACCATCAGGACGTTCGGGGCCGAACGGCTGTCGGCGACCGACAGCGAGCGCCGGCAGCTGCGCCGCCGTCACCAGAGCTACTACTGCGCGCAGTTGTCGCGTGCATTGGAATCCTGGTTCGGTCCTGGGCAGGTCCAGCTGATGCAATGGATCGCAGCGGAACGGGAAAATCTCCGGACGGCTATCGAATTCTCGCTCGGAGAGTCCGGTACGCCACGGATGGGTGCCATCCTCGGCGCTTCGCTGGGAGGCGTCGGAATCCAGATCGGCTTGGTCCGGGAAGGCCGTCGCTGGACGACCGATTTGCTGGATGCCATTCCCGAGCCATGTGCCGAACGCGCATTGCTGTTGTGGATCGGCGGTTGGTGTGCGCTGCAGGAAGGAGAACTGGACGAAGCCGAAGCAACGCTGCAGGACGCCCAAACCGTCGCACGGCACCTTCTCGATCGGGGCACAGCCGCTATCGCCACGGCACTTCTGGGCAGTGTTCACCTGTTGCGTGGGGATCTGAGCGGAGCCGCGCGATTACTGGAATCCGCGCTCGAGGGGGTCGATCCCGAGAGCTTGATAGCCCGGGTTCTGGTCGAGATACGCCAAGGTGTCGCGAAATTCCGGCTCGGCGATGTGCAGCAAGGAATCGACTTGTGCCGCGACGCTGTCGCGCTGTGCGAGGAACACGGCGAATTGTGGCATCGGTCGGAGGCATTGTGGGAACTCGCCACCATGTATTGGGAACTCGGCGATATCGACCGAGCCGACTCGTCGGTGCGGGACGCGCTACGAATCCACCGCCTGTTCGGGCACCTGGTCGGTTCGGCCCAGTGTTTCGAGACCCTCGCGTGGATCGCCTGCCGCCGGCAGCAATACGACCGCACGGCACGGCTGCTCGGCGCGGCGGACGCCATCTGGCAGTCCACGGAGGCGGCGCATGTGCCACGGGCTCTGGGGCATCGAGAAAGTACGGCCGAAGCAGCGCGCAAAGCCTTGGGCGAGCGCAAATACGGTGAAGCGCGCCGGGCCGGTACCCGGAACTCGGCCGTCGCCAACACCGCCTTCGCGCTCGGCGAGAGCCCGGAAACCGCCCAGGACGCCTCGCAACCGCCGATGACTCAGCTGACGGAGCGAGAACGGGAGGTTGCCGAGCTCATCGCCGCGGGCGCCAGTAACAAAGACATCGCCGGGACGCTGGTGATTTCACCCCGCACGGTCGAAGGCCACGTCGAACATATCCTCGCCAAGCTCGGCTTCACCTCCCGAGTGCAGGTCGCCTCCTGGGTTGCGTCGGTACGCGCGGGAACGGCATGACGCGAATGGACCAGGTCGGAAGGCGCGGATGCGGGCCCACGTGGGAGGAACACGTGGTTTCACGGGTGTGAGGCGGGCCACTTCGGGCGAAGCTCTTCGCGGGTGAAAGTTGGAGCAACCGGCGGAGAGGAGCACCCGTGGCGGGCAGGTCCACTTTCCTGGCCGAGAGCAGGATCTCGTGGATGAGCCGCGCGGATGCGGACTCGATACACACAGCGATCGTCGCGACGTGCAGGCGTTTGTCGGAGGCGGGAGATCAGGTGTACTGCGTGCGCAGTGTCTTCCTTCCCGGCGCGCGCCATTGGTTTGCGATGTTCGTGGCGGAGAACCCGCACGTCGTGCGGCGCGTGGTCGGCATCGTTCAGTTGCCGGCGGTGAGCGTGCATGCGGTTGTGGAGTTCGCCGGAGCCGCGGACGGCTCGGCAGATGCCCAGCATCCTTCGGCGCAGATGGAGAGGAGCCACTACCGATGAACAGTGCGGTCACTTCGAGGATGGAAATCGGGGCGCAGGTAGCAGACGGTTATCGGCAGCCCGGCATCCGGCGTATCGAGCAGCTGCTCGAGGCATCGCCGACGGGGTGGTTGACGATGTCACTGACGGAAATTGCCGTAGCCGCCGGCCTTCCGACAGTCGGTGCGGCGCGGAGGGCCCTTCGCAGTCTGGATCCGATAGACCATACGATCTCTGTCGACGTGGATGCGGTCGACCCGGATACGACATTCGATATCGTCTGGGCGCCTGTGCTGGGGATTGTCGATCTGATGCTCGACTGGGGCCTGGCGACCGTGGAGGTCTCGGTAGACGAGCTCGCGGCGTGGTTGACGGTCGGTATTGCGGTGACACACCGGGCCCTGCGGTCCCTGGCGGTCGTTCCGGGAATTCACGTTGAAGTGTCGCCGATCATTCCGGAATCGGTCCGCATCTCACTCGATGTCACGAACTGCCCCCTCACCACGCCCGGTTGCTCGGCCGCATGACCCGGGATCGGCATGCTCGCCGATCCTGACGCGAATCAGCCGGTGCTGCACCGCTCATGCGAGGCCGCGCCGTCGGCTCATCTCGGTCACCGCGGTCACGTGTTCGACCAGAGCGATCAGAACGTCTTTCGCCGAGTCGCGTAGCCTGGCGTCGCACATCCGGATCGGTACCGAATCCGTCACCTCCAACGCGTCGCGCACTTCGTGCGTCTCATAGACCGGCGCGCCGTCGAAACAGTTCACAGCGACGACAAACGGGATGTTCCGCCGTTCGAAGTAGTCCAGGGCGGGGAACGAGCCTTCGAGCCGGCGGGTGTCGGCCAACACCACGGCGCCGAGCGCGCCGCGGGACAGCTCGTCCCACAGGAACCAGAAGCGGTCCTGGCCCGGTGTGCCGAACAGATAGAGAACTGCTTTGTCGCCGAGCGTAATTCGGCCGAAGTCGAGCGCTACTGTGGTGGTTGTCTTCTGCGTGACACCGCTCATGTCGTCGACCCCTACTCCGAGCTCGGTCAGCAGCTCCTCCGTATGCAGCGGCGTGATCTCGCTGATGGCGGAGACGAGAGTCGTCTTGCCGACCCCGAATCCACCGGCGACGAGGAGTTTGACCGACGCGATCGGTGCGGCGGAAACAGAGTCAGAGGCTGCGAATTCCATCCAGTACCATCCGGAGAAGTGCGAGTTCGTCGAGTGTGGATTCGGCGGTCGGCTGTTGCGATCGAATGGTGAGGTTTCCGAGATCGATCAGATCACTGATCAATACCTTCGTCGAGGCTATCGGCAGACCGATATGAGCGGATACCTCCGCCACCGACTGAGGCGCGCGGCACAACCGCAGAATCTCGGCGTATTCGGGCTCGGCCGTTTGTGGGCTCGCCCGTGCGTATCGTGTCATCACCAATGTGATCAAGTCCAGGTCGTGATGGTCGCTGCGAGCCCGTCCGCGGGTGATCGCGAAGGGGCGAACCAAGGGGCCGGCCTCGTCGTCGAACCACGGGTCCCGCTCGATCACGGCAGGGTTCGGTCGGTATGGGTGGCCGCTGCCGGACCATCGATCTCCGGAGTGCGAGTCGGTGTGGACAGAAAAGTGCGAGCGCGCTGGACCGTCTGGTTCATCTCGAACGCGACCATTCCCATATTGGCGGATTCTTCGGTCAGGACGGCCAGGCAGGCATTGGCCCCGGCGGCCGTGACGAACAGGATCCCGTGGTCGAGCTCGATCACGGTCTGCTGTACGCCGCCGATCTCGAAATATGTTCCGGCGCTGCGCCCCAACCCGTGGAGAGCAGATGCCAGCGCGCTCAGATGCTCGGCCTGTTCGCGCACGGTCTGTGCGGAGCGGCCGAGCAGGAGTCCGTCCGTGGACAGTAGCGTCGCGAACCGGACTCCCGGTACTCGCCCGACGAGATCATCGAGCAGCCAGTCGAGATTCCCACTTGTGCTGGAGGTCATGTCTGCCTTCCGTATTCGGGCTTTGTGTCGGGTGTCGCCTCCGTGAGACGACGACCCTGCCGGGTGCCGTTCTCGATTGCGGAATAGAGTTCACGAGTCTGCTCGGAGGAGCGTTCCGCTCCCGACTGCCGTGCCGGCGTCGCCGGTGTGGATCCGGCCAGCTGAGGGGCGATGCTCTGCTGTTTTCGCCGCCGTGGCAACGGCGGCCGGTCTCCCGGCGACGGGGGAAGGATCTCCGGCGTGTGCCGCGACCGGACAGCGGTGGTCCGACCCGGAATGTGCGCCGGGGAAATCTCGCGGGGCGAGACCGCGGCCCGGCCCCGCTCCGGGCGACCGTGCGCGACCGGTGGCCAGGGACTGCCGTCCACGCGCGGATGTTGTTCCGGCACCGGGTCGGTCGCCTCCGCGCTGTCGGTGTCGTCGGTCGCCAACAACGGGGTCGGGATGAGGACGATGGCCCGGGTGCCCCCGTACTCCGACTCGGTCAGCCTGACCTTCACCTCGTGCCGGGCCGCGAGCCGGGCTACCACGAAAAGGCCCAGGCGGGAATCGCTGGACAGCGTCTCGACCGTGAAATCCGGGGGATCACAGAGTGTTTCGTTGAGCTTCTCGATCTGGTCGGACGGGATTCCCAGGCCCTGGTCGACGATCTCGATCGCGACACCGCGGCCGACGACACCGCCGTGCACGTGGACCGGAGTCTGCGGCGGCGAGAAATCTGTCGCGTTGTCCAGCAGTTCGGCCAGCAAGTGGACCAGATCGGCTACCGCGGTCCCGATCACGCGGACATCGGGAAGTTCGGTGATTCGGACCCTGGTATACCCCTGGGTCTCGGCGACGGCGCTGCGAATCAATTCCAGCAGCGGTACCGGGTTTCGCCATCGGCGGCGCGGCTGTTCACCACCCAGAATGATCAGGTTTTCGGCATTGCGGCGTTCGCGGGTTGCGAGATTGTCGAGTTGGAAGAGCAGTTCCAGCAACTCCGGGTCGTCGTATTCGTATTCGGCCCGATACAGCACCTCGAGCTGCCGATACATGACCGATTGGCTGCGATGAGCGATGTTGAGGAACACCGCTGTGACGCCTCCACGGGTCTTCGCCTCGGTGACGGCCGCGGATACCGCGGCGAGCTGCGCGCGATTGAAGGCATCGGCGACCTGCCCGATCTCGTCGGACCCGAATTGCAAGTAGGCGACGTCGGCATCCGGATCGACGGATTCGCCCCTGTCGAGTCGCTCCATGATCGCCGGCAGCTGTTCGTCCGCCGCCGCCAACGTCTGCGCGCGAAGGGATTTCAATCGCCTGACCATGTTGTTCGCCAATCGCATCGAGATGACGAACGCGGCGATGGTGGCCAGTAGCGTGGCGATGCCACCGAGGATCGAGTTGCGCAGGATCGCAGAGCCGTGCGACTGGGCGAGTCGCTGTGCGTGAAGCTGGTGGGAGCGCCAGATATCGAGCAGATCGTCGCAGACTTGATTCGTCGCTTGCCTCCAGGCAGCAACCGACACAGGGGCCGTCGTCGAGTCGAACCCCGCGGCCTCGAGAGCCGCGTGGTCGCGGATGCTTTTCGTGCCGGCCAGCATCTGTCGCCACTCCGGGCTCGCAATGATCTGCTGTACTCGGGCCTGTTCGTCCGGAGTGAGGCGAGGCTGGAGCCGGGCGATGTCGGTCTGCGACGAGCCGATCTGATTATCGAACTCCCGCAGTTCGTCCGGTGCGAGTCCGTCGGTCGACAGTGCCAGGGAACCGAGGGCCGCACCGCGCGACATCGCGTCCTCGGATATCAGTAACTGTCCGGCTACGGTTTGCGCGAAGGCGCTCTCCTGATCGGGGGAGCGCTGAATGATTGTGCTTATCGCCTCGAACACCGCATCAGCCCACTGATCGAAGAAGGCATTGACCTCGGCGGCTGTTTTCGTTCCGTCATCGACTCCTCGGCGAATCGAGGAGGCCTGCCGGGCCAGGCGTTCGACCGCTCCGGCTTCGGTGTCGACGGCACCGGCGTCCACCTGATGTAACGAGGAGGCCGCATCGGCGAGCAGCCGCATCGACTCGTCGACGGCGCCGCGCTGTCGGCCCAGCTCGGCGGCAATGCCTTTGTCGCCTGCGGTTTTCAGTAGTGACAGTTGCCGCTCGCGTTGCGTGGCGACGATGAAGTCCATCGACGGTGTCACCGCATTTTGAATGGACTCGGCCCACCGCTCGGTTACCCGAGCAGAGGTCGCCAGATGGATCGCGGTACCGGTTCCGATGGTCAGTAGAACCAGGCTGGGGACCGCGGCGATCGCCAGAACACGGAGCCGGATGCCGACGGGGCCTTTGAACACCTGAAGGAAGGTATCGCAGCCCGCTGCACTAGGGAAGGTCAAGTAGATAAATAGTTTAGTTATTGCCAGAGTTGTGAGCCGTGAGTGACTGCTTGCCGAGTGTTCGCCCAGATTTAACACAACACCATGTGGTTCACGCCACATGTGGGCCCGATTGAAAGCTAGACTGCACAAAGCTTTTCGGGTCGGCTCGAGTGTTGGACGCCGGCCGTCGCGCCCGCGCCGCGATGCGCGGAATCACTACGGATGCCCGGTTCCAACGGCCCCTCAGTAGATTTCGGCTGCTGATGCGCCCTGCGAGATCCGGGAATGATCGGGAGTAAGCCATGGGTCAGCCGCATACCACCATCCTCTTCTCCGACGCCCCCAGTGCGACCGCATCGGGTTTGCCGCCAACCGTCGATCACGATGCGCGAGTAGGGGTTCCCGCGGTCGTGATCCCGGGGGCGCCCACACCGGGCGAACCGCGACAGCTCAGCGCATTGGACGTGCAACTGCTCGACTGCGAAACCGCCACTGCCGCATTGCATGTCGGGATGCTGATCCTCCTCGACTCGCGGAACGCGCCGCGGGGTCCGCTGACCGCGGACGGGCTGCGTCGATTGTTCGGCGATCGGCTGCATCTCGCGCCGGCTCTGCGGTGGCGGCTGCGCACGGTCCCGCTCGGGATCGACCTTCCGTACTGGGAGGATGCGGAGACCATCGACCTCGGATCTCATATCCGGGAAGTGCGCCTCCCAGCCGGCGCTGGGGACGTACAGCTCGCCGAGTACGTCGAACGCCGGCATGCGGAGCCGTTGGACCGCTCACGACCGCTGTGGGAGTGTGATCTGCTCACCGGGCTGGCGGATGGTCGGCAAGCCGTTTATGCGAAGGTGCACCACTCGGTCGTGGACGGGATGTCGGCGGCGGAGATCATGGCCGCGATCCTCGATGTCAGCGCCGACGGCGCCCCGAGGCCGCTGCCCGCCGATGGTATCCCGCGTACCCGAACGCCGTCTGCCGTCGAGATGGTGGCACGCAGCGTTCCGAATGTGCTGACACGGCAGGTCACCCGGGTCGGCGCCGTCCTGCAAGCGGGATCTGCCATCGTGGGAATCGGGAGCGGCGTGCCCGCGAAACACGAACAGGTACCGTTCAACGGGCCGTCGACCGCCAACCGCAGTGTGGCGTTCGTGTCGCTGCCGCTCGACGCGGTCAAAGCGATCAAGGCCGGTATCGACGGGACCGTCAACGACGTGGTCATGGCCTTGTGCACCTCGGCTGTGCGCCGATGGATGCTCGACCACGACGTAGACGTCGACACGCCGCTGCTGGCCGCCATCCCGGTATCTGTGCGCACGCCGGAGCAATTCGGCACCGGCGGCAACCGATTCTCCGTCATGTTGAGTTCTCTGCCGATCTCGGAGCCGAACCCACATCACCGCCTGAAATTGCTGCACGACAGCTTGATTCGAGTGAAGGAACGATTCGCCGCACTGCCCCCGGCCCTGTTGGAGCAGATCAGCTCGTTGGTGCCGTCTCTGATGCACGGGGTCGTCACCCGCGCGCTGATCCGGATAGCCGCACCGGTGCTGCCGCTCGCGAATCTGATCGTCTCCAATATTCCGGGCCCGCAGCTTCCGCTCTACATAGAGGGAATCCGGGTGCTGCGGAGCTATCCGGTGTCGACCCTCGTCTCGATCGCAGGCAGTCTCAATATCACGGTGATGTCGTACGACGGGCATCTCGATTTCGGGATAGTGGCCTGCTCCGACGATGTACCCGACGTCTGGGACATCGCGCACTACCTGGAGGACGCGCTGCGCGAACTGCAGATGTGACGGGATGGGGCCTCAGCGGGGCGGCGGTGTCTCGGACGCCGGCGAGCTTTCGAGCGGCTGCCGGCCCGCCACCCGCGCTGTCCATATCTCGCTGCCCTGCAGGGCCCGCAGCCGGTCGACGGTGCCCTCGCCCTCGGGCAGGTGCGTGACGAGTTTGAACCATGGTTGCGCCACCAGGCGCAATTGCACGAGCCGAGTGCGGACTTCGCCGGCCTGCGGATGGCGGAACACACAGCTCCTGGCGTCGCCCCGCCGTACCTCGTGTGCCGCCCACCAGCACGCGAATTCGGGACTGTGGCTTATCAATTCGGCGACGAGCTCATCGGAGCGGCCATCGGCCGGACGCAGTGCCGCCTCCGCGCGAAACTGCGCGATCACCGACCTGGCCTGCTCGTCCCAGTCCACCAGTGATTCGCGAACGGCCGGCACCATGAAGGTCGCCCACAACGCGTTACGCCGATCGGTCGGCAGCCGCGAGGCATCGCAGAACAAGGTGGAATGGGCATCGTTCCACGCGACATAGTCGAAACGAGAGTTCAGCACCACCGCGGGCGCCGGGAGAAGGTGCTCGAGCAGCATCAGCACGTCCTCCCCGACCGAATCCGCGGCCTCCGCCCGGTCTCCGAGCGGCAGGTCCGCCAGTCTGCGCAGGTGGCGGTGACTCACCTCGTCCAGACCAAGGGCGCGAGCGACGGCGTCGACGACCTGTGCGGTGGGCCGTACATCGCGGCCCTGTTCCAGCCGGGTGTACCACGTGTAACTCACCCCGGCCAGATGAGCGACCTCCTCGCGGCGCAGCCCGGGTACCCGGCGTTTCGGACTCGAGGTATCGCTGGAAGGGACGGGAGCCGCGGCGCGTTTCGCGCGGAGGAAAGCGGCGAGTTCCAGCCGTCGTTGCTTCGAATCCGCTGCGCTCACGTAGCCAGTATGGATAAATAGTTTAACGATAGCAATTAAGTGCATGTTTTACGCGTCCGTGACCTGCTGTGGCGAGTGGGCGTTCGCGGCGTGCTCGGCGCCTATGCTGGCGTCCTACATGCAGATAGTGGAGGTCTCTGGCTACTGCGCGAGCCTGGTGTCGGCCGGGTTTACACACGGATTAATAAGTTAGATAATAGGCCGTATTGGTGCTACGCGTCGGCCAACCGACGCCCGTGCCTGTCACTCCCGATACCACCCTCGACGCAGTCCTTGTCGAGCCGGCTCCGCACGGCGAAGGTTGCGGCCAGTGGTGCTACACAACGAGAAAGGTCTACTGTGACGCAGACACTTCCCTGGCCTCCGGTCGGTCATTTCGGCTGGCAAGCGATGGTCGGCCCGCATCAGCCGAGCCCGACGGCCATGACCGACACCAGGGGCTATTTCGGCCTCGTTCCGGAGGGAACCTTCCTGTACGGGTGCCTGCGGACGGCCGACGGTGTCATCTTCGAGCCGACCCGGCGCATCCCGGCCTCCCCGACGGACCGGGGTATGAGCGGACTGATCGTGCAGTCCACCCTCAACGACGACAACGTCCTGCACATCGACGGCTCCGCGAGCGCTGCCGCGGCGACCAGTCGCGGGTGTTCGGTCACCGTCGAGGGCGACGACGAACTCGCCATCTGGGCCAGCGCGGCCGGTGCCGAGGGCAAGCCGTGGCGCGTCACCATGTCCCAGGATGCCGTGACCTGGAGCGAAGCCGATGCGATGGAGTTGACCGGTCGACTGCTTCCGCCCGGTTTGCAGTGGCATGTCCCCGCTCCGGACAAGGGCATTCTGTACGTGTCGCAGTTGTACGAGGTCAGCGGGACCGCCGATGGCCGAGCCGTGCGCGGCTTCATCGGTCTGGACCGTACCTGGATGGCGGAGGGCGGCATGCTCTACGTCAAGAAGGATGTGCTGGTCGGCGAGCAGCTGCACAACACCTGGTACACCTGGGCCACCAAGTACACCGACGGCACCTACGACGCCGGGCATTTCATGCTGGCCAACGATCGCGGGGGCTTCGCTCTCCTGACGAACGAACGGCAGGAGATTTTGCGCACCACCGCGGTCACCGGCGAGGTGTTCCCGGGTGAGGACCGGAACTTCCCCAAGGACATCACCCTCGAGATCAATGGTGAGAAGTGGGAGTTCCTGCCCGATCCGCACGGCATCATGCCGGACTTCCTCAGCGCCGCGAAGAAGCTCCCGACGCCCCAGAACGAGGGACGCTGGCGTCGTGTCGGTGACACGCGCGAACCCGACATCTGGTTCGCGTGGGGCGAAATCGCCCCCGGCCACGGAACCACGCCGACCCAGCGGTGGCGCAGTTGAGCGGCGCGGCAGGCAGTAAGCGTAACGACCTCACCGAGCGGTTGCCGCTGCTCGAGCGGTGGCTCGGGGAACGACTGGGCGCGGACGGCGCGGCGTCGGTCACGTCGATCACGGGTGGTCCGTCCGGACTGTCGAACGCAACCTATTTCCTCGATGTCGCCTGCCCGGCAGGTGACGAACAGCTGGTGTTGCGCATGGCGCCCGACACCTTCACGCTCATCCCCGGCACCGATCTGACCGCTCAGTACGAGGTGCCGAAAGTGCTGGCGGCACATGGCATTCCGGTCGCTCCCGTGCGATGGCTGGAACGGGATCCGTCGGTGCTCGGCAACGAGTTCCTCGTCATGGACCGGGTCGAGGGAGAGGTGTGCCCGGACCGCCGCCCCGGCTACCACGGCAAAGGCGTATTCGCCGACCTGGACGAGCCCGGCAGGCAACAGCTGTGGTGGCGGACGGTCGACGCCATGGCGGACGTCCATCGCCTCGGTCCGGCACCGGCCCCGGAGTTGGCGTGCCTGGGCTCCCCGTCCGACGGCATCCAGACGCTCGACGCCGAGCTGGCCAAGATCGAGCACTGGATGGAATGGGGCGGTGCGAGCGAACACGCACCGTTCCTCCTGCCCGCGCTCGACTGGGTGAAGCAGAATCGGCCCAGCCCGCAACACTGGGGCCTGTGCTGGGGCGATGCGAAGATCGGCAACATCTTGTACCGAGATTCCGACGTCGCGGCGCTGCTCGACTGGGAACTGGCGCACTTCGGTCCGCCGGAGCTCGACCTCGCGTATTTCGTGATCGTCGACGAAGTGGCGGCGCAAGCCCATGACGTGCCCCGGCTGGCCGGCCTGCCCGGCGAAGCGGAGACGATCGCGCACTACGAGCAGTCGCTCGGGCGCAAGGTCGAGGATTTCGACTACTACCGAACGCTGACAGCGCTGCGCCTGGCGACCCTGCTGCTGCTGACAAATCGCGTCGCCAAGCACATGGGCTGGAACTTCTTCCCTCCGGGCTTCCTGGAGAACAACCCCACTACTCGCATCCTGCTGGATCAGCTCGCGCGGGTGCGCTGAAAGGAACGAACATGTCCGAACGCCCACTCGTGTTGACCGGTCTGGACGACCTGATGGTCCACCAGACCGTCGCCGGTGTCGAACAACCACAGTCGACCGATCGGAATTGGACGGAAAAGGGCTACCTCGTGGCCTACGACACCACCGGCGAGGTGATGGTCGCCGTCGGCGTCGGAAAGTACTCCAACCGCAACGTTTTCGACGCTTTCGCGGGCGTCGCCGTCCCGGGCTGGCAATACAACGTTCGCGCCTCCCGCGAACTGCGGCCGGATATCGACTCCACCAGCGTGGGACCGATCCACTGGGAGTCGATCGACCCGCCGCGGGGTAATCGAATCCGCTTGGACGAGAACGAGTTCGGTATCGCGTTCGATATCGAGTTCGAAAGTCCCTATCCCCCCATCGCGGAGACCGGCGGCCGCACTCGCATCCGCGGTGTGACGATGAACGACACCATCCGGTTCTTCCAGCTGGGACGGGCCCGTGGCTGGGTCACCGTAGAGGGCAAGCGCTACGAGATCACTCCCGAGCAGTCGTTCGCCTACAAGGACCGCTCGTGGGGCGTGCGCGGTATGACCGGCGCCCCGGCATCGTGGATCGTGCGCAACACGGAGATGGACGTGACTCGCGAAGCCGGGATGTACCTCGGCGACCGCGAGCCGCGGCCCAATATGAGCGGTATGTTCTGCGTGGACCGCGGCTCGGAGACCATCTGTGCGACGTTCGCCGAGTCCGCGAGCGGCACCATGCTCGCGACATCCGGTGCCGCGGGTGCGGGCGGATTCGTCGTTACGCCCGACGAACAAGGTATTACCGCACGCCCCCAGATGGTGACCGACATCGAGATGAACTGGTCCTTCCACGAAGGCACCCGCCGCGCTCGCAAGCTCGACGCGACGGTGACCGTGGAGGACGGCAGTAAGCGGGAAATGGTGGCGGAGGGAATCGGGCTGACCTACTACTTCCGCGGCGGCGGCTACTTCGGCTTCCGAAACTGGTACCAGGGCAAGCACTTCGGCAAGGATCTGGTCGTCGAGGGCGAGAAGCTCGACCTCAGCGACAAAGCGGTTCTGGACGAGCTCTACGGCTGCGAGGAAATCGCGGCGCGGTACACCGTCGACGGTGTCGAGAGCTTCGGCGTGCTCGAGCCGTTCGCGATCGGGGAGCTGCCGAAATACGGCATCACCGACGAACATCTGGGCTGATCGGTATCCTCCGGGCGCCGGGCAGTGTGCCGGCGCCGCGGAGAATCGACGCACTCATACGCAGCGGCCGCGCCACAACAGCGCGGCCGCTGCGTTCGATCAGTAGTGCCGCTCCAGGAAACGTATTGTCGCCGCGGCGAATACGTCGTTGCGGTCACCGGCGACCATATGACTCGCACCCTCCACGTCCACGAATTCCATATCGGGGGCGAAGGTGCGCAGGGCCTGGACATCCTCGTCGGCGACCACCTCGCTGATGCTGCCCCGAACCAGGAGCATCGGTGCGGTGATCGCGGCCGCCGCGGCTTCGAATCGCTCCGGCCGGGCGGTGTCGTTCATCAGGCGGGTGCCCTCGGCGAAGGCGGGATCCCAGTGCCAGCGGTAGCGACCGTCCGGGCCGAGTCGGAGGTTCTTGACCAGACCGCTGACATCCTTGGGCCGAGGACGGTTGGGCAGGTACGCGGAAACGGCGTCCGCGGCTTCCTCCACCGTGGCGAAGCCCTCCGGACGACCTCGCATGAATTCCGTAATCCGCCGGCGGCCATCGGGCTGCATGCGGGGTGTCACATCGACCAGCACGATAGCGGGGCTGTCCACCATAGGTTGTTCGCCCCGCGCCAGCAGAGAGGTGAGCCCGCCCAGCGATGCGCCGACGAGCGCGGCCGGGCGGCCCAGCTGTGCGAGAACTGCCCGCAGGTCGCCGACGTAGGCATCGATGGAGTAGTCGGAATCCTTGGACCAATCGCTATCGCCGTGCCCACGGGCATCGAGAGCGAGGGCGAGATATCCCCGTTCGGCCAGAGCCCGGCTGGTTCCGCCCCAAGAATGCCGTGTCTGCCCACCTCCGTGGAGCAGGACCACCGGTCGGCCGTTCCATGGCCCCGTTACGTCGGCGGCCAGTTGTACACCGCTCGAACCTTCGAAATAGACCGTCACTATGTGCTCCCTCGAATCGAGATACGAACCGGGCGAACCGGATCCTCCGTTCGGCCGCGAGCCGTTGGCTCCGGTCGATAACGACAGATAATTAAGCTATACCCAAGAGGTGCGCTCCGCTCAGTGGCCTACGGGCGGCGAAGGAGGCGGGCAGAAGATGCCGCACGGGATCGGTGGCAAACCCGGAATCAGGATCATCGGCGGGCTCGGTGGGGGCGGCGGCGCGGGTGGGGTGTCGGGCGCCGGCGCAGCGGGCGCGAGGCCGCCGGGCGCCGGTGCGCTCGGCGCCGGGGCGGGCGACTCGGTGGGTGGCGGTGGGGACGACTCGATCCCCGGTGCGGGCGCCACCTCGACAGGTGCGGATTGCGGCAGGTCGGGGCTCGACCCGTCGCTGTAGGCGGCAGACCAGCTCAGCACATTCCGTGCGTAGTCCATCGAATTGTTGTACCGGAGGACGGCGCGCAATTCCTGGTCGCGATCCCGCAGGTTCAGACCGCCGGAACACAGGTATTCGGCCGCCGCGAGCGATGCGTCGAAGATATTGTCGGGATCGGCCCTGCCGTCGCCGTTGCCGTCGGCCGCGTAGGCCGACCAGGTTCGCGGCAGAAACTGCATCGGTCCGACCGCGCGGACCCAGCCACCGGCGCCGTCGGCGATCACCTCGTTGCCCGGCAATGATCCGTTCAGTGCGGGACCGCGGATCGGCGTCGATGTGGTGCCGTGCGCATCGGTGTCGCCGTTGCCGGCATGGCCGGACTCGATCCGTCCGATACCGGCCAGCAAATGCCAGGTGACGCCGCATCCTGGGTCGGTGCGCGCCATGGCCAGTTCCGCGTTCCGATATGCGGCCAGTGCGATCTCGGGGATTCCGTGTACCGGTGGCAGTGACGAGGCGGAGCCGTCCGGCACGGTGGGAGCCGGATTGCCGGCGGCGGCCGGTGGCGGAGGTTCCGATAGGCGGGATAAGGCCGATGACCGCAACGGCGGCGGTTGTGCCGCCGGGACCAGCACCGCAGGGGTGTCCGGCGCCGCTGCGCTCGCGGCGTAGCGTGTTGTGCTCGGCGGCGTGACGGGTGGGCCCGGCGGCCAACCCCCGGCGGGTGCCGATGCGGTGACCAACCCGCCCGCAAGCGCGAGAACCGAGATCGCGGAGATCGAACGAGACTGCATCCTTACTCACCTGGCGGGAGATATGGCGAATCGATGACATATGTCGCGGAGAGCCCCGCGGGCAGGTCCGCGCCGGGCTCGGCTCGTGCGCCGGGGTCCGCGGACGAGCCCGGGTGGTCGACCGGCGGTCTCATGCCTCGAATGTGAGGGGATGGTCTCCGTCGCCACCTAGCTGAATAGCCAGATCATATATATCAGTTAACTATTTGGCCAGGCCGAACGTCGTCCTGTTCTCGGTTCCCCGGTTGTGATCATCTGCCGCGTGGCGTGCCGAACTGCTCGCGCAGGCTGTTCTTCGCCACTTTTCCGCCGGCATTGCGTGGCAGTGCGGCGAGCACGACCACGTGTGCGGGCACCTTGAAGTTGGCGATCTGCCGCCGTGCCCACGCGAGGAAGTTCGCCTGGTCGAAGGTGGTGCCGGGCTTCGGCACCACGAACGCCGCGCCTACCTCGCCCATGCGCGGATCGGGTACGCCGACGACCGCGATATCGGAGATGGCCGGGTATGCGGCGAGTATGTCTTCGACTTCTGCCGGATAGACATTGAACCCACCGGCGATGTACATATCCTTCTTGCGATCGACGATGCGCAGCAGGCCGCGGTCGTCGAGTACGCCGATGTCCCCGGAGTGCAGCCAGCCCTCGGCATCCACGACCTCGGCGGTGGCATCGGGGTCGTTCCAATACCCGCGCATGACGGTGTAGCCGCGGATCAGTACTTCACCCGCCCGGCCCGGCGGCAGTGGCGTGCCGGACGCGTCCACCACGCGAATATCGACGTCGAGCGCGGCGCGGCCGACGGTCGTCGCTATGTCGTCGAGGGTGTCGGTGCCCGGATGTGTCGTCGTTGCCAGTGCCGTGCACTCGGTCTGGCCATACGAGCTCGCCATGACCGGCACGTCCAGTTCGTCGCGCACTCGGCGGAAGAGTGCGGGTGGCACCGCCGCCGCCGAGATCATGACGACTCGCAGTTCGGGCAGTCGCACGTTTCGGCTGCGGGTGAGCTCCAGCAGGTCATGGAACACCGCCGGTGGTGCCATGAGAATCGAGATCCGTTCTCGCTCGGCAAGTTGCGCGAACGATTCCGCGTCGAAGACGGCGACGGGATAGATCGTCACCCCGTGTAACAGGCAGGCCATCCACCCTGCTTTGTAACCGAAGCTGTGAAAGAACGGCGGGATGATCGGATAGCGGTCACCGAATCGAAAGGTGAGAACAGAGGCATACCAGCCGAATGCCCGCAGTGATTGGCCGTGGGTCAGCGCCACGCCCTTCGGGAGTCCCGTTGTCCCGGAGGTGAACATGATGTCGGAGATGTCATCGGGCCCGACCGCGTCCAGGCGGGCTGATGCTGCTTCTTCCTCGCATGAGTCGAGTCCGTGCCGTACGAGGTCGGACCAGGACCCGGCATCTGGCGGCACCGCGCCCGAATAGACGATCACGCGGCCCGGTGCGACGAATTCGGGATCGACCGCGCGTACGAACGACACATAGTCGTTTCCGAGGAAATCGGTTACCGTGACCAGCATTTCGGCTCCGCTTCGCCGCAGCGCATGATGCACTTCCTGCCCTTTGAAGCGGGTGTTGATCGGGACGAGAACAGCACCGGCGCCCTGGATCGACAGTGCCACGATGATCCACGACGCGGAGTTGGGGCCGCACAGCGCGATCCGGTCACCTGGCTCGACGCCGGCTGCGACCATGCCGCGAATGCCCGCGATCACGTCGCGCTCGAGTGCGGCGTACGTCCACTCGCGCGAGCCTTCCTTGATGGCGACGACGTCCGGCCAACGCCGCGCGTTGACACGAACGATGTTGGGGATGCTGTGAAACGCCCGGTCGTAGCGGACCGGCGGGGTCTCATCGTCGGAGGGCACTTCTTCTCCTGTCGCGATGGGCGGTCGTCCGGTTCCTCCCGGTCACCCGCGACATTAAGACAAACTATTGAATTTAGTTAGATGATATGGCAATCTGAGCGCTGCGATGTGACAGCTACCACACGGCAGTGTGACCGATCTTGTGCTACCCGGATGCTGGAGCGCGGCGACACGCCGACCTTCCAGTCGTCCGAAGCCTCGTCAAGGAGGACAGGTGCGACTCCCGCTCGATGCTCCAGTGCGCGCGCTGGGAGATTTCTTCCAGATGTGCGCGACGACCGCGCGTGCTGCTGCGCGGCGGCCGTTTCAGTGGTCGGAGTTCTTCGAACAGGGGTGGTTCCTGGTTCGGGTCGCGCTGTTGCCGACATTGCTTGTCGCGCTTCCCTTTACGGTTCTGGTGATCTTCACGCTGAACGTTCTGCTGGTCGAATTCGGAGCCCAGGACCTGTCCGGCGCGGGCGCCGGTCTGGGCGTAGTGACCCAGGTCGGCCCGCTGGTGACGGTGCTGATCGTCGCCGGCGCGGGCGCGACCGCGATCTGCGCCGATCTCGGGTCTCGGACCATCCGGGAAGAGATCGACGCGATCCAAGTCCTGGGCATCGACCCGATCCAGCGGTTGGTCGTCCCGCGGGTGTACGCGTCGACGCTGGTCGCGATCCTGTTGAACGCGCTGGTGGTCACCGTCGGCCTGGTCGGAGGTTTTCTCTTCTCGGTGTTCATCCAGAGCGTGACACCCGGTTCCTATGTCGCAAGCCTGACATTTGTGACCGGAATTCCGGAGGTCGTCATCTCGGAGGTCAAGGCTGGGTTGTTCGGTTTGGTGGCGGCCCTGGTGGCCTGCTACATGGGCCTGCACGTCAAGGGCGGCCCCAAGGGTGTCGGTGATGCCGTGAACGAGACCGTGGTCTACGCGTTCATGGCGTTGTTCGCGGTGAACGTCGTGGTCACGGCGATCGGGGTGAAGGCGACGGTGCGATAGCCATGTCGAATCTCGCTACCCTTCGCAGCCGATATCCGAAATACGCGCACAGAGTGTCCGGTCTGGGGGAGGGGGTTCGCCTCGTCGGGCGGCACGGGGTGTTCTATTTCCGCACATTCCGGGAAATGGGCCACGCCATGTCGGCGTATCGCAAAGAGACTTTGCGGATCGTGGCCGAAATGGGGATGGGAACCGGTGCGCTGGCCATTATCGGCGGCACCGTGGTGATCGTCTCCTTCATGACGTTGTCCGCGGGTGCGCTGCTGGCGATCCAGGGCTTCGCCTCGCTGGGCAACATCGGCGTCGAAGCGCTGACCGGCTTCTTCGCCGCCTTCATCAACGTTCGCATCGCGGCGCCGGTCACCTCCGGTATCGCCCTCGCCGCGACGATCGGCGCCGGTGCCACAGCCCGGATCGGCGCGATGCGGATCAGCGAGGAAATCGACGCCATGGAGGTCATGGCAATCCGCTCCATCGCCTACGTCGTGTCTACTCGGGTCATCGGCGGCCTGATCGTCATCATTCCCGTGTATTCCATGGCGGTGCTGATGTCCTTCTTGTCGGCACAGCTCTACACCACGTATATCGCCGGCCAATCCGCCGGCGTCTACGACCACTACTTCTACACATTCCTGCGGCCGACCGATCTGATGTATTCGTTCCTGCAGGCGGTCGTGATGGCGATATCTGTCATGTTGATCCACTGCTACTACGGATATCACGCGTCGGGCGGCCCGTCGGGAGTGGGATTTGCTGTCGGCCGCGCGGTACGGGCCTCCTTGATTGCCGTCGTGTCGGTGACGCTACTGGTGTCGCTCGCGGTCTACGGCACCTCGGGAAACTTCGACCTGGCCGGATGAGAAAGGGTGCAGTGCAGGTGTTTCGCAGGTCGCGTCACGGCCACTACAAGAGCCCCCCGTATCTGCGGGCCGGGGCGGCAATGATCGTTGTATTGATCGGAATCGTCGTGCTGTGTCTGGCGGCGTTCCGCGGAGCCTTCCAGCAGACGGTCCAGGCCACAGTGGTATCGGATCGCTCGGGCCTGGTCATGGAGCCGGGCTCGAAGGTGAAACTACACGGTGTCGAAGTCGGGAAGGTGACGGCTGTCTCGTTGTCGGACGGGAAGTCTGAAGTCGGGGTCGAACTGGATCCGTCGAAGGTGGCGTTGATTCCGTCGAATGTCGAGGCGGAGATCAAGCCCACGACGGTGTTCGGATCCAAATACATCGAATTGGTCGTGCCCGGCTCCGCGGCGCCGTCGCACCTGCGCGCCGGTGCGCGCATTCGAGCTCTCAATGTGTCGACCGAGATCAATACGGTGTTCCAGAACGTCACCGCCGTGATGAATCAGATCGAGCCGGACAAACTGAACGCGACCCTGGCCGCGGTCGAGGAGGGGCTGCACGGTCGCGGCGCCCGATTCGGTGAGACTCTCACCGACGCGGACAAGGTGCTGACCGCGCTCAATCCCGTGTTGCCGCAGCTGCGGGCCGACCTGCACGGGACGGCCGATGTTGCGAACAACCTCGGCGATTCCGCCGACGACATCATGCGGATCCTGCGTGCGGCGAGCGTGACCTCGGGCTCCATCGTCGACCGGAAGGACGACCTCGCGGCGGCGCTGGATGCGGCGACCGAACTGGGAAAGACCGGCAACGACACGCTGGCCGGGGACGGTCAGCGCATCGTCGATACCTTCCGGTTGCTCACTCCCACCACCGGTCTGCTCGACAAATACAGCCCGTCGTTCACGTGCCTGCTCCATCTCGGCGCCCACGACGCGGAAGCGATGGGAAAAACGATCGACGCGACAGGCTACTCCGCGCGATTGGACGTCGGCCTGCTCATGGGTGACGACCCGTACAAATATCCCGACAATCTCCCCGTCGTCGCCGGCAAAGGAGGTCCGCACGGCTCGCCGGGCTGTTACGCACCGGTCACTTGGGACACTTACCCCGCGCCGTATCTGCGGCTCAACGACGGGGCGCCACTCGACGGGCCGGGCACCGATCACCCGCGGCCCGCGAACCCCACCATCGTCGATTACATGTTCGGCTTCACGGTGCCGGGAGGTGGTCGGTGATGCGGATAACCGGTCACGCGGTCAAATTCACCATCTTCATCGTCACGATGAGCCTGTTCCTTTTTGCCATCGTGACTGTTTTCGGAAATCTTCGGTTCGATCGGGAGACCGAATATCACGCGGTCTTCGAGAACGTCTCCGGTTTGCGATCGGGGCAGTTCGTTCGCATCGCCGGCGTTGAATCCGGCCGTGTCCGCAAAGTTTCGGTGACCGATAATACGAAGGCGCTCATCACCTTTTCCGTGGCGAAGGACGTCGTACTGACCGGCGGCACTCGTGCGGTGGTGCGCTATGAGAACTTGGTCGGCGATCGGTATCTCGAGCTGCTTCCCGGTGCCGGTGCGTCGACTCCGCTCCGGAAGGGCGCGACGATCGGGTTGGACAGGACCGCGCCCGCGCTGGACATCGATGCGCTGGTCGGCGGCTTCCGCCCGTTGTTCAGGGCTCTCGACCCCGACCAGGTCAACAAACTCTCCAGCGAATTGATCGCCGTACTGCAGGGGCAGAATGCCGATATCGTCGGCTTTCTGTCTCATACCGCGAGTCTGACCTCGACTCTCGCGGACCGCGACAAGCTGATCGGCAGTGTGATCGGAAATCTCAACGGCCTGCTGGGGACGATCGACGGCAAGAACGGTCAGTTCGACGCACTGGTCGACAATGTGCAGAAATTGATCAGCGGAATTTCCGCGCAAACCGGTCCGGTCGGGGATGCACTCGTCCATATCGGTGAGGCATCGAAATCGGTTGCCGATCTGCTGAACGTCACGCATACCGACATCAAATCCGATATCGACCAGATCGGCCGGGTCAGCACGAATATCGACGACGACCACGAATATCTGGACACCCTGCTGTCGCAGCTGCCGGACAGATATCAGCGTTTGAGCCGGCTCGGCATATACGGTGACTTCTTCTCCTTCTATCTCTGCGATGCGACGTTGAAGGTCAACGGACCCCACGGCGACCCGGTGTTCATCAATATCGTCGGCCAACGCGCAGGAAGATGCACCCCTCCGAAATGAGCGCAATCATGAATTCGACGTCCGTCCGCGCCGGGCTCATCGGCCTGGTCGTCACGGTCGCGGGCGTGCTGAGTGCCCAGAACTACGACCGTATTCCCTATGTCGCGGCGCATCGTGAATACGGTGCGTATTTCGCCGAAGCCGCAGGGCTCAAGGCCGGAGCATCGGTAGAGGTCGCCGGCGTCAAGGTCGGTCAGGTGTCGAGCCTGGAGCTCAGCGGTGACAAAGTGCTGGTCCGGTTTTCCGCCGACGGCGTGCATATCGGCGACCAGACCGAGGCCGCGATCAAGACCAAAACGGTGCTGGGCGCGAAACTGATGGAACTGCGCCCACGCGGAAGTACCGAGCTGCCGCCGGATCGGATCATCGGCGTCGATCACACGTCGACGCCGTACGTGCTGCCCGATACGCTGGGCGAACTCACGACCGCTATCAGCGGGTTGAAGACCGATGATCTCACGCAGGCGCTGCACGTCCTGAGTTCGACTCTCGATTCCGCGCAGCCGCAATTGGCGTCGACACTCGACGGCGTCGCGCGATTGTCGCAGTCGGTCGGCAGCCGCGATCAGCTGCTCCGGGACCTGTTGACACACGCCTCCGGAGTGACCCAGGTCTTGTCGAAGCGCAGCGACCAGTTGAACCAGCTGGTCATCGATGGGAATCAGTTGCTCGCGGGTCTCGACGCCCGCGGGTCGGCGATCGGCGCGTTGCTGTCGAACCTGTCCTCGGTGTCGACGCAGTTGCGCACGGTGGTCGCGGAAAATCGTGACCAACTCGGACCTGTACTCGACAAGTTCAACAACGTGATCGATCTCCTGGACAAGCGGAGGTCGGAAATTCAGCAGTCGTTGCTGCCGCTCAGCCAATACGCTCTGTCGCTGGGCGAGTCCGTGGCCTCGGGCCCGTTCTTCAAGGCCTATGTGGCGAACCTGCTGCCGGGGCAATTCCTGCAGCCGTTCATCGACGCGGCATTCCAAGGCGCGGGCATCGACCCCTCGATATTGGCCGGCCCGACGTACAAGATCGACGGCGGATACAACAGTCCGCCCGGAACGATACCGCCGAAGGACACCTCGCCGGGACCGGCTACCCCGGTACCGAACGCCCCGCCGCCACCATTTCCGACGATGCCGCCGATTCCCGGATTCTCACTGCCGGCACCAGGAGGTGGTCAGAAATGACATTCCCACGAATATCGAAACGCGCGGGCATCAGGATCGTCGCCGTTGTTCTCGTATGCGCCGCGGCGTTCGCCGGATTCCGGATCTACGAACACCTGTCGCGCACCACGGTTGTCGCCTACTTCAGCAATACGAACGGCTTGTACCGCGGCGACGACGTCCTGCTGCTCGGTCTGAAGATCGGCACCATCGATTCGATCGAGCCCCATGGCGACGTCATGAAGGTGACTTTTCACTATCGGTCCTCAGTGAAGGTGTCGCAGGACGCCAAGGCGGTGATCTTGTCGCCCACTCTGGTGTCCGCTCGTGCTGTCCAGCTGACCCCTCCCTACAAGGGCGGAGCGGTGTTGTCCGACGGCGCCGAGATCCCGATCACCCGAACCGCGGTACCGGTGGAGTGGGACGACTTCCGCAAGCAGCTCGAACGGCTGGCGTCATCCCTCGGCCCGACGCCGAACGAACCGAGCGGCCCCCTGGGCGATTTCATCGACTCCGCGGCGGGAGCGATGAAAGGTAACGGCGATCGGCTGCATCAGACGCTCACCCAGCTGTCCGCCGCCCTCACGACTCTCTCGGACGGGCGCGACGACCTGTTCAGCGTCATCCGGAACCTGCAGGTCTTCGTGTCGGCGCTGGCATCCAGTAGCCAGCAGATCATCGAAATCAACGGTCATCTCGCGTCGGTTACCGGACTGCTGACCAATACCGACCACGACCTCGCCGACGCACTGAACAATCTGGACGGGGTGGCGGACGATTTGAAGACGTTCGTCGGCGACAATCGCGCCGGCGTACAGCACGCCGTCGAGGCGTTGGCCAGTGTCACCTCGGCCCTGAACGACAGCAAGCCGGTTATCGAGAACATCCTGCATGTAGCCCCGAACGCCTTCGGCAACTTCAACAATATCTACAACCCGGCGCAGGGAGCGTTGACCGGTGCGCTGGCGGTGAACCAGATGCAGAATCCGGTGCAGTTCATCTGTGGTGCCATCCAGGCCGCCAGTCAGCTCGGCGCGGCCGAGGCCGCGAAGCTCTGCGTTCAGTATCTCGGACCGGTTCTGCAAAGCCTGCGGTTCAACTATCCACCGGTGGGGGTCAACGTGATCAACGGTGTCGACGCCCGCCCGAACCAGGTCGATTACAGCGAGCCTTCGCTGAATCCGTACCCGGAGGGGGCGCCCGCCGGCGCCACCGTGGCTCCGGGTACCGGCCTGCTCGGTCTGCTCCCGGGAGCCGGACGATGAGCGCGCGGCGGATGTGGTCGCGGACCCTCGGCTGCGCCCTCGTATGCTGCGCGCTCGCGCCGGCACTCGCGGGCTGTGGCGAATGGCGTGGAGTGAATTCGCTGCCGTTGCCCGGAACGAAGGGGGAGGGGCAGGGGTCGTTCGAAGTTCGCATACAAATGCCCAATGTCACGGGGATCCAGCCCAATTCGCGGGTGCGGGTCGCGGACGTGAACGTCGGTACCATCACCCGGATCGACCGCGAGGACTGGCATGCGGTGGTCACCGTCCGCCTGGACGGGGACGTGCGGTTGCCGGAGAACGCCACCGCGAAGATCGGCCAGACCAGCCTGCTCGGCAGTCAGCACATCGAGCTCGCGCCGCCGGTGAACGAACCACCGACCGGCCGTTTGCACGGTGGCGATCTGATTCCGCTGGAGCGGGCGAGCCAGTATCCGACGACCGAGCAGGCGCTCTCGGCGATGTCGCTGGTGCTCAACGGTGGTGGTATCGGCAGGCTTCAGGAAATCGATGCCGAGCTCAACGCGGCGTTGTCGGGCCGGGAATCCGATGTCCACAATCTGATCGGTCAGCTCGCGACCTTCACGAGCAGCCTGGACGAGCAGAAGACCGAGATCATCGAGGCGATGGCCGGCCTGGATCACCTCGCCGCCACGGTGAACAGCCAGAACGAGGTTCTGACGAAGTCGTTGGACGCGATCCCGCCCGCGCTCGGCGTGTTGAACGACCAGCGCGACAAATTGATCCGAGCGCTCACCGCAATCGGTGATTTCGCGGGAAAGGCGAACGACGTCGTGGTCGCGAGCCACGACGATGTCGCACAGAATCTGCGCAATCTGCAGCCGGCCCTGCGTGCATTGGGCGATGCCGGACGCGATCTGACGCGATCGCTCGGCATCTACGCGACCTACCCCTGGCCCGCGGCCAATCTCGACAAATGGATCCGTGGAGACTACGGAAACCTGACCGCCGTCATCGACCTGACTCTGGGACGAATCGACAACTCCCTGCTGCAGGGAACTCCGCTGGAGGGCCAGTTGACGGCTCTGGAGACGGCGTTGGGCCGGACGAAGGATCGGCAGCCCGGCCTCGGTACGCCGAACCCGTTGAGCGGTCCGGTTTCGGATGGAGGCCGATAATGCATCTGACCAGATTCGTACGGATTCAGCTCACCGTTTTCACGATTCTGACCGTCGTATCCCTGTCGGTGATGGGGCTGAAATTCATGCAGATTCCCGCTCTGGTGGGTATCGGCCGCTACCAGGTCGAGGTAGACCTCGCGACGAACGGAAACCTCTACAAGACCGCGAATGTGACCTTCCTCGGCGAAACCGTCGGACGGGTTGCCGATATCGAACCTTCGTCCGACGGCGTGCGGGTGACGCTGAGTATGAACAGCGATACGAAGATCCCCGCCGATGTCGATGCGAATGTGCACAGCCGCTCTGCGATCGGTGAGCAGTACATCGATCTGGTCCCAAGGACGAAAACAGCCCCGTACCTGCACGCCGGCAGTGTCATACCCGCCGACCGCACCTCGGTCCCGCAGGATATCGGCACACTGCTCGACACCGTGAATCGGAGCTTGGCGGCATTACCGGGAGAAAATCTCCACAGTCTGATCGATGAGAGCTATCAGGCATTCAACGGCACCGGACCGAGCATCGGCCGCATGCTGGATTCGGCATACGGGTTGACCAAGGACGGTCTGGGCAATCTGACGCCGATGACGACACTGATCACCGATTCCGGACCGGTGATCGACGCGACCGCGGCGTCCGACGCCTCGATCAAGTCGTGGGCGAGCAACGTCGCGAGTCTGACCGGTCAGCTGGCCTCGAGCGACGCGAAATTCCGTGATCTCCTGGTGCACGGCCGCGGCGCGGCCGACGAGGCGACGGCGCTGTTCCAGCAGTTGCATCCGACGCTGCCCGTCCTGCTGGCGAACCTGGTGAGTCTCGGTCAGGTCGCCGTCACCTACAACGCGGCACTCGAACAGATTCTGGTCCTGCTCCCGGCCGGTGCCAGCTCGCTCGATACGATCACCTATCCGGACCGGAACGGCATTCCCGGCGACTACATGGCCTTCAAACTCGGTGTCAATATTCCACCACCCTGTACGGTCGGTTATCTTCCTGCGTCCGAGCGTCGCGACGGCAGCGCCGAGGACCACCCGACGAGGCCGGCGCAACCCCTGTACTGCGCTCTGCCCCAGTCGGATCCGAACGCAGTCCGGGGTGCGCGCAACTATCCGTGTGTGGACCATCCCGGTAAGCGTGCTCCGACGGTCGAGATGTGTAAGAGCGACCAGGATTATCAGCCGTTGGCTACCAACCCGTGGATCGGCGAATCGCAACCGTACGTCGACAATCCGCAATATCACCCCTCCGCGTACACGATCCCGGGAGTCGGTCCGGCACCGCCGCCCGCACCGACGATGAGTACGGCCGCCTACACCCCCGATGGAAGCTACACCGGTCCCGACGGCCGGACGTATCGGCAGATCGACGTCGCCGCGAACGCCGGCGCGCCAGGAAAGGAGTTGACATGGCAGACAATGATGAGCCCGGCGCGGTGACCGACGTGGCGGAGCTACCCGAGAATTCCGTTGCCGAATCCGATTCGACCGCAGCGGATTCGACCGCAGCAGAATCGGCGAAAGAGGCGACCGCGGGCACCGCACCGCGGTGGTGGGGCCGCGGGATGCGAATAGCAGCCGCGACCGCCGCGGTGCTGCTGGTAGTCGCCTTGGTGGCGGTGAATGTTCTTCTCGCCCATAAACATGACGCGGCCCGATCGGTTGCCGACCAGCGGGCGGAGTATATTCGTGCGGCGCAGCAGGAAGTGCTGAATGTCCTTACAGTGCACTATGATTCGGCGGATCGTGATGTCCAGCGGATCCTGGACGACGCCACCGGACCGTGGCGGGTGGAGTTCGCGCCGCAGGCGCAGTCGTTCACCGATGCGGTGCGCAAAGCGAAGGTGGTGACCACCGCCGAGATCGCCGGAGCGGGTCTGGAACGCGTCAACGACGACGGTACCGCCCAGGTCCTGCTGACCGCGCATTCCAAGGTTTCCAATTCTGCCGGGGCGCATGAGGAACCGCGCACCTTCCGAGTCCGCGTCACTCTCGCTCGGGACGACGGCCGACTCGAGATCTCGAAAATGGAGTACGTGACGTCATGACCATCGACACCGAAAGCCGTACCAGAACAACCGAAAAGGACGACATCCTCGATTCCGTCCAGGTCGAGGAGTCGGCGGTCGATACCGAACGGCCGGAGCCCGGACCGGATGCCGAACCGGGCAGCGCAGAAACCGGCAGCGCAGAAACCGGCAGCGCAGAAACCGGCACTGAATCGGGTACCGACACCGAGGGTGAACCTGCCCGGGCATCGTGGCGAGCCCGCGCCCTCGCCTACACCATCGATATGGCCGGGCCGGCAGCGATTCTCGCGGTGCTGGCCCTGACCTTCGCCGACGACTCGGGGAGTCGATGGGCTCGGATCGCGTGTGGTGTGGCCGTTGCCGCGGTGATCGGATTCATCGGGTGGAACTCGGTGTATCGCCAGGGTACGACCGGACGCACCCTCGGCAAACTGACCGTGGGACTTCGTACCACGCGGTGCGATACCTCGCGTGCGCCCGGAATTCTTCGCGCGGTGTGGCGCGAGGCAGCTCGCATCGTCGACACCGCGCCGGCACTGCTGGGCTGGTTCTGGCCGCTCCGCGACCGTCGCGGACAGACCTTCTCCGACAAGATCGCCGGGACGGTGGTAGTCGCCGACGAAGCCAGTGAGGCAGGGACGCGTCGCCAGGCGCGGACGGCCGCGGTCGGAGTCCTCGTCGCGCTCGTCGCCGCGCTCGGCGGTCTGGCCGCCGTGCAGTACGTCCACGATTACCGCAGCGACGACGCTACGGCGGCGATCGCGAGCCGGGCCCAGGAGATCGCCAAGGATTCGACGATCTCACTGTTGTCCTATCAGGCCGCGACCGTGGACAAGGATCTCGCCGGGGCGTCGGCGAAATTGACCGGCAGCTTCAAGGATTACTACAACGATTACACGAAGAACGTGGTGATTCCGGCTGCCAAGGAAAAGGCCGTCAATACTCGGGCGGAGTCTGTCGGGACGGCACTCGTCTCGGCCGACGACCGCCATGCCACGGTGCTCGTCTTCCTCAACCAGACGACCACCACGGCTGACAATCCGCAGCCGTCGCAGCTGGCCAGCACGGTACGAGTCCAGTTGACCGAAGTCGGTCACGAGTGGCTGATCTCGGGATTCGACCCGATCTGAATGTCGGTAGGTGATCGATCATGAGTGTCGTCGACTCGGCAACAATGCCGTCGAACCGGGCGGCTCGGCGCCGCCGAATTACGCTGCCGCTGCTCGTTCGTGGACTCGGCATGGGAGCAGTCCACACCGGCGCGCGGATGCTGTTGGCTTATGCGGTCGAGTACTGGACACCGATGACCGGGCTGCTCAAATGGCTGGCGCTCGGTGCTGTGATGGTGATCGCATTGATATGGGGGGTTTTCGACGGCAGAAGGAACCTGTCCGAATGTGAGCGACCCGACCCCGACCTCGTCGTCTTCTGGCTGCGCGCCGCCGTTCTCGCGGGTTTGTCGTCGGGAGTGCTCACCTGGATCGCCGGCCGCGTCACCGAAATCTCGAGTGACGGGAACGCGCTGCTCTTCGAGGTGACCGCGGGCGCGGCCTGGATTCTTCTCGTTACCTACGTACCGGCGCTGATCGGAGTCGCGGTTGCCCGCCGTCTCGGCGCGCACGGCGACAGGTGAGTCGGAACAGCGGACGCGGATGTCACGACTGTACGGTGGGCGCGCGAGGGTGAGATGATCGAATACGATATATACAACTAGCTCATCTACCTTAGTGAGGTCATCCACATGGCGGCGCAGTCCAGCAATGCCCCGGTAGCCGGCGCCTGGGCCGGCGCACCAGTCGGTCGGCAAATGCGGCTGCCGAAAATGGCCGAGATGATCGCGGGTCATCTGCGCCGGCAGATCGTGCGCGGCCAGCTCGCCGAGGGCGATGCCCTACCGTCGGAAACCGAACTCATGGCGGAGTTCGATGTCTCGCGGCCGACCCTGCGCGAAGCATTCCGAATCTTGGAATCGGAGTCGCTGATCACGGTGCGGCGTGGCGCACACGGCGGCGCCCGCGTGCAGCTTCCCGACCCGAGGGTCGCCGCGCGCTATGCCGCGGTGATCCTGCAATATCAGCGCACCACGCTGGAAGACCTGTACGAGGCTCGGATCGTCGTCGAGCCGCCGTGTGTGGGGCTGCTGGCCGAGATCAGGTCGCAGGAGGCGATCGATCGGCTGCGCGCAGCCCTCACCGAGCACGATGCGGTCGCGGACGACCCGATGCGGTCCATCCAGGTCCACGTTGCCTTTCATTCACTTTTGATCGAACTGACCGGCAATCAGACGCTGCGACTGCTCATGGGAATGCTGGAGAACATCATCGACATGGCGAATCTGACCCAGGTCGAATCCACGGCGGGCTCCTCGGTCTACGATCGTGCGAGCCGCAAGGGGCTGGCGGCCCACCACCGGGTCGTGGATTTGATCGAGGCCCGCGACGCCGAGGGGGCCGAGCAGTTGTGGCGTAAGCATCTCACCGAGGCGCGGGACTACCTGGTGCGGGCGGATATCGAAACCGTGCTCGATCTGATGGGCTGATCGCCCGCGGGCCCGATATCCGCACCGGCAGTAGGTCAGTGGGCTTCGCGGAAGTCCGCTCCGCGGATGAGGCGGACGGGTGTGAAGGTCAGTACTTCCTCGTCGCGTTGGTTTCGCACGCTCACTGCCGCGGTCACGACGCCACGTCCGGGTTTGCTCGACGCGCGTGAATCGGTGGTGCGCACCAGGGCGTGCAACGTATCGCCGACGTAGACCGGGCGTTTCACGCTCAGTTCCATGTGCATGAAGGCGAGCCCGGTGCCGTTGAGCACGTTGGTCTGCAGGATGAGGCCCTCGGCGATGCAGTAGATCATCGCCCCGGGTATCAATCGCCCCTGGTAGCCGCCGGCCTGGGCGTGGGAGGCGTCGTAGAACAGCGGTTCGTTGAAGCCTGCCCAGGTGATGAACTGGACGAGATCCGCCTCGGTCACGGTTCGTTTGGCGGTTCGGAACGCCGAACCCGGTGTCATCTGTTCCCAGGTCATTCCCTTGACCAGGGGGTCGACCTGCGAACTACTCAGGTCTTCGGCTATATCGGTCATCGTTTTACGCCTCATCTTTCTGTGGGCGAGCACATTCGCCCGGTGGTTCAGTCCTGCGGCAGGGGCGGGGGGACGGCGGGAGTGGCCGGATCCCACGGTGCGAAGGCGGGTGGACGCTTCTCCATGAAGCTGGAGATGCCCTCCTTGAAGTCGGAGTGGAAGCGGAGATGGCCCATCCAGTGCCGCAGGGCAAGCACCCGAGCTTCCTCGTGTGTGCTCTCCAGAGCCTCGTACACCTGCCGTTTGATCGTGCCCATCGCCGCCGGTGACGAGTTCGCGGCGAGCCCCCGCGCGTAATCCATTGCGGTGGAGAGTAACTCGTCCGGCTCGACGGCCCGGTTGATCAAGCCTAGCTGGGCAGCTTCGTCTCCCAGCACGACTCGCGCGGAGTAGAGCAGATCGAATGCCACCGCCGGGCCCACGGCCCGGCTGAGCGACCATGCGATCCCGTGCTCGGCCATGATGCCGCGCTGGGCGAACGATGTCGTGAATTTGGCTTGTGTGGAAGCGAACCGGATATCGCACTGCAGTGCGAGGATCAGGCCGATTCCCGCGCATGCGCCATTGATCGCCGCGATGATCGGTTTCGCGATCGTGGTGGGATACGTCATCGGCGTGCGCAGGTGTGGCTGGGTACTGCGGCCGCTGGCCGAAATCTCCGACAGCGCCTGTGCGTCGAGACCGGGGCAGAAGCTCTTACCCGCTCCGGTAATCACGACGACGCGGATCTCGGGGTCGTTCTCGGCGTCGTGAAGCAGACCGAACAGCTCGGCCTCCATCTCGAAGGTCCAGGCGTTGTGCCGCTCGGGACGATTCAGCGTCAGCAGCGCGACGCCGTCGGAGATCTCCTTGGTAACCAGGGAATTCAAATGTGCCGCCCTCCTGCGACTTCGAGCACCACACCGGTGATGTAGCTGGACAGATCGGATGCGAGAAACAGTGCCGCCGAAGCCACTTCGGAGGGCTCACCGGCTCGCCGCAGGGGAATTTCGGCGAGTTTGGCATCCCAGGCGTGTTGAGGCATCGCTTCGGTCATGGCCGTGCGGATCAGGCCGGGCTGGATCGCGTTCACCCGGACTCCGCGGGAGGCAACCTCTTTGGCCGCCGCCTTGGTCAATCCGACCATGCCCGCCTTGGCCGCACTGTAGTTGGTTTGGCCGAACATGCCGACCTTGCCGGAGATGGACGACATGTTGACGATCGAACCGGACCCTTGGTCGCGCATGATCGCCGCGGCGGCGCGGGTGCCCAGCCAGGCGCCGTACAGGTGTACGTCGATGACCGTACGGAAGTCTGCTGCGGACATCTTCGCCATCGTCTTGTCGCGCGTGATGCCGGCATTGTTGATCATGATGTCGACGGATCCGAACCGCTCGGCGGTGGTTCGGACCAGGCTCTCGACCTGATCCTCATCGGTGACGTCGCAGCGCTGCGCGCTTCCGTCCAGTGCCGCCGCCTCGCTTTCGGCCGCATCGAGGTTCAAGTCGGCGAGAACGATTCGAGCACCGTGGGCGGCGAAGAGTTTCGCGATGGCGAGACCGAGACCCTGGGCGCCGCCGGTCACGACCGCGACTTTGTCTTTCAACAATTCCATGTGTTTGTCCGTTGTTCCTTTCACCGCTGCGCCTAGCCGATCCGTGGTATTAGTAGATTTATCTGACTATATATCAGGTTTCTACTCCAGGTAGCGTCGCCTGTTCTCCGGCCGGCGGCGCCGACGATCAGGAAGTGCGTCACGTGACCGATCGGGTGCAGTGTGTGGTGGAAGGCGGGGTCGCCGACGTCCGGCTGAACCGCCCGGAAAAGATCAACGCCCTCGATGACGAGATGTTCGACGCGCTCCTGCGCACGGCCGTCTCGCTGCGCGGCCGAGCCGATGTACGTGCCGTGGTGTTGTCGGGTAACGGCCGCGGCTTCTGTGCGGGCCTGGATCTGGAAGCGTTCCGGGCGATGGCGGGCGGCCAGGCATTTCGGCCCGCCGACGCGGATGAGCGCGCCGCGACGATCGACGTCGGCGGCGATCCCGAACTGTCTCGCGGGCAGCGCACCGTCATGGCATTTCGACAGTTGCCGGTCCCGGTGATCGCCGCGGTTCACGGTGCCGCGCTGGGAGGCGGGCTGCAGCTCGCGCTGGGCGCCCACATTCGGATCGTGGCGCCGGACGTGAGTCTGGGGCTGCTGGAGATGCGGTGGGGGATTACGCCGGACATGTGTGGCACACAGCTGCTGCCGTCGCTGATAGGGCAGGAGCGGGCGCTCGAGATGATTCTTGCCGCTCGTGTTCTGGATGGCGCCGAGGCGGTTCGTATCGGTCTGGCGAGCGCGGTGAGCGATGAGCCGCTCCGGACGGCGCGAGCGCTGGCAGACCTTGTCGCGCAGCGGAATCCGGATGCGGTGCGCGCCTTGCTGGGCATGGTCGGGATCGGCTCCTTCACCGAGGCGCTCGCTGCGGAGCGAGCTGCCATGCGGTCGATCGTCGGCAGTCCTGCGCAGCGGGCGGCGGCAGCGGCGAACCTGGGTCGGTGACCGCGGCGATCGGACCGGTGCGGGAAAAGGGTAGTTACCAATATAGAGGTGAATTACTCAACTATTTGATAGTCTTTGTGTGACCGCAGCCTTCTGGCAGAGCCGCGAGCCCGTAGGGGTTCCGGATATACCGCTGTCATAACAGCGGGAAGAACCGGACGGCCCAGAAACTTTCCGCGCTGGCGTCGGCGGTTCGTGAGTGTCGGCGCATCTCCGGGACGAGGATGTCGATCCGACGTGATGGTAGGCGCACCGGTTACACCGAGCTGGTGGATGTGCGCCGTATCGGTCGTCGTCCGTCGCACGTCGAAACCTCGGCCCTCCTGCATCACATCAGCGGTAATTCCGGCCGGCCCAGTGGCGCGCCGGGCGCAAGGAGGATCTCATGACCGACACGATCGAGTCCGCTGGGGCGTACTGGCCCGCGGACACCAGCGTTGCGCTGCACGAGGTTCCGCTCGGAACCGTGCTGGCGCGGCATGCGGAGGCGGTTCCGGATCGGCACGCCGTCGTCGAGTGGCTGGCGGACCCTTCCGGCGAGACCGAGGGGGAGTTCCGGACGTGGACCTACGGCGAGTTGTATGCCGCGGCGGTAGCGGTGGCCCGTGGACTGCTGGAGGATGCCGAGCCCGGTGATCGGATCGCGCTGTGGGGGCCGAACTGCGGCGAGTGGGTCATCGTCGACTACGCCATCGCGCTGGCCGGCTTGACGCTCGTCCCGTTGAATCCGGTACTCACCGATCCGGAGGCGAAAGACCTCATCGAGCGTTCGGGGGCCGTCGCGGTGATCGCGGTGCCCGAGTACCGCGGCCGCCGGCCACTCGAACGGGCTCGTGAGTTCGTCGGTTCGGCGCCGGCGCTTCGCCGGGTTGTCGCGCTGGACCGCGTAGTCGAGGAACTCGGCAGCTCGCGATCTTCCGATCTCCCGACGGTCTCGCCCTATGGCCCGTACCTCATCCAGTACACCTCCGGCACGACGGGTAAGCCGAAGGGAGCGCTGCTCAACCAGCACGCCGCGCTGAACACGGGCGCGCTGCTGCTTCCGCTGCTCGGAGTCACCGAACCGGGTGTATGGCTCAATCCGCTTCCGCTGCATCATGTCGGGGCGTCGGTGTGCATGCTTTTCGGAGTACTCGCCTCCGGTGGAACGATCGTGCTGTGCCCGAATTTCGACCCGGGCACCATGCTGGCGTTGCTGGAGAAGTGCCGTGCGAAGGTGCTCGGTGCCGTGCCGACCATTTTGATCGCGATGCTCGAACACCCGGATTTCGCGCGACGCGACCTGTCGGCGCTCGAAGTCGTCCAAATCGGCGGATCGACGGTGGCCCCGGCGCTGATCCGGCGCGCCGAGGAAGCCCTCGGTGCCCGGATAGTCAACGCGTACGGCCAGTCGGAAGCGCCCTCGGCGGTCCAGACCAGGCTGGAGGACCCCGACGAGGTCAAGGCGCTGACGATCGGCCGGCCCGGGCTGCATCGGGAAGCGAAAATCGTGCGCCCCGGCACCGTCGAAACCGCCCTGCACGGCGAAGCGGGCGAATTGTGGATCCGCTCGCCGCTGCGAATGATGGAGTACTTCGCCGACAAGGCACACACCGATGCCACGATCGACAGCGACGGCTGGCTCCGCACCGGCGATCTGTGTTCGATGGACGCCGACGGCGTCATCACCATTCGAGGCCGGCTCCGGGACGTCGTCATCCGCGGCGGTGAGAACATCTATCCCGCCGAAGTGGAGGATGTCCTGCTCCGCCATCCCGCCGTCGCCGACGTGGCCGTCGTCGGTGCCCCGAGCGAGCGTTGGGGCGAGGAGGTCGCGGCGTTCGTGCGATTCCGCCCCGGGATGGAGGCGGATTGGGCGGAACTCGAGGCTCATGCCGCCGCGTCGCTGGCCCGGTTCAAGGTGCCCCGGGTCTGGCGGGCAGTGGAGGATTTTCCGCTCACGCCGGCGGGCAAGGTCCAGAAGTACCGGTTGCGGGAATGGCTGGGATGAGCACCGGCCGCGAGCGGAGCCGCGTCGCCGGTCTATGCGGGCGAGTGCGTCTCGCGTGAGTAGAGCGGCCGGCGCGCGGTGCGGTAGCGTCATGATCCGGGACGCCGGGAGCGGTGGTGCCTTGGGGAATGACAGAGGAAGCCGTGACTCTAACCAGCGAAGAGTTCGACTCCGTTCGATCGCGAGCGCGAGCTGCGCAGCTTGCTCGCACGATAGAGTCCGATATCGCGGACGCGGGGTGGCCGGTCGGCACGGTTTTCGGGTCGGAGGCCGAACTGCGCGAGCGGTACGGCGTCAGCCGCGAGGTATTACGCGAGGCGGTGCGCCTGGTGGAGCATCATGAGGTGGCGGTGATGCGCCGTGGCCCTGCCGGTGGTCTCGTCGTCACCGCGCCGGCCGTCGGGCCCGCTATTCGAGCGATGGCGGTCTATCTCGACCACGTCGGTGCGACCGTGAGTCATGTGCTCGACGCGCGACTGGTTCTGGAACCGCTCGCCGCGCGGCTGGCTGCCCAAAATCTGACCGAGCAGGGCTTGGCCGCACTGACAGCGGCCGAGTCCGGCTGGGCGTACGGCGAGGAGAAGTGCACCCCGGAGCTGCACAGACTCCTGGCTTCCTTGTGCGGCAATCCTGTCTTGGCCTTGTTCGTCGATGTGCTGGTCGCGCTCACCGGTGAGGCAGCCGACTGCTCCCGCACCGGTGTCGACGGCGGCTTCGCCGCCGCGGCGATCCGTGACGCGGTAGCCGCGGGTGAGGCGGGCCGTGCCGAATACCTGGTCGCCGCTCAGCTGACCGGCTTGCGCACTGCTGTCAGGGCGGGGGACCAGCTCGGCGGCGAGACGGCGGTGAGCACGCCGTTCCGGCAGATTCTCGGGGCCGGACACGACAGCAAGCTGGCGGAGAACATCGCGCACCGGCTGATCGAGGAGATCATCGACTCGCGCGCGCCGGCGGGAACTCTCGTCGGATCGGAGGCTTCCCTGGCGTCGCGGATCGACGTCAGCAAAGCGGTGTTGCGGGAAGCTCTGCGAATTGTCGAGTATCACTCCGTTGCCCGGATGCGTCTCGGTCCCGGCGGTGGCCTGGTGGTCGTCGACGCCGACCCGGCGCCGATTCTCGAGACGATGGCCATATATCTCGACTACGAGGCCGTGACCGCGGCAGACGTCGTGACGGTACGTACGGCCTTGGAACTCGCATGTGTTGCGGCCGCCGTAGAACGGCACCGGGAAGATACCGTGACGCAAGAACTCGCCGCCACCGCCGACGTCAGGCAGTCGGAGGACGTCAAGGTCGGCAAATTCGCGCACGATGTGCATATCGAGCTCGCGGAACTTTCCGGGAACCCGATATTGGCACTGTTCCTCGGAATTGTGCGGCACCTCTGGTCGCGTCACGTCGATGATCCTGAGTTCCGCGAATCTCGCTATCAAGAGTCGACGGTCGACGAGCACCGCCGAATCGTGGCCGCGATCATGGCGGGTAACGGACCCCTCGCGCGAATTCTGATGCGAGACCATATCGAACATCTGCCGCTGAACATCCACCGGTGAGGCGGCGTCCTGATCTTGGAAGTAAAAGAAGCCGGTAGCGATTCGTCGCTACCGGCTTCTCTGGGCTGGGGACTCGCGGTCAGGCCGGGAACCGGTACAGCGTCCGCGCGTTGGTCTCGGCGATCTGCCGTGCCTCGTGGTCCGGGACGCCGGCAAGCATGTCGGTGATGACCTTACGGCTGTGCGGATAGTTGGAATCATTGTGCGGGAAGTCGGTTTCCAGCATGAGTTTGTCGACACCGATCACGTCCCGTGCCCGGATAGCGGCTTCATCGGAGATGATGCAGGTCCAGAAATTACGGCGGTAGATCTCGCTGGGCTTCATTTCCAGCTGAACACCCTCGTACCGGCTTCGTTCCCACGTGTAATCCAGCCGCTCCAATACGTAGGGCAGCCAACCGGCGCCGCCTTCGGACAGCGCGATTTTCAAGTTGGGGAAGGCGAGGATCGCGTTGGTGAGTGTGAGCTCGCCCAGAACGAGCATCGAATTCACGCCACACAGGGCGATACCGACACTGTCGGGTGTTTCCGGCGACCACTTGGGCAGCGAGCCCGAGGTGCCGATGTGCATCGACAGGACGATCTCGGTCTCTTCCGCGGCAGCGAAAAGCGGGGCCCATTGCCCGCTGGCCAGGGACGGCAGGCCGAACGGCGACGGATTTTCGCAGAACGCCACCGACCGGGCGCCTTTCGCAGCGGTCCGCCGCAGCTCGGTCGTGGCGAGCTCGACGTCCCACAGCGGAAGAATGACCTGCGGGATGAAACGCCCCGGATGGCGTGTGCACACCTCGTCGAGCATCCAGTCGTTCCACGCCTGGACACTGGCCAGCGCGATATCGCGGTCGCTTCCCTGAATGAACTGCGTACCCGCGAAGCGAGGGAATGTCGGGAACAGTAGCTGCGCCTGGACGCCGTCCACGTCCATGGCGGCGACCCGGGCGTCGATGTCGTATGCCGCTTCGATCATGTCGTCGTAGTGCCGCGCGAACAGGTCGGCGCCGCGGCCCGTCTCGCCATCGCGGAATTTACGAGTGTGCTTGTTGCCCTGGAACAGCAGTGGATAAATCTGACCCTGGTAGCTCCATGCCAGCTCGCGGGGACCTCGTTCCACGATTCGGGGTCCCGCGTCGCGGTAGCGGGCAGGGAGACGGTCCTGCCAGACGGCGGCTGTTTCCACGATGTGATCGTCCACCGAGATGATGGAAACGGACGGATCGAGTGCCATTATCTTTACCTCCGATGTATTGAATATTCGAACGAGTCAGAGCCGGGGAAGAATGTGCTCGGCGACCAGTTCGATCTGCCGCAGGACATGCTCGTTCGACGCCGATGTGGAGCCGAAGCGGAAAACGATGTTGGTGAAGCCGAGCTCGATGAGCCGGTCGATGTCTCGCCGCACGTCGTCGATCGGCCCCGTGAGCGGAGCTCGGTCGGCCGAACTGGCGGAATCGGGGCCGACCGAGCCGAATCCGGCGCTGTAGGACAGCGTGATCGGCTGTGTGCGTCCGGCGCGATCGGCCATGTCCTTCAGTTGCCGGGTCTTCGATTCCACCTGGTCCAGCGGCAGGAAAATCGGATGCCACCCGTCGCCCACTTCGACGACGCGACGCAGTGTGGCGGGGACGGATCCGCCGATCCAGACCGGGGGCCCCGGGCGTTGGACCGGGACGTGATCGGATACCACGCCGTCGAATTCGAAGAACTTTCCGCGGTGGCTGATCGTTCCACCCGCCCAGATCTTCTTCCAGATCTGGATGCATTCGGTCGTGTACGGACCGCGCTCGGCGAAAGGCCCGCCGAGATCCTCGAATTCCTCCTCGATATAACCGACGCCGGTACCTACGGTGAGTCTGCCGCCGGATACCACGTCGAGAGTGGCGAGCATCTTGGCGGCGAGGATCGGGTGGCGGTACGGCACGACGAGAATGTCGGTGCCGATCGCGATGCGCGGGCAGTGCGCGGCGATATTGGACAACAACGTCACGACATCGAACCAGCGACTACCACCCTGCGGTGACGGCCGGCTGAGATGGTCGGCCATCCACACCGAGTCGTAGCCGCATTCCTCACTGCGGCGCGCGACCTCGAGAATGGTGGCGTAATCGGACTGGTGATCGAAAAAGGGGATGGTAATTCCCACGGTGGGGGTGCGGGTGGCCGCGGACATGGTGCTCCCTTGCTGGAGATATCAGGCAGACGGTGGTGCCGGCACTGCGATGGTTTTGGTTTCGAGGAATTCTTCGAAGCCCTCCACGCCGCGCTCCCGACCGATCCCGCTCTGTTTGTAGCCGCCGAAGGGGACGTCGACGCCGAAGAAGTTGGCTCCGTTGACCGAAACGGATCCGACCCGCAGCTGTCGCGCGACCGTGGTGGCCCGCTCGATGTCGGTGCCGAAGACGGAGGCGTGCAGGCCGTATTCGGAGTCGTTCGCCAGTCGAATCGCCTCGTCGACCCGGCCCGCGCTGTCGTCGTACGGTGTGACGACCAGGACCGGCCCGAAGATCTCCTCTCGGAACAGCCGCGATTGCGGTGGTACGTCGGCGAATACGGTCGGCTCGACGAACCATCCGCGGTCGAGATGGGGTGGGCGCTTGCCGCCGGTGGTGAGGCGCAGGCCCTCCGCGCGTCCCACCTCGAGATAGTCGAGTACGCGCTTGTGCTGCGCCGCGCTGATCTGTGGCCCCTGACCGGTTGCCGGATCCCACGGATCACCGGGATGTATCGCGGCGAGTGCGCTCGTCGCCGCCTCGACACCTTCCGCGTAGCGAGATTTCGGCAGCAGGAGCCGCGTAGCCGCAGCGCAGGTCTGGCCGGCGTTCGTGCACAGAATTCGCGTGACCAGTGCGACGGCGAAGTCCAGATCCGCGTCCGGCATGACGATTGCGGCAGATTTACCGCCCAGCTCCAAAGTGAGCCGTTTCAGGGTGGGTGCGGCTTGCGCCATGATCTTGCGGCCGACATCCGTCGATCCGGTGAAGGTCACCAGGTCGACGTCTCGGTGCGTGGTGAGTTCGCGCGCCACCGCCGGTGATGTGCCGGTGACGATATTGACGACACCCGGCGGTATTTCTGTGCGTTCGACGATCAGGCGGCCGAGTGTCGTTGCCTGCCAAGGGGTCTCCGGTGCGGGCTTGAGCACGACGGTATTGCCGGCGGCCAGCGCCGCGCACATTTTGGTGAGGTTCAGAAAGAACCCGCAGTTCCACGTCGTGATCGCCGCCGTCACGCCGATCGGCTCGCGGTGGACGCTACGACGGTGGCGCGCGCCGTGGGATTCGCTGTCGCCGCGTGGCTGCTCCCACGGGTACTGCTCGGCTTGTTCTGCGTACCAGTCGATTTCGGGTAAGTAGGCGTCGATCGAGCCGGCCGTTGCCGCGAACGGCCGACCGGCTTCGGCGGTGTCGATGCGCCGGAATAGTTGCGAGTTCTCCGATAGTGCGCGGTGAAGCTGGCGGAGGCATCTGGCTCGGAATTCGGGATCGTCTGCCCATCCGCCTCTCTCGAAGGCTCGTCGGGCGGCCGTCACCGCGGTGTGTGCGTCTTCGACAGCGCCATCGGCGACGAGCCCGAGTGTTTCCTCGGTCGCGGGATCGAGATTGGGATACATCGCACCTGCAGCCGAGTCGACGAGTGCCCCGTCGACGAGTAGCCGGGCCTCGCCGGTGACGACCCGTCCCTGTGCAGCAGCAGTCATGCGGTACTCCCTCGAACCGTTCGCTTCGCCGACTTCGGACCTGCCGACGGTAGGAAAAAGCATCGCAGACCGCAGGGTGGTCACGCAACGGTTTCGCGTTAATGACACCTACTGAATATGGCCGCAACGCTGTGACCTGCGCCATTCTTCAACCGTTGCGACTCTTTGTCCCCCGACGGTATGCCGGTGCGGGGATCGCTGGCGCGGATCGGGGTGTCTCGACTGCCGGCCTCCGACGCCGCTGAGCCGCTTATATGTCGGAGACATTGAGCGAACTACGCTGTCTTTCGGCTGACTATCGCGTGGACCTGCGCGGCGAGCGTCGAGAATCAGTGGGTGACAATTGATGGATCGCACGCTAACGTGACGAAGGCAACCGTTGGCCTGCTGCTGGCTGCCGGGCTGCTGTACGGCCGGTGCTCGCTGCCGATCATTGTCGGAGGGTGGGTCGGCGGTGCAGCGGTGGAACTAAATGGCACCAACTCTATTGAGCTATCTGTGGACGTCGTCGTCCCGGGACCGGTCCCGGCGAAACGGCGGTCCCTGATCAAGAAAGTTCTCAGCTATGAACGCGACGACATGTGTTCCCGACCCGTACCCACCGGGAGTGAACCCTCCGTGGACGACCACCGGTCACGAGGATCCGCACCCATGGTTCATCGCGATGGCTGCGGATCGGCCGTTGGCCTACGACCGGAACGCCGACGTCTGGCATTTTTGCGGGCACACCGAGGTCCAGGACTTTCTGCGCGCCTGCGACCTGTGGTCGACCGCCAAGCGCCTCGATCTGGTCCCGCCGGACCAGCGTGTCATCCGGCTCCTGACGTCCGAACCGCCGCTGCATGTCGAGGTTCGCAAACGCTTCAGCCATGCGTACCGGCCGACGCGGATCGCCGCGATGGAGGAGCGGATCCGGAAGGTCTGCCAGGACCTGCTCGAGGATTGCCTGGCGAAAGGCACGTTCGATATCACGACGGATCTGGCCGAACCGCTCACCACGACCGTGATCTCGCAATTGCTCGGCATCCCACCGGAATCCGAGAAACTGATCCGGTCGATAACACGGGCGCGCCGCGAGGCATCCCTGGGCCGGATCGTGCCGGACGAGAAGGACGCGGGCCCGGTTCTGTACATGGGTGGTGTCGAGCCCGCCGAGGCGGCCGCGGTGCACGATCTGTTCACCGAGCTCGTCGCGGAGCGCCGCCGCAATCCGCAGGACGACCTGATCAGCGATCTGGCCGCGCTGCCGCCGGAGGAGTTCGAACTGCGCCTGGACATCGGGGCGCTGCTGTTCGAACAGCTGGGCGCCGGCCAGAACACCACGACCCACCTGCTCGGCGCCCTGGCCTACTTCCTGGACAAATTCCCGGACCAGCAGCGGCTGCTTCGTGAACAGCCCAAACTCACGAAAACGGCCATCGAGGAGACCGTGCGCTTCTCCTCGCCGCTGCAAGCGAGGCCGCGGGTCAGCACGCGGCCTATCGAGTTGGGAGACACCGTAATTCCCGAAGGCGCCACCGGGCTGGCCTGGTTGCAGGCCGCGAATCTCGATGCTCGTCATTTCGAGGATCCGACTCGCTACGACATCACGCGCTGGCCGAATCAGCACGCGGCCTTCGGTTTCGGTGAGCACTACTGCCTGGGCGCCAACCTGGCTCGCATGGAGGCCCGAGTCGTGCTGGAAGAGCTGATCGGTCGTACCCGGTGGTTCGTCAGGGATACCGAGCGCTCCCTGATCTGGGTGGAGGACTTCATTCTCCGTGGCCCGACCAGCGTGGAAATCGAAGTAGTACCTGCCTGAGGAGGGCCCGGTGAAATTCAGCGTCGATTACGACCGGTGTGAAGGCCATTCGCTCTGTGTGGCAGCCGCGCCCGACCTCATCGAGATCGGTGACGACGAGCTTGCCCATGTGGTCGTGGACGAACTCGCGCCGGCGCAGCACCCGGCCGCCGAACACGCGATCCGTAGTTGTCCCAAACAAGCTTTGCGGCTGGAAAACAGCTGAGAACAGGAAACCGACGATGAGCATTGTCAACCCGGCCTCCGGCGACAGCGTCGCGTGGGCCGATCTGCACACCTTCCAGGATCGTGTCGCCGTGGTGACCGGTGCCGGCAGCGGTATCGGCAAGGCTGCGGCCGTGCGGCTCAGCGAGGCGGGCGCCCAGGTCGTCCTCGCGGACCTGGACGTCGAATCCGCGGAGGTGCTGGCGAAGTCGCTCCCCAAGGGTCGGGCCGTCGCCGTCCGATCGGACGTGGCGACCGAGGAAGGAGCCGACGCGTATGTGGACGCGGCGTTGTCCACGTTCGGCCGGATCGACCACTTCTACAGTAACGCAGGGATTCTCGGCGCGGCAGGCCCGTTGCTCGACGCCTCCCTGGACAACTGGGAGCGCACCATGGGCGTCAATGTCCTGGGGACGTTTCACGGGCTGAAGAAGACCGCGGCGCAGATGCTGAAGCAGGGTGACGGCGGTTCGATCGTCGTCACCGCCTCCATCGCCGCGCTGCGGTCCGGCGCCGGTACCGCGGTGTACTCGGCGTCCAAGGCCGCGGCCGTCAATCTCGTCCGGACCGCGGCCCGGGAGTGGGGACCGCACGGTATCCGCGTGAACGCGGTCTGCCCGTCACCCACCTACACCAACTTCGCCGAACTCCCCGAGGAGTACGTGAAGGTCGCGACCGCGAGGATTCCGCTCGGGCGCCTGGCCCAGCCCGACGATATCGCCAGGGCCGCTGTGTGGTTGCTGAGCAACGGTTCCGGTTTCGTCAACGGTGCTGTACTGCCGGTCGACGGCGGCCATGAAGCGTGAATCCACGCCAGGTTGGCTGCAGGATCGGGCCGCGATCGTAGGGGTCGGTTCGACCGGCTTCGCGCGGTCGCTGCCCGGCAGTGAACACCAGCTGGCGGCGCAAGCGGTGCTGAGCGCGCTGAACGATGCCGGGATCGACCCCGCCGAGGTCGACGGGCTGAGCTCCTTTTCGATGGAGCACGTGGGTGAGGACGAACTCGCCCGAGCGCTCGGTATGGCCGATATCGGCTGGTTCGCCCGCACACCGGCCGGCGGCGGCGGTGGCTGTGCCACCGTGGGATTGGCCGCGTCCGCCATTGCCACCGGTTCGGCCGAGGTGGTGGTCGCGTGGCGGTCGCGGAAGCGGGGTTCACGCCAGAGCCGAGTGTGGGCGCAGACCACCCCCGAGGTGAGCGGCATCGGTGCCTTCGTCGTGCCGCCGGGGGTGATTCGGCCGGTCGACGAGGTGGCGATGATGGTTCGCCGCTACATGTACGAGACGGGTGCCACCCGTGAAGCCCTCGCCGACGTCGCGCTCGCGATTCGCGGATACGGCCACCGCAACCCGGCTGCCCAGATGGCGGATCGGGAGGTGACGCGCGAGGACTACTTCGCGGCACGCATGATCAGCGATCCCTTGTGTCTCTATGACAATTGCCTGGAGACCGACGGCGCGGTCGCCGTGGTCCTCACCTCTGCCGAGCGTGCCGCCGACCTGCCGCAACCACCCGTATACGTCCATGCGTACGCACAGGGCATCAGTGACGGCCATCTGATGATGCGGCAGTTCTTCGCCGAAGACACGTTCCGGACTCCGGCGGTCGCCTGCGCAGAGCGGCTGTGGCCGCAGGCCGAGATCGGGCCCGCCGATGTCGACGTCGCCCAGATCTACGACGCCTTCACTCCGTTGATTCTGTTCTCTCTGGAGGCGTACGGCTTCTGCGGTCGCGGGGAGGCGGCGGCATTCGTGAAGGACGGGGGACTGGGACCTGGTGGAGTGCTACCGGTCAACACCAGCGGGGGAAGCCTTTCCGAGGGATATGTGCACGGTTTCAATCTGATCGCCGAAGCGGTGCATCAGGCGCGCGGCACATCGAATGCCCAGGTCGCTGGTGCCGAATGGTCGTTTGTCAGTAGTTCGGACGTCGTGCCTACCAGCGCCCTGTTGCTTCGTGGAGGGAAGCCATGATTCTTCCCGTCGTCGACGACGTCGACACCGCGCCCTTCTGGACAGCCGCCCGTGAGGGACACCTGGTGGTCCAGCGGTGCACCGCGTGCAGCCGGTGGCGGTTCCCACCCGCCGTGCGATGTTCCGATTGCCGCAGTGGCGAATTCGAATGGACCGCCGTCAGCGGCGCTGCCACGGTGTGGTCCTTCGTCATCGCACACGGTCCGACACTGCCCGGTTATGCCGAGGAAACGCCGTTCCCGGTGGCGGTCGTCGAACTGGCCGAGGGTAGCCACCTTCGGATGGTGGGCAATGTGCTGCCGGCCGCGGATGCGCGACTCGGCAGCCTGACGGCAGGCGACATCTCCATCGGCGATCCCGTGCGCGTCGCGTTCCGGGAAATCGGACCGAATGTCGTACTGCCGGTGTGGATCCCGGACGTCGGCGGTGGCGCTGAGGCGGCACTGCCGACCCGGAAGAATGAAGGTGACGATGCAAACGTTTGATTCGAGTGGGGAACGGGCCGGTGGAACTCCGCTCGCGCCCTTCCTGGTGGTCGATCTCAGTTACGGGATAACCGGTGGTTACTGCAGCCGCATCCTGATGGACGGCGGGGCGCGCGTCGTGCGCGTCGAAGGGCCGGGCGGCGATCCGTTGCGACGGTGGTCGGCGTCGCGTGCTTCCATCCCCGAGGGGGAGCACGGTGCGCTGTTCGAGTACCTCGCCGGGGGCGCGTCGAGTGTCGCCATCGACCCGGCATCGGGGGCAGGTGCCAACGATCTGTCGGCCCTGCTGGATGTCGCGAGTGTCATTGTCTGGTCGACGGATTCACCCCTGGCGGGATCGGCCGACTACGAGCCGTCGGCGTTGCGCAGCCGATACCCGAACGCGGTCGTCGTCGCCGTCTCGCCGTTCGGGCTCGACAGTCCGTGGGCGGGACGGGCCGCCACCGAGTTCACCGTGCAGGCATGGGCGGGCGCCGTCGGTGACCGCGGGGACATCGATCGCCCGCCGACGTCCGTGGGCGGGCGAACCGGAGAGTGGACGACCGGGCTCATGGCGGCGATCGCGGCATTGGCGGCACATCGCCGCGCCATGCTCGGCGGCGGCGGAGACCTGGTCGACGTGTCCATGCACGACACCCTGGCCCTGATGAACTCCTCGATGCACCCGACGACCTTCTACAAGATGGCGGGGCACCCCTTCCGGGCCGAACGAGCGACGAACATCCCGTGTATCGAGCCGACGAAGGACGGCTGGGTGGGGTTCATGGTCGCCACCGGCCAGCAGTGGCAGAACTTCTGCATCCTGATCGAACGCTTCGACTGGATGGACGACGAGTCGCTCGTCAAGTACGCGGCACGGCAGGAACGACGGGACGAAATCGTGACCGCGGTGCGGGACTGGACGTCTCGCCATACGACGGCCGAAGTTCTGGAAGCCGCCAGCGAATTGCGGATCCCCGTCGCTCCGATCGGCAATGGGGAACAGACGCCGCAATTCGATCACTTCGCCGAAGGTGGATTCTTCGAACGGAATCCGGTGGCCGGATTCCTGCAGCCGACCGCACCGTATCGAATGCACGGCGAGGTCGGACCGCAGGACCGCGGTGCTGCCCCACGCCTGGGTGAACACAACGGCACGGTCGGAAAGATCAACGCGAGCGTGGTACCGCCGCCGAGCGCGCTCGCCGGCGTCGGGAAGGCCGTTCTGCCGTTGGAGGGCATCCGCATCGCGGACTTCACGGCCTTCTGGGCCGGGCCGGTGATCGGCCAGTATCTGGCCATGCTCGGAGCCGACGTCATTCATATCGAGTCGCCCACCCGGCCCGACGCCATGCGCCATCACACGACCCGGTCGATGCAGACACCGTCGTGGTGGGAGTGGGCGCCGCTCTACCAGGCGACCAACAGCAACAAGCGCGATCTGGCGGTAGACCTCGGCACCGAGGCGGGACGCGAGCTGGTCCGAGATCTGATCGCGCAGTGCGACGTGGTGCTCGACAACTTCTCGCCACGGGTCATGGAAGGGTGGGGGCTCGGATACGACAGCATCGGCAGACCCGATCTGATCATGCTGCGCGCTCCGGCCTTCGGGCTGACGGGGCCCTGGCGCGACTGGACCGGATACGCGCAGACGATGGAGCAGGTTTCCGGAATGGCCTGGGTAACCGGTTCACCGGACGGCGTCGCCGAACTGCCGAACGGTCCCTGTGACCCTATCGCCGGAATGCATGCGACCGCGGCGCTGCTGCTCGCCCTCGAACATCGTCGCCGGACCGGTTCCGGAATGTTGCTCGAGGTGCCGATGGTGGCCGGCGCGCTCGGCATCGCGGCCGAGCAGATCGTCGAGTTCTCGGCGTACGGAAACCTGATCTGCCGCACCGGGAATCGGGGCGTGACCGGTGCTCCGCAGAATCTGTATCTGTCCGCGGACACGAACGACCTCGGAAAGCAGGACCGGTGGGTCGCTGTCGCCGTGGAAAGCGACGCGCACTGGCGCGGCCTGCGCACCGCATTGGGTGAGCCCGCCTGGGCGGCCGACCCACACCTCGATTCGGCGCAGGGACGTCGCGACGCGCACGATCTGCTCGACGTCCGCCTGGGGGAGTGGTGTAGCGCGCGCAGTGCCGCAGACATCGTCGAGCAGCTCTGGCGGCAAGGCGTGCCCGTGGGAGTCGTCCTGCAGGGACATGAGCAGGAGAAATCACCGGCGTTCGCCGAGCGGGGCACGTTCGAGACTGTCGCGCACCCCGTCACCGGCGAAGCCACCCTGCTGCGATTTCCCACTCGGTTCGGCGCGGGCCCGCACCGGCACCACCGCCGCCATGCGCCCCTGCTGGGCGAACACAACGAAGAGCTGGTCGTCGGCCTGCTCGGTCGCTCCGTCGCGGATTTGCAGCGTCTGACGGCCGAAGGGGTTGTGGGCACCGAGGTACCGGGCAATCCATTCCACGCTCAACGCGAGCGAAGCTGACTTCGGGAGACGTGATGGGTATTTCGATGCTGTTGGAGGCCGCTGCCTCCACGATGCCCGACCGAGTGCTGATCGGGGCGGGCGATACGGCGACCACGGCCCAGGATTTGGCCGGGCTCGCGGGCGGCGGGGCCGCGGTGCTGGCGGCCGCCGGGGTCGATGCGGTCGGCTACATCGGTGTCGGCGGGCGCGGCTTTCCGGTGTCGTTGTTCGCGGCGGCCGCGGCGGGCTTGCCGTTCACGCCGCTGAACTATCGGTTGTCCGGGCCGCAGCTGACTCGGCTGGCGGCCGGACTGGGCCGGCGGCCGTATCTCATCGTGGACGAGCAGTACCTCGACGTCCTGGACTCCGTGCCGGGAGTCGTGACGACAACCCGGGAATGGCTGAGCGCCTGTGCGACCGACCCGATTCCCCCTCGTGATGTCGATGACGAACATCCTGCCGTCGTGCTCTACACCAGCGGGACGACGTCCGAGCCCAAGGGTGCGGTGCTGCGGCACGAGCATTTGGTGTCGTATGTGCTGCAGACCGTCGAATTCGCGTCGGCCGAGCCCACCGACGCCGCATTGATCAGCGTTCCGCCGTATCACATCGCCGGCGTGGGCACCGTGCTCACCAACGCGTTCGCGGGGCGGCGGACGGTGTATCTGCCGAACTTCGACCCGGCCGAGTGGATCGAGATCGTAGCCGGGGAGCGGATCACCCAGACGATGCTGGTTCCGACGATGCTCGCGCGCATCGTCGATCACCTGGGCGAGGTACCGGTGGATCTGTCCTCGCTGCGATCCATTGCCTACGGAGGAGCCCGCATGCCGCAGCGGGTGCTGGAGCAGGCGCTCTCGCTCTTCCCCCAGGTCGCGTTCACGAACGCGTACGGGTTGACTGAGACCAGCTCGACGATCGCGGTACTGGGGCCCGATGATCACCGCGAGGCCTTGGCATCGACCGATCCGGCTGTCCGAGCTCGGCTGCATTCCGCGGGCCGGTTGGTCCCGGGTGTCGAGGGACAGATTCGTGATGCGACCGGCGCCGCACTCGCGCCCGGTGAAATCGGTGAGCTCTGGGTGCGAGGAGCTCAGGTGTCGGGCGAATATCTGGGTAGTGGTTCGGTGCTGGACGCCGATGGCTGGTTCCACACCCGCGATCGCGCCCACTTGGACGAGGCGGGCTACTTGTTCATTTCCGGCCGCACCGACGACACGATCATCCGTGGCGGTGAGAACATCGCGCCGGCCGAGATCGAGGACGTGCTGGGCACGCATCCCGCGGTCAAGGACGTCGCCGTGGTGGGCCTGCCCGACGACGAATGGGGTGCCCGCATCGTCGCCGCCGTGGTGGCGCTGCGGGACGTCGGGGCCGACGAGCTGAGAGATTTCGTTCGCGCCCGGCTCCGTGGTTCCCGTACTCCCGACGAAGTGGTCTTCCGCGCCGACCTCCCTTGCACCCCGACGGGGAAGGTGATCCGGCGCGAGCTGGTTGCCGACCTCCTCCGGTCCGAGCCCGCCGACGCCAAATGACTTGTCATTCCGACAGCTGTAGGAGAAACCATGAAAATGAAACCCGGAAGCCGGCTCCGTAGCCAAGTCGACGCCACCGAGATCATCATTGTTCGCGCACCCGCTGCCGAAGTGGAGCTGCACTGCGGCGGACATCCGATGATCGATGCCGCACAGCAGCCCGCGTCCGGGCTCGTTCCCGGATCCGGTGCGGACGCGGATATCAAAATCGGGAAGCGTTACATCGTCGAGGGTCGCACGGATTTCGAATTTCTCGTGACCAAGGCCGGCGAGTACGGAATCGCTGTCGATGGCGCAGCTGTCGTTTCCAAAGCGGCCAAGCCGCTTCCGGCGAGCGATTAGCAGAGGATTTGTCGACCCCTGCGCGCAGACATTTGCTTCCGGGCGTCGGCAACTCCCGAATTCCGAAATAGCTTGAATGACCAACGGGCGAAGCGAGGACGCTTCGACCGAATCGGAAGGGCCGGCGGTGGCGCGGAAAATCGGTGCGGTTGTTCGTTGTGTCGGATCGGCGGTGCGTCGCCACACGAATGCGGCTGCCCTGCGCGTAGCGGGGACGGCATTCGTGGTCGCCGTTGCGGCGGTGGTGATGGCGCCGCCATCGGCGGCGACCGGTGCCGCGAGCTGCTCGGCGAAGGATGTGCCCACACCGATCGCCGGTGCCGCCGATGCTTTCGTGCACATCACGGTGTGCGTGCCGGCGGTGGCCCGCGGTCCTCTGCAGATCCTGCTCCCCGGCGCGACCTACGACAGCACGTATTGGGATTTCCCGGTCGACCCCGAACGGTATTCCTACCGGCGCGCCGCCAATGCCGCCGGCTTCGCCACGCTCACGCTGGATGCCCTGGGAACGGGCGCCAGTGCCGAGCCGCCCAGCCTCGAAATCAGCGGTGACGCACAAGCTCTCGCTGTTCACGACGTCGTCTCATACGTTCGTTCGGGGATCGGGTCCTACCGGCCCGGCCGGATTGTCCTCGTCGGCCACTCGGAAGGCTCGATGGTCGCCGTACTCGAAGCGTCCCGGTTCGGTGACGTGGACGGCCTGGTGCTGACGGGTTTCAGTCATGAGGTGAATCCGGTGCAGTCGGCGCTCGGTTCGGCCTCCTTCATTCCTGCCACCGCGGATCCGCAACTCGGGGTGCGCTATCGCGATCCCGGATATCTCACGACACGGCCGGGTTCTCGCCAGGCGGCCTTCTACGCCCCGGCATCGCCCGAACCCGCTGTGGTCGACGCGGACGAGGCGACCAAGAGCGTGATGCCGGCTGCCATGACGGCGCAGGCTCTCCTGACGATCGTTACTCCGCTCACGCGTGACCTGCGCGTTCCGGTGCTCGGTGTGATCGGCCGGCGAGACTCGGTTTTCTGCGGAAATTCGGGTGACTGCGTCGATGACGACATATTTCGCGCCCGTGAGGCGGGCTTCTACGGCCCGGCGGCTGATTACCGGACGTATGTGCTTCCCGACGCGGGGCACATCCTTAATCTCATGTCCGGAAACGCGGCGTACCGGGATGCGGTCTTCGCCTGGGCCGGACGGATCAGATAATCACGGAAGAAACTGTCAGTGACAGTGACAGTTCGAAATCTATTCAACGCCGCGGATCTTCTTCATAATTTTTCTGGCAGGTAAATCTGGCAAGAAGGAGATCCGATGGGCTCACTTTCCGAGCGCGGACATTTCCACTATCAATTGATACTGGGGGAACATTCCTCGGATCCGGCTCAGGTCGCGCTCGCCCGGGACTGGTTCGGACTCCCGTGGTCCGCGCTCTATCTCTACGGGTCGCTTCGCGACGACGCGGCAAATCTCTACACCGTTCTCCGTATCCCCGAGAGCGGGGACGGTGGACGCCAGCGGTTCATCCTTCAGACGACGCTCGGTTCGGACGACCTTCGCGTACACGAAGCGAGCCGGCGCTCGGCACGGTGCACCGATTTCGTCCGGACCCACCGAGAGGGAACGACGGTACTGGAGAGTTCGCCCGGCGCCCAGGGACACCCGTTCCGATTCGAAGTCGACGCAACCGAGACGCGGTGGTCCGAGCACGGCGTGATGGACCTGCGCGGAAGACTGGTGGAGCCGGGTCTGCACTGGCACCTGCCACACGGTGAGGACGGCTACTACTACGTCTCCCAGCTCTACGAGGTCGAGGGAACGATCCTCGATCACCCGGTCCGGGGCTTCTTCGGCGCCGACGACATGTACATGCGGGGACGTATCTACGACAACGATCTGCTCATCGGCGAAAAGCTTCATGTCGCCTGGTACACCTGGGCGACCCGGTATGCCGACGGCACCCTCGACGCCGGACACTTCATGCTCGGCCACGACGGGCTGGGGATGATGCTGCTCTGCGACGAGACGGGCGCGGTTCGGCGTACCACCGATGTCCACGGGTCCGTCACGCTGGACGAGTCCGGTACCTGGCCGGATCGCATCGAAATCCGTGCCGCCGGCGAGGTCTGGGAGTTCCTGCCCGACCCGCGAGGCCGCATGGTCGACTTCATGCCGATGCCGAACCCGCAGACCGAGGGCCGGTGGCGCCGCGTGGGCGACGATCGCGCGCCGGTCCACTGGTTCGCCTACGGCGAGATAGCTCCTTCCCACGGTACGGAGCCGGACAAGTCGCGGAGGGCGTGAGATGACCCGCGATTCCACGACTGCCGACCTGCAAGATCGCCGAAGTTCACTGGAACGGTGGATTGCCGCGACAATGCCGGACGCGACCTCGGTCGAGCTGTCGCCGTTCGTGCCGGCTACCTCCGGCTTCTCGAACGTCTCGCTGTTCACCGAACTGACCTGGCGCGACAGTGCCGGAGAATATTCGTCCGAGCTGGTCCTGCGCGCACAACCGGGAAGCGTGGGGTTGTTCCCCGACTACGATCTGCGTCTGCAGTACGACGTGATGGCGTTTCTGCACGACAGCCCGGTCCCGGTGCCGGAGGTCGCCTGGTTCGTCGACGACGTGGCCGTGCTCGGTGCGCCCGCGTATCTGATGCATCGTGTCCACGGCGAGGTCGCCTCCGGTTTCCGGCCGGGTTTTCACGGGCACGGATTGTTCTTCGAAGCCTCGATCGCCCAGCGCCGTGACATGTGGTTCGGCGCCGTCGACGCGATGGCGGCATTGCACAGCGTGGGTATCGACGGCGTGGAACTCCCGGCCGGCCTCGGCCCGCGTGTCGGCGGCACGGAAGCGCTCACACGCATGCTCGACGTCATCGAGAGCCAGCTGGACTGGGCGGACATGGGACCACTGCCGGTTCTGCGTGAGGCCCTGGGCTATTTGCGAAAGAATCTGCCGAATAGCGCGGAAACGGTGTTGTGCTGGGGCGACGCGCGCCCCGGAAACATCGTGTACCGCGACGGGGAGGTCATATCCGTACTGGACTGGGAGTTGGCCCACCTCGGGGCGCCGGAAGGCGATCTCGCCTACTTCCTTCTCGTCGATCAAGTCGTGGCCGAACTCAACGATGTGCCACGCCTGCCTGGCCTGCCCGATGCCGACGAGACCATTGCCCACTACGAGTCGCGGACGTCGCGGACGGTGCAGTGCCTGGAGTTCCACAGCATCATGCAGGCGCTGCGACTGGCCGCGTTACTGGTGCTGACCGTTCGGCTGAGCCCGCCCGAATTGACGTTCCCGGCAAGTTATCTGACCGACAACGTCCCGACCCGACGACTCGCCGCCCTGCTGGGCACCTACGCCTGAGAGAAGAGAGGAATATCGTGAACGACATCGTTCTCACCGCCGCCGACGAGTATCTCTGCCATCAAACCGTCTCCAGTTTCGAGCAAGTGACGACCACCGATCGCAACTGGACGGAGAAAGGGTACGTCGTCGCCTACGACACCTCCGGCACCGTCATGATCGCCGTGGGCATCGGCAAATACACCAATCGCGACGTCATGGATGCTTTCGCGGGCGTCGCCGTCCCCGGTCGGCAGTGGAACGTGCGCGCCTCGCGAGAGTTGCGACCGCAGATCGACAACACTGTGGTCGGCCCTGTGACCTGGGAGATCATTTCCCCTCCGACCGAAAACCGGGTCGTCCTCGCCGAGAACGAGTTGGGCGTCAGCTTCGATGTGACCTTCGAGAGCGAGTTCCAGCCCATTGTCGGCAGCGCCGGAGTACGGCGGGAGAAGGGAATCACCACCAACCATACGATTCGCTACTTCCAGCCCGGTCGAGCGTCGGGCGAGGTGACCGTGGAGGGGAAGTCCTACCGTCTGGATCCGGAGCGCACCTACGCCTACAAGGACCGCTCATGGGGGATTCGCTCGATGACGGGAATCCCCAACACGGGAGCCTTCTGGTACAACGACCCGAAGGGACGTCCCGAGGACGGCTTGCGGCCGGCCCCCGCACATGGCCAGGGGGTGCTGCACGGCTATATCAATCTCAATTTCGGCAGCTGGGCCCTGTCGACCACCTTCACTCAGGGGCCGGACGGCCGTCCGATCCAGTCGAGTACCGGTGTGTCCGAAGGCTTCGTCGTCTTTCCGGGCACCGATCGGCCGCGGCTACGGATCACCAGCCTCGACCTGGACTTCGAGTTCTGGCCGAATTCCCGCCGAGGACGTTCGCTGCAGGCGAGGGTCGGATTGGAGGACGGAAGCAAGCGCGAGATTACCTGCTCATGGAAGGATCTCGTCTACTACTTCCGCGGGGGCGGCTACTTCGGTTTCCGTGGTTGGTGGCAGGGCGGTTACCGAGGTGCACTCGATGTCGCCGGTGAGGCGCTCGACCTCCGCGAGAAAGCTGTCCTCGATGAGCTCTACGGCTGTGAGGAGATCGCGGTGGACTGTGTGTGCGGCGATGAAGTCGGCTACGGAGTGATCGAGCCGTGGGCTATCGGTGCGCTTCCCCGCTACGGCATCACCGAGGAGATGCTGGGGTGAAATCTCACCTCGCGGCGATGGCCAGGGAGCTGGGCCGGCTCGCCAACTCCGCGCGGGTGTCAGCCCCGCCCGAGGATGTTGCCGAGAAGGTGGGCATGTTGAGCCGCCAGGCATGTGAGTTGCTCGACGCACATGCCTGGTCCGGGCCGTACGCGGTCGAACAGCTTGCGCCACCGGCCAACCGGCTGCTGGCGTGGGAGCCGGCGGATCTTCGCCGGACCATTCCCTACAGTCCGGTGCTGGGCGATCTGAACCCCATGTCAGGTGAGGCGAGGGTGTGGGCGGACGGCGACGTCATTCGCGGCACCCTGCGGGCCGATCCGATTCACGCGGGCCCGCTGGGGTCGGTGCACGGCGGCGTGGTTGCGTCGGTACTCGACGAACTCACCAGTCTCGCCGTTCTGGCGACGGGGCACGTGGGTTACACCAAAAGTCTGACCATCGACTACCGCCGGCCCACTCCGCTCGGTCCCGCGCTGGAACTGTGGGCGCAGACCGCGGGGACGGCCGGCGGGGTGCTGTTGACCTCGGCCGAGATTCGGCACGAGGGCCGGGTGACGGTGTCCGCGGTCAGCGTGCACAAAGCCGCAGGCCGCCGCGACGACCCCATCTACCCTGCCGACGACCGAGATCGCCGGCCGGCACAGAGCGGTCGGGCGTAGCCGGTCCCTCGGTGTTCGTCATGGCGGTACAGAAAGAACGTGATGCGCCGTTCCGAGGACGGGGCATCACGTTCTTTTCATGCTGAATTTCTTACCGTGATACCGAATTACGTGCCGTAATTCAGTGCCGATAGTGGCGGATGTAGTCGGTGCTCTCGTGGCTCGCCACTTCGCCCCAGGCGAACCAGGCCGAGGGCTCTCGTTTGTCGCCGACGAGTGCCCAGCGTCCCTCTCGCTGAGGGGTGGCCACATCGTTGATTCCGACATGGTCCATATCGGGCATCGCCCCCTTGGGGTCCGGGAAGAATTCCCATTCCGCTCCGGCGCTGGTGCGGATGAGGATGTGCTCGGTGGCGCCGTCGGGGGCCAGCCGGACTTCGCCGGTGATGTCGGTATCCAGCGTGAGTTCACCGCGCTCGTTCGTCAGGAGCGCCATCGCCATTCGGTCGGATCCGAGAATGAAATGGCCGCCGTCGAAGGTGCCGTCGGTGTACACGGTGGCCCACGTGTACCACGTCCGGTGGTGCTGGTCGGGGCGGAACAGCGGATCGTCACCGCTGTAGAGATTCTGCCCGGCCGGCAGATAGGTCTTGTCGAAGGCGATGACGCCCTTGACTGTCTTCCCGAGCGCGGTACCGGACACCTCGTAGAGTTGTGAGACGTACAGCTGGCTGCCCTGCCGGTCGGGCAGGTACCACTGCAGGCCCGGACCCAGCAGGACGCCGGTGATGTCGAGGATTCCCTCCTCCTGCCAGGTGAACCGGCTACCGTCCGGCGCCATGCGCATATCGAACGAATTGCCTTCGGCTCCTTCTGGTTTCGTCCAGACGGCGGTGCCGTCATCGGCGCGCTCGGTATACGACGTCGCGGCGGCGGCGCACAGGTCGTGCTGCAGGCGCAGGGTGTCGGCACCCGCGCTCGACTGCACGAAGAACTTGGAATGCGCGCCGGGAGCCAGCAACCGCAACCACTCCTGGAGTTCGCCGTCCTCGTCCTTGAGATTGCCGTAGGCGAACCGGCCCCACAGGGGCAGACCGAGTAGATCGTCGTGGGACAGCATCTCGGTGGCGCTCGGCTCGTGCGGGCCGAGCATCATCTTGCCGGAAAAACGTCCCGCGATCGGCCAGGGCAGGGCCGCGGCGCTTCCGCTCGCGGCCGGAGCTGTAGCAGTGGGGATGCTTGCCTGTGATGTCGTCATCACATCTCCTTGTTGAATCAACTAACGTTGTTAACCAACTCGGCTAACACTGTAAGTCGTTTGCCATCCGCGCACAACCCCCCTCGGCGGGTCCGGCGGGGGGTGCCGCACACTGGGTGCACCGAGCCGAAGGGGTGAGCTGATGACGACCGAACGCGCGAACGGCCGTTCCCGGATGCCGAACCGCTGGGGTGAGGGTCAGCGGTTGCGCCGGGAAATCCTGGATGCGGCCAATCGTCTTCTGCAGGAGAACGGCCGGCCCGACGAGATCACGTTGCGCGCGATCGCTCGCGAGGCAGGCATCGCGGCACCCTCGGTCTACAACCACTTCCAGGACAAGACCGAGCTGCTGGCGGCGGTCCTCGACGAGGTCTATACGGATCTGGCCGAGGCGATGCGGTTGGCGGCTCGTTCTGTGCCGCAAGGAGATTCGTGGACAGCGCTGCGCGCGGTCATCGACGCGTACTGGCATTTCGCGACCGGGGAACGCCTTCGCTACCAGTTGATATTTCATATGGGGCCCATGCTGCTTGTGCAGCAGGAGTCGGCCGGGCATCCTGCGCTCCGCGTCCTCGAGGTGTGGGAGGACACTGTCGGTGCCTACCTGGGCGACTCCCTGACGCCGGGTGGTCTCACCGCGGTGGAGGCTGCCCGGCTGCTCTGGACCGGTCTGCACGGCCAGCTCGGCGTGTGGTGGGGGCTGTCGCACAACGACCCGAGACGGGCGGTCCAAGACCTGCGCGAGGTCTTGGTACGCGCCCTGTTCGGCCGGTGGTGACATCCGCCCGCTCGCTCTGTCAGCTACCGACGACCTCGGGGTTCTGTGCGAGGTTGCGCTCGACCGCGTTCATCAGCTGCTGTAGTCCCGACGCCGGGTTGAACTCGATCGCGTTCGTCGGCTCGTCGTATACGAGAACGTGTCCGGCCGGGAAGTAATACACCTCGCCCGGCCCGGCCACCTCATCGGGGATGTCGGTACCGGGGTATGTGCATCGCAGCCGGCCGCTGATGATGTAGCCGAAGTGCGGGCACGGGCATACGCCACCGGGCAGGTTCTGGTAGATATCGGTGCAGTCCACTGGGGTGTGGACCGTGGTGAACCCGACCTCCATGTCACCCCAGTGCACGGATCTGAAAGATGAGGCCGCGGACGGCCACCGCCCTCCGCCTCCGGCCGGCAGGTTCTCCAATGTGCTGTGCGGCATGAAATCTCCGTTCGTACCGTGTCGAGAAGGCCGCGCCGGGAGACTTTCGATGGTCTCTGCGCGGCTGCCGCCATCCTCCCTTAAGAGTCATATGATTTATCGCAATTCCGCGAAATTCGGCTCTGTCGCCCTATTCTTGAAGCTTAACCTTTGTATTATTAAACTAAATCGCCCGCGTCGTACCGGATCTCGCCCATGATGAAGGTGCCTCGGACATGCTCGGCTCGCGGATTCAGGAGCGCGTCACGCAGCGGTCGGTCGAGTAGCACCAGGTCGGCCGCATGTCCCCGCTCGATCCGGCGAGCCGCGCCACCGGGGTCGGACAGACGTGACAGCATGCCCCGCAGGGCAATTCGGCCCTCGACGCGCTCATCGGAGCCGAGCACACGGCCGGAGGCGGTGCGGCGGGTAGCCGCAGCGCGCAAGCAGAACCACGGGTCGGGATCGCCGTAGGGTGCGTCGCTGCTGGGTGCGGTACGAATGCCCGCGCGCAGCAGGCTGCCGTAGCGCCACAGGTCGGCTCGATCCTGTGGCTCGGCACGAGCCCAGTAGTCGTCACCGCGACGCGCGACCAGCGTCGGCTGAGTGATCACACGCAGCTGGAGGGCGGCGATTTCGGCGAGGGCCGCGTCATCGGCGACCGCGCAGTGCTCGATCCGGTCGCCCTCACGGTGCCCGGCGTCCCGGAGTGCGGCCAGTGTCAGGGCCAGAGCCACGCGGCTGACGCAATGCAGCGCGACGGATCTGTGTTGTGCGTGCGCTCGGCGGATGCGGGAGACGAGAGTGCCCAATTCCGGAAGGTCATGGTCGGCGACCACGATCTTGACGGGCCCCACCGCGAGCCGCGGGTGGTCTGCCGGGCCGGACGCTTCTGCCATGACCATGACGTGCTGGACGATGTGATCTCCGGCCACGGCGTCGGCCGCGACCGTTGCCGGGCCCGCGTCGGGTGATGCGTCCGCGACATGAGTGATCCCTACGGCCACCAGCCGGCGACTGACCGCTGCCATGTCGGGCCGATGGCCGCCCAGAGTTTCCCGGAGCCAGGAATCGGCACGCCACAACCTCCCTGTCGGTCTGCCCAATTCATCACGTTCGACGCCCGGGTGGTCAGCGGTGTCGGCGCCCAGCTCTCGAAGCGCATCGGAATCGACCACCCACAGCGCTCCCGATCGGTGCTGGACTCGAACAGGGCCGATACATCGCCATTCATCGAGGGAGTAGCGGTCGAGAAAGCCGTGCGTCTCGTCGTCGTAGCCGACGACGCGCACCCAACCGTCGGGGCCGGGGGGGACGCGCGACATCACCGTGGCGAGCGTGGAGCGCGACACTCGCGCGATGTCGAAGGACTCGGCAGCCGCGGCCATCGCGGCCAGGTGCAGGTGGTGGTCGGCCAGGCCCGGAAGGAGGGCGCCGTTGTCGCAGTCGATCACCGTCTCGTCGGGATGCGGTCGCAATATCGGGCCGACTTCCGCGATGAGACCGTTCCGGAGACGACAGTCGCCCAGGCCGTGGCCGAACAGATCGGCTCGACGCAGGAGCAGCGCGGGGACGTCACGCTTCGCGGAGTTCATCGACCAAACCCCAGTGCACTGCGGTGGCGGAGTCGATACGCCGACCGCTCACCATCATCCATGCGGCGCGCCAGCGGCCGATCCTGCGCGTGACACCGACGGTGCCGCCGGCGCCTGGAACGAGACCCATCGTGACCTCGGGGAGTTGGAAGAATGTGTCCGCGGTGGCGGTGATGCGGCCGGCGAAAGCGGCCATTTCGATTCCGGCGCCGATCGCCGCTCCGTGCGTGTGGACGGTGACCTTGTCCCGGACTCGGTCGATGAGCCGCCACGGCGCCCGGTGCAATCGCACGAGGTAGGCGGCGACCAAGTCCGTGGCCGTGCCGAATTCGCTAAGATCGCCGCCACTGCAGAAGATCGGTCCGCTGCCGGTCAGTTCGACCTGTTCCACGGTCTCGTCCAGTGCGGCGACCTCGAGCACGTCGAACAGTTCGTCGCGCAGGCGAAAACTCAGGGGATTGCGGCGTCGAGGGTCGTCCAGTACCACCGACAGCAGCCCGCCGTGACGCGCCGCGGATACGAGCGGGCGTTGCGTCGGTCGCACCGGCTGTGCCGGTTTCCGCGCGGCCGACCACGCGGCGAATTCCTTGCCGCCCAGCAACATCGAGTAGGTGCTCGCTTCGGCCGCCAGCCCTGGGAGTGTGTCCAGCATCGGTGTTTGTCGCAGCAGCTGACCCAGTGCGACGACCGTCTGCGGGAACCTGCCGGCGATATCTTCGATCTCGCCGTACGTGTGCCAGGGGTCGTCCACTCGCACGAGTTGAGGTGCGTCGGCGTCCACGTGGGGGCCGCACAGAGTCCACGCTGTGGCCGAAAGCAAGGGCTCCAGGTCGACGGGCGGATTCGTGGTCGCTATACCGATCGTGAGGGGCAACGAGCGATTCATCGCGGCGGCCGCGCGCGCGATCGCTGCCGGGTCGGCGCCGTGCCACTCTTCCAGGACCAGATGCCGGATTGCGCCGTTCAGCCGGCCGTCCTGCTGCAGGGTGAGGGAATCGATCTCGACCGGGTGCACGTGCCACAGGCTATACGGCTCCGCATCGAGGTGACGTCCGTGCTCGAGATCGGCATTCACGAACATGGAGAGAGTGCTATCGTGTGTCCTGTAATACTAGTCGATCGGCTAGTTCTGTGAGGTTCGAAGCAATGAAACGTACCGATGGTGATGTGATCGTGTGTGACGGATCTATGGATTTTCTCAGCGCGGGGAGCATGATCGTCGGCTATTGCGCCGGTCGGGCGACGTGGTGAGCGGTCCGGACTGTGAAGGCCGGCTGTCACTCATCTGCCGTGACCTCGTCTCTTCGATGGTGATCGGCAGAAACAGGACCGCCACAACTCGGCGCCTCGAAGAGCTTGCGGCTCGCTGGGCGGCCGCCGGCGTTTCGCTGGCGACGGTTCAGTCCGAATTGCGCAAAGGCTTGAATTTCGCTCTCCTGCAGATTCCTCAGCGCGCGACGACGATCCGTGGTGTCGAAGCCATCGTCGACGACTTCGCGGTCGCGACAGCGGTGCTGTCCGAGGTGTATCTCGGCGAGAGATGTGATCCACCGGATCCGAAGTTGCGGCTGCTTACCGCGGCCCTGCTCGCCGGCGATTGGCCCGACGGCCTGGCTCGTGACTGCGGCATCGGCGTAGCTCGATCCTATTGTGTGGTGGCGCTGTCCATTCCGCCGTCCTCGCGTGCGTATCGCCCCGGCTCGACGCATGTCGCGGATCGAATCCGAATCGCGCTGGCCGACCATGGCGAAGGCGTGCTGTCGAGGTTGTCCACGGAGGGCGGCACCGTCCTGTGGCCCGATGCGGGAACCGATGACGTTGCGGCGAAAGCGATTCCTCGTCTGACCGAAGTTGTGGGGGCACCGTTGACGGCGGCCGCGGTCGAAGCCGCGACGACGGACATTCCGCTGGCGGCGCGCCAAGCCCACGAACTGCTCGCGGTAGCGCTCTCCTGCGGCCGGTTCGGACGGCTGTACACCTTCGACGACCTCGCATTGGAATACCAGCTGACCCGCCAGAGCCCGGCCCGTGATCGACTGGCCGCCTTGCTGGATCCGCTCGAGAAGTATCCCATCCTCGTCGACACCTTGCGACTGCACCTGCGTGACAACCTTTCACGACGACGAGTGGCGCGAATGTTGAACATCCACGTGAATACGGTCGACTACCGGCTCAGGCGGATCCGGGAGTTGACGGGCCTGGACCCGTTCACGCCCAGCGGCCAGTGTTACCTTCGCTCTGCCGTCATCGCGCGCATCGAACCGACGGGCCCGTCCGTGTCGACGTAGCCGGGGAGCCGTCGTGTCGCGGGTGCGGGACCGTTACTCACCGAGTTGAAAGAGCCGCCGGGCGAGACGGGGCATGTGATACCGACACCGTTCTCGGCGAACGGTGCCAGGGCCACGTGTGGCCGCCTCCGCTGATGGCGTCGGACACGACCTCGGCTCCGGTCGGTCGGGCAGGGGGATGTCAACGCTGTCACGTCCGCGGCCACCTGGGGTGGGCTCGTTTCGGTTTCACAGCCGTTGCGACCTGCCCAACCAGCGGCTCGGACCGGTTCCCTGCGAGGGTCTGTCTACCGCCGGCGGACCGGTGATTCTCGGAAATGCAAGGGAACCGGCTCGCACCAGGTAGCCGGTCGGGATACCGTGCCATTGTGTTCGACGATGGGCTTGCCGGACTCTTGCGCCGTTGGCTGGAGCCGATCGGCTCGGTGCCGAGCACGGCGACGAAATCGGATGCGGGACTGTCGTGCCCGGTCATGGATTGGGCCGGTTCCGGGGCGGTGGCGTTGTCCGGTCATGCGGATGGCGCACCGGTTCTCGGCCCTGCGGCCCTGCCGGCGTTACTGGTCGACGTGGCGAATGCGTTCGGTGCTCTGGCCGCCTGGACGGGCCGCGACGTCACGCCCGATCCGGCTCGCTTGCTGACAGGTCGGGCGGGTCTGCTGGGATTCACTCGGCGAGGTCACACCTCGGCGGGTGGGGCGACCCGGCTGCTGCGTGCTCGAACAGGTTGGTGCGCAGTGACTTTGGCGCGTGAGGATGATGTCGACCTGGTGCCGGCTGTGGTCGGGAGAGCCGAGGTCGGGGATCCGTGGGACGAGATGTCGGCAGCCGCGTCGGTCGAAGACGCCGGTGATTTCGCGGCCCGGGTTCGCTCACTCGGGATGCCGGCGGCCGCGTTGCCCACCGAGCCCGACTGTCCGGAACGACCATGGCGGGTGACCCGGATCGCGCCACCGCGTTCGACTACCCGGCTGGATCGATCGCTCGTTGTCGATTTGTCGTCGCTGTGGGCGGGGCCGTTGTGCGCGCATCTGCTCGGACAGGCGGGGGCAACAGTGGTGAAGGTCGAGAGCACACGACGCCCGGACGGTGCGCGGCGCGGAAACCCGATGTTCTTCGACTGGCTCCACGCCGGCCATGAGAGCGTGGCCGTCGACTTCCATTCGCCGTCCGGTCGAGCGGTGGTGGCGGATCTGATCGCGGCGGCAGACATCGTGATCGAGGCCTCTCGGCCCAGAGCCCTCGCACACCTGGGTCTGGCGCCCGAAGCGCTCACTCACCGACCGGGGAAGGTATGGGTGAGCATCACCGGCTACGGGCGCAAGCGACCCGAGTGGGTCGCATTCGGCGATGACGCGGCCGTTGCGGGCGCATTGGTCGGCTGGAGTCGCAATCAGCCCGTCTTCTGCGCCGACGCGGTCGCCGATCCGTTGAGCGGACTGAGTGCGGCACTCGGCGTGGCAGCATCGGTCGCCCGCGGCGGCGGCCACCTGATCGACCTGTCGATGAGAGATGTAGCGGCTTCGTTCGCGGCTGCGCCGTATCGGGGTCACGGGATTCACGAGGTCACCCGAACCGGGACGCAATGGGTAGTCGATTGTCCCCGGCTGCGCCGCGGGCAGGCCGTCCTGCCGCCGTTGCCGCCGCAGGTGAGCGCTACCGCTCGGCCACTTGGTGCCGATACCGCCGCGGTGCTGCGCCGGTACTCGATCAATCGCTGATGTCGAGCCCGAGCATGTCGATCGCGGCAACCACGTAGTCCGCCGGATTATCGGTTCCGTCCGAGGTGACCCAGTTGTTCCAGCCGATGAGCGCGGCACTGGATATCGCCGCGGCGAGCACTGTCACGCGCAGACCGTCGGTGTCCGCGCCGGCGCGCCGCGAAAGTTCCGCAGGGACGGAGTCGTCGAGGATGGTTTCGCCCATGTCCTTGGCCCAGACATCGGACGCCTCGATGAGAAGGCGCGCCAACGCGTGCACGCGCGGACGGCTACTGGCATCCACCTCCGACGTCTGCCCGTACGCGGCGCGCAGGGCCGCGACGGCGCCTTCCTGCGCGGGCCGCCCCTGCAGAGCGCTCAGCAGTGCCTCTCGCAACGAACGCCGGTAGCGGCGCAGCACCTCGTCTTTCGTCGGGAAGTACCGGAAGAAGGTGCGTTGCGACATTCCCGCTGCCGCCGCTATGTCATCGACCGACACGGCGTCGTAGCCGCGTTCCAGAAACATCCGAATTGCTATTCGGGCAATATCGTCCTGGATCAACTGGCGGCGTCGAGTTCGAAGCGTCTGGCGTCCCGGAAGCCCTTCGGGCCCCGAGTCGGCGGATCCGGAGGGATCGGGAAGCATACGGCTCCTCGGATAGCGAATGTGCAGTGTCATCGTGGCATCGGCATGCCTGCCATCGGGAGCCTATCCCCATTGACATGAGGGTCATACCATGTCTATTTTGTCAGTCAGTGTCAAGTCGGTGGTGTTCGGCTGAGGTCGCGCCGGGACCACGGCTCGATTCTCGTGCGGGTGTCCGACCCATGCCGCCGGCGAAGAAGGGAAACGACATGCATCCGGGACTTTGTGCCGTCGGCGATCCGAACCGGATTGCGGTTGTAGTGGAACCCGGTGGGCATACTCTCACCTACCGTCAGCTCGATGAACGTTCCAATCAGGTGGCGCGGCTCCTCCGTGCCCGCGGACTCGGCCCCGGCCGATGTCTCGCGATTCTCGCCGAGAACAGGGTGGAGGTTCTCGAACTGGCATGGGGCGCTCAGCGGGCCGGCCTCTACTACGTGTTGGTCAACTCCCATTTGACGCCCTCGGAGGCCGGCTACATTGTCGGCGACAGTGGCGCGGACATGATCGTCGCGTCGGACACTCTCGCCGACGTTGCCGCTGCGGTTGTCGCCGACGCCGCCTTCGCACCGAGCGGCCGTCTGATGATCGGTGCCGCGGTCGACGGCTGGGAGAGCTACGAGGAGATTCGAGACGGTCAACCGGCAACGCCGATCGCCGACGAATGCGAGGGCGACTTCCTGCTGTACTCGTCGGGAACGACCGGCCGCCCCAAGGGCATTCAGCGGCCGCTGCCGGGCGGGCCGCTCGGCACGTATCCCGATCTGCCCGGCCGGTGGCTTCGCGGTGGCCTCGGTTTCCTGCCGGGTGATGTCTATCTCTGTCCCGCGCCGTTGTATCACGCGGCCCCGCTGGGCTGGTCCATGGCGGTGCACCGCAGTGGCGGAACGGTCGTGGTCATGCGGAAGTTCGATCCGGAGCAGGCGCTGGCATTGATCGAGCGTCATCGCGTGACGCACAGCCAATGGGTTCCCACGATGTTCGTGCGGATGTTGAAACTCGATGCGAGTCTGCGCGCTCGGTACGACCTGTCCAGCCTGCGGCATGCGGTACACGCCGCGGCGCCGTGTCCGGTCGAGGTCAAGCGGGCGATGATCGAGTGGTGGGGGCCGATTCTGTTCGAGTTCTACTCCAGCACCGAGGGGATGGGGGCGACCTCCATCACCTCAGCGGAGTGGCTGCGTAAGCCCGGCTCGGTCGGAAAACCACTCATCGGCACGCCGTATGTCACCGACGACCACGGCAACGAGGTGGCGCCAGGCGAAGTGGGGACGATCTGGTTCACCGGTGGCGAGCCGTTCGAGTATCACGGTGATCCCGGCAAGACCGCGGCGACTACCGACAGCCGAGGCGGCGTCTCGGTCGGTGATGTCGGGTACCTCGACGACGAGGGATACCTCTACCTCAGCGACAGGCGGCCGCATCTGATCATCTCCGGAGGAGTCAACATCTATCCGCAGGAGATCGAGGACGCGCTGATCATGCATCCGGCCGTCGCGGATGTCGGCGTCGTCGGAATTCCGGATGCGGAGATGGGTGAGCGCGTCGTGGCTGTCGTCGAACTCCGCGACGGTAACCGGGACGGGACAGCGGCCACCCAGGACATCATCGAATTCGCCCGTTCCCGGCTGGCTGGATACAAAGTGCCACGCGAGGTGCGGGTCACCGAGGAGTTGCCCCGCACCCCTACCGGCAAACTGCGCAAACACGACTTGCGAGCGTGGGTCCTCGCCGACGGCCCGGCGGATCACTGACGTGACGGTGCGATACGACAATCTCCGGTTCTCATCCGCCGAGGGAATCGCGGTGGTGACTCTCGACCGACCGGAACGCCGCAACAGCTGGACCGTTCCGATGATCCACGAGATGTCGGATGCCCTGCGGCGCTGCGACAACAGCGACTCGGTGCGCGTTGTCGTGATCACCGGGGCCGGGGATACCTTCTCGGCCGGCGCGGACCTGGACGATGGGCCGATCTCCTCACCCGGTTCGGACGAACGGCCCGACGAGATACTGCGTGAGCTGGTGACACCGAACGATGTGCGCAAACCTGTCATCGCCGCTATCAACGGAGACGCGATCGGTATCGGCCTCACCTCGAGTCTGCTGTGCGATCTGCGGATCGTGGCCCGCGACGCGCGGCTTGCCATACCGATGACCCGGCTGGGCGTCACCCCCGAAATGGGGGCCCACTGGATACTGCCGCGAATCGCCGGCCATGGGGTAGCCAGTGATCTCCTGCTCACCGGTCGCCGCATCGATGGTGCCGAGGCCGTCCGCCTCGGGGTCTGCAACGAATGTGTCGACCGTGGCGAGGTCCTGCACAGGGCGATGGATATCGCCCGGGATATCGTCGAGAGAACCGCGCCCCGGGCGGTAGCCGCGAGCAAATATCTGCTCGCACATTCACAGGGAACCGACTTTCGCGCATCGCGTGCCTACGAGACCGAAATGTTCATGCGCTTGGCAGCGGAGCCGGACGCCGCGGAGGGTGTTGCCGCATTCCTCGAGAAGCGCCGGCCCCGCTGGACGGGAAACGTGGGTGCGGACCCGGTATGACGAGTCGCTGGTGGCACCAGCTCGTCACACCGGGTCCGCGGTGCGCAGGATCGGATTCACTCGCGGGCGATGTCGATCACGACCTTGCCCAGCACGCGCCGGTCGGCGACGTACCGCAGCGCCGCGGCCGTCTGGTTCAGATCGAATCGCGCGCCGATATGCGGGCGAATCAGCCCTTGCGCCAACAGGTGTCGAAGCTCCTGCAGGTCCGAGCGGGATTGCTCGGGCGCATGCTCGGGGAATGTCCGCATTTCCATGCCCATGACGGTCACCCCTTTGAGCAGGATGAGATTCAGTGGCAGTGCGGGAATCGTCCCGGAAGCGAATCCGAGGGTCACGAAGCGCCCGCCCCGGCGCATCGAGCGGAGGCAGGGTTCGGACAGGCTTCCCCCGACCGGGTCGATCACGACATGTGCGCCACCGTTCGTGGCCTCCCGGATGCGCGCGCGCAGATCTTCGGACGAGTAGTCGATCGCCGCTGTGGCCCCGCGGTCACGACACCACCGCGCCTTCTCGGCAGTGGAGACCACGGCGACCGTTTCCGCCCCGAGTAATCGGGCGATATCGAGCGTGGCAGAGCCCACCCCGCCGGCGGCTCCGAGCACAACCACCCATTCACCGGGCTGGACAAGGGCAACCGATCGGAGAGCGTGCAACGCGGTCTGGTACGTGACACCGCTGGCCGCCGCTTCGGCATATTCCATGCCGGCAGGGATCGGCATCACCTCCTTGGCCGGCAGCACCGCCTGCTCGGCGAACGCACCACCGCCGGGAAGCAGTCCGTACACCCGGTCACCGACGGACAGGTCGCTGCCGGCTCCTACGCTGCGGACCACGCCGGCCAGTTCGGCTCCGGGAACATACGGCAGCGGCATCGGGAGTTGATATTTGTTCGCGATCAGCAGCACATCCGGAAAATTGACCGCGGCGGCGTGCACGTCGACGACGATTTCGCCTTCTCCGGCAACGGGATTCGGTAGTACCGTCAATTCGACGTTCTCCGGTGGCCCGTACCGGTGACAGATGGCCGCCCTCATGACGTCACCGACTCCTCGGCGGCCTGTTCGGCGAGCGCGTCGGCATATCTCGATCGGGCCGCCTCGATCCGGGCCGGCAGCCACTGCGTCGGCAGATCGGCCGGCGCGGGCTCGTGCTCGCGGAGAATGAGCCGCGCCGCGGCGCTCACATGGGACTCCGTCGGCCCGTCCCAGATGCCGTACCCGGGGGCGAGCAGCCACATCTGGCCGAACGGCATCTCGTTCGAGAGTCCGAGGGCACCGTGCAGATGCATGGCACGTTGCGTCACGTCATGAGCGATCCGGGCGGACAGCACCTTCGCCACCGCGATGTCGCGGCGGACCTCGTGGTTGTATCCGTCGCCGTGGTCGATACGCCACGCCGCGCGCATGACGAAGAGCCGGAACTGTTCGATCTGGGCGTAGCTCTCCGTGATCGCCTGCTGCACGAGTTGCTGGTCGGCGAGCGGCCGTCCGCGCAACACGCGGCTCAGAACTCGTTCGCAGGCCATGTCGAAGGCGTATTTGGCCTGTCCGACCGCACGCATCGCGTGGTGGATCCGGCCGCCGGACAGGCGTGTCTGCGCGATCTCGAATCCGCGGCCGCGTTCGCCCAGCAGTCCCTCCGCCGGAACGCGCACCCCGTTGTACCGAATCAGCGCATGGTCCATCGCCTCCTCCGGCTCGCCCATATATCTCGTGCGGCGAACCGTCTCGATGCCGGGAGTGTCGCGGGGTACCAGGAACATCGACATGCGCTGGTGCGGATCGGCGTCGGGATCGGTCACGGCCATGACGATGAGAAAGGCCGCATCCTCGGAGTTGGAGGTGAAGAACTTCTCACCGGTGATCACCCAGTCGTCACCGTCCGCGACAGCCGCACACCGGAATCCCAGCGGGTCGGCGCCGCCTTGCGGCTCGGTCATCGAAAAGGCCGAGAACAGTTCGCCATCGAGGAGCGGCTGAAGGTAGCGCCGCTTCTGTTCGGGAGTTCCGTAATGCGCGATGATCTCGGCGTTGCCGGTATCAGGCCCCTGTACCCCGAAGATCGTCGGGCCCCAGGAGAAGGGCGAGATGATTTCGTTGATCAAACAGAGCTTGACCTGTCCGAAACCTTGCCCGCCGAGTTCCGGGCCGAGATGACATGCCCACAATCCTCGTTCGCGCACCGCGTCCTTCAGCGGGTCGATCACCTTCTTCAGCCAGGGGGATGGCTGCTTGTGATGATGATGCGGCCACAACAGGTCGAGGGGTGCCACCTCCTCGGTGACGAAGGCGCGGATCCACTCGAGCTGTTTTTCGAACTCCGGCTCGGTGCTGAAGTCCCACATGGTTATCTCCTCAAGACATCTGGCGATATGCGCCGCCATCGACGCGGATCAGGGTGCCGGTAACGAACGCCGAAGCGTCGGACGCGAGCCAGAGCGCGGGCGCGACGAAGTCGTCGGGAACTCCTATGCGTGCCAACGGGACTCCGGCCACGGCGGCCTCCCGCATCTGCGGGGACCACGCGGTGGCGATATCGGTGTCGACAGCGCCGGGCAGCAGGGCGTTCACACGGACCGACGGCGCGAATTCCCCGGCGAGACCGATGGTCAGCGCGTTCAGTCCCGCCTTCGCGCACGCGTACACCAGCTCCGATGCCGAGGGGCGCAGCGAACCGATGGTGCTGATGTTGATGATCGAACCGCCCGACGCCGCGGCCATCTGCTCGCCGAGCAGGACGGACAGCCGGAACGGGCCCTTCAGGTTGACCCCGGAGACTTTGTCGTAGTAGGCCTCGTCGATCGTCCGCAACCCGCCGTGCGGCGGCGACATCCCGGCATTGTTGACCAGAATGTCGCAGCGGCCGAATTCGTCCAGTACCGCCTGCGCCAAACGATCACTGTCTTCCCATTTCGCGGCGTGATAGGCCACGGGCAGAGCGCGCACGCCGTACGTCGTGGTCAAGAATTCGGCGACCGCCGCACAGTTGTCCAGCTTGCGGCTGGCGATGACCACATTCGCACCGGCGGCGGCGAAACCCTCCGCGACGGCGCGGCCGATTCCGCGGCTGCCGCCGGTGATGACAGCGACCTTGCCGCTCATATTCCGTTCCGTCACTGTCGTTCTCCACGCGCGAAGCTCGCCGAGGCGCCCATCAGGCGAGGGACCAGATCGGCCATCATATTGTCGGAGTCGGGCACACCCGCCGCATATTTGCGGGCGTACATGCCCTCGAGGATGACGGCGAGTTTGAACAGGGCCAGGCACTCGTAGTACGGCAGCGCCGACAGGTCCCGACCGGACCGCTCGGCGTACCGGGCGGCCAATTCGGCGCGGGTCGGGTAGTGCGACGTTCCGCCGGCTTGCGCTTGTAGCACGGGTTCCTCGCCGGGGTTGGTCCACCGGGCCAGCAGGTGGCCGATGTCGAGCAAAGGATCGCCGATCGTGCCGGTGTCCCAATCGATGATGGCGGCCAACCGGGCGGGCGCATCCGGTGCCACCATCACGTTGAACGGACTGTAGTCGCCGTGCATGAGAGCGGGTTCGCTCATCATCGGCCGGTTGCGCTCCAGCCAGTCGGTCACGAAATCCAGCTCCGGCAGGTCGCGCACGCGGTATCGCTCCAGCTGAGCGAGCCACCGCGGGACCTGGCGTTCGAGGAAGCCCTCCGGTTTCCCCAAACCGTCCAGGTCCCGGGCGCGCCAGTCGACCGCGGCCAGCTCGACCAGTCCGTCCACATAGGCCTCCGCCAGCCCGCGCCGCAGCGCGCTGTCGCTGTGGAACGGCTCGGGCAGTTCGAAACCGGGGGTGAATCCGTCGATCTTGTCCATGATCAGAAACGGTGCGCCGAGAACCGCGCGGTCGTCGCACAGCAGGCGCGCGGTCGGATGCGGAACCGGCGAACCGTCCAGCGCCCGCAGGATCCGATATTCGCGGGTCATGTCGGAGGCGCTCTTGTCGTTGAGCACCGCCGGAGGCCGGCGCAGCACCCATGACCGGTCGCCCCGGCGCAGTTCGAAGAGCGCGTTGGCGACTCCGACCCCCGCTCCCAGCCGGTGTGCGACCAGCGGAACATCGGGGTCGCCGAGGCGATCACCCAGCCACTCCTCGAGTGCACGCATATCCAGTTCCGGGTCGGCTACGGCGTTACCCACGGACACCTCCTCAAACCATTGTCAACGTCAGTTAGAGACTGTAGTGTCAGTCACCGACAAACTCAACGGTTACTGTCAACTAGTGCCGTGATTGCCAGGTGATGGCGATCACGGCGACTGTCAGGATGAGATGGAACGCTTACGATGAGTCGCCACGTGTGCCGCTCGGCCTCCGACCTGCCGTGCACATCCGAACCGGGACCGCATACGCCCGTGTTGTCCCGTTACCGTCCGTCGCCCGGGAGTTGGTGGCCCGACACCGGGCCGCCGGGGCGGTACGCGGCGATCAAACGCCGGATTCGGCCGTTATCGTCGAGTGTGGCGTGGTCGATCGCCATGGGGCCGGCATCGTCGGGTGCGTCGGCACTACAGATTTCGAACACGACGCTCGTACCGGAGACGATGACCGAACCCACACGCGCTGATACCGGAGCTTGGGAAAACAGATTCGTGTAGAAGCGCTCGATGTCCGCGATGCCCTCGACGCGGCCGAAGGGGTGAAGCAGTGTCGCATCGTCGGCGAACAAGGTGCGAATGGCGTCGAGATTCGAACTTTCGATCGCGGTGATGAAACGTTCGGCGAAGGTGTCGATATCCGGAACGGCAGGGTCGCTAATCGGAGGCTCGATGATCGCTTCTTCGTCTGCGGCCTTCACGAGAGCGGATGCCAACGCGCTGATCGACAGGTGGCACAGGAGGCGGACCGCGGGGCCGATCAACGGGAATCGGCCGGTGAATCGTGCCGTCCACGACACGTGGCTGCCCGCGCCGTCGGGTGAGATGCGAACGCATCCGTCGTAGTTGCTCACCGGTAGGCCGCGATTGATCGTATAGCGCTGGAGATGTGGCGGCTGTGCGTCGACAATTTCTTCATCGACGCCACCGATATGGCGGATCGTGCCCACGGCACCGGGTTCGGAGTTGCCGAATGTCGACACCGTCGCACCGTGAACGATCCGCGGCGCCCATCGGGGCCAGCCGGCGATATCGGTCAGGAGTCGATACACGACTTCGGGTCCGGCGGAGGAATGCCGTTCGATTCGAATTGCTTGTTCGCGCATGTATATATCCGTTCTCGGGAGTTCCCTGCCGCGAATGCGGTCGGCTCGGTGGTGATCAACATTAGATCATATAGTTAGATGTATATCCTCTATCTCCGTCGGTTGTTCGGAAAGATCTTGCTAAGTTCCCCGAAAACAGTCATATTATTGAGCTTAACACGTACTATCGAACCGACCCCACGTTGAATGGCTGCCGCTGCGGCGCTTCAGATCTGTGGCGTCCGTGTCGGCAGCTGCCGCTCGGCGACGAACCCTTCGCGTCGAGTATGCAAAGAATCTCAGGAAGTGAAACATGTCGGATGTCAAGCAATCGGCACCCTCGGTGTCGTTCGACCACCATTCCGTCGAGTACGCGAGCAACTGGCGTACCATTTATTCCGACTTGCGTTCGGCATGTCCCGTGGCGCATTCGGACAGTTATGGGGGCTTCTTCGTCCTGAACCGGTATGAGGATGTCGCGAATGCGCTGAGGGACGATGACCTCTTCGCGTCACGTCATGAAGTGGATCCCGATTCGCCGTTCGGCGGAATCACCATCCCACCCAATCCGCAGGTCTCCACGCCGATCGAAATGGACCCTCCGCAGTACACCCCGTATCGGAAGTTGCTGAACCCTTGGTTTGCGCCGTCACGGGCGGCGACGTACGAGCCGTTCATTCGTTCGGTGACGACCGCGCTGCTGGACGACGTCATCGAGCGCGGGGAAATGGACTTCATTTCGGATTTGACCAGCCCGGTTCCGGCGCTGCTGACCGCTAAATTCCTGGGTCTGCCGCTCGAAGATTGGCGGCTCTACTCCGACGCGTCCCACCATATCGTCGCGTTTCGGCCGGATACTCCGGAATTCCAGCAGGCGGTAGCGGAACTGGGTGCGGTACTGCAGCGATGCATGATAACCGCGACGCAGCGGAGGGAAGAGCCGCTGGATGATCTGATCAGCGCGATCGTGACGGCCGAAGTGGACGGCGAAGTGTTGTCCGATCAGCGGGTGATGGAAATCTGCACCTTGTTGATCGTGGGGGGAAATGACACCACGACCGGTCTACTCGCTCACGCGTTCGCCTGGCTGTCGCGTAATCCGGACCAACGGGACCGGCTGATCGCGGATCCATCGCTCATTCCATTGGCCGTCGAGGAATTCCTGCGGTACTTCAGTCCGACTCAGGGGCTGGCGCGGACGGTGACGCGTCCCACCGAAATCAGCGGGTGCCCTATCCCGGAGGGAGCACGTGTTCTGCTGTCGTTCGCGTCGGCCAATTCGGATCCCGAGATTTTCGACCGGCCGGACGACGTCGTCATCGACCGCTTCCCGAATCGTCACGCGGCATTCGGGCTCGGTCTGCATCGGTGTCTCGGTTCCAACCTGGCCAGGCTGGATATCAGGATCGTGCTGGAAGAGGTGCTCGCGCGAATTCCGGACTTCCAGGTGGATTTCGATCGGGCCCGGTCATACGACAGCATCGGAATTGTCAACGGCTGGGACAGTATGCCCGTGACCTTCACGCCGGGCCCGCGGATCGGTAGCGACTTCACCCTGTGAGCCGGCCGCTCCGCGCGGCCACGGAATCCCTATTCGTGAGGGATCGTCAGAACCCCCACGGATAGGGATGTCACCACCAATTCGCCGTTCTGGTCGCGATACTCGGTGATGAGTTCGGAGAATTGCAGACGGCCCGATCGGCCGTTCTTCTCCCATGTCCGGCCGTCGCGGGTCGAGGTGGACAGCACATCTCCGACCCGCACCGGCCGATGGTAGGTGTAGTGCTGCTCGGCGTGCAGACCACCGCGGCCTTCGGGCATCGTCCCCGCGTCGGCGGCGGAACCCCACCAGGGGCCCACGCCGGGACGCATGGGGAATTCAGGATCGAATTGGGCTGATGCCTGTACGAAGGTCGGCGGCACGGCCACGTCGGTGGTGTCTGCGCCGGCCTCCGAATCCGGATATCCCACGGCGCGCCGGAATGTGAGAACGTGTCCGGCTTCGACCGGGAAACGCGCAGCAGTCATGGGGGAGCCCTCCATTCGATGATTCACAACCCCTAAATTAGCATAAATATCTATCTATTTCTGAGGTTGAGACTTCTCCGCGGGCTCGGCGACTCTGTGACCGGCCGGCTGTGACGTCATCTGTTCCTGCGAATGATGCTGCGGCAACGGCGTTCCAGCAGAACGACCGCGACACCGAAGAATCGGAAGGCCGGGTTGGTGGTCTGCTTGTGGTGGTAGCGGTAGTAGATCTGTTGGCAGATCACCGCGAGCCGGAACAGTCCGAAGACTTCGTAGAAGGCCCACTCGCGCTCGGTCAGGCCGATTCCGGTTCGGCCGCAATAGTATTCGACAACCTCGCGGCGGGTGAGCATCCCCTGGGTGTGGGTCGGCTGGCGGCGGAAGAACTTGAATGTCGCGCTGTCGTCGGCCTGCACCCAATACGCGAGGGCGCTCCCGAGGTCCATCAGCGGATCGCCGATGGTTGCCATCTCCCAATCGAGCAGTCCGATCGGCTCCGTCGGTGTGGTGCGATCGAGAACGATGTTGTCGAATCGGAAGTCGTTGTGAATGACAACCGCGCCATGATCCGGAGGCTGGTTGTCAGTCAACCACGACATGACGGATTCGAACGAGCCGACATTCCAGGTCTTGGCCTGCCTGTAACGTTTCGACCATCCGGACACCTGACGCGCGACGTACCCGGGCCCTTTGGACATCCACAGCAGTCCGGCGCTGTCCGGGTCGATGGTGTGCAGGTCGACGAGCACGTCGAGGACATTGACGCACAGCCTGTTGACCTGTGCCGGAGTCAGGTTCAGATCGGACGGCAGATCTTTCCGGGGAATCACACCGTCGAGTCGTTCCATGAGATAGAACGGGGTGCCGATGATCGCCGGGTCCTCGCACAGCGCGACGGGCGCGGGCGCATAGTCGAAGACCGGCTCCAATGCCGCTTGGACGCGATATTCCCGAGCCATGTCGTGAGCGCCTTCGGCCCGATGCCCGTTCGGCGGCCGCCGCAGAATGAGGTCGCGGTGCGGGTAGTGCAGCAGATAGGTCAGATTCGATGCGCCGCCGGAGAATTGGTGAACCTCCGGAATTCCGGTCAGTTCGTCGTCGGTGGCCGCCCGCAACCAGGCCGCCATCGCGTCGACGTCGAAAGCATCTTCGGAGCGAACTGCGGCCGCGCCGGCGGCGGTCGATGCAGGTGAGCGTGTCATGTCAGCTTCCTCACGATCGATAGTGGCAACAGCTTCATGGCAACGGCGAGCGGCACCCAGGGCCAGCTCGGGACGTAGGCGGTGGATTTCCGCGACTCGATAGCGCGCACCATGGCCGCGACACCCGGCTCGGTGTCGACCATGAACTTCGTCCGGTCGGCAGCCGCGGCGTTCATCTCGGAACGGATGTAGCCGGGGCAGATCAGCGACACATCCACCCCGGGAATGCGTTCCGAGCGCAACCCTTCGGCCAGCGCCGCGACGCCCGCTTTACTTGCCGCGTATGTGGTCATCGAGCGGCGCATGCCGCGCACGGCAGAAAAGGACGAGATCAACACCAGGTGACCGCGGCCCTGCGCTCGGAAAATCGACAGGGCATATTCGCTCTGCGACAGCGCCCCGACGAAATTCGTCATCGCGGTGCGGCGGTTGGCGGCGTTGCCGCCCGTGCCGAGCGCGGCGCCCACGCCGCTACCGGCGTTGACGATGACCCGGTCCAGGCTGCCGAAGCTCGCGCGGAACTCCTCGAATACCGAGTGGACGGCGTCGTCGTCGGTGACGTCGAGAGCGGCGATTTCGATCCTGCGGTCCGGATGGGTCTCGAGAATCTCGCTGCGCAGCGCGGCGAGACGATCGGTCCGGCGCGCGCACAAACCGAGGTCGTAACCCAGCGCGGCGAATTGGCGGGCCATCTCCTCGCCCAACCCGGAGCTGGCTCCGGTGATGACGATGGTTCCCTTGCTCATTGTGTGGTGGTCCTCTGTTCTATTTCCGGTGCTTGGCAAGTTCGAGCCGTCCGACGAGGTCCAGATGCACCTCGTCGGGACCGTCGGCGAGCCGGATCGCGCGGGCTGTGGACCACGCCGCGGACAACGGGACATCGTCGGAGACGCCGGCGCCACCGTGAATCTGCATCGCGAAGTCGATGACTTCCTGCGCCATGGTGGGGACGTGGGCCTTGATCTGGCTGATCTCGCTGAGTGCGCCGAACGCGCCGACGGTGTCGAGCTTCCACGCGGCATTGAGCACCAACAGCCGGGCGGAATCGATGGCGATGCGTGCGCGGGCGATTCGCTCGCGATTGCCGCCCAGGTTCGCCAGCGGCTTGCCGAACGCGGTGCGATCCAGACCGCGACGGCACGCTGCTTCCAGCGCAGTCTCGGCGAGACCGATCAGCCGCATGCAGTGGTGGACCCGGCCCGGGCCCAGCCGTCCCTGTGCGATTTCGTACGCGCGGCCGGGGCCCAGCAGAATATTCTCCGCGGGCACACGCACATCGGTGAACGAGACCTCGCCATGGCCGAACGGCTCGTCGTAGCGGCCCATCGCCGGCAGCATCCGCTCGATCTTGACGCCGGGCGTGTCGACGGGGACGAGCACCATGGTGTGGCGCCGATGTCTGTCGGCCTCGGGATCGGTCAGCCCCATGAAGATGATGACCTCGCAATCGGGATGCCCGATGCCGGTCGTCCACCACTTGCGACCGTTGATCACGACCTCGTCACCGTCTATCACGGCTGTGGCGGCCATATTCGTCGCGTCGGAGGAGGCCACCCCGGGCTCGGTCATCCCGAAAGCCGACCGAATGGTGCCGTCGAGCAGCGGGTCCAGCCAGCGGTCGCGCTGGGCTTGGTTTCCGTATTGGAGCAGGACCTCCATGTTCCCGGAATCCGGCGCGTTGCAGTTGAATACGTAGGGTGCGAGAAAGGAACGCCCGGTGAGTTCGGCGATCGGCGCGTAGTCGCTGTTGGTCAGGCCCGTACCGCCGTCGGTGCCGAAGCGTGCCGCGTACTCTCCCGCATGCGCATAAGGCAGAAACAAATTCCACAACCCCTCGGCGCGCGCCTTCGAGCGGAGTTCGGCGAGCAGCGGCAGCGGGGTCCACGGATCGCCATCGCCTTCTCGCAATGCGGCCAGCTGCTGGTGATAGGCCCCCTCGACGGGTGTGATCTCTTCGTCGATGAAACGCTTCACCCGCTCGATCAAATCGGCGGCGCGAGGGCTCGGTGCGAATTCCATATGTCCTCGATTCGGGTGTCTGTGACGAGATGCCGATGACCGTCCCCTCCGGCCGTGCATGCCTGGAGGGCGCGTGTGGCACACCGGTTTCCCGCCGTGTCCCTCTCAGTGTGAACGGATGCGGCCCCAGATCGCATAGGCGATTGCACGCGAGTCGCTGTGCGCGAGCACAAGGCTGATCGGCTCGCGGAGGCCGCTTCGTGCGCGCGCCTCAGATCAGCGCGATATGCGGGTTGGCCGAGCAGTACGGGCCGGCCTCGGGGCCGGTGGCGAAGCCCCGCAGCACGGTCGCGGTGGTGTGCCGGATGGCTACTTCCCGCTCGTTGTCGGCGACGCAGGAGAGGGGACCGTCCACGATCAGCGCGGCCAGGCCGTGGACGGCGGCCCACGCGGTGAACTCCGCGCCCGGGCGCTGGCGGATATCCATGAACCCCGTCTCGACCAGAGTGTCGAGGGTGACGGCCAGCAATCGGAAGATCGGATCCTGGTGGATGTCCTTGTCGACGTAGTGCTCGACGGCACCGAATGCGGTCCGGAACAGGCCGCGTTCACGACTGGCGAATTCGATGTAGGCGCGGGCGATGGCGGCCAGGTGCGAGATCGCGGTGGCGGTTGGGTCGCCTTGGTCGGCAACGGCTTTCATGGCGCCGTCGATCGCCTGGAACAGCACCCGGGCAGCCTCTTCGTGGACCGCCGCAAGTAGTTCCTCGTGCCCTTTGAAGTGGCGATAGGCGGCGGTGGCGGTGACTCCCACCGCACGGGCCGCCGCTCGGACGGTGACGGCCGTGGGACCACCCGCCTCGGCCAGTTCGGACGAGGCGCGCACCAGAGCATTGCGAAGGTCGCCGTGGTGGTACGAGCTTTCGCGGACCTGCCGCCCGGTTGATGATGCGCCGGTGCTCGCCACTGTGTCGGAGGTCGCCATACCTCGATGTTGACACTAGTCAACATAGCTGGCAAGTTAACACCCATAAAGTTCACGTCCGTAAACATTTTGCCGCGCATTCGAAGGGAGTCATTGATGAGCGGATTACTGGGACGGCTGGGCGGTTTCGCCTTTCGCCGCCGTCGATTGGTCCTCACCGTCTGGGTAGCCGTCCTGATAGCTCTCGTCGGCGGTGCGGCCGTCGCAGGTGGCAAGCTCAACGACCGGTTCACCGTGCCGGGCACGGAATCCCAACGGGCACTGGACACGCTGAGCACCACCGCGCCGGATGCGGCCGGCGCGACCGCACAGCTGGTCTTCACCGCCCCTGCCGGTCGTGCCATCACCGAGCCGGCCTACCAACCGGCCATCCAGCGCTCCCTCGAATCCGCAGGCGCCGCACCCGGGGCGGTGGGCGTATCGGCTCCGCAGCAGGCCGGTCTCGTTTCCGCCGATCAGCGGACCGCGGTGGGTGTCGTGCATTTCCGCGGAGATCCGTCGCAGGTCGACAAGGACGCCCGCACGGTCGTCGAAGGTGCGGCCGATCCCGCCCGTGAGGCGGGACTCGATGTCGCCGTGGGTGGTTCCATCTACCGGGGCGGCGAAATGCAGCCGGGCATGACCGAGGTGCTGGGCCTCGCGGTCGCCGTCGTGGTGCTGTTCATCACCTTCGGGTCGCTGCTGGCGGCGGGCATGCCGTTGCTGTCGGCCCTGATCGGTATCGGGACCGCGGTCGGTGGGCTGCTGGCGGCATCCGCGGTGGCGTCGGTGTCCTCCACCGCAATGACCCTGGCCCTCATGCTGGGTCTCGCCGTCGGCATCGACTACGCCCTGTTCATTCTGTCTCGGCACCGGGCCCAGCTGGCGACGGGAATGTCGCCCGCAGAATCGGCCGCGCGGGCGAATGCGACCGCCGGCGGCGCGGTGGTGTTCGCGGGCACAACGGTGATCATCGCCCTGGCCGCGCTGACCGTGATCGGCATTCCGTTCCTGAGCGTCATGGGGCTGGCGGCCGCGGGAGCGGTGCTCGTGGCGGTCGCCGTGGCCACGACTCTGCTGCCCGCGCTGGCCGGCTTCGCCGGTGAGCGGTTGAGGCCCCGCATCGGATCGCGGGCACACACGCGAGCGACCGGCGCGGGTGCGGACAGCATGGGTGCGCGCTGGGCCCGGCTGGTGATTCGGCGGCCCGTGGTGACCGTGGTGACGGTGGTGGCCGCTCTGGGACTGATCGCCGCCCCGGTGGTCTCGCTGCGTGAAGCCTTGCCCAACAACGGGTCCGCGGCCGAGAGTTCCGGCCAGCGCCAGGCATACGACACCATCGCCGAGAAATTCGGGCAAGGATTCAACGGGCCGCTGGTGATGGTTGTCGACGCACCCAACGGCGGCTCCGACGCCGCGACCGAGGCTGCGGCTGCGGTGCGGACGTTACCGAATGTCGCGTTCGTCGCACCGCCACAGCCGACGCGGGCGGCCGGGCAGTCCGTAGTCGTGGTCGTTCCCGCGACGGCTCCCGAGTCGCAGGAGACCTCCGATCTGGTCCACGCGATACGCGACGACGTGGCCCGCGCGGTCCCGGGTGCCGATATCGCGGTGACCGGAGATACCGCGGTGACGATCGACGTCTCCGACCGGCTCGCCGCTTCGCTGCTGCCGTTCATCGGCATCGTGGTCGGACTCAGTCTGCTGTTGCTGGTCGTGGTGTTCCGGTCCATCGCCGTGCCGGTGAAGGCAACGGCTACCTTCCTGCTCTCGGTGGCGGCAGCCCTGGGCGCAACGGTCGCGGTCTTCCAATGGGGTTGGGGTGCGGACTTTTTCGGAGTCTCGCGCACCGGGCCGGTGGTGAGCTTCCTGCCCATCATTCTGGTCGGAGTGCTCTTCGGTCTGGCCATGGACTACCAAGTGTTCCTGGTCTCCGGCATCCGCGAGCAATGGGAGCGGACTCGAAACGCTGCCGATTCGGTTGTCGAGGGCACCCGCCACAACGCCCGGGTGGTAACGGCAGCGGCGACGATCATGGTCGTGGTCTTCGCCTCCTTCGTGCCGACCGATGACGCGGTGGTGAAGCCGATCGCGTTCGCCTTGGCGGTGGGGGTCCTGGTGGATGCCTTCGTGGTGCGGTTGACACTCGTGCCGGCGATTCTGGCGCTACTCGGCAAACGGGCGTGGTGGCTGCCGGGCTGGCTGGACCGCCGCCTGCCGAAGGTGAGTATCGAAGGGGCACAGGACGAGGACGCGCAGGAGCGGCGAGAGCTTGTGTCCGCCTGAGCGGTGCTGTACGAAGGCCCGGTGGTCGGCGACCACCGGGCCTTTGCGACGTCCGCGGGTCCGGGCTATATGTGTCGCCGCAGAGGTATGACGGCCCGGATTGACGGAATCGCGGTACATTGAGGTCCTGGTAGAACCCGTACGTGCGGTTCGGGTAAGCGCATCGCCTCGCTGAAAGCAGCTTCGTCCCGCAGACCTGTGCGGGTGCATAAACCACCGCGCTCGAATTCCGTCCCGCCGCCCATCCATCTTTTCCTCCGCGGGGCGGATGCTTGAGAAGTCGACAACGGCAGAAAACGAACACAGAAGGAGGCACGGGGCATGAAGAAGGTTCTGTTCGTCGTCTCGGCAGCGGACCGCTGGACCTTGAACGACGGCACGATTCACCCATCCGGATACTGGGCGGAAGAGTTGGCTGTCCCGCACCGGATCTTCGCCGAGGCGGGGTGGGACATCACGATCGCCACACCTGGTGGCAAGGCGCCGACGGTGGACCAGCTGAGCCTCGGCTTCGCCGGCGGCATGCCTTGGAAACGCCGTGAGGTCAAGGGCTATCTCGACAGCATCAGCGACCAGCTCGACCATCCGCATGTGCTCGCCGAAGTGAATGCCGACGACTTCGATCTCGTCTTCTACCCAGGCGGTCACGGGCCCATGGAAGATCTCGCCTACGACGAGGTATCCGGCGCACTGCTCACCGCACGGGTGGCAGCCGACAAACCTCTCGCGCTGCTGTGCCACGCCCCCGCCGCGATTCTGGCCGCCACTCGGGCCGACGGCACATCGGCCTTCGCGGGCTACCGCATGACCGGGCTGTCGAATCGCGAAGAGCTGCTCAACCGGTTCTCGAAGAAGGCGCCTTGGCTGCTCGAAGACCGGATGAAGGAGGCCGGCGTGGAGTACGTGAAGGCCTTCCTCCCGCTGCGCCCGTACGTCACGGTTGATCGGAACGTCTATACGGGCCAGAACCCGCAGTCGTCGCACGCTCTGGCGACGCGACTGGTAGCCGACCTGTAACCGCCGCAACGAGTACGGAGGCATACTGGTATGGCCGAAATCCTGTTCGTGATGACCGGCGCCGACCATTGGACCTTGGCCGATGGCACTCGTCACCCCACCGGGTACTGGGCAGAAGAGTTCACCGCGCCCTATGCTGCCTTCACCGGGGCCGGTCACCGCATCACCATCGCCACTCCCGGCGCAGTGGTGCCGACCGTCGACCACGGCAGCCTGGCGGAAGCTGTCGCCGGTGGCCCCGACGGTGTCCGGCGTATCACCGAAATCCTCGACAGCGCAGGGGAATTGAACAATCCCGTGCGTCTGGAAGACGTGCAGCCGCACGACTACAACGCCCTCTATTATCCGGGCGGTCACGGCCCGATGGAAGATCTGGCGGTGAATCCCGACTCCGCGAAGTTGCTCGAATCCGCGCTCGCGGCCGGCATTCCGTTGGGGATCGTCTGCCATGCGCCCGCCGCGCTGCTGGCGACCGCCGCCGACGGCGAGTCGCCGTTCGCCGGCTACCGGTTGACCGCGTTCAGCAATGTCGAAGAGACACAGGTCGGTTTCGCCGACAAGGCTGAATGGCTGCTGCAGGATCGTTTGATCGCCCTGGGCGCGGACTACCGCGAGGGACCGGCGTGGGCACCGCACATCGAAATCGACCGCAACGTGTACACGGGACAAAACCCGGCCTCGTCGGCACCGCTGGCCGCCGCGCTTCTCGAGGTGTTGTAGCGAGAAGTCAGGGGCGTGCTCGGATCGCCCGACCCGGAAACAGGTATCCGCATAGGTGGTTCTACGGGTGTGGCGCGCACCACCGCGCGCGATAGTCGATACGCGCGGCACCGGCCTGAGCATCGATATACGGCCGGTGGTAGCCCGCCGCGCCCGGAGCAAGTGGATGGAAAGCCCTTGGCGAGAGTAGTTGACAGCCGACCGAAGAGACGTGCTGGTGCCGTGCCCCGCGGGAAGGTGCTCGCATTCGGGCCGCGGCTGCTCGATTCCGACAGCGTCTGGCGGCTGCTCACCGACCGAGCAGCGGTGAGTGGTCGCAGGACGATGCTTGTCAGCGAAACCGGTGAGCGACTCGATTACACGCAGGTCGCGGAACAAGCCGGCCGGGTCGCTTCGGCCCTGCACGACATGGGAATCGGTCCCGGTACGCGAGTCGCGTGGCAGCTTCCGACCAGGTTGAGCACGGTGCTGGTGATGTTGGCGTTGTCCCGGCTGGGTGCTGTTCAGGCGCCGATCGACCCGCTGCTCGGCCGCCGCGAGACGGGGGCAGCGATTGCCGCGGCGCAGGCCGAGTTCCTGCTGGTACCCGGCACGTGGCGTGGCATCGACTATCGGGCGCGCGCCTCGGCGGTCTCGGGAGTATCGCGCGTCCTCACCATAGGCCCTGACGCGCCGGCGGGAACGGGGCAGTGGAAGCCCTCACAGCAACGGTCGGGTAGTTGGGAGAAGCGCTGGATCTTCTTCTCGGCGGGGAAGACCGGGCTGCCGAAAGGCGCCTACCACACCGACGCGTCGCTCCTTGCCGCAGCGCGTGGACTGGCACTTCGGGCGCGACTCGGCGAAGTCGTCGAGGATATCGCCGCCCTCGGGCTTCCCATCGCGTGTGCCCAGAGTGCGGTGGCCCTGCTGGCGGCACTACAGGCCGGAGTCGGCTTGATCCTCATGGAACACTTCGACCCGGGCCATGCTGTGGGTGTTCTACGGCAGAACGGAGTCACGATCGTTCACGGCTCCCCGAGGATCTACCAGGCGTTGCTGGACCGCCAGCGCGGTTTACCTCGCAGCAGTTCGCTGTTGCCCGACCTGAGGATGCTGAAGGGCTCGGTCGAGCCGTGTTCGCCGGATCTGTTCAAGGCGGTCGAGCGCGAACTCGGCGTCGTCGTCGCGCACGACTACGGGATGGCGGAGGCACCGGTGATCAGCGCATCCGGGCAGTACCACACGACTGAGCAGTTGACGAACACCGACGGCGCTCCGATCCAGAGTCTCAGGGTGCGCATCGTCGAACGCGGAGTCGAGACGGCGCTGGGACGCTGGGGCGAAATCGAGGTCTCGGGTGCGGCATTGTTTCGGGGATACACCGATACGTCCTTGAACGACAAAGCATTCACAGACGACGGATGGTTCCGGACCGGGGACCGGGGCCGGTTACGTGCCGACGGCCACCTCGAGGTGTGGGCGGGCGCCGGTCAACCGAGGTGACATTCGAGTTCACGACCTGCTTCCGGTGCGTGACGACGTCACCCACGCCGCGATCTGAACTCGCGACGTGAATCCGAGTTTGTCGAATATGTGCGCGATATGCCCGTCGACAGTTCGGGGAGAGATCACCAGCTTCGTAGCGATCTCCTTGTTGCTCGCGCCGTTCGCGACCAATTCCGCGATCTCCGCTTCACGCTTGGTGAGAACCGCGGTCAACGCCGCGACCTCGCCGGAGGCTCCGGCGCCGGCGCGTCCGAGGGCGAAGGCCACATTGGCTTCGAGGCGGGCCCGGAGCCCGGTGTGGTGATCCTCGCGGAACGAGCGATCGCCGAGCGCGCTCCGGGCCTGCTCGGTGCATTCGGTTGTGAAACCGGTCATGTAGGGGAAGATCGTGGTATCGGTAGCGTCCCACAGCGAGTCCGCGGCCCCGAGCAAACGTGCAGCACGATGGTGATCCGTACGTGAACCGGCGATCCACGCAAGCGTTTCCAAGCATTGAGCCGTGCCGACGGCATTGTCGAAGAGGCGATGCGTTCGCAGGGCGTCTCGGGTCAGATCCTCGGACTCGTCGAGTTCACCCTGCTGCCAGCGAATCGTGGCCAGCAACCACGTCGCTTCCGCGTGATGCCACAGTTCGCCGTGCGCCTCACTGACCGCGATGGCTCGCCGGCATTCGCTGATGGCACGCTCGGTGTCACCGAGAAGGAACAGCGTTACGCCGCGCCGAGCGGCAACGATGGCATGGCACATCGCGTCGTCCGCGTCGGCTCGTTCGACTGCCTCGTCGAAAATGGTGAGTGCCTCCCGTAATCGGCCTTGCAGCATCCGGCACATACCCAGAAACGCCGTGGCGATCGCCGACTCGTGGGAATCGCCGACGTGTTGCGCCATGTCCCTGGCTCGAAGCAACAGCGGTTCGGCGCGGTCCAGATCGCCCTGCTGCATCGCGGACCACCCGTCCAGCCAGAGCGTCACCGACAATGCGGGGGAAGGTCGTGTCAGCACCGCACGGACGCGGTCGATCCAGTGTTGCGCGTCTCCGAGCAACCCGGCGTTGGACGACGCTGCCACCAATGCGGCCGCGATCATCGCGGTCGCCTCGCCCCCGTCGTTCTCGGACAGGGCGAAATCCAGGGCCGCGCAGAGATCGTCGCGCTCGGTCGGGTCCGAAACCTGTCGAGTGAGCTGGTTCGGACCGAACCAGTTGGCATACGACGCCGACGCGAGTGCGCGGAAATAGTCGCGGTGCCGACGGCGGAAGGCGATTTCGGCCCCCGCTCCTCTCAGGTTCTCCATGCCGAACGCCCGGATTGTCGTCAGCATTCGGTAACGGACCTCGGGCCCGCTCGGCTCGGTCGCAATGATCGATTTGTCGACCAAACCGATGAGCGCTGCTGTCACGCTTTCCGGCGGCAATTGATCGTCGGAGCATGTCGCCTCGGCTGCCTCGGCGGTGAAACTTCCGGCGAACACACTCAGTCGAGCCCACAGTGTCTGCTCCTGGGGAGTGCAGAGGTCGAAGCTCCACATGATCAGAGACCGGAGGCTGCGCTGCCGGACCGCGGTGACTGTGCTGGTGGTCTGGAGCAGACCGTAGGTTTCGTCCAGGCGAGCCAGGATCTGCTGCGGTGAGAAGTGCCGGGTACGAGCGGCGGCGAGTTCGATGGCCAGGGGAAGTCCGTCGAGTCGATCGCACAGGGCCGCAACGGCTTCCGCGTTTTCCGCCACGAGGAGGAACCGCGGATCCAGGGCCCGGCTGCGCTCGACGAACAACGTGACGGCATCGAATTGCTCGAGTTCGGCCGGCGTGAGACCCGTCCGAACCGCTTGTCGTCCCGACGGCCCACGTGCGCCTCGGGTCTCGGGAAAAGGGAGTGGGCGGATGGTGTGAAGGTGTTCGCCGGGGATGCCCAGCGGTTGTCTGCTCGTTGCGAGAACACGGAGTAGCGGACAGCTTTCGAGCAGAATGTGGACGACCGCGGCACACGCGTCGACGAGGTGTTCGCAGTTGTCGAGGACAAGTAGCAGGGACCGATCGTGGAGTTGGTTGCTCAAGACCGCGGGCGCCCAGCCGGAAGCTCGATTCTGTAGTTTCAGCGCTCTGGCGATGGTGGATGTGAGCAGCTCCTCGTCGTGCAGAGTGGACAGGTCGACGAACCAGACACCGTCGGGGAAGGCGCGTCGCGCCGTCATCGCAGTGCGAAGTGCCAGCCGGGTCTTACCGACCCCGCCCGGACCGATGAGCGTCACCAACCGGGCCAGGGTCAGCGAGCGCTTGATATCGCCCAGCTCGACCTCCCTGCCGACAAAATTGGTGACCTCTGCCGGTAGGTGGCCGTTCCCTCGATCGATCCCGCTCGCCACCGAGCGAGTCGGCTTTCCGAAGCTCGACGTCGTTTCGATCCCTTCTGGAATTCCGCACGTTGTTCGCCTTCGAGCCTAACTGTCCGACGGTCCCGATCGGAGGGATCGCTCGGCGCGGAAGGGACGGCGCAGGTGAGAAATACGGAACCTCATTCCGGCGGACAATCGACGTCCGAAACAGGAAAGTCGCGGAACCGGGTTCCGCAGGGAATTGTTTCGCCACCGCCGATTTCGGCGGAAATGTCGGGCATGATCACGGTCGACTCTGAAATCCGTTCAACCGGAGATGGTCAGGAGAACGCCGTGGATCCGAGCACAAGCACATACCTTCGCGTACGGGGCCGGGCGGAAGCGGGTGGTCGGGCCGTGGGCGTGTCCGGGCGGATCGTGGCGCAACGGAGAGGCGTCGGCAGTGAGCACTAGCAGCTCATCCGAAATCCGATCCGGCGAGGCGAGTGCGCGCGGCGCCGATTGCCTTCGCGGTGCGGGTGGTTCGCCGATTCCGTTCAGCTCTCTGCTGGCGATCAGCGCGGGAGGTTCAGGCGCATCCACAACGGATGATCCGGCCGGCGGGTCTCGTTTTCGGCTGGGCAGGTCGCCGTGGCTGGAGGGGGCCGCCGCGGCGAGACTGCCCGCTCCACTGGTGATCCTGGCCGATTTCGCGATCGGAGCTGCCGTCGCCGGAGTCCGGTCCGGCGCGGTGCTGACGGAGGCGTTGCGGGTCGATGTGCTGGCTCCGCACAGCGGCGAGTTGGAGACGACCGCATGCGGTGTCGCGGTTGCCGGCCGGCGGCATATCGCCAACAGCGTGATTCGGGACCGCCTGACCGGCGCGATCGTGGGATCCGCGACGGGGCGCCTGGTCGTTCTCGATGCCGATCGGGGGATGCCGCGTGCCCCTCGGCCGGACCGGCCGGGGTCGGTTCTCTCGATCCGCGAGATGCTCGACGGTGGTCTCGACGTGGTCCGTCCGGCGCCGTCCGCGGTGCGGGTGCGCATTCCCGTGGGCCGCGAGCTGGGCAACTCGTACGGCTACATGCACGGCGGTGCCGTCGCGGCGATGTGTGACGTCGGGTTGCATCAGCTGCGCGAGGATCCCGGCGGTGACCTCTTCGACAACCGGGTCGTGGACGTTTCGGTCGACTACTACGCGCCGGTTCCGTTGGCTTCCGACATCGAAGTAACCGCTGCCGTCACCGGACGGGCCGGGTCGCGGGTGCGGGTCAGCGCGTCGATCGGCGTGGGTACAGACCATCCGGCGGCGGTGGCGTGCTACACCCTGCGCGCCGGGAGACGGATTCCGGGAGGTTCGCATTAGCCCGGCCGGAGCGCGTTGAGAACGAATGCGTATGTGGCGGAGACGATTTCCTCCTCGGCGTGAGGTAGGGGCGCAAGCAGGAGATCATCGAGAACCCCGCGCACGAGATACTGCACCATGATCGCGTCGGCCTCGGGGTTTCCCGGTCGGAACTCGTGGTCGCGCATTCCGCGGGCGAGAATGTCGGCCAATTGCCGGTTGAGGACGCGATGCACCGAGCGGGTCTGCTCGGGTAATTCGTCCAGCAGTTCGGGGCTGCGGAACATCCGAAGGCGTTCCGCCCGGGAGGCGTCGTACCCATGTGCGATGGTGAACGCGACCCAGCCTCGCAACTGTTGCGACGCCGTGGGAGCGGTGCGGAGGGTTCGGCGCAATCGCGCGTTGGCTGCTCTGACCTCGTCGGTGAGCAATGCGAGCAGCAGATGCCCCTTGCTGGGAAAGAGACAGTAGAACCTGCGCGCCGATATGCCGGAAGCCGCCAGCACCTGTCGGATCTTCAATGACCGGAAGTTCGAACGTTCGAGCACTTCCCGTGCGGCGCATAGGATTCGGTGGCGTGCGACTGCGTCTTCGCTGGGTGCGACCTCGAACCGTGGTGGCCGCGATTCCGGCCGCAGATGGCACGACTGTGTCAAAGTTGAATTCATTCATGGAAGTCTAACTTGAATTCATCTGCTACATTGACCTGCATGTTGCGTCTCGATGCGTCCCTCAGTGAGGATTTGGAAGGCACGGGTGCGGAAGCTCGGCGGATGGAATCCGAAGGCTTCGCTACGGCGTGGTGTGGTGAGTCCAAATACGATCCGTTCCTGCGCTGCCTGTCCGCCGCCGCGGCTACGGAGCGGTTGCGTGTCGGAACGGCGGTGGCCATCGCCTTCGGTCGTAGTCCGCTGACCACGGCGAGTGCTGCCTACGACCTGGCGCGCTACAGCCGTGGCCGGTTCACCCTGGGCCTCGGCTCGCAGGTCAAGTCGCATATCGAACGCCGCTTCTCGATGCCGTGGTCGCATCCTGCCGCGCGCATGCGCGAGTATGTGACCGCGGTACGCGCCATCTGGGAGTCCTGGCAGGAAGACAAGAACCTGGATTTCGCCGGTGATTTCTACACCCACACGTTGATGCCTCCCTTCTTCCGGCCGGCCGCGCACGAATTCGGTGTGCCCGAGATCTTCCTCGCAGCGGTGGGGGAGCGCATGACCGAAGTGGCGGGGGAGGTGTGCGACGGCTTGGCGTTCCATCCGTTCACCACGACGCGATATCTGCGGGAGGTCACTCTCCCCGCGGTCGCGCGCGGGCGGGCGCGTGCCGGGCGCGACATCGACGAGTTCGCTCTGTGTGGCCCGGTTCTCGCGGCCACGGGCCGTACCGAGGAGGAACTCGCGGCGGCAACGGCCGGGGTGCGCGCGCAGATCGCGTTCTACGCCTCCACTCCCTCCTATCGGGGGGTTTTGGAGCTGCACGGCTGGGAGGCTGTCGCTGGTGAGCTCACGGCGATGACGAAGCAGGGGCGCTGGTCCGAACTGGCAACCCTGATCGACGACGAGATCCTGGATGCGGTCGCCGTCGTGGGCGAACCGGATGCCGTGGCACGGCAGCTCGTCGAGCGATATGGTCCGATCGCCCGCTCGGTGTCGTTCTCGACGCCGTATCAGCACGACCGGACGGTGTGGCGCGATGTCGCCGCGGAAGTCGCGCGGCTGACGGGCGCCACGCGCCCGGTCGGCTGACAAGCCTCGGGTCAACTCGGCATCCGCGGGGCCTCCTCGCGGATGCCGATCCATTCCTCCAGCACTTCCTCGGTGTGCATACCCGGTTCCGGCGCGACACCGACGCCGACGTGTGGGTGGGCGGAGAATCGCGGTGCGCGGCCGGGCTGCAGAACTCCGCCGGGCGAGGCCACGCTGCCGCGAGCCGCGATCTGCGGATCTGTCGCCGCCTCGCGCAGACTGCGTACCGGGGATACGCAGGCGTCGGTGCCTGCGAAGATCTCGATCCATTCGGCCCGTGTCCGTGAGCGAAATGTCTCCGCGATTCGCGCCCGGAGTTCGGGCCAGGTCGACCGATCGTGTTGCCGACCGAGATCGACGTCCAGTCCCAGACCGGTGACGAAGGCCGCGTAGAACTGGGGTTCGACGGCGCCTACCGCCATGTAGGTGCCGTCGGCGGTGTCGTATACGGAGTAGAACGGGGCGCCGCCGTCGAACAGATTGACGCCCCTCTCGTCGGCCCACGTCCCCGATGCCATCCGGGCGTGCGTTCCGGCCAGCAGATGCGAAACGCCGTCCACGATCGCCGCGTCGACTACTTGGCCCCGGCCGGTGCGGGCCGACTCGCGCAGTGCCGCCAGCAAGCCGACGACCAGGTAGAGACCGCCACCGCCGAAGTCGCCGAGCAAATTGACGGGGATCTGCGGTGGACCGCCCGCCGTGCCGATGGCGTGCAGCGCCCCGGTCACCGCGATGTAGTTCAGGTCGTGGCCGGCGGTGTGCGCCAGTGGGCCGTCTTGGCCCCATCCCGTCATCCGGCCGTAGACCAGTGCCGGATTGAGTTCCAGGCAGTCGGCGGGGCCCAATCCCAGCCGTTCGGCGACTCCCGGCCGGAATCCCTCGATGATCGCGTCCGCGGCCGCGACGAGACCGTGTGCGGCGGTGAGCCCGGAGTCGGACTTGAGGTCGAGATCCACCGACCGCTTTCCGCGATGCAGCAGATTTTGCGCCGGAGTACCGGGGAACAGTGTCGGTTGTCCCTTGCGGTCGATACGCACGACGTCGGCGCCGAGATCGGCGAGCAGCATCGCGGCGAACGGCCCCGGGCCGATGCCGCCGAGCTCGAGCACGCGCAGGCCCGACAGCGGGCCGGAGGCGGAAGGTTCCGCGCCGGCGGAGTTGTCGCGAGATGTCATTGAGAGCCCTTTCTGCCCGCGGTCCGCCGGGCGGGCGGTGCCGCGGGAAACGGTACTAGCCAAGATGTATTCAATTCTGCGATACTGGCGAAGTTGAATTCAAAATGCGATCGTAGACCACGAGCCGGGAAGCGGAGGAGATGAATGGGTGCGGAGCAGACGCTCTACGGCGTCCGAGTGCGTGACGAGAACGCGGTGCGGATCGTCACCCTCGATCGGCCGGAACGCCGTAACGCGTTGGATCTCGCAGTCCGTCCGGTGCTCGCGGAGGTCTTCGAAAAGGCCGATGCCGATCCCGCGGTGCGGGCGATCGTTCTGACCGGGCGGGACGGGGCGTTCTGTTCCGGCGGTGACGTATCGCTGATGGAACGGATGACGCCGGATGTAGCCGTGCCGCGGCTCGAGGCCGCGCAGCGGATCGTCCGGTCGATCGCCGGCGGCTCCACCCCGGTCGTCGCCGCGGTCGACGGCGTAGCTCTCGCCGCGGGACTGGGTCTGGCTCTGGCCTGCGACCGCATCGTGGCGTCCTCGACGGCACGGTTCTCCGCGCGGTTCACCGGCGTGGGGCTGGCTGCCGACCTCGGTATCTCCTGGTCGCTGCCCCGACGGATCGGTGTCGCGCGCGCACGTCACCTGATGATGCTCGGCGGCCTGATCCAGGCGGAGGAGGCGCTGCGGCTGGGCATGGTCGATGCTGTGGTCGAGCCCGCCGACGTACTCGCGACCGCCATGGCAGAGGCCCAGCTCTTCGCTTCCGGCCCGCCCCGGGCGCTGGCTCTGATCAAAGGGCTGTTCGCCGATCCACCGGCGGATCTGCACGCCGCACTGGATCGTGAGACCGCGATACAGGCCGAACTGATGGACACCGACGACTTCGCCGAGGGAATCGCGGCTTTCGCGCAGAAGCGACCGGCTCGATTCCCCGGCACCTGATATCCGCTACGCCGGATATAGCTTCACCAACACCGAAATCTGGAGGTAAAAATGCGACTCGAAGGCACATCCACACTGGTCACAGGAGGAGGCTCGGGTCTGGGACGCGCTACCGCGGCAGCCCTCGTAGCCCGGGGTGCGTCCGTGGTGATCGCGGATCTGCCCGAGTCGCCCGGCGAGAAGACCGCGGCCGATCTGGGCGTGCGTTTCGTGCCGGCCGACGTCACCAGCGAAGAGCAGATGGTGGCGGCCTTGGACGCCGCGGAGCAGGCCGGTCCGGTCCGGGGTGTGGTGCACTGCGCCGGTCGCGGCGGTGACCGTACCCGCATCATCGACCGCAACCGGGTGCCCGGAACGCTGGAAGGTTTCGAGGAGGTGTTGCGCGTCAACCTGCTCGGCACCTACAACGTCCTGCGGCTGGCCGCGCAGCGGATGGCGGGAAACGAGGAACTCGACGGTGATCGCGGCGCGATCGTCATGACGGCTTCTGTCGCCGCGTTCGACGGCCAGATCGGGCAGACGTCGTACACGGCGTCCAAGGCGGCCGTCCACGGCATCACACTCGTCGCCGCCCGCGACCTCGCGAGCTGGTCCATCCGGGTCAATACCATCGCCCCGGGCACCTTCGAGACACCGATGCTCGGACGGCTGCGCGACGATATCCGCGAGGGGCTGGCGGCGTCGGTCCCGCATCCGAAGCGCCTGGGCCGTCCCGAGGAGTACGGCCGGCTCGCGGTGGAGATGCTCGAGAACTCGTATCTGAACGGCCAGACCATTCGCTTGGACGGCGCGATCCGGATGGCACCGCGATGACGGCGAACGGTTCCGGGGCCGGTGAGGTCCAGGTCGAGGTCGACGGCGCGATCATGGTGATCACGATCGACCGTCCGGCTCAGCGCAATGCGATGACGAAGGCCGCGTCCGAGCGGATCGCGGCGGCGTTGGACGAGCTCGAGTCGAGGTCCGATCTCACCGTCGCGATCCTGACCGGCGCCGGCGGCACCTTCTGCGCCGGCATGGATTTGAAGCGATTCGCCGCGGGGGAACTGCCGCGAGTCGACGGGCGCGGATTCGGGGGACTCGTCGAGGCGCCACCGGCCAAACCGTTGATCGCCGCGGTCGAGGGGTGGGCGCTGGGCGGGGGGCTCGAACTCGTCCTCGCGTGCGACCTCGTCGTGGCCGCGGAAACCGCTCGCTTCGGGTTGCCCGAGGTCAAGCGCGGGCTACTGGCTCGCGGTGGCGGCAATGTGCGCTTGCCGCGGCGTATCCCGCGCGCGTTCGCCATGCAGGCGCTGTTGACCGGGGAACCGTTCGACGCGGCCCGGGCGCGCGAGTGGGGACTGGTGAACGAAGTCGTGGCGGAGGGACAGGCACTCGCCGCGGCACGCGAGCTGGCGCGAACCATCGCCGCGAACGCACCGCTGGCGGTGGTCGCAGCGAAGCGGCTCGCCACCGAATCCGAGGACTGGCCTGCCGACGAATTGTTCGCACGGCAGACCGCGATCTCGCAGCCGGTTTTCGACTCGGCCGATGCGGTGGAGGGCGCGGCCGCCTTCGCGCAACGGCGCGCCCCGGTATGGACCGGGCGATGAGCACAAACGATACGAGGAGTTGGACGGATGCGTGAGGCAGTAATCGTCGAGGCGGTGCGGACACCGATCGGCAAGCGCAAAGGCGGGTTGTCCGGCATTCATCCGGTGGATCTGTCCGCGCTGGTGCTGCGAGAGTTGGTGCGCCGCACCGGAATCGATCCCGCGGATATCGACGATGTCCAGTGGGGCTGTGTCACCCAGCTCGGTGACCAGTCCAGCAACGTCGGACGATTCGCGGTACTGGCCGCCGGCTGGCCGGAGACCGTCCCCGGCGTGACCATCAACCGGGCGTGCGGGTCCAGTCAGCAGGCGCTCGATCACGCTGCCTTCGCGGTGATGTCGGGGCAGCAGGACATTGTCGTCGCCGGTGGTGTGGAGACCATGAGCCGGGTCCCGCTCGGCGCGGCGCGAGAGTCCGGCCTGCCTTACGGCCCGGCTGCGCGTGCTCGCTACGACGATGCGGACTTCAACCAGGGCACCGGCGCGGAAATGATCGCCGAACGCTGGAACCTGTCCCGGCAGGCCCTCGACGAGTATGCGTCGGAGTCGCACGCGCGGGCGGCGGCCGCCATCGATTCCGGTGCGTTCACCGGGCAGACGGTGCCGGTCGAGACCGAGAACGGAACCGTCACCGTCGACGAGGGGGTGCGCCGTGGCACCACCCCGGAGACGCTGGCGGCCCTGAAGCCGTCCTTCCGGCCCGATGGGGTGATCCACGCGGGCAATTCCTCGCAGATCTCCGACGGCGCGGCGGCGCTGCTGGTGACGACCCCTGAGAAGGCCCGCGACCTCGGCCTGACGCCGTTGGTGCGCTACCACTCGGGGGCCGTCACCGGTGCCGATCCCGTGATGGTTCTGACCGGTCCGATTCCGGCCACGGCCAAGGTGCTGAAGCGTTCCGGGCTGTCGATCGGCGATATCGGCGCGTTCGAGGTCAACGAGGCGTTCGCGCCCGTCCCACTGGCGTGGCTCGCCGAAACCGGCGCCGACCCGGCGCGGACGAATCCGCTCGGCGGGGCCATCGCGGTCGGTCATCCGCTGGGTGGGTCGGGAGCGATTCTGATGACCAGGCTGATCCACCACATGCGCGCTCAGGGTTTGCGATACGGATTGCAGACGATGTGCGAAGGTGGCGGCACCGCGAACGCGACGATCGTCGAACTCGTCGATTAGGACGCTCGCGCTGTCGTCGGGCAGGTCCGATCACCGCCTGCTCGACCGCATTCATATCGACGCCGGGGTGGCACGACCAGGCCATCCCGGCACATTCTCCGGAGGTTTCTGTGGGTTATCTGGAAGAGCTGGGCGGTCTCGCCGGCAAGCGGGCGGTGATCATCGGCGGCGCCGGCGGACTCGGCGCGTTGAGTTCGCTCGCCCTGCATCGCGCCGGTGCGGAGCTCGTCGTGCTCGATCGTGACGGCGATGCGGTAGCGGCCTTGCGCGCCGACCTGGGCGCCGACGTTCAGTTCGTGGTCGGTGACGCGCGGGAGTCGACGGCGCTGGACGAGGTGGCCGCGGCGGCGGGCGACACCGTCGACATCCTGGTGAATGTCGTCGGTGGCACCTTCTGGGCCGAGCTGGAGTCTCTCAGCGAGAACGCGATCAACAGCCTGATGCGCCTCAACTTCCTCGCGCCCGTGCAGGCGATCCGGCGATTCCTGCCGCAGCTGCGCGCGGCGAGCGAGCGTAACGGGACGCAGGGCGCATCGATCATCAACGTCACGTCGATCGAGGCGCATCGCGGCGCGCCGTCGTGTTCGGTGTACGCGGCGATGAAGGCGGCACTCACCAGCATGAGCGCCTCGCTGGCAGTCGAGTTGGCGCCGAGCAATATCCGGGTCAACACGATCGCGCCCGATATCGTCGAAACACCGGCCCTGGTCGGACTGCTCGGCCACGAGACCGCCGGCGAGCAAGCGGTGGCGGCCCGCTACGCCGCCACGATTCCGCTGGAACGAGGCGGTAGCGCCGACGACTGGGCGGGTGGGCTGCTCTTCCTCGCTTCCGGTCTGTCCCGGTATGTGACCGGTCAGGCACTGCATATCGACGGCGGCAGCAGCGCGGCGGCCGGATTCACCCGCTGGTCCGGGGAGGGGTGGTTCCCGTTCCTCCCGCTCAGCGTCACATCGCATATGCCGGAAATCGATCGGTTGCGTGGGGTGTCCTCGTAACGAAGCGCGATAGAAGGCCGCAGTGTCGGCCGGACCGGAAACAAAGGAAGCATTTGATGGACAAACGAATCGCGGTCGTCACGGGCGCGAACAAAGGTGTGGGACGGGCGATCGCCGAATTGCTCGCCGCAGCGGGATCGACCGTCTACCTGGGGGCGCGTGACGCCGTCCGTGGCCAGGCCGTGGTCGACGAGTTGGTGGCTTCGGGCTCGGACGTACGGCTCCTGGAACTCGACGTCACCGACGACGCCGGGGTGGCCGCCGCGGCCGCCGCGGTGGCCGAGCAGGTCGATCGGGTCGACGTGCTGGTGAACAACGCGGGGGCCGCCTTCGGCTGGTCCACCCCGCCCAGTCGCGAGCCGATGGCCGAGATCAAGGCCATCTACGAGGTGAACGTCTTCGGTGCCATCCGGGTGACGCAAGCATTTCTCCCGCTGCTACAGGCGGCGCCGTCCGCCAATGTGGTCATGGTCAGCAGCATCACGGGCTCGCTGACCGCGGGTCTGGACGAGACGACTCCGTTCGCCCGCATCAACCAGCTCGGCTACAACAGTTCGAAGACCGCCCTCAACGCGGTGGTGGTCGCTTTCGCCAAGGAGCTGCGCGATTCCGGCATCAAGGTCAACGCCGTGGAACCCGGCTTCGTCGGGACCGAGATGAACGAGGGGCGCGGACCCCTGACCCCGGCCGAGGGAGCGGCGGAGCCGGTGCGGTTGGCCCTGCTCGGTCCGGACGGGCCCACCGGCGGGTTCTTCGGTGCGGGCGGAACCCGGCCGTGGTGAGTCGGGCGGCGGCGGGAGGCGGACGTAATGGATGATTCGTATCCGGAGTTGTTCCGGCGACGGTCTCTGCGCGATCCTCACCGCCCTGCACTGAGATTCGAGGGCCGCACGTGGACCTATTCGCAATTGCGTATCGAATTCGAGTCTCTGGCAACAGGTTTGGCCGAATTGGGCGTCCGGCGCGGTGATCGCGTCCTCTACGTCGGGCTCAACCATCCGAGCCTGATTCTGGCGGCTTTCGCGGTCATGGACCTGGGAGCGGTGTTCGTCCCGGTCGATCCGCGGCTGGCCGGGCCGGAGCGGGCGTGGGTACTCGAGGATGTCCGCCCGGTGGTAGCCATCGTCGCGGAGGAATTCCGGGCCGACTATGCCGACGCGGCCCCGCGGGTAACGGTGGTGACGGCCGACGGGAGCGGCCCGGCGTCGGTCGCCGGATTGATCGCCGCACATGTCGGCGGACCACGTCTTCCCGTGCGTCCCTCGGATCTGGCGTTGATCCTCTACACCTCGGGAACGACCGGCCGGCCCAAGGGCGTGCTGCACAGCCACACGATGATCCTGGCCAACGGCATCAATTTGGCGCGGACATTCGGTGTCGGCCGCGACGACGTGGGACTGGTGATGACGCCTATGTTCCATACCGCCGGTTTCAACACCAGTACCGTCGAGCTCTGGGCACACGGCGGGGAGATCGTGTTGTTGCCGCGGATGGACGGGCCGAAGGCCCTCGCAGCGATCACGCAGTACGGAGTCACTCGCATAGACACGGTGACCGCCGCCCTCAATGTTCTCTACCGGACGCCCGGATTCCTGCAGGCCGATCTCTCGAGTATTCGCTCGCTGAATGTCGGCGGTGCGCCGATTCCCGCCGAGCAGGTGGAAGTGTTCCGGCGCCAGGGCGCACAGATCTACATGGCGGTCGGGATGACCGAGTGCACGGTGGTCTCGGCGCTCGCACCGGAAAAGGTGACCACGAAACCGGGGTCGGTGGGCACCCCACTGTCGCTGGTCGACTACCGCCTGGTCGCACCCGACTCGGGTGAGGTTGTCGACGGACCCGAAACGGTGGGTGAACTCTGCCTGCGAGGGCCATCTGTGACCAGCGGGTATTGGAACAACCCGGCCGCGACTGCCGCCGCATTCGATGCCGAGGGCTGGTACCACACCGGCGATTTGGCCAGATTCGACCACGACGGTGACCTGTTCCTGGTCGGCCGGGCGAAGGACGTCATCAAAACCGGCGGTGAGAGCGTGGCGGCCGCAGAGGTGGAGCAAGTGGTCGCGAGCCACCCAGCGGTCGCGCGTTGCGCCGTCGTGGGCGCGCCGCACGAACGGTGGGGCGAAACGATCGTCGCCGTGGTCGAACTCGTCGCCGGCTCCACCTTGGAGCTGACCGAGTTGCGGGACTTCTGCGCACCCCACCTTGCCCGTTTCAAGCTGCCGACTCGGCTGGTGCACATGGACGATCTGCCGCTGACGGCGTCCGGAAAGATCGTCAAGCCCAAGCTGCGTGAGCGGCTGGGCGACATTCCCACGACCCCGGCCGGAGGCCTCGGTTGACCCTGCCTCGGGCTGAAATTGCCGACGCGGTCACCGAATTCGACACAGAGAAGGAGAATCGGGTGCAAGTAACTGTTCTGGGGGCAGGCGGCTATCTGGGGTCGGCGCTGACCCGCCGCTTCGTCGCCGACGGTCACGAGGTGACCGGTCTGGTGCGTAGCGAGCGAGCCGCCGACAGCGTGCGGCAGACCGGTGCCCGCCCTGTCACGGGCGATCTGGACGACCTCACCTCGACGCGGTCGGCGATCGCCGGCACGGACGCGGTCGTGTTCGCACCACAGATGCTGCTCGACGCCGAACAGCGGGTGGTGAGAGACCTGTTGGACGCACTTGCGGGATCGGATGCTGCGTTCCTGTTCACGTCGGGCACCGGTGTGCTGTCCCAGCGCACGGATGGGGACTGGAGTGAAGACACTTTCGCCGAGGACGACGATTTCGTCCCGTCGAAGTACATCGGGGCCCGGTGCGATACCGAACGCATGGTGGTGGATGCCGCCGCACGCGGGGTTCGTGGGATGGTGTTCCGCCCGGGCATGATCTGGGGCCACGGCGGATGCCCGATGATCAAGGAGTTCTACCGCAGCGCGGCGACCAAGGGCTCGGTCGGCTACCTCGGCCGGGGACTGAACCTGTATTCGAATGTGCACGTCGACGACGTTGCGGCGGTATACAGCCGGGCGCTGCAGGCCGGTCGTGCGGGAGCGGTCTACCACGCCGTCTCCGGCGAGACGAACTATCGGACGCTGGCCGAGGCGGTGGCGCGCGACTGCGGTGTTCCCAGCCGCAGCCTCGATTTCGGCGAGGCGGTCGAGATCTGGGGCAAGTTCCCCACGACCATCTACTTCAGCGTATGCAGCCGGGCTCGCGGGCCCCGCACGCGGGCCGAACTCGGCTGGTCACCGGATCCGAGCCGGCTCGACATTCTCGACGACATCGGCAATCCGGCCTATCGAGAGTTCTTCGACAAGGCCTGACGGAGGTGACGGCGGGCGGCCCGGCCGATCGGGTCAGGCCTCCCGCGCCTGCCGGGCCGGACGCGGGAACACCTGTCGCCGGACGAGCTCGGCCACCAGCAGTTCGGCCTCTTCGGCGCACCGGCTCTCGACCGCGCGCCGGGCTCCGGCGGAGTCGCCCTTGGCCAGCGCGCGTTGTTCGGCCCGATAGTGGTGCAGAATGCGCGACCGCGACCGCGGACGGTCGACGAGCACACCGTATGCGGTGGGCATGAAGGTGCGAAATGTCGACAGCATCGCCCGCATCCGCGGTCCACTGGCGGCGATGTTGACCTTGCGGCGGAACTCCCAGGTCAATTCCTTGAAGGTGTCCTTGTCCGCGTCGCGCAGTTCGTTGACCAAAGTCTCCAGTTCGCCCGCCAGTGTGGGCGTCATCTCGGTAGCGGCCGCCGCGGCCGCATGTCCGGTGATCATTCCGAAGAGCTCGTAGGTTTCCTCGACCACGCCGGGATCGAATCGTTCGAGGTACGCGCCTCGGTGATAGGTGCTGGTGACGATGCCGTCGCGTTCCAGCTGGGCGATCATCTCCTGAACGGGCACCCGGCTGATGCCGACCCCTTCGGCGATCCGGTTGCGATCGAGCCGATCCCCGGGGCGGAGCCGCCCGTCGAACAGACGTTCCATGACCCAGGCCGCGGCCACATCGCGGTCCTTGATCCCGTACCGCTTGGGCATCCTCACCCTTTCTCAGTTGCACCCCGCTGTGATGTGCACAGCGACACTACTCGACCGTCCGGCGCTCCTCGGCCGCCAGGAAAGCGTGATGATCGAGATCGGTCATGCTGTAGCGTTCGGCGGCCAGCCCGTAGTTACGGCCGGCGGCGAAGCTCAACTCGACGCTCTGGTTCAGGGCGCGTTTGGTATCCCGGAGCGCGTGCTGAGGAAGAGCGGCCAACCGCTGCGCGAGGGCGTTGGCCTCGGTGAGGAGATCGGCCGCCGGGACGACACGATTGGCCATACCTCGGGCGACGGCGGTCTGTGCGTTCACGCGGTCGCCCAGGAACAGGAACTCCTTGGCGTGCAGCAGGCTGGTGTGAGCCGGAAGTGTCGCGGCCCCACCGTCTCCGGCGACCAGACCGACCAGCACATGCGGATCGGCCAGAAACGCGGTGTCGGCCATCAGCACCAGATCCGACATCAGGGCGAGGCTCGATCCGAGGCCGACGGCCGGGCCGTTCACCGCGGCTACCACGGGAAGTGGAAAGTGCAGCATTTCGGTGATGATGCGCCGCGCCTCTTCCATAACCCGCCAGCGGATGTCGGGATCACGATGCCCACTCATGAATCCGAAGTCCCCACCGGCGCTGAAAGCTCTTCCCGCGCCGGTCAATACGACCGCTCTGGCATCGGGGTCGTCGGCGATCTCGGTCCAGATCTGGGACAAGCGCCGGTGCATGGCGGCGTCGACGGCGTTGAGGTTGTCCGGCCGGCTCAGTGTGACGGTTCGGATCGGGCCTTCGGCGGTGACGACGACGGAGTCGTTCGTGGTGACGGTGGTGGTGTGCGCCATGGAGCGCCTCCTTGCGACTACTGGTGCGGGTCTAGGGGTGCCGGTCGTGGTCCGCCGAGCGCGGCGGGAGTGGCTGGAACTGCGGTGGCCGGCGTTCCACGAAGCTCCGTACGCCTTCGGCGAAGTCGACGCGGTGACCCGGCTGATGTCCGAGGGATTTGGCATGGTCTTCGGCTGTCACGCGGTCGCGCAGCCAGTCCCCGGCAATCTGAGCCTTGGTATCGGCCAAGGCGATCGGGGACGCGGCGGCCGCGAGGTTGCGGGCGTAGGCGACGGTCTCGGCGATCAGATCGTCCGCGGCGCAGACTCGGTTCACGAGACCGATCCGTTCGGCTTCCGATACGTCCATGCGCCGGCCGGAGAACAACCACTCGGCCGCCCGTGTCTGGCCGATCATCCGGGGGAGTAGCCAGCTCGTTCCGTATTCGGCGTTGAGTCCGCGCTGCGTGAAGGCGGGTACGAAGTACGCCGACGCGGAGGCGAACCGGATATCGCAGGCGAGCGCCTGGACCAGGCCGAACCCCACGCAGGCACCGTTGATCGCGCCGATGAGCGGCTTTCGGAAGGACTGTGCGTGGGTCATCCGGCGGCCGTGTGCGGGGGTCCGTCTCGCACCACTCGCCGAGGCCGCGCTCAATGCCTCCATGTCGAGACCGGAGCAGAAGCCGCGGCCGGCTCCGGTCAGGACGACCACACGAATGTCGGGGTCGTCGTCGGCGCGGTCGAGAACGTCGAAGTAGCTGTCACCCAGTTCGTAGGTCCACGCGTTGAGGCGGTCGGGACGGTTGAGCGTGACGGTAAGAACGCCATCGGCCAGGTCGGTGAGTATCTCGTCGGACACCGATGTAGCATAGCAGATTGAATTCAAAATCCTTTTGCGCGACGATTGCCTCGCCGATCCATATTGAATTCAAAGTCGATCTTGTCGGCGCGTTCGACGAAGGAGCAGCCGTGACGCAGACCCAACCCCCGCCAGGCCCGGCCATGACGACGGGGCCGGATACGGCCGCGACCGTGGCCGATCATCGACTCCGGCTACGCCAGTGGTTGCTCGACGGCCCGGACGAGTTGGCGCAGTTCCATGGCCTGGAGCCCGAAAGCGCCGAGGCCGCGCTCGACTCGGGCCGCCGCTTCACCCGATTGCTGCACGATCACGGCTGGGGACGGTGGGGCTGGCCGGAGGCGGCCGGTGGCCTCGGCGGTCCGGCCGTGTTGCGGCCGGTTCTCTACGACGAACTCGAACGCGCGGGATATCCGGCCCCGGTGCAGTACGAGATGCTGGAGACGCTGGCGCCGGCGGTGCTCGCCTTCGCGCCGGAGGTCGCCGCGCGGCTGCTGCCTTCGGCGCTGACCGGCGAAAAGGCTTGGGCGCAGGGCTTTTCCGAGCCCGAAGCCGGTAGCGACCTGGCCAGCCTGCGGTGCCGTGCCCGCCGCGACGGGGACGACTATGTACTGAGCGGGCAAAAGATCTGGACCAGCCAGGGGATCGGCGCCGCGCGGATGGGCACCCTGGTCCGTACCGGTACGGTCGAGAGCCGCCACCGAGGGCTGTCGATGCTGATGGTCGACCTGGATACCCCGGGTGTAGAGGTGCGGCCGATTCGCTTCTCCAACGGCCACAACGAACTTGCCGAAGTCTTCTTCGACAACGCGCGGATTCCGGCCGACCGCCTGGTCGGTGACGAGGGACAGGGATGGGCGGTCGCCATGTTCCTGCTGCAGTACGAACGAGGCAATTACGCCTGGGTCCGCCAGGCGCATATCGGTCGCCTGATCACCGAGCTGGCGGCGGGAACCGACGACAGTGACGATCGGGCTGTCGCCGAGGTGGGTGCGGCCTGGCTGGCGCAACAGGCGCTGCGCATTCGTTGCGGGAGGACCGTGCAGCGCTTGGGCGCGGGAGAGATTCTCGGCCCGGATATCTCGATCGACAAGGTGTTACTCGGCACCGCCGAGCAACGGGTCTGTGACGCGGCCCTGAGCCTGCGTCGTTCGGCCTTCCTCTTCTCCGACGACGCCGCCGACGAAGCGTGGCGCTCGAATTGGTTCTACACCCGCGCCTCGACCATCTACGGTGGCGCCGCCGAAGTTCAACGCAGCATCATCGCCGACCGTGTGCTCGGCTTGCCCAAGGAAGGTTCGTGATGGACGCCGACGAATATCGCCTGCTCCGGGAGAGTCTGCGGTCGTTGTTCACCGAGTACGCGGCGGCGCCGGAGGGCCTGTCCGCCGCGGTGCGTGAGCTCGGCTGGGAGGACGTGGTCGCGGAGGAGCCGTCCGCCGCGTCGTTGTTGTTCGAGGAGCAGGGGCGGTCGCTGGCCGTTTCCGGTCTGCTCGACGAGATTGTGCTCGCCGCTCTCGGGATCGACCCGGCCGGGCCCGACGCCGGCGCGGTTGTCTACCCGCTGGGACCGCGGTCGGCGGAATCTGGCCCGACGATGCCCGTCGACAACCGGCAGCTGAGGCTCGACGGGGTACTCCGCACGTCCGGTGGCGCGGCCGAGCGCGTTCTCGTCCCGTGCGCGACCGACGCGGGCATCGCGCTGTTCTCGATACCCACCGCGGTGCTCGCTCCGGACGCGGTCGGTGGCCTCGACCCGGAAGGGGGGTGGTCCAGGATCTCCGGCGTCGTCGCTCTCGACGATGTGAAACCCCTGCCCGCCGCCACCTGGCCGGAGGCGGTGGCAGCCGGACGCCGCGCGCTGGCGGCCGAACTCGTCGGTGTGGCCCGGGCGACCCTGGACCTCGCGATTACGCATGTGACGGACCGGCATCAGTTCGGCCGGCCGATCGGTGCCTTTCAGGCGGTGCGCTTCCGGCTGGCCGAGGTCAAGGTGGCGATCGAAGCCGCGGCCGAGGCGGTGCGCCTCGCCTACGCCCAGGACCCGGACCCGCTGGCATCGGCAGTCGCGAAGGCACTGGCGGGCGATGCCGCCGACCTTGCCGTCCGGCAGGCCGCGCAGGTGTGCGGGGCGGTCGGATCGACGTGGGAGTTTCCGCTGCATCGGCTGATCCGCCGCAGTTTCGCACTGGACCTCGTGCTGGGACACGCGGAAGGTCTGCGTACCGAGTTGGGCCGGATGGTGGTGCGCAGCGCTGTCACGCCGCAACTGGATCCGCTCGTCCTCGACCCCGCGAGCTGACGCCCGTCCGGCGACGAGACAGAAAAGGGGCGGAGCGTGCTGTGCGCGCTCCGCCCCTTTTCTGTCGGCGGCCCCAGGGATATGACGGACCTTGCGAATCGCCTCAGCGACGCTGCGGTTCGCGACCGTCCGGTGGCCAGGCGCTCATACCCTCGTCCAGCGGGACGCGCAGGTTTCGCACCAGCACACTCACGTAGTGCCAGGTGGCGATGACCGCGACGAGTTCGAGCAGTTCGGATTCCGAATAGTGGGCTCGTAACGCGCCCCAGGTAGCATCGCCGATCTCTCCTTCGGCGACGACCTCGTCGGCTGCGGCAAGCGCCGCCCGATCGGGCTCGTCGAACCGATCGCTGGTGCGCCAATCGCGCACCGCCAGTAGGTCGTCGGGGTCGACGCCGGCCCGTGTCGCGACCTGCCAGTGCTGCGCCCATTCGAACTCCGCCGCGGTCGCCCAGCCGATCCGCATGATGAGCAACTCCCGCAGCCGGACCGGCAATGTACTCCGAAACAGCAGGTCGGTGAGCACTTCATAGACTGCCTTGGCATATTTCGGCCGGGCCAGCAGCATCGTCCAGATCGGCTGGACGAGGTACTTCGGATCGATGCCGATTTTTTCGGCGGCGGCCTCGGCCGCGGCCTGATCGAGGAGCGGCAGGCGTGCGCCGCGGTGTGGGTCGCTCACGGAACCACCACCGCGTGCAGGGGCGGCTCGTTGCCACCGGCCATCGTGGACAGCAGATCCGAGACGGCTGCCACGTCGAGCCCTACGGTGCGTCGGGGCAGCGCCCGGAAGCGCGCGTCGGTGGCGAGCAGTTCGAGCGCGGTCGCGTAGGCCTCGCCGTCGACCCCACGGGCCCCGAGCAGACGTAGTTCCTTGAGCACGATCCGATCGGGGTTGAAGTGGTCGAGCACCTTCTTGCCGCGAGTGCCCGCCACCACCACGGTGCCGCCCGGCCGGACCAGATCGAGCGCCTGAGTGAATGCCGCGGGCGCCGCGGCGGTGACATCGACGACCACGTCGGCCAATCCGCCGACCCGCTCTTTCAGCAGTGCCTTCGGATCGACTCGTGTGATATCGATCGCCTCGGTCGCGCCGAGTTTTCGACCGAGTTCGAGCCGTTCGGCATCCCGCTCGCCCGCACCGGTCAGCATGACGAAACCGGCGCCGGCGAGCGAGGCGGAGGCGACCGCGCTCAAACCACGCAGACCTGGCCCGAGCACCACGACGACATCGCCGGTCGACACCTCCGGCAGGGTGGTGCCCCAGCGAACTCCCGCTCCGAGTGGATTGAACAGCGTGGCGAAGGCGGGGTCCAGTCCCTCGGGGACACGGTGCACCAGGGAGTCGGCGGTCAGCAGCATGTGTGTGGCGTATCCGCCCCACAGTCCCGAGCCGACCGAGATGGGCGTGTTGCCGTACGAGTCGCGCAGGCCGTGGCGCCGGCACAGCGGATACGCGCCGCGGCGGCAGGGGCCGCATTCCCCGCAGCGCTGGAAGACCTCCAGCGCGACCCGATCGCCGGCGGCCAGGCCACGTGCGGCGAGGAACTCCGGGGTCGCCGATTCCAGCGTTCCGATCACCTCGTGGCCGGGTACGAGGGGAAGTGGCGCGGGCATGGCCCCGGTGAACATCTCGTGATCGGTCCCGCACAGTCCGCAGGCTTCGACCCGGAGCACGGCCTCGCCCGGTCGAGGCTCGGGAATGTCGAATTCGTGGGCGACCAGCCGCTCCGGCGCCTCGAGGACAAGAACGGTCGCAGTGCTCATGCGTCGCCCTCGGCGGGCAGGACGAAGGTGGCCCACCCGCGCAGGTGCACACCGCCGGTCTGCCGGGTCACGGTGAGTTCGACGTCGATCTCGCGCGTGCCGGGAGCGGCATCGGTACGGACATCGGTGACGACTCCGGTGTAGGTCAGGACGTCACCGGGCCACGCCTGCTCGGCGAACCGAATCCGGTAGCGGCGGATGTTCTCGGCGCCGAGCCAGCCGGCCGCGAAGCCGCCCAGTACACCCGCGGCCAGCATGCCGACGGCGAACGGCTGCTCGAAGCCGGCGGCTGTCGCCTTGCCGTGGTCGTGATGGATCGGATTGAAGTCGCCGGCCGCGCCCTGGTAACGAACGAAGTCGGTGATGGTCAGTGGTTTGGCGATATACGGCTCGGCCTCGGTCCCTACCGAAATCGCTTGCGCCGCGGTCATTTTCCCGCCGCCTTGGACGTCTCGACGAGGGTGGCCCGGACCTCGGCGACCAACCGGTCGCTGCTGTCGCGGTACTCGGTGACGATTTCGGTGAAGGTCATGGTCCCTCCCCGTTTCCCTTCCTTGGTGTAGCGCTTGTCGATCCGAGCCTGCCCACGCAGCCGTACGCCGGCCGGAGGCGGTGGACCATGGAAAATGAATTCTTGTTCGGCGTGCAGGGTGCGGGCCAGATTGCGCGGATGGTCTCCCCAGGGGGAGTTCGCCCGGCTCTGCCAATGGTCGGCGGCCATCAGGAACGTCGGCGGGGTGACCGCGCCCGCGGCATAGGCGGGATCGCGAGTGCCGATGGCGCGGGTGAACTCGCGCACCTTTCCGGGTTCGATCGGGAAATCGAACGGCTGCCCGGTGCGTCCGACCAGGTCGTCGGCGGTTTCGGGGGCGCTCACGGCACGATCCGATAGGTCAGGACGGCACTGGCGACCGGTCGGCCGCTCTCGCTGACGGCGTCGATCGTGGCGAAGTTCAGTTCCTTCGCCCGTCGCACGCACCGCCCCGTGGCGATGACCGCCTCGTTGCGGGCGGCACCCAGGTAGTTCACGGTCAGAGAGACCGTCGATCCTCGCGTTCCGCGTTCGTAGTCGTGGCCGTTCCACACCGCTGCCGCGCCGGTGGTGTCCAGCAGGGTCGCGATCGCGCCACCATGTGGCGTTCCGCCGCCGTTGTCGGCGAGTGCGTTCACCGGCATCCGCACGACGACGTGATCTTCCCGGTCCTCCCACTCGACGAGTTCGAGGCCGAGGGCGGTGATGAAGGGCACCTTGTTGAACATGTAGCGCAGCGAACGCTCGTGACGGCTTCGCTGTTCGGTGTTGGTCATGGCATGATGCTAGCCAAGTTGAATTCATTATTGAAAGGGGGCCCGACGGTGCCCGACTATCACTACGTCCGCGCGCTGCAGGCATTTGCCGAGCTAGATCCGCAGCGCACGCTGATCGCTACGCGGCACCGGACGATTACGGCTTCCGAGCTGTATGCCAATTCGCGCGGTCTCGCCGGGTATTTGCGAGCGCGCGGCGTGGACGCGGGCCGTCCGGTTGCGGCGATGCTGATCAACCGGCCGGCGATCGTCGAGACGTTCTACGCGGCGATGATGCTGGGATCGCCGCCGGCGAACGTGAATCCGCGCTATTCCGCGTCGGAAATCGCGGAGATCCTCCAGGACTGCGATGCGGCCGCGCTGGTGCACGAGCCCGCGTCCACGGCCGAGGCGGTGAAGGCGGCGGAAATACTGGGACGTCCGCTGGTACTGCTCGAGGTGGACTCGGCGGAGTACGAGCGGGCACTGGCGACCGAGCCGGGGCCGGAGCGGGAGTTGTCACCGCGCGACCAATTGCTGTGGTACACAGGCGGTACCACGGGCCGGCCCAGGGGAGTGATCTGGGAGGTCGACACGCATTACCGCATGCTGTGGGAGGTGATCCGGCCGGATGTCGATCCGCCGGAGCCGCGCCAGGTCGCCGCCGGCGGCTCCCGCCCCGCGCCGACGACGTTGCCCGCGTCACCGCTGGCGCACGGCACCGCGATGGGACTGGCGCTCAACACACTCAACGGTGGCGGGGTGGTGGTGCTCCACGAACAGTCCTCGTTCGACGCGGCCGCAACCCTCGAGTTGGTCGAGCAGCATCGCGTCCGGGTCCTGGGCATTGTCGGGGACGCGTACGCACGTCCGTTGCTGGCGGAACTGGACACCGGGAAGTGGGCCGGGCGCTTGGACTCGCTGGCGGCGCTGTCGTCCTCCGGCGCGGTGTGGAGCCCGGAGGTACGCCAGCGGATCTCCGACCACCTGCCGGCTATTCGTTTGATCGATAATTTCGGCTCGACCGAAGCCCTGGTCAGCCGCGACGTCGATGGCAAGGGTTTTCAGTCTCGTCCGGGGCTGGTCGTGCTCGATGCCGACAATCGGCCGGTGCTGCCGGGGTCGGGACAGGTCGGAGTCGTGGCCACCGCGGGGCGGCTGCCGCTGGGTTACCTCAACGATCCGGTCAAAACCGCCGAGACCTTCCGTGAGGTCGACGGCGTTCGGTACCTGCTGATCGGCGACGAGGCGATGGTCAACGAGGACGGGACCATCCGGATTCTGGGCCGCGGTAATGCCTGCATCAATACCGGCGGCGAGAAGGTCTGGCCGGAAGAGGTCGAGATCGTGGTGCGGGACCATCCGGCGGTCGCCGACGCCGCGATCATCGGAATGCCGGATGAGAAGTGGGGCCAGCGCGTGACCGGCGTGGTCACCGTGCGCGGCGAGGTCACCGACGCGGAGTTGACCGCACACTGCCGGGCCCGGCTGACGCCGTACAAGTGCCCGAAGACCTGGATCCGTGTCGATCACCTGCCGCGGACGTATGTCGGAAAACCCGACTACGCCGCCATTCGAGCCGTCGCCGAGACATCCGGCACCGACTGACCCACGAGGAGCGAAACAGCATGCAACGCACGGTCTTTACACAGGAACAGGAAGACTTCCGTCAGGTTGTCCGGGCCTTTCTGGCCAAGGAGGTGGAACCGCACTTCGCCGACTGGGAACACGCCGGTGCGGTTCCGCGTGAACTGTATCGACGGGTCGGCGAACTCGGGATCATGGGTTTGTCGATCCCGGAGGAATTCGGCGGCAGCGGGCAGAGCGATTATCGCTTCAATGTGGTTCTGCAGGAAGAGATCAATCGCGCGACGTTCACCCTGGGCACCTTGCGCACCCACCTGGATGTCGTCCTGCCCTACTTCCTGCACTTGGCCAACGACGAACAGCGGGCGCGGTGGTTTCCCGGCTTCGCCACCGGCGACCTGTTCACCGCTATCGCGATGACCGAACCGGCGACGGGTTCCGATCTCGCCGGGGTGAAGACCACCGCGCGGCGCGAGGGCGACCACTTCGTGCTCAACGGCGCCAAGACGTTCATCAGTGGCGGTCTGCACGCCGATCTGGTGATCGTGCTGGCCCGGACCTCGACTGTGGAGGGCAACCGTCGCGCCGGCCTGTCGCTGCTGGTCGTGGAGCGGGGGATGCCCGGTTTCGAGGTCGGTCGGGCGCTGCCGAAGATCGGAATCAAGGTCCAGGACACCGTCGAACTGTCGTTCAGCGATGTGCGGGTTCCCGTGGCGAATCTGCTGGGAGAGGAGGGCGCCGGTTTCGGCTACCTCGGCCACAATCTGCCCCAGGAGCGCTTGGCCATCGCCGTGGGTGGACTCGCGGCCGCCCGTGCCGCCTTCGACGCCACCCTCGCCTACGTCACCGAACGCACGGTCTTCGGAAAGCCCGTCAGTCACTTCCAGAACACCAAATTCGAGCTCGCGGCCATGGAGACCGACCTGACCGCGGCACAGGCCTTGCTGGACAAGGCGATTCTGGCTCATATCGAAGGTGAGCTGACACCCGTCGATGCCGCCAAGGTGAAGCTGTTCTGCACGGAGTTGCAGGGCCGCGTGGTCGATCGCTGCCTGCAGCTGTTCGGCGGGTACGGGTACGTTCTGGAATATCCGATCGCGCGCCTGTACGCCGACGCCCGCGTGACCCGTATCTACGGTGGAACCAGCGAGGTGATGAAGTCGATCATCAGTAAATCGCTCGGCCTGTGACCGGATAAGGGCCGGCCGTGGTGCGGGCTGCCCCACGGCCCGCACCACGGAGCCCCCGCCTCGCGAACCTGCCGCCGACGGTTACCTTCCCGCGGTTCGCGGAGCCGGAGTGGCGAGAGATGAGTGGGCAGCCGGTTCGGCGTGGATGATCGAATCACCGAACCGGCGGGCGTTGACGGGGGCGAGATCGGAATCGGTGATGACGCCGCTGATCTCATCGAGTCCGGCGACCTTGGCGAGCGCGCGTCTGCCGAATTTCGAACTGTCCGCCACGACGAAGCAGTTCGCGGCGGCGGTGAGCATCGCTCGTTTGAGGGGTACTTCGAGGGTGTTCATGTTGGTGATGCCGGCCTCGAGGTCGACCGCGTCGGCGCCGAGGAAGGCCCAGTCGGCGGTGTAGTCGGACAGGAACGCTATCGCGTGTTCACCGACGAGGGTGAAGACCGAACCCAGCAGTTCGCCCCCGGTGACCAGCAGGCGCATGCCGGGTGTTTCCGCAACATATTTGGCGATGCGCAGGTCGTTGGTGATTACCGTCAGTTCCTTGTGGTTTCGCAGGGCTCGCGCGACCTCGTAGGTGGTGGAACCGCTGTCGAGGATCACCGTTTGCCCGTCGCGCACGTGCGCCGCGGCGGCGATTCCGATCGCAGCCTTCTCGTCGAGGCGCTCGCCTTCTTTCATGGTGTAGGGCAGCTTCGCCGTGGCTCCGGGGGCCGGGCGCGCGCCGCCGTGGGTGCGTTGTGCTTGGCCGGCTCGTTCGAGTGCGTCCAGGTCGCGGCGGATCGTCGATGCGTCGACGTTCAACTCGTCGGCGAGTGCTTTCGCCTCGACATAGCCGTCGGTGACCAATCGGTGCATGATTTCGCGCCGTCGGGTGCTCGCCAGCAACCTTGCCTCCCAGACCTGGTCGTGCATCAGCGATGCGTCGTGCGGTTTCTGCATCGTACTCGAGTGCGGTGTTGACTTGTTCGCGCATCGGCGTGCATGATTTCGAGCAGTTGGTGCGCGATTTCGTGCGCAACGGATAATCGAGGGATCTGATGAATCGCACACTGAAGGGTCTGGCCGACGAAGGGGTGTCGGTATGGCTGGACGACCTGAGCCGGCACCTGTTGCGGTCGGGAGAGTTGGCCGAACTAACCCGGTCGGGCACGGTCGTCGGCTTGACGACGAACCCGACGATCTTTCACAACGCGCTGGGTCAGGACGCGGAATACGAAGAGGAGCTGCAGGTTCTGCGCGGGCGAGGCGTATCCGCACTCGAGGCAGTTCGGACGTTGACCACGGGAGATGTTCGTTCTGCCTGCGACGTGCTCTGGCCCGTCTACCGTGAGACCGGGGGACGCGATGGGCGGGTGTCGATCGAGGTCGACCCGCGCTGGGCCCACGACACCGGGCGCACGCTCGAGGAGGCCCGGCAGTTGTGGCGGCTCATCGATCGGCCCAATGTGATGATCAAGATTCCCGCCACTGTCGAGGGTTTGCCGGCGATCACGACCTGTCTTGCCGAGGGGATCAGTGTCAACGTGACGTTGATTTTCTCCGTGCGGCGCTATCACCAGGTCATCGACGCATTCCTGGCCGGACTGGAACAGGCGCGCGCCGCTGGACGCTCTCTCACCGAGATCGTTGCTGTCGCATCGTTTTTCATTTCCCGCGTCGATACCGAGGTGGATCGGCGTCTGGACGCGCTCGCGACGTCGGAGGCTGCCGCGTTGCGTGGGCGCGCTGCGATCGCGAACGCGCGGTTGGCGTATCTGCGCTACGAGAACATGCTGCATGACCCTCGGTGGCTGGAGTTGGCGGCGGCCGGGGCGTCACCATTGCGTCCGCTGTGGGCGTCGACCGGTGTGAAGGACCCTGCCTATGCCGACACCCGGTATGTGACAGAGCTTGTCGCGCCCGGAACGGTGAACACGATGCCCGCGGCGACTCTGGACGCGGTGATTTCACACGGGACCGTTCTGGGTGACCGCATCAGGCCCAACTATGACGACGCGTGGGAGGTCTTCGCGCAACTCGGCGAGCTGGGTATCGATTTCGACGATGTGCTCGAGCAGCTCGAACGCGAGGGGATCGCGAAGTTTCAGACATCGTGGCAAGCGTTGATCGAGGATGTCGACCGGCTCCTGTCAGGGGTGCGCTCATGAGCTCCGGGTTTCCGGAGACTCTCGGCGTCGGTTCGCAACCCGGTGGCGAGGTCCCCGCAGCCGTGTCCGCCTTGCCCGTGTGGCGCGAATTAGCTACCCACCGTGCGGAATCGGCGGCGATCTCGATGGGGGAGTTGTTCGATCGCGATCCTCGGCGCGGAACGGAGTTGTGCGCCGAATACGACGGTGTGGTGCTCGATTATTCGAAGAACGTGATCACCGATCGCACGGTGAGCCTCCTGATGCGTCTGGCCCGCGATCGTGGCTTGGCCGTGGGCATCGAGGCGATGTTCGACGGTGGGCGGATCAATACGACCGAGGATCGCGCGGTGCTCCACACCGTGTTGCGCACTCCCGCAAGCGAATCCGTTCTGCTCGACGGTGTCGATGTCGTCGGTCCGGTGCACGAGGTCCTGGACCGGATGCGCGGTCTCGCCGACGCGGTTCGGTCGGGCCGGTGGCGTGGCGCGACCGGCCGTCGCGTTCGGACGGTGGTGAACATCGGTATCGGCGGCTCGGATCTGGGCCCGGCGATGGCCTGGCACGCTTTGCGCGAATTCGCGCAGGACGGCATCGAGGCGCGGTTCGTGTCGAATGTCGACGGTCACGATATCGACCGGGTCCTGGGAGACCTGGACCCGGACACGACGTTGTTCGTCGTCGCGTCGAAGACGTTCACCACGGTCGAGACGTTGACCAACGCCCGTACCGCCCGCACGTGGCTGGTGGATCGGCTCGGCGACGAGGCGGTGGGCCGGCATTTCGTCGCGGTGTCGACCAACGCCGAACAGGTGGCAGCCTTCGGGATCGACCCGGCGAACATGTTCGAGTTCTGGGACTGGGTCGGTGGGCGGTATTCGCTGCCGTCTGCGATCGGGCTGTCGCTCATGATCGTCATCGGCCCCGAACAGTTCCGTGAATTCCTGGCCGGAGCCCACAGCATGGATCGGCACTTCCGCACGGCTGCGTTCGAGGAGAACCTGCCGGTGCTGCTGGGCCTGCTCGGTATCTGGTATCGAAACTTCTGCGGCGCACAGGGTTTCGCGGTGCTGCCGTACGATCAGCGACTCGCGTTGCTGCCGGCGTATCTGCAGCAGCTCGATATGGAGAGCAACGGGAAATCCGTCGACCGGCACGGCAGTGCGGTGGGTGTCGATACCGCGCCGATTCTGTGGGGTGCGCCGGGCACTAACGGGCAGCACGCGTTCTTCCAGATGCTGCATCAGGGAACGACGCCGGTGCCGAGTGACTTCATCGGCGTGCTCGAACCCGCGCATCCCTTTCGCGCGCACCACGACCTGCTGATGGCGAACCTGTTCGCCCAGACCCGGGCTCTGGCGTTCGGCGACCTCGACAGCGCGGGCGAGCGGCCCCCGCATCGGTGGTTCCCGGGCGGCCGGCCGAGCAACACCATCCTGCTGCCGCGTCTGAGCCCCTACACCCTGGGGCAGTTGATCGCGTTGTACGAGCACAAAGTGTTCGTGCAGGGCTGGATCTGGGGAGTGAACTCCTTCGACCAATGGGGTGTCGAACTCGGCAAGAAGCTCGCGACCGGTATCCACGACGATCTGGAATCCGATAGAGCGCCGGCCTGGGACAGTTCCACGAACGCCCTGATGATGCGCTACCGACGTGCCCGTACAGCGGGTGGGGCCGACCATGCCACCGCTACTACCGATGAAATGATCTGAACTATGACTTCCTCCTCTGCACTCGCTCAGATCGGTGTGACCGGCCTTGCGGTCATGGGCAGCAATATCGCCCGCAACTTCGCCCGCAACGGTTACACCGTGGCCCTGCACAACCGCAGTGTCGCCAAGACCGATGCGCTGCTCGACGCGCACGGGGACGACGGCCGGTTCGTCCGCACCGAGACCATCGAGGAATTCGTCGGCGCGCTGGAGAAGCCGCGGCGGGTGCTGATCATGGTCAAAGCGGGCGAGGCCACCGATGCGGTGATCGAGGAACTGGCCGCCGTCATGGAGCCCGGCGACATCATCATCGACGGCGGCAACGCCCTCTACACCGACACCATCCGCCGCGAAGCGGCCATGAAGGCGCGTGGACTGAACTTCGTGGGCGCGGGCATCTCCGGCGGTGAGGAGGGCGCGCTCAACGGGCCGGCCATTATGCCGGGCGGGCCGAAGGAATCCTACGAGTCGCTGGGCCCGTTGCTGGAATCGATTTCGGCGAAGGTCGACGGCACTCCGTGCTGCACCCACATCGGTCCCGACGGCTCGGGTCATTTCGTGAAGATGGTGCACAACGGCATCGAGTATGCCGATATGCAGCTGATCGGTGAGGCCTACCACCTGCTGCGCGACGCTCTCGGCTTCGAGGCCGGGCAGATCGCCGGGGTGTTCACCGAATGGAACTCCGGCGACCTGGAAAGCTACTTGGTGGAGATCACCGCGCAGGTGCTCGAGCAGGTCGACGCCAAGACTGGCAAGCCGCTCGTCGATGTGATCGTCGATGCCGCCGAGCAGAAGGGCACCGGCCGCTGGACGGTGAAGTCCGCGCTCGATCTCGGCGTGCCCGTCACCGGCATCGCCGAGGCGGTCTTCGCTCGCGCGTTGTCCGGTTCCCGCGCCCAGCGCCGGGCGGCGCACGATCTGGCGTCCGGGACGCTGGCCGAAAAGCCGACCGACGCAGCGCAATTCACCGAGGATATTCGCAGGGCGTTGTATGCCTCCAAGATCGTCGCCTACGCTCAGGGCTTCGACCAGATCGCGGCGGGCAGCACCGAATACGACTGGAACCTGCGCCCCGGTGACCTGGCCACCATCTGGCGCGGGGGCTGCATCATCCGGGCCCGCTTCCTCAACCGCATCAAAGACGCCTACGAGGAGAATCCGGACCTGCCGAGCCTGATCCTGGCCCCGTACTTCCGGGCGGCCATCGAGCAGGCCGTCGACAGCTGGCGCCGCGTGGTCTCCACCGCGACCCTGCTGGGAATCCCGGTCCCGGCCTTCGCCTCGTCCCTGTCCTACTACGACGCGCTGCGCGCCGAACGCCTGCCCGCCGCGCTGACCCAGGCGCAGCGCGACTTCTTCGGAGCCCACACCTACGAGCGCGTCGACGCCGAAGGCAAGTTCCACACCCTGTGGAGCGCGGACCGCAGCGAAATCTCCGCGTGAGTCGAGGCGCTCGCACAACTGCAATGCGTGAGACCACGCAGCGGACGCGCGCTGCCCGCATCCGGTTCAACTGAAAGGTGTTCGATCCCAGTGGATCTCAAGCTCGGATACAAGGCGTCGGCGGAACAGTTCGATCCGCGGGAACTGGTCGAGCTGGCGGTCGCC
>NZ_JADKYP010000069.1 GCF_015354405.1 Nocardia sp. BSTN01 | reverse complement strand
GCGAACGGTCACATCGGGCTCGCGCTCCGGTGACCCAGCGGAAAGCTGGTAATGGAGGCCGAACCCGGTCCGGGGACGCCCAAGGCCGGCCCGCAGATCGCCGAATTGCGCCCGATCTCTTCGCGCCGGCCCGAGTGAACGCCGCCGAACAATGTGCCGCCGGGAATATCCGTGCCGAGTGGTTCTCGATGTCGCCGACCGGCATGGTGGTCCCTGTCCCCGACCAGGGCGCCAGGGTCGGCCGCATTTCACACGGCAGAGCGGAGCGGCGCTATCCGGCAGATCCGGGCCGCGGTTACGCGGGGGAGCGACGTGGTGAGCCCGCGCTGATCTCATCCAAGGCGGTTTCCACCTCGGTGACCCGCTCCGGCGGCACGCCCCACGGATTCTCCACTCCCACAATCGTATCCAGATCCCACAGCACACAGTTCTCGCCCGGGTCGGCAACGAGGGACCAGGCGACGACGGTGCGGCCGAGTTGAGTCGCCATCGGCACACCGCTGCCGCCGCCGTAGCCGTCGCCCTCGGGGAAATGGTGCAGAAACCGGCCGTACGCGGCATCGCAGAAGTCGCGATATCGCTCGGTGCACAGGATCAAACCGTGCCATGCCTCGTCCACGGCATGGGACGGCATTCCGATCACCTGGTCGTCGGCCAGCGCCGCACCGCAGCACCGCAACCATTGCCGCAGACCGGTTTTCACCACGTCTCGCGGCTGCCAGGGGCAGGTCTTGAAGACGGCCTCCGGCAATCGCAGCGCGTCGACGGCGCGCCGGGTGCGGACCGGATCGATACGTCGGAAGCGGGACAGCACCGGCCCACGGTACGGCGAAATTTCGAGGTGGGACAACTCCGGTGCCCACCGGCCGCGTACTTCCTATCGGGCGGGAGTGTCGATGGTGGCGGAGTCGCCGTCCTTCTCGCCCCGGGTGGCCAGCAGGCTGGTCACGGTCACCGCGCCGAGCACCACCACGATCACCAGCAGGGAGGCGGCGGTGGGAATCTCCGGCAGCCAGTCCCAGTAGCCGTGCGCCCAGTGCAGCACCAGTTTGACGCCGATGAAGCCGAGGATCACCGCCAGGCCGTAGGCGAGGTGGACGAGGCGGGCCAGGACCGCCTGCAGGACGAAGTAGAGGGCGCGCAGCCCCAGCAGGGCGAACGCGTTGGTGGCGAACACCAGGTACGGGTCGCCGGTGACGCCGTAGACCGCGGGCACCGAGTCGATGGCGAACACCAGGTCGGTCGCCATGACGGCGGTGACCACCAGGGCGAGCGGGGTCAGGGCGCGGCGGCCCGCCTCCCGCACGGTCATCTTCGTGCCGCGGTAGTCGTCGGTGACGGGCATCAGTCTGCGCATCAGGCGCACCGACCGCATCCGGGAGATGTCGACTTCCTGTTCGTGCCCGGTGACCGCGTCGCGGATCAGCTTGAGCGCGGTGAGCAGCAGAACCGCGCCGAACAGCAGGAACGCCCAGTCCAGCGAGGCGAGCGCGGCCGCGCCGACGGCGATGAAGATGCCGCGCAGCACCAGCGCGCCCACGATGCCGAACAACAGCACCCGTTGCGCCAGCACCGCCGGGACCGCGAAGGCCGCCAGCAGCAGCATGAAGACGAACAGGTTGTCCACCGAGAGCGACTTCTCCAGCAGATAACCGGTGATGAACTCCGTGGCCGGCTTCGATCCGAATCCGGCCCACAGAATGCCGAAGAACGCGACCGGCAACGCCAGGTAGAACACGGTCCAGCCGACCGCCTCCCGCATCGACACCTCGTGCGGTTTGCGGGTGACGACGAAGTCCAGCGCGAGCAACACCAGCACACCGGCGATGGTGGCGACCCACAGCCACGGACTGCCGATGGTGTGCAGCTGTTCGGCTGCGAGAACGGACGAATTCACAGGTCTCCTCGGGTATGCGAAAGCACCCGAGGTCTCCTTCACCCGATATCCGGGTGGCCATCCGGGGATCCCGACGGCGGAATCCGTACTGACCGGTGTGGCGCTTGGGAAGTACTCCCCTCGGAAGCGAGGATAGCGAAACCTTTGCCCGAAAACCAAGCGATCCGGACGAATGTGACCGGTCCGACCGCCGCCCGCGTCACCTTCGCGGGCTGAGTACCACGACCGATATGGGCCGATCGGTCATCGTCTGATACTGCGTGTACCGGCCCTTGTTGACCTTGTCGACCAGCGTCCACCGCCGCGCGTACTCGGTGTCCTCCGGATATGTCGGTTGCGCGGTCACCGGAATCCGCCGATGCCCGACCTGGATCTCACACTCCGGCGCCGCCTTCACATTCGCCAGCCACCCCGGCGGCCGCGGCGACCCGCCGTTGGATGCCGTCACCAGATAGTCGTCACCGTCGCGCGCATAGGTCAGCGCACTGGTCCGCGGCTGCCCCGTCTTGCGCCCCACCGTCCGTAACAACAGGGTGGGATTTCCGAACAGCAGCCGGTGCCCCACATACCCGTCCGACTTCTCGTAGATCCACTGATGAGCCCGCAGCGCAGTGGAAAACAGATCAGCCATCCCACACCTCCGATCAGGCAACCCCTTTGCCCAACCCTAACCTCCTCGGACCGCGAAAGCCCGCAACAGGATTCAGCCGCACCCCATGCATGAGCGACCCATGGGAGAGGCCGGGATGCGGCTGCCGAGAGCTCAGATGGTGAAGCGTCCCGCGAAGCTGCGCAGCGGCAGGTCCGCGCTGGTGATGATGCCGGGGCGCGCGGCCACAACGGATCGGATGGCGTTCAGGGCCGGCAGGCCGGTGACGGTCATGCCGATCGAAGCGAAGTTCTCCGGGTTCGACAGGTCGAATCCCTTACGCGGGAAGATCATGTGCTTGCTGTAGATGTTGGGGTCGCCGGTCACCTGAGTGATGTAGCAGCCCTTGATCTCCCACGACGGGTCGGTGTGCGGCGTCATCTGCCATTCGAGATGGGTCTCCACGCGCGCGACGCCGTCGACCATGCCCTGATACTTGATGTAGTTGGCGCCGAGCGAACCCTTGGGCATGAAATACCAGCCGAGGTCGACGTCCTTGGTGCAGGCGCCGAGTTCGTAACTGAATGTCACCTCGTCGAGTTCGAGGCAGAAAGCGTCGGCCATGAGGTAGACCGAATCGGCGAACACCGCGGTGTACCGGTAGAGCGAGTCCGGGATCGTCGGGTCGTCGACCGGACGGCCGTAGCCCACCGCCTTCCAGGTGTCGACGGAATGATGGCAGGAGACGTCGACCGATTCGGTGACGGTGATGTTCTCGATATCGGCGACGTCCGCGGTGTGCACGATGCCCAGGATCTGGCACAGACCCGGGTTCATGCCGGTGCCGTAGAAGGTGGCATTACCGCGCTCACAGGCGGCCTGGATCACCTCGCTGACCTTGCGGCCCGAGGGATGGGCATGGTTGGTGTCGCGGTGGAAGCCGGTGATCCAGTCCGCGGTGGTGACCACGTTGATGCCCGCTTCGAGCACCTTCTCGTAGAGGTCTTCGTCGGGGAAGACGCCGTGGAAGGTGAGCACGTCGGGTCGCGCGGCGATGATCTCCTCGACGGTGCCGGTCGCGGTGACCCCGATCGGGTCGAGGCCGACGATCTCACCGGCGTCGCGTCCGATCTTCTCGGGCGTGTAGCAGTGGAGTCCGACGAGTTCGAGATCCGGATGGTTCCGGATCCGGCCGATCATCTCGGTGCCGAGATTGCCGGTGGCGACCTGGAATACCCGGATCGGGTCGGAGGTGCTCATCGCGTGCCTTTCGGTGTGTTGGCTGCCGGTGACGGTGCTCAGGCGGTCGCGTCGGCCGCGGGATGTATTGCCCCGGTGTGTGGTCGGCGGGGATCGGTGCCCGCGGGCCCGCCGTCGGGATAGAACTGCAGCGCCCACTCGCGCAACGCGGTGAATCCCTGAAATTCCTTGCGGCTCAACGCGGGTGGGTCGGAGTAGCGCTGGTGCGCCCAGATGTTGATGTCGGCCTCGAACTGTTCGATGACGAAATCGGCCATCGTCTTGCCGTATCGGGTGATCTCCGGGCTGTCGTCGCCCGGCTTGCGGCCGATCCACACGGTGAACCGGACGTCGGAGGTGAAGTCGTCCACCGGGGTGACCGCGGGCATGGTGCGGTTGTCGACCATGCCCCAGCTCTTGGTGATCGAACAGCCCAGGCCGGCGTTGATCGACTCCACGCCGCTGTTGACGTCCGATTCGCTGACGCCCTCCTCGAAGGCGATGGTGAAGTCCACATAGGAGACCGGGCCGGAGAAGTCGTGGCGGGTGAACTCCGGCACGAACGGCGTCTTGTGGACGATCTTGAAATGCGCGAAGTCGACGCCGTTCTCCATGATGTACTGCGGATGCAGTTCCAGCCCCGGCCGGAACAGCGTGGCCGCGGGTACCGGCGGGTAGTAGTCGGCGGCGGTCCTGTCGTCGCCGAACGCCTCGAAGATATCCGGCACCTCGAAATACGGTGCGCGACCGTCGATGTCGTACCAGATCCACACGGCCTCGTTGCGTTCGACGACCGGATAGCTGCGGATGCGGCGGCCCTTGTTGGGATGTGACTCATAGGGGATGCAGACGTTGCGCCCCTGCCGATTCCACTCCCAGCCGTGGAACGGGCACACCAGATTCTCGCCCTCGACGCGCCCGCCGTAGCCCAGGTGCGCACCGAGATGTTCGCAGTACGCGTCGAACACCGCCAGTTGCCCCGAGGCCGACCGCCACGCGACCATCTCGCGGCCGAAGTACTTCATCTTGTGGACGGCGCCGACCGCGATCTCCGCGCACCAGGCGACTTGGAACCAGCCCGTCGGCTCCATCGACAGGGGTGGCTTTGCCATCTCGATCCTCCACGTTCGGCGAGGGGTCGCACATCGCGGCGCGGACCGCTGAACTCGCGCCCGGCGACACAAGAGTAGAACCCTCTTTGAAAGAAGACAAGAGGGTTCGTTGAAACTGGATGCCGCAGATCAGGCACGGTATTATCGACCGTCGTGACGGACGTAGTGATGAGTGGGAGGCGTGCGAACAAGCGCGGTATCCAATCGCGTGAGGCCATGCTCGAGGCCGCGATCACCTCGCTGGCCACCGGCGACCCCGCAGCCGTATCCGGCAACCGGATCGCCCGCGACATCGGCGCCACCTGGGGAGTCGTGAAGTACCAGTTCGGCGATATCGACGGCCTGTGGGCAGCGGTACTCCGGTACACCGCCGACAAACGCGGCGACCTGCCCGCCGGCATCGCGACGGAAGGCACCCTGGCCGAACGGGTCAGCGCCCTGATCAACACGATGGCGATCGGCTTGCGTCGCCCGGAATCGCTGGCCATCGAAACCCTGCGCGCCGCCCTGCCCCGCGACCACGCCGAACTCGAACGCGACTATCCTCTGACCGCCGCCGAACTCGCCTCGTGGAAACCCAACTGGGACAAGGCATGTGAACGCGCGTTCGCCGACCTCGGCGTAGATCCGGTGAAAATCCGCCGCGTCGCCGCCCTCCTCCCCGCCGCCATGCGCGGCATCACCTCCGAACGCACCCTCGGCACCTACGGCAACCTCGACGACGCCATCCAAGGACTCATCGACGGAATGATCGCGTATCTGGAGAAGTGAGAGCGAGGCCCTGCCTCGCCACTACGACCGGCTCAGCGCCCGGTACAGCCAGTCCTGTGCCGCGCCGGTGGTGGTCGTGCCGGTGATCTCAGTGGTGAGCGTCCAGTATCGGCGAATGCGCGGATCGTAATCGTCGGCGCCGTAGAGCAGCCGGCGCCGGAACTCGGCCGTGGGGCGAACGCGCCGGGCGGCGGCGTGGGCGGCGAGGAACCGGTCGAGTTCGGCGCCGGGCCGCGGTTCGACGTGCGCGGCTACCAGCGGGTCCACGATGGCACAAGCCTCGGCGACGCCGGCGAGCAGTGCGCGTTTGTCGCGAACATGTGTGGGATCGTGGCGCCAGAGCTGTTTCGCCAGCGCGGCGGTCAATACCGGATCGGTTGCGGCGGAGGCTAGTTCGGCGTAGGCGACGACCTGCCGGGGTGTCGGATCGGCAGGCGGGGCGGGAATGTTCATGGCGACGAAAGCGTCGAACAATTCCGGTGCGATCGGGGTGAGCAGGCGGCGCCAGAACGCGATGAGATCGTCGTAGGCGCGTCGGCGGTCACCGACCGCGGCCACCAGTTCCAGCTGCGCGGCGTGCCGGGCGGGCGATGTGTCCCGGACCGCCGCCAGCGCTGCCCTTCGCCAGGTCAGGGCTGCCAATTCTCTGTCCAGAGAAGCCTTTTCGACGGCGACGGCGTCGGCTATCGACGTGGCGCCGGTGAGTACGCCCATGATCGCGGGCAACCCGAGGCCCAGCGTCCGTAGTCGTCGCACCAGCTGTAGTCGATCGACCGCGGTCGCCGGATCGAACAGTCGATGCCCGGCCGCGCTGCGGCGCGCTTCCAGCACCCCTTCGTCGCAGTAGAAGCGGATGGTGCGGACCGGGACGCCGGTGCGCCCGGACAGCTCCCCGATGGTCATCAGACCGTCTCGATGTGTGCCATAGGTCACAATTGCTGGAACCTCCACCCGACTGGAACTCCTACGGTACTGCAACACCGATCAGACGAGGAGTTCCGACAATGGCGAGAAAGACATCGATCGATACCGAGCAGATCTGGCAGGCCGTCGCCACCGAGCGCACGAGTCTCGTCGAACTGTTGCGGTCCCTTCCCGACAGTGGTTGGGCGCAGCCTTCGCTGTGCGCGGGCTGGCGGGTTCGCGATGTCGTCGCGCACCTGATCCTGTCGGCCGATTCCGGCCTCGGGACGATCCTGTTCAATCTGATCCGGGCCCGAGGCCACTTCGACCGCATGGTCCGCGACACCGCCATCCGCCACGCCGACCGCAGGACCACCATACAACTGCTCGCCGAACTGCACGACAGCATCGGCGCCCGGGTCACACCCGTCGGCACGACCCCCGTCGACCGGCTGATGGATCTGCTGGTGCACGGTCAAGACATCGCCATCCCACTCGGCATTCCGCGCCAAATGCCGGTAGCGGCAGCGGAATCGGCACTCGACCGGATATGGAACGGCGGCTTCCCCTTCCACGCCCGCAAGAAATTCGGGAACTACCGCCTCGTAGCCTCCGACAGCGAGTGGACCGCCGGCACCGGACCGGTCATCGAAGGTTCGGTCACCCACCTGCTCTTGCTCATCACCGGCCGCCGGCCCGCCCCGGACCAGCTCTCCGGCGAGGGAGTGGCCGAGCTGGTCGCCGAGCGAGGACGGCGATAGTTCCCCGTGACGTTGTTCCCGCGTCGCGATTTCGCGTAGAACCGTTTGTGCTACTTAGGTTTACGTGCTGCATCTACTGAGCGGCAGCCCCGAGATGTTGTGCGCAAGGTATATAGTTGCGCCCGGATCGGCGGCGGTCGGTTCGATGGAACGGTTCCACGGGGGACGGATGCGAGCGCGCCTGATCGGCCTTGCCATTGCTGTCGTCGCGCTCGGCGCAGTGAGTGGTTGCTCCGCCGCTGCGAGCAAGCCGACGGGAATGTTCGATCCGTGCAAGGAAATTCCCGACACCGCGATCCGAAGCGCCGGATTCGATCCACGCACCAAGGAGCTCGCCGAGACCCTCACCGGCGACTCGGTGAAATGCAAGTTCACCTCGGCGGGCGGCACAGGCGTTTTGTACCTCGAGCATCCCAACGCCCTCGCTCCCATGCGGTCGTACGAGTCCTCTCTCGCCTCGGCGCAATCGGTCGGCGAGAGCCCCGGTGGTCAGGCACCCGTCGTGACGAAGATCAACGGCCGCGACGCGTACCTCGGTCCGCAAATCCTGCTCGGTTGCGCGGTCAATCTCCGCACCGCCACGGGTGTCCTGACCGTCCAGGTCGATTACTCCGATCACAACGACTGTCCCAGCGCGCAAGAGGCTGCCGCTGCCCTCGAACCGAGTATCGGTAGCCGCTGATTCCGCGTATGCCGCTCGTCGACGCGATACCTGGCGGCGGCGAGAGCGCTCGGTGATGCCGGGCGCAGGCGGGGCGCGGCAGCACGGCACCGACTACGGTCACCGATGAATTTCGGGTGGGTCCACCGTCCCTGTCTCTGAACGCAGCGACCGACAGGAGTCCAGTGATGACGCGACCGTTTCGATTCGGGGTTGTCGCCCCGCTCATGACCGACGTGCCGACGTGGCGGGATCGCGTGCGCCGCATCGCCGACAGTGGGTACTCCACGTTGCTGGTGGCCGACTTCCCGCTCACGCAACCGGCGCCCGGTCCCATGCTGGCCACCGCCGCGGCCCTGACCGACCTGCGGGTGGGCACCTGGGTCTATGCCTCCCCGCTGCGCCCGCCCTGGCAGACGGCGTGGGAAGCGCACTCGCTGTCGCTGCTGACCGAGGGGCGGTTCGAGATGGGCATCGGCACCGGCAGGCCGGGAATCGAGGACGAGCTGCGCGACAAAGGACTGCCCGTCGTCTCGCCGAGCGAACGGCTGGCCGAGGTGCGTAAGACGGTGGAGGCGCTGCGAGATCTCGACGGCTCCGACCGTCACACGCCGGTGGCGATGGCCGTCCTCGGTCCGAAGGCCCGGGCGCTGGCGGCCGAGGTCGCGGACACGGTCACCTTCGCGCTGGGGGACCAGCCTCGCGGCGAAGTCGAGAAGCTGGCCCGCGACTTCCGCATCACCGGGGACCTGGAGCTCGCGCTCGCCGTGCCGGTCGTCGGCGACACTGTCGCCCCCCATATGGCACCGCCCGACACCGACCCCGCTGCCCTGCGCGCGGCGGACGCACTGACCGTACTCCCGGACGACCCGGCGGCCGCGGCCGAGGAAATCCAGCGGCGGCGCGAGGAGATCGGCTTCTCCTATTTCGTTTTCGGCGCCGACGTCGCCGAGCGGCTGGCCCCGGTCGTCGCCGAACTCGCGGGGCGATAGGGCGCGGCAGTCATTTGCCGGACTGCGGTGCTCCGCCGAAAACGCTTGGGGGACAGGTGAAATGACACTCCAGCCGTGCGAGGCCCGTGCTCAGAGCCTGAGGTGACAGCGGAATCGCGCGGTCATGCCACGGCGGCCTCGAGAATGCTGCCGCGGTGGCGGCATCCGACCGATTCAGGAATGCAGGTCGTGCGGCCCCGCAGCCGGGTCGGTCGACGGCCCGCCGGCATTGCGCGCTTCGACGGCGTGAATGGTCTTGACGAGCTCTTTGTCCAGCACGCGTTTGCCGACCGTGCCGATCACCGCCTCGAGGAGATGTCCCGTGAGGTTCTTGCCTTCGCGCACCACGACGGCATCGACTTCGGTGGTCCCGTCGGGCATCGGTGTGAGTGTGTAGGTGTGGCCGGATGCGCCGCCCCACATATTGGAGTCGGTGGTCGTCATGACGACGTGGTGCGGGTCGGACCAGTCGTAGCGCAGCCGCTCCCAGATCCGGTGCGAGCCCTCGGTGACGTCGGCGTGGGTGGCGTCCTGGGCATGGACGTGGAGGTATTCGTCGGTGCTGTTGCCGAACAGCGCCGACCGGCCCGGACCGAAGTCGGTGAGGGCGGCGACGAACTGCTCCGGCGTCGACGTGGTGGTGTGCGTGAGGTGGATGGTGGACATCGGGTGCTCCCTGAAACGAGTAGTCGACGTGATGAAACGGCAGCGGCAGGCAGCTTCCTCCCTGCTGGGCGACCATGTCGTACCGGAGGTGGGCGGACCGCAGCGGCGCCGGTGCGGCGGTGATACCGGTGCAGGACCGGAACGCGGCGCTGTCGGGCTCGCCGCGGGCAGTGCTGCCCATGACTGCTCCTCGGATCGCATCGCTGTCGCAACCAGCCTTGCACCATGGCCGCGCGGCTGCACCCGAAACGGACGTCCCGATTCAGCGTGGTTTACCGGCGCTGTAGCGGCCCTGTAGCGGATCGACCCGGCTGAACCGCTCAGTGTCACCGCTGGTGAGAAGGCATGAGTGGGGCGGGTGGGGCTCGAACCCACGACCAGCGGATTATGAGTCCACATCGTGAGAGCGCTGTCCTGACCAGCATTGATGCCGTTCAGCGGCGAGCAAAACCGCAAAATACAAAGCTCTTGGATTCGCGGTAATACCGACGCCGCATCGGCCCGACGTGTCGGTGCGGTGCCAGCCGAGATGGCCCATGTGCGTCGTCCTTCCGAACGCATCTGCGGGTCTAACTGTGAATCACGTAGTCGACAGCAGCCTGAACGGCGTGTTCGATGCCTGCCTCCAACACCTCGGATTTATAGGTGCGCCAGTCTGCGAGTTTCGAAGCATCGCGCGGGGCGCCGCGTTGCTCCATCCGCTGCCGAATCTGGTCGGTCGAGGCAGCTACCCATAGGGTCCGCACTGTCGGTGCCGGCCGACCGGTCGCGGAGGACCGGATTAGCTCACTCAGCCGAATGCCTCGGTCGGCAGCGGTCCGGACGTGGCTTAGGAAGGGTGCGTCAACGATGACCGGTGCGTGGTGGCCGACAGACAGCGCCTGGCGCACCAGCGCCGTGTAGATGTGCGGATGAACCACTCGCGTGTATGCATTGCTGTCACGGTCATAGGGATCGCCGGTGAGCGCCACCATCACCGATTCTTCGAGCTCTGGCGCAAACGTGTCCTTGTCGATGATGACGGCGTCTACGAGCTCCGCTAGGAATCTGGCGGCAGTTGTCTTCCCGGACGCGGGGAAACCACACACGACCGTGACACCGGTCCTCGCAGTGTCGGCCAGCGCGCGGAGGCTGGCATCCATTTTGAGGGCCTCGGTGTGCGGCTCCGCTTGCTCCGCGGCTCGCGTAACGGAACTCATCGTCGTCCTCCTGGCCCTGACTCACGTGCGTCTGCGGACATAGCCAGTCTCTCAGAATGGGTGTACGTGAAGCGGTGCGGTCGGTGCGCGCTAATCGGCCGAGCTGAGGATAGACAGCAGCTCGCCTGAGATCGCGGCGGTTGCAGCGATCGTGTGGGATGAGGTGATTGTGTGGTCGCTGCCGTCGGAATCCGTTACGACTGCGCCGCTTTCGCGAGCGATGAGGACGCCTGCCGCGGTGTCCCACGGGTTGTTCGAAAGCAGGACGCACCCGTCCAGGCGGCCTTCTGCAACCCAAGCAAGATCGATGGCGGCGGACCCGAGCATGCGCACGCGTTCCACGCTTGCAGCGAGCGCCGTTGTTACCGCAAACCGCCGCTGATTCTTAACCCCAGACCCTGCTCCGGTGGCGTAGTCGCCGATCGAGATTATGGACCTTCTCAGCGTCGTTGTTTTGCTGGCGGCCAGGCGCTTACCGTTTGCGTAAGCGCCTCCATCAGCCGTCGCCCAATATTCCAGCCCCAAGAAGGGGGCTGCTATGACTCCGATTATCGGACGCCCATCGCGAACGAGCCCCAACGAGATTGCGCACATCGGTATGTGATGAATGAAGTTTGAGGTTCCGTCAATCGGGTCTAAAATCCATAAATATCCGTCTGTAACGACATGATGGTCTTCCTCTTCGCCTAGAAAGCCGAAGGCGGGTGTCTTGCGCCGGAGAAAGTCGCGCAACCTCGTCTGTATTCGAAAATCGAGGTCGGTGACGAAATCTCGATCATCGCTCTTTGTTGATATGGTCTGAGGGCTCAGATCGCGAAATAAGGACGAGCCTTCCGCGACGGCTTCTCTAGCAATCGCAAGAAGTCCGTCGGAAAGTGTCACGCGATCTACCTCTCTTTTCCATCCAGCCACATCGTTTCGAAGACCGTGGAGAACGTGCTAAAGATTCCGCCGACGGCCGTCTTCCGGGAGACGAACGTCGGGGAGTCTACCCCACGCGCGGACGGCAGGTAGGGCTGCATGACGCATAGGCTCGCGTCCACAATCGTTATGTTGAATCTGACGGGTTGGTCGTAAACACGGATATGCAGTGCGCCTGATGCATCTGCACTTACCCTGCTGCGAACTCGCTCAAGCGTGCGGATGTTCGTGTCGGTAAGGTTCGAGAGCAGGCCAGGAGGCAGTCCTTCCTCCTTCTCGCGCTCGCGAATCGAATTCCCTTCTGGGTCAAGGAATAAGCAGCGCAAAACGGCGCCGCTCTCGATCAGGCGCAGGGTGTCGCTGTCCGAATACTGCTGACACAACATGTTGAGCGATAGGCCCGACATATCGATCTGACGCGCCGTCTTGAAAAGCTCTTGGGGCGGCATGGCTTGCAAAAAGTCCAGCCGGGACGCATACACCGCCTCGACGTCGGCGAGCTCACGTTCTTCGGCAATGCTGGGGCTCTCCAGCGGACGTGTTAGTTCGTCTGGTGAGCCTGAAGATTCCTGGAATAGTTCCTCAATGGTCCATCCCGGAAACATGACTTCCAGGATCCGGCAGTGATGGGGGTATGGGAGCTTAGAGATATCGCCTGCGAGCCAGCGATAGAACTGGGCCTTCTTCGGCCCACATCCGACAAGCTCCGGCTCAAGCTTTCCGGCGAGGCGGTCGTACTCCCGGTTGAAAGCAGAGACCGTCTGCAAGTGTCGCTGCTGCAAAAGAGCCTTCAGAACCGTTCCCATGGTCGCCGCCCCTTGCTCTGTGGATCCGAGTCAGTGGCATCAGCATATCAGAGATGAGACACAGAAGATACCGAAAGATGCAAAGAAGTAGAAGGTGAGACCTTCGGGGCGTCGAGGGGAGACAGGGGCGGAAACGAGCCTGAAGTGGTCAGTTTTTCCAGACTTTTCCACCTCAGGGAGTGAATTCCATTGGATACGCATTCCGACGCTCGCCTCGATCACCGAGACGACCGCAATCTGATCAGTCTGAAGAAGGCCGCGGCGCTCGTCGACGTCGATCGCAAGACGATTCGACACTGGATCGCGGCCGGCCACCTGCAGGGATACAAGCTGAACGGCCACATGTGGCGGGTCAGCAGTCGCGAAGTGCTCGCGCTGGCTCGCCCGGTCGCGTCGCTTGAGCCGGGCGGTGCGGCATGAGCGACAACGCGAAAGACCGTGTGCTGCAGGCACGAATCGCTGCACACGCCTCCTGGGCTCAGACCACAGATCGTGCTGCCCGAACCGCGAAGGCGCGGGCGGCTCTCGCGAGCAAGTTCGAGCATCAAGTCGATCCGGACGGCTTGCTTAGCCCGGAGGAGCGGGCGCGGCGTGCTGAGCATGCACGAAAGGCCCACTACACGCGGCTTGCGCTGCGTTCTGCGCAGTCTCGACGTCGGCGTTGCCGGAATCCGCACAAGGCAGGTGACCAGTGATGTCTCGAATCCCTCTTCTCTTGGTCGTCACCATGGTTGGCCTGTACGCGCTGGTCACGTCGCCGGATCTGGTGATCGGAATCGTGATCGCGGCGGTCGTGTTGGTGTTCGGGCTGCGTTGGCTGGTGTCGACGATGTTCCGTCGTCCGCGGGGGATGTGGCGGCGATGAACAGTCTGGATTACACCCGCCACCACGCCGGGTTGGCGGCGTTCGGTCGGCCGGAGTTCGACGCGGCTGGACTGGTGCAGGCGGGTATATATGCGACCCCGCCGAAGTGGCGGCTGATCGCGTTGGCGGCGGCGGTGTGTTTCGGCGCCGGGATCGTGTTCGGGATCATGCTCGGCCAGGGCAGCCCGACCTATGCGCCGTCGCCGAATGTGTGTCGCGCGGACGAGGTTTCGCGGATCGATTGCGTTCATGTCGTCCCGACGACGGCGCCGGCGGAGTCGGGGGTGACCCGATGACCGGCGAGAACGACCGTCGCGCTGTGTTGGCGCGGGTAGCTGACGAGGCCGAGGTGCTGGCCGAGAAGTTGCGGTTCTACGAGAGCTGCGTGATCAGCGCGCCGGCGGATCGCAGCTACGACTACGCGGTCTACATGACCGATCCCACGGCGAACGCAGACGAATTCGACCGCCGGTTCGACGAATACGTCGCCGGGATGGAAGACAGCCTGGCCCGGATCACCGAGGCGGTCGAGCGGTTCGTGGCCGCGCATCGCGCCGAGCTGATCGAGCTGGGCATCGACTATCTGCCCGGGGTCGCGCCATGAGTACCGCGTATTTGGACCCGGAGGGCCAGCGGTACGGGGTGCCGACGTGGCCGTGGCGGATGGCGCCGCAGCATCTGCGCACCTGGCGGCAGCTCGACGCCGAGGGCCGCCGCCCGACCAGCGAGTGGCAGGCCCAAGTCCGCGGCCGCGGTCGCCGGCAGGCGTATCTCTACGACGCGCAGCAGACCCGGCCGAAGCAGGAACCGACCGAGGCGCAGTTGGAGTCGCTGCGGATCGCGCGGTGGGTGCGTTCGGCGCAGGCGTGTGAACGCCGGGGGATCGACGCGGAGGACATGCGCGAGTTGATCGAGGCCGCGCGCGCCGATCTGGCTGCCCGCCGCGCTGCCCGACCGGGAAGGGAGCGAACCCGATGAACCACAACACGAAGACCGACGCCGCGGATTTCGTGGCGTTGGAGCGCCGCTACCGCCCACAGATCGTTGCCGGTTTGCGTGCCGCGGGGCTGTCCTACGGCGAGATTCGTCGCACGCTCGGTATCCCGTTGCGGCAGGTCGAAAAGCAGCTGGGCGAGGCCGCGGCGTTGCGGGCGCAGGGCTACAGCGTCGCGGAGATCGCCGCGGAGCTGGGTGTGCCGGCGGGGTCGATGGGCCGGATCCTTCCGGGCCCGCGCCAGGACACCGCGACCGAGCGCCAGGCGGAGGTGTTGTCGGCGACCTCGCATATGCACGGGCTGCAGATCGATGTGCTGGCCGAGTTCTTGAACGTGCACGAGTCCAGTGCGTATGCGATCGCGCGGGTGTTGGTCGACAACGGGTGGGCGTCGCTGGCGAAGGTGCAGCGCGGGCGGGCGTGGCTGTATCCGAAACGCGATGTGGCAGCACGCTATTTGGGGTGGCGGCCCTCGGAGTGGGAACCGCCGCTGATGTTCGCCCACCACTACCGGGCGGTCGCGCAGGCCCGCATCATGCTGGTCGGCTCCGACCCGCAGGCGTGGGTGTCCGAGCGCGTGCTGCGCCACGAGGCCGGCAAGCGGCTGCGCGCCGAGGCCGAGGCCCGCAACCGCAAACCGGTGCTGGAGTTCAGCACCGGCCGCGAGCCGATGCCCAACCGCCCGCACGTGCACGACGGCTGGTTCTGCGGAGTCATCGACGGCACCTACGGCTGGTGGGCCCTGGAAGTCGAACTGACCGAAAAGGACCCCAAACACCTCGATTCCGCGCTGGCCGGTGCCTTCCGATCTGCGCGCGACGCGCAACCGCACCGCCTGGTCGGGGTGCTGTATCTGTGCCGCACCGAACGCGTCATCGCGGCGGTGACCGCGGCGAAGAAGCGCCTGCCACGCGAACTGGCGGACCTGGAGTTGCTGTTCGCCGTCGGCGACTTCGACGAGCAGTGGCAGCAGCACATCGACAAGCGCCGCGCCATGCGCGCCGCGAAGACCGCGAATCGCCACCGCCACAACCTCATTCGACTTTCCAAGGAAGCATCATGACCAGCGACTGCACACCCTTGATCACCCCGGACGACTGCAAGGACGCCTACACCACTCCGGTTCCCGCGCCGATGTCGCCGGCACCGGGCAGCAGCGCCCCGTTCGGCAACCTGCACCCCCAATCCCCTCCCGGCACCCCCGCATCCGTCCAGCACGTGACCGACCGGGTCGACCACCACATCACCGGCCTGCACCTGCCCAACGTATCCGCCGTCGAGCACGTGGTAGCGAATTCGCTGGTGGCCGGTGTGGTCGTGGTCGCGATGCTGATCCTGATCATCGGCGTCGCCTCCGCACTCCCGTTGGCGCCGCACCGGTTGCGGAACTTCGCGTTCGGATCGCTGGTGCTGCCGGTGTTGTCGGTCCTGGCCGGCGGTTCCTGGAGCACCCCCGCCTCCCTTTTGTGGTCGGGTGCGGGGCAGGTCGCCGCCGGTGACTTCTCCGGTGTGCGGCTGATGTTGTCGCTCGGGGTGCCGGTGGCGATGCTGGCCGCGACGTATTGGTGGGCCAGTTTCGTGCTCAAGACCAACACCGTCGGGTTGAAGTCGCTGGCACGCACAGAACGCATGCAGGAAGCGCTCACCGCCCGCCGTGCTCGCGCCGCGGTGCGTGCCGCGAAACTCGGCGCCCCCTACAGTGCCGGCGCGAACATCGTGCTCGGCACGCTCGCCGACCGCACCGACATCAAGACCCCTGGGCTGATGCGGGAGTTGACCGCTCGGCATCAGCACTGGATGACGGTGCCGCACAAGGACATCAAGCGGCATCAGGCGATCATCGCGACCACCGGCGGCGGCAAAACCGAGCTGATCAAACGCCACGCCCTCGCCACCTTCGAGTACGAGTGGCGGGCCTGGTACCGGTGGAAAGACGTCCCCAAGATGGCGGCCAAGCACCCCAAGCCGCAACTGGTGCTCATCACCTGCAAAGGCGGCCAGGACGACCTCGAATTCGGGCGCGAGATCGCGCGCCTGGCGACCGCGATGGGCGTTCCCGCCAACGAGATCGCGACCGTCGTCCCGGGCGGGGATCGCCTCCACATCTGGGACATGCCTGCCCGTGACCAGCGCGCAGTGCTGGGTGAGTTCCTGTGCTCGGGTGAGGCCAGCACCTCGGAGGGCCAGCACTTCGACGACCTTCGCAAACGTGTCATCTCGCTCGTGGTGGATGCGCCGATCGGTGAGCCGGGTAGCCATGTCGAGTTCCTGGAACGGCTCAACGAGCACAAGCTGAAGGAGATTTGGTCGAACGCGCCGGATGTGGTGCGTCAGGTAAACGCGTTGCAGGCGGAGAAGGTCCCCCAGATCGATGACGCGCTGATCAAGTGCAGCAACCTGTTCGACCTGCTCAAAGATGATTCCGGCAACGTCGTGTTCGACGGCGGCCGCAACATCGACGAGTTGTCGGTGCTGTTCATGACCGTTCCCGGACTCGACAAGGACGCCGCCCGCTCCCAGGTCGCAGCCACGCTGCGGATGGTGATGCAGCGCGCCGGCCGCAAACGCAAAGACCAGCGCCGCTCGGTCACCCTGTACCTCGACGAGGCCAGCGCCCTGACCACGAAGCAGGGGTCGCTCGGGCTGGAGGAGATCGCCGAACGTGGCCGCTCCCAGGGCGTGGCGATGGTGTTCGCCGGTCAGTCTCCGGAATCGCTCGCTGCAGATAAGTGGTCGCTGGATCGGCTGCTGAAAGCGTGCGCGGGCGGGGTGTTGATCGGGTACGGCGAGAACTTCGGTGAGCTGTGCAAGCACTTCGGATCCCGGCGGGTGATGCTGCCGTCTCGGCACCTGATCAAGGGCCAGCGCCACGGCGACGAAGGCCAGGTCTCGGTCGGTGAGAAGTGGCTGGTCGACCCTGACCGGGTCCGCCAGTTCGAGACCGGCGATTTCGTGTTCGCCAAGAAGGGCCGCGCCTTCTACGGCCGCATCGTCCCCCTCGACACCAAACGCCTCACGCCGCTTCCCGGCACCGATGCCGCGAAGAAGACCGCCACACAGCCCGGTATCGGCGGCGCCGCCACCGCCGCCGCGTAACTCATCCATCTCTTTCGAATTTGATTGGAGCACAACGTCATGCGCATCATCCGAGACGACGACGGACACGACCACAACGACGACAACCGGCGCAAGCGGCTCGAAGACATCGCCGCGGGCGTGCCCGCCGACGAGGTCGGCAACATGATCGCCGACGAAGTCAGCGACTTCCTCGCCGCCGCCGTCCGCGCCACCGACCGCACGCCTGCCGCATCGGCCGAACTGGCACCCGCACAGCACAAGCCGGACCTGCGACTGGTCCCCACGATCCCTGCCGAGGACCACGACGATATCGAGCCCACCGAAGATGCCGGCACCGCCGTCTCCGGTGGCCGGGTCCGGTTGCTGACCTCGACGGCGGCCAGTTCCTCCCTTGTGGTCACCGCCGCCGCGCTGGCCGGATGGGGACAGCCCGCCGTCGTCGCGGTCCCTGTAGCCGGATACGGCATCGGGTGGCTGGCCTACCTGTGGTGGAACGCCGCCCTGCGGCCCCCGCTACCCGTCGCGGTCGCCGCGATCGCTACCGCGCTGGCCCGCGGCAGCGCCGCGTTCGCCCGCACCCTGGTCGGCGCCGTCACATGGCTGACCAGCCGCGCCACCGCAGCCCGGTCCCGCCACGACGACACCGCGACCGCGGAGGTGGCGCAGTGATGAGCGGCGACATCACCGACCGGGCCGACTCAACGGTGTCAGTCACCGATATCGAGTACTGGCTCGACGAGATGGCGACCCTGTTCTGCTCGCACGCAGCGCAATTCGCGTGCGAGGAACACGCTGGCGTCCTCGGGCTCGTCGACACCACCGACGCTAAGCAGCACTGGCGCGACGGGCTGATCCGCGGCATGTGGTACCAGCTCGCCCAAGCGTTCATCTGCTCCCCACTGCCGTGGGAATCGACCGGCGCGCGGCTGCTGGAGATCGACGCCACCGTGCCCGAGCAGTACCGGATGCTGCACATCGATCCCGACGCCGGCCACGAGTACGGCTTCACCGCCGACAACGCTGCCCGCTATCGCGCGTCGCTCGCGTTCACCACCGCCAGCCAGATCGTCGGCCACACCGCCGAACAGGCACTCGTCGACTGGCAGTTCAGCAAACAACTCCTCGGCCTCGCACCCGACGAGCCCTATCCCGACAACCCTCGATCCCTCGGCGCCGCATAACCGCCCGCCGAGCCCGCAAGAAATCCAGTGGAAGGAAACCGAAAAGCCATGAACCACAACGACTACCGAGCAGACCGATTCCCGCCCGACCCGATCCGCACCGCCCCGGTCGATCTGCACGGCCGCCTGCACGACGTCAGCGACCGGATGAACGAGATCCGGCGCGAGCTCGCAGAGATTCGCCGCGAGTACCGCACCCTGCGCCGGCACCCCGATGCGTTGGAGGTCGACACCCTCGGCGCCGAGATCGATCCGGTCGAGGCGACGGACACGGTCCTGTACGACCTCGACCGCGTCGACGAGCGGGTGCGCGTCGCCGAGCACGAGTTGGCCGAGACCCGCGGCCGGTACGCGTCCCGATTGAAGCTCACCGACCGCGCCGCCGACGAACTCGACCACCGCAACCGCCAACGCGCGCCGATCGAACGCACCCGATAACCCGAACCCCGAAAACAACTGGAACTGAAAGGAATCGACCGATATGTCAGACAACGAGATCGATCAGATCAGCCGCGAATCTTCGCGAGCACTGCGCGAAATCCTCAACGTCGCCCGCACCTGGATCGAGGCGCACCGCAACCGCCACCGCTACAGCGGAGTTCGCAAACTCACCCGCCGCGAACGCCGGGATCTGGCCGAGGCGGTGCGGGTCGAGGTCGGCGAGCGCCGCATCGCTGGTGCGTGGGCCGACTTGCGGGTCAGCGACTACCACCGCGAGGCCCGCGAGCTGGACTGGGCCCGCAACCACGTGGACCTGTCCCGACCCGACAACCAGCAGTGGCTCGCCGAGCGGACCGACCGACTCGATGCCATCCGGCACCGCATCGAGCACACCCTGCACACCACCGCGCTACCGCTGGAACAGCGCGGACAGGTAGTCCAGGCCCTCGATCAGATCGAACGCCAGCCCGCCGCGGTGCGGATCGAGCGACTGTTCACGCCGCTCGATGACCGCTCCGCACTCGCCGCACGCGAAGCCGCGGTGACCTCGGAGCGCCGCACCCAGCAGCGGCAGACCGAGATCGAACGCGACCTGGCCGTCCAGCGCGAGCAGCAGCAGCGCACCGACCAGGCCCGCCAGCTCGACACGGAGGCCGCGCGGTTGCGGGCCCAGTTGGCCGGCGTCGAGGCCCGCCGCAGCGAACTCGGCACCGACGGGGCGGCGCCGTTCGTGGCGGCGGTGGGCCCGGACGAGTACTACGGCCGCGACCACGATCCCGCGTTGGCGTCGGTCCCGCACCAGGACCGCCCGCGCACGGCGAGTTTCGTTACACGCGAGCAGGCCCAGCAGTGGGTCGCCGACCGATTGAACGAGTACGAGAACAGCAGCAGCCGCCGCGACGGCCAGTTCGTCGCAACGATGTGGGATTCGCGCAACCCAGGCCCGACCGGGCAGTCCGCGACCGGGCCGCTCGGCATGGTGCGCGACGAGGTCACCACCTGGGGCCCGCAGCAGACCCAGCAACGGCAGCGCCCGCCGGACCGACCCACCGAAACCCGACCGGCGCAGCCGGTTCCGGCGCCGGAACCCGTTGCGCAGGAGTCGAAACAGCCCGATCGGCTGGCCGAGATCGAACGCGAGTTGCGCGGGTTGCGCGAGGACCGTGACCAGCTTGCGCGACGGGTGGAGATCCTGCAGCGCGGGGTCGACGCGGTGACTGCCGACCGTGACGACCACAAGAGGAAGTTGGCCGCGGCGACGGCGCAGGTGGAGGCGTTGAAGAACGCCAACCTTGGCCAGACGCGGGAGTTGGAGGAGTTGCGGCAGAACGGGTTGAAGTTGGTGAAGGTCACCGTGGACCGCGACCGGTTTAAAACCGAGCGTGACCAGTACTTGAGCGAGCGCGACAAGTTCAAGGCTGAACGCGACGAGGCCGTGCAGAAACTCGCCCAGTCCACCCCGAAACGGGACCGGTTCGGGTCCGCCGAGCGGATCGACGCGGACGCGAAGTTGGGCAACACCGCGCCGATGCCGCGGGAGGTGCTGCACGAGATCAGCGAGACCAGCGGCAACGGCCACACGCGGCCGGCGCGCAACGGTATCGAGAGGAGCCGATAAGTCATGAACCGCGAACACGAGGAGATGATGCGGCGCGAGTTCGCCGAGCGGGCCGAGCTGGACCAAAGCGCCTACCGGTCCGGGGTCACCGAGGAACAGATGGACCAGATCTATTCCAAGAGCTGCGAATACGACAAGCGGTGGCTCAATGGCCCGCACGCCGAGCACTGGCAGTTCCTCGACGACGCCTACCACGACTGGAAAGACAACCCGCAGGCAATGGAGCGCATGCGCGCAGACATTGCCCACAACCAGCAGCAGGGCAACGAGATCGGGCTCACCGACGTACAGCTCCGCAGCATGGACCAGAGCCGCACCCTGATCCAGCAGTGGCAACAGCGTCAGCAGGCCGAACGCGCGCAGCGACCGGTGCGGGAGCGGTGAGCCATGGACCCGCGCCAGGAATGGGGCCGCTCCTACGAAGTGGTCACCGACGCACTCAGCCGCACGATGGGCCCACCGGCGCATCCCCGGGGCCCGATGCAGTGGACCAACTTCCTGTGCCCGGTCCACGAGGCCGACGGCCACCACCACAACCCGTCACTCGGTGTTCGGTATGACCCGCAGCAGGGCAAAACGATGGTCCGGTGCTGGGCACACTGCGACGACGAACAGGTTCTGTCCCGCATCGGATTACGGGTGCGGGACCTGTGGGACCGCCTGCCCGAACGCGACCCGAACCGCCGCGCCCAGCGGCGGCCGGGCCGCCCCGCCCCAACCACGGCGGTGCCGAAGTCGCGGGTGGAGAAGGCCATCGACTACGCCCGGTTCGCGTTCCCGGCTCGCCGCGAGATCGGGGAGCAGATCGGGGAGCCGGAGAACGTCGAAACCTACGTCTACCGGTGGCCCGACGGACGGGTGGAGGGAGCGGTGACGCGGGTGCGGACCCCGCACGAGCACGGGGACGCGAAATCGTTCTGGCAGGCCCATTGGACCGGAACCGAATGGGAACACACCGGATTCGCGCCGCTGCCGTTCCGGCTGCCCGACGTCGTCGAAGCCGTCGACGCCGGCCGCGAAATCTACGTCTGCGAGGGCGAGAAGGACGTGCAGCGCGCGTTCGAGGCCGGGCAGATCGCGACCTGCAACGCGATGGGCGCCGGGAAATGGACCCCCGAACACGCCAAATGGTTGCACGGGGCGGGGCGGGTGATCGTGGTCGCCGACCGCGACCGCCCCGGATACCGCCACGCCAACACCGTCGCCGAAACCTTGCACGGACGAGTCGGGGAAGTGCGGGTGATGCAGGCCGCCGCTGGCAAGGACCTGTCCGACCACCTCGACGCGTTCCACCGCATCGACGAACTCGAACCCGTCCCGTATCTGGATCGCCACTTTCGCCAACCACCACAACACGAACAGGCACAGGCCCGGGGTCTGACGCGTAGCCGGTGACCCCGGTGCGCTGACCCAGCAAATCTCACGAGGAAGGAACACACCAATGTCCGGCACCGAATTCCGGTCTGGTGCGCAGCCGGTGCGCAGCGACGATGCTGCGCACCACCGCGTACCAGCCAGTGCGCAGACCGGTGCGCAATCCAATCATCAGCCGATGCGGGCGTGGCCGGTGCTGTTGCTGGCACTGCCTGCGTTCGTCGCGATCTGGTCCGGCTGGGTCGGACTCGGGCAGCTGACCGGGTTCGGTCCGGTGCATCCGCTGCCCGGTATCGCCGACACGTTCACGATCAACACCGCGATCACGCTGCCGATCGGCATGGAAGCCTATGCCTCCTACGCGCTGTATGTGTGGTTGGGCAACCGCATCCGATCCGAGGGAACCCGCAGGTACGCCAAGTATTCCGCGTTCGGCAGCCTCATCCTGGGCGCGGTCGGGCAGATCGCCTACCACCTGATGCAAGCCGCGAAAATGAACTCGGCACCGTGGCCGGTCACCGTGCTGGTCGCCTGCCTGCCGGTCGGAGTCCTCGGCATGGGCGCAGCGCTTGCGCACATGATCCTGCGTGAGCACCACGACACCGACGACGTGCGCACCACCGACCCAGAGTCCGCGCTGCCGGTGCGTGCCGGTGTGGAACCGGTCGACGCCGGTCCGGAGTCGGTGCGCAGCCAGGAGCCGGTACATAGGGTGTCGGTGCGTGAGGTGCGGACCGAAACCTATTCGCAGTCGACAGCACTCACCGCGCAACCGTCGCTGCCGGAGATCGAACCGGCCCAACGCACCACGATCGAACCGGAGGGTGCGCAGGACCGGTGGGCGCAGGTCGCCGAATCGGTGTGCGGTGCGGATCCGGCCGGCCGTCGCGATCCGGAGAAGGTCGCGACCATTCTGCGGCTGAAGTTCGAGCAGCAGTGGTCGCACTCGCGCATCGCCGAGCACGTCGAACTCAGCCCGTCCGCAGTCACGCGCACCGTGACCGCGGCCAAAGAACTGACCGCCAACGTCGGACTGGTGGGAGGTGAAGAGGAGACGCACCCCGAATGACCTTCCCGGCCCGCCGGCGCCCGCTCGGGAGCTGGTCGAGCACGGTAGCGAGCAACCACAGCAGTAGGCCCGCCCAGCATCGCTGGACGGGTCTACTGCTGTGTCGGGCAACGATTTTCAATGCGGAACCAATGCGGAATCAATTCGGAACGAATGCGGAATCAATGCGAATGGCATTCCGATTGGATTCCGATACAAGATCGCTGTGACCTGGGTGTTTGGCGTCGTCTCTCCTCCCGTCCGGCCGCCACTCTCTGTGGCTTCGCTGATCACAGAGAGTGGCGGCCGGACGGGAGGAGAGCCAACACCAAACAGTTGGGAGACGAGAGGAACCAGAAGAAGGGGGAAAGAACCACAAGGGGAAGAGAGACCACAAAAGAGGGGTTGGGTGGGTGCGTTGCGTTGGTAGAGCTGGGCGCGTGAGCATGTGCGACTCCTACGGAGTCGTGTTCGCGCGCGGGGCGCGCTCAGTGCGGTGGTCGAGTCAGGTTGTGTGCGTGTCAGTTTCGATCGATGACCACAAAAGGAAGGTTCGGTCGGTGTGCGTTTGATGCGTATGCGTCAATCCGGTGGTTGTCGCGTATGCATCAACGGGTTTTGACGCGTATGCATCAATGCTGCGGAATCGGTGGGAGTTGACGCGTCGGCATCAAATTGTGTTGATGCGTATGCGTCAAACCTTTTGCTGCGCAACGTGTTCCGGTAAAATTGATGCATATGCATCAAGCCCTTGGGGAGGGTTTCATGAGTTCCATTGCCAGTGATTTGGCGACCGCAATCGAATCGGTATGGGCCAACCTTCGCACCCGGCACCCGGACGTGCCCGACGTCGTTGTCACGATGGCGTCCGGATCGGCCGGCAGGCGCGGGCTGCGGCTCGGCGCGTTCGGCGCCGACCGATGGGAACACGGCCAGCACGTGCTGCCCGAGTTGTTCGTCGGCGGCGAAGGACTCGCCTTCGGCGCCCGCGACGTACTCGCCACCCTGCTGCACGAGGCCGCCCACGGCGCCGCGCGCACCCGCGGAATCTCCGAGACCAGCCGCGGCGGTGCCTACCACAACGGGAAGTTCCGCGACCTCGCCAACGAATTCGGATTGAAGGTCGAGCGCGACCCGCGCATCGGCTGGTCGACCACCACGCTGCCCGAGCCCACCGCCGAGCAGTACGCCGGCGAGATCGCTACCTTGGCCGCGGCGATCGTTGCGCACCGCCGATCCGAACACGACCTCGCGGCGAAGGACGGCGACGGCGAAGACGACGAGGGGAAGGAGAAGGCGCCGCGCAGCGGTAGCGCGTTGGTGTGCAGTTGCAGCCCGGTCCGTCGAGTACGGGCCCACAAGAAGACGATCGACGCCGGCCCGATCCTGTGCGGGGTCTGCAGCCAGCCCTTCACCATGCCCACATCGGAGGACGACGATGCGTAGCACCGGGGCGGGAGGTCGGCGGCCGTTGTTGCTCGACTTGTTCTGCTGCGCAGGCGGAGCCGCGGTCGGCTACCACCGCGCCGGATTCGACGTGGTCGGCGTCGACATCACCGCGCAACCGAACTACCCGTTCGAATTCCACCAAGGCGACGCGCTGGAATTCCTTGCCGCTCACGGCCACGAGTTCGCCGCCGTCCACGCATCGCCCCCGTGCCAGGCGTCGTGCACTCTCACCGCCGGTACCAACCAGGGCCGCGAATACCCGCAACTGATCCCGCAGACCCGGGCTGCCCTGGCTGCGCTGGACGTGCCGACCGTCATCGAGAACGTGCAGGGAGCGAAGCTACGCCGCGACATCACGCTGTGCGGGGAGATGTTCGGACTCGGCGTCATCCGCCACCGCTACTTCGAACTCGGCCGCTGGAGCACACCACAACCCGAACACATCCCGCACCGCGGCCGGGTCGCCGGCTACCGACACGGCCGCAAATACGACGGCCCCTACGTCGCCGTCTACGGCCAAGGAGGCGGCAAAGGCACCATCACCCAATGGCAGACCGCCATGGGAATCGACTGGACCACCGACCGCGCCGAACTCGCCGAAGCAATTCCCCCGGCCTACACCGAACACCTTGGCCACCGACTACACGCCGCCCTGCGCGACCGGCAGGCATGTAACGAAACTCGCTGCCACGCACCGGGTTGCCGTACATCGATAGCGCAGCCCACGACGGGACGGCCGCGGCGGTTCTGCTCTGGAGCATGCCGAGTCCGGGCGCACCGCGCCCGCCCGAAGTCCTAGAGCCGCGCCGTCGCGTTTCGCTACAGCGGGTGGTGCCCTTCCGCTGCCTGTAGCGATCGGACCGGCGGTGTTTGTCGGTGCCTCGAGTTACCTTCGGATACAACGTGTTTCGGTAGGCCGCAGGGGGTCGAGCATGGTGGCGTCACGCGGACGGGTGTGCCCGGGGAGCGAAATGACCGCGGCGCTGGGCCCCTACGGCGTACTCGTCGACGTCCACGACGACGGCGTGTTCGACGACTGGGAAGCCAAACAGGGACTTCGCTGCCTGCTCTGCGGCAACAAGGTGGAGCCTCAGATCCCGGTCGGCGGGAAGGGGTCGGAAACCTTCGACCACGCCCTGCTCAAGCACTGGACCCGCGACCGACTCGAACACTACGGGCTATCCGACGCCACGGTAGAGCCCCACATCGGTGACCAGTTCCCGGATGTCTACGGCACCAAGAACGGAATCGCCTACGCCGTCGAGGTGCAATGGAGCCACCTCGACCTCGACACCGCGCGTGCACGCACCGAAGGACTGCGCGCGGCCGGATGCGACCGCGTCGTCTGGCTGACCCGCCACTGCAACTGGGTCGAGAAGCTGCCCGCCGCCGGCGTCAGCGACTTCCGCCCCGCCACCCGCGGCGGGTACGAACTCCACACCGGAGTCCTCCGCCACCAGCCCGCGCGGCGAGGGCCGGGGACACGGATGGCCGTGGCGCGCTGGCCGCTCGACCGGTTTCTCCGGGACTGGACCAGCAGCAGCACCGACGAACTGGCATGGGCATACAGCACCGCCACAACCGCAGGATGGGCCACCGTGACCGACTGGGAACAACACACCAAAGACCAAGCCCACGAAATCGCCACGAAGAAGAGACAACTCGCCGAAGCCCTCGCCGAACGCGACCAACTCCGAACCGACCTCCGCACCGCACGCGCCACCGCCAACAGTCATGCCGAGAAGATCGACGAACAGGCGCAGACGATCACTGACCAAGTCAGAACCCTCGGCGAGCAAGACGGCACCATAGCTGACCAGAAGAAGGCGATCGGACGAGCCGTCGCCGAGAACGACCGGCTCACTTCCGCGGCCAAAAAGCTGCTGGCGCTGAATTCCCAGGCTGAAGAGGGTCGAAAGAAGTCGGCTGCCGAGATCGAACAACTCACGCGCACAGCCGCGAGGCTGACGAACACCTGCATCGTCTTTGCCGTGTTGTGCCTCGTCCTGGCTATCGGCTGGGTCATCTGGCTGGCCTGAACGCCGATTGATTCCTATTCATCAACACGACAGTCGGCCGGCGCACCCGAGCCGGCAGGGCTGATCCACCGAGGAGAAACGTATGCAGCGCAACATCTATGGCGACGATTGCGTCGACTGCCAGCGGTTCGTGGGATCGAAGCAGGGGTTTATCTACAGCCCGGGGATCGCCAACATCGTGGTGTGCGAAGAGTGCGTGTACGCAGGCTATGGCATCCATAAGGGCTGGCTGATCGAACTGGATCCCACACGCCCGGAGGCTGAGCCTCCTGTCGGCTAGGACGTACCTACCGCTCCCGCTGAACTCAACTCGCCAGCGATATGGCGGAGGCTGGGCACCACTGCATGACGGGTAGCTGCCCGCGGCCGTTGCCGGTCCACAGCACCATCTCGACGAGCCCAAGCCAAGTGCCGTCGGCGACGCGCGCCCAGGCATGTAAGCGTCCTGGCACGTTGTCCGTCAGTTTCAGGCCGCCTGCCTTGACCCTCATAGCGATCTTGTTGCGACCGAATCCGGATGCATCAGTGGGGATCGCTCTGCCGAGATTGACGACGACCGGCGTCGGCGGAGCGATAGCCCGGCGGAGCGAGGGGCTGAATTCATCCGGCCAATCCTCGAACATAGTTTCGAATACTAGCCGATGTGTTGCACGATACTGGCTGCGCAGCAGGCTACCGTGAGCCGCTATGGTGCAACTGCGTTACTTTGCCGAGTGCGACGAAGCGACCCGGAACCAGGTCATCGCATGGACTCGCACGAAAGAGTTCGTTCACCGCATGGGCAACTCTCGGTTCGCCGAGACGGTGCTGGACAAGGGGCCCGACAGCGGTCACCACAACTGGGTCATCTTCGACGGTCAGCAACCGGTCGGATTAGTGGCGGCATCGGTCCAGGATCGGCCGTACCGCAACTTGCTTGGCCACGAACCCGACGACCCAGCGGACTATCCGTTGCTTGGGACCGGGACCTACATCGCCCCTCAGTACCGATGCCGCGGATACGCTACGGCGGCCAAGCGCGCGATCGTTGAACACGACGCGGCCAGGAGTGTGCGGGCATTCGGCTGCGTCGTCGCTGCCGACAACGCGGCAAGCCTGAAATCGATCACGAAAGCTGGGTACGTCCGTGTCGGCGTCGACCGCAAAAGCGGCCAGCCGGACAACATTCGTTTCAGATTGCGACTGGAGCTGGACCGAGCTTCCGCTGGTGAGTGACATCGCGCTGTCCTGCCCTAGCGTTCCGGTCCGCCTTTGGATCAAACGGTAGCGGTACTGTCGGCGACCGAGCCGAGTGAGGACTCTGGCGAACCATCCAGAGAGCAGTGGAAGCGCCGGGGCTGCC
>NZ_JADKYP010000068.1 GCF_015354405.1 Nocardia sp. BSTN01 | reverse complement strand
CGCCGGAGGAGCCCGGACGCCGCGAGCTGCGACTGGTACCGCAGGATCGCTATCCCAGCTGGGAAGAGGTGTACCGGGACAATGTCGGCTGGGTCTACGCGCTGATCTTCTCGAAGGTCGGCAACAAACCGGATGCGGAGGATCTCACCGCCGAGGTCTTCGTGGCCGCGCTGAAACCGCTGCGGATCACCGCGAGCGTCGCCGAGGTGCGCGCCTATCTGCGCACCACCGCCCGCACCGTGCTCGCCGGGCACTGGCGCGCACGGATGGGCCGGGAGATCACGGTCATCGACGATGATATTCCGGACGAGAGCGTTTCGGCGCCAACCGATTCCGCCGCCTCCCGGGCGCCGGAGCATGTGCGCGCGGTATTGAGCGAACTGCCGGAACGCTACCGCCGGATTCTCGACCTTCGTTTCCTGCAGGGGCTGTCGGTGCGCGAATCGGCTGCCGCACTGGCGATCAGCGTGGCCAATGCGAAGGTGCTGCAGCATCGGGCGCTGCGGGCGGCGTCGGAACTGAATATCGACCTCGGTCTGTAACCCGGTCCCCTATCTGTCGGTGAAGCCCCGCACACCGCGGGGTCCGGATGGAGGCCGGATCCGATGCACCGACACCTCGTTCTGAATGGCACCGCCGCCGCGATGGCCGCCCTCGGCGTCATGACGCTGACGGCCTGCGCGACATCTGCCGACAAGGGCGCCAGCCCACCCGCTCCCACCGTCCGCTCCGACCCCGGCCTGGGCATGACCCCGGGCGCACCCGCACCCATGCCGGATATGCCCGGGATGCCGAGTGCGCCCCGGACGCCGGGCGTCGCGGCCGGGCCGAACGCCGTCACCATCGACAATTTCGCCTTCGGCCCGCAGACCGTCAACGTCAAGGCGGGCACCACCGTGACCTGGACCAATCGCGACGAGGAACCGCATACGGTGGTGGCGCGCGACGGCTCGTTCCACTCCCCGGGAATGGGCACGGGGGCCACATTCAGCTTCACCTTCGCCCAGCCGGGCACCTTCCCGTACTTCTGCTCGATCCATCCCTTCATGCACGCGACCGTGGTGGTGACCCCGTGACCGAACATCCGCAGCACATCGATCCGCGTGACCCGCACGCCATGACCCGGCGGCAACTGCTCCGCCACAGCGCCTGGTTCGGCGCGGCCGTGGGCCTGACCGTGGTCGGCGGCGAGGTCATCTCCCATGTGGCGGGCGCGGCCCCGGCCACGACCGAACGTCCCACCCTGCGATTCGCGCAGATCAGCGACAGCCATATCGGATTTCAGGGCACCGCCAACGCGAATGTCACCGACACCTTCACCGAGGCCATCGATCAGGTCAACGCGCTCGGGTACACACCGGATTTCGTCATCCACACCGGGGACCTGACCCATCTGGCCACGCCCGCGCAATTCGATCAGGTCCGCCAGATGATGTCGGGATTGTCCGCGCCACACATCTTCACCGTGCCCGGCGAACACGATTCGACAGACGACGGCGGACAGCGATACCGCGACGCATTCGGGCGCGGCACCCGCGGTGATGGCTGGTACAGCTTCGATATCGCGGGCGTGCACGTCATCGGCCTGGTCAATACGCTCCACGCACAGAACCTGGGGCATCTGGGGCAGGACCAGATCGACTTCGTCCGCACCGACGTGGCGGGCTTGTCCGCGGACACACCGATCATCGTCTTCAGCCATATTCCGCTGTTCGCCATGTACCCCCAATGGGGTTGGGGCACAGACGATGCGGCGCAGGTCCTGAACCTGCTGCGGCGGTTCTCCTCGGTCACCTGCCTCAACGGCCATGTGCATCAACTCTTCACCAAGACCGAGGGAAACATCACCTTCTTCAGCGGGACGACCACGGCCTATCCCCTGCCGCATCCCGGCGAGGGGCCCGCGCCCAAACCGGTGACGTTGCCGGCCGGAAAACTGCACGACGCACTGGGAATCCGGGAAGTGAGCTACCAGCAGGGCCGGCAGATGCTCGCGATCAAGGAGCAGACACTGCGATGACCACGATCTCTCCCGCCTGGTCGCGCCTCCCGGCCCGCGTGGCGATCAGCGCCGGACTCGTCACCACCGGTGTCGTGCACACCCAGCTCTACGGACGGGGCTATCGCTACATCGATTACGTAGGCCCGTCGTTCGCCATCCAGGCCGCCGCCGCCTTCGCGCTGGCCGCCCTGGTTCTGATCGGTCCCTGGACCATGCGCGCGGCGGCGGCGGTGCTCAGCGCCGCCGCCCTCGGCGCTTTCGTGCTGTCGCGGACGAGCGGACTGTTCGGATTCACCGAAATCGGCTGGCAGCCCGCTCCGCAGGCGATGATCGCCGTCGTCGCCGAGATCGGCACGCTCGTGGTCTGTCTGGCCTCGCTGTATCGGAGGCAACTTCGCACCTGATGTCGCGGCGCCGCACGGCGGACGGCAGGATGGCTCGGGTGCTGCGTAGTTTTCAGGTGACCAATCACCGATCCCTGGCCGAACCACAGGAGCTCCGCCTGGTCTCGAGCCGGGCCGGAGCGCTGCCCGCGCCCGTCACCGCCGTGCACGGCGCGGCCGCCAGCGGCAAATCCGGTCTCGTCGACGCACTGGCCCACATGCGCGACGCGGTCCTGCATTCGGTGACCGGCTGGGACCCCTACGCCGGGCCGGTGCGCACACCGCATCTCGGATTCGCCGATCGGCCTTCGGAATTCGTCGCCACCTTCGTCGCGGAGGGCACGCCCTACACCTACGGGTTCCGCCTCGACAATGCCGATGTCACCGCCGAATGGCTGCATACGCATCCGCACAACCGCAAACGCATCATCTTCGAGCGCGAGGGCGAGCAGATCCGGATCGGGCCGATGTTCGAACCGGTGCGCTTCGGCATCAGCGCCCTGGTGCCGCTGGTGCGGCCGAATGCGCTGCTGCTCAGCCTGACCGGGCAGATGTATGCCGAGGCGCTGGTTCCCGCCTATCGGTGGTTCTCCGCTCAGCTCGACGTCCAGCGCGGGCCCGCCGAACCGCACAGCATCGCCGAGCGCCTCGGCGGCCACATCTCCCGCTCCGCCGACAACGCCGCGCGGTTGCTGATGCTGCTGCGTTCGGCCGAACTGGGCATCGAGGATCTGCTGCTGGCCGAGAACGATCCGATGTACGCGGACTACTTGCGCGATATCGACGGTGAAATCGCCGGTATGGCAAAGGAATTGGATGCCTGCGCCGCATCGCCGGCGCACGCGCTGCAGGTGCGCGAAACTCTCGGCGTGGAACCCGTCGCCCTCGAACGGGAACTGAGCAATCTGCGCGCGGCCCGCGACACCCTCTACGCGCGTATGGTCGCCCGCCGCGGGGTCGGACTCGGCGTGGTCCATGAGGGCATCGACGCCGCCTTCGACATCGCCGACGAGTCCACCGCCACCCTGGCCCTGCTGCGCCTGCTGCCGACCGTCCTCGACGCGCTCGACACCGGCCGGGTCCTCGCGGTCGACGATATCGACACCCATCTCACCGGTGACACCGCCGACCGCGTGATCCAGCTGTTCCAGAATCCGGAGACCAACTCCCGGGGCGCGCAGCTGATCTTCACCACCCGCAACCGCACCCTCATCGACCGCGGCAACGGGCGATCGCAGTCCCGGCGCACCAAGGTGTGGCAGGTGCGGCGCACCTCGACCGGAACCAGCGAGATCACCTCGAACTGAGTCCTGCGGCCGGCGGCGCGACGAGGCTGTCCCGTTTGTCCGCCTAGCATGGAGGCATGCTGCTGCAGATCGTGTTCATCGTGTTGATCGCCGGCGCACTGATCGCGCTGTTGATGAACTTCCGCGGCCGGGGCCGTTTCGGTGGATTCCAGCGTGCCCAGCTGGAGGCCGGGACGCTGCGCATCACCGGGGTGAGCCCGCGTCCGGCCGGTCAGGGCGAGCAGTTCGTGACCATCACCGGCACGCTCTCCGGCCCGAGCGTCCCCGCCGAGACCGTGTACGGCCGCTTCGCGTGGGACGTCAACCAGTGGCCGTTCCCCGGTGAAGACCTGCCGGTCGCCTATCCGCCGGGTAAGCCGCAGCACTGGCAGATCGGCCATCCGGACCCGGGGCCATCCGCAGGATTGTGATCCCGGGCTCAGGATGTGCCGGACCTACCGGCCTCTCCGAGCGCCGGGCGCGTTCCTGCGCACCGCGTCACCGGCGGCAGGATGCGCCGTGCCGCTAGTCGAAGGTGAGCGAATCCGGATCGTCGGCGTAGGCACGGGCCACGTCGGAGGACAGGTCGAGGGCACGGCGCGCCCAGGTCAGCGGCGCGGAGGCCAAACCACACGCGGGGGCGACCAGGACGCGGTCGGTGAGCGTCCGGCGCGGGAAGCCTAGGCGATCGACGAGGCGCACGCCGGGTTCGGCGAGCTGCCGCCAAGTCGGCGGGGTGGCCGGAGCCGTCGTCGGGACCAGTCCCAGGGCGAGGTATTTGCCCGCGTCCAGTAATTCCCCGACGGCGTCGAGATTGCCGGTGGCTACGGCCGCCATGTCGAAACCTATTGCGGCAGCGGCGCTTGCACGCAGGAACGACAGCGGTGGCGTATCGGCGCAGCTGTGGATCAGCACCGGGCCGGGCTGGGCGGTGACGACCGTATCGAGGATGTGCAGGGCCTCCGGTTCGGGAACCGCGCGCACGGTGTTCAGCACGCTGGCGCCGCGCAGACTCCCCTCGAGCACCGCCGCCAGCGACGGTTCGTCGAGTTGCACGACGACATCGGCGCCGAGCCGCTTGCCGACCTCGGCCGCATGGTTGCGCAACCCCTCGGCCAGCGATTCCGACAGGTCGCGCACCGCACCGGAATCGGTGAGCACGCGATGACCGTTCGCCAGTTCGACCTGCGCCGCCAGCGTCAGCGGTCCGACCGACTGAACCTTGAGGGCGCGGCCGGTGCCGGTGAGACCCGCTGTCTCCCAGGCTTCTTCGAGCGCGTCGAGATCGGTGCGCAGCAGATCGTGAGCGCGGCGTGCGGTCGCTCCGGGGCGGGCGCTCAGCCGGTATCCGCGAGTGGTGGTGTCGAACTGCATATCGACCAGCAGCGCCGAGGCGCGCCCGACCATATCCGAACCCGCACCGCGCCCGGGCAATTCGGGCAGATGCGCGAGTTCGGGCAGCTCTCCCACGATGGTGGCGGCGGCCTCCCGGGGGTCGGTGCCCGGCCAGGAACCGACACCGGTGGCGATACCTCCTCGCAGGGCCGGGCCCGCGTCGGCTCGGTTCTCGCTCGTCATATCTCACCCATCTCGATCACCGCGCCGACGGTCCGCGGCCGCGGTCACACACGCCGCCACCGGTATCTGTGCACGCGGGTCGGCCGTCCTCCCCATGGTCGCCCCGATCCGGACGACACCCGCACTCACCGTGCGGAATCCGCGACCAGTTCCCCCGCGTCGGAGGTTCGCTCACGTCCGGTGCCGCTGATGGTTCCGCTGCCGATCACCCGGTCACCCTGCGGATCCGGCAGATAGGCGACCACGGCCTGCCCGCGCGCCACCCCGGTCAGCGGCTCGCGCAGCCGGGCGACCAGCCCGCCGTCGACCGCCTCCACGACGGCCGAGGCGATGCCGCCGTGCGCACGCACCTGGACGACGCACTCGAAGGGCCCGGACGGCTCCTCACCGGAGGTCCACACGGCCCGATCCGCCTGCACCGTCCAGACATTCAGATCTTCCGCGGGACCGACGTGAACGGTGCCGGAGTCCGGGTCGATCTCGGTGACGTAGCGGGGCCGGCCGTCCGCGGCCGGGCCGGGCAGCCCGAGCCCCTTGCGCTGGCCGATCGTAAATCCGTGCACGCCCTCGTGATCGGCCAGCTTGCGGCCGTCGCTGTCGACGATGGCGCCGGGGCGCACACCGATCGAGGCGCCGAGAAATGCGCGGGTGTCGCCGGAGGGGATGAAGCAGATGTCGTGCGAGTCGGGCTTGTTCGCGACGGCGAGGCCACGCTCGGCGGCCTCCTCGCGGATGCGCGGCTTCGGGGTGTCACCTACCGGGAACATCGCCCGCGACAGCTGGTCGGCGGTGAGCACGGCCAGCACATAGGACTGATCCTTGTCGGCGTCGACGGCGCGGCGCAGCACCCCGTCGGACAGCTGCGCGTAGTGGCCGGTCACCACGGCATCGAAACCCAGCGCGGCGGCGCGATCGGCCAGGGCCGAGAACTTGATCTTCTCGTTGCAGCGCAGGCACGGATTCGGCGTCTCACCGGCCGCGTACGCGGCGACGAAGTCGTCGATCACGTCCTCTTTGAAGCGGTCCGCGAAATCCCAGACGTAGAACGGGATTCCGAGCACGTCGGCGGCGCGGCGCGCATCGCCGGCGTCTTCTTTGGAACAGCAGCCGCGCGATCCGGTGCGCAGCGTTCCGGGGGTGGCCGACAGGGCCAGGTGCACGCCGACCACCTCGTGACCGGCGTCGACCGCACGCGCGGCGGCCACGGCGGAATCGACGCCGCCACTCATCGCTGCCAGCACTCTCATCGCGAACCTCCCTTCGCACCGGCCAGTCCGGCCGCTTCGGCCCGTTCCACCACGGACGGCAGAACTTCCAGCACTCTGTCGATCTCGGCCACGGTCGTGGTGTGGCCGAGTGAGAACCGCAGGGAACCGCGCGCCTGTCGCGGCTCCACACCCATCGCGAGCAGGACATGGCTCGGCGCGGCCACCCCGGCGTTGCACGCCGATCCGGTCGAGCACTCGATTCCGGCGGCGTCGAGCAGCATCAGCAGGGAATCGCCCTCGCAACCGGGGAAGGTGAAGTGAACGTTTCCGGGCAGACGCCGATCGCCGGTGGCGCCGTTGAGGACGGCACCGGGAATCACGTCACGCACGCCGGCGATCAGACGGTCGCGCAGGTCGATCAATTCCGTTGTGCGCGCGGGCATTTCCCGTACGGTCTCCCGCAGCGCCGTGGCGATTCCGGCCGCGGCCGGCACATCCGAGGTGCCCGATCGCAGATCGCGCTCGTGGCCGCCGCCGTGCAGCAGCGGGACGCAGCCCACCTGCCGGCCCAGCAGCAGCACACCGCATCCGTGCGGACCGCCGACCTTGTGCCCGGCGAAACTGGCCGCGGCCAGGCCGCTCGACGCGAAATCGATGGGCAGCTGGGCAGCCGCCTGCACCGCGTCGCTGTGCATCGGAATATCGAATTCCTGTGCGACGGAAGCCAATTCGAGAATGGGCTCGATCGTGCCGACCTCGTTGTTGGCCCACATCACACTGACCAGGGCGGTATCGTCGGCGTGTGCGGACAGCGCCTCGCGCAGCACGCCCGGCGAGACGACGCCCTCGGCGTCGACGTCGAGCAGGGTGACCTGCGCTCCCTCGTGCTGCTGCAACCAGTCCACCGCGTCGAGCACCGCATGATGTTCGACCGAACTCACCAGGATGCGGGTGCGGCGCGGATCGGCGTCGCGACGGGCCCAGTAGATGCCCTTGACCGCGAGGTTGTCACTTTCCGTACCGCCGGAGGTGAAGATCACCTCCGACGGGCGCGCCCCCAGATCGGCGGCGACCGATTCGCGCGCCTCCTCCAGCACTCGCCGCGCGGTGCGGCCGGAACCGTGCAGGGACGAGGCGTTACCGACCGTGCCGAGCACAGCCGTCATCGCCTCGACGGCGGCCGGGAACATGGGTGTCGTGGCCGCGTGATCGAGGTAGACCGTCTTGGGCGCCGCTGCGACCGGACCCGGGAAAGCCGACATCATGACCGATCCAGCCTATCCCACCGTTGACCTGCACACCTTGGGGGTATCCTTCCGCTTTCCGCACACCACCTACGCTTCACCCCCATCGGCAACCCGGCGGCCCGGCCCCGATATTCCCGAGGACCGCCGACGATTTCCGGCGTCCCGATTCCCCGCAGGGACACCCGGCAGTCGACGACCAAGCAGATGCTCGATATTTGCTGAGGCGTGCTCACGATCCGGCACGGCTACCCGAACACCTCAACACTACCATTCGAAAACGACTGGACTCCAGGTATTTTCGGGCCACCGACCAGCTCGCGGGAAGTTTGCGGATATTGGCGTTTCTGACTAGGCTCCGGTGCTGAACGATCACCACGGTGGGGCCCGGACAGCTCGAGCGAGAGCGATTCCGATATCTCCGGCTCGCCGTGGATGTGTTGGGGGTTATTCGCAGACATTGACGGTTCGGCCCGGTATGCGGCAGATCGTGTCCGGGCTGTGAGGTGAGGAGAACGGTGAGCGGCAAACTGATCACGGCAACTCCGTCGGCGGCCCAGCTGGTCGAGGAGATCGTCGATCGCTACGGCTCGGTCGAGCAGTTCTGCAATCAACTCCGCCGGGATCTGGACGATCCGACCGTGCAGTTGCCGCGCCTCACCCATCTGATGCCACCGGACGGCGGCAATCTAGCCCATCTCGCCTGGTCACGGGCTACATGCCCGGAACACGCGCCGGCGGGCGAACCCGACACGTCACCGCCCGGTCCGCACGGCGGCGCCGAGACGACTGTGGCCGGCCCCCATCCAGGCCCGGCACCGACCGCCGAACCCGGGCCGATCACGCCCTCGCGCGCCCAGCCCATGACCGCCGAAGCGCACGTGCGCCGTCGCCTGTGGCACCGTGTGCTGCGGTGGTTGTGATTCGCCTCACCGAGCGGTGGGAGCGGCGCGGCGCACGGTCGAAACCAATTCACGAGTCCGCTGCTGCGCCGCGGCATCCCCGCGCACACTGACGATCAGATCGGTGACACCGGCGCGGGCGTATGCGCTGATGCCTTCTGCCACAACATCTTCGGATCCGAGCAGCGCGGTCTCGTGCACACCGTTCAGGTGCTGGCGATCCAGCAGCGCCCGGTAGCTCGGCAACCGGGACACCGGAGCCAACGCCTGCGCCAACTCCTGTCCGAGGCCGCCCGGGTCGTGGGTCACGGCCGCCGACACCACAACGACTGTCCGCGGTGTCGGCCGGCCCGCCCCGGCAGCCGCCGCCGCCAATCGTGGGCCGATGTGCTCGGCGATGATCTCGGGCGTGGTCCATGTGGTCACCGAACCGTCGGCGAGTTCACCGGCGACCTTCAGCATCGCCGGTCCCAACGCCGAGACCACGACCGAAGGCGGCGTCGCCCCCGCGACCTCGATCGTGCCGGCCGCTCGCAGCGTCTCGCCGCGATAGTCGGTGGTCTCGCCGCGCAGCAGCGGAGTGAGCGCCGACAGATATTCGCGAACGTGCCTCGCGGGCCGCTCGTAGGACAGCCCGTACGCGTCCTCCACGATGTGCGGATGGCTCGGCCCGATCCCGAGGGTGAACCGATGCGGCGCCAGTGTGGTGGCCGTCAACGCCTGTTGTGCGAGGGCGATCGGATGCCGGGCGAAGGTGTGGGTGACCGCCGTTCCCACCTCGATATCGGTGGTTTCCCGCAGCGCCAGCGCGGCGACGGTCACGGCATCCCAGCCGAGCACCTGATTGAGAAATACACTGTCCAGCCCGGCCCGCTGCGCCCAGCGGATCCGCTCCACAACCTCGGTGACCGGCGCCGTTCCGCCGATGTAGAGACCGATGCGCACGATGAACCCCTATCCCACAACGGGACTCTCACACTATCGGGCGTGCCCTGCCGCGACAGGGTTCGAATCACATCGATTCGATCGCCGCGATCGCGCGTCCGGTCGCCCGGATCTCCTCGGTCCCCGCCACCTTCGCCGACCCCGGACGTGGTCGCCGGCTCCCGGCGGTCGATGATCGGGGTTGCCCGGCCGTCGTCGGCCGGTGAGGAAGGAGTTCGGCCACATGAACAGTGCGTTCTTCCGCGTCAAGCACGAGGACACCGAGGAGCTGCATCCCGAACCCCGCGCGGGCAGCGGCTGGGGTGCGGATCAGATGCGCGGGCCGGCCGTCAGCGCCGCGCTGGCGCGGGAGGCCGAGCGGACGGTCGAGACCCTGGGCCGTCCGGAGCTGCAGCCGGTCCGATGGACGCTCGATCTGTTCCGCGCGGTGCGGATGCGCCCCTCGGTGACCTCCGCGACGATCGTCCGCGAAGGCCCCCGCCTCTGCCTGGTCGATGCGGTGCTGACCCAGGACGGCCAACCGGCGGCTCGCGCGAGCGCACTGTTCCTGCGACCGAGCGAGGCCCCACCCGGGCAGGTGTGGTCCGGCGGCACCACACCCACCGCCCCCGCCGCGGGCCGGCGGCCCACACTGGACCCGGAACGGCTGTACCACACCGAATCCGAGGGCTGGGGCGAGTGGACCGACGCCTTCCGCGACAGCCCCCGGAAACGCGTCTGGCACTTCGCCATTCCGGTGATCGAAGGCGAGGAGCCGACCCCGTTCCAGTTCGCGGCCTCGGTCGCCGACGTCACCAATATGGTGTCCAACCTCGGCAGCGCGGGCCTGGAATACATCAATCCCGATGTGACGATGGCGATTACGCGCCTGCCGGCCGGATTGGAGGTCGGCCTCGCGCTGACCGAACGCGTCGAATACCACGGCCTCGCCGTCGGCACCGCGGTGATGTTCGACCGCGACGGCGTCCTCGGCACCACCACCGTCTCCGCCATCGCCAACGCCCGCCGCGCCGTCCGCATCGACCGCGGACGCGACTGAGAGCGAACATTTCCGGCGCGGCGGGCTCCCGGCGTGATCAGCTCTCCGGGTTGGGTCCCGTGAGGACGGCTTGCGCGGTCTTGCGGAAGGCGGCCACCAGGCGGGTGTGGTCGTCGGCGCGGGTGGCCAGGACTACGTGAGCCGGGTCGACGTCGGTGAGGGGGACGGCGGTGAGGTCGGGGCGGAGGGTGTGGATTCGGAAGCCGGCGGCGATGGCGATGGCCTCGCCGGCGGCGATGATCTCGAGTTGACTCGGTGACCGGGTCGTGGACGCACTCGTCGCCCACGGCCGCGCGGAATCCATCGCCGCCACGATCCGTGCCCAGTTGGACGCCGGGGCGGATCATGTGGTCCTGCTGCCGCCGATCGGCACCGAATTCGCCTCCGGCATCGAACAGTTGGTGTCGATCGCGCCCGCACCGACAGAGATCGGCTGAACGCGCCGACTCCGCCCTCCGTCGCCGGAGCGAGTCCCGGGCGTAGGGTCGGCGCATGCGCCTGAGCACCCGGAATCAACTCGACGGCACGGTCGTCTCCGTTACTCGCGGTGAGGCCATGGCAGTCGTTCGGGTCCGCCTCACCGGTGGGGACGAGATCACCTCGTCCATCACCCGCGATGCCGTGGACGATCTCCGCCTCGGCGAGGGATCGGCGGTCAAGGTGCTGATCAAGTCGACCGAGGTCACCCTCGGAATCGAATAGATCCAGCGGCGACGCCCTCCGGCCGCACACGTAGCCTGGTCTGGTTCGTTCCGGACGCGGCCGTCCCGGCCGGGTCGTGCCGATGGAGGATGTGCCGTTGTGACCGTCACACTGCGTCCGGACGCGCGACTGCGGTCCTCACCCGACGGACGAGTACTGCTCGGCGGCAGTCCGCTGCGGATGCTGCGCCTCTCCCCCACCGGTGCCCGCCGGGTGCGGGCATGGTTCGCGGGCGAACCGGTGGGCAGCGACCCGGGCGCGCAGGCGCTTGCGCAGCGAATGCTCGCGGCGGGCGTCGCACATCCGGCGATCGACCGGGGCCGTCACACCATCGCCGATGTCACGGTCGTCGTCCCGGTCAAGGACAACCCCACCGGGCTCATCCGACTCCTCGCCGCGACCGGCGACGTGGGCTCCCGCATCGTGGTCGACGACGGGTCCGCCGTGCCGGTCACCGGCCATATCGCCGAGGACGGGGCAACACCGCCGACCGTGACGATCCTCCGGCACGCGTCCGCACGCGGCCCGGCGGCGGCACGCAACAGCGGATACCGGTCGGTGCGCACCGAGCTGATCGCCTTTCTCGATTCCGATATCGTTCCCGATCCGGGCTGGCTCGACCCGCTCCTACCGCTGTTCGACGATCCGGCGGTGGCGGCCGTGGCCCCGCGGGTGCGGACCTTCGAGCGCGGCGTGCTCGGCGCCTACGAGGCCCACCGGTCGAGCCTGGATATGGGCGGCGAACCAGCGGTGGTGCGGCCGGGTGGGCGTATCTCCTACGTCCCGACCGCGGCGCTGGTCGTGCGCCGATCGGCCGTGGATCGAGCCGGCGGATTCGACGAAAGCCTGCGCTACGGCGAGGACGTCGATCTGATCTGGCGGCTCGTGGGCGACGGGAAACTGGTTCGCTATCAACCCGATTCGGTGGTCCGGCACGAGCCGCGTACCACGCTGCGGGCGTGGTTGCGGCAGCGCTACGACTACGGCACCTCGGCCGCCGTGCTGGCGCGGCGGCATCCGGGGCACCTGCATTGTGCGCGCCTGCCCCACACCACCGCGTTGCGCTGGGCAACGGTAGCGCTGGGCCGCCCGTGGCTCGGCATCGCGACGGCCGCCGAACCGGTACGGCAGCTGCGGCGGCTGCGCGCTGCCGGTCTGCCGGCGTCGATGGCCGCGACGGTGGTCGGCGAGGCCGAACTGGCCGCCGTCGGTCAGCTCGCCGATGCGCTGCGCCGAATCTGGTGGCCGGCAGCGCTGTTCGGTCGCCGGGGACGCACGTTGCTGCTCGCGGCCTACCTACCGGTGGTGGTCCGCGCGGTGCGGGCCGGGCGGGATCCGCGGGCCGGACTGTTGCGCATCGCCGACGATCTCGCCTACGGACTGGGAGTGTGGGCGGGATGCCTGCGGGCACGGACCACGGAGCCGGTGGTGCCGCTGCTGTATCGAACCGACGGAGACAGTGATGCGCCTCGCTGATCTGACCTCGGCCGACCTCGCCGCGGCCGATCACGCGCCGCTGCTGGCGATTCCGCTCGGCGCCACCGAACAACACGGACCGCATCTGCCGCTGGGCACCGATACCGCCGTGGCGGTGGAACTGTGCCGCCGCTTGGCCGCCACACGTTCGGATATCGTTGCGGCGCCGGCGATTCCGTACGGATCCAGCGGTGAACACGCCGGATTTCCGGGAACACTGTCGATCGGGCATCACGCGCTGGAGCTGCTGATCGTCGAATTGGTGCGGTCGGCGGACGAATTCGCGGGCGTGGTCCTGGTGAACGGGCACGGCGGAAATCTCGAGCCGCTGCGGGCCGCACAGCGCCTCCTCACCACGGAAGGCCGATCGACGCTGGTGTGGTCGCCGACCGGCCCCGCCGACGACACCCACGCCGGACACACGGAAACCTCGGTCATGCTCCATCTGGCCCCCGCGCGGGTCGCGATGCACCGCGCCGAACCCGGCACCACCCGGCCGCTGCGCGAGCTGATGCCGCACCTGCGCTCCGGTGGTGTGAAAGCGGTGAGCGGCAACGGGATACTCGGTGATCCGACCACCGCCGATGCCGCCGAGGGCGCGCGGATACTCGAACGCTGGACGAACGCACTGATCGCCGCGGTCGCCGAAAGTTTCCCCGAACCGCGCTGAGGTATCCCCATCGCGGCAGGGAATCGGCCTAGCCTGGGCGAACCCACCGCATCGCGATCAATGGAGGTAACGACATGGCCTGGACCGCCGCTCAGCTGGATCGGATCGGATCGTCCGAGGAACTGGAGATCACCAGCTACTACGAGAGCGGTGCACTCCGGGACTGGACCACCATCTGGGTCGTGCGCGTCGACAACGATCTCTATATCCGCTCCGCGTACGGACAATCCGGTGGCTGGTACCGCCACGCCATGCACACCCGGGGCGCACGAGTCCGCGCCCACGGCGTGGAAACCGACGTGACCCTGCACCCGGTGACGGAGTCCTACATCAACGACCGCGTCCGCACGGCCTACGAATCGAAGTACCGCGACCAGCCCAGTGCCCTCGAGCCGATGCTGGCCCCCGCCGCCGAGAACACCACCCTGCGCATGGATCCGGTCGGATGAAGGGTGCTGCGCGTCCGCCGCCGCCGCGGGTCACCGCCCGGTGAAGTAGTGACCCTGCTCCAGGTCCTCGATGAGGTTGGGGTGCAAGGGTTTCCACCCGAGCAGAGCGGTCGTCGCCTCGGCCGTGGTGGGGTTGTCGAGCTGGACCATCGGGGCGAGGAAGCCGAAGTGGCCGGGCGCGTCCTCGGCGGGGATGCTCCCGACCGGGACGTCCAGGTGGCGGCCGATCACCTCGGCGATGCGGCGCAGGGGGATGCCTTCGTCGCCGACAGCGTGCAGGCGGGTGCCGGCGGGAGCGGATTCCAGAGCCAGCCGGTACAGATTCGCCGCATCGAGGGTGTGGCCCGCCGGCCAGCGGTTGACGCCCTCGCCGACATAGCCGGAGACGCCCTTCTCGCGCGCGATGGCGATCAGGGTGGGCACGAAACCGTGGTGGTCGAGGGTGCTGTGCACGGTGGGTGGCAGCCGGACCACACTGGATCGGATGCCGCGCTCGGCGAATCCGATCACCTCGTTCTCGGAGTCGATGCGCGGACCGCCCGGTAGCGAGTCGGCCTCCGTGCCGGTTCGCCCCAGGGCCGCGAGCAGACCCGTTCCGGATGTGCTGACCAGCGGCTTACCGGACCCGGCCAGGGCCTCGCCGAACGCCCGGACCACCCGCAGATCGGCGTCGGCCGCGCCGAGGAAGTCCCCGGCGATCATGTTCTCGTGCTTGAACGCCAGGTGGATGACGCCGTCGGCTGCGGCCGCCACCTCGGCCAGCGCGTCCGGATCGTCGAGATTTCCGCGATGCACCTGCGCTCCGGCGGCCTCCAACGCCGCGGCCGAGGCATCCGATCGGGCCAGCCCGACCACCTCGTGCCCCGCCGACAGCAGTTCGGGAACGACCGCGGACCCCACATGTCCCGACGCCCCGGTGATGAATACGCGCATGGAAAGACCTTCCCGCGAGGAATACGCCGCGTCGTTCGCGGCGGCCGCCGATGTCAGCGACTGCCATCATGCTACACCTCTATGTCAGCCGCTGTCATCACCTGAATCCAGCCGCACCCGAAACCGTTCGACACCCGGGTACTTCTGGCCCAGCGACGTCACGCCGAATCCCAGCGCCACGTAGAAGCCGAGCGCCGTACGGTCCGTTTCGGCGACGATCGGCAGCGCTGGATCGTCCGCGCGGATGCGCGCCACCAACCGGCGCCCGCCCCCTCGCCCGCGCACCGATGTCGCGATATGAAGCAGCACGATCCGGTCCGCCCGTCGTTCGTACCCGGCCACGCCGATGGGTTCGGATCCGCGGAACACCGCCAGCAGAGCGGTCGCCGGATCCTCGCAATAGCGGCGCATCACCGCGTCGAGGCGGGCCGCGCCGCCACCCACGGCCGCCGACAACAGCGAACGCACCCGGATATCCGCCGCGAGATCGCGACCGGTTCGACGCGTCGTCAAGCCGAATCCTTCGCGCGGCGTTCGATTTCCGCGGTGCTCCAAGCGCCGATCATGCGGGCGGTCATGACGATGGCTTCGCGGCGTTCCTCGGGGTCGACCTCGAGGGCGGAGGCGCGCAGGACCGCAGAGAAACCGGTGTTCACCAGAACGAAGGCCATGACGTCGAGTTCGTGGTCGTCGCTGGGGCCGAGAATCTGGATCAGCAGCACCTTGACCAGCAGGCGCAGGCGCGGTTCAAATTCGGGGATGCCGCTGTTGTAGAACTGCACCCCGGCGGCCAGGGCGCGAACGAGTTTCGCGTTGTCGACCAGTTCGTCGCAGATGGCGGCGAGGATGTCGGCGGTCATATCCTCCACCGACCGCTCCGCGCGATCGAGCCGTTCGGTGAAGCGCCGTTCGATGCTCTCCAGCAGTCGTTCGAGCAATTCCTCGACGATGACCGTGCGGTCGGAGAAGTAGCGGTAGACGGTGCCTATGCTCAGCCCGGCCTCGGCGGCGATCCGGTTGGTCGAGGTGTTCTCGATCCCGCGGTCACCGAACAACCGCGCCGCGGTGTCCAGGATGTGCTGGCGGGTTTCCTTCGCACGCTCCTGCGTCGGGCGTCGACGCTGACCGACCGCCTTGGACGGCATCACGCACTCCTACCTGATCTCGCGCCTGTTGGTCGGTTGCTCATCCTAAGATGGCTGCGGACGATATCCACCCTGTTCGGCGGCTCGCCACGACGAATTGGCCGAGTCCACAAAGGACCGGCATTTCCGCTATTACATTGGCGCCACAGCGCATTTCCCCATCGAGAGGCCGACCATGCCGGACCGAGTAGTCGGAGTCGTCCTCGCCGCCGGGGCGGGACGGCGATTCGGCCGCCCCAAGGCCACGGTCGGAAACTGGCTGACCACCGCGGTGGACGCCCTGCGCGACGGCGGATGCGCGGAGGTCGTGGTGGTGCTCGGCGCCGCCCGGGTGCCACCGATCCCCGCGACCACCACCGTGGTGGCACCGGACTGGGCCCGGGGAATGAGTGCGTCGGTGCGCACGGGAATCGGTGCGGCGCAGCGTCTCGACGCCGCGTACGTCGCCTTGCATGTGGTGGATACGCCGGATGTCGGCGCCGATGTGGTCGCCCGGGTGATCGAGGGCGCGAAGGCCGACCCGTCCGGTATCGCGCGGGCGAGTTTCGCCGGACGTCCCGGCCATCCCGTGGTGATCGCACGCCGGCACTGGGCCGATCTGCTGCCGACCCTGTCCGGTGATCGCGGCGCCGCCGCCTATCTGCGGAGCGTTTCCGCGCCCACCGTGGAATGCGGTGATCTGGCCACCGGCCGCGATATCGACGAACCCGCCGACCTCGAACGCTGACGCGGCCCGTTCAGCCCCGCCGCGCTCGCCGCCGGATGACGGCCACCAGCACCACGAGCATCAGCGCCGCCGCGAATCCGCTGTAGCGCACCATGTGTGCCGACCCGGCGGCGGCGAGCAGATCCAGTGGCTCGGCCGGGGTGCGCGAGGCGGTGGTGCGCTGCCGTGGAGCTGTGGCGGTAGTCGCGCCCGTGTCCGCCACCTCCGTCACGGCGCGCAGCGGTTCCGCCGGCTGCGCCGAGGCGGTGATCTCGTCGGCGAGGTTGGTGGCGAACTGTCCGATCAGGGTGCCGGCGACATCGGCCAGCGCACCCCGGCCGAATTGTGCCGGCTTGCCGGTGATCGCCAGATCGGTATCGACGAAAACGTCTGTGCTGCCGTTGTTCTCGACCAAGCGGCAGGTGATGGTCGCCGTCGCCGTGCCGTTGCCGCGCGCCTCACGGCCACGTCCCTCGAGCACCGCGACCCCGGCTTGTTCGTCCTGCGAGACGACCTTGATGATCCCGTTGTAGCTCAACCCCACCGGACCGAGTTTGACCTTGATCTTGCCGTGGAAATCGTCGCCCTCGCGCGAGGTGATGGTCGCGCCGGGCACACACGGCGCGATGCGTTCGAGGTCGAGCAGCACCGGCCAGGCCTGCGCGGCCGGAACGGGAATGGTGAACGTGTTGTCGAGTTTCATCAAGGTCCTCGGTCGGATCAGGCCCGCCGCGCGGCGGGTGCGGCGATATCGGCCTCGTCGCCGGCGGACGATTCGGCACCGGGATCGCGCGCATCGGCGGCGGCGCGGACCGCGCGCACGATGCCCTGATATCCGGTGCAGCGACACAGATTTCCCGAGATCGCCTCGCGGATCTCGATATCGGTGGGATCGGGATTCTCGCGCAGGAAAGCCGTCGCGGAGACGATGAAGCCGGGCGTGCAGAAACCGCACTGCAATCCGTGTTCGGCGCGGAAGGCCTCCTGCACCGCCGACAGCGTCCCGTCGGGTTCCGCGATGCCCTCGACGGTCGTGATCTCGGCGCCGTCGGCTTGGACCGCGAAGATCAGGCAGGAGCGCACCGCGGCGCCGTCGAGCAGGACCGTGCACGCGCCGCACACGCCGTGTTCACAGCCGAGGTGGGTGCCGGTGAGCCCGCAGCGGTCGCGCAGATAATCGGCCAGCGTCAGCCGGGCCGGGACGGCGTCGCGGCGGCGAAAGTCGTTGACCCGCACCTCGATATCGACCTCAGTCATTGCTCGCCTCCTCTATCGCGCGGCGCCACGCCCGCGCCACCATCGCCGCACCGAGCCGGCGGCGGTATTCGGCCGAACCGTGCACATCCGACGAGATCGCCGTCAGATTCGCGGTCGCCGCGGCGCCGACCTCCTCGGCCGCCACCGCATCGGCGGGCCGGCCCAGCAGCTCGGCCTCGGCCTCGTGCGCCCGCACCGGGGTCGGCGCGAGGCCGAACAGGCCGATCGCGCAGCGGTCGATGCGGGAATCCCCGTCCAGCCGGACCGCGATCGCCGCCCCCGCCATCGCGAAATCGCCGCTGCGCCTGGTGAATTCCTCGATCGCGTAGCCGCTGCGCCCGGACCGGACCGGGAAGGTGATCGCGGTGACCAGTTCGTCGGGTTCCAGCGCGGTCGTCCACATACCGGTGAAGAAGTCCGCGGCCGCGACGGTGCGCCGCCCGCGGGGCGACAACGCCTCGATCTCGGCGTCCAGAGTCAGCGCCACCACCGGATATTCGGCCGCGGCGTCGGCGTGGGCGATCGAGCCGCCGATGGTGCCGCGGTTGCGGATCTGGAAGTGCCCGATCAGCGGTGTCGCCCGATGCAGCAGCGGAACCGCCCGGCGGATCTGCGCGGAGGCGCCGACCGCCGCGTGGGTGGTCCCGGCGCCGATCCGCACACTCGACGCACCGGCCTCGAGGCCGCGCAGGTCGTCGGCTCGCCGCAGGTCGACGAGGTGGTCGAAGACCGCCAGCCGCAAGGCCAGCATCGGCACCAGGCTCTGGCCGCCGGCGATGATCTTGGCCTCGTCACCGAGTTCGGCGAGCAGTGTCACCGCCCCCTCGGCCGAGCCGGGGGCGTGATAGTCGAAGGCGGCCGGTTTCACGCCGACTCCTTCCCGGCGGCGCGTGCCCGCTCCACCATGTCCACGATCCGGGCGGGTGAGAGCGGCAGCTCCCGGAGCTCGATTCCGAACGGCGACAACGCATCCGCGACGGCGTTGAGCACGGCCGGCGCCGCGCCGATCGCCCCGCCCTCGCCGACGCCCTTGAAACTGCCCGGCCCCGGACTCGGCGTCTCGACGTGACCGACCTCGATTTCCGGCACCTCCATGGCGGTCGGCAGCAGATAGTCCAGGAAGGTCGTCGCGACCGGATTGCCGCTCTCGTCGTAGGCGAGATGTTCGTAGAGCGCGCCGCCGATCCCCTGCACGGTGCCGCCGTAGATCTGGCCCTCCACCACATTGGGATTGATCATCGGCCCGACGTCCTCGCTGACGATATAGCGCAGCAGCGTTACCGCCCCGGTCTCGATATCGACCTCACAGGTGCAGATGTGGGTGGCGTTGGCCCAGATCGCCATCTGCGAGGTCTTGTGCCGGCCGCTGGCCTCGAGTCCGGGTGGGACTCCGGGCGGCAGACTGTCGGCCTGGAAGTAGGCGATATCGGCGATCTCGGCCAGCGTGAGCCCCTTGTCGGGAGCGCTGCGCACGCTCGCGCGGCTGTCGGCGATATCGATGTCCTCCGGCGCGACGTTCAGCCGGTGGGCGGCGATCGCGACGATCCGTTCGCGCAGCACGGCCGCGGTCTGTCCGATCGCCCCCGCGGTCATCGATCCGGAACGGCTGCCCCCGGTGCCGCCGCCGAACGGCGTCACCGCGGTATCACCCTGAATGGTCCGCACATCCGACAGCGTGACCCCGAGCGCGTCGGCCGCCAGCTGAACGACCGTGGTCTCCAGGCTGTTTCCGGCCGAACCGCCCGCCACGTAGACGTTGACCTTCCCGCTGGGTTCGATGCGGATGGTGGCGCCCTCGGTGCTGAGGAACGGGCTCGCGCCGGTGGTCGGTTCCACATATGTGCAGGTGCCGACGCCGAGGTACCGGCCCTGTGCGCGGGCGGCGCGCTGTTCGGCGCGGAAGGCGTCGTAGTCCAGTTTCTCGACCGCCTGCTCGAGCGTCTCCAGCGGCGAGATGTTGTCGTAGGACATGCCGTTGGGATTGGCCCACGGTAATTCGCCGCGGCGCAGCATGTTCCGGCGGCGCAGCTCGATCGGGTCGATGCCGATCCGCCGGGCCGCGTGATCGAGCAGCACCTCGCGTGCCACCGATTCGAACTGCCACGGCCCCCGATAGGCGACGCGCCCGACGGTGTTGGAGTAGAGGAACTTCGCACTGAACGAGGCGTCGGTGATGCGGTAGGGGCCGGGGAACAGGATGCCGACGACCACACCACCGGTGATCGGCGAGGGCGTCGGATAGGCGCCGACGTTCTGCACGTGATCGATCGACGCCGCGACGATCCTGCCGTCGGCGCCGAATGCCATTGCCACATCGGCGTTCTCGTGCCGGGCCAGGCCCGAGGCCATCAGATTCTCCTGGCGGTCCTCGATCCATTTCACCGGGGTGCCGAGCGCGCGGGAGGCGAGCATGACGCAGGTCTCCTCGCGCAGCGGGAGCTGTTTGAGCCCGAAACCGCCGCCGGTGTCGCGCGCGATCACCCGGACCTGGTGTTCGTCGATGCCGAGCAGGCGGGCGCAGAACGCCCGCACCTCGTGCGGCGACTGGGTGGCGATCCAGATCGTCATCTCCGCCGTCGAGGCCGTCCATTCGGCGAGGATGCCGCGGGTTTCCATCGGCACCGGCAGATAGGCCTGCTGAAAGATCTGCTGACGCACCACATGCGCGGCCGAGTCGAACAGCGGTGCCAGATCGGCCGCCGGGCGCCCGCCCATCGCCCCGGCCGAATTGCCGGCGAATCCGGCGTGCACCAGATTCGGCGACTGTTCGGCGGTGGTGTAGTCGACCACCGGATCCAGCGGCTCGTAGTCGATGACGACCAGTTCGGCGGCGTCCTCGGCGATATAGCGGTCCGCGGCGATCACCAGCGCGACCGGATCGCCGACGAATCGGACCTCCTCCTCGGCCAGCGGCGGACGCGGCACCGGCGGCATGCCGACCATGTCCAGGTCGTAGGAGATCTCGTGCGCACCGGGGTTGAGGTCCGCGGCGGTGTACACGGCGAGCACCCCGTCGAGTTCCAGTGCCGCCGAGACGTCGATCGTGCCGATGGTCGCGCGGGGCAGGGGGCTGCGCACGAAGCAGGCGTGCACCGCGCCCGGGCGGGTCACGTCGTCGACGAAGGTGCCGGCGCCGGTGACCAGGCGGGCGTCCTCGATGCGCGGGACGCGGGCGCCGACGACGGAGGCGCTCGCGGTGGTTGTCGTCGAGGTCATCGGGCGGCTCGCATCGCGGTCATCGAACTGATCCCCTCTTGTTCGCCGTCGGACAAGGACCGGCACCTCGCGGTCGGTTAACAATATATGCCCAAAGTGAGTACGCCGCTACAGTATATGGAGAATGCAATTCTCATCGGAGGTCGGCGTGCGCGAACTCGGCGAGCATCTGCGGCACTGGCATGCCGCCGCGACGACCTACGCCCTGGCCACCGTGATCGGGGTGCGCGGCAGTGCGCCGCGGGCAGTCGGCACCACCATGGCGGTCTCGGCGTCGGGGCAGGTGCGAGGCAGCCTCTCCGGCGGCTGCGTGGAGGGCGCGGTCTACGAGGAATGCCTGCGAGTACTCGAATCCGGGGAGCCGGTCCGCCACACCTTCGGCTACAGCGCCGGCGACGCCTTCGCCGTCGGGCTCACCTGCGGTGGTGAACTCGACGTGTTCATCCACCGGGTCACCGCGGCCGAGTACGACACGATCGACGCGGCGCTGGATCCGGACCGGCCGGTGGCGCTGGTGCGGGATCTGGAATCCGGCACGATGGTGGCGGTGCGAGCGGATCGCACGGTGGGTGAGCCCGCGGATCCGGCGGTGATCGCACACGCTCGCGCCATGCTCGAGACCGCTACCAGCGCGGTCCGCACCATCGGTTGCGCGGATCGCGAACGCACGATGTTCGTGGCGTCCTTCGCCCCGCCGCCGCGCATGATCGTCTTCGGCGCCACCGATTTCACCACCGCGCTGTGCCGGGTCGGGCGGCTGCTCGGCTATCGGGTCACCGTCTGCGAACCGCGTCCGGTCTTCGCCGACCGGGCGCGCCTGCCCGAGGCCGACGAGGTGGTGCGTGCGCGGCCCGACCGCTATCTGGCCGGGACGCAGGTGGATTCGCGCACGGTGATCTGCGTGCTGACCCACGATCCGAAATTCGATGTACCCGTTCTCGCGACGGCGTTGCGGCTGCCGGTGGCGTATGTGGGTGCGATGGGGTCGCGACGCTCGGATCGAGAGCGACGCGAACACCTGCGCGACAACGGGATCACCGATCGACAGTTGCGCCGACTGCATTCACCGATCGGCCTGGAACTCGGCGGCCGCACGCCGGAGGAGACCGCGGTGTCGATCGGCGCCGAGATCGTGGCGGTGCGCCGCGGCGGTTCCGCACAACCGCTCTCGGCGACCGACCGGCCGATCCACGCCGATCCCGGACTCGCCTCCTAGCCACCGGCAGGTGTGCGAAGCACCGGCGGTTACCATCCACGCGTGGCGAAACTGACGGTATCGGTGGAGGTTCCGATCCCTCCCGATCGAGCCTGGTCACATGGGGCGAATCTGGGCGAACTCGATCAGTGGCTGATCATGCACGAGGCGTGGCGCGGCCGGGTGCCCGATGAGCTCACCCCCGGTACCGAACTGGTGGGCATCGCCTCGGTGAAGGGTCTGCGCAACCGCGTGCGCTGGACCGTGCGCACGGCCGAACCGCCGCGCCGGCTCGTGCTGAGCGGCGCCGGCAAAGGCGGCACCACACTGGGATTGGCACTGCTGGTCGCGCCGAACGCCGCGGGTTCGGCGGTCACCGTCGACATCGACCTGGGCGGGCGACCGCTGTTCGGCCCGATCGGGGCGACGGTGGCACGAGCGCTGCGGGGCGATATCGAACGCTCACTCGGCCGGTTCGTCGACCTGTACTGCTGAGCACACCCGTCAGCGCGGTTCGAGGACGACCAGCGGGATCGTGCGAGGACCCGCCTGACGCCGATAGAACTCGTAATCCGGTGTCATCGTGACGAATTCGCGCCAGAGGTCCGGATATTCGGCCGCGGCCGCGACCCGCGCTCGCACCGGGCGCACCTCGGTTCCGATCCGGATCGTGGTGTCGGGATGGGCGAGGAGGTTGTGATACCAGGCGGGATGGCGCGGCTGCCCCGCCTTCGACGCCGCGACCGCCACCGCGGCCCCCGCGTCGACATACATCAGCGGCGAGGTTCGCAGGATGCCGGATTTCGCACCCACGTGGTCGAGCAGCAGTATGCGCGCGTGCCGACGGCCCGGTATGCGCCCGCCGATCCGCCCACCCGACCGTCGATACAGCGCCACATGGACTTTCGTCGCCCGCCGACCGGCATAGACGCCGCGACGGTTGGCGAATCGCGTCGTGGCGGAGACGATTCCGGCGAGCAGGACATACCGCCGAGCATGCATCATCGCTCGCGTTCCCGCCAGGAACCGATCCGCACGAACCCCCTCCCGCCCCGGTGAGAATCGGGTAACCGGCCCGCAACCGCGGCGGGCTTGCGAACCGCATCCACGGCAATATGCTGTCGATTATGACGAATCTGCGGATCAGCGAGGCGGCGGCGCTGCTCGGGGTCAGCGACGACACCGTGCGGCGCTGGATCGATCAGGGGCGGTTGCCCGAGATCCGGCTCGACAGCGGCCGCAAGGGCGTGCGCGGCGCGGACCTGACCGAGGTATTGCGTGAGCAGCACGCCGAGGCGCACGAACCCGGTGTCACCGTCGCCGCCTCGGCCCGCAACCGGATGCGCGGCATCGTCACCCGCATCGTCAAGGACACGGTGATGGCGCAGGTCGAGATGCAGGCCGGACCGTTCCGCCTGGTCTCGCTGATCAGCCGGGAATCGGTGGACGAACTCGGTCTCGAGGTCGGCAGTATCGCCGTCGCCTCGGTCAAATCGACCCATGTCGTGGTCGAAATCCCAGAAAGTTGACCAGAATGCAGATCTTGCGAACCGTCGGCGCCGCAGCGGCCGCCGTCGCCGTCACCGCCGCCCTGGCCGGATGCGGGTCCGACGACGCGACAACCACGTCCGCGACGGGCGAACTCTCGGGCACGGTCACGGTCTTCGCGGCGGCCTCGCTCACCGAGACGTTCACGAAACTCGGACACGACTTCGAGGCCGCCCACCCCGGCGTGAAGGTCGTCTACAGCTTCGGCGGCAGTTCGGCACTGGCGGAGCAGATCGAACAGGGGGCGCCGGCCGATGTCTTCGCCTCCGCCGCCCCGGCCAATATGCAGCAGGTGGTCGACGCCGGTGAGGTCACCGCGAAACCGGACACCTTCGTGAGCAATCGGCTGGAAATCGCTGTGCCCAAGGGCAATCCGGGCAAGATCAGCGGGCTGGCCGATTTCGGCAGGACCGAACCGCGGATCGCGTTGTGCGCGGTGCAGGTGCCGTGCGGCGCGGCCGCGGAGAAGGTCTTCCAGATCTCCGGCATCACCCCGCGGCCCGATACCCGCGAGCAGGACGTCAAGGCCGTGCTCACCAAGGTGACACTGGACGAGGTCGACGCCGCCCTGGTCTACCGCACCGACGTGCAGGCGGCCGGCGACAAGGTGCAGGGCATCGACTTCCCGGAATCGGGGAAGGTGATCAACACCTATCCGATCGCGCCGCTCGCGAAGGCGCCTAACGCCGCCGCGGCCGCCGCCTTCGTCGACTACATCCACTCCGATCCGGCGAAGAAGGTGTTCGCCGCCGCGGGATTCGACACCCCGTGAGCAGGCCGGGAACGCGGCGGCGGGCGGCATCGGGACGGCGGCCGGTCGTGCTGGTGCTGCCCGCGCTCTGCGCGCTGGCGTTCCTGGTGATACCGCTGATCGGCCTGTTGGTACGCACCCCGTGGGCAAGCCTGTCCGATCGGCTGTTCAGTGCGGAAGTCGGTACCGCCCTGCGACTTTCGCTGATCTGCGCCACCTGCGCGACCGTGATCTGCCTGGTGCTGGGCATCCCGCTGGCCTGGCTGCTGGCGCGGGCACAGCTGCCGGGCCGGGGACTGATCCGCGCGCTGGTGACGGTGCCGCTGGTACTGCCGCCGGTGGTCGGAGGGGTGGCGCTGCTGCTGGTGTTCGGCCGGCGCGGGTTGCTCGGGCAGTATCTCTACGACTGGTTCGGCGTCTCGCTGCCGTTCACGACGCCGGGGGTGGTGGTGGCCGAGGCGTTCGTCGCCATGCCGTTTCTGGTCATCTCGGTCGAGGGCGCGCTGCGCAGCACCGACACCCGGTACGAGGAAGCCGCCGCCACCCTCGGCGCGACCCCCTGGTACACCTTCCGCCGCGTCACCCTGCCCGCGATCGCGCCGGGTGTGATCGCCGGCGGGGTGCTGTGCTGGGCGCGGGCGCTGGGCGAATTCGGCGCGACCATCACCTTCGCCGGAAATTTTCCCGGCCGCACCACCACCATGCCGCTCGCGGTGTATCTCGCGCTGGAAGCCGATCCCGATGCCGCGATCGTGCTCAGCCTGGTGCTGCTGCTGGTCTCGGTCGCGGTGCTGGTGTCGTTGCGCGAGCGCTGGATTCGAGGAGCGGTATGACACTGCGGGCCGAACTCGAGGTGCGGCGCGAGCGCTTCCGCCTCGACCTGTCGCTCACCGTCGAACCCGGTGAGGTGGTGGCGCTGCTGGGCCCCAACGGCGCCGGGAAGACCACGGCGCTGCGCGCGCTGGCCGGACTCGTCCCACTCACCGGCGGGCGCCTCACCGTCGCCGATGCGGTCTGGGACGAGCCGCCGGGCGTCTTCGTCCCGCCGGAGCAGCGACAGGTCGGCGTCGTATTCCAGGATTACCTTCTGTTCCAGCATCTTTCGGCGCTGGAGAACGTCGCGTTCGGCTTGCGGGCGCGCGGTATGCGACGCGCCCCGGCCCGGGCCCGCGCCGCCGACCGGCTCGAGCGGGTCGGCCTCGCCGAACACGCGCACGCCCCCGCGCGGACCCTGTCCGGCGGGCAGGCGCAGCGGGTGGCACTCGCGCGCGCCCTGGCCACGGACCCGCAGCTGCTGCTGCTCGACGAACCACTGGCCGCCCTCGACGCCGGGACCCGGATGCAGGTGCGCGCCGACCTCGCCCGGCATCTGCGTGACTATCGCGGACAGACCGTGGTGGTCACCCACGATCCGCTCGATGCGATGGTGCTGGCGGACCGGCTCGTCATCCTCGAACAGGGCACGATCGTCCAGCAGGGCACACCCGCCGAGATCGCGCGGCGCCCACGTTCGGATTATGTCGCGGATCTGATGGGGCTCAACCTGTTTCGCGGCACGGCCGACGGTACCGGAGTCGAGCTCGACAACGGCGGACATCTCACCGTCGCCACGCCGGCCACCGGCCGGGTCTTCCTCGCCTTCCCGCCCACCGCGGTGAGCCTGCATCCACAGCAACCCACTGGCAGCCCGCGTAACTCCTGGCCGGTGACCGTCGGCGGCCTGGAACACCACGCCAACCTCACCCGCGTCCGACTCGACGGAGCTCCGCCGGCGCTAGCGGACATCACCCCGGCAGCGGTGGCCGACCTGCGCATACAACCGGATATGCGGGTATGGGCCGCGGTCAAAGCCACCGAGATCCACGTCTACCCGGCTTGATATCTCGAAGTCGGCGGCGTGGCGCGCACCGATTTCCCGGTCGGTCCAGGTTCGAGCATTATGCTTGCCGGTCGATAGCTGTTCGTGATCTGCTGCCGTGACATCGAGGAACAGGATCCAGCTATGCGACGTCCCCTCATCGCCGCCGCGACGGGCATCGCCGCGGTGACCGCCGTCGCGTCGATCTTATGGACCGGCGGGAGCGAAACGAGTCACGCCCAGCCACCCGGCACGGACGTGACCGGTTCGGGGGTCCATCTCACCGCGTCGGTGGACAACATCGGCGTGAACCCACCCGGTGACCGGACACCGAACTATCTGATGTCGTTCTCGCATGCCGCGCAGATGTCCGGGAATTTCTCGGTCAACATCGAAGGTGACCCGATCACCTCGGGTCAGGCGGTCGCGGGATTCCTGCTCGGCTGCGGGATCAGCGTGGCCGGCGGTTTCGACGTGGGAATCTCGCCCAACCAAGGGCTGCAGCTGAGTATCTCGCCGACGTTCACGCCACCGTCTCTGACAACCGCCGCCGCCCCCATCGCCACCAGCGGTAGCGCCACTCCGACAACAACGAGCGGCGCCAGGCCCTCTCCCACGACCACCCGCACCACGTCCACCCCCACCAGGGCTGTCCGTACGAGTGTTGCGCCCACCACGAGCACCACCCCCACGACGACTGTCACAACCCCGACGACTGTCATCCCCACTACGGACACCCCCACGATCACCACCCCGAGCCTTCCCACCACATCCGGCAGTGCGGGGTTGCCCGGAGTGTCGCCGCCCGGATTCGACCTCGGTCCCAGCGTCGGCGGCTCCCTCGGCCTGTCCGAGAATCTGGATGCGAACATCGGTCCCGGTCAGGTCACCACCGCCACCACCGCGACGGCCACCCTGGACAACACGACCGCATTCCCGTACCACATCGCGTTCAACAACGCCGCGTTGAACGTCTCCCAATGCGCGTCACCGGTCGCGGCCGTCCCCTTCGTCTCCGCCACGGTGTCGACGCCCACCGGCCTGGTTCAGACCACCGCGTACGGCGATCAATTCACCTTCTGACGCGCACTCTTCTCCAGCACGCAGCCTGGGCCGCCCGCAGCGCGGACGGCCCAGGTGCATTCAGGTCACGACATCCAGGTCAGGACATCGCCTCGCTCACCGCGTTCGGACCGTCGAACATACGGTCGGGCATGCTCTCGAGCGCATCGACGATCTCCGCGCCGGCGCCGTTGCTCCGCGCCGCGCGCACGATATCGCGGCGGTCACACGGATAGTCCACGCCGGAGAGATACTTCTGCACCTGAATGGGATTCACCTTCTGGCTCATCGTTTCTCCTCTCTCGGTACTGTCCGAACGGGAATGGAACGACGGGGCGATACCACCGCAATCGGAGCCGAAACATCGCAGTTGCCGAATCGCTGCCACGATCACGTGGACGGGTTGGATCCGCAACAGGCCGGGGTCCGGTTCGGTGCCGTGCGGATCGCCGATATGGCCCGCCCACAGGGCGATATGGGCCGGGCCGGGCGGCGGACCCCACCAGGCCGGCGGGGTGGGGCCGAAGATCAGCACCGACGGCGTGCCGAAGGCGCTGGCGAGATGTCCGACACCGGTATCCCCACTGATCACCAGGGCGGCATTCGCGACGACGGCGGCCAGCTCGGTCAGCGTCAGCGCACCGGCCTGCACGGATTTCCGGGGCAGCTCTGCCATGTCGGCGACCTGCGCGGCCAGCGCCGCCTCCTCGGCATTTCCCGTGACGACGATGCGGTAGCCCAGACGCCGCAGATGCGCGGCGACGGCGGCGAACCGGTCCGGCGGCCACCGCCGCGCCCGCGAACTGCCCCCGGGGTGCACCACGACCCGGCCCACCGGCGCCTCGAGGCTCGGCCGCCGGATCCCGAGCCGGGTGGGGTCGGCCGGGATGCCGACCGAGCCGAGCAACCGGCACCACCGTTGGACCTCGTGCACCCCGTCGGGCCAGGCCGGGCCGGTCACCCCGGGAAAGTCCGGATGACGGTGGGTGATCAGGCATCCGGTGCCGACTTTCATCAGATCGGCGATGCTCTGCGGACCGCTGCCGTGCAGATTCACCGCGAGCTCGGGCGCCGGGCGGTCCCAGCGCAGTTCGCCCAGTCCGGCGGTCGGAAGGACCTCG
>NZ_JADKYP010000067.1 GCF_015354405.1 Nocardia sp. BSTN01 | reverse complement strand
ACGTCGGTGGAGAAGCGGATCCCGCCGTCGGGCAGATCCACGCCCGGCCAGATGCGGGCGCCGCGCAGCAGTTCGCAGCGGGCGCCGACGCTGGCGCCGTCACCGATCACCGCATCGCGGACCAACGCCCGCGGCCCGATACGCGCACCGAATCCGATGATCGAGCGCTCCACGGTGGCCCCGGCCTCGACACGGGCGCCGTCGAACAGCACCGCACCGTCGAGTCGCGCACCGGCGCCGACCTCGGCGCCGCGCCCCACGACCGTGCCGCCGATCAGCAGCGCACCCGGCGCGACACCGGCACCGGGGTGGACCAGCGATTCCCCACGCTGACCCGGCAGCGCCGGCGAGGGCGCGATCCCCCGCACCAGATCAGCGGACCCCCGCACGAAATCCTCGGGCGTACCCATATCGCGCCAATACGAGGCGTCGACATGACCCTGGATGTGGGCGCCCTCGGCCAGCAGCGACGGGAACACCTCGCGCTCGACCGATACCGGACGGCCACTCGGGATCTTCTCGATGTACTCGCGACGGAAGACGTAGCAGCCGGCATTGATCTGGTCGGTCGGCGGGTCCTGGGTCTTCTCCAGGAAGGCGGTGACCCGGCCGGTCTCGTCGGTGGGCACGCATCCGAAAGCGCGTGGATCACCGACTCGGACCAGATGCAGGGTCACATCGGCACGGGTCGAGGCGTGCGTGTCGAGCACGGCCCCCAGATCGGCCCCGCCGAGGACGTCACCGTTGAAGACCATCACGTTGTCGGCGCGCAGCTTCGGCAGCACGTTGCGGATACCGCCGCCGGTCCCCAGCGGTTCGGTCTCGGTGACGTATTCGAGGTCGAGGCCGAGTTCGGCGCCGTCGCCGAAATGTTCCTCGAAGACCTCCGCCTTGAACGATGTGCCCAGCACCACATGGGTGATGCCGGCATCGGCGATCCGGGCCAGCAGGTGGTGCAGGAACGGCAGACCGGCGACCGGCAGCATGGGCTTCGGCGCCGAGAGCGTCAGCGGGCGCAGCCGGGTGCCCTGGCCACCGACCAGGATCACGGCGTCAGTTGCGGTGTCCACGCCCGCTCCCTCCCGAATTGTCCGGCATCAGTCTTCCCCTTTTTCAGGTTCGGTCCACGCGTTATCGCTGCGCTTCACGGTCGCGCTCGCGCAGCGCAGATCGAACCGCAAGTTTGCAGCGAATCGCAAGTCCGGCCCGCAACGCCCATCGCAGCGGGGCCTGCCACCAGTGCGGATGGCGGTCGGCCTGGAAACGATAGGCGGAGGCGTGATGGGCGGGCAACATGGTCTCCGGATGCCGCCCGGCCGCGTGCCCCTTGGCATGGGTGACCTCGGCAGTCGGCACGAAGACGTTGCGCCAGCCGGCCTTGCCCATCCGGTCACCGAAGTCGACATCCTCCATGTACATGAAGTAGCGCGAGTCGAAGCCTTCGATGCTGTCGAACGCGTCGCGCCGGACCAGCAGGCACGACCCCGACAACCAGCCGACCGTGCGCTCGGCGATCTCCTCGTTCTCCTGCCGGTACCGCCGCGTCCAGGGGTTACCCGGCCAGATCGTGCCGAGGATCGCGTGGCCGGCGCCGTCGAGCAGACCGGGCACCCGCCGCGCGGAGGGATAGATACTGCCGTCCGGCTCGTGGATCAGCGGCCCGAGCGCACCCGCGCGCGGCCAGCGCCGGGCGGCGGCCAGCAAGTGATCGATGGAATCGGTGCCCCAGCGCACATCCGGATTGGCGATGATCACGTACTCGATATCGGGATCGAGTTCGGCGACCGCCCGGTTCACCGCGCCCCCGTACCCGATGTTGCCGCCGGTGCGCAACAGCGTGACATGTTCGTTGGACTCCGCGGCCAGCTCGGGAGCGCCGTCGGTCGAGCCGTTGTCGGCGAGGATCACCTGCGGTTTCTCCGCGGTGGCGGTCGCGAGTGTGCTGATGAAGTGGTCGAGATGCTCGCCCGGCGAATAGGTTACGGTGACCACCGCCAGCTGAGGGGTACGGTCCGCGGAAGGGGCTGAATCCGAAGCGCTCACGGAAGGCCAGCCTAATGGGTGAGAGGCCGGAGTAGGCACCCGAGCACAACCACCCACAGGGCCTTATCAGACTGACGGCCGGCGTCGCGGCTCACGCGCGCCGGCTCACCCGGCAACAATCACGGTTTCCCGCGGTCCGACAGCCGAGCCAGCGCATCGGCCAGCGCCGCCCGCCACTCCCGCAGCGGCGTGAGACCGGCCTGCGCCCATGCCCGATTCGACAGCACCGAATAGGCCGGGCGCCGCGCGGGACTCGGGAAATCGGCGGTACCGCAGGGCCGCACCCGCTCGGGATCGGCCCCGAGTTCGGCGAACACCGCCCGCGCCAGCCCGAAGCGACTGACCGCGCCCGCGTTGCTCGCGTGCAACACACCCGGAACCGGCTGCCGCGCAACGAGTTCCAGCAGCCCCCGCGCCAGATCGGGTGCGTAGGTGGGCGATCCGATCTGGTCGTCGACGACCGATATCGTCTCGCGTTCGGCCTCGAGCCGTCGCATCGTCGCCACGAAATCGCCGCGGTCGCCGGTGTACACCCACGCCGTGCGCACGATGGTGGCCTGCGAATACTCGCCGAGCACGGCCTGCTCACCGGCCAGTTTGGTACGGCCGTACACACTTGCCGGGCCGGTCGGATCGTCCGGCTCGTACGGATCCGACGCGGTGCCGTCGAAGACGTAATCGGTGGAGATGTGGATCAGTCGCGCGCCGGCCACGCGACAGGCGGCCGCGAGTACCGCCGGCCCGGTGACATTGCCCGCGTACGCCGCGTCGTGCTCGGACTCGGCGGCGTCGACGGCGGTGTAGGCGGCACAGTTGAGCACCACATCGCCCGGACGAACGACGGCACGCACGGCTTCGGCGTCGGTGATGTCGAGATCGGCACGCCCCAGGGTGAGGGCCGCGGGCGCCGCGGTACGCAACGCCCGGCCGAGCTGTCCGCCGGCGCCGGTGATCACGAGCCGGGACTGGGAATCGGGACTCATCCGGCAAGTCTGGCACGCCACGCCAACAGCGGTTCAGCGGTGCGGGCGCACTGGTTGGATAGCCTCGAATCCGGGAACTCCCCGGTACGCCACCGGCATCGGAGGCGGTGGGCTACGCGGGCAGATTCTCGAACGGGGGTCGATCGAGCGTGGAAAAGGAATATGGAGTGCCGCAGAACAGAAGTGCGTCGTCGCCGCCCCGCGGCGCCGGAGCACCACTGCCCGGCGGCCGCGTCCCGCGAGCTCGCGGCGTCCGCCCGAATGCGAGTCCCGGGGCGAATCGTCCCGGGCGGCTGTTCGCCGCGGCCGCCGCGGCGGTGGTGTTCATCGTCACCGGTTTCGGCTGGCACAGCGTGGATTCCTTGATCTCGGGCATCGAGCGGATCGGCAACCTGGGCCTCGGCGGCGGCCACGACGGTGCGGTCGACATCCTGATGGTCGGTATCGACAGCCGCACCGACGCGCACGGCAATCCGCTCAGCGATCAGGAACGGGCGATGCTGCACGCCGGTGACGAGGTCGGCACCAACACCGACACCATCGTGCTGGTCCGGGTGCCCAACGACGGCCGGTCGGCGACCGCGATCTCGATTCCCCGCGACTCCTATGTCGACATCCCCGGTATCGGCAAGGGCAAGATCAACTCCGCCTACGGCGCGACCAAGGAGAACGCGCGGCAGAAATTCGCGGCGCAGGGCCTCTCGGATTCCCAGATCGAGCAGAAGTCCACTCAGGCCGGCCGGCAGGCACTCATCAAGTCGGTCGCCAATCTGACCGGGGTCACCGTCGACCACTACGCCGAGGTCGGCCTGCTCGGATTCGTACTGCTCACCAATGCCGTCGGCGGGGTGGACGTCTGCCTGAACAACGCCGTGGACGAACCGCTCTCGGGTGCGGATTTCCCCGCCGGACAGCAACGGCTCGACGGGGCGCAGGCACTGAGTTTCGTGCGCCAGCGCCACGATCTGCCGCGCGGCGACCTCGATCGCATCGTGCGCCAGCAGGTGTTCATGGCCTCACTGGTGAACAAGGCCCTCAACGCCCGAATTCTCGCCAATCCCGGAAAGTTGCGCGAACTCGGCGATGCCGTCGGGCGCACGATCGTGCTCGACGAGGACTGGGATGTGGTGGCGTTCATGCATCAGCTGCAGGATCTGTCCGGCGGAAAGGTGAATTTCGAGACCATTCCGGTGCAGGATCTCGACGGGACCACCGCCGACGGCGAATCGGTGGTGAAGGTCGACCCGAAATCGGTGAAGTCCTATGTCGCGGCGGCGGTCGGCGCCACCACCGACGATCACGACGACGACCGCGCGGCGGCGCCGAGTTCGGTCACCGCCGACGTCTACAACGCCGGCAGTACCGGCGGTTTGGCCGGCCAGGTCGCACAGGCGCTGACCGGCAAGGGTTTTCACACCGCGACCGTCGGAAACTGGCCGGGTGCGCCGGTGCGCAGCAGCCGGGTACTCGCCGCCTCGAGTTCCGATCCCAAGGCCAAGGCGGTCGCCGAGGCGCTCGGCGGCCTGACCGTGGTCGCCGAACCGGATGGGCCGGAGGGTGCGGTGCGGGTGGTGCTCGCCGATGACTACTCTGGTCCGGGCTCGGCGGCCGGCAGTCTGTTCGACATGTCCGGAACCTCGCCGGCTTCGGGCACCGCGACACCGGTGCCGCCCGCGCCTCCCATCGACGCCGGCCAGAACGGACCGAAATGCGTGAACTGAACGACACTCTCACCGATGCCCTGCTCGGCCCGATCCTCGCCCGCGACGCCGCGGCGCCGCGGATCACCCACTACGACGACAGCACCGGCGCCCGCATCGAACTGTCCGGGCTGACGCTGGCGAACTGGGCGGCCAAGACCGCCAATATGATTCGCGACGAATTCGGCCTCGCTCCGCGCGCGCGGGTGTCGGTGCTGCTGCCCGCGCACTGGCAGACCGCCGCGGTCCTGCTGGGCTGCTGGTGGGCCGGCACCGAGGTGGTGCTGCGACCGGACGCCGACGCCGAACTCGCGCTGGTCTCGGCCGCGCGCATCGACGAGGCCGGTGATATCGCCGAGGTGGCCGCGTTGTCGCTGGATCCGATGGGTATGCCGGTCGCCGACCTGCCGGTCGGCATCACCGACTACGCCACGTCGGTGCGTGGGCACGGCGACCAGTTCCACCCGGCGGGCGCGGGCGCCGCCCTCGACGGCGCCACGGTCGCCGAGACCGTGGCAGCGGCCCGGGCCTCGGCCGAACGGCAGGGGTTCGGCGCGAGCGACCGGGTGCTGTCGACCACCGACTGGGACACCCCCGGCCACCTGATCGACGGACTGCTCGCGGTGTACGCGGCCGGAGCCTCGCTGGTGCAGGTGACCGCCCTCGATCCGGCTCGGCTCGAGCACCGGATCGGCACCGAACGCGTCACCGCGCGCCGGTCCTGATCTCCTACCCGGGTAGGGCACGGCGATCCACCCGCAGTCCGTTTCCGGCACGCCGGCTACTCCGTAGTGTGGGTGTCAGCGAACCGGACGACGAACGGGGATGGCGATGAAGCCGCAGTACTGGTTTCGGTGGTTGGTGGTACAGGGCACGCCGCGGCTGGCCTTGAAGACCTATGCCCGGCGCGGCGAGACCCTGGCGAAACTGATGTCCAGCCCGGAGGCGGTCCAGGATCCGATACCGCTGCTGGAATCCCTGCGCGCCCAGGGACGGCTGGTGCACTCGCCCCTGGGCTGGGCGACCGCCGATTACGAGCTGGTCCGTACCGTCCTGCGCGACACCACCTTCAAGGTCGCGGCGGCCGAGGGTTTCGTGCCCGGACCGCTGCGGCCGCTGATGGATCTGGCGACGCTGCCGCCCAATCCGGTGCAGCCGCCGTCGATGCTGGTGATCGATCCGCCCGACCACACCCGGATGCGTAAACCGGTGGCCTCGGCATTCACGCCGCGCGCGATCGCCCGGCTGCGCGACCGCGTCGAATCGGTGACCACGGAACTGCTCGACGCCCTGCCCTCCGGCGGTTCGGCGGATCTGGTGGCCGACTTCGCCTCCCAGGTGCCGATCGCGATCATCTCCGAGATGCTGGGTTTCCCCGACGCCGACCGGGACCGCTTCCTGGCCTGGGGTGACGCCGTCTCGCCGATGCTCGATATCGGCATCAGCTGGCGCACCACCCGCGGGGCGTCGGCGGCCATCCTGGAGATGGACCACTACCTCGACGAGCACATCGCGCGGCTGCGCCGCGAACCGGGCGAGGACATCCTGTCCGGACTGGTGAGTTCCGGCACGCTGGACGACACCGAATTGAAGGCCTCGGCGACACTGCTGATGGGCGCCGGATTCGAGACCACGGTCAATCTGATCAGCAACGGCGTCGTCCAGCTGGTGAACCACCGCGATCAGCTGAACCGGCTGCGCGAGGATCCGCAGCTGTGGCCCAACGCGATCGAGGAGATTCTGCGCTTCGACGCACCGGTGCAGAACACCGGCCGCATCGCCGGGCGTGAGGTCGAGCTGGCCGGTATCACGGTGCACGAGGGCAGCACGGTGGTGTTGTCGCTGTCCGGTGCCAATCGCGACCCGAAGGTGTTCGCCGAACCGCACCGCTTCGACGTCACGCGCGCCAACGCCAAGGATCACCTGACGTTCTCCAGCGGCATCCATGCGTGCCTGGGCGCCAGCCTGGCCCGGATGGAGGGCACGTACGCGCTGCGGTCGCTGTTCGAACGGTTCCCGAATCTCGTGCTGGCCGGTCGCCCGGAGCGTCGCCCGCTGTTCACCCTGCACGGCTACAGCCGGTTGCCGGTGCTGCTCGGTAAGCGCGCCGAGCAGCCCAGCAGCGTCTGAGCCGGCTCAGCTGAAGCCGACCGCCTGGTCACCCCAGGCGGTGTGCAAATCGTGATCGGGATCGTCGAGGACCCCGTCCACGGCGTCGACGACCAGTGTCGTGCGGGTGGATTCGCGGTAGGGCGGCCAATGCTTCGAGCCGTCCAGCGCGGCAGGAACCCCGTGTTCGGCGAAGGCCAGCCAGCGCCGCATCATCCGGCCCGACACCTCGCTCGCGACCTTGCGACCGCCCAGCCAGAAGGTCGGATCATGATCGAAGGACCCGAAATTGCCGAAGATGTACGGCAATTCGGTGGCGTGGCCGGCGCCGACGCGCGCGGCCTTCAGCATCGGCGTGGCCTGATCGAAGCGATACATCCAGGTGCGGCTGTGCCGGGAATGCGCGTCGGCGACCCAGTGCGCCGGCATCCGGAACGCCGCATCGGTCGACATCGCCAGCGCGCCGCGCGTCTTGGCCAGATCCGGGTAGGCGGAGGTGATCTCGGCGATGCGCTCGTGCGAGAGCCCGGGATGTTCCCCGGCGACGGCATTGAGCATCGCGTTCACCGCATCGGGTGTCACCGGCATGATCGGCGAGCGGAACAGCCGGAACAGCGACGCCTCGTCCTTGTTGGTGCCGATGATCAGCGGTACGCGATGCGAACGGCCCTGCTGGAAGCGGTCGGTCGGATAGGTGGGCAGCAGATCGCCGTCCACGACCGGCGCCGCGGCCAGGCGTCCCGGCGACTGCAGCGGCACCTCGTCGAGCAGGACGCCGGCCGCGTCCACGATCCGCTCGATGGGACATTCCAGCAGTTCCCGGGCGCGTTCGGGCGGCAGGTCCATCAATTCCAGGAAACGGCTCGCCACCCCCGCGGCCCGGTCGGGACCGAAGACGGTGGTGGCCGGCGGACTCTGTGCGATGGCGCGGTGGAACAGGCCGGCGGCCCGCGGCGAGGTCAGCAAGGCCGTCACACATCCCGCGCCGGAGGATTCGCCGAAGACGGTGACGTTACCGGGATCACCACCGAAGGCGGCGGCATTGTCGCGCACCCATTCCAGTGCCGCGATCTGGTCGTGCAGGCCGAGATTGGCGACGAACCCGTCGCCCAGTGAGGACAGGTCGAGGAAACCGAGCGCGCCGAGCCGATAGTTGACCGCGACGATCACCACGTCGCCCGTCTCGACCATCCGGCGGCCGTCGTAGATCGCCTGCGCGGCCGTGCCCAGACAGTAGGCGCCGCCGTGCAGCCAGACCATCACCGGACGCGGCTGCACCGGTTCGGCGGCCGGTGCCCACACATTGACCCACAGGCAGTCCTCACCCGTGCGCAACCCCGAGTCCACGGGCACCATATCGCCCATGGTCTGCGGCGCGATCTCGCCGAATTCGGTGCAGTCACGCACTCCCGACCAGGCTTCGGGCGGTTCCGGCCGCGCGAACCGCTTCGGGCCCGCCGGCGCCGCGGCATACGGGATGCTGCGCCATACGTGGACGGATCCCGTACGGAATCCGCGGACCGCACCGCTGGTCGTGTGGGCGATGGGTCCGGCAGTGTCCTCGACCGGAGTCGCCTCGAAGAATTGAGTGCTCATCTCGCACCTCCTCGTACTCCCTGTAACCGAGAGTACGTCCGAGATCATTCGTACCGCGTCAGCCTCGATCGATGTGGCCGAGGTCGCGGTCGGGATCGATGCGGTCGCGCACGCGCTGTTTAAGTCCGGCGATATCGGGGAAGCCACCGTCGGCTCGGCGCTCCCAGATCTGCTCACCGTCGACGGTGATGCGGAAGACTCCGCCGGTTCCGGGGATCAGCGCCACCTCGTCGAGGTCGGTGCCGAAGGTGTTCAGCAGTTCCTGAGCCATCCATCCGGCCCGCAGTAACCACCGGCATTGCGTGCAGTATTCGATCGCGATTCGTGCCATGCGGTGACCCTAGTGAGGGACCGGATTCCCGGTCGTCACCGCGCGACCGTCCACCTTGTAGGCAACTCCTTCGCTATCTGTTCTAATCGGAAATGTATTGCCGTAATGGTAGTGGGAGAGCACTGGCAACTCTTTACGAGCCGATTACGATTCGATATCTCCGTCGACGTACACCCACCGGCCGTCGATACGAGCAAATCTGCTGCACTCGGAAAGTACGCCGCGCCTGCCGTCGTACCGGTAGGTGGCGCGGAACTCGACCACGCCGGTGTCGTCGAACAGGCCACCCGCTTCGGTACCGAAGACCTGCAGCGATATCCAGTGCTGCGCCGGATCCAGGGCCAGGCGCCGCGGCCGGGTCCGTGGATGCCACGTCCGCAGCAGATAGTCGCGATCGCCGACCGCGAAGGCGGTATAGCGCGACCGCATCAGCGCTTCGGCGGTCGGCGCCGGGCGGGTGCCGTCCAGGCGCGGGCCGCAGCACTGCCCGAACTGTTCACCGCTACCGCACGGACAGCGGTCGGTGTCGCCCGGGCGCTCGGGAAAGGTCTCGGCCATCGCACGATTATCGCCGCCCGGAATTCACGTGTTCCGGCGGCGGCCGAACACGGCGGGTACATCCGCTCGGCCGATGCGGTCGAGTTCCTCGGCCAGCCGAGCGGTTTCGTCGTACCAGTCGCGCAGTTCGTGCAGCGTCGGCGCGGGTTCGGAGTCGAGGTGATGGCCGGCCCGCGACAGCGTCGCCCACAGTCCGCCGACCCGGCCCGCGAGTTCGGGACCGGCGCAACTGTCCAGCGCCAGCAGTTGAGCACGCATACTGCACCGGGCCAACGACGGGGACACCCGTGCCCACAGCCGGTCCACCGACTGTTCCAGCGCGATGCGCAGGATCCACACCGTCGCCCGCGACCACAGGCCGCCCGCATCGGTGACCGTGCCGTCGAGCAGTTCCGCGGCCGCCGCCAAGCGCTGGGCCACGGTCGGACTCACGGATTCAGCCATGTCACGAATCTCTTCGTCCCCGAGATCAGATCGCCCGAGCGGCGCTGGATGCGGATGTGCGCGCCGGCGGTCGCATCGCGCACCACCGCGCGGGCCCACGGCGCCTCCCGGTCGAGATAGTCGTTCAGATCGTCGACCCGGTCCGGCACACCGAAGACCGCCAGGGCGACCGTCTCCCACGTGGTGCGCGCCCGATCGACGCGGCGCTGCACCTCACGATGATCGATGCCGGCGGCCAGTAGTTCACGCCGGGCGCGGGCCAATGCGGCCGCCTCGATCGCCGATCGGCAGCAGGTGATGACCAGTTCGGTCGCGATCGCCTTGGGCAACTGCCTGGTGCGCAGCAGGGCCCGCGCGTCGCCGAGGTAGCGCTGCACCGGATCCTCGACCGCGCGCACCTCCACCCGTGAATGCTCGCGCCGCTGCACATCGAGAACCGTTGCGTCCAAACGCAATCGGCGCACGGCCTCGGCCAGCCGCTCGTCGTGGGTGAAGACGATCACCTGGCGTCCGCTGCGCGCCACCGCCGCCAGCACCCGGGCGAGTCCGTCCACCTTCGCCGGATCCATCGCCTGCACCGGGTCGTCGATCATGACGAATCCGAACGGGCTTTCGGCCACCGTGGCTCGGGGCAGGAACAGGGCCAGGCCCAGTGCATGCAATTCGCCCTGACTCATCACTCCGAGAGCGGCCGCGCCGGAATCGTCCACGGTGACGTCGAGCAGCACCTTGCGGCTGGCTCCGGCGTTGCCCTGCAGCCGGATCGCGCCGAGATCCACATTGCTGCGCTGACGCAACCCGCCCCAGATGCGCCGGGCGTGCTCGGCCAGCGGGGCGAGGCGTTCGTCGCGCAGGCCGGCGGCGGCCGACTTCAGCCAGTCCTCGGCGCGGCGGACGGTACGCAGCTCGGCGTCGGCCGCGGCGACCAGCCGGGCCTCGTGCAGCCAGGTGGCGATGCGCGGGACCAGCGGCGTCCAGACCGCATCGATGCGATCGAGTTCCTTGTGCACGGCTCGCTGCAACACCTCCAGCCGCACCGCGAGTTCGGCGTGCGCGCCGCGCATCCGGGCCGCCAGGGTGGCGCCCGCTTCGACCTCGAGCAGGGCGGACCAGCTCGTCCAGGCGCGGCGGGTGTCCACGGGATCGATATTGGGCGCGGCGATGGTCGATTCCAGTTCCGGCGGAACGGGTTCGATCAGGGCCCGGGCCGCGGCGATCGCCTCACCCAGCGCGGCCCGAGCGGTGGTGAGCACTGCGGCGCGCCGCTCGACGGCCTCGATCCGGGCTGTCGCCTCTCGCTGCCATCGCGCGTCGAGACGGCCGTGGCCGCAGACCGGGCACGGACATTCACCGTCCTCCGCGTGTTCACGAGCGCCACGCAGCAGGTCGACCACGCGGAGTTCGGCGTCCAGATCTCCGGTCGCCAGCTCCAGCAGTTCGGCGGTGCCGCGCTCGACCGCCTCGGCGGCCGACTCGACCTGGGCGGAAGCCGGGATGCGCAGGCGTGCGACAGCCTGCAGTGCCGCGACACCGCCGGGGTCGTGGCGGGCACCGGCGAGTTCATGGGCGACCGCGGACAGGTCCGGCGCGGGCGCGCGCAACATCTCGGCGACCCGCTCGGCACGCTCGTCGGCGACGGTGAGCAGTTCGTCCAGCAGGGCCTGCCGGCCGTCCCGGGACTGTTTCGCGGCGCGTTCCAATTCGATTCGGCGCGTGCGCGTCCGATCCAGTGCGGCGCTGACGTCGTCGAGCCCGAGCAGCCGGTGCAGGGCGTCGAACAGATCGCTGGGACGGCCGTCGACCACCGCGCCGAGCTCGCTGTAGGACAGGAACGGCCGATACAGCTCCAGGGCACGCGCCCAGTCCTCCGGGCGGAATTCGGCACTGTCGCTGTCATTTTCGCGCTCCGTCCAGCTACCGGCCGACAGTTCGTCGCCCTCCGCCCACGTGCGCGTGATCGTGAACGGGCCTCGTTCCTGCGCGAGGAGGTCGACGGCGATCCGAGGGGGCTTGTCGCAGTGCATATTTCGCCAGCCGTCGCGCCAGACCGCAGATCTGCCCTCCCAGCGCCGATTGACGCCGGTGAGTGCCAGTTCCGCGGCCTCGGCGAAACTCGATTTGCCCGACCCGTTGCGACCGACCACGAGTGTCAGACCGGGGCCGGGCGCGATGCGCAGGACCGCCTCGCCGCCGATCCCGCGGAAGCCGCGAACACGGACGGCGCGCAGGAACACTCCGGACCGCGGCCCGGCGGCGCTCTCCTCGACGGACTCCCCCAGCGCCGCCAGCACCGTCTGCGCTACCTCCGGGCTCACCGCCGGATCCGCCTGCAGCCGTGCCGAAACCAGTTCACGCAGGCGCGGCGCGACCTCCCCCTGCTCTTGCCCCAACTGCCCCTCCCGGCACTCGCGCACGACTCGTCGTGGCGAACGCTACCGGAGAACCGGCCCGGGCGGGACGCATGGCCATCGAACGGTCGAACCGCCCGATGTCCACCCCTCGGCCGTCCCGGCCGGGCAGTTCCACGGGTTACACCCCTCACGGGTGGCTCGGTTCAACCGAACAGATCAGAATGCCAGAGATCACGATCAACCACAACAGTGCTTGATTCTGCAATGACATTCCGCGCCACGGGATTTCGTTCGCAACCGACGAGCGAACCCGGCCGTCGCCGTTCGGCCGACGCCCCGGAAGACCGGCCTCGCGATCTTGTCGGTGGGCTCGGGTACAAATCCGGGGTACCGAACGAACGGGGGAACACGTGACGACCTCTCCGGCCGCGACCTACGCCGTCACCGCCGACAATGTGCTGGCCCTGGCGCCCGACACCGCCTCGGTGGGCGCCGCCCGCAAGCTCACCGCCGCGTGGCTGGGCACCGGCACCCACGGCAGTGCGCTGTGGGGGCAGTGCAAGGGCAGCGGCGCCAAGCCCTACCAGACGATCGTCGACCTGTCGGGCCCTGCCTACCGCTGCTCGTGCCCCAGCCGGAAATTTCCCTGCAAACATGCGCTGTCGCTGTTACTGCTCTGGTCGCAGGGCACGATCCCGGCGGCCGACGCTCCCGCCGACTTCGCGGCCGAATGGCTGGCGGGCCGGGCCGCGCGGGCCGCGATACCGGCCGAGCCGGCAGCCCGCGGCACGAAACAGGCGACGCTCGATCAGCGGCGGGCGCGGGTCACCACCGGACTCGACGATCTCGACATCTGGCTCGGCGACCAGATCCGCACCGGCCTGGCGCAGGCCGACCATTCCGCCGCGGCGCTGGAGGCGGTGGCCGCCCGGATGGTCGACTCCCAAGCACCGGGGGTGGCGGCAGCCCTGCGGCAACTGCCGCGCCGCCTGCTCGGCGCCGAACAGTGGCCGGCGATTCTGCTCAGCGAGTACGCCCGGTTGCATCTGTTGATCGGCGCGCACCGGCGGCTCGACGAACTGCCGACCGCGCTGGCCGCCGGAGTGCGCGCCCATATCGGCTATCCGGCCAAGGCCGAGGAGGTCCGCGGCGGCGAGCCCGCGGTCCGCGACCGGTGGATGGTGCTCGGGGTGCGCGTCACCGAGGAGGAACGCGTCTTCACCCGCCGCACCCTGCTGCTCGGGCGGGCCACACAACGCTGGGCGCATGTGCTCGACCACAGCTTCGGCAGTGCCAGTTTCCCGGGCGAGCTGCCGATTCCCGGCACCATGGTCGACGCGGACATGCACTTCTATCCGGGGGCGATGCCGCTGCGCGCGGTCTGGGGCGTCCGCCACGGCGAACCCGAGCCCTTCACCACCATCGTGTCGGAATCGGCGTCCATCGCCGGCCAACTCGAGGCCCACGCGCGAGCGCTGGGCACCGACCCGTGGTTACGGGGATGGCCGATGCTGCTGGCGGATGTGGTCCCCACCCCGGATTCGGACAGCTGGTTTCTCGCCGAACCGGACGGCACGGCGGTGCCGCTCGCCGCGACGGCCGAGGTGCCGTGGCAGTTGATCGGCTTGTCGGGTGGTCACCCCGTGACCGTGGTCGGTGAATGGACCGCGGCGGGATTGATCCCCGTCTCGGCGCTGGTGGCCGGCGAACTCGTCGGAGTAGAGACGGAATCGTTGACGGACGTGCCTACCCCCGGCACCGCGGTCCCGGCCTCGTCGGAGACGGTGGTGCCGGTCGCGCTGCTCGGCACCGCCCGCCGCACCCTCGATCCCGGCGGACTGGCCGATGCGGTGACCGCGGCCGCTCGCGCCGACACTCCAGAACACGCCGTGCTGGGCGCGGTGGCGCTCCAGGAGCTGTACCACCGCGGCGGGGTGCGACCGTCCCGGACCGAGCTTCTCGCCCCGGCCGCCGACGACGATCGCGACCGGTTGCCGCGGGCGGCGGCGCAGCGGCTGCGACATCTGCTGGCGGACGGCTCGCCGATGCTCGCGGAATGGTTCGAGGCGGCCCTGCCCGGCGATCCGCGCGCGCCCGACGCACTCTGCGCCACACTGCTCGAGACCGCGAGAAGCCACGCCGCCCTGCGAGGTCCGTTGCTGCGCCTGGCGGGCGCCCGGGGTCGCTGGCTGGCGGCGTTGCATCCACGCTGGCGACCGCTGCTGCGGACCGGCGGCGACGATCCCGAGGTCTGGACGCACGGCCGGCCCGCCGAACGCCGGAGCTGGCTGGCCGCCCTGCGCGCCCGCGACGCCGCGGCGGCCCGGCGAGCGCTGGCCGGCACCTGGAGCCGGGAACCGGCACGCGGCCGCGCCGAACTGCTGGCGGTCCTGGCCGCCGGAGTCGGGCCCGACGACGAGCCGCTGCTCGAATCCGCCCTCGACGACGCGCGGCCCGAGGTTCGCCGTACGGCCGCCGATCTCCTGGCGCACCTGCCGGATTCGGCCTTCGCGGAACGGATGCGCGAGCGCGCGAGCCGGTGGCTGACAATCCGGTCCGGCACGCTCGAGGCGCACCTGCCGCACGATCTCGACGACGCGGCCCGCCGCGACGGACTCGGCGACCGGCTCGACCCGGTGGCCTACCGCCGCGACGGCGGGGCCGACGTGGATGCCGAACGGCTGCGCCGGCTGATGGCCGCCACCCCGCTGCGCCATTGGGAACAACTGTGCGGCTCTCCGGAGGCGGCCACCGCGCTGCGGCTTCCCGACGACATCCTCGGACCGGTCGCCGCGGGATGGTCGGAAGCGGCTCTAGCACAAGATGATTCCCGCTGGGCGACGCCGCTGTTCGAGGTGCTGACCACCACGCCGACCCTGGGGGCGGATCCGCGGCTGCGGCAGCAGTTGTTCGCGCTGTTGCCGGTCGACCGGCGCGTGCGATACCTGTGCGGCCTGGACAGCAGTTGGCTGGCCGAACTGGAACTGCTGGTCTCGGCGTTACCGCGGCCGTGGCCACAGCCGCTGGCCGAACATCTGGTCCGGCTGCTGCTCGATCGGGCCCATCTGGCCGCTGCCCGTCCCGGCGCGGCCGGGCTGTCCCCCGCCTCCTATCGCACGCTGCTGCGCAGTGCCGCGATCAATTTCCCGGTCCGCGCGGTCGCGGCGGTGTCCGTCGCCGCCCGCCGCTGCGCGGATCCCTCCTGGCAGAGCGCCTTCGACCGCCTCGCCGACGATCTGACCCAACGCACCCTGATGCTCGAGGAGCTGGCATGACCACGACCCAGAACCCGCCCGCCGACCTGCTGCGCCCCCATGCCGAACAGGCCTACGCCGACGAACTCCGGGCCCTCGCCGCCGTCGACGACCGTCCGCGTCCACCGTCGTGGCGGCTCTCGCCCTGGGCGGTGGTCACCTACCTGCTCGGCGACACCCTGCCCGACGGAACGGTGATCACCCCGAAGTACGTCGGGCCGCGACGCCTGATGGAGGTGGCGGTGGCGACGCTGGCGACCGATCGCGCGCTGCTGCTGCTCGGCGTACCGGGCACCGCGAAAACCTGGGTGTCGGAACATCTTTCGGCGGCCGTCAGCGGCGCATCCACCCTGTTGGTGCAGGGCACGTCCGGAACCGCCGAAGAGGCGATCCGATACGGCTGGAACTATGCGCGCCTGCTCGCGGAAGGACCCAGCGACGGCGCGCTGGTGCCCTCGCCGGTCATGACCGCGATGCGCACGGGTGCGATCGCCCGGGTCGAGGAGCTCACCCGCATTCCCTCCGATGTCCAGGACGCACTGATCACGGTGCTGTCGGAGAAGACGCTGCCGGTGCCGGAACTCGGTATCGAGGTGCAGGCGGCCAAGGGCTTCAACGTCATCGCCACCGCCAACGACCGCGACCGTGGCGTCAACGAACTCTCCTCCGCGCTGCGCCGCCGGTTCAACACCGTGGTGCTGCCGCTGCCCGCCGGCGAGGACGACGAAGTCGCGATCGTCACCCGGCGGGTCGAACAACTCGGCGCCGCACTGCAATTGCCGCCGATTCCGGCCGCCGCCGAGGAAGTGCGGCGCGTGGTGCGGGTCTTCCGTGAACTGCGTTCCGGCATCACCGAGGACGGCCGGACCAAATTGAAGTCGCCGTCGGGCACATTGTCGACGGCGGAGGCGATTTCGGTGCTCACCAACGGCATCGCGCTCGCCGCTCATTTCGGGGACGGGGTGTTACGCGCGAGCGATGTCGCCGGTGCGGTACTCGGCGCGGTGATCAAGGATCCGGTCGCCGACGCGGTCGTGTGGACCGAATACCTCGAGGCCGTGGTCCGCGAACGTCCGGAGTGGTCCGATTTCTACCGCGCCTGCCGTGAGGTGCACGGATGAGCGGCGAATCCGTCGCGCTCGACGAGCCGCGGACGCAGATCTTCGGGATCCGCCACCACGGCCCCGGGTCGGCGCGCTCGCTGTCGTGGGCGCTGGAGCGTTTCCGCCCGGATGCGATCCTGATCGAAGGCCCGGCCGACGCCGATCCGCTGGTCGCGTACGTCGCCGCGGAGGGAATGGCGCCGCCGGTGGCACTGCTGGCCTATGCCCCGAACGAGCCCTCGCGGGCGGCGTTCTGGCCGTTCGCGGTGTTCTCCCCGGAATGGCAGGCGCTGCGGTATGCGTCCGAACACGCTGTGCCCGTGAGCTTCTGCGATCTTCCGGCCGCCAACACCCTGGTCCTCGACACCGAGCCGGGTGACAGCGGTGACCCCCTGGCCGCGCTGGCCGCGGCGGGCGGATACGACGATCCGGAGCGGTGGTGGGACGCCGTCATCGAATCGTCGTCGGCTCCCACCGGGAACGGCACCGAGATCTTCGATGCCATCACCGAGGCCATGGGTGTTCTCCGGGCAGCGGCCGCGGACGTGCCCGCGGCGCCGGATACGGATCCCGGATCCGAGGGGCCTGCACCGGATCGGGACGCCGCGAGTGGGATCGATGACGCGGGAGGTGCTGCACCACAGCCGGATTCATCCACACGGGCCGAGCTCGTGCCCGACGGCATCGACCTGCGTACGCTGCAGCGCGAGGCGTATATGCGGCAGGTCATACGCCGGACGCTCAAGAGCGGTGCGCGCCGGATCGCGGTGGTCTGCGGGGCGTGGCATGCCCCGGCGTTGGCGGGCAAACTCGGTCCTGCGGCGGCCGATTCCCGTCTGCTCAAAGGTCTGCCCAAGGTGAAGGCCACACTGACCTGGGTGCCGTGGACCCACTCCCGGCTGGCCGGCTCGTCCGGGTACGGCGCGGGCATCACCTCACCGGGCTGGTATCACCACCTGTTCACCCGGACCGACGAACCGATCGCGCGGTGGTTCACCCGGGTGGCCGGTGCGCTGCGCGCCCGCGACCTGCCGGTGTCCAGTGCGCACATCATCGAGTCGGTACGACTGGCCGAGACGCTGGCCGCGCTGCGCGGGCGCCCGGCACCGGGATTGTCGGAGGTCACCGATGCCACGCGGTCGGTGCTCTGCGACGGCGACGAGTCGATGCTGCGGTTCGTCAGCAGCGAACTGGTCGTCGGCGAGGCGCTCGGTTCTGTGCCCGAGAGCACGCCGACCGTCCCGCTGGATGCCGACCTGCGCGCGCAGGCGCGCACCCTGCGGCTCAAACAGCAGGCCCTGGCCCAGCAGATGAACCTGGATCTGCGCAAGGATCGCGATGTGGCCCGGTCGCATCTGCTGCATCGGCTGCGTCTGCTCGGAATCGACTGGGGCACACCGATGACCGGCGAGGTGCGCAATACCGGCACCTTCCGCGAATCGTGGGCGCTGCGGTGGGAACCCGGCCTTTCGGTCGCGGTCATCGAGGCGTCGCGGTGGGGTACCACCATCCGCACCGCGGCCGAGGCGAAGATTCTCGACCGAGCCGGCGCCGCCGACGCCACGGTCGCCGATATCAGCGCGGCCCTGGAAACCGCGCTGCTGGCCGACCTCGGCGGCGCGGTGGACGGTCTGGTCGGTCGCCTGGAAGCGGTGGCCGCGCTCGATCACGACGTCACCCACCTGCTCGCCGCGCTGCCCGGACTGATCCGCACCCTGCGCTACGGCGACGTCCGCAGTACCGACGTGGGCGCGCTGGCGCAGGTCGCCGACGGCCTGCTCCTGCGCATCTGTGCCGGATTGCCGGGCGCCGTCACCGGCCTCGACACCGATGCCGCCACGCAGCTGCGCGGCCTGATCGATGCCACCCACGTCGCCATCGCGACCCGCGACGAGGCGCACGCCACCCGATCCTGGCTCGCGGCACTGGGCGTGCTGGCCGACCGTGACGATGTGCACGGGGCGCTGGTGGGTCGTGCGGTCCGATTGCTCTGCGACGCGGAAATCATCGCCGACGCCGAGGCCGCGCGGCGGCTGTCGGCGGCGCTGTCGATCGGCCACAGCCCGGCGGAGAAGGCCGCGTGGATCGACGGTTTCCTGGGTGGACGCGGCCTGCTGCTCGTCCACGACCGAGACCTGTTGCGGCGCATCGACTCCTGGCTGCGCGAGCTGGACGAGGAGCAGTTCGTCGCGACCCTGCCGCTGTTGCGGCGGACCTTCGGAGCCTTCGAGGCGGGAGAACGCCAGGCCATCGCCCGAGCCGTCCGGGACGGGACGCCGGTGGCCGCATCGCACCGTGACCGCTCCGGGCCGGACGCCACTCGCGGGATCCTGGCTCTGCACGCGGCGACCGAAATCTTGGTAGGCGCACGATGATTCGAGCGAAGAGGAGCCGACGATGACACGGATCGAATCGGACGAGGCGCAGGCCCGGCGCTGGCGGCTGGTCCTCGGCGCTCCCGCCGAAGCCGGCCTCGGCGGGCTCGGCGCGGCCGAGGACGCGGCGATGGACCGGGCGTTGTCGGCGCTCTACAACGGCGACGAACACACCCCGTCGGACAAGCGCGCCGCCGGCCTGGGTGGTTCGGCGCCGAAGGTCGCCCGGTGGCTGGGCGATATCCGCACCTACTTCCCGTCGACGGTGGTCGAGGTCATGCAGCGCGACGCGATCGACCGTCTGCAACTCACGCAACTGCTGCTCGAGCCCGAACTGCTCGAGGCGGTCGAACCCGACATCCAGCTCGTGGGCACCCTGCTCAGCCTGAACCGCATGATGCCCGAAACCACCCGTGCCACAGCGCGAGTCGTGGTGGAGAAGGTAGTGCGCGATATCGAACGCCGGCTCGCCGCGCGCACGATCGCGGCGGTGTCCGGTGCGCTGAATCGCGCGGCCCGGGTGTCTCGTCCGCGGCTGCGCGATATCGACTGGGACCGGACCATCCGCCGCAACCTCGCCCACTATCTGCCCGAACACCGCACGGTGGTGCCGCAGCAGCTGGTGGGATACGGGCGCAAGGCGCAGGCGGTGCGACGGGAGGTGGTGCTCGCGATCGACCAATCGGGGTCCATGGCGGCCAGCGTCGTCTATGCCTCCGTCTTCGGCGCGGTACTCGCGTCGATGCGCTCGCTGAAGACCTCACTGGTGGTCTTCGATACGGCGGTGGTGGATCTCACCGAGCAACTGTCGGATCCGGTGGATGTGCTGTTCGGCACACAACTCGGTGGCGGGACCGATATCAACCGGGCCATCGCCTACTGCGGGCAACTGATCACCCGGCCCGCCGACACCCTGTTCGTCCTGATCTCCGATCTGTACGAGGGCGGGATCCGCGACGAGATGTTGCGACGGGTCTCGGCCATGAAAGAGGCGGGCGTCCAGGTCCTGGTGCTGCTGGCGCTCTCCGACGAGGGTGCCCCGGCATACGACCACGACAATGCCGCGGCCCTCGCCGCACTGGGAGTCCCCGCCTTCGCGTGCACTCCCGACCGCTTTCCCGATCTGCTGTCGGTGGCGCTGGACCGCGGCGATGTGGCGACGTGGGCCCGATCGCACGCCGGCGGCCGATGACGACACGAGGGACGCTCGCCTGCCGAGCATCGAAAGAGGTTGCCGGGCCGTGGTTCTCACGGCCCGCGGGACCGCGACGCGACTACCTGCTGTTCTCGGCGCGGGGTGGGCTTTCGCCCCCGCGCGGGCCGCGCGGATCGGCGGGCCGCGCGTCGGCGCGGAAATCGACGCGATAACTTGGACCGGTGTTGAAGAATTCCGTGGCCACGACGGCAGGAGCATGGCGGGTAGGTGACGGCACTGCGGTGTCATTTCGCGAGGCGGCGGTGGCCTGGGCGTTGGCCGCACATGCCGAACTGGCCGAAACCGCGACCGGATACGGGCATTTCATCACTGTGAACGAGTTGGCCGAACGGATTCAGGACGTGTCCGGTGTGCACACCGAGGCGCCGACGCGCACCTGGATGGCCGCGATCCTGCGGAAGGTCGCGCGGCGCTGCCACGGCGCCGGCGAGCCGCCGCTGACCGCGCTGTGCGTACGCCAGAACCACACCGTCGGCGACGACTACAAATATGTGCTCGAACTCGCCGGTCTGCCGATTCCCGACGACCTCGAACTACACGCGGCCTACGCCCGCTGGCAGTGCTATCAGCACTACGGTGCGGAGATGCCCGCCGAGGTCGGCGTTCCGCCGCTGACGCCGAAGGTGGACGCACGCCGCCGCGGTCGCGGCGCGACGAAAACCGTGGTGGCACAGGAGGAGAGATTCTCCGAGCCGCGACCGGCGGTCTGCTCGCAGTGCTTCATTCAGCTGCCTGCCGGCGGCATCTGCCAGTACTGCGTCTGAGCCCGATCCGGGCCGGCCGCTGAACGCACCTGCGTCCAGCGGCCGTGTTCCGCACGGATCGGCGCCGCTCACAGATCGGCGATCGCCGCCAGCGGTGGTGTGCGGGCGGCGCGCACGCCCGGCCACAGCGCCGCCAGCACACCGACCACGGCCGAGCCGATCAGCATGCCCACGATCTGGCCCCACGGCACGGTGATCGTGCTCAAGCCCAGATCCGACAGCGTGCGCAGGAATCCGACGCCGAGTCCCAGTCCCAGGACCACTCCGACCACGGCGCCGAAGATCGCGATCAGCATGGATTCGAGATAGATCGTGCGCCGGACCTGTGGTCGCTGCATACCCACGGCGCGGAGCATGCCGATCTCGCGCCGCCGCTCGACGACCGAGAGGGCGAGCGTGTTCACGATGCCCAGGATCGCGATCACCACCGCCAATGCCAGCAGCCCGTACAGGATGGCGAGCATGGTGTTGATCTGTTTGCCCTGCGCGCCTTTGAATTCCTCGCGGTCCTGCACCTGCACCACCACGTAGGAGGCGGTCGCCTTCTCCAGATTGCCCCGCATCGCGGCGACGTCGGCGCCCGGCGCGGCCTTGACCAGCACGATCAGGTCGGTGCGGAACGCCACCGGCATCACCTGATTGTAGAGGTCCGGCGCCACCACCAGGGGGCCGAGCAGCTGGCTGTCGGCATAGATGCCGGCGACGGTCACCGAGAACTTCTTGTTGTCCACACTGGTGACCTCGACGCGGTCGCCCGCGTGCCAATGACGGTCGCCCGCTTCGGTTTCCGACACCAGCAGGGAGTCGCCGGTGAGGTTGTCGGTGCCCTGGCGGATGTCGTAGTGCAGGACCTTCCCCATCGGCGCGTCCGGTGAGGTGCCGGTGACCTGGTCGTCGCCCACGCGCAGCGCGACGCCTCGGAAGGCCACCACATCGGACACGTCCGGAACCGAGCGCGCCGCCTCCGCGGCGCCCAGCGGTACCCCGATCATCTGCGGCCCGGCCAGCACGTAGTCCGCGTTGACACCCTTGTCGACGAGTTCGCCGACACTGGCCTTCGCCGAGGCGCCGAGCATGCCGATCGCCGAGACCAGCATCAGCCCGAGGGTGAGCGCGAACGCGGTGGCGGCGGTGCGGCGCGGATTGCGCAGGGCGTTGTTGCGCGCCATCGCGCCGATCGCGCCGAACGGGCGCACCAGCAGGCCCAGCGCTCCGACCACCGGCCGCGACAGCGCGGGTGAGGCGAAGAGCACCGCGAAGATCAGTGCCGCGGCGCCGACTCCGACCGTGGCCGCGGCGTTGCCGCCGGTGTTGCGCGCCCCGAGCACCACCAGGACCACTCCGATCACGGCCAGCACCGCGCCGATCACCGTGCGCACGCGCAGTGATTCGCCGACCGAGGCGAACTCCTCTCGCATCGCCTCCACCGGCGGAATCTTCGCCGCCCGCCGCGCGGGTGCGTAGGCGCTGGCCACGGTCACCACCAGGCCGATGCCGATCGCCGCCAGCACGGTCCGCGGCAATATCTGCATGGTTCCGGTGGGCAGTCCGAGGTCGAAGGCGTTGAGCAGCGCGGAAAGTCCGAAAGCCAGCCCGATGCCACCGGCCAGTCCGAGCAGGCTGCCGATGAGGCCGATCACGAAGGCCTCCGCCACCACCGACAATCCGACCTGGCGCCGCCCGGCCCCGACCGCACGCAACAGCGCCAGCTCCCGCAACCGCTGCGCCACGATCATCGAGAAGGTGTTGTAGATGATGAACGTGCCGACCAGCAGCGCGATCGCACCGAAGGCGAGCAGGAAGTAGTTGACGAATTTCAGCGCGTTGCCGACCTGGGCCTTCAGGTCGGCGCGTACCTGATCGCCGTCCATGACCTTGTAGTCCGGCGCCACCTTCGTTATCCGGTCCCGCAACGTATCCGGGGAAACCCCGGGCACGGCGGCCACATCCACGTAGGCGACATGCGTTCCGTCGGTGAACAGTTCCCGGGCCTGCGCGTCGTCCAGGAGCAACCCGATGAATCCGCCGGTGTCCGAGGACACGGTGTAGATGCCGCTGACGGTCATATCGATCGTGCCGCGGGAAGGAATCAGCACTTTGGCCTTGTCCCCCACGTGCAATCCGGCTCGGTCGGCCCCGCCGGAATTGATCGCGATCTGCCCCGGTGTCACCGGCGCGACGCCGTCGACGAAATGCTCCGGGTCGGCGATCGCCTTGTCGGGCGGCAGATACGACCGGCCCCAGCTCGGCGCGCCGCCCGTCTGGACCGCATGCCCGTCCTTCAGCAGCACGACGGGCCCCTGTACCGCCGGCGCGACCGCGCGCACGCCGTCGGTCGCGGCGACTTTCGCGACGAGTTCGTTCGGAACACCCAGCGACTGTGTGTGTTTCGGCTCCACCCGCACGTCGACACCCTTCGCCTGATCGGCGAAGATGCCGTCGAAGGTGCGCTGCAGGGTGTCGGTGAAGACGAAAGAGCCTGCGACGAAAGCGGTTCCGAGCACGACCGACAGCAAGGTCAGCGCCAGCCGCACCTTGTGCGCGGCCAGATTGCGCAAGGCCACCTTGCGCATCGGCGATCCAGCCATGGCCTATCCCTCCAGGGACTTCATGCGGTCCAGCACCGAATCCGCTGTCGGATCGCGCAATTCGTCGACGATGCGCCCGTCGGCGAGGAAGATCACGCGGTCGGCGTAGGAGGCGGCATGCGGTTCGTGCGTCACGATCACGACCGTCTGACCGAATTCGTCGACCGCCGCCCGCAGGATCGACAGCACTTCACCGGAGGAGCGGGAATCGAGATTGCCGGTCGGCTCGTCGCCGAAGATGATGTCGGGCCGGCCCACCAGCGCTCGCGCACAGGCGACGCGCTGCTGCTGCCCGCCCGACAGCTCACTCGGCCGATGGTCGAGGCGATCTCCCAGGCCGAGACGTCCGATCACCGTGTCCAGCCACTCCTGATCGGGTGTGCGGCCCGCGATATCCAGCGGCAGGGTGATGTTCTCGAGCGCGGTCAGCGTCGGCACCAGGTTGAATGCCTGGAAGACGAAGCCGATACGGTCGCGGCGCAGGCGCGTCATCTGTTTGTCCGACAGTCCGGTCAGCGCGGTGTCGCCGATGTGCACCGTGCCGGAGGTGGCGCTGTCGAGCCCGGCCAGGCAGTGCATCAACGTCGATTTTCCGGAGCCGGACGGGCCCATGATCGCGGTGAACTCCCGCTGGGCGAAGTCGGCCGAAACCCCGTCGAGGGCGCGGACCTGGGTGTCTCCGGATCCGTACAGTTTCATCAGGTCGGCGGCGCGGGCCGCGAGCGTGGTCGCCGCGGCGGGTTCGGTGCCCAGGGCATCGGCAGTCATGGTCTCCAGTCTGGCCAAACCGGCGTGCGGGCGCCATCAGGATTTCCCCCCAATACCTGGGGCGCACACCCCGCCCCGGCCGGGATGCCGGAGTGCCGGGCGGCGACGCACATATCCTCGTGCCATGGCTGCGCTCACCCCGGTCCTGCTGATGCTCGTCGGTGGGATCGCGCTGGTGCAGCAGGGCATTCTGCGAGGGATGCCGGTGCTCGTGTCGCTCCTGCCGGCCGCGGCGCTCGGCGGCGCGGTGCAACTCGGCCACGATGTGGTCGACGGCGGCGGTGTCACCCGCATCGACGAGCCGATCACCGACTGGGTGGTCGACCATCGCATCGGCTGGTTGAATCCGGCGACCAGCACCTTGACCGATGCCGGCGGCGTCGCGGCGATGACGACCCTCACCATCGTGGCCTGCGCCTGGTTCGGCATGCGGCGAGAGTGGGCGCGACTGCTGACCACGGCTGCGGTGGGTACCGGCGTGGCGGTGATCGGTTCCGTGCTGAAGTCGGCGATCGGACGGCACCGGCCGCCCGCGGTCGATCAGCTGGTCACCGAGACCAGTCCCTCGTTCCCGTCCGGTCATACGCTGGGCAGTACCGCCGTCGTCGGGGTGCTGGCCGCCATGGTCGTGCTGTCGTCGCGCGGGCGCGCGGTGCGCGTCGCGGCCGTCGCGGTCGCGGCGCTGTTCGCCGTGGTGATCGGCCTGACCCGGATCTATCTCGGCGTGCACTGGGCCACCGATGTGCTGGCGGGGTGGGCGATCGGCCTGGTCTGGCTCGTGCTGTGCCTCGGCGCCTACCTGTGGTGGCGGGCTCGGGTCAGCTCGACAGCGCGGCCAGCAGCACCAGAACCACCAGCAGCAGCACCACCGCGCCGACGATGATGCCGATGATCACCCCGGTATTCGATTTCGGCGCCTGGTTCTGCCGGATCTGATTCATCGGCGGCAGCGGCGGCCGGTGCCCGTAGGGCTGGTTGTACTGGCCGGACGCACCGTAGGGCTGCGGCTGGTTCACCGGCCGCGCGGCGGTGGCCGGATACGGCTGGGGCACGACTCCGTGCGGCGGCATCGGTTGCGGCCGGGCCGCGTGCGGCACCGACGGACCGGTCGCGGGCCGGTGCGCGACCGGCTGTCCCGGCCCGGTTCCCGGCCGGCCCGTCGTCGGCATCGGCGGACCGGTGTAGGGGCGGCCGACCGTCGGCATGCGCGGTGCGCTGGCCGGGGAGACCGCCTGGCGGGCGGCGGCGGCGAAGTCCGCACAGCTGCCGAATCGGTCGCCCGCGCGCTTGGCCATCGCCTTCAGCAGAACCGCGTCCAAGCCCGCGGGCAGGCCGGGGCGCACACTGCTCAGCGCCGGCGGCGGCCCCTGCAGATGGCCGCGGATCACCGCCGCCGGATTCGGCGCGTTGAACGGTCCCCGGCCGGTGAACAGCCAGAACAGGCTGCACGCCAGCGAGTACTGATCCGAACTGCCGTCCAGCGGCGCGCCGGTGAGTTGTTCGGGGGAGGCATAGGCCAGGGTCGCGGTGAAGGTTCCGGTCTGGGTGAGATGACCGCCGTCGTCACGCAGGCGGGCGATGCCGAAGTCGGTGAGATACACCCGCTCGCCCTTGCCGCCGGTGGAGCGCGCGAGCAACATGTTGCCCGGCTTCACATCCCGGTGCATGACCCCGTTGCCGTGCGCGTAGTCCAGCGCCTCGGCCACCTCGGCGATGATCTGCACGGCCCGCTCCGGCGGCAGCTTCTTCGGATCCACGCTGGCGGCGTCGATACCGTCGATGTACTGCATCGAGATCCAGAGCTGACCGTCCTCGAGGCCGCGATCGTAGACCGTGACGACCTTGGGATGATCGAGTTGCGCGACCAGATCGGCCTCGCGCTCGAAGCGGGCCCGGATCTCCGGATCGGCGACCATCTCCCGGTTGAGCAGCTTCAGCGCGGTCATCCGCGGCAACCGCGGATGTTTGGCCAGATAGACCTGCCCCATACCGCCGCGGCCCAACAGTCGTTCGATGACGTAGCCCGCGAACACATCACCGTTGGCCAGCATGCCCCGCTCCCACTTCCCGTGCCGGAATCACCGAAACCATAGCAGTCCACGGGAACCGGCATTCTCGATCGATCGGGCCGCCGGCCCGCGTGAACGCCCGGTCCCCGCCTGTCGCTGCGGGCTGTCGGTGCCTACCGATACGCTCTCTGCCATGCGTATTGGAGCACACGTCCGCCAAGACAGTGATCCGATCGGCTTCGGCGAGCGATTGGGTGCCGACGTCATCCAGATGTTCGTGGTGGATCCGCAGAGCTGGGACAAACCGCAGCCGCATCCGCGCACGGAGGAGATCAAGGCCAGCCCGATCGACGTGGTGGTGCATTCCTCCTATCAGATCAACGTGGCCAGTACGAACAACCGGTTGCGCATGCCCTCGCGCAACGCGGTCGCCCAGCAGGCGCAGGCCGCGGCCGATCTCGGCGCGTTCGGCCTGGTCGTGCACGGCGGGCATGTGCGCTCGGATGCCGAGATCGAGGCCGGAATCGTCAACTGGCGCAAGCTGTTCGAACGTCAGCAGGACAAGGGCGGGTTCGCGGTGCCGATCCTCATCGAGAACACCGCCGGCGGTAATCACGCCATGGCGCGCCATTTCGATTCGATCGCCCGGTTGTGGGATGCGGTCGGCGACTTCGGCGCCGGCTTCTGCCTCGACACCTGCCACGCCTGGGCGGGCGGCGAGGAGCTGATCGGGGTCGTCGACCGGATCCGCGCGATCACCGGCCGCATCGATCTGGTGCATCTGAACTCCTCGCGCGACGACTTCAACTCCGGCGCCGACCGGCACGCCAACTTCGCCGACGGCACCATCGACCCGCAGCTGCTCGCCGAGGTGTGCCGCACCGCCGACGCGCCCGTGGTGCTGGAGACCCCGGCCGAAGGCGTCGCCGAAGACCTCGCCTACCTGCGCGAACACGTCGGCTGAGCCACGCCGGCCGGGCGCAGCCCGGCACGCCTTTGTGATCGCGCTGACCGTAAACCTGGTCGCGCTCGGACCCCGATGGTGTGCTCGGAACACAGCACGTTCCGAGCGAAAGGCCCCCCATGTCAAGCGATCACGCAGCAGAGTCCGTGTCCGTGGTGAAACTCGGAACCCACATCGGCGCACGCATCGACGGCGTCCGGCTCGGCGGGGATCTGACTCCGGCGACGGTCGCGGCCATCCGGGCGGCCCTCAACGAGCACAAGGTGATCTTCTTCCGTGACCAGCTCCATCTCACCGAGGACGGTCAGCACGAATTCGCTGAACTGCTCGGCAGCCCGACCACGCCGCACCCGACGGTCACGTCCAAGGGTGTGAAGAGCCTGGCGATCGATTCCCACCACGGCCGCGCCAACAGCTGGCACAGCGACGTCACCTTCGTCGACCGCATCCCGAAGGCCTCGATTCTGCGGGCGGTGAGCCTGCCCAGCTACGGCGGCTCGACCACGTGGGCCTCGACCGTGGCCGCCTACGCGTCGCTGCCCGAGCCGCTGAAGCGGCTGGCCGAGGAGCTGCGCGCGGTGCACACCAACAAGTACGACTACGCCGCCAGCCAGGAGGAGCAGCCGGACCCCAACGCGCAGGCCTACCGCGAGGAATTCCAGTCGACCTACTACGAGACCGAGCATCCGGTGGTCCGGGTGCACCCCGAGACCGGTGAGCGCGCTCTGCTGCTGGGACATTTCGTGAAGCAGTTCGTCGGTCTGTCCACCAACGAATCGCACGCCCTGTTCCGCCTGCTCCAGGATCGCGTGACCCGGCTCGAGCACACCACCCGGTGGAACTGGTCGCTCGGCGACGTGGCGATCTGGGACAACCGTGCCACTCAGCACTACGCGATCGACGACTACGACGGCGCCGAGCACCGCAAGCTCACCCGCATCACACTGGCCGGAGACATCCCGGTCGGCGTGGACGGCCGGACCAGCCTCAGCATCGCCGGTAATGCCGACCACTACTCGATCATCGAGGATCTGGCCGAGGTGGCTTGATTCGCCGGCGCCGGCCGGTGGTTGAATCGGTACATGGAGATTCGACCGCTGGCCGGCGTTCGGGTACTGGAACTGGGCAACTACATCGCGGCGCCGACCGCGGGGCGCATCCTCGGCGACTTCGGTGCCGAGGTGATCAAGGTCGAGCGCCCGAAAACCGGTGACGAGCTGCGCAATTGGCGGCTCTACGGCGGCGACACCTCGATGCTGTATCGCACGGTGAACCGCAACAAGAAGTCGATCACCCTCGATCTGCGCACCGACGCAGGCCGGGCGATCGTGCTGGATCTGATCCGGCACTGCGATGTACTGCTGGAGAATTTCCGGCCCGGCATGCTGGAGAAGTGGGGGCTGGGGCCGGAGGTGCTCGACGCGGCCAATCCGGACCTGGTCATCACCCGCATCTCCGCCTACGGGCAGACCGGGCCGCTTTCGCAGCGGCCGGGTTTCGCCGCGGTCGCGGAGGCGATCGGCGGGCTGCGCGAGCTGGTCGGCGATCCGGATCGGCCGCCGGTGCGGGTGGGCGTATCGATCGGGGATTCCATCGCGGGGATCTACGCCGCCTTCGGCACGGTACTGGCACTGTTCCAGCGCAAGGGCGCCGGGGAACGAATCCCGTTGCCACAGCGCATTGTCGACGTGGCGCTGAACGAGTCGATTCTCTCCGTGATGGAGTCGCTGGTCCCCGACTACGAGGCGTACGGCATCAACCGGCAGCGCGTCGGCGGCCGGATGGAAGGGATCGCACCGAGTAACGCCTACCCGTGTGCCGACGGCACCAGCATCATCATCGGCGGGAACGGCGACGCGATCTTCCGCCGCTATATGCAGGTGATCGAACGCCCTGATCTCGCCGAGGATCCGGAATTGCAGGACAACGCCGGCCGCTGGCGCCACCGCGACCGCCTCGACGCCGCGATAGGCGAATGGAGTGTGCGCCACACCCGCGACGAGGCGCTGGCGATCCTCGAGCAGGCGGCCATTCCGTGCGGCCCGATCTACACCGCCGCCGATATCGTCGCCGACGAACAGTATCGGGCGCGCAACATGATTCAGCACTTCCCGGTCGATGTCGGCGCCACCGAACCGAAACAGGTCGCCTTCACCGGCATCGTCCCGGTGATCGGCGAGCGTTCGCTACCGATCCGCGCGGTAGGCCCCGACCTGGGCGAGCACACCCGCGAGGTCCTGTCGGAACTGCTGGGAATGTCGGACGCCGACATCGATGGC
>NZ_JADKYP010000066.1 GCF_015354405.1 Nocardia sp. BSTN01 | reverse complement strand
GTATCGTCGCCGCCCAGTCCATCGGTGAGCCCGGTACCCAGCTGACCATGCGTACCTTCCACCAGGGTGGTGTCGCGGGTGACGACATCACCGGCGGTCTGCCCCGAGTGCAGGAGCTGTTCGAGGCTCGTGTGCCCAAGGGCAAGGCGCCGATCGCGGAGGTCTCGGGCCGGGTGCGGCTCGAGGACGACGACCGCTTCTACAAGATCACCATCATTCCGGACGACGGTTCGGACGAGGTGGTCTACGACAAGCTGTCGAAGCGTCAGCGTCTGCGGGTGTTCAAGCACGACGACGGCTCCGAGCGTCTGCTCGCCGACGGCGACCACGTCGAGGTCGGCCAGCAGCTGCTGGAGGGCTCGGCCGATCCGCACGAGGTGCTGCGCGTGATGGGTCCGCGTCAGGTGCAGGTCCACCTGGTGCACGAGGTCCAGGAGGTGTACCGGTCGCAGGGTGTGTCCATCCACGACAAGCACATCGAGGTCATCGTTCGCCAGATGCTGCGCCGCGTCACCATCATCGACTCGGGTGCGACGGAGTTCCTGCCCGGTTCGCTGGTGGAGCGCTCGGAGTTCGAGGCGGCCAACCGTCGCGTCGTCGCCGAGGGTGGCGAGCCCGCGTCGGGTCGCCCGGTGCTGATGGGTATCACCAAGGCGTCGCTGGCCACCGATTCGTGGCTGTCGGCGGCCTCCTTCCAGGAGACGACTCGTGTCCTGACGGACGCGGCGATCAACTGCCGCTCCGACAAGCTGATCGGCCTGAAGGAGAACGTGATCATCGGTAAGCTGATCCCGGCCGGTACCGGTATCAACCGCTACCGCAACATCCAGGTGCAGCCGACCGAAGAGGCCCGTGCCGCGGCGTACGCGGTGCCGTCCTACGACGACACCTACTACAGCCCGGAGGGCTTCGGCACCACGACCGGTGCCGCGGTCCCGCTGGACGACTACGGTTTCAGCGACTACCGGTAATCCGGTAGGAGACAATCACATTCGGCCCCCGTTCCGTTCGGAACGGGGGTCGAATCGTATTCCGGATTCACCGGGTGCGAGCGCCTTCGGGGTAACCGGTTCGACTGCGCGAGGAATCGGACCCGATCAGGCTCGATCGCGAAATAACCTGGTAGGCGGTCACGGAAACCGCCGGCCCGAGTCGGGCCGGTTCGCCGATCAGGCTTCCGCTTCGAGGGTGTGGCGGGCGGCGATGAACAGGGTGGTGCAGACGTCGGTGAGCGCGGCGGGGGTGTGCGGAGTACCGCTCATCAGCCAGTCGACCAGTAGGTGGTTGACGCCGCCGACGAGGGCCACCGCGGCCGAATGTTGTTTGGCCGACAGGGGTTCGGAGCGCCCGGCGGCCCAGGTGGTGGTGACGATCTCCGCGAATTCGCGCAGTACCTCGTGGCGGCGTTCCTCCATGGCGGAGGAAACGCCGACGGCCTCGATCAGGGCCACCCGGGCAAGTCGCCGATCCTCGGTCAGATAGTCGATGAACGTCTGTATTCCGGCACGGGTTCGGTCGTCGATGTCGTCGCCCGCCGACATCATCGCGGCCACGGTGGCGGCGCGTACCCGATCCACGACCTCGGAATACAAGGCGGCCAGGCAACTTTCGCGGTCGGTGAAGGATTCGTAGAAATACCGTTCGGTGAGCCGCGCGACCCGGCAGATCTGTTTGACCGAACTGCCCGCATACCCGGTGGTGCCGAAAACCTCCAGCGCGGCGTCCAGGATCGCCGCGCGCCGCTGCACACGGCGCTCGTCCGGCATCAGTCCCTGATACTTCCGTCCTGGCATGCCCCTGTCCTCACGTCCCGGCCTATGGCACACTTGAGCATCGTTACTGACACGCAGGCATGTCAGAATGGAGAACCATCCATGACCTCACCGATCGCCGGTCGTGTCGTCGCGGTGACCGGCGGGGCGCGGGGCATAGGCCGGGAGATCGCGCGTGTGCTCGCCGAGGCCGGTGCTCGCGTCGCCGTCGGCGACCGCGACGAACCGGCGGCCGTCGCCACCGCGGCCGAATTGCCCGGTACCGTGCGCGGATTCGCCCTCGACGTGACCGAGACGGAGTCCTTCCGCGCCTTTCTCGCTGCCGTGGAATCGCTGTGGGGTCCGATCGACGTACTGGTCAACAACGCCGGCGTGATGTGGGTGGGCCCGTTCGGCGACGAGCCCGAGGCCGCGACCGCGCGCATGCTGGAGGTCAATCTGCACGGCGTCATTCGCGGCGTGCGGCTGGCCGCACCGGGCATGCGGGCGCGCGGGCGGGGACACATCGTCACCATCGCCTCGGCCGCCGCGCGGTTGTCCCCACCCGGCGAATCGACCTACGCCGCGACCAAACACGGGGTGCTCGGCTACCTCACCGGCGTCCGCGAGGAACTGCGCGGCAGCGGCGTGCGGATCTCGGTGATCATGCCGGGAGTCGTCGCGACCGACCTGGCAGCAGGTACCGACACCGGCGCCGCGAAACTACTGGAGCCCGCCGATGTGGCGCGAGCGGTGCTGCGGACGATCGAACACCCTCGGTTCGAGGTCACCGTGCCGCAGTACATCGGTCCGCTCGTCCGGCTCGCCGAACTGCTTCCCCAACGCCTGCGAGACCTGACCCTGCGTCGCATGGTCCCGGATCAGGTCGCCGCGACGCGCGGTTCTACCGCCCGCGCCGCCTACGAACGTAGCCTCGCCGATCCGGCCGATCCCACCGGCGGGGACGGTTCGTGACCATGACCCGAGGTCGGCTGGCGATCATCGCGGCCGGCCGTCGCTGCATGCCGCGCTGAACGCGGCGTAGCGACCACAGACCGCGTCGGCGCAGCATTGAGCCGCCCGCGCCGACGCATCCGGCCTGCCGGTTCCGGTCGACCGGAACCGGCAGGCGCTCGGGGGAGCGACCGGCGTTGTCCCGGACTATCCGCCGACGTAGGCGGCGAGGTGTTCGCCGGTGAGGGTCGAGGAGTCGGCGACGAGATCGGCCGGCGTTCCCTCGAAGACGACGCGCCCGCCGTCGTGGCCGGCACCGGGACCGAGGTCGATGATCCAGTCGGCATGTGCCATCACGGCCTGGTGGTGTTCGATGACGATCACCGATTTGCCCGAGTCCACGAGGCGGTCGAGCAGGCCGAGCAGATTCTCCACGTCGGCCAGGTGCAGGCCGGTCGTCGGCTCGTCGAGAACGTAGACCCCGCCCTTCTCGCCCATGTGGGTGGCGAGCTTGATGCGCTGGCGTTCACCGCCCGAGAGCGTGGTGAGGGGCTGGCCCAGTTTCAGATAGCCGAGTCCGACATCACCGAGGCGCTGCAGAATCTTGTGCGCCGCCGGGATTTTCGCCTCATCCGCGCCGAAGAACTCCTCGGCTTCGGCGACCGACATCTCCAGCACCTCGCTGATGTTGCGCCCGCCGAGGTGGTAATCCAGGACGGCCGCCTGGAAGCGTTTCCCGTCGCATTCCTCGCAGGTGGTCGCGACGCCTGCCATCATCGCCAGATCGGTGTAGATCACGCCGGCGCCGTTGCAGGTGGGGCACGCGCCTTCGGAATTCGCGCTGAACAATGCCGGCTTGACGCCGTTGGCCTTGGCGAATGCCTTGCGGATCGGCTCGAGCAGTCCGGTGTAGGTGGCCGGATTGCTGCGCCGCGAACCGCGAATCGCGCCCTGGTCCACCACCACGACACCCTCGCGGTCGGCGACCGATCCGTGGATGAGCGAACTCTTCCCGGATCCGGCCACGCCGGTGACCACACACAGCACGCCGAGCGGGATGTCGACGTCCACGTTCTGCAGGTTGTGGGTGGAGGCGCCGCGAATCTCCAACGCGCCGGACGACTTCCGCGGTGCGTCCTTGAGTTTTGCCCGGTCGTCGAGGTGGCGGCCGGTGATCGTGTCGCTGGCGCGCAGGCCCTCGAGATCGCCCTCGAAACAGACTGTGCCGCCCTGGCTTCCGGCTCCCGGACCCAGATCGACGATATGGTCGGCGATCGCGATCGCCTCCGGTTTGTGCTCCACCACCAGCACCGTGTTGCCCTTGTCGCGCAACTGCAGCAGCAGGTTGTTCATCCGCTCGATGTCGTGGGGGTGCAGGCCGATGGTGGGCTCGTCGAAGACGTAGGTGACATCGGTCAGAGATGATCCGAGGTGGCGAATCATCTTGGTGCGCTGGGCTTCACCGCCGGAGAGTGTGCCCGCCGGCCGATCCAGCGACAGGTAGCCGAGGCCGATCTCGGTGAACGAGTCGAGCAGGTGCTGCAGACCCTTCAGCAGCGGCGCGACCGACGGCTCGTCGAGTTGGCGCACCCATGCGGCGAGATCGCTGATCTGCATCCGGCAGACGTCGGCGATGCTCTTGTCGCCGATCTTCGAGGACCGGGCCTCGACGCTGAGCCGGGTGCCCTCACATTCCGGGCAGGTCGTGAAGGTCACCGCACGCTCGACGAACGCGCGGATATGCGGCTGTAGCGAGTCGACATCCTTGGACAGCATCGACTTCTGGATCTTGGGGACCAAGCCCTCGTAGGTGAGGTTGATGCCCTCCACCTTGATCTTGGTCGGCTCCTTGTAGAGCAGATCGTGCAGTTCGCGCTTGTTGTACCTGCGGATCGGCTTGTCCGGGTCGAACAGTCCGCAACCGCGGTAGATGCGGCCGAACCAGCCGTCCATGCTGTAGCCGGGGATGGTGAGCGCGCCCTCGTTGAGCGACAGGCTGTCGTCGTAGAGCGCGGTCAGGTCGAAGTCGGTGACCGAGCCCATACCCTCGCAGCGCGGGCACATACCGCCGAGGCGGTGGAAGGTCGCCTTCTCGGCCTTGGTCTTACCGCCACGCTCGACCGTGATCGCACCGCTGGCGGTCACCGACGGCACATTGAACGAATACGCGTTCGGCGAACCGATCTGCGGCTGCGCGAGGCGGCTGAACAGGATGCGCAACATCGCGTTGGCGTCGGTGGCGGTGCCGACCGTGGAGCGGGGGTTCGCGCCCATCCGTTCCTGGTCGACCGAGATCGCGGTGGTGAGGCCCTCCAGGAAATCGACCTCCGGCCGCGACAGCGTGGGCATGAAGCCCTGCACGAAGGCGCTGTAGGTCTCGTTGATCATCCGCTGCGATTCCGCGGCGATGGTGCCGAAGACCAGCGAACTCTTCCCCGAACCCGAGACGCCGGTGAAGACGGTCAGGCGTCGCTTGGGGATTTCGACGCTGATGTCCTTCAGGTTGTTGACCCGCGCACCGTGTACGCGGATCAGGTCGTGGGTGTCGGCAACGTGCCGGCCCGGCGTCGAGGCCTTGCTCATGGTTTCTCCAATGTCGGGTGGGCGGCCCGGTCCGCCGACCGGCTCGGTTGTCGGGGTCGGCTCAGGAGGCCTGTTGGATCCGCAGCAGATTTCCCGAGGGGTCGCGGAACGCGCAGTCGCGCAGTCCGTAGGGCTGATCGGTCGGCTCCTGCACGACCTCGGCCCCGTTCGCCTGCAGCCGCTCGAACACCTCGTCGACGTTCTCGGCGGCCAGATTGAGGCTGGCGAAAGTGCCCTTGGCCATCATCTCGGAGATGGTGCGCTGCTCTTCCTCGGTCACGCCGGGGGTCGCGTTCGGCGGGTAGAGCACGATCGAGATGTCCGGCTGTCCGGCGGGGCCCACCGTGATCCAGTGCATGCCCTTGAAGCCGACGTCGTTGCGCACCTCGAAGCCGAGGGTGTCGCGGTAGAAGGCCACCGCCGCCTCGGGATCGTCTTGCGGAAGGAAGGTGTCGTGAATAGTGATGTTCATGTCGCTCACGCTAATTCCTACTCCGTAGCCTGTGCTTCTCGATTCCTGATCGGTCTGGTCACCTGTTTCGCGACACACGACGGCATGCCCAGGGTGGCGTCGGCGGCCTCCCGCCGGTAGACGCTCGGCGGTACTCCGACCAGTTCGGTGAAGCGGGTACTGAACGTGCCCAGCGATTGGCAGCCGACCTCGAAGCACACCTCCGTGACGCTCAGATCGCCGCGCCGCAGCAGCGCCATCGCGCGTTCGATGCGCCGCGTCATGAGGTATCCGTACGGTGACTCTCCGTAGGCGAGGCGGAACTGCCGGCTCAGATGCCCCGCGGACATGTGCACATCGCGGGCGAGGGCCTCCACGTCCAGCGGTTTCGCGTATTCCCGGTCGATGCGGTCGCGGACCTTGCGCAACCGCGCGAGATCGCGCAGGCGCGGGTCGGGGGCAGATGTGCTGCTCACAACGCGATGGTGCCACGTGGCACCGACATTGCCCAGCAATCCTCGCCACGAGCGGGACGAGGGGGTGCCGAAGGCGAGGTCAGCGCTCTCGGACCGGTGGGCATGTCTTCCCCGCGAGATGGCATTTGTCCTCGAATCCGGCGGGCAGCCAATTTCCGGACAGCAGCAGCGGATGATTCGGGAAGTGCAGATGGGCGGCGACGACGAATATCAGTACGGCCCAGGGGGTTCGGACCTGCCACTGATGGAAGGTGTTGTTGCGGTCGACGTAGCGCGCGACCACATGATCGGCGGCGGTCAGGTCGATCGTCTCCAGCGAGGCCCAGCGGATCCGGAAGGAGTAGTCGGGGTTGGTGAGGTGGATGCGACGGTCGGAGATCATCACCGAACCGGGACGTTCGGCGATCCAGCGCGGCTGGGACGCGGCCTCCGCACGCTGGCGCCGGGCCTGGTTCACCAGCGCATTCCCCAGCTGCGCGGCCGCGACGAAGGAGGCGCTGCCCGCGACGTAGATGTTGTTGCGGGTCCAGCTGCCGTTGCCGGGCGAGCGCCAGAACGACCAGGTCGCCGGACCTTCGGCGATACACACCTCACCCGGATCGATCCGGATCCGGGTCGACTTGACGGGCATGCGCGCCAACTCCTCGCGGCGCAGCAGATCGAGGACCCCGCAGGTGTACAGCAGGTGGTCGTCGAACCACGTCCATCCGGCCCGGTCGGCGAGGGCCCGGTCGATATCGGCCAACGGGTCGAACACTGCGATCTCACCACCTTCATCGACATCTGCGGCGCTGGATATCCACGGTATCGGAGGAGGCCGCGCCCGGCGAGGGCCGCCGAATACGCCCGGTGAGGACGCCGGATTCGTCCGGTAAGCTGCTGACGCCTCGGTGGGCTCGACCAGAAGGGGGACCGTGGCCGCACTCGCGATCGGCGAGACGTTCGCCGATTACCTCATAGAGGGCGTGCTCGGCCGTGGCGGAATGGGAACGGTCTATCTCGCCCGCCATCCCCGGCTGCCCCGCCGGGTGGCATTGAAACTGCTCGACCGGGACGTCTCCGCCGATCACGAGCGGCGCCGCCGGTTCGACCAGGAAGCCGATATCGTTGCCCGCCTGGAACATCCGGGCATCGTGCGGGTCTACGACCGCGGCGCCGACGACGGGCACCTGTGGATATCGATGCAGTATGTGCACGGCACCGATGCGGCGCGGCTGGACCGGCGCGCCCTCACCACCGAACGGGTGCTGCGCATCGTCACCGAAACCGCCGCGGCACTGGACTACGCGCACAGCAAGGCGGTGCTGCACCGCGACATCAAACCGGCGAACCTTCTCCTCGAAGCAGCCGAGGCGGGCCGCGCCGAACGGACCGTTCTCACCGATTTCGGCATCGCCCGATTACAGGACGCCGACACCGAACTCACGGTGACCGGCACCCTCACCGCCACGCTCGCCTACGCCTCTCCCGAGCAGCTCTCCGGCGAACCGCTCGACCACCGCTGCGACCAGTACTCCCTGGCCTGCACCCTGTTCACGCTGTTGTGCGGGCGACCACCCTATGCCGGAACCAATCCCGGCCAGGTGGTCGCCGGGCACGTCACGAAACCGATTCCCCGGCCGACAGCGGTGCGTGCGGACCTGCCGCCCGCGCTCGATCCCGTGCTGGCGCGGGCGATGGCGAAGCAGCCGCACGAGCGGTACGGCAGCTGTGCGGAATTCGTGGACGCGGTGCGGGAAGCGTTGTCCGGCAAGGGGTTCGGTGCGATAGACCACCGCTACCGTGCTCCCGCTCCGGAACATGCGGCCGGTGCGGATACCTCTGTCCCTGTGCCACAATCGGGTTCGGCTCGGGTCCGTCCGCTTGTCACGCCGCCGATATTCCCGGACCACTCGACCCCTTCGTGGGAATCCGCCTCGCAGCCGCGGGAACACTCGCCGGCGCCGTTCGCGCAGCAATACCCGACATCGGCGGCCGCGCCGACGCAGTCCCGGGTGCAGTCTGCGTTCGATGCGCCGGGTCCGGGGCAGATGCCGCTGCCCCCGCATTCCGACGGCGGCGGTTCCGGGCAGTCACCGGCAGTGCCCGCCGGGGCAGCGCGGCGGAAAGTGTGGATCCGGCGGGGTGCGGCTGCGGCGGGTGTCGTCATCGTGCTGGCCGGCGCTGCGGTGGCGGTCGACAGATGGTCGGGCGGGCATTCGACGGCCGACGTCGGCTGGGGATCGAAATACCAGCTCATCGCGGACAATTTTCCGCAGGTGGTATCCGCGCGTCCCGGAGAGGCCGGATGGCTGGGGACGCGGTGCGCGGTGGATCCGACGACGGGCGATCGGGCGGCGATAGCCTGTGAGAATCCGGATCGCGATCTGCGAGTGGAACTCGTCGATCTCGAAAAGGCCGACGCTGCGGTGGAATTCGCCGCCGACGCGAGTAAGCACAGTGGAGATCTGCTGGCGATGCATCCCGGCTTCACCGATCCGCTGAATGTCGTCCTGCCGACGCCGGATGCGGCCGGGCCGCAGGACCTCTACACGCTGTTTCCGCAGGACGTGCAGCGGTCCCGATTCGTCGTCGGCCTGCACTGGACCAAGCATGCGGCGCTGGAGGTCTACGATCGCTGGTGGCGGCAGCTGCCGATGGGTATCGCCCCGCCTGATGCGACAACCCCGGTGGAGGTGAAAGTCGAAGCGCCGGAGAGTGTTCCGTGGTGCTACGCCGCGAGAACCGCGACCGACGTCAACGACGATACGCCCGGCGGCACCGAATCCGGCCCGGATGCCGTGCTGGGCTATGAATACGCGCAGTACGCCACCCGAAGCGGCTCGGCGGCAAGGCAATACGTCGTGCCCGAAGCGACGGCGGTGCCCACTGCCGAAACCCTGCAGACCCGGATCGCCCAAGTGCCGGTCGGCACCCAGCACTGCGTGCACGTGACCGGCGGCGATGTCCCGGACCGCTTTCGGGTGCAGGTCTTCGAACGCCGCCCCGACCGCGGGTTCCTCTACCACGCCTACACCGCCATCACGACCGACCGCGACGGTCGGGTGCTGATCCGGGAGATCCGCACCTGAGCACCGGCCCGCCCGACGGGGCCGCACTCGTGGCCGCGGTGCTCGTCCCCGCCGCCTCGACCGTGCGCTTCGTCGGCACCGCCAGGAGGGCCGGCCGCGCTCCACGGCACCGGTCGGCGTCCGCAATTCGTTCGTGGCGAGGGCTTCGATCCGGCAGCATGGGCGGCGATGCCGTACACACTCGCCGATGTCCTGCCGTCCGTCGCCGCATCGTTGGGGATGGATGTGGACAACTCGCTGGGCCTGGCCGCCGCCCGTGATGTCGTCGTGCTGCTGATCGACGGGCTGGGCGCCGAACTGCTCGCCCGCCACCGCGATATCGCGCCGACCCTGTCCGCGCACGTCGCCACCACACTCGAGGCCGGCTTCCCGGCCACCACCGCGGTCAGCATCACGAGCCTGGCCCTCGGTGCGCCCTGTGCCACGCACGGAATCATCGGCTACAGCTTCGCCGTGCCACACGACGGAACATCGCGGGTGTTCAACGCACTGCGCTGGCGGCTCGACTCCGCGACCGGTCCCGACGCTCTCGCCGAACTTCCGCCGGAAGTCCTGCAGCGCGCGACCAGCCGGATCCAGGACCTCGCCGCACACGGTGTCGACGTGCATTATGTGATCCCCGCCTACCAGCGCGATTCGGGACTGACCCGTGCGGCCTTCCGCGCCCCGGGCACGGTGCATCCGGCCGCCGACCTCGACGGGGTGCGGGCCGGAATCCTCGCTGTCGCAGATCATTCCGGCGCCGGACGGCGGTTCGCGTACGCCTACTTCGGCGACCTGGATGTCGCCGGGCACCTGCACGGCCCGGAATCATCGGAATGGCTACGGGTACTGGCCGAGGTGGACCGCGCGGTCGCCGACCTGCTGACCGACCTTCCGGCCGAATGCACCCTCCTGGTCACCGGCGATCACGGCATGATCCACGCCGATACCGTCGTCGACCTCGACGCCCGCCCGCATCTGCATCGCGGCGTGCGGACGATCGCCGGGGAGGCCCGGGTGCGCCACGTCTACCTCGACGACGCGGCGGCGCTGTCCGATGTGCTCGCCGCCTGGTCCGAGGAATTGTCCACGGTCGCAACTGTTGTCACGCGTGAACAAGCCGTGGATGAGCAGTGGTTCGGACCGACACCACCGGATCCGGTCGTCACCGCGCGAATCGGAGACCTCGTCGCGGTGGCGGAGCATCGCGCGGTGCTGGTCTGCCCGGCCCGCGAACCGCTGGAATCGATGATGCTCGGCCACCACGGCGCCCGGACCGCGGACGAACAGTTCGTCCCGCTCATCGCCTCGCGATGAACCGGATACGTGCGAGGGTGTTCGATCACGCCCCGGACGTACCGGGTGCCGAGTCCCGCCGCCGGGTCGATCGGTGCTCGATCGCCGCGGCGACCTCTTCGATCGCGCGTCGGATGAGTCGGCCGTAGCCGTCGTCGGCCAGCGCGCCGGTATGCCGTCGCGCTGCCGCGATGTGCTCGGCGGCGGCCGCGAACGATCCGAGCAGCCGATAGTTGTCGGCGAGGTTCAGATGCAGCGAGGGATAGAAGCCGGCGATGTGCAGACTCGCGTGATGGCTCTGCACGCGCGCCTCGGTGAGGGCGTCGGCCGCGTCCAGCGCCCGCACATCCCACACCAGTGCCTGGGCCGGATCGGTGTGAAGATCGGCCAGGTGGTGGGCGAGGGTGCATCGGTGCAGCGGATCGCCCGCCGATCCGATCTGCTCCCACAGCTCGACGAGTTGCGTTCGGGCGGAGTCGGTTTCGCCGTTGCGGCCGCGTTCCACGGCCGCGCCGATGGCCGCCATGGTGGGGTCGTGGGCAACGGTGTCGGTCATGATTCCTCGATGGGGGCAGGGGCGACGGGCATCGCCACGGTGGTGAGGTCGCCGTCGTCCGCGGATCGGATGACGACGGGCTGCTTCGGACCGGCGATGTCGATCATCACGTCGGGCCCGATGGCAGCGCCGATCGCCGGATAGAGGGTGGTGATGTCGAAGGTGAGTTCGACGTCCGGTCCGGTGATCGCGGCCGAAACCGTTTCGCTCGCACCGGAACCGGCACTCGCGAGCGCCACCGCGCCGGCGCGGGCGCACAGCCGGATATGGCGCGCGCGCAGCGATTCCATCGCCCGGACGAGGGTGTCCCTCGGTGTCACGATGCGTGTGCGGGCGGTCTCGATGGACCCGAGCAGCATGCGATGGTCGGGAAACGGCCCCGGCAGGATGCGGCACGTCCCGGCCGGCGACTCGCCTGCCCGGAACCGGACGGAATGCGGGCCGGCATCCAGCCGGACCTGGTGGTGGCGGCGGATCAGCGGCACGGCCAGCCGCAGATCGTCACCGTCGACGGTGGCGGCCCACTCGGTCGAACTCGGCCGCTCGGGGACGAGGGTCCGGGTGGCGAGCCGGTAGCGGTCGGTGGCCGTGAGCGTCAGCGCCTCGGGCGAGACCTCGACGTGGACGCCGCTGAGGACGGGATGCTCCGGTTCGTGCACGGTCGCGGCGAGTATCTGCTCGACCGCCGTCGCGAAGACGGGACCGCTGACGGTCGTGACCGCCCACCCGCGCCCGGTGCCCAGGGCCGCCTTGATCTCGGCGGCCCGTCCCCGAGCCCGCCGCACGTGCTGTTCCAGCCCGGCGACGTGCTCATCGATGAGCCGTCCCGCGCTCTCGCTCTCGGCTGCCAGCACCGTCGCGATCGTGTCCAGCGGCATGCCGATCTCGCGCAGACCGCGAATCGCCACCGCTCGTTCCAGCTGGTCGTCGGCGTAATACCGATATCCCGACATCGGATCCACGATCGCGGGCGGTAGCAGCCCGGAATCGGCGTAGAACCGCAGTGCGCTCGCCGTGAGCCCACTGGCCCGCGCGAACGCTCCGATCGTCACCATTCCGGATTCCGTCACCGCCCCATCATGAAGCTTCAGCCGACCTGAAGGTCAAGGCCGGTGACGGCCGACGGCGGTGCCCGGCTTCAGCGGCGCAAGGTGCGTGAATTCGCCGAGACCAGTGCGTGCGGGCAGTGCGGCCGGGCGCGGGGCGGGGGTGCGAAGCCGTCGAACCGCGACGGCGGCGCCGGTGCGCGCAGCGTCACCGTCGACGTCCACGGCCGGGCCGGCATCTCCATCCGGCACGCGACGTTCCAGCCGAACGGAATCGCATGGGCACGTTCGCCGTGTTCTTCCAGGCGATCGGTGAATTCCGCGAGGACGTCCAGGGTGTCGGCGAGATGGGTGAGCACGTCGGCCTGATCGGAGCCGAGGGTGAGACGGCTGCCGCTCGCCACGCAGAACGGGCTGCCGGCGAGGACGACGAAGGATGCGTCGCTGTCGGCGCACAGCCTCCGGACCGTGTCCACGGCGTCACCGCTGATGGGGCAGTCGCCGGGTTCGACGACGATCCGCACCAGCAGGCAATCGAAGAATCGCCGCGGTACGCCCACGGCGGCGGTGGGCAGTTCCACCGCACACGGACCGGCATCGACTGGCGTGTATTCGAAACTGTGCCAACGACTTCCGGAGATTCTCATCGCGGTGCCCGCCTCACTGTGCGGCCGGCGCGTTCCGCTCGACGCCGCAGAGGGTGTAGCAGAACACGAACGGTTCGGCGCCGTCGTTGAACCAGGCATGCGGTGCGCCGTGCTGCACGACGCAATCGCCCGCTCGTAGTGCCACATCCACGTCGTCGCCGATCCGCAGCCGGCCCTCGCCGCTGAGCACCACCACGAAGTCGACGCTCTCGGTGGCGTGCACGCCGGGACGAGCCGGGTCGAAGGCCGCCATCATGCCCGGCAACTTCTGCTCCGCCTCGGCCGCCACCACCGCCATCTCCGCCTCGGACAACTCGGCGTCGGGCTCGTAACTCAGGCCCGGCGGGACGGAGATGAAGCCGAAGCGCACTCCGCCGGGTCCGGGAAAGTAGCTGGTGTCGACCTCGGACGGCATCCGGTCGACCGGAAGTGCGGGCAGTTCGTCAACCTCCCACATCCGATGCAGTTGCGCCCCCGGCAGCAGTGCCAGCGTCAGCGGCTCGACGTTCTCGTCGGAAAGTACGCTGCCCTGTCCGGTGCCGTCGTCCCCGACCACGATCCTGCGCATGGAAACCTCCTGATCCTCATCCATTCCGCGCTGATCCGGACTCGTATTACGCCGTTGTACAGCCCGTTTCCGGATATCAGCTCTCCGGCACGGTAGCGAGCACCGGGGCATGCCCACATGTCCTGGAACGCACGGACATTGTTCAGGTGCGCAGAATCGGAAAACCGGCAATGATATCCGCGATGACCACTGCCGAATCGGAGACGACGAGTGCGATCGAGCCGCACGAGCGGGTCGATTACTGGGCTCATCTGATCAGCTCGTACCAGTGCACCCTGGGCTACCGGTTTCCGACCTCCGCGGATTTCCGCGGCCGGACCTCGCTGCGGCGTACCGAGTCGTATCAACTGGTCGGCTGGGAATCCGACGCCGTCACCTATTTCCGGAGTCCGCGGCTCATCCGCGCCGACCCCGACTCCGACTATCGGTTGCTCGTGCCGATCACCGGCACCCTGACCTTCCGCCACGGCGACGACACCGGTGCGTTGCCGCCCGGCAGTGCGTGCCTGGTCTCCACCGACGAGCCCTTCGAGATGTCGATGTGCGAGGGCTCGCACGGGCTCATCGTCACCATTGCGCGCGAGGACATCCGGCATCGTCTCAACCGCCGGGAGCCGCCACCGCGGCCGCTGAATCTGAGCACCGGAATCGGCGGGGTAGCGGGAGCGGTGGCCGCCACCCTGTACACCGAGCGCGCCGCGCTCACCGACCACCAATTCGACACCGTCGCAGAACAATTGGTGGATCTGCTGTGCATGCAGATTCTCGGGGAGACGCCGAGCGCGCCCGCCCAGCTGGCGCAGGTGGAGGTGAGCGCCCGGCGCTACATCCGCACGCACGCGGGCGACCCGCAGCTCACGGGCGCGCGCGTCGCGGCGGCTCTCGGCTGGTCGCTGCGTCAGCTGCAACTGGCCTTCAGTCAGGCCGGTACCACGCCGAGCGAGGTCATTCGGGAGCAGCGCCTGCAGATCGCCCGCGACCGCCTGCGCAATCCGGCCTATCGGCAGCGCAGCGTCGCCGATATCGGTGCGGATCTGGGATTCGGTTCGGCCAGTAGTTTCACCAAGGCGTTCCGCCGCCGCTTCGACACCACTCCCGGTCAGCTGCGCGGCTGAACGCGCGAGCCGTCCGCGGGAATGCGAACGGCCCGCCTCCGTGCATGGGGTCGGGGGCGGGCCGGCGGTTGCGGAGCGCGGCTCAGTTGAAGATGCCGCCGCCTTGGGTGGCGGACCCGGCCGACCCCGTCACGAACAGGTTCATGATGTTGGTGAAGACGCTGTTCGAGTTCACTGTGCCGGCGGAGTTGGAGTCGATCAGGGCGATAAAGGCGTTCATGAACTGCTTCCTCGTGCATCATGGGTCCGCGGACCCGGTGGGTTGTCCTGCCGTGCTCAGCGCAGTGGAATGAAGCTTAACCAAAATCCGGCAAATCTGAACCACCTTCTTTTCGGATTTTTCGGACACCCCGCCGGACCGGTGGGGCGGCGTGCTGTGGACAGGTTTCCTCGTACAGAGTAAAAAAGTGGAACACGTTTCAATTCTGTGCGCGACGGGAGACGCAATGGACCACGCTGCCATGGGCGAGCTGGTGATGGCCGGATTTCAGAAGCTGGGATTCATCCAGTTCGCGGGGGTGGAAGGGGTGGAATATCTGCCCGGTCGCAACGTGGTGAGCATGGCGCCGAAGCCGGAACACCTCAATCACAACGGTGACGTGCATGCCGCCATTCTGTTCGGCCTGGCCGAAACGGCCGCGATGGGCGCCTCGATTTCCGGCATCGTCGATCTGATGGGGGAGACGTTCATCGTCGCGCGCGACGGCCGGATCGAATATCTCGCGCGGGCCAACGGCGAGGCGGGCCCGTTCCGTGCCACCTCTGAATTGACCGCGGCGGAACTGGAACAGGCCCGCGCCGATATCGCCGCGCAGCAGCCGGTGGAACTGGCGATGCCGGTCGACATCACCGACAGCACCGGTAAGTCGGTCGCCGCGGCCACGTTCACCGCGGTAATCCGGCCGCGGCGCAAATAAGCGGGTGGCGAACGGGTTTCAGCGCTCGCTGTCCAACATGGCCATCTGCGGAGCGGCGTAGCGGTCACCGGCGACCGCCTCGGCGGGTGCCGCTGCCTCGATCGCGGCGAGCTCCGATTCCGAGAGCCGAATCTGCAGTGCGGCAACGGCTTCAGCCCAGCGATCCACGCGGCGCGCGCCGATCAGCGGAACGATATCGGCGCCCCGGGACAGCACCCAGGCGATCGCCAGTTGTGCCACACTCACGCCGTGCCGGTCGCCGATCTCCGCCAGTGCCGAGACCAGCCGGAGATTGGCGGTGAGATTCTCACCCTGGAATCGCGGGCTGTGTGCGCGGAAATCGTCGGGGGCGAAGGTCTGGTTCGCGCGCAGGGAATCGCTCAGCAATCCGCGGGAGAGCACCCCGTAAGCGGTGATCCCGATACCGAGTTCCCGTGCCGTCGGCAGGATTTCGCGTTCGATGCCCCGGGTGATGAGCGCGTACTCGATCTGCAGATCGACGATCGGCGCCACCGCCGCCGCGCGCCGCAGGGTCTGCGCGCCGACCTCGGACAATCCGATGTGGCGCACATAGCCGGCCTGCACCATCTCCGCGATCGCCCCCACGGTGTCCTCGATCGGCACCGCCGGATCCAGCCGGGCGGGACGGTAGATGTCGACGTAGTCGACTCCCAGCCGCTGCAGCGAATAGTGCAGGAAGTTGCGCATCGCCTCCGGTCGCGTGTCGACGCCGCCGAAGCTGCCGTCCGGACCGCGCAGCGCACCGAATTTCACGCTCAGCTGGTAGTCTTCGCGCGGGCGCTCGGCGAGGGCACGGTGGATCAGCATCTCGTTGTGGCCGGCGCCGTAGAAGTCGCCGGTGTCGACGAGGGTGGCGCCGGAGTCGAGGGCGGCGTGGATGGTGGCGATGGATTCGGCCTCGTCGGATGCCCCGTAGGCGCCCGACATCCCCATCGCGCCCAGACCGATGCGTCCGACCTTCGGACCCGTCTCACCCAGTCGTGTCTGCTCGATAGTCTGTGTCTGCTCCGTAGTCATGGTGGAATCCTGCGCCTCGATCCGCCGCCTCGGCAGAGATCGTTTATCGGGGGATCGGCGATCCCTGGCTGTGGGCGCTCGCGCGGGGCACAGTGGAGTGATGAATCGCGAGGAACTGGCCGATTTCCTGCGGCGGCGGCGCGAGCAACTCCAGCCCGCCGATGTGGGGCTGCTGCCCGGCACCCGCCGCCGGACGCCCGGCCTGCGTCGCGACGAGGTCGCCCTGCTCGCCGGGATGTCCACCGATTACTACACCCGCCTCGAACAGTCGCGGGGCCCGCGGCCCTCCGTGCAGGTTCTCGGCGCGCTCGCCCGCGCGCTGCGGCTCAGCGACGACGAGCGCGACCATCTCTACCACCTGTGCGGGCATGCGGCGCCGCATCGAGGCGGCGGCGACCGCCACGTCGGACCCGGGCTGCTCTACCTCCTGGACAAGCTGGAGGACACGCCCGCCTGCGTGGTATCGGATCTCGGCGAAATCCTCGCCCAGAACCGCATGCACATCAACATGATGGGTGACCACACCCGCTTCACCGGTATGGACCGCTACCTGCTGTGGCGCTGGTTCACCGATAGGACCGGCCGGGAGACGTTTCCCGACGCCGACTGGGACCGGCTGACCCGCCGGCACGTGGCCGATCTGCGCGCGACCGCGGCGCGGCGGGCGGGCGACGCCGATGTCACCGAACTGGTGACGAAGCTGCGGGCGGTCAGTCCGGAATTCGAACGGCTGTGGTCGGCGCACGAGGTCGCGGTCCGGATCAGCGATGCCAAGCGGATCCGGCATCCGCAGGTCGGGCTGCTCGACCTGGTCTGCGAAACGCTGGTCACGCCGAATGCGGCGCAGCATCTGCTGGTCTACTATCCGCGTCCTGGAACCGACGCCAAGGAGCGGCTGGAACTGTTGCGCGTCATCGGAACCCAGTCCATGACCGACGAGACCGGTTCGGGCAGTACGGTTTTCGACCGGAGCTGATCAGCGGGGCGAGAACGCGCGGCGGGTGCGCGGGCGCAGCCGCAGATTGGGCAGCGGCGGCGCCGGAATGCGTTGCCGTGGAGTATGTCCCGCGACATCGCCGAAGCGCTCGGTGTCGTGTTTCTCCCACGCGGTGCGGGCGGCGTCGATCTCGTCATGGCTGCGGCCGACGAAATTCCACCACATCACCAGATCCTCGCCGAAGGGCGCGCCGCCGATCAGCACCACTCGCGCACCGGATTCGCTGCGCAGCCGCAATTCGGCGCGGTCGCTGCCGAGATACAGCAGCGGACCGGGTTCGGCGAGTACGTCGTCGATGCGCACCTCGCCCGACATCACCAGCACCGCATGTTCGAATTCCGGGGCCAGCGGCAGATGCGCGTCCGCGCCCCGGCCGACGGTGATGTCCGCGCCGACGATCGGGGAGTAGGTGATCGCCGGTGAGCGCACCTCACCGAGCGAGCCGATGAGCACGGTCGCGCGCAGTCCCGGCCGGGCCAGCACCGGCAACTCGCGATGCTGTTCGAAATGCGGTGCGATATCGCGGTGCGCCTCCGGCAGGGCGATCCAGAACTGCAGGCCCTGCCCGGCGGGCGCGCCGGGCACGGTGTACTCCGAATGCGCGATGCCGCGCCCGGAGGTCATCAGGTTCAGCTGGCCGGGCTCGATCTCCACATCGGATCCGACGCTGTCGCGATGGCGGATCCGGCCGTCGAACGGCCAGGTCACCGTCTGCAATCCGATATGCGGATGGGGGTCGATATCCGGCGGCAGCCGATGCGAGGTCTCGGTCGAACCGAAATGGTCGAGGAAACACCAGGCGCCGACGGTCGGCAGATCACGCTGAGGCAGTACCCGCATCACCGTGACGCCGCGCACGCCGCCCAGTGGCACCTCCCGCGCGGGATAGGAATCCGCCCGCGGACCGGGCGCCGGCGACGATTCGCACAGCGCCTCGGCGGGATTCGCCTCGAGATCGCTCATCGGCCACCTCCGGTCCGGGGTCACCGCTGATGCCGGGCGCGGTTACCGCTGAATGCCTTTGCCCACTACGTGAGCATCGTAGTCCGGGTGCTTGTCGAGCCAGCTCTTGATGAACGAACAGCGGGGCACGATCGCACGGCCGCGGTCGATCGCGTCCGTGATCGCGTGCTGTGCCAGCGTGCCGGCCAGGCCCTTCCCGCTGAACTCCGAATCCACCTCGGTGTGGATGAAGGTGGTGTCCTCGCCGTTGTCGCGATATTCGGCGAATCCGGCGAGTTTGTCGCCGTACCACACCTCGTAGCGGTGCTGCGCGTCGTTGCGGACGACTGCTGCGGTCGCGGCCTGATCGATCATCGGGTTACTCCTTCCGTTCCCGCACCGGATGCCTGCTCATGATCGACACGCGATTGAACGCGCCGATGGTCGTCGCGACCCAGACGATCACCGAAACCTGTTCGTCCGACAGCTGTTTCCGCGCATGGGCGTACACACGTTGCAGGGTGTCCTCATCGGGCAACGTGGCGGTCGTCTCGGCGAGTGCGAGGGCGGCGCATTCGGACGGGGTGAACAACTCGGTACGCCGCCAGGCCGGCAACACGTCGAGCTGCTGTCGGGTCACGCCGGCCTTCAGTGCGGCCTGGGAGTGCAGGTCCAGGCAGTACGCGCAGCCGTTGATCTGCGAGACGCGCACGTTGACCAGCTCGACCAGGGAACGGTCGAGACCGGCGGCCGCGGCCGCGGTGCGGACGGCCAGTGCGACGCTGTTGAGCGCACGGAAGGGCTCGGGACTCTGTTTGTCGATCCAGATGCGGGCATCGGCGGCGGGGGTTTGCATAGCGGAGGCATCCTAACCGTGCGCTGCGTCACCATGCGCGGGATGTATGCGACGTCACGCGAGTTCAGATTTGTTGCATGGCAGCCACTCTGCCCTCGTAGAGACCGATCTTGCGGTCCAGCACGGCGAGTGTGCTGTGCAGGTCCTCGATCTGAGCGAGCACGCCCTCGCGGGTTCTGCGGAACATCTCCAGCCGTTCCGGGGTGGTCTCGTCGCCGGCCCGCACCAGTTCGGCGTAGTGGACCATATCGGCGACCGACATCCCGGTGGTGCGCAGGCAGCCGATCAGATGCAGCCAGTTCAGATCGCGATCGCTGAAGCGGCGCTTACCGCTGGAATCGCGGCCGATGTAGTCCATCAGGCCGATTCGCTCGTACCAGCGCAGTGTGTCGCGGGTGAGGCCGGACTTCTCCGCGGCATCGCCGATCGAATACTTGGGGCGCTCGTAGTCCTCGGTGTGCTCGAGGGGATTCGCCGTGGTTGCCGTCATCGCCACTCGCCTTCCTGACCCGCTTCCCGACCCGCGGGCCTGCGATTCGACAGTACCGACCTGGAGTGCACTCCATGCAAGCCCGAGCGCATCGCCCGGGCTCGGCCCGGCCGGGGTTCAGCCCCGCTGCGGCAGTTCCTGCACGGCCCACCTGTTGCCGTCGGGATCGGCGAAATAGGTGAACAGGCCCCAGCCCTCGTCCTTGACCTGCGTGGCCTCCACGCCCGCGGCCACCAGCTGCCGGTAGGCCTGCTCGGCGCTGGCCACCACCATCTGCATACCGACCACGCTGCCCGGCGCGGCATCGGTGATGCCCCGGCCGATGCAGATCGAACAGCCCGAACCCGGCGGGGTCAGCTGCACGAACCGGATGTCGTCGGTCGGGCTGGCGTCGTGATCGGCGTTGAATCCGATGCTCGTGTAGAAGTCCTTCGCCCGGTCGACGTCGGTGACCGGGATGGCGACGAGTTCGATTTTCCAATCCATGTGAGGAGCATCTCATCGACCACCGACAATCCGGGTTGCCGGACAATTCGGGCGCAACCAGCGCCGAGCACCTACTCTGAGTACATGGCCAAGGAAATCGATCGGGTCCGGGCGCGGTCGGCGCTGGAGACGGTCAAGGAAAGCCCGTTCATCGCTCTCGTCGCGGCGGTCCCGGTGATCGTCGTTCTGGGCGTCGTCTGGGCGCTGACGAACTGGTTCGTCGCGTTGCTGGTGCTCGTGCTGCTCGGCGCGGTCGTCGTGGTGCGCGGCAAATTCCTACGCTGACAAGCCTTTTCGCGAACAGCGCGTCAGCGCGGCACGTGGAACCGGACCAATTCACCGGTGCCGGGGTCCGCGCCTGACCACGGCCGGTCGAATTCCAGCACCGCCAGTGCGGAGGTCGGGAATTTGCGGCTGAGCTCTTCGGCCGGCAGCGACGCGCGATTGGCCGCCAGTTCCCATGCCGTCCACGGCATCCCCGGCGAGTGCCCGATCAGCAGCAGCGTCTGCACGTCGTCGCCGGTGAGCTGGATCAATTCGATCAGCGTGTGTGGGGTGGCCTCGTAGATCGAATGCTCGTACACGACCGGCGCGTCGACGCCGGTCGCGGCCAGCGTCTCGCGGGTTCGTACCGCGTCCGAACAGCACACCGCGTCGATTTCCGGCTGGGTCTCGCGCAGCCAGGTTCCGGCCAGTGCCGCCTCGCGCCGCCCCCGCGGCGCCAGCGGCCGATCGTGGTCGTCGACACCCGGCGGATATGCGGATTTACCGTGTCGCATCAGGATCAGCGTCCGCGCCATGAGCAATACCGTAGCGCCGTAGAAAGTAAACGGTGTTATCTAAAACGCGCTACCTGGCGAGAGATGTAACTCACTCTCGAGGCACACTGAAGGTAGTGTCACAGCGGGGGCCGACCGGCAACCGGTGTGATGCACGCCCTGTCCAAACCCGGGTGGGGACGTCCCATGATGTTTCGAGGATCTGCGAGATATGGCCTACGTGATCACGCAGCGTTGTTGCAACGACGCCAGCTGCGTTCCCGAGTGCCCGGTCGATTGCATTCGTCCCACTCCGGAGCAACCCGAGTTCGCGACGACCGAGCAGCTGTACATCGACCCCGACACCTGTATCGACTGTGGTGCGTGTGTGGATGCCTGCCCGGTGGAGGCCATCTTCTCCGAGGACGATCTGACCGCGTCGCTGGCTCGTTTCCGCGATATCAACGCCGCCTACTTCCAACGGCACCCGCTGGAGTCGAATTTCGACCCGCTGGTGACCCCGGCGCGCCCGCCCAAGGAGCTGGGCACGCTGCGAGTGGCGATCGTGGGCGCCGGACCGGCGGCCTGCTACGCCGCCGACGAGCTGCTGCGCCGCGCCGATGTCGAGGTCGAGATGTTCGACCGGCTGCCCACCCCCTGGGGTCTGGTGCGCGCCGGTGTGGCCCCGGATCATCCGGGCACCAAGTCGGTGTCTGCCATGTTCGAGAGCGCGTTCCGGCGTGACACCCTGCAGTACCGGCTCAATGTCGAGGTGGGCAAACATATTTCGCACGAGGAGCTGGCCGCCCATCACCACGCGGTGATCTACGCCGTCGGCGCGTCGGCCGACCGCCGCTTGGACGTGCCCGGTGAGGATCTGCCCGGCAGCCATTCGGCGACCGAGTTCGTGGCCTGGTACAACGGCCACCCGGATTACGCCGAGCGCAGCTTCGATCTGTCCGGTGAGCGCGTGGTGATCGTGGGTAACGGCAACGTCGCCCTCGACGTCGCACGCGTGCTGACGCTGTCGCCCGACGAGCTGGCCACCACCGATATCGCCGACCACGCCCTGGACGCGCTGCGGTCGAGCACTATCCGTGAGGTCGTGGTGCTGGGCCGGCGCGGCCCGCTCCAGGCCGCCTACACCTCGGCGGAATTCCTGGCGCTGGGACATCTGAAGGGCGTCGATGTGATCATCGACCCGGCCGAGCTGGAGTTGGATCCGGCCAGCCAGGCGCTGCTCGACGATGCCGATATCGAGCCCTCGCTGCGGCTGAAGTACGAACTGGCCCAGGAATACGCGGCCAAGGCCCCGAATCCGGACAACAAGCGCATCGTGTTCCGCTACCTGGCCTCACCGACCGAGATCCGCGGTGACGGTCACGTCGCCGAGCTCGAGTTCGTGCACAACGAACTGGTCTCCGAGGACGGGCGCGTGGTGGCGCGGGCCTCGGATCGGCGTGAGACGCTGCCGGCGTCGATGGTGTTGCGGTCCATCGGCTATCGCGGTGTTCCCATCGCGGATCTGCCGTTCGACGAGCGCGCCGGGATCGTGCCCAACGAGCACGGCCGCGTGGTCGCCGACGGCGCCCACGTCACCGGCGTCTATGTTTCGGGCTGGATCAAGCGCGGTCCGCGGGGCGTGATCGGTTCCAACCGCGTCGATGCCACCGAAACCGTGGAACAGTTGCTCGAGGATTTCACCTCCGGCAAACTGGCTGCCCCGCAAGGAGATCGGGCCGCGCTCGAGGCCCTGCTCGCCCAGCGTCAGCCCGACGCCGTCGGCCGCGACGGCTGGAAGGCCATCGACGCGGCCGAGAAGAGCGCCGGCAAGTCCGGCGGAAGGCCGCGGGTTAAGTTCACCACCATCGAGGATCTGCTCAAAGCCGCACGCGGCTGAACGCGGGCTCTTCCGGACCCTCCCCGGTGAGGGTCCGGAAGTCGGCGGGGCTCCTTCGCGAACTCTCCGCTATCCGCACTCAGGTCGGTAGCGCGCCGATCCGCACGGTGGTGGTGATGGTGCCGCCGACCATGAACCACAGCCGCAGCACCGGCTGGCCGTTGCGGTCGCCGGGCTCGTAGCGGCTGCGCACGCTGATGTGCTGGCGGGCCAGCACCGGCGCGACATATTCGATCACCGCGCGATGCGGACCGGCCACCAATTTCGGATAGTCCACCAGGAAGTGCTCGACCGCCTGCCAGTACATGGCGTTGTTGACGTGGTTGAACTGGTCGATATCGGTCGCGCGCACCGGAAACGTCAGATCGGTGTCCGATTCCGGCGGCACCGCATCGGTCAGCCACGGCCGCCAGCGCAGCCGATGTTCGTCGGTGGTGCGCGCCAGATGCGCCAATCCCTGGTCGCTGATCCGGGTCGGCATATTCGTCGACTCGTTGATATTGATCCAGAAGCCCTCGGTCTCGATCAGGCCGCCGCTGTCACTGGTGATCCGCACCCGCATATTCGTCCACCGGGTCGACATCGCCGAACACCAGCGCCGCAACTGCACCCGATCCGGCCAGACGATCGGACGCACCACGTCGATCACGGTGCGGCGCACGATCCACGCCGGGTCGGTGCGGTGGAAGAACGTGGTGTGCAACTCTTCCCACGCGATGTCTTGCAAATATCGAGCCACGGCGTCGAGCCGCAGCCGGCTGTAGGGATCTACATCGCCAGCCCGGATGGGCCACGCCGAGGCGAAGCCCATGCCCTCCTGGGGAAGCGGGGCGAGTGGCTGATCGAGTGACACTGGTGCTCCTCGCGCTGCACGGTGTGCCGCGTACTTCATGCGGTGCTTCTTGTGACATGACTTTACGGGGCGCAGGTCACACTGTTACGCCGAGATGGCTCTACTCACACGTAGCAAATGTCCAGTTGTGTCGCGGCGTCCGGTGTTTGCGGCCGCCGATCAGTAGCCGACGTAGCCGCCACCACCGGAGACCGCGGAAACGCCCGGCACATTGTCGAGCGAACCGTAGCGGTCGATCGAGTAGCGCGTGGCGGCCACGATGTTGTCGACCGGGTTCCAGATATCGGTGTGGCCCGGGGCCGCGTGGGCGTTGAAGGTGCTGTCGATGCACTGCATCAGACCCTTCGACGGGTGACCGGCCGCCGCGTTGCTGTCCCAGTTGTTGATCGCGTTCGGATCGCCACCGGATTCGTGCTCGATGATGAGCGCGATGGCGTTCTCGTCGATCGATTCCGGGGGGTAGCCCATCTCGATCAGGACCTGTTTGGCCTGGGCGATCCACTGCTGCACATCGCCGGACGGATGGGCGGTCGGCGGCGGGCCGCTGGTCGGGCCGTTGTAGCTGCCGCCGCCATAGCTGCCGCCGCTGTAGGAACTGGTGCCGCCGCCGTGGTGAGAGTTGCCCATCAGGCTGGAGGACGCCGGGCTGCCCGAATGGCTCGCGACCGGTGTGGCGGCCGGGGTGGCAGGCGGCGCCGCCGCGGCGGGTGCGGTGGGAGCGGGTGGCGCGGGAGGTGCGGCGCCCGCGCCGGTGACGGGATCGCCGAGTCCGGCGAACGCGGCATCGACCGGGGCCTTCGCGCTGTTGAGGGCCGTGATCGCCGAATCCGCGACCGTCTGCGCATTCTTCAGGGCGTTGACGATCGCCCATTCGTGCGTGGCGGCGTCCGTCTTGATCTCTGTGGTCTTCGCCGTGTACTCGATGTCGTTGAGTTTGTCGCGGTGCTGGTCGAGCCAGTCGAGCCGCTTCTGCGGATTCACCGTGCCGTCGGGATTCACGTCGAACGCCGGCATCAGGCTGGGGGCGGGTACGAAGGTCGCCTGATCACGCATCTGTAGCACCGCGAGTTTGGCGTTCTTCAGATTCTCGACCTGTTGGTTCAGTGCCGTCTGCAACCCCGGAACCGCCTGGCTCACCGTCGAAGCCCGGCTCTTCTCCACCTGCATCCGGCCGTCGGCGGCCTGTGCGGCGCCACCGCCCCATTTCTGGTCCTGACCGAGTTTCTGCGTGCTGTTCACGGCGGCGACGACGGCCTGATCGAGGTCACCGGAGAGTTTGCCGACGGCGGTCGCGGCGGTGCCCAGCTTGTCCGGGTCCCATTGCTCGACGTCGGGGATGGTCAATGCCGCGCCGCTCATGCGCGGATGCCGATCTTGTTCAGATCGTCGCGCAACTGCTGGTCGGTATCGATGATGACCTTGCCGGCCTGCTCGACGGTGTCGGCGATATGCGTTACGCGCGAACCGATTCGCTTCAACGCGTTCTCGACCGAATCCTTGGCGCCGTTGCAGGCCGCGTCCCAGCCCGTCCCCGGAAGCGCACCGGCGGCGCCGGCCAGCCCGGAATCGAGTTTGCCGATGGCATCGGACTCGTCGCGCAGGGTTTTCGCGAAACTTTGCAGGGCCGCGGGATCGATCTTCATCGCGTTCGCGGGTGGATCGTTGGGACCGGCCATGAGAAATCCCCCTCTTCGCTCAGTTCAGCGGGCCCAAGCGTAGCAAATCGGGGACCTGTGGACAGGGGTGTGCGAAGACCGGTTAACTTGTGGGAAAGCAGCAGCGGACAGAGAGGTCGTTTCATGCGCGCAGCCCAGGTGAGCAAGCTCGAGGGGCCCGAATCCATCGAGGTCGTCGACATCCCCGAACCGGCGGAATTCCCCGGTGGAGTGGTGATCGACGTCCATGCCGCGGGGGTGGCGTTCCCGGATGTGCTGATGACCCGGGGGCTCTATCAGATGAAACCCGAACTGCCGTTCGTGGTCGGCGGCGAGGTGGCCGGGGTCGTGCGCTCGGCGCCCGAGGATGCGCGGGTCCGGGCGGGCGACCGGGTGGTGGCGCTGACCATGCTGGGTAACGCGGTCGCCGAAACCGCCGTGACCGCCAAGGAAATGGTGTTCCGGCTGCCGGACAACATTTCCCTCGAAGCGGGTGCGGGAATTCTGTTCAACGATCTGACCGTGCACTTCTGCCTGCGCAACCGGGGCCGGCTGGCCGAGGGGGAGACCGTGCTCGTGCACGGCGCCGCCGGCGGCATCGGCACCTCCACCCTGCGCATGGCGAAGGCGCTGGGCGCGGGCCGGGTGATCGCCGTGGTGAGTACCGAGGAGAAGGCCGAGGTCGCGCGCGCCAACGGCGCCTCCGATGTGGTACTCACCGACGGCTGGCTGGCCGCGGTGAAGGAGCTGACCGGTGGGCGAGGTGTCGACATCGTGCTCGATCCGGTCGGCGGCGACCGGTTCACCGACAGCATCCGCTCGCTGGCTTCGGCCGGACGGTTGCTCGTGGTCGGCTTCACCGCGGGCGAAATCCCCACCGTGAAGGTGAATCGCTTGCTGCTCAAGAACGTCGAGGTGATCGGCGCCGCCTGGGGTGAATGGGTGATGACCCATCCGGGCTATCTGCAGGAGCAGTGGGACGAGGTCGCGCCGCTGCTGGAATCCGGCAAGATCGCGGCGCCGCAGCCCGTGCTGTACCCGCTGACGGAGACCGCGGCCGCCGTCGCCGCGCTCGACAACCGTTCGGCGAAGGGCAAAGTCGTCGTCACCGTGCGCTGAGCGGCCCTCGTCCGGCAGGCGTTCGATGTCGGTGCCGGGTCGTAGGGTGAGCGCATCATGAAACTGTCCGATCGGATTCTGAATCGCACCCTGCTGGCCCGGCAGCACCTGCTGCGGCGGTCGCCGGTGCCGGTCCCGCAGCTGTGTGAACATCTGGTCGGGCTGCAGGCCCAGGACGTGACGCCGCCGTACGTCGGGTTGTGGAGCCGGATCAGCGATTTCGACCCGGCGGTGGTCTCGGCCGGACTCGAGAATCGTTCGCTGGTGCGAATCACGTTGATGCGCGCCACGATTCACCTGGTGACGGCGGCGGATGCGCTGCGCATCGCGCCGCATATCCAGCCGGAGCTGGAGAAGATCCCGTTCCGCAAGGGCTTCTTCTACGGCGCGATGGTCGGCCTCGATCCCGAGGAGGTCCGCGCCCGGGGCGAGAAGGTGCTGGGGGCGCAGCCGATGTCGTCGGCAGAGCTGCGAGTCCGCGCCGTCGAGGAATATCCCGATCGCGAGCCCACGGCCGTGACGCAGACCTGGCTCTATCAGCTCCCCGTGCTGCAGACCCCGCCGCGCGGGCTGTGGCGGAACAACAGCCGACCGGTGTGGTCGCGCATCGAACCGTGGCTGGACGCGTCCCTCGACCAGGCATATCCGGTGCAGGAGTTGGTCGTTCGCTATCTGCGCGCCTTCGGCCCCGCGACCACGATGGATGTGCAGACCTGGTCGCGGCTGCTCGGTATCAAGGAAATACTGGCGGCACTGGGCGACCGGGTGCGCACCTACACCGACGAGCGCGGCCGCGTCCTCTACGACGCCGCCGACGCCGAACTCGCCGATCCCGATCTGCCCGCACCTGTCCGGCTGCTGGGCTGGTACGACAACGTCCTGCTGTCGCATCGGGATCGCAGCCGGATCATTCCCGGGAACGCTCCGCTGCCCCTGCAACATATGGCCGCGCAGGTGTGTCCGGTGCTCATCGACGGGTTTCTGGCCGGCATCTACAAAATCGTCACCGACAAGTCGGCGGCACGGTTGCGCATCGCCCCGAGCCGGGAATGGTCGGCGCGGGAAGCGGCCGAGGTCGAAGCGGAAGCCCGCGGCCTGTTGAATTTTCTGGAACCGAGCCTGCGGCCCGAAGTCGACATCCTCGCGCCGGGGGCGAATCTCAAAACCGGGAAGTAGCCACGCGCCGCCGGTGCGGGCTCAGGTCGTCGAATTCCGGTATGCCGGAGCCTTACTCGTCCCCGCCGGAGTGAGCGTGCGCAGCAGCGGCAGCGTGCGCTGGGCGACCACCGTGGACAGCACGATCACACTGTGCGACCGCACCACCGCGGCGCTGCGGTCGATACTCAGCAGCACCGCCTGCAGGCCCGCATGCGAATCGGCGCCGATGCGGCACAGGACATCGCTGGTACCGGTGGTCGCATAGGCCTCGAGCACGCCGGGTATGGCTTCCAGATCGGTGGTCACCGCGTCCAGGGCGCCCTGAGCGATCTCCAGACTCACGAAGGCCTGCACGTCGAATCCGGCGGCGGTGACGTCGACCTGCGGATCGTAGGAAGCGATGACCCCGGCCTCCTCCATGCGCGCGATGCGCGACTGTACGGTCGCCCGGGCCACCCGCGTGCGTCGCGACAGTTCGAGGACGCCCGCCTTCTGGTACTGGTGCATGGCGGTGAGGATCGCCAGATCCAGTTCGTCCAGTTTGGCGTGGGTGCGCGTCATCGTCGTCTCCTGTGTTCGGCCCGGCGGCCCACGGTGCACGGCCGGGGCGCAGCTATTCAAATTGTCCAGCACTCGACGGTCTGTGGTGACCAATTGAGCCAGGGTGTCTACTCGAAATCCTCGATATTGCCCAGAACCTCGACGCGGAGATTATCTGGAGACATGACGATCGAGGACCTCTCCCGCACCACCCGGCCCGCGGTGCCGGGCGATGCGGAGCTGCGCCGGCTGGTCGGTCTGGTCGACCATGATCCCGGCGCCGATCCGTTCCCCGTCCTGGGGTGGGACGCGCTGGTGTGGGTGGTCGGCAACGCGACCCAGTTCACGCACTATCTGCAGGCGTTCGGGATGGCGCTGGAGGCATATTCCGGACCGGAGACCGGCAATCGCGACCACAAGTCCTACGTATTGCGCAGCGGCAGTGCGCGATTCGTGGTGTGCGGGGCGGTGGATCCGGCCAGTCCGCTGGTCACCCACCACGACCGGCACGGCGACGGCGTCGTCGACATCGCGCTCGAGGTGCCCGATGTGGACCGCTGCATCGCCCACGCCCGGCGCCACGGCGCGCGGATCCTGGTCGAGCCGCACGACACGTCGGACGAATTCGGCACGGTCCGCACGGCTGCCCTGGCCACCTACGGCGAGACCCGCCACACCCTCGTGGACCGGTCGCGCTATCACGGTCCGTATCTGCCGGGATATATCGCGCGCCGCTCGGGGTATCAGCCGCGGGCGGCGCATCGGCTGTTTCAGGCCGTGGACCATGTCGTGGGCAATGTGGAGCTCGGGCGGATGGACGAGTGGGTGGAGTTCTATCGCCGCGTCATGGGCTTCACCGATATGGCGGAATTCGTCGGCGACGATATCGCGACCGAATATTCGGCGCTGATGAGCAAGGTTGTGGCCAACGGCAACCACCGCGTGAAGTTCCCGTTGAACGAACCGGCGGCCGGGCGCAAACGCTCACAGATCGACGAATATCTGGAGTTCTACGGCGGCCCCGGCGTCCAGCACATCGCCCTGGCCACCGGCGACATCCTGAGCACCGTCGACGCTCTGCGCCGCGAAGGCATCGAATTCCTCGACACCCCGGACACCTATTACGAGGATCCCGAACTGCGCGCCCGCATCGGCCACGTCCGGGTGCCGGTGCGGCACCTGCAGTCGCGCGGCATCCTCGTCGACCGCGACGAGGACGGCTACCTGCTGCAGATCTTCTGCAAACCCCTCACCGACCGCCCGACCGTATTCTTCGAATTGATCGAGCGGCACGGCTCGCTCGGCTTCGGAAAGGGGAATTTCCGGGCCCTGTTCGAGGCGATCGAGCGGGAGCAGCACGCGCGCGGGAATTTGTGACCGGGCGTCCTCAGCGGGCTGCGGAATCCGGTCCGAGTGCGTGCATGCGCTGCGAGATCGCGAACATCGCCGGCCGGCCCAGCAGGCAACTGCCCGCCAGCAGCACGCTGATCACGGCCGAGGTGATCGGATCTTTGGCCAGCATCATCCGCTCGTCGCCGTAGCCGGGTCGGCGCAGCGGACAGCACCTGCGCCGCCGATAACATAGAGTGCCCATCATGCGATTGACGGCGGCGATTGTCACCGGGACGGCTCTCGCGGCGCTGCTGGCGGGCTGCGGGTCGGGGGATGATTCGGGCAGCGACTCTCCGTCGGTTCGCCCGCCCGCGAAGGTGGCGGCGCTGGGTCCGTTCGTGGGGGAGTGCGGGCATGTCACCGATGACGAGGTCCGGAATCTGGGTGGGCTCGGTCAGATCTCGCAGGTGTTCAAGAATTCGGTCGGCTGCAATTGGCAGGCGGGCGGAATCGGCGGTCCGAGTGTGACGTTCGCGTCGTATCGGGGCAGTCCGATCGGACGGGAGAAGGCGTGGGTCACCGCGCAGGGCCGCAATCCGGAGTCGATCGAGGTCGGCGGGCATCAGGGTTTCCAGGACGCGAGTCCGGACGGCACCATCTGTGATTTCGCCGTGCAACTGGGCGACGACTTCTTCGAATGGTCGACCTCGGCCGGCGCGTTCGGGCAGGTGTCGGCGACGCCGTGCGACAAGAACCGCAAACTGGCCGAACTGACCGTGCAGCGTCTGAAGTGAGGGCGGCTGAAATGAGCAACGGCATGCGTGACCAGGGCCGTGTCCGGCGCGGTGTGCGGGCGGGCGGGATCGCGGTCCTCGCGCTCGCGATCGGGGTGACGGTCGGCGGCTGCGGCCGCACGGTTTCCGGGACCGCGTTGCCGGCGGGTAGCGGCGGCGGGGTCAACATGAACTTCGACAAGTTGCTGCGCGAATGCGAGGTCGTCAAGCAGGACGACATCGCCAAGGCGACCGGCGCCCAGGACGCGCAGGGTTCGTTCAACGGCGCGGTGTGCATGTGGGATCTGTCGGGTACGCCCGGCGGTGACGGTATGGCCACGCTGAACTGGTACGAGATGGGTTCGCTGCCGAACGAGAAGGCCAACAACGACCGGCTCGGCTACACCACCACGGATGTGAACGTGCAGGGCCGGCGCTCGCTGCAGGTCCAGCGGCCGGGCGATCCGGATTCGTGCGGCGTGATGGCGCCGGCCGCGGACACCGGCATCATCGGCTGGTGGGTGAATTACCGGCCGGGTGGTCATCCGGATCCGTGTGCCGGGGCGAAGAAGCTGGCCGAGTTGACCCTGAATCTGGCGCGCTGAGGCGAGCGCCACCCCGGATGCGCCGGTCGGCGGACCTCGAGAGATAGTGAAATCGCATAGTCGGTGGTGGGCCGGGGCCTGCGGACCCCACTTTTGCCCCCCGCCGCGCCGACGGGTATCGTGGATCGCTGTGCCCGGAAGCGTGCGGGCAGGTTTGTGCGTAGAACGTAAGCCAGCGAGAGCGGCCGACCGTTTCAGCGTGCCCGGAAAAGTAGGCATGTACTGCGCGCGACACGCCCGACCTCGGGGCGCGTGGAAACGCGATCCGGGCAAGTGGTGACAGCTCTATGACGGCGGCGTGAACTCCGGGAAATCGGGGCAGCGCCGCCGACAAACAGACATCGAAGAGTTCCAGACACCTGGTTACTGAATAAGGAAAGCCGGTATATGCCAACCATCAACCAGCTGGTCCGCAAGGGTCGTCGCGACAAGGTCGCCAAGACCAAGACTGCGGCCCTGAAGGGGAGCCCGCAGCGTC